>NZ_OY284433.1:0-1200000 GCF_958304185.1 uncultured Erythrobacter sp.
GTTTCGCGCGCGCGGTCTGCTGTGGGCCGAGTGCCGTCGCCCTTGGGTGCGGCGAGCTTCCGACCGCGCCACTCGCCTGCGATAATCCTCATTTGCGCGGACCTCGCGGCGGGGTGAGGCCCGCGTGTCGGCGCCGGACGCTTGCGCGCGCCTGCGCCCGAGCGCGGCGGACGCGGCCCATCGCGGGCGCCTTTGCGCGGCGCGTTGGTCAGGGTTTCGGCACCCTTGCGCGGCGCAGGGGCAGCAGGCGGACCTCTGCGCGAGGAGCTTTTTGCAGGCTCAGCATCCTTGCGCGGAATCGCTGCGGCAGCGGCATCTTTGCGCGGAGCGGGACGAGCAGAAGGGCCTTTGCGCGCGGGAGGGCGCGGCGGGCGCGGCGCCTTTTCCGGGGCTGCGATCACCACCTTGTCGGCCTTCTTCACCCCGCCACGCGGGATCGGCGTGCCGGTCATCTCCGACAGGAAATGTGCGACCGGCTTACCGGTCAGCTCGACCGCCTGCCCACGCGGCAGATCGCCGAGGTTGAACGGGCCATATCCGGTGCGGATCAGGCGGTTGACCTGCAATCCCAGATATTCCAGCACCCGGCGCACTTCGCGGTTCTTGCCTTCGGTGATGGTCATTTCGATCCACAGATTGCGGCCAGAGGAGCGTTCGAGGTTCGCATCGATCGAGCCGTAGCGCACGCCGTCGATCTCGACCCCGTCCATCAGATCTTCCAGCTGGCTCTGTGTCACCACACCGAAAGCACGGGCGCGATAGGTGCGCGGCACTTGGGTGGCGGGCAGTTCCATCGTGCGCTTCAACCCACCGTCATTGGTGAGCAGCAACAGGCCCTCAGTGTTCAAATCGAGCCGCCCGACCGGGATCAGGCGCGGCGTGCCGGCGGGAAGGGCGTTGCGCAGCGCCGTATAGATCGTCGGCCGGCCCGCCATGTCGCGCTCGGCCGTCAGCAATCCGGTGGGCTTGTGGAACGCGAACAGCCGCGTGACTTCGGCGGCAGCGACGGGATTGCCATCGACCGTCACCCCTTTGAGGCTGGCGAGGATCGTGGCAGGCGTATCGAGCACCTTGCCATCCAGCGCCACGCGCCCTTCGGCGATCATCCGCTCAATCTCGCGGCGGCTGGCAACACCCGCGCGGGCGAGCAGCTTGGCAATACGGTCGCCTTCGGGGCGATTTTCGGAGCGGGGGGGCTGGGTAGGCATGGGGCGCGCCTAAAGCATTTCGTTCAGAAATGCGACCGGCCAAATGCCAATCAGGGCGCCGCCCGCAAGGCTTCAGCTACGATCTGGTTGAACCGTGCGATCCCGCCTTCCAGCGTGCCGAGCGTGATGTGCTCGACTGCGCCGGAGGAAAGCCCCTGCTGGCCGAGTTCGGCGGCGCGGAAATCCTCCGACGCAAAGACTCCGCCGTCGAGCAGATTCCAGCTCTTCTCCCAATGCGCCAGCGCCTTTTCGGTGGTGGGCGCTTCGGGGATGAGCATGAAGTCTTCCACCAAGGTCAAGTCGGCCGCCTGCGGCATCAGCACCATGACGTTCACATAGTCCGGGCTAGGCACGATCACGGTCGCTGGGAGTAGTTGGTAGGCAAACGTCACCACCCGGCGCAGCGCCGCCATGTCGGTGAGGTCGATGCTTTCCATCTCCTCCAGCCGCCCAACGGCGGAACGCTGGTGCGGGCCGATCTGGTCGCCCGCGGTGATCCCGTCTTTGAAGAACGGCCCGATGGTGGCGGCGTGGAGCCGGGTGACGTGGTAGCTTTCAAGGAAGGCATCCATGATGAGCTTCCAATTGCCCTTCACCGTGTGCGTCCTGCGCCGGAACAGATGCGCGCTGCCAAGGCCGAAGGCGTCGAGATCATTGCCCAAGGCCTGCGCATCGCTGAAATCAGCATCCGCGACCGGCGCGAACCAGATCAACCCGCCAGCCTCAAGGCTTGGGAGTTCGACCAAGCCGTAATCCGCCTTGTCGAGCCCCGGGAAGGTTTCGGGCCGGGGCAGGGCAAGCAACCCGCCGTCGAGCCGGTAGGTCCAGGCGTGATAGGGGCAGACGAGTCGCTTGGCGCACACCAACTCGTTTCCCTCCACCAACCGCGTCCCCCGGTGGCGGCAGACGTTGAGGAAGACGTGCGCGCGTCCCTCGGCATCGCGGGTAATGAGCAATGGCCGCCCGGTCGCATCATGCGGCACCGCCATACCCGCTTCCGGCAGCAGCGCGGACGGTGCGAGCACCTGCGGCAGCTTGTCAAACAGCGCCGCTTTTTCGCGCGCGAAGTGATCGGGGCTCGTGTAATTGCTCGCAGGCACTGTCTGGATTCCGCCAGCGACCTTGGCACGACCCTCTCGGATCGCCTCGGCAAGCGCCAATTGGCCCGGCGTCGGACTCAAACGGGGCAAATCTGTTGTTGCGGCGTTCATCGCTCTTTTCTCATCCTCTTCCCTGCGCCTAGTGTGGCACGAAACCGGGCCGGAGCAAATCCACCCCGACAGCATGGGATCGTCAATGGCCGAAGCCGCCCTAGAACACCGCACACGCCTGTCGCGCTGGCTCGCGCTGATGGCGGCGCTGCGTCATCCCAAGACCGGCTATGTCCTGCTGTTCGGCTTTGCGAGCGGACTGCCTTATGCGCTGCTGCTCGGCACGCTCTATGCGTGGCTGACCGATGCCAAGGTCGATGTCGAGACGATGGGCGTGTTCTCGCTGGTTGGCCTCGCTTACGCTTTCAAGTTCCTGTGGTCGCCTGCGCTTGACCGGGTCGACCTGCCGGGGCTGCGGCGGCTGGGCAAGCGCAAGCAGTGGATCGTGACCGCGCAATTGCTGCTGGGAGGTATCCTTGTGGTGCTGTCCTTGCTCGATCCGCTGTCGTCGCTCGGCGTGTTCTCGCTGCTCGCCGGGATCGGTGCCTTCGCCAGCGCAACGCAGGACGTGGTGATCGACGCCTGGCGGGTGGACGTGGCGGACGAGGTGGCGACGATCGACATCCTCTCGACCGTGTTCCAGATGGGCTACCGCGTCGCCGCGCTGGTGGGCGGCGCGCTGGCGCTGTTCATGGCCGAGCGGCTGGGTTGGCCCACGGTGTTCGCCAGCATGGGCGGCATTTTGCTGTTCGTGGGTTTCCTAGGGTTGTTCGCGCCCGATGCCGAGCGGACGGTGGCGGCGTTGGCGGACGAGCGCAGCAACCTTGGCACATTGCGGCAAGTAGGACAGATCGAACCGCGCACCCGCGCGATGGCGCTGGGCGCGGTCGCTTTGCTGTGGGGTTGGGCGATGGTGACGGTGTTGGTGTTTATGGTCCGCTCGCTGACCGCCACCCCCGAAGCGCGACCGGACTCGACCGAGTTCGTGACGCAAATGGGCCCACTGATCGTGATCGCGACAGTGGTGATTCCCGGCCTCATCGCAGGCTGGCTGGAGTCGATGCGCAAGCAGGGCCGCCATGTTCTGACCGCCGACGCGCCCGCGCGCACGGCTTACGACACCGCACTCGACCACGGCTACCGCGCGCTGATCCTGCCCTTGGCGGAGATTATCGGGCGTTTGAAATGGGCGGCGGTGCTGGTGATCGCGCTGGTGCTGTCCTACCGCATCACCGACGCGATCTGGGGGAGCTTTGCCTACCCGTTCTATCTTGGCGAGCTGCAATATACCAAGGACGAGGTGGCGATTGCCTCCAAGTTCTTTGGGGTTGGCGCGCTGATCGTGGGCCTCGCGCTGGGCGGTACGTTGCTCACGGTGATCGGCCGCATGACCACCCTGACGCTCGGCGCGGTGATCGCGGCGCTGACCAACCTGCTCTATGCCGATCTCGCCGTGGGCGGCGCGCGGATGCAGGCGGCGAGCGACTTCACCGGCTTCACCTGGCTCGCCGGACAGTTCGGCGCGGATGATCGCATGGCGCGGCTGATGCTGACCATCGGCGCGGAGAACATCGCGGTCGGCATCGCCGGTGCGGCCTTCGTCGCCTATCTCTCGAGCGTGGTCGCCAAGGGTTATAGCGCGGTGCAATATGCGTTGCTGTCCTCGCTGACGATGCTGGTGGGGACGCTGGGCCGCCCGGCGCTCGGCCAGATGATCGAGGAGCGGGGCTATTACGATGTGTTCTTGCTGACGACCGGGATTGGCGCATTCGCGGTGGTGCTGTGCGTGATCGAATGGGTGCGGCAGGCGCGCTCTGGCCGTCCAGAAAACGCGCCGCCGCCCGAGCCTGAGCTGGTCTGACCTTCGGGGCTGCGGAAGCCTTGTCGCGGGCGCTTTCCTACTCGCATCGCGGGTGACATCGTCAGCGAATGACGACTTTTTTCCCGCTCCCATCCCCTGCGTGAAAGCGGGTGTGCGGGGCGGGAGGTTTTCTGTTCTTGGACAGTGTCTCATGTGTCTCCAACACGGGCGGGGACACGGGGCGAATGGGCTAGTCCGGCAGCTCATGGTTGAGCCTGAGCACCTCGCCCGCGAGGTAGAGCGAACCGGCGATGAGGATCGGCAGCCCGTCATCGGGGATCAGCGCCATTGCCGCTGGCACATCGGGGGCAGGGCGGGCTTTGGGGCCAAACGCGTGCACTGGATGCCAGTCATGCCCCGGCACCGGCACCGCGGTGATGCTGGCGAGGGTGGGGCCGAGTGGGCCAATCAGCGATGCGGGGTCCTTGCCCTCGATCATGCCGATCACAAGGTGCAGGCGCTGCGCGGCAAAGTGCTCACCCAGCATGGCGCCCGCCTGGGGGTTGTGCCCGCCGTCGAGCCACACTTCGCGCGTGCCGGTGAGCGGGCCTGCCTTGAGGCGCTGCATCCGTGCAGGCCAGCGGGCGTTCAGCAGCCCCTTGGCCATCGCCAGCGGATCAACCGTCACCCGATCCTGGTGCTGGATCATGGCGAGTGCCAGCCCGGCGTTCTGCACTTGATGCACGCCTGCCAGAGCGGGGCGGGGAAAGGTGAAGGTGCCCACCTGATCGCGGTAGGTCGTCATGACGCCGGGGCGCACATCCCACGCATCGCCGCACATCGCCAGCGGTGCGCCTGCGCGCTGAGCTGCGGCGATCACCTCGCGGTTGGACGTGGGGGGGTAGGACAGCGTCACGAGCGGCACGCCCGCCTTCGCGATCCCCGCCTTCTCGAACGCGATCCGAGCCATCGGCTCGGTCGGCACGCCCTCCTCGGGCGCGAGGAGGAAGCGTTCGTGATCGAGGCCCAGCGCGGCGATTCCGCAGCCTGCGAGCGCCTCGGGTTCGAGCACATTGGTCGCATCAAAGCGCCCGCCCATGCCGACTTCGACCACGCAGGCGTCCGCTGGCGTGCGGCTGAATGCGAGGAAGGCGGCGGCGATGGTGACTTCGAAGAAGCTGGGGGCGAGGTCTTCGCCTGCATTGAGCACCTCCGCCAGCACCTCGGCCAGCGCCGCGTCGGAGATCAGCTCGCCTGCCAAGCGGATGCGCTCATTGTAGCGCACCAGATGCGGCGAGGTGGTGACGTGGACGCGGTATCCCTCAGCCTCCAGCATCGCGCGCAGGAAGGCGCAGGTCGATCCCTTGCCATTGGTGCCCGCGACATGGAACACCGGCGGCAGCTTGCGGTGCGGATTGCCGAGCCGCTCCATCAGGGCGCGGATCGTCTCCAGCCCGAGCCGCCCTTGCGGTAGGCTAAGGCGGGCAAGGCGATCAAGCTGCGCCTGAACGCGCGGGTCGTCCGACCGACCGAAGTCGCGCATGGGGCCGTTACGCCGCCTTCACCGGGGTGAGATAGTCGAGCACCTGCCCCAGCGTCGCCTTCAACTCGCGGCGCGGCACGACCATGTCGACCATGCCATGCTTGTGGAGGTACTCGGCGCGCTGGAAGCCTTCGGGCAGCTGCTCGCGGATCGTGTCCTGGATCACGCGCTGGCCCGCAAAGCCGATCAACGCGCCGGGCTCGGCAATGTGGATGTCCCCGAGCATCGCATAGCTGGCCGTCACGCCGCCCGTGGTGGGATCGGACAGTACCACGATATAGGGCAGTCCGGCCTGCTTCAGCCGCCGCGTCATCACAGTCGCGCGCGGCATCTGCATCAGCGAGAGGATCCCCTCCTGCATCCGCGCACCGCCCGCCGCCGTCACCACGACAAAGGCGCAGTGGCGATCCAGCGCCTTCTGCGCGCCCTCGCAGAAGGCCTGCCCCACGGCCATGCCCATCGAGCCGCCCATGAAGCTGAAGTCCTGCACGCCTACCACGGCGGGACGCGTCTCGATGAAGCCTGAGCCGACCACGAAGGCGTCCTCATGCGGGTTGGCAGCGCGCGCTGCCTTGAGCCGGTCGGTGTACTTCTTGGTATCCTTGAATTGCAGCGGGTCTTCCGTGACCTTGGGTAACGGCAGCACTTCAAAGCCGGGATCGAGCAGCAGCGCCAAGCGCGCATCGGCGCCGATCCGGCCATGGTGTTCGCACTTCGGGCAGACGCTGAGGTTCGCCTCATATTCCTGCACGAACAGCATTTCCTGACACGACGGACACTTGATCCACAGATCCTTCTCGGTCGTGGTCTTCTGCTCCGACGAGAAGCCGAGCGTGCTGCGGACGCGGGTGAACCAGTTCATGCCACTTGCTCCTGACGGGCGGAATGGACAGCCTGTGCGAGGGCTGCGGTCAGCTCCTTTAGCTTGGCCGGAGCCGCAGCGCCATATTCGCCGCAGATTTCCACCAGCGCGCTGCCAACCACTACGCCATCCGCGACCCTGGCGATGGCAGCGGCCTGCTCGGGCGTGCGCACCCCGAAGCCGACCGCGATGGGCAAATCGGTCGATTGCTTGAGCCGCGCTACGGCTTCTTCAATGCTGGCTTGCACCGCCTGCTGCTTGCCGGTGATCCCGGCGACCGAAACGTAATAAAGGAAGCCTTCGGACCCGGCGAGCACCTGCGGCAGGCGCGCGGCATCGGTCGTCGGGGTGGCGAGGCGGATCGGGGCGATGCCCTTGGCGCGCAAGGCTGGGCCGAGCGCGTCGTCCTCTTCAGGCGGAATGTCGACGCAGATGACGCCGTCAACGCCCGCAGCGGCGGCGGCAACGGCAAACCACTCCGGCCCGCGCCGCACCATCGGGTTGGCATAGCCCATCAGCACCAGCGGCACTTGCGGATGCTGGGCGCGGAAATCGGTGGCGTAGCGCAGCACGTCGGCGGTGGTCGTGCCCGCGCCGAGGCTGCGCAGGTTGGCGCTCTGGATCGCGGGGCCATCGGCCATCGGATCGGTGAAGGGCATCCCTAGCTCGATCACATCCGCGCCGGCTTCCACCAGCGCATCGAGATTGGCCGCCGTGTCGCCATCGCCCGCGGTGATGAAGCAGACGAGCGCGGGGCGGGCCCCGGCGAAGGTGGTGGAGAGGCGGGTCACTTAGCCCTCTCCCCTTCAGGGGAGAGGGTTGGGAGAGGGGGCGAGGCCCTAAGCTGTGCAATCACCTCGCTCAATCGCTCCAAGACACCCTCCATATTCGTCATCACTTCGCTGTTGGTAAACCGGATCACGGTGTAACCTTGCTGTTCAAAAAATCGCGTCCGGGCCACGTCATATGCTTCTCGATCCGCATGGCTATCCCCATCGATCTCGATCACTAGCTTGGGGGCATTGGCGGCGAAGTCGGCAATATACGGACCGATAACTTTTTGGCGGCGGAACTTGACGCTGTCGAAACGTTCAGCGCGCAAGGCCAGCCACATCCGCGTTTCAGGCTCGGACATTTCTCTGCGCATGGCCTTGGCCCGCTCGGTGAGGATCGGGTCACGCATTGCTCACTTCCCCTCTCCCAACCCTCTCCCCTTAAGAGGAGAGGGCTATTTGCCTCAAAGCTCCACCCCCAGCTTTTCCGCCACCGTAAAGATGTCCTTATCCCCGCGCCCGCACAGATTCATCAGCACGATGGAGTCCTTGGGCATGGTCGGCGCGACCTTCGCCACGGCGGCGATGGCGTGCGAGGGTTCCAAGGCAGGAATGATCCCCTCGGTGCGGCACAGCAGCTGGAAGCCTTCCAGCGCCTCGTCATCGGTTACGGCGGTGTAATCGACGCGGCCCGATTCCTTCAGCCATGCGTGCTCCGGCCCGATGCCGGGGTAATCGAGGCCCGCGCTGATCGAGTGGCCTTCGGTGATCTGGCCGTCTTCGTCCTGCAACAGATAGGTGCGGTTGCCGTGGAGCACGCCGGGGGTGCCGCCGAGCAGGCTCGCGGCGTGCTGATCGCCGTCCAAGCCGTGACCCGCCGCTTCGACGCCGAGCATCTTTACTGACGGATCATCGAGGAAGGGGTGGAATAGCCCCAGCGCATTCGACCCGCCGCCGATGCAGGCGACCAGCAGATCGGGCAGGCGGCCCACGCGGGAAAGCATCTGCGCGCGTGCTTCCTTGCCGATCACGCTCTGGAAATTGCGCACCATCTCGGGATAGGGATGGGGGCCGGCGGCGGTGCCGATGATGTAGAAGGTGTCGTGGACATTCGCGACCCAGTCGCGCAGGCCCTCGTTCATCGCGTCCTTCAGCGTCGCCCCGCCGCTGGTGACGGGGATCACCTCTGCGCCCAGCAGCTTCATGCGGAACACGTTGGGCGATTGCCGCGCGACGTCCTCGGCGCCCATATAGATCACGCAAGGCAGGCCGAAGCGCGCGCAGACCGTGGCGGTGGCGACCCCGTGCTGGCCCGCGCCGGTCTCGGCAATGATGCGGGTCTTGCCCATCCGCATCGCCAACAGGATCTGCCCGATGCAATTGTTGATCTTGTGCGCGCCGGTGTGATTGAGCTCGTCGCGCTTGAACCACACCTGCGCGCCGCCCAATTCCTCGGTGATGCGCGGGGCGAAATAGAGCGGGCTCGGACGGCCGACGTAATGCTCCAACAGGTCGTCGAACTCGGCCTGGAATGCCGGATCGGCCTGTGCCTTGCGATATTCTCGCTCCAGATCGAGCACCAGCGGCATCAGCGTTTCGGCGACATAGCGCCCGCCGAACTGGCCGAAATGGCCGCGATCATCGGGCTGCGTGCGGAAGGAGTTGAGGTGCGTGTTCATAGCCGCGCGGCTTTGCAGAAGGCGGCGATTTTGTCCACGTCCTTGATCCCCGGCGCGCTTTCCACGCCCGAGGAGGTATCAACCAGCGGCGTGCCGGTGAGGCGGATGGCGTCTGCGACATTGGCCGGGGTAAGCCCGCCAGCGAGGCCCCACGGGGTCGGCGCTTTGTAGGCCTTGAGCAGGTCCCAGTCGAAGCGCGTGCCATTGCCGCCGGGGAGGCCCGAAGCGGGAGCATCGAACAGCAAGCGGTCTGCCGCGCCGTGGAAGCGGGCGGCATCGGCGAGGCTGGCGGCATCGCGCACGCCGAGCGCGCGCCATGCTTCGATGCCGGTTGCGGCGCGGAAGCGGGCGAGGGTTTCGGGGGTTTCGGCCCCGTGGAACTGCACCACATCGGGCCGCACTTCGCGCAGTGCCTCCGCAAGCAGTGCGGGGGCGGGGTTCACCACCAGCAGCACCGTCTTGACGTGCGGTGGGATCAACCCGCGCAGACGTGAGGCCTCAGCGAGGCTCAGATGGCGCGGGCTCTTTTCGAAATGCACGAGGCCGACATAATCCGCCCCCGCCTGCACCGCTGCGGCGAGGGTTTCGGGGGTCGACAGCCCGCAGATTTTGACAAGAGCGCTTGGCATCGCGCGCCCTTACGCCGGGCCGAGCGGCTTTTCCAGCACCACGAAAGTGACCGGCGGATCGCGAAGGACAGGGAAGGGGCGGGTCTCGCCCGTGCGGGCATATCCGCGCCGTTCGTACCACGCGATCAGCGCGGCGCGGATGTCGATCACCGTCATCTCCATCGCCGCGATCCCGTGGGCGCGGCCGTGATCTTCGGCGGCATCGAGCAGCCGCCGCCCGAGGCCTGCCGATTGCAGATCGGGCGCGACGCACAGCATCCCCAGATAGCCGAGCGCGGTGCCCTTGATGGTGACTGCCACGCAGCCGATCAGCTGGTCATCATCCCGCGCTGTCAGGATCGTGACGGCAGGGTCGGCCAACATAGCTTCAATCTCGCCCGGCGCGGTCCGCTCGTCATCGAGGATATCCGCCTCGTGGTTCCACCCCTGCCGGGCCGAATCGCCGCGGTAGGCGGCTTCGAGCAGCGCTTTCAATGCGGGCGCATCGGTGGGAGAGGCCGGGGTGATTGAAAGGCTGCTCAATGATCCAACTTCGTCATGCTGAACTCGTTTCAGCATCCATCGTGCCGCAACGAGCCGCCTGCGCGTAAGGAGAAATGGACCCTGAAACAAGTTCAGGGTGACGAATAAGTGGAAACTCAATCGTTCTGGATCAGCCGCAGCAGCGTGCCATCGGGGTCGATCAGATAGGCGATCGTCAGTCCGCTCGGATCGGGCGCGGCGGGGTGATATCGCGGGATGCCGACGCGTGCGTCAGGCACGCCGCTCGCTTCGACCTGCGCCATGATCGCGCCCAGATCATCGAGCCGGATGCAGCAGCTAAACGACGACTGGTAGGGGTCGAGATCGGGGTATGGAAAGAACTCCAGCGTCACATCCCCGCGCGAAAGGATCATCCACCCGTCCGAGCGGTAATCTTCCTCAAACCCGAGCTTGGCATAGAACGCAGCCGTCGCCGCGAAACCGCGGGCGGGGAGGTTGGGGGTGGCCGTGTCAGCCACAAGAGCGCCTAAAGCGTCGCCTCGATCGCCCGCGCTGCTGCGACCGGATCGTCCGCACGGCTGATCGGGCGGCCGATGACGAGCACGCTTGCGCCGTTATCGCGCGCCTGTCTCGGCGTCACGACACGCTTCTGATCGCCAGTGCCCCCGCCTGACGGGCGAAGGCCGGGGACGACGAAGTAACCGTCCTTCCACGCTTTCTTGACCATGCCCACTTCCTGCCCCGAACACACAATCCCGTCGAGACCCGCCGCATGGGCCAGCTCTGCGAGCCGCATCACCTGCGTTTCGGCGCTGCCATAGACGCCGGTGGCGGTCAGATCATTGGTGTCGAGACTGGTGAGCATCGTCACCGCTACCACCTTGCAGCCTTCGGCAGCAGCCGCCTTGGCATCCTCCATCATCGCGCGCCCGCCGCTGGCGTGGACGGTGACGATCGCGGGCTGATAGACGTGGATCGCCTGCACTGCTTTGGCGACGGTGTTGGGGATGTCGTGGAACTTGAGATCGAGAAAGATCGGCAGGCCGAGATGCGCGATTTCATGCACCCCGTGCGCGCCGTGGGCGCAGAAGAACTCCAGGCCCAGCTTCACCCCGCCAATATGCGAGCGCACCTTCTCGACCAGCGCCTTGGCCGGCTCGAGGCTCGGCACATCGAGCGCCAGATAGACCGGGTTGCTCATTTTCCGCCTCCGTCTGCACCAGCGTCGGAAGGGCTGAACGGATCGCCCACTTCTCCCGACTTTGTGCCCGGCTTGTCCACAGGGCTGTCCACTACGCTATCGGCGACCGGCAAAGCGGGGGCCTGTGCTTCGCGTTGCCGCGCCATGGCGGTGTTCTTGAGCGAGGTTTCCAGTGCGCGGATGCGGCGGTTCTGGCCCCACACCACGCTACGATGCAGCGCCCACATCGGCAGGAAACCCGCCAAGAATGCCAACAGCGCCAGTACGGGCACCTTGGTTTCCAGCACGAGGTTCTGCCACAGCGTCAGCTCGACCGGCTGCCAGTTGTAGATCGCAAAGATCAGGAAGCCGATGCCGACCAGAACCCACAAGATTGTGCGAAGGATCTTCACGAAGTCTGCCTCTCCCGATGGCCTGCGACGGCTGTGAACCTAAGCAATTGTGCCGATGAGTCCAGCATCGCTGCTGTCACCCGAACACCCGCGCGAAGATCGTGTCGACATGCTTGAAGTGGTAGCCGAGGTCGAACAGCTGATCGAGCTGCCCCGGCGCAAGGCGCGCGGTGACATCGGAATCGGCCTTGAGCAAGTCCAGCAGGTTCAAGGCGCCGTCGGCTTCCCATACGCGCATCGCGTTGCGCTGCACCAAGCGATACGAATCGTCCCGCGTCAGCCCCGCCTGCGTCAACGCCAGCAGCACGCGCTGCGAATGGATGAGGCCGCCCATGCGGTTGAGGTTCTTCTCCATCCGCGCAGGGTAGATCAGCAGCTTGTCGACCACCCCCGTCAGCCGCGCGAGCGCGAAGTCGAGCGTGATGGTGGCGTCCGGGCCGATGAACCGCTCAACCGAGGAGTGGGAAATGTCGCGTTCATGCCACAGCGCGACGTTCTCCAGCGCGGGGGTGACGGCCGAACGCACCAGCCGGGCAAGGCCGGTGAGGTTTTCGGTAAGGATCGGGTTGCGCTTGTGCGGCATCGCGCTTGATCCCTTCTGGCCAGGAGAGAAATATTCCTCGGCTTCTAGAACTTCGGTGCGCTGCAAGTGGCGGATTTCGGTCGCGAGGCGCTCGATGCTGCTGGCGATCACGCCCAGCGTGGCAAAGTACATCGCATGGCGGTCCCGCGGGATGACCTGTGTCGACACCGGCTCGATGGCGAGGCCGAGCTGGTCGGCGACGTAAGCTTCCACCGCCGGATCGACATTGGCGAAGGTGCCGACAGCGCCGCTGATCGCGCAGGTCGCGATCTCGGCCCGCGCTGCGACAAGCCGCGCACGGCAGCGGTCGAACTCGGCATAGGCTTGCGCCAGCTTGAGCCCGAAGGTGACAGGCTCGGCATGAATGCCGTGGCTGCGGCCGATGGTGGGGGTGTATTTGTGCTCCTCGGCCCGAGTCTTGATCGCGGCGAGGAGCGCATCGAGATCGGCCAGCAGCAGGTCGCTTGCCCGCGCGAGCTGCACCGAAAGCGTGGTGTCGAGCACGTCCGAGCTCGTCATGCCTTGGTGCATGAAGCGCGCTTCTTCGCCGACCTGCTGAGCGACCCAGTCGAGGAAGGCGATCACGTCATGCTTGGTGACAGCTTCGATGGCGTCAATCGCGGCGACATCGATCGCGGGATTGGTCGCCCACCAGTCCCATAGCGCTTTGGCCGCGCTTTGCGGCACTACGCCGAGGTCAGCGAGCTTCTGGGTCGCGTGCGCCTCGATCTCGAACCAGATGCGATATTTCGCCTCCGGCTCCCACAGGGCAGTCATGGCAGGGCGGGAATAGCGGGGGACCATCGGCGGCTCCATTGGGGGCGGGATTCTCGCCGCGCGGGCTAGGCGGGCGGGGCGCGGATGGCAAGAGCGCTAGATGAGGCCCTTGGCCCGCAGCGAGGTATGCCCCTCGCGCCCGATGATCACGTGATCGTGGACGGTGACGCCCATGTGCCGCCCCGCCTCGGCGATGCGCTGGGTGATCTGGATGTCGGCGCGGCTGGGCTCGGGCGAACCGCTGGGGTGATTGTGGACGAGGATCATCGCGCTCGCGCCCACGTCCATCGCCCGGCGGATCACTTCGCGCGGGTGGATTGCGGCTTCATCAATTGAACCGTCGCCGACGTGGTGATCATCGATCAGCCGGTTCTTGGTGTCGAGATAGAGCACCCTGACGCGCTCGACCGTCAGATGCGCCATGTCGGTGGTGAGGTAGTCGATCAGCGCCTGCCAGCTTCCGAGGACCGGCTTGCCCATGATCTCACCGCGCGCCATCCGGCGGGCGGCGAGGGCGACGGCCTTGAGCGCGGCGGCGCTGTTCTCGCCCACGCCCTTCACGCGCTGCAAGGCCTTGGGATCGGCGTTGAGCACGCCCGCAAGGCTCCCGTATTGGGCCAGCAGCGCCTTGGCGATCGGCTTGGTATTGCCGCGCGGGATGGCGGCGAACAACAGGTATTCGAGCACTTCGTAATCCGCCAGCGCCTCGGCTCCGCCGGTCAGCAAGCGATGACGCAGCCGCGCGCGGTGACCATCGCCCGCCGCCTTGCCGGCATCGAAGTCGGGCACGGCGCCGTCCAGAAACGAGAAAGTGTCTTCAGCTTCCGGCAATGCGACCTCCGGGAAAGCGTTGGGCTATTCAGCCTCATTGCCTTTGCGCGATGATGCGCGCAAGGGTCAGGGACGATGCCGGAAGCGGACGCGCAAGACATTACCGTGCCGGAGGGCAGCAGCACGCGGCGGCTCCGGCCGCGCCGTTGGCGTAGCCGCATCGCGCTCGGACTGGGCGCTGCGGTTTTCCTTGGTGCCAGCACCGCCTGGCTCACCCGCGAACGAATCGCGGGCAATGTGATCGACAGCTATCTTCAGCAAAGCGGCGTTCCGGCGACCTATGACATCGTCAGCATCGGCCCGAACGCGCAGGTGATCGAAAATCTCGTGATCGGCGATCCGGCGCGGCCTGACCTGACTGTGCGGCGGATGGTGATCGAAACCAGCGTGGGCTGGACCGGGCCGGTGGTGCGCCGCGTGAGTGTGGAAGGCGCGCGACTGTTTGCGAGCCTGCGCGGCGGCACATTCAGCCTCGGCGCGCTCGATCCGCTGGTGTTCACCGGCTCGGACGCGCCGCCTGCGCTGCCCGCCATCGACGTGACGCTGAGCGATGCGCGCGCGTTGCTCGACAGCGATTACGGGCGGATTGGTGTGAAGCTCGAAGGATCGGGCCGGATCGACGATGGGTTCGTCGGAAGTCTCGCAGCCACTGCGCCGGGGATCGGGGTCGAGGGCTGCCGGGCCGAGACGGCTACGCTTTACGGCAAGCTTGCCACGGATAATGGCGCCCCCAGACTTGATGGCCCGTTGCGGATCGGTGGGCTTGATTGCGGCGGCGCGAGTCTCGCGAAGGCCGACATCGGCACGCTGATGAGCCTCAATTCCGATTTTTCCGCCGCCGAAGCCGATTTCCGCGTGACCGGTGCGGGCGCGGCCTTTGCCGAATTCACCGGCTCGGGCCTTGGCGGCACAGCGAAGATCAACTGGTCGCCCGGTCGTCTCGCGCTCGGCCATGATCTTGCGCTGACCGGGGTTGCAAGCCCGCAAGGCCGTTTGACGCGGCTTGGCTCGGAGGGGAGTTGGCGCGGGGCGGCCGATGGCTCCAGCGGCCAGTGGGAAGGCACTGTGCGCGGGGCCGGCCTTGCCCCTGCCAGTGACATCGCCGCCAGCCTCGCTGCCGCCGAGCGCGGGCTCGAAGGCACTATGCTCGCCCCGCTCATCGCCAAGGCGCGCTTCGGCGTCACCCGCGCTCTCGACGGTGCGAGCTTCCGCGCCGAGGGGATCATCCGCCACAAGGGCACCGACGCCTCGCTGATCGTGCCTGAGGCGAGCCTCGCCACCCGCAGCGGTACCCGCGTTTTGGCGCTCTCCCGCTTGAGCGCGCGGCTTGGCGCACAGGGCGTGTCGGGCCTCGGCGGCAATGTTTTGGCAGGCGGGGAGGGGCTACCCAGCATCAATGGCCGAATGCAGCAGCAAGCGGACGGCTGGACGCTGCGGATGGCGATGGCGGACTATTCTACGGGTCCCAACCGCCTTGCGCTCCCGCGTCTGACCGTTCGCACCACGCCGGACGGGACGATTGCGTTTGACGGCTTGGTCACCGCCAGCGGCGGTTTGCCGGGCGGGGCAGTCAACGATCTTGCCGTGCCGCTCGAAGGCACGTGGTCATTGGCGCGCGGGCTGGCGGTAGGCACGCGCTGCACCCCGCTGCGGTTCACCAAGCTGGCGCTGTCGGGCCTCGCGCTCGATGGCCAGCAAATCACACTGTGTCCCGAAAGCAACGGCTCGATCCTCGCCTATCGCGACGCGCTTAGCCTTGCCGCACGCACCGGGCCGCTGAACCTTGCAGGCACGCTGGGTGAGAACCCCGCCAGCCTAGCCGCCAATCGCGTGGTGCTGCGCTATCCGCAGCCCTTCGCCATCCAAGGCTTGGCCGCCACAATCGGCTCTGGCGGCAGCGAAGTGCGGATCGCCGCCGACAGCCTCACCGGCAGCCTTGCAGGCGATGTCACGGGTGCGTTCACCGGCGGGACGGCGCGATTGGCGGCAGTGCCGTTCGATCTCGACGCGATCAGCGGGCGCTGGAGATTTGCCGACAGCATCCTGCGGCTCGATAACGCCGCCTTCACCCTCTCCGATCGTCCGGGGGAAGGCGAAGCGCGGTTTGATCCGCTGACCGCCAACGGCGCGAGCCTCACGCTGGCCGACAACCGCATCACCGCGGACGCGTTGCTGCGCCACCCCGAATCGGGTCGCGGTGTCGCCAATGTCGCGATCACCCACAATCTCGACACCGCTGCGGGCCGTGCGCTGCTGATCGTGCCGGGGCTGGTGTTCGACAAGACGCTCCAGCCCGAAGACCTGACCTATCTTGCCAAGGGGGTCATCGCCCTCGCCGATGGCACTATCACGGGCGAAGGCCGGGTGGACTGGAACGGCGAGGCGATCACCAGCAGCGGCACCTTTGGCTCTGACGGGTTTGATCTGGCCGCCGCCTTCGGCCCGGTGCGCGGGCTGGCGGGCAAGGTCGTCTTCTCTGACCTCATCAACCTCACCACCGCGCCCGATCAGACCGTCACTATCGCCGCGATCAATCCAGGCGTTGAAGTGCTGGCCGGCAAGGTGCAGTTCGAACTGAAAAACGGCACGCTCCTCAGCCTCGAAGACGCGCGCTTCCCGTTCATGGGCGGCACTCTGCAAATGCGCCCGCTGGAGATGGATTTCAGCAAGCCCGAAGAACGCCGCTACGTGTTCGAGATCATCGCGGTGGATGCGGCGACTTTCGTCTCTGAGATGGAGCTGACCAATCTCAGCGCCACCGGTACCTTTGATGGCACCGTGCCGATCATATTCGATGCCAATGGCAATGGCCGGATCGAAGGTGGCCTGCTGCTGAGTCGTGCGGGCGGCGGCAATGTCGCCTACATCGGCGAGCTGACTTACGAGGATCTGGGCGCAATGGGCAATTACGCCTTCTCGGCGCTGCGCTCGCTCGATTACCGGCAGATGCGCATCGGGCTTGCGGGAGATCTGGCCGGTGAGATCATCACCAGCTTCGATTTTGATGGGGTGCGGCAGGGCGCCGGCACCAGCCAGAACTTCATCACCCGGCGACTCGCCAAGCTGCCGATCCAGTTCAAGATCAACGTCCGCTCGCAGAACTTCTCGCAATTGGCGATCATCGCGCGCGGCTATTCCGATCCGACCGCTTGGGGCGATCCTTTCGATATGGGCCTGCTGCGGATGGAAAACGGCAAGTTGATCATGCGCCAGACCGAGACTGCGCCGCCGCCGTCCGACCCCGCCACGCCGCCGCCGAAGCCATGACGCGCCGTGTCGCGCCTTTGATCCGTTCAACCTCCAGAAAGCGACCCTCTGTCATGCCGCACCTGAATTTGACCCGATCCCTCTGCAATGTCAGAGCAACCCATAGCCGAGGCGGCGCAAGGGGAACGGGTGTGAAGGCAATGGCCGCGTTGACGGGTCTGGGGGCGATGTTGTCGGGGTGCATCAATATTCAGGCACCCGACAAGCCGATCGTGATCCAGCTTGATATCAATATCAGGGCAGAGGTTCTCTATGCCCTCGCGGAAGACGCGGCCAATACGATTGACGAGAACGCGGACATTTTTTGAGGGCCTAACGCTTCGCTGCTTGAGGCCCGATCAGTCCGGTTTTCCTGAGGAGGAACAATGATGCGCAATTCAGTTCTTGCAGGGCTTGCTGCTCTGGCCGCGATTGGGCTGGTGGCCACGCCTGCGCTGGCACAGCGCGACCCGGCCTATGCCGCTGCGCGCGACGCGGGCAAGGTGGGCGAACAGCCGGACGGCTATCTTGGCATCGTTGGTGATGCGAATCCGGCGCTCCAGCGCTTGGTTGATGACATCAATATCAAGCGCCGCTCGATCTATGCCGAAAAGGCGAAGGAAAAGAAGACCACGCTCGAAGCCTATTCGCTGACCGCCGGATGCGAGGCGATTGCGCGCACTGTGGCGGGCGAGAAATATCGCGCGCCCGATGGCAGCTGGCAGACCCGCACCGCTGAACCGCCGGTTCGCGACGTGCGTTGTCCGTGATTTGTCCGCAGCCCATCCGGGCGGTGGGACATAAGCTCTCTTCGCAGGTGCACAAAACTCGGGCTGCCTGATGTTGACACTGAACAGCCCCCCTTCTAAGGGGGCGGCGCCCTCGGCGGGCACCTTGTTGCACATGGCGTGGCCTTGCCTTTAGAGACCACGACATGAGCGACGAGAAACCTGCACGAGAACCCATTCACGAGGATGCGCGGATCGACGCGCTCGAAGCGCGGCTCCAGGCCGCACGCGAGCGCGAAGACCAACGCAACCGGCCAACGGTGAAGGGAACCGATGCGAATTACCGCAGCGGCAACCGCGCTTTGGCCAGTCTTCTGGGCGGGATTATCGGCGGCCTGGTGATCGGCTTTGCGATAGACGCATTGTTCGGGATCGCGCCCTGGGGTCTGTTGGCTGGACTATTCCTTGGAACGGCGTCGGCTTTCAGGACGATTATTCAAGGTGCGAATACGCGTCCCGCAGATGAGGCCCAGCGGCCGGATGGTGAGGGTTAGGCCCCTTCCAGACCGCGTTAGGCCCCACCTAGGGGCGCGTTTCATGTGAAACATTTGGGGATCTTTTGATCGTGGCAGCCGAAGAAGGCATCATGGCAGCTGAAAGAAGTGCGGCTGCGGCTGTGCAGAATCTCGAAGCAGCCGAGGCCGGCAAGGTCGATCCGATGAAGCAGTTCACCATCGAACCCATTATGGGTTCCGATTGGCAGCTGGCTGACGGGATCAACATCGCGTTCACCAATTCCGCACTGTGGATGGCGATCACCGCTGTCCTGGTGTGGGTGTTTGTTGCGGGCGGCATGAAGCGCCAGCTGGTGCCCGGACGCTGGCAGATGGCGGTCGAAAGCATGACCGGCTTCATCGACGACCTGCTCGAAGCCAATGTCGGCGCGGCGGGGCGCAAGTATGTCCCCTACATCTTCACCCTGTTCATGTTCATCCTGTTTGGGAACCTGCTCGGCCTGGTGCCGGTCGGTCTGATTCCCGGGGTGCACGCCTTTACCTTCACCAGCCACTTCACCGTGACCGGCGTGCTGGCGATCATGAGCTTCTCGATCGTGCTGATCGTTGGCTTTGCCAAGCATGGCTTCCACTTCTTCTCACTGTTCTGGCCGTCGAACACGCCTGCGTTTCTGGCGCTGCCGATCAGCCTGATTGAACTTGTGTCCTTCATGGTCCGCCCCTTCAGCCTCGCGCTGCGCCTGTTCGTGGCGATGATGGCGGGTCACGTTCTGCTCAAGGTGCTGGCGAGCTTCGTCATTGCTGGCGGTAGCGGCGGAATTGGGACCGGCGTTCTGGTCGGCGTGCCGAGCTTCGTGCTGATGGTCGCGATCAGCGCGCTCGAAATCCTCGTTGCGGGCATTCAGGCCTATGTGTTTGCGCTGCTGACTTCGCTCTACATCAACGACGCGGAAAACCTTCACTGAGGGCTTAAACGCTCTCTCGACTACCCCCGATAACAAACAGATTTTTTCTCAAGGAGTTTATAATCATGGACGCTACTGCTGCAGCTCTCCTCGGTGCCGGTCTCGCGGCGATCGGTGCGGGCCTCGCCGCCCTCGGCGTGGGCAACGTGTTCGCTTCGTTCCTCGAAGGCGCGCTGCGTAACCCGGGTGCCGCTGATGGCCAGCAGGGCCGCCTGTTCATCGGCTTCGCGGCCGCCGAACTTCTCGGCCTGCTCGCCTTCGTGATCGCCGTTCTGCTGATCTTCCGCTAAGATCCGTGCTGCGCCGGGCGGGGCGGGACATGTCCTGCCGCGCCCGGCGTGCGCTGCTGAACTGCCGGTAACAAAGGCCCATCATGCCTCAGATCGAACAAATCGCTGCAACACTTTCGAGCCAGGTCTTCTGGCTGCTGGTGTTCTTCGGCCTCACCTTTGTGTTCGTGGGTCTTGGAATGGTGCCCAAGATCATGGGCACGGTCGACCTGCGTGACAAGCAGATCGCGGGCGATCTGGCGGCTGCGCAAACCGCACGCGATGAAGCGACGAGCGAGGAAGAAGCCTGGCGCAAGCGTGAAAACGCCAACCGTGCTGCGGCGCAGGGCGTGATCGGTGAAGCCAAGGCCAAGGCCGCGGCTGCCAGCAGCGTCAAGCTCGCCGCGGCGCAGACCCGTCTCGACGGGCGCTTGGCCGAAGCCGAAACCGCGATTGATGCCGCGCGCACCAGCGCGATGGCCGAAATCGAAGCGGTCGCTGCCGATGCCGCGCGCGACATCGTTGCCCGCGTCGCTGGCGCCGATGTGGAACCCGCCGCAGCGCAGGCCGCGGTCAAGGAGGTTATGGCGCATGGCTGATATTCTGATGCTGCTCGCCAGCGGGGCCGAAGGTCATGCCGAACCCGGCGTGCTGGGCCTCGATTCGTACCAGTGGGTCGCGCTGGCGATGAGCGTGCTGATCGCGGTATTCATCTGGAAGAAGGTCCCCGGCATCATCACCGGCGGGCTCGACGCCAAGATCGCCGCGATCCGCTCGGCGCTTGATGAAGCCAAGACCCTGCGCGCCGAAGCCGAAGCGCTGCGAGCCGAATACGCCGCCAAAATCGCCAGCGCCGAAAAGGACGCTGAGGCGATGCTGGCTGGCGCGCGCGAAGAGGCTGACGCAATCCTCGCCAAGGCCGAAGCCGACAGCGAAGTGATGGTCGCCCGCCGCCAGAAGATGGCCGAAGACAAGATCGCGGCTGCTGAGCGCGCTGCGATTGCGGAGGTGAAGGCCAAGGCTGTGACTGCGGCGGCTGCAGCATCACGCAAGCTGATTGCCGAGCGGCATGATGGCGCCGCTGACAAGATACTCGCTGACGAGGTCATCGCCTCGCTCTGAGCCGAAGCGGCACGTCTGGCTACGGAAATAGGGGCGGTCCATTGAGGCCGCCCTTTTTCGTTGGTGCGACCTTACCCGCCCGGAACGAACACAACTTTGCCCACCAGCTTTCGCCGCGCCATCGCGTCGAAGCCTTCGCGCCAGCGGGAGATCGGTAGCGTCCGGTCGATCGCGGGCGTGATCGCTCCGGCTTCCGCGAGCCGGGTGATCGCGCTTTGGATCGCACGGCCCCGCTCGGGGAAGCGGCGGGCGTATTCTCCGGCACGCAGGCCCACGACGCTGAAGCCCTTGATCAGCGGGACGTTGGTCGCAATGTCGGCAATCCGGCCCGAGGTGAAGCCGACCACCATCAACTTGCCGCCGAAAGCGACGCAGCGGGTCGATTCGTCGAACACATCGCCGCCCACGGGATCGAACACGATGTCGGCGAGTGAACCGCCGGTGAGATCTGCCACAGCTCCGCGGAAGCGACCCTCGGCCATGATCACGGCATCAGGGCGGGCGAGGGCGGTGATGCGCTCTGCTTTGGCGGATCTGCCCGTAGTGGCAATCACGTGGGCGCCCAGTGCGCGGGCGAGGTCGCAGGCGGCAAGGCCCACGCCGCCGCTTGCGCCATGGACCAGCACCCATTGGCCTTCCTGCAAGCCGCCCAGTTCGACAAGTCCGGTAAAGGCGGTCGAATAGGCCGCGCCCATCGCAGCCGCGGCGGGGAAGTCCATACCCTGTGGCATCGCTGAGAGCTTGCCGGCAGGCACGCTAGCGCGTTCTGCAAAAGCGCCGGTCTTGTTGCCGCCCATCACCCTGTCGCCAGGGGCAAATCCGCTCGCCGGATCAGCCTCCAGCACCTCGCCAGCAAATTCGAGGCCCGAGGTGAAAGGCGGCTGAGGCTTGAACTGATATTCGCCGCGCGTCATCAGCAGGTCAGGGAAGTTGAGCGAGGCCGCACGAACTTGCACCAGCACCTCGCCTGGCGCGCGGGCAGGCTCCGGGATTTCGGCAAGCGTTACGCCGGACAGATCGTCCGTCAGTCGATCGACCCTAAGGGCCTGCATGGGGCTAGAAATTGTCCTTGGCCGCCCGCAGTGCTGCAAAAGTCTCGTGCGGGGCCGCGCCGCCCCAGCGCGCCATCATCGAAGGGTCGTCGGCGCGCAGGAACGGATTGGTCGCCAGCTCGCGGCGGAGCGTCGTCGGCACCGTGGGCTTGTCCTTGGCCCGCTTGTCGGCGATCTCGGCGGCGTAGTCCTGCAAAGCGACATTCTCGGGATCAGCGTGGAGCGCGAACTTGGCGTTCGACGCGGTGTATTCGTGGGCGCAGTAGAGCAGTGTTTCGGGCGGCAGCGCCTTGATGCGGCTGATGCTGTCCCAGAACTGCTGTGGCTGGCCTTCGAACATCCGTCCGCAGCCGAGCGCGAACACCGAATCGCCCACAAAGGCGATGCCCGCAGAAGGCAGATGGAAAGCGATGTGGCCGTTGGTGTGGCCTGAAACGTCGATTACTTGCGCCTGCGTTTCGCCCAGCGTCACCGTGTCGCCGTGCGCAATGATGCGATTGACCGGGAACTTGCCTGCGACCTCGGCCGGGCCGGTAATGCTGCAGCCGGTCGCCTCCTGGATCGCCGCATTGCCGCCAGCGTGATCGGGGTGCCAGTGGGTGTTCCAGATTTGGGTGATCTTCCAGCCCTTCATATCGGCTTCGAGCAGATAGGCCTTGGCATCTGGCGTATCGATCGCAACCGTTTCATGGCTGTCGGTGTCGTGGATGAGGTAGCCGTAGTTGTCACTAAGGCACGGGAACTGGTGAACATGGATCATGCGGGCGACCTTACGCGTGCACGCGGCATGTGAAAAGGCCCGCCTGCTCGGTTGAGCGGGCGGGCCTTCCTTGTTGTCCTATCGCTGCGCTACTTGAGGACGGCGTCGACACCGCAGGTGTCGCAAGGCCGACTGGCCGCCCGCAGGTGCTCGCGCGAAGCGCGAAACGCACCGAGGACGCTCGCCCGGAGGGGCGAGCGCCTCAATGATCAATCCTGGCCCTTCTTGAGCGCGGCGCCCAGAATGTCGCCGAGCGAAGCGCCCGAATCCGACGAACCAAACTGAGCGACAGCTTCCTTTTCCTCGGAAATCTGACGCGCCTTGATCGAGAAGTTGGGCTTCTTCGAACGGTCGAAACCGATCACCATCGCGTCGATCTTGCTGCCGACCTGGAAGCGGTCGGGGCGCTGTTCGTCGCGGTCACGGCCAAGGTCAGCGCGCTTGATGAAGCCGGTCGCACCGTCTTCGCCAACCTGCACTTCCAGCCCGCCGTCACGCACTTCGAGCACGGTGACAGTGACAGTCTGGTTCTTGCGCAGCGAACCGCCGCTGGTGGCGCCTTCAGCCGACGGAGCACCCTTTTCGAGCTGCTTCATGCCGAGGCTGATGCGCTCCTTGTCGACATCAACGTCGAGCACGATGGCCTTGACCATTTCGCCCTTGCGGTGAAGCGCCAGCGCGTCCTCGCCCGAGATGCCCCAAGCGATGTCCGACATGTGAACCATGCCGTCGACGTCGCCATCGAGGCCGATGAACAGACCGAATTCGGTGGCGTTCTTGACTTCGCCTTCGACTTCGGTGCCGACCGGGTGCTTCTCGGCGAACTCGTCCCACGGATTGCGCTGGGCCTGCTTGAGGCCGAGGCTGATGCGACGCTTGTCGCTGTCGACTTCGAGCACCATCACATCGACTTCCTGCGAGGTCGAGACGATCTTGCCTGGGTGGACGTTCTTCTTGGTCCAGCTCATTTCCGAAACGTGGACGAGGCCTTCGATGCCGGCTTCCAGTTCGACGAATGCGCCATATTCGGTGATGTTGGTCACCTGACCCTGCAGCTTCATGCCGACCGGGTACTTGGCAGCAACGCCATCCCACGGATCGCTTTCCAGCTGCTTCATGCCGAGGCTGATGCGCTGGGTTTCGGCGTTGATGCGGACGATCTGCACCTTCACGGTATCGCCGATGGCGATCACTTCGCTGGGGTGGTTGACGCGCTTGTAGCTCATGTCGGTGACATGGAGCAGGCCGTCGATGCCGCCGAGATCCACAAAGGCACCATAATCGGTGATGTTCTTGACCACGCCGTCGATGATCTGGCCTTCGACCAGGTCATTGATCAGCTCGCTGCGCTGTTCGGCGCGGGTCTCTTCGAGCACCGCACGACGCGAGACCACGATGTTGCCGCGACGGCGATCCATCTTGAGGATCTGGAACGGCTGCGGCACGTCCATCAGCGGGGTGACGTCGCGCACGGGGCGGATGTCGACCTGCGAGCCGGGGAGGAACGCCACGGCGCCATCGAGATCGACGGTGAAGCCGCCCTTGACGCGGCCGAAGATGCGGCCTTCGACGCGCTTGCCTTCGCCGAATTCGCTTTCCAGCTTGTCCCAAGCCGCTTCGCGGCGGGCGCGGTCACGCGACAGCATGGCTTCGCCGTCAGCGTTCTCGACGCGGTCAACGAAGACTTCGACTTCGCCGCCGACGGTCAGGCCGTGGTCGTCTTCGCCGCGGCTGAATTCCTTGAGGGAGATGCGGCCTTCGCTCTTGAGGCCGACGTCGATCACGGCAAAGCCGTTTTCGATCGCAGTGACGGTTCCCTTGACGACGCGGCCTTCAAAGCCATCTTCGCCGGCACCGCCGAGTTGTTCATTGAGCATCGCCTCGAAATCGGCGCGCGTGGGCATCTGGGTTGCCATAGGCTGATTTAGTCCTGTTTCGTTGTGCTACCGGCCACCGGTTTTTCCGGGGTCTTAAACTGCGTCCCGTGCACCATTGCGCGGGCTGGCAGGGCAAGAGGCCGCTTATCTCCGCGCCGCCGAATGCGATTGCGCGAAGGTTCTTCAATCGCCGAAGGATTGCGTGAACGGCCGCGCGCCTAGTCGAGAGTGGCCCGAAAGGCAAGGAGTTTCGCCCCCGCATCGCCGCTCCGCCACAGGTCGCACGCGCGTGTTGGAGACACAGGAGACACTGTCTTGAGATGAAAACCATCCCCTGGCTTGGTGGGCCAAACGCATGGCAGCCAGCGTGGGAGAGATCGGTGCGGTCCATGGCGCACGGTTTGCGCCCTGATGGCGCAGTAGGAAAGGCCTCAGTCTGCGCCCAGCTTGTGCTCCACCGCTTCAATCGCGGCTTCGATCGCGGCATCGCGGCCGAAGTGGGTGGTGTCGATCACCAGCGCGCCCGGCGCCGCCATCAGCGGGGCGTCCTTGCGGTTCATGTCCCGCGCATCGCGGGCGGCAATGTCGTGTTCGATTGTCGCGAGCGCCACGTCGATCCCGCGCCCCGCCATCTCGGCCCAGCGGCGGCGCGCACGCTCGGCCACGCTGGCGGTGACGAACAGCTTCACCCGCGCTTCGGGTGCAATCACTGTGCCGATATCGCGCCCATCAAGCACTGCGCCGCTTTCTTGCAGGGCAAAGGCACGCTGACGTTCGTAAAGCGCGTGGCGCACCGCCGGATGCACGGAGACGCGGCTCGCATAACCGCCGACGTCTTCGGAGCGCAGGATGTCATCTTCCAGCAAGCTCTCAGTGAAGTCGCAGGCGGCCATCGCATCGTGCGGATCATCGGGATTGCCGCCCAGCAATTGCACCTGCCGACCGACCGCGCGGTAGAGCAAACCAGTGTCGAGATGCGGCAGGCTGAAATGCGCGGCCAGCGCTTTAGCGATGGTGCCTTTTCCCGAAGCGGTTGGGCCGTCGACGGCGATGATCATTTGGACGTCTCTCGCGCGTCAATGCGTTTCATCCAGTCGCGGTAGATCGCTTCGGACACCTCGGGCCGTTCCGAGATGAAAGCGTGGCTACCACCGGGAACAACCGCCAGTTCAGCGCCGGGGGTCAGGGCGAGGAAATCCTGCACCGTGTCGATCCGTGCCTCGTCATACTGGCCGACAACGAACAGGATCCGCTTGCCATCGACGCGGTGCAGCAACCCGCTGGCATCATAGCTCGCCAGCGAGCCGGAGGCGCGGAATTCGGTTGGCCCCCACATGGCGTTGTAGACCGTGGCGTTGAAGCCCTTGCCGCCATAGCGCGCGCGGTAGGCGAGCGCTTCGAGTGAGGGGGCGGGGCGGTCAGCGCGGCCATTATAGGCGGCGTAGAAGGCGGCGGTGGCAGGCTCGCAGACTTCGGCAGCGGGCGGGGTGGGGCCTTCGCACGCGCGGATCGCGGCGGCGACATCATCGGGCAGGTCGCGGATCAACAGATTGGTGCCGGTGATCCAGTGCGAGGTCGACAGGAAGGTGCCGCTCAGCACCGCCGATGCGGTGTGCTCGGGATAGGCTGCGGCATATTCGAGCGCGAGGGCCGAGCCCCAGCTGTGGCCGATGACGTGCCAGCGGTCGACGCCCAGTTCCTTGCGGATCGCCTCAAGCTCGGCAACGAAGCGTTCGGGCCGCCAGTTCGCAGGGTTCTCGGGCCGGTCGGACATACCGCTGTCGAGCTGGTCGTAGAGGATCACCGGCCGCTGATCGGCAAGGCTGAGAAGGCCGCCGAAGTTCACATGGGTGCCGCCCGGGCCGCCGTGGATGATGATGACTGGGGTCGCGCCCTCACCGATGGTGCCATTGACCCGCGCCCAGACCTTGCCGCCTTCCACCGCGATGCGGTGTTCTGAGGTCGCGACCGACCAATCGGCGGCGGGATCGGTCGGGAGGGGGGCGTCCTTCGCCTGTACGGCGAGCGGCAGGAATGCAAGGACGGCGGCTACCAATGGCTTCAGCATCATGACTTTTCCCTCTCGATGGTGCGTCCCTGCCAAGCCCGGACCAGCCCGAAAATGGCAATCGCCGCCCAGAAGCCTTCGAGCACCAGGCTCGCCCAATTGGTGTGGTAGATCAAGGATACCGTGAGCAGCGCGGCGCCCATCAGGTTGGTGCCGTGGAGCACGAAAGGATTGGTCGCCTTGGCTAGCGTGAGGTAGGCGTAGGCGCCGATGATGCAGGCCGTGCCGCACAGGCCGATGATGCTCGGCCAGTCGAGCGGGGTGGTCATGCGCAGGCACCCATTCCTTCATCGTCACCCTGAACTTGTTTCAGGGTCCATTTGTCGGTTGGTTCGGAGCCCCGATGATCCATGGATGCTGAAACAAGTTCAGCATGACGAATGAGCGCAATCATCGCGCCGCGGCCTCGTCCAGCAAGCCCATGAAGGTCGGGAAGCTGGTGTTGATCGGTGCGGTGTCGTCCACCATCACGCCGTCGCGGCTGACCAACCCCGCCACCGCCATGCTCATGGCGATGCGGTGGTCGAGCATGGTCTTGACCTGCCCGTTGGCGCTGCCCCGCAGCGGTTCGCCGCCGGTGCCGTTGATGGTGAGGCCGTCCTCGTGCTCCTCGACCCGAGCGCCCACGCTGGTGAGCGCGGCGGCCATTGTGGCAAGCCGGTCGCTTTCTTTGACGCGCAGTTCGTCGAGCCCGCTGGTGCGGGTGGTGCCCTTGGCCAGGGCCGCGGCGACGAACAGCACGGGGAATTCGTCGATCATACTGGGCGCAATCGCCGGATCGACATCCACGCCGGTCAGCTGCGCATGACGCACGCGCAAATCCGCGACCGGCTCGCCGCCAACGTCGCGGGGGTTCACCTCCTCGATATCCGCGCCCATCTGGCGCAGCACAGCAAGTAACCCCGCGCGGGTCGGGTTGAGGCCGACGTTGCGGATGGTGAGGTCGCTGCCCGGCACTATGCTCGCCGCGACCATGAAAAACGCCGCGGAGGAGGGATCGCCGGGGACGGTCACATCCATCGGCTTCAGGTCGGCCTCGCCGTGGATCGCGATGACGGTCTCGCCGTTCTCCTCCCCCACTTCCAGCTTTGCGCCGAAGCCGGTCAGCATCCGCTCGGTGTGATCGCGGGTGGGGACAGGCTCGATCACGCGGGTGATGCCGGGGGTGTTGAGGCCCGCGAGCAGCACCGCACTTTTGACCTGCGCGCTCGCCACCGGGAGCCGGTAGGTGATCGGGACGGCGGGGGACGCGCCGCGCAGCATCAGCGGCAAAGTGCCGCCGGCCGAGGCTTCGATCCCCGCGCCCATCATCGCCAGCGGGTCGATCACGCGTTTCATCGGGCGGCCTGACAGGCTCGCATCACCCACGAAGGTCGCGGTAATGGCGTGGCTGGCGACCAGTCCCATCAGCAGCCGGGTTGAGGTGCCGGAATTGCCCATGTCGAGCGCGGTCTTGGGTTCCAGCAGGCTGCCGACGCCGACGCCGTCCACCGTCCAGGTGCCGTCGTCATTGCGGGCAATCTGCGCGCCGAAGGCCCGCATCGCAGCGGCTGTGGCCAGCACGTCCTCGCCTTCAAGCAGGCCGGTGATGGTGCTGCGGCCCACCGCGAGCCCGGCAAACATCAGCGATCGGTGGCTGATCGACTTGTCGCCGGGGACGCTGATTGCGCCAGTGAGCGGGCCGAGGGCTGAGAAACGGTGGCTGGTCATGAGGCGGCGGTCTTTGACAGCGCCCCGCGCTTCTGGCAAGGCGCGCCGCGCATCGGGCCCGACCCGTTGATTCAAGGCGCTCGATACGAAGGCCCTTGAATCAAGTCTGGCCGGAACCCACAATTCTCGTGCAATCCCGCGAATTCGCACCTGCGCTTCGCCCGCCCTGTTTCGGGGCGGCCAGTTTGAGGAATACAGATGGCAAAGCCCGAATGGGGTACCAAGCGTACCTGCCCCAAGTGCGCGGAGCGCTTCTACGATCTCGGCAAGGAAGACCCGGTCACCTGCATCGAATGCGGTGAGACATGGTCGCCGGAGCCGGTGCTCAAGTCTAAGCAGCCGATTCCCTTCGAGGAAGTCGAAAAGAAGAAGGATGTCGATGCTGACGCCGATCTCGGCGGTGATGACGATATCGATGATCTGGAAGACATCGAGGACATCGACGAGGACGGCGATTCGCCCGACAATGATGTTGACCTCGGCGGTGACGATGATCTGGGCGTTGCCACCACGGGCGACGACGAAGATCACGAGAATTGATGGTCCGCACCCCGTCCGGGGTGCGGAATCCTCGCTCATGCGACCTCGCGGTCGCATCGCTGCGGGCGGCCGGTCGGCCTTGCGGTTGCTGCGCAACCGTTTGACGGACCAAACACCGATTTGGCGATTATCGCGCTGGATCATTCAAAATACGCTTGCCAAGGGAAGGCGGCCCCACTAATGGCCGCCTCCCGCAAGCAGGGCACTTTGCCTTGCTCGCATGATGACTGGCTCGGGGCCTTAGCTCAGCTGGGAGAGCGCAACACTGGCAGTGTTGAGGTCAGCGGTTCGATCCCGCTAGGCTCCACCAGTCATCCTGATCAAAGTCGAAAGGCTCGCATCCCTCAGGGAGCACCTTCCGCAACGCTGGCCGACGAGGTTTCGTCCGCCGGCGTTTTTCGCATTTTTCGGGCGCTGCGGTGTCCGGCAGGAGAAGTTGGCGATGTTCGACACGCTGTCCGACCGTCTTGGCGGGGTCTTTGACAAGCTCAAAGGCCGCGGCGCGCTGCGTGAGCAGGACGTGCGCGATGCCATGCGCGAAGTGCGGATCGCGCTGCTCGAAGCCGACGTTGCTCTGCCCGTTGCCCGCCGCTTCATTGATGCCGTCACCGAAAAGGCTGTGGGTCAGGACGTCCTCCGCTCGGTCACGCCGGGCCAGCAGGTCATCAAGATCGTCCATGACGAGCTGGTCGAGACGCTGGGCGGGATGGAGGTCGAAGGCCTCCGCCTCGATGCCAAGCCGCCGGTCGTGATCATGATGGTCGGCCTGCAAGGCTCGGGCAAGACGACGACCACCGCCAAGCTCGCCAAGCTGATCCGCGAACGTCACGGCAAGAAGGCGCTGATGGCCTCGCTCGACGTCAACCGTCCGGCGGCGCAGGAACAGCTGGCAATCCTCGGCACGCAGGTCGATGTCGCGACCCTGCCGATTGTGGCGGGCCAGCAGCCGGTCGACATTGCGCGGCGCGCGATGGAATCGGCGCGGCTCCAGAATTTTGACGTGCTGCTGCTGGACACCGCGGGCCGCCTGCATGTCGACGATGCGCTGATGGCCGAGATGAAGGCCGTCGCTGGCGTGTCGTCGCCCAATGAAGTGCTGCTGGTTGTCGACTCACTGACGGGTCAGGACGCGGTCAACGTCGCGCAGAACTTCACCAATGAAGTGCCGCTGACCGGCGTGGTGCTGACCCGCATGGACGGCGATGCGCGCGGCGGTGCGGCGCTTTCCATGCGTGCAGTCACCGGCAAGCCGATCAAGTTTGCCGGCACCGGCGAAAAGCTCGACGCGATCGAGCCGTTCCGCCCCGGCTCTGTCGCCGACCGTATTCTCGGCATGGGCGACGTCGTCAGCCTGGTCGAACGCGCGGCGGCAACCATCAAGGAAGAGGACGCCGAAAAGCTCGCGCGCAACCTTGAGAAGGGCAAGTTCGACCTCGACGATCTCGCCATGCAACTGAAGCAGATGCGCAATATGGGCGGCCTCGGGATGCTGGCGGGCATGATGCCGGGCATGAAGAAGGCCAAGGCGGCGATGGCCAATTCCGGGATGGACGACAAGGTGCTCGTCCATATGGAAGCGATCATCGGATCGATGACCGCCAAGGAACGCGCCAATCCCGATCTGATGAACGCCAAGCGCAAGAAGCGCGTGGCAGCAGGCAGCGGCACCGATGTGCAGACGGTCAACAAGGTGCTGAAGATGCACCAGGAAATGGCCCGCGCCATGAAGCAGATCAAGAAGATGGGCGGCCTCAAGGGGCTGGCGGCCATGTTCGGCGGCGGCGGTGCTGGCGGTCCGATGGGCGGCATGGGGGGAATGGGCGGTGCAGGCGGTCTTCCCGGTCTTGGCGGCCCCGGGGGAATGGGTGGCATGGGCGGATTGCCCGGCCTCGGCGGCCCTCCGCGCGGAAAGAAATAATTTCAGTTCAAGCGTTTAAGTTCAAAAATCAAACTCAATTCCAATCGAAAGGTAGCATTTCATGTCCATTTCCATCCGGCTTTCGCGCGGCGGTGCCAAGAAGCGTCCCTATTACCGCATCGTTGTCGCCAACAGCCGCAGCCCGCGCGACGGCAAGTATCTCGAGCAGATCGGCACCTATAACCCGCTGCTCGCCAAGGACAGCGGTGAGCGCGTGAAGATCACCGAAGACCGCGCCCGTTACTGGCTCGGCGTTGGCGCGCAGCCGACCGACCGTGTTGCCCGCTTCCTCGATGCCGCTGGCATCCTTGAGCGTGCGGCCCGCGTGAACCCCAAGAAGGGTGAGCCCGGCGAAAAGGCCAAGGAGCGCGCTGAAGAGCGTGCTGCCAAGATCGCCGAAGCTGAAGAAGCTGCCCGCGCCGCTGAAGAAGAAGCCAAGGCCGCTGCTGCTGCCCCGGCTCCGGCTGCCGAAGAAGCGCCTGCTGAAGAAGCTGCCGCCGAAGAAGCGCCTGCCGCTGAAGAAGCCGCCGCTGAGGAAGCCCCGGCTGCTGAAGAAGCAGCGACCGAAGAACAGGCCGAAGGCTAAGCTGATATGACGAAGCCCGTCACCCTCGCCGCCATCATCGGCGCGCATGGGGTGGCGGGCGAGGTCCGTCTGAAGCTGTTCGGGGAGGGCGCCCAGACGCTCTCCAGCCACAAGAGCTTCAATGACGGGGCGCTTACCCTGATCAAGGTGCGTGATGACGGGAAAGGCGGCGCAATCGCGCGGCTGGCCGAAAGCACCTCGCGCGGGGATGCTGAAAAGCTGCGCGGCACGGCGCTAACCGTCCCCCGTGACGCCTTGCCCCCCTTGGCTGAGGGCGAGTTCTACCATGCCGATCTGCTCGGGCTGCCGGTCGTCACCGACACCGGGGAGAGCGTCGGCTCTGTGCTTGCAATCGAGAATTTCGGCGCGACCGACATCATCGAAATTACCCGCGCCCCGGTGCCCGAAAAGGGGCCTAAGACTTTCATGGTGCCGATGATCCCCACCGCTGTGATCGAGTGGGATGAAGCAAGGCTTGTGATCGGAGCCGATTTCGTCGATTATTGATGGCGTGAGATCGCCTGACGACGACGCTCTCTGGCAGCGCATCGCCGACCACCGGATCGGCCCTGCGGACGCATCGCTTACTTTCGCCGCTCGGCTTGCCCGCGAAAACCGCTGGAGCGAGATTCACGCCGACCGCGTAATCGGTGAGTACAAGCGCTTCTGCTATCTTGCGATGACCGCCGGGCACGAGGTCACCCCGTCTGATGCGGTGGATCAGGCCTGGCACCTCCACCTCACCTACAGCCGCGACTATTGGGAGGTGTTCTGCCCCGCCGTGCTGGCGTCACCCTTGCACCACGGGCCCACGCAGGGCGGCGAAATCGAGCGGACGCGGTTCTACCGCCAATATGCCGATACGCTCGCCGCCTACGAGGCCGCCTTTGGCGCGCCGCCGCCTGCCGACATCTGGCCAGCGGCCAACAGGCGGTTTTCCGTCGATCCCAAAGGTGTTCGCGTTAACTTGTTCGATGATATTGTCCTCAAACGCCGGGTCGCTCTGGCGCTGAGCCTGATCGTCTTTCTGGCAGGCTTGATCGCGGGAAGGATGTTATAATGCAGCTGTTCTCGTCCTGGACGGGCAGCGATTTCTTGCTGTTTTACACGATGTTGCTTGGTCTTGCGACCTTCGCTGCATGGTGGCTGCCCGCGCATCTGCGCGAGCCGGGGCGGCAGGGCGAAACAGATGATCTTGAAAGCATCGCATTGCTGGCAGGTGGCCGCGAACGCATGGCCGATTCGCTGATTGCCGATCTTTACGTGCGCGGCGCGCTGGTTCCGGCCGACAAGGGCAAGCTTCACGTGGCCGCGCGCGATCTCCCCGTCAGTCCGGGCGGCAAGGCGCTGCTGGCCATTGATGCTCCGGTGACGCTCAATGAAGCACGCCGCGCAATCCACATTCATGCCGACCGGGTCGCGGCCCGCCTGCGCCGCGCAGGCCTGCTGCTGCGCCCTGAAGAGCACAGCCGCTTGCGCTTGCTTTCGGTCGCGCCCTTTGCCGCGCTGTTCGCGCTTGGGCTCTATCGCCAGCGCGCCGGGAGCGCACTGGACGAGCCGACCGGGTTTCTGATTATGCTGCTGGGAGTGACGGTCGCACTGGCGGTGATCCGCTTCGCCAAGAGCGATCCGCGCACGGCGGCGGGCGTGGCAACCGTGCAGCAGATGCGCGCCCGTAACGACCGCTTTGCCCGCGCACCCCGGCCTGACGAGGCGGCGATGGCAGTGGCATTGTTCGGCACCGGCGTTCTGGTCGGCACCCCGTGGGAGCCGGTTCACGCGATGCGCCAGAAGGATGGTGACGGTGGCGGTGCCGAAGGCAGCAGCGATGGCGGCTGCGGCGGCGGTGGCTGCGGCGGTTGCGGGGGCTGATTTCCCGGCGTAAGCGGCGGGGATGACGAAGCTATCTGTCGCCGTTGTCCAAGCCGCGCCGATCCCGCTCGATTTTCAGGCCGGGATCGAGAAGGCGCTACGTCTGGCGCGCGAGGCCGTTGACGGCGGCGCTCAGGTGGTCGCTTTTGGCGAGACTTTCCTCGGCGGTTACCCGCTGTGGCTCGACGAGGCACCCGGCGCTGCCCTGTGGGATCATCCCGGCACCAAGGCGCTGCACGCGATCATGCTGGAGCAAGCCGTGGTTGCCAATGACGAGCGGCTGCTGCCCTTGCAGGAACTCGCTGACGCAAGCGGCGCGTCGATCAGCATTGGCGCGCATGAGCGGGTGCGGCGCAGCCTTGTGAACAACCAGATGACTTTCCGTCCCGGCCTGCCGGTGCTCGATCACCGCAAGTTGGTGCCGACCCACGGCGAGCGCTTGATCTGGGCGCGCGGCGACGGCTCGACGTTGGGGGTGCATCAGGCCGAGTGGGGTCGGCTCGGCTCGCTGATCTGCTGGGAGCACTGGATGCCGCTCGCCCGCGCGGCGATGCATAATCTGGGCGAGGATGTGCACGTGGCGGCATGGCCGACGGTGCGCAAGAGTCACCAGATCGCCTCACGGCATTATGCGATGGAGGGGCGGTGCTTCGTGCTTGCGGCGGGGCTGGTGCAGGTGAAGGATGATCTGCTGGAGGGGCTGGAGCGGGTTGGCGGTTCTGATGTTGCCCGCGAGTTGCTGGAGGCGATCCCCGGCGAAGTGCTCAACCGCGGCGGCTCCCTCATCGCCGCGCCCGACACCCGAGTGATCGTACAGGCGGGCGAGGGCGAGGAGACGCTGCTGGCGGAACTCGATCTTGGCGAAGTCTCGGCGGGGCTGACGAATCTCGATACCGACGGGCATTATGCGCGGCCTGATGTGTTTGAGCTGACGGTGGATACGCGGGCGAAGGATGGGGTGGCCTGGAAATGACTTTCACCGCCACCATCCTAACGCTTTACCCCGAGATGTTCCCCGGGCCGCTCGGAGTCTCCCTCGCGGGGCGCGCTATGGCCGAGGGCAAGTGGGCCTGTGAGACGGTGCAGATCCGCGACTTTGCCAATGACAAGCACCGCACTGTCGATGACACCCCGGCTGGTGGTGGGGCAGGGATGGTGCTCAAGTGCGACGTGCTGGCGCGGGCTTTGGATAGTGTCCAAGAGCCCCTTCCCTTGGGGGAAGGGGTTGGGGATGGGGGTGCGGCGGTCGAGGGTTGCGCTTCAGCCGCCAACGCCGAGCCCCCACCCCTCGATCCCCTCCCCGAGGGGAGGGGAGGAAGACGCCCCATCCTCGCTATGACCCCGCGGGGCAAACCCATCACTCAGCAACGCATCCGCGAACTTGCTCAAGGCCCCGGCGTCATCATCCTGTGCGGGCGGTTTGAGGGCTTCGACGAGCGCCTGTTCGAAGTCCGGCCTGACATCGAACAGGTCTCCCTCGCCGACATCGTTCTCAGCGGCGGCGAGATGGCCGCGCTGACCATCCTTGACGCTTGCATTCGGCTGCTTCCCGGCGTAATGGGCGCGGCTTCCAGCGGGGATGAGGAGAGCTTTGAACAAAGCCTTCTTGAATACCCGCACTATACCCGACCTCAGGAATGGGAAGGGCGCACGATCCCCGAAGTGCTGCGATCGGGGGATCATGCGAAAATCGCTGCTTGGCGCAAGGCAAGGAGCGAGGATGACACACGGTTACGCAGGCCAGACCTTTGGGAACGTCATAAGGGCGTTCGGGTCCAGCCTGCCTCTGGCGCGCGGCGAAAAGACAAGGAACCGGACCAGTGAACCTGATCCAGCAGATTGAAGCCGAAGAAATCGCCAAGTCCGGCAAGGACATCCCCGAATTCCGCGCAGGCGACACCGTCCGCGTCGGCGTGAAGGTGAAGGAAGGCAACCGTGAGCGTGTTCAGAACTACGAAGGCGTCGTGATCGCCCGTTCGAACCGCGGCATGGGCAGCAACTTCACCGTGCGCAAGATGAGCTTCGGCGAAGGCGTCGAGCGCGTTTTCCCGCTCTACTCGCCGATCGTCGAAAGCATCACCGTGGTCCGCCGCGGCGTGGTGCGTCGCGCCAAGCTCTATTACCTGCGCGGCCGCACCGGCAAGAGCGCACGTATCGTCGAGCGCAAGATGACCGCCCCCAAGGCGTAAGGCTTTCGAGCCACCGAAATTGCGAAGGGCGGCTCCAAGGGGCCGCCCTTTTCGTTTGTGCCCCCCAGTTCAAGCCTTGCCATTCCGTGTCGTCATTGCGAGGACGGGGCGATCAACCAAGAGGCTGCCCTTGTCGAACCGTCCACGCTCCGCCGCATTCCTTGTTCTTGGTCTCACGCTGCATTGGCCATTGGCCGCCCAAGACAACGAGGGTGACATTCCAGCCGCTGCCGCCTCGTTCTCCGGCGGCGAGATTGAGCGGTTCTGCGCGTCCGCTTGGCCGCGCGGCGAAGCAGAATCGGCGAGCCGGGATTTCTGCCTCTATTTCCCGCTTCAGGCGCAGAAGGTTGCCAAGCAAGCGGACGGGACCAGCAATATTGCCGTCATGGGCATGGTCAAAAGCATCGGCAAAGCGGCCAACCCGGTCCCGGCGGTCGCGGTAGTGGCGCGCGACGCAAGCGGTCAGATCGTATTCCGGCAGGACATCGCGCCCAGCGGCGGCCCATTGCCTTCCGGGGCCATGCTGGCTGTGGCGAAGAACCTTTCCGGCCTGCCCGATACGGCGCGGTCCCTCTCCATCGGCTGGGCTGCCAGCCTCGACAGTGAAACACCGGCTGCCGTGGCCGCACGCGAGAACTCCATGCTGACTTTTGAACGCGTCTTCGCCTCCCCCGGCCTCGATGGGCCAGCGCCCCGGCAGGTGAAGCTGTCGCCCGATGGACGCTACCTCACCCTGCTGCGCAACCGCGCCGATGACCGCGAGCGGTATGACCTGTGGGGCTATGACATCGACACCCGCGAATGGCGGATGCTGGTGGATTCGGAGAAGCTCGGATCGGGCCGCGAATTGTCCGAGGACGAGAAGATGCAGCGCGAGCGTGCCCGCGTCGGCAGCCTTAAGGGGATCATCGCCTACCAATGGGCCAGCGACGGCAGCGGCGTGCTGGTGCCACTGGATGGTGATCTGTTCCTCGCCAAGCTCGATGGCACCATCACCCGGCTGACTGATACCGAAGGCACCGAACTCAACCCCAAGCTGTCGAGCAAGGGCGCTTACGTCAGCTTCGTGCGCGACCGGCGGCTGTGGGTCGGCCCGGTCGGAGCGGAGGCGCAGCCGATCACCCCTGCGGGCGAGACTGAAACGATCCGCTGGGGCGAGGCGGAGTTCGTCGCGCAGGAGGAAATGGCGCGCCTGCAAGGCTATTGGTGGTCGCCCGACGACAGCCGCATCGTTGTGCAGCGTACCGACGAGGCGGCGGTCGGCATCGTCACCCGCGCGGCAATCGGCGCCAAGGGCACCAAGGTGTTTGATCAGCGCTATCCAGCAGCAGGCACCGACAACGCGGTGGTCGAGCTGTTCGTGATGAACCCCGATGGCTCGGGCAGTGTGAAGGTCGATCTCGGTCTCGATCTCGATATCTATGTCGCGCGGGTCGACTGGGCTCCCGACGGCAGCGCGATCTATGTCCAGCGGCAAGACCGCGCGCAGACGAAGATCGATATGCTGAAGGTCGATCCGGCCACCGGCGCGAGCACGATCTGGTTCACCGAAACCGCCGCGCGACCCGATTACTGGGTTAACCTCAGCGACAACTACCGTTTCCTCAAGGATGGCAGCCTGTTGTGGTGGTCAGAGCGGGACGGCTATGGCCACTTCTACCGCTTCGACGGACAAAACTGGCTGCGGATCACCAGCGGGCTTGAGCCGATCACCGCGCTCGTCGGCGTGGATGAGGCGGCGGGCACATTCACCTATCAGGCGACAAAAGATGTGCTGACCCAGCAGATCTACCGAGCCCGGCTGGACGGAACGGGGGAGCCGGAACTGCTCACCGATCCCGCCTTCACCAACGGCGCCAGCATGGATGGGGCGGGCAAGCTGCTCTATGTCACTCGCTCGAGCTCGAACCAGCCGCCGCAGTCCTATCTCGCCACGCCGGACGGCAAGCAGGTCGCGTGGATCGAGGAGAACCGCGTGGAGGGCGACCATCCCTACGCGCCCTACCTTGCCAGCCATGTAACGCCCGAATTCGGTACGATCGCGGCAGAGGACGGCACGCCGCTGCACTGGATGATGCTCAAGCCCAAGATGGAGTCGGGCAAGCGTTATCCGGTGTTCTTCCAGCACTACGGCGGGCCCGGCCCCCAGACGGTGACCAAGGGCTGGGGCGGGGCGCTCGCACAGTCGATCGTGGATAGGGGCTATATCTTCTTCCAGCTCGACAATCGCGGCTCGGCCAACCGGGGCGTCGAATTCGAACAACCGCTTTACCGCGCGATGGGCGGGGCCGAGGTGCGCGATCAGAAAGCGGGAGCGCAGTTCCTCAAGAGCCTCGATTTCGTCGATCCGGCCAAGGTCGCGATTTATGGCTGGTCTTATGGTGGCTACATGACGCTGAAGCAGCTTGAGGCCGATCCGGGCCTCTATGCTGCGGGCATTTCCGGCGCGCCGGTGACTCGCTGGGAGCTTTACGACACTCACTACACCGAGCGCTACATGGGCGACCCGCGCGAGGTGCCGCAAGCTTATGAAAAGGCCAGCGCCATCCCCGATGCGACCAAGATCAGCGATCCGCTGCTGCTGATCCACGGCATGGCGGACGACAATGTGGTGTTCGAAAACTCGTCGGAACTCATCAGCGTGCTTCAGGAAAGCAACACGCCGTTCGAGATGATGCTCTACCCCGGCTACACTCACCGCGTGTCGGGTGAAAAGATCGGGCCGCATGTGTGGAACAGCATCATGCGCTTCCTTGCGGCCCACGGGGTGACGCCGCCGGAGTAGGTAGCACGCAAAACATAGCTATTCGTCATGCTGAACTTGTTTCAGCATCCATCCCGCACCATAGAGCGTCCGAACGTGAGGCGCGATGGACCCTGAAACAAGTTCAGGGTGACGGGAAGGCCAAGTTGATCGTCAGGAGTTGGTATGGGATACCGGGTGGCAGTGGTCGGCGCGACCGGCAATGTCGGGCGCGAAATGATGATGGTTCTCGCCGAGCGCGAGTTTCCGTGTGACGAGATCGCCGCGGTGGCCTCCAGCCGCTCGGTCGGCACCGAGGTCGAATTCGGCGACACCGGCAAGATGCTCAAGTGCAGGAATATCGAGCACTTTGACTTCGCCGGCTGGGACATCGCGCTGTTCGCCGCAGGCTCCGGCCCGGCCAAGGAATATGCCCCCAAGGCCGCGGCTGCCGGGTGCATCGTGATCGACAATTCCTCGCTCTACCGCATGGACCCGGACGTTCCGCTGGTGGTGCCCGAAGTGAACCCCGATGCGATCGATGGCTACACCGCGCGCAACATCATCGCCAACCCCAACTGCTCGACCGCGCAGCTGGTGGTGGCGCTGAAGCCGCTGCATGATTTTGCCACGATCAAGCGCGTGGTGGTCAGCACCTATCAATCGGTGTCCGGCGCGGGCAAGGCGGGCATGGACGAGCTGTTCCAGCAGTCGCGCGCGATCTTTGTAGGCGATCCAGTGGAGCCTTCGAAGTTCACCAAGCAGATCGCCTTCAACGTCATCCCGCACATCGACAGCTTCCTTGATGATGGTTCGACCAAGGAAGAGTGGAAGATGGTGGTCGAGACCAAGAAGATCCTCGATCCCAAGATCAAGCTCAACGCCACCTGCGTGCGCGTGCCGGTGTTCGTCGGCCACTCCGAAGCGGTCAATATCGAGTTCGAGAACGAAATCTCGGCCGAGCAAGCGATGGACATCCTGCGCGAAGCCCCCGGCGTCATGCTGATCGATAAGCGCGAAGACGGCGGCTACATCACCCCGGTCGAATGCGTCGGCGATGCGGCGACCTTCATCAGCCGCGTGCGCGAAGACCCGACGGTCGAGAACGGCATCACCCTGTGGTGCGTCTCGGACAACCTGCGCAAGGGCGCAGCGCTCAATGCGGTGCAGATCGCCGAGCTGCTCGGTCGGCGGCATTTGAAGAAGGGGTAAGGCCGATGCGGGCTTCTTTCCTCGTGCTGGCTGGCGCGCTCGCTCTGGCAGGCTGCGATAGCGGCGACGTGCCGAGCCCGGCTGAGCGGCAGCAGGGCGAAGCAGCGCAGGTTCCGGTGACGGCCAATGCGGTCGAGCTTCGCGGTGACGGGCTGTCGGCCGGTGCGGAGGCGTTCTACTTCGCTGCCGGTCAGCAAGAGGTCGAAACCGCGCTCGCCGCGGCGCTCGGCAAGCCGCTGCGTTCGGGCGAGAATGCCGAGTGCGGGGCAGGGCCGATCATCTTCACCGACTTTGCGGGTGGCTTGACGGCGCATTTCCAGCAAGGCCGTCTGGTCGGCTGGAATTGGCACGCGCCGCAGGACGGCGATGCGCCAGCGACCGGCTCGGTCAAGCTGCCGGGAACCGTGCAGCTCGGCTCGGCCCGCGCTGTAATTGAGGCCGCGTCCGGTTTTTCCAAGGTCGAAGGCAGCACCCTGGGCGAGGAATTCGCCCTAGGCAGCAACATCGGCGGCTTCATCAAGGGCGATCTTGTCGAGATGCTCTATGCCGGGACGCAGTGCTTCTTCCGATAAAGCGCGTTATTCGGACAAGGCAATCGGCCCGGCGGCTTGCCCCTTGTTCCCGCGCATCAGGAAGGCGAGCGGCGCGGCGGCTAGCGTGATCCACATCATCAGCCAGAAATCATCGACATAGGCGATCATCGCCGCCTGCCGGTTCACCTCGGCATCAATCAGCGTCATCGCCGTATCTCCCAGCGCCTGGAACCGGTCGATGGTCGAGAAATCCACCACGCTCCCCGTCGCTGCCGTCACATGCTGGCCGAGATCGGCGTGACTCGTCTGGATATTGCGGGCGAGCAGCACCGTCATCCACGCAATCCCAGCCGACGCGCCCAAGGAGCGGAACAGGTTGAGCAGGCTCGATCCGTCCGTGCGCATCGCCGGGCTGAGCGTGGCAAAGGCGCTGACCTGCAAGGGGATGAACACTAGCCCCATGCCTAGGCCTTGCAGCAAGCCGCTGATAATCACGTGCGCCTCGTCCACCTCCAGCGACCAATGCGCCATCTGCCACAGCGAGAGGGCGCAGATCAGGAACCCGCTCGCCACCACCGGCCGCGCGTCGATCCCCCGGCGCATCATCAGGCCGGAAAGCTGCATCGAGACAAGGATGCCCACCCCGCGCGGCATCAACACGATCCCGGTGTCGATCACGCCGTAACCGAACAGGTTCTGAAGCATCGGCGGCAGCAGCGCCATGACCGCGAACATCACGATCCCGATCACGATCATGAAGGCGAGCGCGATGGCGAAATTGCGGTCGGCGAACAGTTTTCGCTCGAACAACGGGGCGGGTGCCTTGGCGAAGTGGATCACCACCATCCACGTCGCTGACAGGGTGAGCACGAGATACGTCCATATCTCCGCCGACGCGAGCCAGTCTTCCTGCGCGCCGCGATCGAGCATCAGCTGGAATGATGCGAGAGCGACGGCCAGCAGCATGAACCCGGTGATGTCGAACCGCCGCTCTCGCCGGGGGCGTTTGGGCAGGTAGGCGATGAGGATCGCCAATGAGGCGATGCCGACCGGCAGATTGACGAAGAACACCCAGCGCCAGTTCGCGGTCTCGGTCAGCCACCCGCCGAGGATGGGCCCGAGGATCGGGCCGATCATAATCCCCATGCCCCAGATCGCCATGATCTGCGGGTGGCGACTGGGGCGGGTGGCGTCGAGCATGAAGGACTGGCTCAAGGGCGCGATGAAGGCCCCCGCCACGCCTTGCAGCGCGCGAAAGGCGACCATCTCCTCAAGGTTCTGCGCCAGTCCGCACAGCATCGAGGCGAGGATGAACCCCGCGACCGAACCGATGAACAAGCGCCGCGCGCCGATCCGGTCCGCCAACCAGCCGGTGATCGGCAGGGCGACGGCGGAGGCGATGATGTAGCTCGTCAGCACCCAGGTGATCGTGTCGACCGTCGCCCCCAAGGAGCTTTGCATATGCGGCAGGGCGACATTGGCGATGGTGGTGTCGAGGATCTGAAGCAGCGATGCCGCCATGACCCCGACGATCATCAGCGGGTAGTTGCCCGTTTCCACCTCGGGCGCGTCCAGCGGGGCGCTTGGTCGGTCTTGACCGATGCCAGCGGCAGGCTCGGCCCGGCTTGCCATGGCTCAGTTGCCGGCGCTTGTTTCGGTGAACACGATGACTTCGCTCGAAAGCCCGGCGATCAGGCGGCGCGGGCTTTCGCCTTCAAGCGCGATCCGCACCGGGACGCGCTGCGTCACCTTGACCCAATTGCCGGTCGCGTTTTGCGCCGGGAGCACAGAGAATTCAGCGCCCGTTCCCGCGCCAATCGCAGCTACGCGGCCTTTGAGCACCAAGTCTGGATAGGCATCGAAACGCACTTCGGCGCGCTGGCCGACCGCCATGTCAGCCAGATCGGTCTCCTTGAAATTCGCTTCAACGTAGGTCGATCCCTCGCGCACCAGTGTCAGCACGGGCAGGTTTGGAACGACCTGCTGGCCGACTTGCAAGCGCTCCGCTTGCGCGATGCGCCCTGCGGCGGGGCTGCGCACTTCGGTGCGGCGCAGGGCGAGCTGGGCATTGGCGCGGCGGGCCTCGGCCGCGGCGACCTGCGGGTTGACGCCGGGCACAGCCGCTCCGGTCGCGAGCCGCGCGCGGGCTTCACGCTGGCGGTCTTCCGCCTGCCGCACCGCCTCGCGCGCCTGCACCACCGCTTGCTCTGCTGCCTCGTAATCGGCCTTGGTCGAGAAGCCTTTCTCCCGCAGCGCCGCGACCCTCTCGAACCGAGCTTGCGCAAAGGCGACGTCGCTGCGCGCCGCTTCTATGTCGGTGCCGGTGAGTTCGGGCGCGTTGCTGAGCGCGATCACATTCGCCTGCGCACCAGCGATCGCGGCATTGGCTTCGGCGATCTGCAAGCGGAAGGGTTCGGGGTCGATCCGGAACAGCAGCTGGCCCGACTGAACCACTGCACCATCCGTCACCATCGCCTCGACAATCCGCCCGCCGACTTCGGCGCTGACCGCGACCATGTCCTGCTTGATATAGGCATTGTCGGTCGAGACCTTGCCCGCAAGGCTCTGCCAATAAAGCAGCGCGCCAGCGGCCAGCGCCAGTGGCACGATTAGCATCAGTGCCCAGCGCGCCCACGGCTTGCGGGCGGGGGTGGGGGCTGCGGGAGCCTCGCTTACGCTTTCGCGCGCGATGGCGGGATCGGCTTCAGCCATGAGCCACCTCCGGTTGACGCGCGGTGGCAAGATTGGTGGCGATCCGTTCGAGCAGATCGGCAAACACCGCCCGCTCGCCCGCATCGAATCCGGCAAGCATTTCCTCGAACAGCCCTTCTACGCTGACCCGCAGCCGGGTCACGATCCCGCGGCTCTTGTCCGTGAGGTGAAGGATGCGCGCGCGCCGGTCTGCCGGATCGCTGCGGCGTTCGATCCAGCCAGCCTCTTCCAGCCGGTCAACAATGCGGGTGAGGGTGATCGGCTCGATCTCCAGCCGCTCGGCATAGAAGGCCTGATTCTCGCCCGGATTGCGTTCGAGCGAGAGCAGCAGCCGCGCCTGCGGGCCGGTAATGCCTAGTCCACGCACCCGTTCATCGAACAGGCGGCGCAGTTGGCGCGAGTTATCGGCGAGTCGGTAGCCTGTTTCCATACTCATGCGTGCACTTATAATAAGTGTGCTTACTATCTACAAGCACCGGCTGGCCCCCAGCGCTGAACCACGCTAGCAGGCGCGGCATGACGATCACGACTGACCAGTTCGCCAGCTTCGACGGCACCCGCCTTGCAATCCACACGGAGGGGAAGGGCCGCCCCGTACTGCTGCTCCACGGACTGTTTTCCTCGGCTCAGATGAACTGGATCAAATGGGGCCACGGCGCGCGGCTCGCGGCAGCCGGCTTCAAGGCGATCATGCTCGATTTTCGCGTACATGGCCAAAGCGAGGCCCCGCGCGAGGCGAGCGCCTATCCGCCCGGCGTGCTGGTGCGCGATGTCGCCGCGTTGGCCGAGCATCTTGGGCTGGAGCCGGGCGGGTTCGATCTGGTCGGCTTTTCGCTGGGCGCGCGCACCGCGATCCACGCGGTCGGCTACGGCATCCTCGAACCGCGCCGCTTGGCGATTTGCGGGATGGGGGTGGCGGGCCTGTCCGATTGGGAGCGGCGCGCGGACCACTTCAAGCGGGTGATCGACGAGTTCGATACGATCAAGCCCGGCGATCCGGCCTACACCGCACGCACTTTCCTGAAGTCCCAAGGCGTCGACCGGGTCGCTGCGCGGTTGTTGCTCGACGCGATGGACGATTTCGATCTTGCCCGCCTTGCCGTCATTACCATGCCGTCGGCTGTGATCTGCGGCGATGAGGATCAGGACAATGGTTCGGCCGAGGAGCTTGCCGCGCTGCTGCCAGATGCACGTTACATCGAAGTGCCCGGCACCCACCTCAACAGCGTGACCAAGCCTGACCTTGGCGAGGCGCTTGCGCGCTTCCTTGCGGCCTGACGCACGCGGGTTGATTCCGGCTGCCGGGGCGTCCAAACCGCATCCCATTGTCACACGACTGACGGGAATCTGGACCATGAAACTTGCCGCCCCCCTGTTGCGCTGCTGCTGCGCTGCGCTCGCCATTGCTGTTGCTGCGCCATTAGCCGCACAAGACACCGCCGCGCCCGCTGCTGCTGCCGCCGAAACGCTCACGCCCGCCGATGCCAGCGCGTGGATCGCCAAGGTCGAGGCCGAATTCGGCGCCTTCATCGTCGAATATTCGCGCGTTTCGTGGATCAACGCGACCTATATCACCCATGATAGCGACGAACTCGCCGCCAAGTATGGTGCGGAGCTGACGCTGAAGCAGGTCGGCTATGCGACCGAGGCGGCGCGCTACGCCAAGATCGAAGGCCTTGATGAAGAAACCCGGCGCAAGCTCGATATGCTGCGCAATGGCATCGCCCTGCCAGCACCGTCACGTCCCGGCGCGGCCGAGGAGCTCAACGCCATCGCCACCCGTCTGGGCTCAGCCTATGGGCGCGGCAAGGGCACGCTGAATGGCCAGCCGATCAACGGCAGCGATATCGAGGCCGAGATGGGCAATCTCGAGCGCACGCCCGCAGAACTGAAGGAAATGTGGGCCAGCTGGCACGACAATGTCGGCGCGCCGATGCGGGAGGATTATTCCCGCATGACCGCGCTCGCCAACGAAGGCGCCAAGGAGCTGGGCTTTGCCGATTTCGGCGCGATGTGGCGGTCAGGCTATGACATGCCCCCCGAACAATTCGCCGCCGAGACCGAGCGGATGTGGCAGGAGGTGAAGCCGCTCTACATCGCGCTCCACACCTATGTGCGCCGCAAGCTTAATGAGAAATACGGCGACGCCGTCCAGCCGCGCACCGGCCCGATCCGCGCTGACCTGCTCGGCAATATGTGGGCGCAGGAATGGGGCAATATCTACCCGCTGGTCGCGCCTGCGGGGGCTGGCGACATCGGCTATGACCTCACCGATCTGATCGCCAAGAAGAACCTTGATGCTGTCGGTATGACCAAGGTGGGCGAGCAGTTCTTCTCGTCATTGGGCTTTGCCCCGCTACCTGCTACCTTCTGGGAGCGCAGCCAGTTCACCAAGCCCGCCGACCGCGAAGTGGTGTGCCACGCTTCGGCTTGGGATATCGACAATGTCGATGATCTGCGCATCAAGATGTGCATCAAGCCCAACGCGGATGACTTCATCACGATCCACCATGAGCTTGGCCACAACTACTACCAGCGCGCCTATAACAAGCAGGACACGCTGCATCTGAACGGCGCCAATGACGGGTTCCACGAAGCGATCGGGGACATGATCGCCCTGTCGATCACGCCTGAATATCTGGTGCAGATCGACATGCTCGATCCCAAGGATGTGCCGAGCGCCGACAAGGACATCGGCCTCTTGCTTCGCCAGGCGATGGACAAGGTCGCGTTCCTGCCCTTCGGCCTGCTGCTCGATCGCTACCGCTGGGGACTGTTCGACGGCTCGATACCGGAAGCGGCGACCAACACCGGTTGGAACGATCTGCGGCGCGAATATCAGGGCGTTGTCCCCCCGGTCGAGCGCGATGTGGCCGGGTTTGATGCGGGCGCCAAGTATCACATTCCGGGTAACGTCTCCTACACCCGCTACTTCCTAGCGCGGTTGCTCCAGTTCCAGTTCTACAAGGCCGCCTGCGACACTGCCGGGTGGAAGGGACCGCTTCACCGCTGCTCGATCTACGGCAACAAGGAGGTCGGCGCGAAGCTGAACGCGATGCTGGAGATGGGCGCGTCCAAGCCCTGGCCCGATGCGCTCGAAGCCTTCACTGGCGAGCGCCAGATGAACGGTACCGCGATGGTCGAATATTTCGCGCCGCTGATGAAATGGCTGGAAAAACAGAACAAGGGCGAGAAGGCCGGCTGGTGATGCGGCGCGGGGGCGGATCATTCGCTGGGGCGGCGGCGCTTTTGGCGCTCGTCGCCTGTGCGCCAGTTGCCGAGGTTGAGCGTGCAGGGGCGGTGGCTGTCATGCCGCCCACCCTGTTCGTCGCGGCCAAGCGCGGCAACACGTTGTCGAAGGTCGATCTTGCCACCGGCGAAGAAGTGCTGCGCCTGCCGAGCTGCACCAACCCCCATGAATTGGCGACCTCGCCCGATGGCCAGCATGTCGCGCTCGCCTGCTATGGCGGGACGAGCGTGGACGTATTCCGCACCGACACGCTTGAGCGGGTCAAGACCATCGACCTCGGTGACAATGCGCGGCCGCACGGGATCGTCTGGCATGACAACGGCAACATCTTCGTCACAGCCGAAGGCCGACAATCGGTGTTCCACATTCTCGGTCCGCTGACCGGGGCCAAGGTTCTGTTCGAATTTTCGACCGGCAAGCAAGGCAGCCATATGCTCGCCGTCAGTCCCGATGCGCGCACGGCCTGGACCACCGATCTCGGCTCGCGCACGGTGACACGCGTGGATCTCGTGACCCGCCGTGCGCCGATTTCAGTCACGGTCGGTGAGGAGCCGGAGGGCATCGCGCTCAGCCCCGATGGCAAAACCCTGTGGGTCTCGGCACGCGGATCCAATCAGGCCTTCGCGCTCGATCCGCAGACGATGGCGGTGCGCGCCACGGTTCCCACTGGCCGCTTCCCGCTGCGCATCGCGGTCCGCCCGCAAGGCGAGGTTGCTGTGACCTCCGATCTTCAGGACGGTAGCCTCAGCGTCATCGACACGGGCACCGCCAAGGTGATCCGCACGATTCCCGTATCCAGCCCCGCTGAAGCGCAGCAACGCTTTCAGGTGACGATCCTTTGGTCCGACGACGGCTCCAAGGTCTACGTTGCCGAGACCGCCAGCGACACTGTCGCTGAGGTTGATTACGCCAGCGGCAAAGTCCTGCGCCGCTTCAAAGTGGGCGAGGGTGGGGACGGGATGGCGATCCTGCCTTGAGGGTCCCAAAGCCTTTATTGGTCGTCGGCTGGCGTGAGCTGGTCAGCCTGCCCGAGCTTGGACTTGCGGGTATCCCCGCCAAGATCGACACGGGCGCACGCACCTCGTCGCTCCACGGCCAGGTGCTCGAAGACTTTGTGAGGGATGGCGAACGGTTCGTGCGCTTTGCTGTCGACTGGGACGGGACGCGGCATTTCTGCGAGGCGGTGCATGTTGATCTGCGCGGGATCACCAGCAGCAATGGCGACCAGCAGACGCGCTTTGTCATAAAGTCGCCGCTGACCATCGGTAATCTTACCTTCCGGGCGGAGATCAGCCTGGCGGATCGTTCCCAGATGCAATTCCCGATGCTGATTGGGCGCACCGCGCTTCGGCGACGGATGGTGGTGGATAGCGGTCATTCGTGGCTGCAATCACCTGCGATAGCGCATATGGGGCGCATCCGCCGCTAAGTCGCCGGACACGAAAGGTACTTCATGAAAATCGCGATGCTGGCGCGCAACGCCAACCTCTATTCGCACCAGCGGCTCAAGCAGGCCGCCGAGGCGCGCGGCCATACGCTCGATATTCTCAACACCCTGCGCTGCACGGTGCACATCGCCAGCCACCGGCCCGAGGTCTATTACAACGGTGCGCCAATCGCCGCCTATGACGCGGTGATCCCGCGGATCGGGGCGTCGATCACGAACTACGGCCTCGCAATCCTGCGCCAGTTTGAGATGCGGGGCATCTGGTCGCTCAACGAAAGCGTGGCGATTGGCCGAAGCCGCGACAAGCTGCGGTCTTTGCAGATCCTCGCCAAGCATGGCCTCGGCCTGCCGCTCACCGCCTATGCCAATGATCCCAAGCAGGCCGAGGAGATCATCAAGGCCGTCAATGGCCCGCCGGTGGTGATCAAGCTGATCGAAGGCACCCAAGGCATCGGCGTGGTGCTGGCTGAGACAATGAGCAGTGCGAAGTCCGTGATAGAGGCGTTTCGCGGCGCCAACGTCAACATTCTGGTGCAGGAGTTCATCAAGGAAGCGGGCGGCACCGATATCCGCGCGCTGGTGGTGGGCGGCAAGGTGGTCGCAGCGATGAAGCGCACCGGCGCGCCGGACGAGTTCCGCTCCAACCTTCACCGGGGCGGCAGCGCAGGCGTCATCAAGATCACCCCCGAGGAACGTTCAACCGCTGTGCGCGCGGCCAAGCGCATGGGGCTGAACGTATGCGGGGTCGATATGCTGCGCAGCAACCACGGCCCGGTGATCATGGAGGTCAATTCCTCCCCCGGTCTCGAAGGGATCGAAAGCGCGACGGGGAAAGACATCGCCGGCCAGATCATCGATTTCATAGCCGCGAACGCCAAAGGCGGGGCGACGAAGACCAAGGGGCGGGGGTAGCGCTCTATCAGGCGTTGCGCGCCATGAGGCCGCCGTCGACCGGGATCGCGACCCCGGTGATGTAGCTTGCCGCCGGAAGCACCAGCGATAGCGTCATATGCGCGACTTCCTCCGGCTCGCCATAGCGGCGGAGCGCAGTGCGACGTTTTGCAAAGATGGTCTTGTGTTCCTCCGCGACCGCATCGGTCATCGCGGTGCGGATCGGGCCGGGGCAGATGCAGTTGACCGTGATGCCTTCCGGGCCGAGATCGACTGCCAGCCCCCGCGTCAGCCCGATCACACCGGTTTTCGCCGCGACATAGGGCGTATCGCCGGGCGTGGCGCCGAGGCCTTCGGTCGAGGCGATGTTGACGATCCGGGGGGCATCGCTCTGGCGCAGCCACGGCAAGGCGGCGCGCACCATCCGCTGGTGCGCTGTGAGCATCACGGCCAGCGCGGTGGCCCAGATGTCCTCGTAAGCGGGGTCATCCAGCGCGCAGAAGCTCGAAACCCCAGCATTGTTCACCAGAATGTCGATCCTGCCAAAGTCTGCCGCGATCTGCGCGACAGTGCGGACGATAGCGTCCCCATCCGCCACATCGAGCGCATAGGGACGTGCGGCAGGCCCGCACTCCGCCGCCACCGCGACGCAGGCGGCCAAGTCGAGGTCAACCACTGCGACATGCGCGCCTTCGGCAGCGAACAGCCGCGCCGTTGCGCGTCCCATGCCGCTCGCAGCGCCCGTGATAATGGCAACGCGCCCGGCAATTGATCGCGACAGGCTGAGGCTGGACATGGGGGCTCTCCGCAAGGTCTGGTTTGGCCAAGGCTAGCCGAAGCCTCCCGGCCCGTCACCCTGACGATCCGCCTTCATGCAACGCCGAATTTGCCGCGCAACTGACGAATTGTTCCAAGCCCGACCGCCGCAAAGCCGCTATCAGGGCGCGGGATCACTGCGTGCCTGATGGAGAGTATTTGCATGACCACACGTTACCCCCTGTCATTGACGGCCTTGGCATTGACCGGACTCGCGCTCGCTTGCGCAGTTCCGGCAACGGCACAGGACCGGAGCGTGGCGACGCGCCTCGACAAGGAGAGCCTCAAATACGAGGTCGACAAGGACGGCGATTACAAGCTGTTGTTCGATTTCACCGACGAAGGGCGCACCCAGATCGTGTTCGTCTCGGGCGCCACGGAGACGGTGGGCGGCATGACGATCCGTGAAATCTTCGCGCCAGCAGCCCGGATCGAGGAAGATAAGGTTACCGGCAGCAAGGCGCTCGTGCTCTTGGAAGATTCGAGCACCAACAAGGTCGGCAGCTGGGAAATTCGCGGCAACGTGCTCTATTTCGTGATCAAGGTGCCCGAAAGCCTGACCTCGACCGAGCTTGGCGCGCTGGCGAAGATTGCGGCCGAATCCGCCGATAACAAGGAAATCGAACTGACCGGCGGCGGGGACGAACTGTAGGCAGACAGCGACGAGCCGCCGCTCCCTTGCGGGACGGCGGCCCGGTGCTTTCTAGCGGAATGGCGGTTCGTTGAACGCGCGGAGCTTGCGGCTGTGGAGGCGGTCGCCTTCGTCGCGGAGCATGGCGCAAGCGACAATGCCGATTTGCAAGTGGGCCGCGATGGCTTCCTCGTAGAACTTGTTCGCCTGACCCGGCAGCTTGATCTCGCCATGCAGCGGCTTGTCCGAAACGCAGAGCAGCGTCCCGTATGGCACCCGGAAGCGGTAGCCCTGGGTGGCGATGGTGGCGCTCTCCATGTCGATCGCGATCGCGCGGCTCTGCGAGAACCGCTTGGCCGAGGAGGAGTAACGCAGCTCCCAATTGCGGTCATCGGTGGTGACGACCGTGCCGGTGCGCATCCGCTGCTTGAGGTTCGCACCCTGCACGCCCGCCACGCTTTCGGCCGCCGCTGCCATCGCCTGCTGCACTTCGGCAATCGGCGGGATTGGCACTTCGGGCGGGAGCACCGGATCGAGCACATGGTCATCGCGCAGGTAAGCGTGAGCCAACACAAAGTCGCCGATCTTCTGGGTGGAGCGAAGCCCGCCGCAGTGGCCGATCATCATCCACGCGTGCGGACGCAGCACCGCGAGGTGATCGCAGATCGTCTTGGCGTTGGACGGGCCGACGCCGATATTGACCAGCGTAATCCCGCGACCGTCTGCACGGATCAGGTGATAGGCGGGCATCTGGTGCTTGCGCCAGGCGGTATCGTTGAGTTGATCCTGCGCGTGCGTGGTCGCTACGCGGATGTCGAGACCGGCCGCCCCGGTCAGCGCGACATAGCCATCGCTGCCGATCTGCTGCGCACCCCAGTTCACGAACTCATCGACATAGCGGTGGTAGTTGGTGAACAGGATGAAGTCCTGAAAGTCGCTGACTTCGCTGCCGGTATAGTGCTTGAGCCGCGCGAGCGAGTAATCGGTGCGCAGGCCATCGAACAGCGACAGCGGCATATCGTGATCGCCATCGAACTCGATCCCGTCGGCTAGCTCGTCGCCGATCAGGGCCAGATCGGTCGAAGGGAAATGCGCGGCAATATCCTGCGCCGCGATCCCGACCATTGCGGCACCGGCCTCGCCATCGAGGACATAGGGGAAGGGGATTTCCTGGCGCGAGCGTTCGACCGTGACCTCGATCTCATATTCCGCCGCGATCAGCTGGAGCTGTTCGGTCAGGTATTCGGCAAAGCGGTCAGGCCGGGTGACGGTGGTGGAATATGTGCCCGGCATCTCCAGCCGACCGAATGCGCGGCTGCGATCGCGCTGGGCGCCGACTCCGGCATAGCGCAAGGTGATCTGGGGATAGGCGTAGCTGCCGTCGGTGCGCTTCGACGGGGCGGGCAAGGTGCCGTCGCGCCCGAAAGCGATCACATCATCGCGCAAGCAGCGCACCGCTTCGTCATAATGCTGCTGCAACTGGGTGAGGATGGTCGGAATATCGATCATGGCAGTTGTTCTGCTCCTTTCTTGTTATCGTTGTGCGACAGAACCTTTGCTTGAGACATGGTCTGTTTACAAGAAGGGCGCGGGGATCATGCCGATCCCCGCGCCCGTTCTTTACATCATGTGGCCCGGAAAGGCCGCGAGTGTCAGTCTTCGTCGTCGCCGTCGAACAGCTCGGCCGGGATTTCACCGGGCTCGAGGTTGGTATCGATGCGGGTGGCATCGGCCTGTTCTTCGATTTCACGCTGCTCGTCGTCGAACATTGCCTTCAGCACGTCGACGCCTTCGCTCTGCAGCTTGGCTTCATCGTCCGAACGGGCCACGTTGGCCTTCACGGTGACGCGCACTTCCGGGTGCAGGGCAACGGTCACGTCATGCATGCCGATGGCCTTGATCGGCGCGCCGAGGATGACCATGCGCTTGTCGACGTCGTGGCCCTGATCGGCCAGGCCGGCGACGATGTCGCGCACGCTCACCGAACCATAAAGCTGGCCAGCGTTCGAAGCGGCACGGATCAGCACCACTTCTGCGCCTGCCACCTTTTCGCCCTGCGCTTCGGCAGCGGAGCGGCGCTCGGCATTCTCGGTAACGAGACGGTCACGGTTGGCTTCGAAGACCTTCTTGTTGGCTTCGTTGGCGCGCAGGGCCTTCTTCTGCGGGAGCAGGAAGTTGCGGGCGTAGCCGTCCTTCACAGTGACAACGTCACCGATCGAACCGAGCTTCTCGATGCGTTCGAGGAGAATAATTTGCATGATGTCCTCCTCTTACTTCACGATGAACGGAAGCAGGCCGATCTGACGGGCGCGCTTGATTGCCTGAGCCAGTTCACGCTGCTTCTTCGCCGAAACGGCGGTGATGCGCGAAGGCACGATCTTGCCACGCTCGGACATGAAGCCCTGCAACAGGCGCACGTCCTTGTAATCGATCTTGGGGGCATCCTTGGCCGCGAACGGGCAGGACTTGCGGCGGCGGAAAAACGGGCGGGCCATCAGTCGCGCTCCTCACGTGCGTCGCGACGCTTACGCTCGCGCTCGTTCTTGCGCATCATCACGCTCGGGCCTTCCTCGTGCTCTTCCACGCGGATGGTCATGTAGCGGATGACGTCTTCGTTGATACGGGTCTGGCGTTCGAGTTCTGCCACAACCGAGCCGGGGGCTTCGATGTTGAGCAGCACGAAATGCGCCTTGCGGTTGCGCTCGATCTTGTAGGCGAGCGACTTCAGGCCCCAGGTTTCGGTCTTGGTGACCTTGCCGTTGCCGGCCTCGACGATTTCGGTAGCTTGCGCTGCCAGCGCGTCGACCTGAGCCTGGCTCAGATCCTGACGCGCGAGAAAGACGTGCTCGTACAGAGCCATCTTGCGTCCTTTCACTCCATGCCGATCGCTGGCTTATCCGTTCCAGTTGAACGGGGCCCCTCCGGCTTTCTTCAAACAATCGCCGGGCGGTTCCCATGCGAAGCGGCGGCCCTTACAGCTTTCAGGCGCAATTGCAAGACTTGCTGCGCGGGAACTGGACGGGCAGGCGAGCGGTTGAGGTTGAACGATTCGCAACAGAGGAGATTGTCGTGCCATCAGGTCTGGTCGCTTTGCTTGACGATGTGGCGGTCATCGCGCGCGCTGCCTCCGCTTCAATTGACGATATTGCTGTGGCTGCGGGCAAGGCCGGTTCCAAGACCGCAGGCGTGGTGATCGACGATGCGGCCGTTACGCCCAGCTACGTCACCGGCCTCAGCCCAGCACGCGAATTGCCGATTATCTGGAAGATCACCAAGGGTAGTCTCAAGAACAAGCTGCTGTTCCTGTTGCCGGGCGCATTGCTGCTATCCGAATTTCTGCCGCAAGCGATCATCTACCTGCTGATGCTGGGCGGGGCTTTCCTGTGCTACGAAGGCGCTGAAAAGGTGATGGAAAAGCTCGGCTTCGGGAAGCATGGGGAGACTTTGGAGGACGAGATCACCGATCCTGTCGCTTTCGAGTCTGAACGTGTGGCCGGCGCAATCCGCACCGACCTGATCCTGTCCGCGGAGATTATGGCCATCACGCTGGCTGCGCTTGAACTCCCCAGTTGGTGGGAGCGGGGCCTTGCACTGGCGCTTGTGGCGATCATCGTCACGGTGGCGGTTTATGGCGCGGTCGCGATCATCGTGAAGATCGATGATGTCGGCCTCTACCTGACCAAGCAGGCCGAGGCGTGGAAGCAAAGTGTGGGCCACTTCTTGCTGCGCTTCGTCCCCAAGCTGCTGGTTGCCCTGTCGATCATCGGGACGGTGGCAATGCTGTGGGTTGGCGGCGGGATCATCGTCCACGGCACGCATGAAGTCGGCTTCCACGGCCTCTACGATGTCATTCACGGAGCAGAAGGCGCCGTGGCAGCCGCTGCCGGAGCGTTAGGCGGTGTGGCAGGTTGGCTGACCTATGCCGCGATGTCGGCAGTGGTTGGGCTGGTACTGGGCAGCATCATTGCTTTCGTCCTGCACAAAGTGCTGGGTGTGGGCGCGGACAAGGCCCACTAAGTCCGGCAGCATGACCACACCTGTTCTCTACACCTGCGCCCGTTCACGCGGATTGCGCGCGACTTGGGCCGCAGAGGAAGCTGGGGTTCCCCTCGACCTCAAAATCCTGCCGTTCCCGCCGCGTTACCTTGCGCCCGAGTTCATGGCCCTGAACCCGCTCGGCACGGTGCCGTTGCTGGTGGATGGCGACACACAGCTGACGGAAAGCTGCGCCATAGCCCACTACCTCGCCACCCGCGACGGCTACACCGACCTCGCGATTGCTCCGGGGGAGCGGGATTACGGCGCCTATTGCGACTACACCTACCACGCCGACGCAACGATCACCTTCCCGCAGACGGTCTATATGCGGTTCGCGATCTTCGAGAAGGACAAGGGCCTCGCCGAAGCGGGGGTGGCCTATGCCAAGTGGTTCCACAAACGTTTGGTGAAGGTTGAAGAACGCCTCAAGAACCGCGAGTTCCTGTGTGCCGACCGTTTCACTGTGGCCGATATCTGTGTCGGTTACGCCTTGATCCTTGCCGAGAGCGTGGGGCTGGACGAGGGTGTACCTGACAGCCTCAAGGCCTATCGCGCTCGTCTGACTGGGCGGCAGGCCTACCAGCGGGCGTTTCAGCGCGAAGAAGAAGGGCGCTTGGCGCTCTCCTCCTAGGCCCCTCTCACGCGGCAATCGCGCGTTCAATCCAGTCCCGCGTGTCGGGGATCACAGCTTCAACCTGCGGCAGATCATTCACGCACAGGAATTTGAACTGCGGCGATAGCGCGCGGGCGAGATAGGCGCGGACCTGCGGCAACGGGTAGTCCAGCACCGCGCCCGTGCGCAGGTGGAGATGATCCTCGGCCGTCTGCACCACCGCTTCTCCCGCCGCAATGCAGGCATGGTTGTGCAACCCTTGCGGCAGGAACTGCGACACGCAGCGGAACCGGTGTTCGATATTGGCAAGGAAATCAGGCCGGTGCTGGTCATACAACCGCGCCAGCACCGACCGGCGCATCGGGTGGACAACATGCGCCGCCCGGAACATCCGCTCCGCGCCAAAGCCCGCTAGATTTGCGGCATTGATCTGGGTCAGAGCGTTGAGCAGCGCCGGATCATCGCGACTGGCGGGATCGGCGGCAATCGCGCGCTGATCGACCCAGGCACCGCGTAGCACCGGCGCATCGTTGCAAAACACGTCGCCCGGGGCCAGCGGACCGGTCAGGAACACATCATCGTTGAAATAGACGAAGCGTTCGGCGAGCCCCGGGATACGCCACAGCAGGGTTTCAATCGCCATCGAGTTGAAGGTCGGCAGCGCGCTTTCGTGCCCGGCGAACAGGATGGAATGATCGACAATCGCGATCCGCTCGGTCAGTTCGGCGGGCAGGGCGGAGAGATCGGGCGTCTGCGCGTCGGTGATGATCCAGATCTGTGCGATCCACGGCGCGTGATTGGCGATTGAGCGCAGGCAATAGCTCAGCTCGTCATTGCAGGCCCAGCGGTGCGGATTGACGGCATTGGCGTTGCGCGGCGCTTGCGGTTGATAGTGCTGGCGCTTGGCGCTGTGCACCGGGTCGTCACCATCGACCCAGGTGATAACCGCGTCGATCCGCGCGGCGGTATTGATACTGTGCATTTGTCCGGTCCGGGCAAGCGTTTGGTCTGCCACGATAGAACAGGACGGGCGGCGCAGTGCAGCGGCGACGCGCGCTTGTCAATCTTAAGTCAGGACGGTGTCACAGGTTGCCATGCGCGAACTGCCGAAATCCGGGCTTGGCTTTGTCGCCCGGGTTCAAGCCGCCTGATCGGGCGTCACCGGCCTTGCCGATAGCTCGCGCCGCAGCAACTTCCCGATGGGATCGCGCGGGAGCTGGTCCACGAACTCGATGTAGCGCGGGCGCTTGTAGCCAGCGATCTGGCCCTTGAAGCGGGCGGTGATGTCCGCGCGGGTAAGGGTCTGGCCGGGCCTGAGCACCACGAAGGCTTTCACCGCCTCGCCCCATTGCTTGTCAGGGACGCCGCAGCAGCCAGCGTCCGCGACTTCGGGCATGGCGGCGAAGATGGCGTCGACTTCAGCCGGGTAGACGTTCTCGCCGCCGGTCTTGATCAGCTCCTTGGCGCGTCCGAGCAGGTATCCGCGCCCGCGTTCGTCCATCGTGCCAAGGTCGCCGGTGCGCAGCCAGCCGTGGCCGAGCGCGGCCTCGCTCGCCTCCGGGTTACGCCAATAGCCGAGCATGACAGAAGGCCCGCGCAGGCACAGCTCGCCTTCCTCACCGGGCGGCAGGTGCTGGCCTTCGGGGTCAAGCACCGTCATCGTCACATGCGGGAGCGTCCAGCCGATCGAGCGCGGGGTTTCGAGCATATCGGCATAATCGATGAAGGTCGCAAAGCCGCAAATCTCGGTCTGGCCGTAGCCGCCAACCACGCGGGCGTCCCATTCGCGCTCGATGAAGCCATACATCTGCGGGCGGCCCATGCCTGCGCCCCCCGTGTAATTGGTGAGCGGCATTACCCCGTCGCGGATGGGCTCCATCGCCTGCCACGGGAAGCAGATGGTCGGGAAGGCGCTGGTGGTGGTGCAGCCTTCGCGGTGGAGCAGGTCGAGGATCGCAGCGTTGCTATCATCGCGGCCTGCGAACACGCTGGTGCCGCCGCAGGCGAGCATCGCGGCGAATTGCTGCATACCGACCACATGGAACAGGGGATTGACCGAAAGCAGCACCTCGGTGTGGCGGAAACCGCGATGCTGCGCAAAGCCGAGCGCAGATGCGGCAACCGCGCTGCCCGCTTGCAGGCAGCCCTTGGGCCGCCCGGTCGTGCCGCTGGTATACATCATGTAAATCGGGCGATCGGCGTTGAGGTTCAATCCAAGGTCATAGGCGTGCGGGACCGGTCCGTGGGCGGTTGCGGCGACTGTCTCGAAAAACCCGTCGTCTGTGTGCGCTTCGTCCACCGCGTGGACCTCGCCTGCCTCGGCCTCGGCCAAAAGGCTGGAAAAGCGGGGGTTCACGAAGGTCATGGCGGGCTCGGCATTGCCGCAGATCCATGCGATTTCGGCAGGGGCCAGCCGCCAGTTGAGCAGCACGGCAATGGCCCCGATCCGCCCCGCCGCCAGCAGCGTGGTGACGAACGGCGCGCCATCGGTCAGCAGCAACGCGATCCGATCTCCCGGTCCGACCCCGCGCGCCAGAAGCCACCGGGCGAGGTTGGTGACGCGCGTATCCAGCTCGGCCCAGGTCAGTCGCTGGTCACCGTCGACCGTCGCCAGCCTGTGAGCATGGCGCGCGGCGCAATTCGCCAGCAGCGTATCGAGGCTGAAATCGCGGGGATGCATCGGCGCGATGCTAGCGCTGCGCAGACCCTTCAGCCATCAGCGATTTTGGGTAGGGGTCTCGGTCAGGTCGAGGTGGCAGCGCGAGCAAGTGCGGTTAGGCCAAGGAACCACGCACACGCCCCGGAAGAACGCGTTCTTGCCGCAGCGCGGGCAATTGAACCGCAGCATCGGGGCGTTGGTGATCAGCAGCAGCAGGATTGCTGCGGCAAAGGCGATGTTCGAGTGGCCGTAAACCCGGTCGACCGTCACCACCAGCAGCACGCCCAAGCCCACCACGCCCAGCATCCGCCAGGCATGGCGCACTGCACGGGCATAAAGGCTCAAGCCAGGCGGGTGAGAATCGATCGGGCGAACTCCGTCAGTGTGTCGTCCCGCGCGCCCATAACCACGATCCGGTCACCGGGCTGGGCGAGGGCGACAATCCGGTCGGCACATTCGTCGCGGAGCGCGATATGTTCGGCGTTTCCGCCGTTGACCGTGATGAGCTCCGTGATCCGCTCGCTTCCAATGCCGCGATCCACGGTGCCGCCGAAATAGACCGGATCGCACATGATTGTGATGTCATCGGGCGAAAGCTCGCGCGCAAACGTCTGAGCGAGCTCCTCGCCCATCTGGCGCAGGGGGCCGTAGCCGTGGGGCTGGAAAAACGCGATCACGCGGCCCGGTGTGGCCTTCAGCGTGCGCAAAGTGGCGGCGCATTTCTCAGGGTTATGGCCGAAATCGTCGATGACGGTCACGCCCGTGGCCGAGGTGCCGATCACGTCGAACCGCCGCGCCAGGCCTGCAAAGCTGCGCAGTGCGAAGGCGGCTTGCGCGATATCGATCCCCGCCGCACTGGCTGCCGCAATCGCCGCCAGAGCATTCGAGAGGTTGTGCATCCCCGGCATCGGCACATTCAACGCAAAGGTCTCGCGATGCCGTTTGTCGATCAGCACGGCCTCGATACCGCGGTCGGTCTGGGCGATTGTGTCCGGATCAATCGTCAGGTCGGCATCGCGCGCCCTGACGCCGAAGGTAACCGCCGCATTCGCCCGGCTAGCGAGATTCCCGGCTTCCGCGCTGTCGAGGTTGATCACGCCCGTGCCTGAGGCGCTGAGATAGTCGCCGAACAGCACCCGCAATTCCTCAATGCTCTTGTGATCAAGGCTGACGTTGAGCAGTACGCCCACGCTGGGGCGGTAGAGCGCGATTGACCCGTCGCTCTCGTCCACTTCGCTCACGAAAAGATCGCGCGATCCGATCCGGGCGCTGGCAAAGGGGTTCGTTGGCGAGATGAAATTCTTCATCACCGCGCCGTTCATGACCGTGGGATCGCGGCCCGCTTCGCTGAAGATCCAGGCAATCATCCCCGTGACGGTCGATTTGCCCGAGGTACCTGCAACCGCGACCGAGAAATCGGCGGCGTTGAACATCTGCGAGAGCAGTTGTGCGCGGCTCAACCGCTCACAACCCAGCGCCTTCGCGCGGGCGACTTCAGGCACGGTATCCTCGATCGCGGCGGAGGCGACGAGCACTTGATCGGGCGACGTCACCCCGCTCCCGTCCTGCGGGAACAGGGCAATGCCATTGGCCTCCATCCACGCGAACTTTTCAGGGGTGCGCCCTTGATCGCGGCTGCGGTCAGAGCCTGCTACGGACAAGCCGAGACCCTGCGCAATCTGCGCCAGCGGCAGCATTCCGGACCCGCCGATGCCGCAGAAGAACAGCGGGCGCCCTGTGAGCGTCCCAGCCTTGAGCCCGATATCCATATGGGGCGTGGTTATTGGCTTGCGCGCCCCCTGACAAGCGCCATAGGCTGTGCGCCATGACGAATATCGCCATCTGCGCCCCCGCTACGCCGATCACCCGCGAGCAACAGGCCGCGCTCGAAGAGCTGGTTGCTGCCGAATTCCCCGGGCACCGCGTCACCTTTCACGATCAGTGCTTTGAACGCGCCGGCCATTTTGCGGGCGATGATCTGCGGCGCCTGACTGCGCTGCTGGACTGCGCCAATGATCCGGCCTTCGATGTCGTCTGGTTTGCCAAGGGCGGCTACGGCTCGAACCGCATCGCCGAGGCGGCGGTGGCGCAAATGAACCAAGCGGCGCGGGCCAAGACCTATGTGGGCTTTTCCGACGCAGGCTACCTTCTCGCCGCGCTGTACCGGGCCGGGATCGGGCAGAGTGTCCACGGTTCGATGCCGGTCAGCGCGCGTTCGGAAGGCGGGCGCGAGGCGATCCGCCGGGTGCTCAAATGGCTCGGCGGGGATACCAGCGGGGTCGAGCCGAGCCTTGACGGCACCACGCCTGCCGCAGCTTTTAACCTCATCACGCTGGCGATGATTGCTGGCACTCCCCTGATGCCCGACCTCACCGGCCACGTGGTGATGGTCGAGGAAGTGGCCGAACATCTTTACGCAATCGACCGGATGTTCTTCCACCTTGCCGGAACGCTCCCGCGACTTGCCGGGTTGCGTCTGGGATCGGTGACCGATGTGCCCGAAAACTACGTCGAATTCGGTCAGAGCGAGGAAGACATTGCCCGCTTCTGGTGCGACCGCGCGGGCATTCCTTACCTTGGCCGCGCGCTGATCGGGCATACTTCTGCCAACAGGGTTGTGCCCTTCGGTCTTGCCAGTCCGCCCTCGCGGACGTAACGGCGCGCCCCAAAACTCATAAAGAGGGTCGTCGATGCGCGCGTTCATTTTTCCGGGGCAGGGCAGTCAGAAAGTCGGCATGGGAGCAGACCTTGCCAATGCCAGCGCAGCCGCGCGCGAAGTGTTCGGCGAGGTGGACGAGGCGCTGAAGCAGAACCTTTCGAAACTGATGCGCGAAGGGCCCGAAGACCGCTTGACCCTTACCGAGAACGCGCAACCCGCGATTATGGCGAATGCCATCGCCACTCTCAGGGTGCTGGAGCGCGACTTCGGGGTGAAGTTGCTCGCGACGGCGAACTGCGTCGCGGGCCATTCGCTTGGCGAATACACTGCGCTGGCCAGTATCGGCGCCTTCAGCCTCGCTGATACCGCGCGCCTCCTCAAGCTGCGTGGCTGGGCGATGCAGGCAGCGGTGCCGGTGGGCGAAGGGACGATGGCCGTGCTCCTCGGCGCGGACATTGATCAGGCCAAGGCGCTGGCTGAAGCTGCCGCGCAAGGCGAAGTGTGCGAGGTCGCCAATGACAATGACCCCACGCAGGTTGTGCTGTCGGGGCACACCGGTGCGATCGAGCGGGCGGTCGCTCTGGTCAAAGAACACGGGATCAAGCGCGGCATGATCCTCAATGTGTCGGCCCCGTTCCATTCCTCCCTGATGGCACCCGCCGCCGTGCGGATGGCCGAGGCGCTGGCGGCAACCCCGCCCGCTGCCTTCACCCTGCCGCTCTATGCCAATGTCACTGCCGCCGCAGTTACCGACCCCGATGCCGAACGCGCGCTGCTCGTTGAACAGGTCACCGGCCGTGTGCGTTGGCGCGAAAGCGTGCTTGCCATGCGGGCCGATGGGGTGGAAAGCTTTGTCGAGCTGGGCGGAAAGGTGGTCGGGCCGATGGTCAGCCGGACCGACAAGGAAGCACAGGTGACGAGCCTCGTGACGATGGCCGATCTTGAGGCCTTTGCGAAGGAGATGGTGTGATGTTCTCACTCAAAGGCATGAACGCCCTGGTCACCGGCGCTGCTGGCGGCATTGGTTCGGCAATCGCACACGCCCTCGCTTCGCAGGGCGCGCGGCTTGCATTGTCAGGCTCGAACTCGGCAAAGCTGCGCGCTTTCCGTGACGAACTCAACGAAGCCTATCCCCACCATGACCACGATGGCCATGTCGAGATCACCTGCGATCTGGGCAACACCACGCAGGTCGAAGAACTGATTCCGGCGATGCTCGATACGCTCGGCACGATGGACATTCTCGTCAACAACGCCGGCATAACGCGCGATAACCTCGGGATGCGGATGAAGGATGATGAATGGGATCAGGTGATCCGCATCAATCTCGAAGCCAGCTTCCGCCTGATGCGCGCGAGCGCCAAGCCGATGATGAAGGCGCGTTTCGGGCGGATCATCAACATCACAAGCGTGGTGGGCGCGACCGGCAATCCTGGCCAGATGAACTATTGCGCCGCCAAAGCGGGGCTGACCGGCATGACCAAAGCGTTTGCGCAGGAAGTCGCCTCGCGCGGCATCACGGCCAACTGCGTCGCGCCGGGCTTCATCCGCACCGCGATGACCGCTGCGCTCGATGAAAAGCAGCAGGCTGCGATCAATGGCCGCATTCCGATGGGCCGGATGGGCGAAGGCGCGGAAATCGGCGCTGCGGTTGCCTTCCTCGCCAGCCGTGAGGCCGCCTATGTCACCGGCGAGACGCTGCACGTGAACGGCGGAATGGCGATGCTCGGATAGGGGGCAGAGGCTTCTGCCCTGCCTTATCCCCAGCGGAGTCGCCCCTCGCAAAGCCGCCAACTTGCCCGTAGTGTTGCCTGCGCTAAGGTTTTACGCAGATTCCGGCGCTTGAGGGCGATTCCTTCGCCCCTCTGCCACATACAGGACCGATAGGGACAAGCGATGAAGGCCACGATCGAACGCGCGACGCTGCTGCGGTGCCTTTCCCATGTTCAATCCGTGGTGGAACGCCGCAATACCATTCCCATTCTGTCCAACGTGCTGATCGACGCCAGCGATGGCGGCTCTGTGCGGGTGATGGCGACTGACCTCGATTTGCAGGTGGTCGAAACCATGTCGGCCGCTTCGGTCGATCAACCGGGCGCAATCACCGTGTCGGCGCACTTGCTGTTCGATATCGCGCGCAAGCTGCCCGAAGGCAGCCAGGTCAGCCTGACGACCAGTGACAATCGGTTGGAGGTGAAGGCCGGCCGGTCGAACTTCAAGCTGCCGACGCTGCCGCGCGATGACTTCCCGGTGATTGTCGAAGGCGATCTGCCGACCAGCTTTGAACTGCCCGCGCGTTTGCTGGCCGAGCTGATCGACCGCACCCGGTTCGCGATCTCGACCGAGGAAACCCGCTATTACCTCAACGGGATTTTCCTGCACGTCACTGACGAGGACGAACCGCTGCTCAAGGCCGCGGCAACTGATGGTCACCGCCTTGCGCGCTACACCGTGCCGCGTCCCGAAGGCGCTGCCGGGATGCCTGACGTCATCGTGCCGCGCAAAGCCGTAGGCGAGCTGCGCAAGTTGCTGGACGAAGCGCTCGACAGCAACGTCCTGATCGACCTGTCGGCGAGCAAGATCCGCTTCACGATGGGCGGCGAAGGCGGCGTGGTGCTCACCAGCAAGCTGATCGACGGGACGTTCCCCGATTACAGCCGCGTGATCCCGACCGCGAATGACAAGCTGCTCAAGGTCGATCCGAAGCTGTTCTTCTCTGGCGTCGACCGCGTGGCAACCATCGCCACCGAAAAGACCCGTGCGGTCAAGATTGGGCTCGACCATGATCGCGTGACGCTCTCGGTCACCTCGCCTGACAACGGCACCGCGGCCGAAGAACTGGCGGCCGAATACCGTTCCGAAGGGCTGGAGATCGGCTTCAATGCCAATTACCTCAAGGATATCCTCGGCCAGATCGACAGCGACACAGTGGAACTTCACCTCGCCGATGCCGGCGCGCCGACTTTGATCCGTGAAAACGAACAGGCCCGCGCGCTGTATGTGCTGATGCCAATGCGGGTGTGATCCCCGCCTGCAAGGAGGGGAACCGCCAATGAATGTAAGTCAGGTTCACGTGCGCAAAGGCGCGCTGACCGATGCCGTGCTCGCTGAAATGCCACCAGCACCGCTGGCTGAAGGCGCGGTGCGGCTTGCGGTTGAGAGTTTCTCGGTCACGGCGAACAACGTCACTTACGCCGTCGCGGGTGACAGCTTCAAATATTGGGACTTCTTCCCCGCGCCCGAAGGCTTCGGCATCGTGCCGATGTGGGGCCATGCGCGCGTAATCGAAAGCAACAATGCCGAGATCGCGGTGGGCGAGCGGGTCTATGGCTACCTGCCGATGGCGAGCCATCTGGATGTGGTGCCGGGGCGGGTTACGGTGGGCGGCTTCCTTGACACCACCGATTATCGCCAGCCGATGAGCCCGGTTTACAACAGCTACACGCGCCTCGCCGCCGATCCTGAGCATGACGTAGCGCGCGAAGCGGAGCGGATGATCTTCGGCCCGTTGTTCCGCACCGGGTTCTTGATCGAATACTTCCTGCGCGGACAGGACTGGTTCGGCGCGGAGCAGCTGATCGTCACCAGCGCATCGTCCAAGACCGCTCTGGGTCTGGCGAGTGTGGCGAGGCAGACCTCACCGCAAGTGAAGCGGATCGGCCTGACCTCGAAGGGCAATGTCGGCTTCGTCGAAGCGACCGGACTTTATGACGAGGTCGTCGCCTATGATGGTCTGGAGCGCGTGCCTGTTGTGCGCAGCGTCAGCGTCGATTTTGCCGGCAACGCCGATCTCCTGGCGCAGATTCATCACCATTTCGATGCGGCGTTGGCCCATTCGGCGCTGGTCGGCATGACCCATATCGAAGCGCGCTCGACCTTCGGGGGCGGCGATCCGCTGCCCGGCCCCAAGCCCGCGCTGTTCTTCGCGCCCGATCACGCCGTCGCCTTCTTCAAGGCGCACGGGGCTGAGGAAGGGGGCAAGCTGGTCGCGGCAGCCTGGCACGGTTTCCTGAAGGCCGCCGACGGCACAGTCGCGATCGAGCGGCACGCTGGGCTGGAGGCCGCCCGCTCGGTCTTCACCGGCATGGTTGCAGGTCAGATCGACCCGGCCAAGGGGATCGTGATCGAACCCTAGGCCGGGGCGCTGAGGCTTTTGGGCGGCGGATTACTCCGCCGCTTCGGCCAGCTCCACACGCTGCGGGCCACGGATAAGCCCGCCCGGAGCGGCGCCGGTCCATTGCCCATCGCGGAAGGTGACAACGCCGCTCTTGATGGTAGCGACATAGCCGTCCGCTTTCTGGAGCAGCCGTTTGCCGCCAGCCGGAAGGTCGAAGGCGAGCCACGGCTTGCCGAGTTTCAGCTTGTCTATGTCGATGATGTTCATATCCGCCAGATAGCCCGGTGCGATCACGCCGCGATCCTCAAGACCGTAGAGCACCGCCGTGTCGCGGCACTGACGCTTGATCGCCTGCTCCAGACTGATCCTGGACCCCCGCTTGCGGCTCTTCACCCAGTGTTCGAGCATGAAAGTGGGCGAGGCCGCATCGCAGATCGTCCCGCAATGCGCGCCGCCGTCCGACAGCGAATTCACTGTGTCATCCGCGTGCTGGAGCGGGTGCAGGAAATCGAGATTGCCGTCGGCGTAGTTCAGGATCGGGAGGTAAATGAAGCCCTTGCCATCATCCCGGCACAGCAGATCATAGGCGTAATCCTGCGGGCTGACCCCCGCCGCCGCCGCGCGGGCGTTGACGCTGGCGTCGGCCTGCGGCTCGTAATCGAAATCGGGGTCCATTTCGTATTGCAGCGTCCAGCCCATTGAGATCGCCATCACCACCCCGCCGATATCCTTGGGGGCGTCGGTATAGTCGTTGGGCTCAGCGAGGAGTTGGGCCTTGAAAGCCGGATCGAGCAGCATGGCCCTCTGTTCGCTCCAAGGCAGGTCTTTGATCGCCATCCAGCTCGGGCGGAAGGCGAAGGGGTTCACGGTGCCCTGCCACGCCATCAAGATGCCGTTGCCGCGCAAGGCGATCTGGGCGACGATGTTCGCGCCATTGTCGTTCTCGGCGCGCATCTGGGCGATCTGTTCGTCGAGCGAGAGCTCCTTGGCGATGGATTGCAGTGCGGCGAAGGTGACGGGGATGCCAGCCTCGCGGCTCAATTGCCCCATCCAGCCGAACTCGTTCCATTCGCGCTTCAGATCGCTGGCGATTTCGAACACCGCATGGCCGCCTGCTGCACGGGCGCGGCCCATCGCCTTGCCGATGGCGATCAGTTCTTCGGGCGTGGCGGTAGTGCCGGGGACAAGCTCGCCGTCGACTGACTTGTGCAGCACGGTTCGCGAGGTCGAGAAGCCCAGCGCCCCGGCGCGAACGCCTTCCTCGACGATCTTGCTCATCGCGGCGATGTCTTCAGCGGTCGGTACCGCGCCGGGCTGCTCGCGATCCCCCAGCACATAGGCGCGCACTGCGCCGTGGGGGACGTGAGTGCCGATATCGACCGTCCGGGGGAGCTTCTCCAGCGCGTCGAGATATTCGGGGAAGGTCTCCCAATCCCAGGTCATCCCTTCGGCAAGCGCGGTGCCGGGGATGTCTTCTACCCCCTCCATCAGACTTATCAGCCATTCGTGCCTATCCGGTTTGGCAGGCGCGAAGCCGACGCCGCAATTGCCCATCACCACCGTGGTCACGCCGTGCCAGCTGGAAGGGGCCATTTCCTGGTCCCAGGTTGCCTGACCATCATAATGGGTGTGAATATCGACGAAGCCGGGAGCGACGATCTTGCCGCTGGCGTCGATTTCTTTCGCCGCGCTGCCCGCGATCTTGCCCACCGCTGCGATCAATCCGCCGGAGATAGCGACGTCGCCGGTATAGGCCGCAGCCCCGGTGCCATCCACAATCGTGCCGCCCCGGATGATCAGGTCGTATTGCGCCATTCTGTCTCTCCCTTATTGGGGCGCAGAATGTCGCAAAGCGCGGCCCCCTACAAGGGGTGCCAGCGTTAGTTGATGAAGCGCAGGCGAAGCCAAGGGGCAGCAAAATGGGTCTGAACAAGCATATTCGCTCAGGTCTTGTAGGACTTGTAGGATTGGCCGCGCTGGCGACGCCCCTCGCCGCGCAGGATAGCGGCGCTTGGCGGTTGGCGCCGGAGAGCGATCTGTCGGCCATGCTCGACTGTTTTGAGGCGGCGGGGCAGACGCTGATCTCGGCACATCGTGGCGGGCCGACTCCGGGCCTGCCCGAAAACGCCATCCCGACAATGGACGCGCTGCTGGCCGCTCAGCCTGCGATCATGGAGGTCGATGTCGGCCAGAGCGCCGACGGTCGGCTGTTCCTGCTCCACGACGACCGACTTGATCGCACCACCACCGGCACGGGCGAGGCCGCCGCGCAAAGATGGGCGGCGCTCAGCCAGCTTTACCTTAAGGACAATTGGGGCTGGGTGACGCCGTACAAAATCCCCACGCTGGCTGATGCGCTGGTATGGGCCAAGGGCCGCACAGTGCTCCAGATTGATTTCAAGCGGTCCGCCGATGTCGACAAGGTCGTGGCTGAAATCCGCGCGGCGGGGATGGCGGGCAGCGTGATCCTGATCGCCTATTCGGTCGAACAGGCTGCGGCGCTCCACCGTGCCGCGCCCGAGATGCTCCTGTCCGTTTCGGTCGATGCGCCCGGCGATGTTGCCGCGCTGAAAGCCGCCGGCATTCCGGAAAGCCGCATGGTCGCCTTCACCGGCACCCGCCTGCCTCGCCCGGAACTTTACCGCGAGCTTGATGGCCAGAACATCGAAGTAATCTTTGGCACCTTGGGCCGCCCGCCGCGCTCGATCGATGCGGTGATCGACCGCTATGGCATGGACGAACGCTACGCCGAGCTCGGCAAGGAAGGTGTCGACATCCTCGCCACCGACCGGCCGCGCGAAGCCGCCGCCGCGCTGGCCGAGGCTGGGCGGTTGCCGAAGGCGGGGCAGTGCGGGGTCAGCCGAGGCGGGTAGAACGCAGCGCTTTGGCAGCTTGCAAAGCCGTCTGGCGTCGCCACCTACTGTTTTCGTGCTGTCAGATGCAGGCACCTGAAGGAGCAGAAACAATGGTCAAGGCAACATGGAACGGCGCTGTCATCGCTGAAAGCGACGATACCGTGGTGGTCGAAGGCAATCATTACTTCCCGCGAACCTCGGTCAAGGCCGAGGTGCTGACGGACAGCAAGACGACGACGCATTGCCCTTGGAAGGGCACCGCGCATTATCACAGCATCACCGTGGGAGGCGCGACCAACACTGACGCTGCGTGGTATTACCCGGAGCCCAAGTCCGCCGCCGCCGAGATCAAGGATCGCATCGCCTTCTGGCGCGGGGTTGTGGTGGGTTGATGGGGATGCTGGGGGCGAAGGCGTAAGGTATCGCGCAGCTTTCGCACGCCTCCGTCCGCAAAGCTCCGCCGAAGCCACTCCCTTTCCGTCATCCCAGCGAAAGCTGGGACCTAGAGCGGCAAGCGCCGCCCTCTGCGGCCCTAGGTCCCAGCTTTCGCTGGGATGACGAGGGTAGCAAACTTCAATCCGCCCTTGCCACCAAGCGCGAGCGTTGCATTGCGTGCGGCTATGCCGCCGCGCGCTTGGCTTCCTTCACCGTGTCGGGCGCATCCAGAAACTCGCGGATCGCAGCCACGCTTTCATCGGCGTGGGTCAGCAGGAACAGGTGCCCACCGCCGGCAAAGGTTTGGAGCCTCGAATTGGGGATCATCGCTTTCAGGATCTTGCCGTTGATGACGGGCACGATCTGGTCATCCTCGCCCATCATGATCAGCGTTTCCTTCTTCATGAAGGGCAGGGCAGGCAGGCTGCTCCAGCCCATCATGCACATCAGCTGGTACATATAGCCGCGCGGGCTGGGCGGCTTGAGACGGCCGATATGGCTGTCCTTCTGGTGCTCGGCCCCGTCCTTGTCGACCCCGCCGTAAAGCGTGGCGAAGTGTTCGTTCATGAACTCCGGGTCGATATAGCGGCGCGGATCGGCCATCTTGGTGAAGGCGGCGGGATTGCCCGGCACCATCACCATGCCCGGCGTCGTCGCGATCAGCGTCAGCCGCCGGGTGCGGCCCGGGTGTTGTAGCGCAAAGTGCTGCGCCATCGCGCCGCCCCAGGAAACACCCATCACATCGACCTCTTCCAGGCCATAGCGCGCCAGCAGCTGCGCGGCCGTCCAGCTCATGGTGAAGGGGTTATAGGGGATCAGCGGATCAGGCGATTCGCCGGTTCCCGGCATGTCGAACATCAGGAACCCGCGCTCCGGCAAAGCGGCGGCGAGGGGGGCTACCGCCTCGATATTGGCACCGATGCCGTTGAAGAACAGGATCGGCACGTGATCGGACGGCATATCAAGCCGCCAGGCCGCAGTCCGTAGCGTCCGACCGCCCACTTGTTCCATTGTGACGACAGCGCCGTCCATTGCATTGGCCACAAAAACCCGTCCTTTCTGAGCGCCGCGAGGGGCGCGGGTTGGGCGCGCACGTCGATCCCTAAACGCGCGCGCCCATAAACTTGCGCAAGATTCCAGCTACCCCCCGGTAGCCCTTGCGCTGCACTGCAATATCAGACTTCTTCCACCACGTAGAGTCCCGGCGCTGCATCGGTGGGCAAATAGCTGTCATTGCCCAGTGCGGTGGGCGCGGACTTCTTCTTGCCCGAACGCGCCTGCACCCACTCCATCCACAGCGGCCACCAGCTGCCCTTGACCTCTTCGGTGCCCTGCAACCATTCGTCGGGGGTCGCGGGGAGCTTGCCCTTCTTGGCTTGCACGAAATACTTGGCTTTGGGATTGCCCGGCGGGTTGAGGATCGCCTGCATGTGGCCCGACTGGCTGAGCACGTAGGTCACGTCCTTCGAACCAAACAGCTGGGTCGAACGATAGGTCGCCTTCCACGGCGTGATGTGATCGGTCACCCCGCCAAGGATGAACAAGTCGGCGGTCACTTTGCTGAGATCGACCTTGTGTCCGGCCATCTCCACCTCGCCTTGCTTGGTGAAGGCGAGCGTTTCGAACAGCGTCAGGAAATCGCCCATCAGGCTGGAGGACAGGTTGGTCGCATCCGCGTTCCAGAACAGGACGTCGAACGCTGGCGGGTCCTGCCCGAGCAGGTAGTTGTTGATAACGTAGTTCCAGATCAGGTCGTTGGGCCGCAGCCAGGCGAAGCCGCGCGCGAGGTCATCGGCCTTGATGATCCCGGCCTTCTTTGCCCGTTGGCGGGCCAGCGCCATGCCGTTCTCGCTCACCAGCGAACCGGCCTCGATGTCGGTCGGCTTGGGGTGGAGCACGCACACCATCAGCGTCAGCGTGCCGAGGATCGGATTGCCGGTCGCGGCAAGCTTCGAAGCGAGCACCGCTGCGGTCTGCCCGCCCGAACAACCGGCGGACACGTTAACCTTCTTCGAGCCGCTGATCGACGCGACCACCTCAAGCGCCTTTTCACAGGCAGCAATGTAGTCGGCCATGCCCCAGTGACCCTGTTCCTTGCTCGGATTGCGCCACGAGATCACAAAGGTCTGCACGCCATTATCGAGCTGCCACTTGATCACCGATTTGTCCGGCGACAGGTCGTTGATGTACATCTTGTTGATCTGCGGCGGGATCGTCAGCTGCGGGATCTCGTACACCTCGTCGGTGGTGGGGGCATATTGCAGCACTTCCATGATCTCGTCGCGGTAGACCACGCTGCCCTTCGACGTGGCGACGTTCTCGCCCAGCTTGAACGGCCGCTTGTCGACCTGGCTGACCATACCCTTGTTGTGCACGAGGTCGTTGTAGGCGTTCTGGAGGCCCTTGATCAGGCTGAGGCCGCCCGAGTTGATGATCTGCTTCTGCGCAGTGGGGTTGCCGACCAGCGTGTTGGTGGGGGCAAGGCCATCAAGGATGATGTTGGCGATGAAGTTAGCGCGATTGCGCTCGAGTTCATCAAGCTCCAGCTCCTCGAGCCAGTTCTTCATCCCCTTCTGCACAGCGAGATAGTATTGCGCACCAGCACGGAAAAAGGGGTTGTACTGCCACGCCGGATCCATGAACCGCTTGTCCTTGGGGTCGGGGGCGAGTTCGCTTTTGCCGGTCATGATCTTGACCATATCCTGCGCCATCGCGGTCGAATGGCGCACGAAGCGGGAGGGATCCGACGCGGTCTCGCGCAGAAGCAGCGCCACCGCACTGACGAAATCCTCGCGAGCCAGGCCCACCAGCGGTCCTAGTGCATTGGTGGACTGGGCTGCTTCGTTCTCAAGCTTCACTTCGCTGCGTGCCATGGAATCCCCTTTGTGAGGCCGTCTCGTCCGCTGCCCTGTATGGCAATCGGTTAACGCGGTCCTTGTGGCCCAGAATGCCGCCTCGGCTGCCAAGTTGCAAGCGCGGCGCGCGCGGGCGGATCGCGGGGGTGAGGCCCAAAGGTGAAAGGATTCATCATTCCGATTAACGCTTTTCTCAACCCTGATCGGGCAGGGTGGAGCCATGGCTGGGGATCCAATCCGAAAACTCGCAACATTTGATCCCAGCCCCGTTGGCGGGGACCGCGATTTGCGTCCGGTGGAAAGAGCCAATACCAAGACGACAGCCGAGGTTGACGGTGCGGATCTGCGCGCTCGCGGCGAGCGTCGCGGGATTGAGCGGCTCCAGACCGAAAAGATCGGGGGGCTGAAGCACACGATCGAAGAGCCTGCCAGCGAACAAAACTTCCTTTTGCCGCGCGAAGCCGGGGGCATGAGCCTGTTCCTGCTAGCCGCCTACGCAGTTGCGGCGGTGGCATTCCAGGGCCTGCCTTCAACCCATACGCTCGGCGCAGCACTGGCTTCGGCGGCGCTGTTTGCGTGCGGGTCGCTGTTCGCCGCCACGGAACGCCGCGCCGACAACTCGCTCGCTGCACGGGCACTGATGGTGCTGGCGGGCATCGTCCTGCCGATGGCGCTGGCGGGATATGCCTTGGCCGGCTGGGTGAGCGAAGGCCTGCCGTGGCAATGGGCAATCGCAACGCTGATCTGCGTCAACGCCGCCGCCGCCGCCGCGCTGTTCGACATGCGCATTATCTCGCTGTTCTGCGCCAAGATTGCCAGCTGGGCGGGCTTTGCTGTGCTGATGCCAAGCACGCTTACCTATGCCGCCCTGATTGCTGCGGCCATAACCCTGTCCCTTATCGCACGGCTCGAATGGAAAGCGGCAGAACGGCGCCGCCTCGCCCGTGAAGCACGCGAGCGGGTCGCTGCGCGCGCAGAGGACATTCTGCGCAGTTTCGAGGAGACCGGGCAAGGCTGGTTCTGGGAGACCGACCGGCGCGGGTTGATCACCTATATCTCGCCCAAGGCGGCCAAGGCGCTCGGCAAGTCCAGCGATGAAATTGTGGGCCGTCCGCTGAGCGAGATCGTCTACCCCACCGAGAGCGCTGCCGATGCCGAGCGGACGCTCGCTTTCCACCTTTCGGCCCGTTCCGCTTTCCACGATGTCGAGGTGCGCGCCGCTACCTCCGGTGACGAACGCTGGTGGGCGCTCGCCGGGCGCCCGGTGTATGACAGCTACAAGAACTTCTGCGGCTTTCGCGGCCACGGCACCGATCTCACCGAAAAGCGCCGCAGCGAACAGCAGGTCTCGCGCCTCGCTCACTACGATTCCCTCACCGGCCTCGCCAACCGTGTGCAGATGAGCCAGGCGCTCGAACAAATCCTTGCCGCCCCCAGCGGGCGTGAGCGGGCCTGCGCTGTGCTGATGCTCGATCTTGATCGCTTCAAGCATGTCAATGATACCCTCGGCCACCCCGCTGGCGATGCGTTGCTCAAGCAGGTGGCGCAGCGGCTCGAACGCGCAATCGGCGGGGCTGGGCGCTGCGGGCGGCTTGGCGGTGACGAGTTCCAGGTGATCGTCCCCGGCCATCAGGATCGCAACACGCTGGGCAACATGGCGCAGGAAATCATCAACGCGCTCTCGCAGCCCTATTCGATCACCGGCCAGAGCGTTGTCATCGGCGCCTCGGTCGGCATCGCGCTCGCACCCGAACATGGCACGACCAGCGATGCGCTGATCCGCAATGTCGACCTTGCGCTCTATGCCGCCAAGGACGCCGGCCGCGGAGTGTACCGCTTCTACGCCGAAGACCTCCACGCCGCCGCAGAAGAACGCGCCGCGCTGGAACAGGACCTGCGCGAGGCGATCGCCAAGGGCGAGCTGGAGCTTCACTACCAACCCGTCGTCTTCGCTGCCAACGAGAAGATCGTCGGTTTCGAAGCGCTGATGCGTTGGAACCACCCCACGCGCGGCTGGCTCAGCCCGGCGAAATTCGTGCCGATTGCCGAAGATGCCGGTCTGATCGACCGCATGGGCCAATGGGCGCTGCGCACGGCCTGTGCCGATCTCGCCCGCTGGCCACGCTCGATCCGCTGCGCTGTCAACGTCTCCGCACTGCAATTCGCCAATCCTGAACTGCCGACCATCATTGCCAATGCGCTGGCCCATGCTGGGGTCGCGCCGTCGCGGTTGGAGCTGGAAATCACCGAAAGCGTGTTCCTCAACGACAGCGCAGGCGCTGACGCGATGTTCAAGGCGCTGAAGCGGGTCGGAGTGCGTCTTGCGCTCGACGATTTCGGGACCGGTTACTCGTCGCTCGGCTATCTTAAGAAGGCACCATTCGACAAGATCAAGATCGACCGCAGCTTCGTGCAGGGCGCAACCGAGGAAGACAGCCGCAACGGCGCGATCATCGCTTCGATCACGTCGCTGGCCGAAGCGCTGCACATGGACACAACGGCAGAAGGCGTTGAAACGCTCGATGAGCTGGAACTGGTGCGCCTGCTCGGGTGCAGCCACATACAGGGCTATATCTACTTCAGGCCGATGAATGCCGCAGATGCGACCGCACTGGTCTCGGGCGATCTGGTAGCCGAGGCTGATGGCCCGCAATGCGCGCGCGTGCCGCGCCAGAACTTGTTGCGCAAAGTGACCGTGATCCACAATAATAACCGCCTCCACGCCACGCTCCGCAACATCTCCGAAAGCGGCGCGATGATCGAAGGCCTGTGGAACATGCCCGCAGGCAGCGCGATGCGGATCGAGTTTTCGGACGACACATTGGTTACCGCGCAAGTGCGTTGGTCGCGCGAGAACCGCGTCGGGGTCGAATTCCACGATCCCCTTCGCCGACGGGCAGATGGTTCCTACTCGGTGCTGAAGGGGCAACGCAGCCACAGCGCTGGCACTGGCGGCTGGTAATCCTCGCCGCACAGCGCGGACAAGTTAGCGGCGCCTTAGCCATCTCTCGCAAGGGTGGCTGTTAGCGGAAAAATAACCATCGGGCTTTACTCCTTGGCGAACAACGGGGGCGGCCGAGCGGGCTGCTACCGGATTGAGGTCTGGAGGTTTACCGAGACGATGTCCCTGAAGGGTCTCCTATCGTCCCGCAGCGCCGCTGCTCCCCGCAGTGCGCGCACTCTTGCCGCCTCGGCGCTGTCCGATGGCGAGCGTCTCGCCATGCTCGATGAGCTTGAACAATCGGGTCTCGGCTGGTTCTGGGCAAGCGATGCGAATGGCCATCTGACCTATCTGTCCGCTGCTATAGCCGCACGACTTGATATCCCGCTTGGCGAGTTGCTGGGGCAACCCCTCAGTGCCATCTTCACAGCAGCCGACCGCGAGCAGCGCGGCAAGTCGCTCCCGCTGATGCTCGGCGCGCACAAAGCCTTTGGCGGGATCGCAGTCCATGCGGCGCGGCGGCCCGAAGGCGCGGTATTGCGTCTGTCCGGCCAGCCGGTGACTGCCGCCGAGGGACGCTTTGCGGGTTTCCGTGGCACCGGCGTCGATATCACCGATGAATATCACCGCGAGGAAGAAACGGCGCGCCTCGCCCGCTACGATTCTCTCACTGGCCTCAGCAATCGCCACCGCATGGCGCACCAGATCGAAAGCACACTGACCGCGTTCAAGGCGGCGCGGCGCAACTGCGCAGTGATGATGATCGACCTCGACCGGTTCAAGCATGTCAACGACACGCTCGGTCATGCGGCAGGGGATGAATTGCTCAAGCAGGTCGCCGCAAGGCTTACCCGTGCGATCGACCGCGAATGCGAGATCGGACGGCTCGGCGGCGACGAGTTCCAGGTGATGCTACCCGATATCGACGACCGCGGGGTGCTGGGCGATCTGGCGATGAAGATCATCACCATGCTGCGTCAGCCTTACAGCCTTGAAGATGGCCGCTGCGTCATCGGCGCGTCGGTCGGCATTGCGATTGCCCCGCATGACGGGGTGAGCCGTGAGGAAATCGTGCGCGCCGCCGACCTTGCGCTCTATGCCTCCAAAAATGGCGGGCGCGGACAATACCGCTTCTTCTCGGGCGAGCTTGAGAATGAGACCATCTTCCGCCGCCGTCTGGAGCAGGACTTGGGCACGGCCCTGCGCGAGGAGCAATTGTTCCTGCGCTTCGAACCCATCGTCGAAGCCGCCGCCGGATCGGTCTGCGCGCTTGAGGCGCATGTATGCTGGACACACGCCGAGCGAGGTGTGATCGACGAGGAAGAATTCGCCCAGATCGTAGAAGGTTCCGCTTTGCTCCCCGATGTCGGGCGCTGGGCGATTGCCGCAGCGTGCCAGCGCTCAGCCCTATGGCCCGATACCGTCCGGGTGGCGGTCAATGTGCCAGTGGCGCTGTTCCTCGCCGATAACTTCGTCGAGCAGATCGGCGAAGCAATCGACAGCGCCGGACTAAACCCCGCGCGGCTTGAGCTTGAAATCAGCGAAGCCGTGTTCTTTGGCGATGCCGCCGTGGTCGACCGCACGCTCGCGGCGCTGTTCAAGCTGGGCGTGCGCCTGACGCTCGACGAGTTCGGCAGCGGCTATTCCTCGCTCGCCTATCTTCGCCGGGCGCCGTTTGACAGCATCAAGATCGACCAGAAGCTGATCGCCGAAGCCGAACGCCAAGACAGCCGTGAGCTTGGTTTGGTGCGCGCGATTGTGGCGCTGGCCGGTGCGCTCCAGATGGACACCATCGCGAGCGGTATCGAAAGCGCGGACCTGCTGGCGTCATTGACCGCTGGCGGGGTGCGCTACCTCGAAGGCCCGATTTTCAGCGAACCGCTCGATGAAGATGCGCTGGCGGAAGAGATGGCTGGCGGCACGTGGAAGATCGAACCGGGCACCGACCGCACCCGCCGCGCTCGTAGGCGTACGGTGTTCCGCAAGATCCAGGTGATCAATGATGACTATGCCTACGAGGTGACGCTACGCAACCTGTCGAAGTCGGGCGCGCTGATCCAGGGGCTGGCCGAAGTCCCCAAAGGCACGCAGTTCGTGGTCGACCTGGGCGGCGGACAGCTGGCGGTGGCGACGGTGACGCGCTCCAATGGCGATGTGCAGGGGCTCGAGTTCGAACAGTCGCTGATCGAGGACGGATCGGGCGGGCTGTGCACCCGCAACCGCGTCTCGCCCTATGCACTGGCCGCTGCGGGAACCCCGCTCGCGGCGCTGGCACCGGGCCGGTTCCTTGGCATGGATCAGGGCGGCGCGATCCCCAAGTTCGGCTATGCTGCGCCGTCAACCTAGGTGTTGCGTTTTTGGCGAATGACAACCGCCTGACCGGGCGCTAAGTCGCGGGTTAATGACTGACCTTTCCAAGATCCGCAATTTCTCGATCATCGCGCATATCGACCATGGCAAGTCGACCCTGGCTGACCGGCTGATCCAGTTCACCGGGGGCCTCACCGCGCGTGAGATGTCTGAGCAAGTCCTTGATAACATGGACATCGAGAAAGAGCGCGGCATCACCATCAAGGCGCAGACCGTGCGCCTCAACTACACCGCCAAGGATGGCGAGACCTACCAGCTCAACCTCATGGACACCCCCGGCCACGTGGACTTCGCCTACGAGGTCTCCCGCAGCCTCGCCGCGTGCGAGGGTGCGCTGCTGGTCGTCGACGCCGCGCAGGGGGTCGAGGCCCAGACCCTCGCCAACGTCTATCAGTCCATCGAGCACGATCACGAAATCGTCCCCGTCATCAACAAGATCGACCTCCCCGCCGCCGAGCCCGAGAAGGTCCGCGCCGAGATTGAGGAGATCATCGGCCTCGACGCATCCAACGCGGTCATGACCAGCGCCAAGTCCGGCATCGGGATCGAGGACGTGCTCGAAGCGGTCGTCCAGCGCATCCCCGCGCCGAAGGGCAAGATCGACGCGCCGCTCACCGCCAGCTTGGTGGACTCGTGGTACGACCCCTATCTCGGCGTCGTCATCCTCGTGCGCGTGATCGACGGCAAGCTCACCAAGGGGCTCAACATCCGCTTCATGCAGGGCGGCACCCAGCACCTTGTCGACCGCGTCGGCTGCTTCACGCCCAAGCGCACCGACCTCAACGAACTCGGCCCGGGCGAGATCGGCTTCATCACCGCCCAGATCAAGGAGGTCGAGCAGGCCCGCGTCGGTGACACCATCACCACGGTGAAGGGCGGATCGGATACCCCGCTGCCGGGCTACAAGGAAGTCCAGCCGGTCGTCTTCTGCGGCCTCTTCCCCGTCGACGCCGCTGACTTCGAGAAGCTGCGCGAAAGCATCGCCAAGCTGCGCCTGAACGACGCCTCCTTCTCCTTCGAGATGGAAAGCTCCGCCGCGCTGGGCTTCGGCTTCCGCTGCGGTTTTCTTGGCCTGCTCCATCTGGAAATCATCCAGGAACGCCTCAGCCGCGAATACGACCTCGACCTCATCACCACCGCGCCATCCGTGGTGTACCGCATCCACCTCGGCCACTCGAAAACCGAGGACGCCAAGGTCATCGACATCCACAACCCCGCCGATTGGCCCGACACCAACCGGATCGAGGTGATCGAGGAGCCGTGGATCAAGGCGGTGATCTACACCCCCGATGAATACCTCGGCGCGATCCTGAAACTGTGTCAGGACCGCCGCGGGATCCAGACCGAGCTTACCTATGTGGGCGGCCGCGCGCAGGTGACCTATGAACTGCCGCTCAACGAAGTGGTGTTCGATTTCTACGACCGCTTGAAGTCGATCAGCCGCGGCTACGCCTCCTTCGATTACGAGCAGATCGGCACGCGCGAGGGCGACCTTGTGAAGATGAACATCCTCGTCAACGCCGAGCCTGTCGACGCGCTCAGCCTGATCGTCCACCGCCACGTCGCCGAAGAACGCGGCCGCGGGATGTGCGAACGCCTCAAAGACCTGATCCCCCGCCACCTGTTCAAGATCCCGATCCAGGCCGCGATCGGCGGCAAGGTGATCGCCCGCGAAACCATCGCCGCGATGCGCAAGGACGTGACCGCCAAGTGTTATGGCGGGGACATTTCCCGGAAGAAGAAGCTGCTGGACAAGCAGAAGAAGGGGAAGGCGCGGATGCGGGAATATGGCAACGTCTCGATCCCTCAGGAAGCTTTCATTGCTGCGCTGAGGATGGGGGAAGAATAAGGCCCAGCGCCTAGCGCAGAGGTTCGCGCAGCGAACGGCAAGCTAGAAGCAAGAGGCCGCATTCCGGCCGGCGGGTGCGCGCAGCGCAGCCCGTTCGACGTCACGGCCGCGGCTTTGCCGCGGCTAACCTTCAATCCTCCCCATCAGGGGTCATGGAGGCACACGCGCCCTTATCGCTGACCGATTTTTGGTTCGCGCCAAGCCCCCAAGAAGCCAAGAGGGCAGCGCTTGGAGCCAAGAAGGGTTTCACGCAGAGCCCCCAGAGGGGGGAAGACCTCAAATCCTCCCCTTTAGGGGAGGGGGACCACCGGAGGTGGTGGAGGGGCGAGCAAGGCCAAACCAAGCACCCCCCTACAAAGTGCTCCCCATCGCCGTCCTGATCGTATCGAACACATCCGACAGCGTCAGCCCGAGCGACTGAAACGCAATAAGCGCCGCAATCGCGATGAGCGCGACGATTAGCCCGTACTCAATCGCGGTGGCCCCCGCTTCGTCATCCCGCAGCCCTGTGAACATCGCGAACCCTTTCAATGCGTTGGGCAAAGGTGGGGGTGAAAGGTTGCTGAGCGGTGGCGGGGGATGGTTGATGGGAGGTTATTGCCATTGCTTTGGACTTCTCCCCATGAACTCGCGGGAGGAGCACCGGGTGCACGAGCGCTAGGCTCGCTTACCTATTTGGAACGATACTTTTGCAACTGACCTCCACGGGCAGGCAGCCTTTGGATTGCCTTTTTGACCACGATTTTGAATGACTCTTTGGTTAGTTGTTGCCAACTTATTCGAATCACCAAGGAGGGGGCTTTTTGATGTTTAGAGTTTTGCTAGCGTGTCTTGTTGCGGTCGGGATGATGACGCCGCTTGCAGCTCAACAGAACGACAAGCCGGTAGTCGGGATCGCCGAAATGCAAGATCTCACGGGCGCTGCACAAGCAGACAACTTCATTGCCATGATAGAAACGGCGATCATTGGAAGCGGTAAGTTCCGTATCATCGAGCGTGGCAGACTGGCCACGTTGATGAAAGAGCAGGGGCTCGGTCGCGGTGGAATCGTAACCACCAGCACCAAGAAGAAAACCGGCGGCTTCGAAGGCGTTGATTATCTAATCTACGGTACTATCACCTCGATTTCGGCGGTGAATAAGTCAAATTTCGGCGACAATATGCTGCGCGGCGTGCTGGGCGGAAATCGCGGCCAAAGTGCGGAGTGTTTCAATACTAGAGTGCGTATGGAAGCGGACATTCGCATCACCGACACCAACACCGGGGAAGTCCGTTACGCAACGCGCATAAGTGAGGAACAGGAATCTGCCACTGTTTGCGGGGGCGGTTCGCAAATTGACAGCGCCGGTTTGTTCCGGTCTGCCGCCGACAACGTTGCCACCGGACTTGTGACAACCATTTTCCCGATCCAGGTTGCCGCGATCCAAGCCGATGGAACCGTCATTCTAAACTATGGGGCTGGTGCACTTGATCGCGGAGAGTACCTGATGGTTTATGGGCAAACTACCGAGATTCCTGATCCGTCAGGTACTGGAATGATCAAGATTGACGGGGAAAAGGTAGGCGCAATCCAGATAACCGACGTGCAGACCTCATTTTCCCGTGCGGTACAGGTGACCTCCTTCACCGTACCGCTCACGGTCGGAGCCGTGGCCCGCCCGGTACCGGCTTCAGATGTTAAGGCTTTGCAAAAGCCAAGCGGCAAGAAGGGGCGCTGACAATGAAGCTGCGAATCCGTTTGAACGCGCTCATTGGCTTGTTGGCGATTGCGTCCACAGTCTCGTTTCTTTCTACCGCTGTTAATGCGCAAGGGCTGCAACGGGTAAACGTGGGCACAATTACCTCGACCCAAAGCTGCACCTACTATCGCAACTATTCAGGTAGCAAACTCGAGTATAGCGAGGAATACTATGCGCGAGTATGGGGCGCTGCGGCTGCTGCCCGCTACTATGCTGCACACACGACGTGGCGAAGCTGGGTCGTTAAGGACTGCCAAAGCAATTTCCAGACGATGCGAAGTGCCGTCGAAGCGGCATTAGCTTCATCTGGCCGGCTGACCACCGGGCGCGGTGGCTATTCGCTGGATATAACCATTTCGGACATAGGAGAGACTGCTCCAGCCCGTTCTTTGCCCGTCGATGGTCCGAATGATTATTCCACAAGCTGGGGCACCGCCAGTGCGACGGTTTCCTTCACTCTCAAGGATGCAGCAGGGCGCAGTATCGATGGCGGTGTCGTAACGAAGCAGATCGAGATGTCGCGCACCATCGACACAGCAGATTTGTCTGTACGCGTGTCTGAACCCGGTGAGTCCGTTTATGATCTTATGCAGCGTGAGGTAGCGCAAATGATTGCCCGGCGCATAGCGTTCAAAATTCATCCTTTGCGAGTCACAGCCATCGAGGATGATCTTGTCGAACTGAATTATGGAGGGGCCTTGCTTCCGGTGGGGAGTATCGTCGATGTAAGCAAGAGTCGTGGGATTGGCGTTGTTCGCTACCGCGTGATTTCTGCTACTGGCAGTGATGCTGCTGCGCAGGTCGATGGTGACAATGATACGTCTGACATCGACCTAGGCAACCTTGTCACCTTTATCGAAGATGACAGCGATGCGGCAAGCGCGCGAAGGTTCCGGCGCAAACGCTTGCCTTAGCTAGCGAGCGAGCCGAACTTACGGATCAAGACTCTCATTCTTGATCGTCCACGCCGTATTCGGCGGCGGTGGCGGTTTCTTGGCGCTTGAGCCCGGCGGGGCCTCTGCCAGTCGTCGCTATCCCCGTCCGCTCTTTCAATCGTCCTCCGACCTCGGCAGCAGCTTACGTTCCGGAGCATCAAACCGATCACCCGCCGCATTCCACTTCACATCGAGCACCTCGCGGGTCTTGGCGTCGGCGCGCATCGCGTCGAGGTCGCGGTCGCGCAAGGATATGAAGTGGGCCCAGGCGGTGCGGGTTTCCTCGGTGAGCGCGGCCCAGCGGTGTTCGGACTCGTGCCGCAAGCGGAGGCGGATTTCCTCGACCTTGCGGTCGATGCTGCGGCGGACATCCTCGGCTGAGACCTGGGGCTTGCTGGCCTCGTGCTCGGCGATCCATTCCTGCTTGAGCCGGTCGAGCTGCATCTGGCTGACCGCGTTGAGGCCTTTGGGCCCGCCACCGGCCGCGAAACGCTCGGGCGCGCGGTTGCGCAGGATGAACATCAGCAGCCGGTCGTTGTAACGGGTGCGGGTGCCGATGAGCTTGCCGTAGGAGTAGAGCGGTTCCTCCACGCCGTTGAGCGCGCGGTCCATCACCACGTCTTCGATGCGGGCCACGCCAAGCTGGAGCGCGGCCTCCCATGCGGCGCGGAAGCTCTCGGCTCCCGGCTGGCGGCGCAGGTGGTAGGCACCCTCGGCGCTCATGTCGACAGCGCGGGCGGCGGCCTTGACCGAGCCGGTGTCGGCCAGCGCCTCGATGAAGGCGATCTGGCGGGCGGGGGTCCAGCCGTCGTGGCGTTCGTACTGGCGGGGGACAGGGGTGAAGGGGGGCAGCTCTCCCTGCGCGACGGGGAGGCGGGCGGTGCGGGGGTCGGTGCGTCTTGTCATTTTTTGTCGTTTCCTCGCTCATGCTGGCTTCGCCAGCGTCGCTGCGGGCGGGCGGTCGCCCTTGCGGTCGCGGTGCGACCGTTGGGGGAGGTGGATCACAAAATGCCGGAGTAGGAAAATGTGCGCGAGCGGCGGGGAGGGGTGCGGCTTCACTTGGCGTTCAGCGCGGGGCTGGCTATAGGGTCGGCCATGTCGACCAAGCTCACCACTCGTCTCGCGCAGGCTGCCCTTGCCGCCGCGACCCTCGCGACCCTCTCCGCCTGTGCCGGGAGCACTGAGGGCAAGGATGTCGCCTACGTCGCGCGCGATGTCGAATCGCTCTATGCCGAGGCGCAGCGGCGGCTGGACAAGGGCAACACCTTGCAGGCCGCAGCGCTGTTCGACGAGGTGGAGCGCCAGCACCCCTATTCGCCCTGGGCCCGCCGCGCGCAGCTGATGAGCGCGTTCAGCTATTACATCGCGCGCGATTACAACAAGGCGATCCAGAACGCGCAGCGGTTCCTGTCGATCCACCCGGGCAACAAGGATGCGCCTTACGCGTATTATCTGATCGCGCTGAGCTATTACGAGCAGATCTCAGATGTGAACCGCGACCAGAAGATCACCGAGCAGGCCCAGACCGCGCTGCGCGAAGTCAACCGCCGCTTCCCCCAGACCGAATATGCCGCCGATGCGCGGTTGAAGCTCGATCTGGTGGCGGATCACTTGGCGGGCAAGGAGATGGAGATCGGCCGCCATTATCAGCGCATGGGCCTGTGGCTCGCGGCGGATATGCGGTTCCGCAACGTGGTCGAGAAGTTCGACACCACCAGCCACACGCCCGAGGCGCTCTACCGCCTCACCGAAAGCAGCCTCGCACTCGGCGTGCGGGAAGAAGCGGTGAAGTATGCTGCGGTGCTTGGGGCGAACTACCCCGGCAGCGAATGGTACGACCGCGCCTTCAAGCTGGTCGGCAAGCACGCCGAGGGTGTGACGGCGAGCTGATCAGCGCGGCCCACGGCCTGGGTTCAGTTGACTGTGAAGGCAAGCGTCCCGCTGACACCGTGCCCATCGGCCCCGGCGGCTTGCCAGCGCACGTCGTAGCTGCCGTTGGGCAAAGGCTTTTTGAGCGTCAGCGTCAAGGTCTTGCCATCGGCTGACCAGTTCGTGGTGAAATTGCGGATCGGCATTTCGCCATGATTGGCCATGCCGGGCATCGCGGTCATGATGATGCTGGCAGCAGCGGTTGTCTGATCAACCGGCGCGCTGAAAGTCAGCCTGATGACCTTGGGAGCCTTGGCCTCGGCGTCTGCCGCCGGGGTGGAGGCGGACAGCTGGACATGGGCCATCAGCGCTGTCGGCGTCAGCGATGAGAGGGCAAGGGCGGCGAAGAAGGCGGGGATACGCATGGGTATGCTCCTTAGGGGTGTCAGAACCAGAAACGGATGCCGGCAAGGACGCTGGTGACTGACGGATCCTCGCCGCGCAGGCGGGCGAAGTCGGCGCCCTGACTGGTGCGCCATGATTGCTCGATGCCGATATAGGGCGCGAACTCGCGCCGGAACTCATAGCGAAGCCGCGCGCCGACCTCGATCTGGTCGAGCCCTGCGCCGATACCGAGCTCGGGAATGTCCTGCGCAGACAGATTGGCTTCAATCCGCGGCTGGAGGATCAGGCGCTGGGTGATACGCTGGTCGATCTCGGCCTCGATCCGCGCTGTGAAGTCGCCGCGGTGCGACAGGAATAGCGCGGTGTCGATCTCGAACAGATAGGGCGCAAGGCCCTGCACGCCGATAACCGCATGGGTGGTGTCCGGCCCGGCAATGTCGTGGCGGACACCTGCCTGCACGTCCCAAAACGGCGCGAAGGCTTTGGCGTAGAGCGCCTGCACCTCGGCATCTTCGGGTGCGCTGCCCCATTCGCCCTCGCCCTCGGACTTGAACCACAGCCGCTCGGTCGGGCCGCCGTAATAGCCCTGAATGTCCCACAGATAGGCATCCGCACCCTCGCGCACCTGCGTCTCCAGCCGGTCACCCTGAAACCAGAACACCGGAAAGTCCCCGTGAGTCTTGCGCAGTTCCTCGCGCGAGGCGGCCATCGCCTCGGCACCCCAGATCGCGTCAGCCGCGCGCGGCGGACCGCTGCCTGCCTCGGCCGGCGGCGGGGTCTCCATCGTCGGGCTGGGGGAGGCGGGCGCTGTCATTGCCCTCATGTCATGCCCCGCGTGGGGATCGGTGTCCTGTGCCGCCATGGTATGGCCAGCGTGCGGGTCGGGTGCAGGCGCGTGGTCGTGATGCTGATGTTGGGCCGCAAGCGGCGATGCCGCCAGAAGGGCCACCAGTGAAAGCGCGTGCCTCACTGCTCCACCTCCGGCCCCGTCACCGTCACGGTCTGCATCATCCCGCCGTGCATGTGGTAGAGCAAGTGGCAGTGGAACGCCCAATCGCCGGGCTCATTGGCGGTCAGATCGAACTGCGCACTCGCCCCCGGCTGGACGATGACGATATTCTTGCGCGGCTGATGGGCGGGGTCCTCGCCGTTGACCAACTCGAAGAACATTCCGTGCAGGTGGATCGGGTGCGCCATCATGGTGTTGTTGACGAGCTTCACCCGCACCCGCTCGTTCCAGGCGAAGCGGATCGGAACATCGCTGACAGCAGAATACATCTGGCCGTCGAAGGACCACATATAGCGTTCCATGTTGCCGGTGAGGTGAAGCTCCAGCAGGCGCGAGGGCGTCCGCGTGTCGCGGTTGGGTTCAAGCGCGGAGAGCATCCGGTAGGTGAGCACGCGGTGCTCCACATCGCGCAAGCCAAGGCCCGGATCGCCCAGCTTGTCCACCGGGGCCATCGAGACCATGTCGATGCCGGGGCCGGTCCTCACATCGGGCGGCAGCAACAGCGTGTCGCGCATCTTCATGCCGTCCATCGAATGCGATGCGCCGTGATCGCCGTGGTTCATCCCCATATCGCCCATGTCGAGCAACGGGGGTTTGCGCGGTGGCGGGATCGGCGCGCGCGCACCGGGACGACTTGCCAGCGTGGCAAGCGCCATGCCGGATCGGTCCATGCTTTCCGCGACGATGGTATAGGCCTCGGCGCGAGGCTCGATGATGACGTCGTAGGTTTCCGCCGTGCCGATCTGGAATTCGTCGACCTCGACCGGTTTCACATTCTGCCCATCGGCAGCGATCACCGTCATCGGCAGGCCGGGAATGCGCAGGTTGAAGAAAGTCTGCGCCGCGCCGTTGATGACGCGCAGCCGGACGCGTTCACCGGGGTTGAACAGGTATTCCAGCCCCTCCTTGGGCCCGCGCCCGTTGGCGAGGTAGGTGTAGGTCGAACCTGTCACATCGGCGATGTCGGTCGCGGGCATCCGCATCTGCGCCCACATCCGGCGGTCGGCGGCGGTCAGTGGGTAATCATCGGCCCAGCTGGTCTGCTGATAGTTGAAATAGCCTTCGCCCTTACGCAGCCGGTCCATAATGGTGTGCGGGTGCAGCGGGGTGAACTCGCTCAGGAGCAGGATATAGTCCCGGTCATACGCCGCCGGCTCCTCGCCCGCCGGATCAATGATCAGAGGGCCATAATGCCCCTGCTGTTCTTGAAGGCCCGAGTGGCTGTGATACCAATAGGTGCCTGCTTGCCGCACCGGGAACTCATACGAGAATGTCTGCCCCGGGCTGATCCCCGGAAAGCTGATCCCCGGCACACCATCCATGTGAAACGGCACAAGCAGGCCGTGCCAGTGGATCGAGGTGTCTTCTTCGAGATGGTTGGTGACGTTGAGGCGGACGTTGGTGCCTTCCTTCAACCGCACCAGTGGCCCCGGCACCGAGCCGTTGATGGCGACGCCATGTCCCTTGCGTCCCTGCACCATGCGCGGACCGTGACCCACTGCAAGGTCGATCACTGCGCCCGACACCTCGTCAAAGCCGACGCGGATCGGCGCGCCGCCCTTCATGCGGTGCGTGGAATGGCCCTGCGCCCAGGCGGGTGCAACGCGGCACGCCGCCAGCGCTGCCATGCCGGAAACGAGGCTACGGCGCGACAGTTTCATGCCCGGGGCCAGCTTGGAGTAGGAACTCGCATAGCTCCTTCGTAAATACCCCTATGGGGTATGACAAGAGCTTGAGCTAATTGCCTAGGCCGTAGCGCTCTTGCTCCACCGCGTCATAAAGCTATATACACCCCGGGGGTATAGGGAGCCGCAGCCATGAACACCACCACCAAAGCCAAGGTGCAGCGCCTCAACCGCATCGCCGGACAAGTGCGCGGCGTGGCGCAGATGATCGAGGATGATCGCTACTGCATCGATATCCTGCACCAGATCGCAGCGATCCGATCGGCGCTGGCTAAAGTGGAAAGCCAGGTGCTCAAGGATCACGCCGCCTGCTGTGTGCACGAGGCGATTGCCAGCGGCGACGAGCGCGCCCAGCGGGAAAAGTTCGAAGAGCTGATCGACCTGTTCGAACGCAAGCGCGGTTAGCACACGTCCAAGGCTTGGGGATTGGCGCGCGTTCTCATGGTGACGGGGCGGAGGCTGTGCGCTATCTGTTCCCGCACCCATGCTGACCCGCCTGTCCATCCGCAATATCGTCCTTATCGAAGCGCTCGATCTCACCTTCGCGCGCGGGCTGGGCGTGTTGACGGGGGAGACGGGGGCGGGGAAGTCGATCCTGCTCGATGCGTTGGGTCTGGTGCTGGGCGACCGGGCGGAAACCTCGCTGGTGCGCGCGGGTGAGGACAAGGCGAGTGTTACCGCCAGTTTCGAATTCGCGGCACTGCCTGCGGGCATTGCGGCTGCGCTCGACGATGCGGAGATCGCGATTGAGCCGGGTGAGCCACTGCTGATCCGGCGGCAGGTCAAGGCGGATGGCGGCTCCAAGGCCTTCATCAATGATCAGCCCGCCAGCGTCGCCCTGCTGCGCGAATTGGCGCCTGCGCTGGTGGAATTGCACGGCCAGCATGACGACCGGGGCCTCGTGAACCCGCGCGGGCACCGGCTGCTGCTGGATCGCTATGCCAGCACCGATACCACCGGGCTGGAGCGTGCTTTTGCCGATTGGGCACGCACCGAAGCGCAGTTGGCTGAAGCGCGCGGCGCGGTGGAGCAGGCCAAGGCCGATCAGGATCTCTTGATCGCGCATCTGGCTGAACTCGCCGCGCTGGAGCCGGTCGCGGGTGAGGAAGCGCGGCTGGCGGGTGCGCGGGCGGATATGCAGAAGGGCGAGAAGCTCTCGGACGATCTCGAAACCCTGCGGCACCTGTGGGAAGGATCGGATTCGCCGCTGGCGTCCTTGCGGGTCGCGGCGCGGAAGCTCGACCGGATTGCCGAGCAGCACGCGCTGCTGGCCGAAGCGCTCGCCGCGCTCGACCGCGCGGTGATCGAAGCGACCGAGGCTGAGGACAAGCTGCGCGCAGTTGCCGAGGCGCTGGTGCATGATCCGCACGAATTGGAGCGCGCCGAGACCCGGTTGTTCGAACTGCGGGCGGCGGCGCGGAAGCATCGCTGCGAGGTGGATGACCTGCCCGAACTGATGCGGACGATGCGTGCGCGCCTTGATGCAATCGAGGGCGGGGAAGCGCAGCTCGATGCGCTGGAAGCCGCCGCCAAGGAAGCGCGCACGGCCTACGTTGCGGCGGCCGAGGCGGCGCACACTGCGCGGGTGGCGGGCGCGGAGCGGCTGGATGCGGCGGTGGCAGCTGAGCTGGCCCCGCTGAAGCTCGACGCCGCCCGGTTCCGCACCGCGATCACCCCGCTGCCTGAGGAGCGCTGGAACGCGCACGGGATGGACGCGGTGGAGTTCCTGATCTCGACCAACCCCGGCGCGGATTTTGCGCCCTTGGGCAAGATTGCGAGCGGTGGGGAATTGTCGCGTTTCATCCTCGCGCTGAAGGTCGCTCTGGCCGAGCAGGGCGGGGCGGCGACGATCATCTTCGACGAAATCGACCGGGGCGTGGGCGGCGCGGTGGCCTCGGCCATCGGCGAGCGCTTGGCGCGGCTGGCGTCGCAGGAGGGGCAATTGCTGGCGGTGACGCACTCGCCGCAGGTCGCGGCGCGCGGGGGGCAGCATTACCTCATCGCCAAGGCCTCGAGCGGAACCGTGACCAAGACCAGCGTGGTGCTGCTCGACCAGTCCGGACGGCAAGAGGAAATCGCCCGGATGCTGTCCGGCGCCGAAGTCACGCCCGAAGCCCGCGCGCAGGCGGACCGGTTGCTGGAGGGGGTGTAGTGCGCCTGCTCCCCATTCTCCTGCTCACCGCTGCCTGCGCCACCACCACGCCTGCGCCCGAGGAGGCTCCGACGCTCGTGCAACCCAACAACGCCACCTACGGCACCGACGCCAACCTCGCGCCTTCCGCGCCCGACGCGATCTGGCGCTATGCCGATCATCCGCGCGGGTTTGCGGAGTTGCGGGTGCCGGAAGGCAAGGGCCCGTTTCCGCTGGCGGTGATCTATCACGGCGGCTGCTGGAAGACCGGGATCGCCTCGCAGGCTTACATGGCCCCGCTCGCCACGCGCTGGCAGCAACTCGGAATCGCCACGCTCAATGTCGATTACCGCGAGGTCGGGGACGGGGGCGGTTGGCCGGGGTCGTTCGCGGATTGGGCCGCTTCGGCCGAGCTGATCGACCCGATCGCAGCGCGCTATCCGATCGACCGCGCGCGGGTCACGCTGGTCGGCCATTCGGCAGGCGCTCTGCCTGCGCAGTGGTTGGCGAGCGCGCAGGACGCGGATGGCCCCATCGGCAAGCGCGCACCGATCAAGGCCCGTGCGGCCATCGTGCTCGACGGGCCGGGTGATGTCGGGGCCGAGCGTTCGGCCTTTGACACCCTGTGCCAATTCTCGGCGGTCGATCCCTTCATCGGCGCCGCGCCTGAAGCCGCGGGCGGGCGCTACGCTGCGATTTCGCCAGCCACCCATGCGCCGCAGCTGGCGCAGCTGCTGTTCGTGCAGGCCAAGCTCCCCGCTCCCTCGGCCGCGACGCAGGCCGCGCTTGCGGCGGGCGGGGCGAAGGTGGCGGTGCGCGAGAATGTCGGCATGAGCCACTTTGCCATCATCACCCCTGGCCACCCGGCTTACATCGCCAATGAAGCGGCCATGCTGGATGTGCTCAAGGGCGGTGAATGACCCGTTGCCCGCCGCCGCTGCGGCGCGCTATGCTGCGGCAGTTCAAGGGGGAGGGACGATCATGAAGCCTGTCATTTCGCTGTTGGCGCTGGCCGCAACACTATCCGCCTGCGCGCCGACCGAGCCGGTGGCCGTGGCTCCGCCAGTGCCCGATGCACGCTTTGCGGTGACCGACACCAAGGATTACGGCCCCGAGGAGGTCAACACGATCCCCTCCGACGCGCCGACGCTCACAGTCGCTTACGGCAGCGCTTCGGCGCGGCAATATGGCGAATTGCGGATGCCCGAGGGCAAGGGGCCGTTCCCGGTTGCGGTAATCTGGCACGGCGGGTGCTGGTCGGGCTATGCGGGGCCATTCGGGGTTTCCGGCCTTGCGACCTTCCTGGCCCGCAACGGCGTTGCCACCTGGACGCCCGGCTACCGCGAACTCGGCTCGGAGGGGGGCTGGCCCAACACCTTCGCCGACTGGGCGCAGGGCCTTGCCTATGTGAAGACGCTCGCCAAGTCCTATCCCATCGACCTATCTCGCCTCACCCTGATGGGCCACTCGGCAGGAACGACGCCGGCGGTCTGGCTGGGGACGGGCAACTATGGCGACGCGGTGATCGAGGGCGATCTGCCCAAGCCGCGCGCGGCGGTGGTGATCGACGGGCCGCTGCGCACCGCGCCGTTTGTCGGGGTCGACGCGGCGATCTGCGGCCAGTCCGTCATCGTGCCGCTGATGGGCGGCACCCCGGTCGACGTGCCGTCACGCTACGCCATGCTCGACCCGCTGGTGAACAAGCCGCTGATCAAGCGTCTGTTGGTGGTCGACGGCGCACTGCCCGATCCCGAGCCTGAGGTGATCGCAGGCCTGCGCGCGCAGGGCATCGCGGTCGAGGTGATCCGTGTCAGTCAGGACCAGCACTTCAACATGCTAGTGCCCGGCACCAAGGATTTTGCCGCCATCGGCCCGTCGTTGCTGGACATTGCCAAGGCCCGGTGAAAAAGCTGCGGGCATGAGCACCGAAGGATTGAGCGAGGCGGATGCCGCCAATGAATTGATGCGCCTCGCCCGCGCCATCGCCAAGCATGACCGCCTGTACCACGCCGAGGATTCGCCGGAGATTTCCGACGCCGAATATGACGCGCTCGTCCGCCGCAATGCCGAGATGGAAGCGGCGTTCCCGCATCTGATCCGCGACGACAGCCCCGCGCGCAAGGTTGGCCACGCCATCGCGGCCTCGCCGCTCGGCAAGGTTGCGCATGAGGTTCGGATGATGAGCCTCGACAACGCCTTCAGCCCCGACGAGGTGGCTGAGTGGCTGGCGCGGATGCGCCGGTTCCTGAACCTGCCCGAAGGCGAGCCGCTTCCATGCACAGCGGAGGACAAGATCGACGGATTGTCCTGCTCCCTGCGCTACGAGAACGGGGTGCTGGTCCGTGCTGCGACGCGCGGTGACGGACAGGTCGGCGAGGATGTGACGGCCAATGTCCAGTTCATCGATGATATTCCGAAGGTCATCAAGCCCCTTCCCTTGAGGGAAGGGGTTGGGGATGGGTGCTCGACATCCGTGAGCGTGGAGCCCCCACCCCCAACCCCTCCCCAAGGGGAGGGGAGTATTCCCGCAGTGTTCGAGGTTCGCGGGGAGGTCTATATGGAAAAACAGGCCTTTACCGCACTCAATGCTGCGCAGCATGAAGCAGGCGGAAAGCTGTTTGCCAACCCGCGCAATGCGGCGGCGGGGAGCCTGCGCCAGAAGGATGCGAGCGTCACCGCCAAGCGGCCCTTGCGGTTCTGGGCGCATGGCTGGGGCGCGGCGAGCGAAGTGCCGGGGGCGACCCAATCGGAGGTAGTGGAGCGGTTGCGAGCATGGGGCTTCCCCGTCTCGCCGCTGTTCGCTCGCGTCGTCGGCGGGGCGGACGAGCTGGTGGCGCGATTCAATGCCATCGGTGCCGCGCGGCCCGGCCTCCCCTATGATATCGACGGGGTGGTCTACAAACTCGACCGGCTCGATTGGCAGGAGCGATTGGGCTTTGTCGCCAAAGCCCCGCGCTGGGCGCTGGCGCACAAATTCCCGGCGGAGCGCGCGGAAACCGTGGTGCAGGGGATCGACATTCAGGTCGGGCGGACGGGCAAGCTGACCCCGGTCGGCAGGCTCGCGCCGGTGCTGGTCGGCGGGGTGACGGTCACCAATGTGACGCTCCACAACCGCGACGAAATTGCGCGGCTGGGCCTGCGCATCGGCGACCGCGTGGTGATCCAGCGCGCGGGCGATGTGATCCCGCAGGTGGTCGAGAACCTGACCCGCGAAGACCCGCGCGAGGCCTTCCCGTTCCCCGATCACTGCCCGGAATGCGGCAGCGAGGCCGTGGCCGAGGAAGGCGAGGTCGATGTGCGCTGCACCGCGGGGTTGATCTGTCCGGCGCAGCGCACCCAGCGATTGGAGCACTTCGTCAGCCGCAAGGCGCTCGATATCGAAGGGCTGGGCGAGAAGACCATCGCGCAGTTCTTCGCGCTCGGCTGGCTGGAAAGCCCGGCGGATATCTTCCGCCTGCGTGAGCGGCGCAGCGAGATTTTGAGCCTTGAGGGCTGGCAGGAGAAGTCGGTCGACAATCTCCTCGCCGCAATCGAAGCCAAGCGCGCTCCCGATGCGGCGCGGCTGCTGTTCGCGCTCGGCATTCGCCACGTGGGCGAGGTGACGGCGCGGGATCTGATGAAGAATTTTCACACGCTCGAAGCCCTGCGCGCAGCGGCCGAGCGCGCGCAATCCTCCCCATCAGGGGAGGCGGACAGCGACCCGCAGGGCCGGGGTAGAGGGGCACCCTCGGCTGCTCCGGATGGCGAAGGTGGGGATCAGCCGCACCTGCCCCTCCACCAGACTGTGTCTGGTCCCCCTCCCCGGGGCGGGGAGGATTTGCTGGCCATCGACGGCATCGGCCCCTCTGTTGTTGAAGCGCTTGGCGACTTCTTCCACGAGCCGCACAATGTCGCGGTGTGGGAAGACCTGCTCAATGAAGTCACCCCGCCGCGCTACGAAGTGAAAACCATTGCCAGCCGAGTCGCGGGCAAGACCGTGGTGTTCACTGGCAAGCTGGAAACCATGAGCCGTGACGAAGCCAAGGCGCAGGCCGAACGCTTGGGCGCGAAGGCAGCGGGCAGCGTCAGCCCCAAGACCGATCTGCTGGTCGCAGGGCCGGGGGCGGGATCGAAGCTCAAGAAGGCTGCCGAACTCGGGATCGAAGTGGTAGACGAAGCGGGCTGGGCGGCCATCGTCGCCGAGGCAATGGGTGGTTCCGGGGGGAGCGGGGGATGACGATCAGGCGGGGTTGGCTCGGATTTGCGGCGGTGCTGATGGGCCTTGGTGCCTGTTCGAAGACGCCGGACGCTCCGCCTGCTCCATCTGGACCGCCCCGCTTTGAACTGGCGTCGAGCGATCCGGTCAAGCATGGCGAGCGCCTCTCCAAGGTGCTCGGATGCAGCGGTTGCCACGAAACCGATCTGACCGGACAGGACTGGAGCGATGACATGGGCACGCTCTGGACCGCCAACCTCACGCAGAGCGCGGCGAAGTATTCTCAGGGCGAACTGGACGCGATGATCACCGCGGGCAAGCGGGCCGACCGCGCGTTGATCGATATGCCGTCCTACCTTTTCAGCGGCCTCAACCCCGCCGATGTCGACGCGATGGTCGCCTATCTCAAGGCGCTGACGCCCGAAGGACCGGTTCACCCCGAACCTTCGATGGGGCCGGAATTGCTCGCCATGCAAGCTAAGGGCGAATGGATGGATTCCCCGGCGCGGGTTGCGGCGATGCAGGACAAGGGGCCGCCCGATCTTGGCGCGGACCACGCCTATGGCCGCTTCATCGTCCGCGCGACCTGTGTCGAGTGCCACGGCATCGACCTCGCCGGCGGCAAGGAGCCGATGGAGGCGGATGGCAACGCGCCGCCCGATCTCAGGATCGTCGGTTCCTATAGTCCCGAGGATTTCGCTACGCTGATGCGCACCGGCAAAGCGGCTGGCGCGCGCGAGGTCGGGTTGATGAGCAAGGTCGCGCGGCGGCGCTATGCCAATTTCACCGAAGGCGAAGTGGGCGCGGTGCGCGCCTATCTGGCGGAGCTTGCGCAACGTGATCCTTGAGGAGCTCCACCCCCAGGCCTTGCGCATCGCCGGATTGCTCCGCGCACGCGGCGAGAAAGTCGCGGTGGCGGACGGGGCGACGGGCGGGCTGATCGCGGCGAGCCTCCTAACCGTCCCCGGCGCGCTCGACTTTTTCGTGGGGGGCGGGGTGGTCTATTCCTTCCGCGCCCGCGACGTGCTGTTCGCGCTCCCGCGTGACGCCTACAAAGGGATGCGCGGGGCGAGCGCGGACTACGCCATGCTGCAAGCCCGCGCGATCCGGGACAACTTTGGCGCAGAGTGGGGGCTGGCTGAAAGCGGCTCGGTCGGCGGGTCGTCGCATCCTTCGGGTGCACCTGCCGGGCAAAGCGTCGCCGCGATTGCCTCGCCGGGCGGCATGACTGTCACCTGCGTGATTGAAACCGGCAGCGATGATCGGATCGCCAATATGGCCGCTTTCACCCGCAATGCGCTGGATGCCTTCGAGGATGCGCTGCGTGCGGCGGGCGCGCGCGAATAATTTTCGCCGCGCCTGTCGAATCCGGCTTGCGGCCCGCGTCTCCCTGTCAGAGCCTCGCTACTCCGGCGGGGCTGAGGACGGAGACACACCCATGCAATTCATGCTGATGATCAACGAGGATGAAAGCGCCTATGCGGGCGAAGGCGGCGCGGCGCTGCTGGAAGCGACGCTGGCGGGGCATATGAAGCTGGCCGAGGATCTCGTGGCGGCCGGGGTGCCGTTCTCCGGTGAGCGGCTCAAGCCTGCCGCGATGGCGACCACGATCCGCTGGGATAACGGCGCCGCTACCCTGCATGACGGCCCCTTTGCCGAGACCCATGAGGAGCTCGGCGGCTTCTACATCATCGATGTCGCCAGCCTTGATGAGGCTCTCGAATGGGCCAAGCGCATTCCGGTGCCCAAGGGCGGGATCGAGGTGCGCCCGATCTGGCCGATGCAGAGGTGACGGCTCAGGCCGATCTGGCCCCTGCAATCATGGCGGCGCGGCCCCGCGTGGTGGCCGCGCTCGCCGCTCAGTTGCGCGATCTGGATGCGGCGGAGGAGGCCTTCGCCAATGCCGCCGCGTCCGCCCTCGCGCTGTCCGAGCCGCCCCGCGATGTCGCCGCCTGGCTGTTCGTCGCGGCCAAGCGCCGCGCGCTCGATGCCATCCGCAAGGCGCGCAGCGAGGCGCGGACCGCTGATGCCTTGGGAGAGGTGAGCGACATGGCTGATATTCTCGAACTGCCCGAACCCATACCCGACGAGCGGCTGCGCTTGTTGTTCATCTGCTGCCACCCGGCGTTGGGGGCCGAAGTGCGCGCTCCGCTGGCTCTGAAGGTGATCTGCGGGTTGCCGACCCCGGCGATCGCGCGGCTGTTCGTGGTGAGCGAAAAGGCGATGTTCCAGCGCATCACCCGCGCCAAGGCCAAGGTGCGCGAGGCGGGGATCGCGTTTGAACTGCCCCCGCGCAAGGCATGGCCTGAGCGGCTGGGGGCGGTGCTGCTGGCGCTCGAACTGGCGTTTACGGCCGCCTATGCCGATGCGGGCGGAGAGTTGTCGGCGGCGCTTGAGGAGGATCTTGGCGCGGAGGTGGAGCGGCTGGCGCTGCTGGTCGCCGAACTGCTGCCGCAGGAGCCCGAAGCGCTGGGCCTTGCCGCGCTGGTGCTGCTCGCCCGGTCGCGCGCCGGGGCGCGGCTGGATGAGGAGGGCGCGATGGTGCCGCTGTCGCAGCAGGATGCGGCGCTGTGGGATTATGCGCGGATCGCTGCGGCGCGCGGGTTGATGGACCGGGCGGCTGGGTTGGCGCGGTCAGGGCCGTATCAGGTGATGGCCGCGATCCAGCTGACCCACGCCCGCCGCGCCTTCGATGGCGCAGTGGATTGGGGCGCAGTGCTGCGGCTCTATGACGTGCTGCTCGCGCTGCGGCCATCGCCGATGGTGGCGTTGAGCCGTGCGCTGGCTTTGGCGCAGGTCGAGGGTGCGGAGGCCGGGCTGGCGGCGCTCGAAGCGCTTCCGGCCGAGCGGTTGGCGCTGGCGCGGCCTTACCATGTGGCGCGCGCCGATCTGCTGGCGCGGGCGGGGCGGACGGACGAGGCAGCGGCGGCGCTCGATACGGCGCTCGCACTTGATCCGCCAAAGGCCGAGCGGTTGCTTCTTGAGCGGCGACGCTCCGAACTTGGTTAGCGCGCCCGCCGTCGGCGCAGCCACAAAATCGCCCAGTCGCCGCGCTGGAGCCTTGCGGCCATGCGGAACCCGGCGCGGTGCATCGCGCGCTTGACTGCCGCTTCCTGCTCGCCCGCCAGCAGACCTGCCAAGAGCAAGCTCCCCCCGGGCGGCACCGCTTTGGCAAAATCGGGCGCGAGGCTGACCAGCGGCCCGGCGAGGATATTGGCGATCAGCAGATCATAGGGCCCGCGCAATTGCAGCAGCGGATCGTCCATCCCGTCCGCCACGATCATCACCGCCTCGCCAGCGCCGCCGCCCATCGGGACGGCGTTCAGCCGCGCGTTTTCCTCGACCACGCCCACACAGACCGCATCGATATCGGTGAGCGTGCACAGCGCGCGCGGCCAAAGCGCCAGCGCGGCAAAGCCCAGCAGCCCGGTGCCGGTGCCGATGTCAGCAAGATTGCGGGCGATCACGCCGCTCGCCTTCATGTGGCCCAGCATTTCCAAGCACCCAGCGGTGGTCTTGTGCTGGCCGGTGCCGAAGGCTTGGGAGGCGGGAATCACGAAGTCGATCAGGTCGGGATCGGCGGGGTAATCGGGCGTATGAACATGGAACCGCCCGGCGCGGATCGGCGGGGCGTTGTGCTGGCTGAGCGTCACCCAGTCCTCGGGCGGCAATTCCTCGATTGTGATCTTGGGTGCCTTGCCTTCAAACAGCCCGGCCAAAGCGGCTTTCTCCGCCTTGCCGGGCTTCCTCGGAAACCAGCCTTCGAGCACCCAATCGTCGGGCTTTTCCTCGGCTTCCTCGCGACCCGCGATGACGAGTTCGTAGTCCCAATCGTCGATCAGATCATGCGCCAGCAGCGCGGCCTGCACGACCTTCTTGGGCGCGTGGGCGGTCATTTTCCAGGTGGAGGTCATTGCGCCGCCGCTTCTTTCGACAGCCGCTCATCCATCGCCTTGGTCTTGCTGTCGGCATAGGCCGCGCAGGTCATGCCGCCCACCATCGTCCCGGTGCGCGCGCGGGTGAGCATGTCGCTGGCCGAGGGGTGGGGGGTGAGCAACATGCCGCATTCGAGCGGACGCAACCGGGCAATTCCGCGCCGGAACATGGCGACATAATCGGGATGGTCGGTAAAGCGGTAATCATCGGCACTGACCGGCGAGAGACTGTCGGCGTAGACGATCGTGACGCAGCCGCCGACGTCGCAGCTTTCCCATTGCCAGCTCATCGCGCCAATGGTGTGGCCGGGGGTGGCGAAGCCGGTGATTTCCAGTCCGTCGATCTTTACCAACTCGCCGTCCGCGACTGCGCGGATCATTCCGGTGACCGGCACCATCGGTGCGTGCAGCCCGGCTTGCGGATCGCGCGGATCGTCCTTGCCGGTGCGGATCACCTCAACCGCGCCTGCACCCACCAGCACGGGCGCGCCGATCAGGCCTTGTAGCCGGGCAAACCCGCCGACATGGTCGAAGTGCTCGTGGCTGCCCACGATTGCCTTCACCTCGGACAGCTTGACGCCGAGGCTTTCGATATTGGCAGCGATGGCTTCCGAGCCTTTGGCGGTCCCGCTGTCGATCAGCACAGCGCCATCCGCGCCGCGGATCAGGAGCGCGGTGATCCCGCAAGTGCCGACATACCAGGTGTCGCCGTGGATGTGGAACGGCTCGGTCGGCTTGTCCCAATCGTCGAAATCTTCGCAGACCTTGCCGAAGCGCACCATAGCGTCCGAATGCTGCGCGTCCTCGACCGTGGCAGATGCTTGCGAGGTGGCGGCGGCAGTGGTGCAGCCGGACAGGGCCAGCGCGGCAGCAGCGAGCAGGACAATCTTATCGAACAAAGCTCGCTCCATTGGCGTCGATCACCGCGCCGGTCATGCTCGGGGGTGCGTCGAGCGCGCAGAAGGTGATGATGGCAGCGATTTCTTCCGGTGTCGCCACCCGGCCCAGCGGAATGTCCGCCAGCAGCCCCGGCCCGCCGCGGCTGGCGAGGTAATCGTCGGCCATGCTGGTGTCGGTGAAGCCGGGAGTGACGGCGAAGCTCAAGATGCCGTCCTTGGCGTAGGCGCGGGCGATGGTCTTGTGCATCCCGATCATCCCGCTCTTGGCGGCGGCATAGTGCCAGTGCGCGGGGCTGTCCCCGCGATAGGCGGCGCGGCTGGCGACATGGACGAGCCGCCCGGCAAAGCCGCGCTCCTGCCAATGCAGCACCGCAAAGCGCGACAGTTGCGCGGCGCTGGTGAGGTTGACCCGCAGCGTGTCCTCCCACGCATCAAGCCATTCGATGTCCGACCGGTCCAGCCGGTTGGCCTCGAACCGTCCGGCATTGTTGACCACAGCGTCGATTGCGCCGCCTGCCAGATCAAGTGCCTGATCCCACAGGCCTTGCACGCTCAACGGATCGCCGAAATCGGCAGCGATGATCGGCGGCGCGCCGGGCGTGGGGGTAACGGGGCGCGAGGCGTGGCCGATTACGGGGACCCCGCGTGCGGCCAGAGCATCAAGAGCTGCCTTGCCGATTCCGCGGCTCGATCCGGTAACAAGAGTGTATCCCATGCACGCTCCTATCCAAAACTTTGCAAGCTGTGTCCACCGCTCCCCGCTTGCCTCATGCGTCAGCGGCGCTAAGTGGAATGGCGAAAATCTAGGGACCGGACGGGATCACCATGAATCAAAGACCGCTTTCTCCCCATTTGCAGGTGTGGCGCTGGGGGCCGCATATGCTTGTATCGATCCTCCACCGCGCAACCGGCGACGGTATGGCGCTGGTCGGGCTCGGCGTGCTGCTGTGGTGGCTCGGCGCGCTGGCGAGCGGGGCCGAGGCCTATGCCACGTTCCAGGGCGCAATGGGCTCCCCGGTCGGGATGCTGGTGTTGGTCGGCCTGTCGTGGGCGTTCTTCACGCACATGATGAGCGGGATGCGCCACTTCGTGCTCGATATCGGGGCGGGCTACGAGCTCGATACCAACCGGATGTGGTCGATCGCTGCGCCGATCATCGCTGTTGTTCTCACCGCGGGCTTCTGGGCCCTGATCCTGCTGCGCTGAGGAGCGACGACTATGGGTAACGGAACTTCCATCGGCAAGGTGCGCGGGCTTGGCGCGGCGCATCATGGTCCGCACCACTGGCTGGTGCAGCGCTTCACCGCGATCGGCAATGTGGTGCTGATGAGCTGGCTGCTCGTCAGCCTGATCATGCTGGGCGATTATGGCTACGGCAATGTGGTCAAGTGGCTCTCGCAGCCGCTGTCGGCCACCGCGATGATCCTGCTGGTGTTCAGCCTGTTCTGGCACGCACGCCTCGGCCTGCAAGTGCTGATCGAGGATTACATTCATGACGCCGGCAGCAAGTTTGCTGCGATCTCGGCGCTCAATCTGGCAACAATTGGCGGCGGCGCGTTCGGCATTTTCAGCGTCGCTACGCTCGCATTCGGAGGTAACGCCTGATGGCAACCGCAGCTCCTAAGGGAACCGCAAATGATGTCGGGGGCGCGCATCTGACGGGCGCTTATACGATCGTCGATCACACCTATGATGTGGTCGTGGTGGGCGCGGGCGGTTCGGGCCTGCGCGCAACGATGGGCGCGGCGGAAAGCGGCCTGCGCACCGCGAACATCTCCAAGGTGTTCCCCACCCGCTCGCACACGGTTGCAGCGCAGGGCGGCATCGCCGCGTCGCTTGGCAATAACAGCCCGGACCACTGGACCTGGCATATGTATGACACCGTCAAGGGGTCTGACTGGCTGGGCGATCAGGACGCGATCGAATATCTCGCGCGTGAAGCTCCGGCGGCGGTTTACGAACTGGAGCACGCGGGCGTGCCCTTCAGCCGCAATGCCGATGGCACGATCTACCAGCGTCCGTTCGGTGGCCACATGCAGAACATGGGCGCGGGCCCGCCGGTGCAGCGCACCTGCGCCGCTGCCGACCGCACCGGTCACGCCATGCTCCACGCGCTGTATCAACAGAGCCTGAAGTACGATGCGGACTTCTTCATCGAATATTTCGCGCTCGACCTGATCATGTCGGAACGTGATGGGGTGAAGCAGTGCGTCGGCGTAATCGCGATGTGCCTCGATGACGGCAAGATCCACCGCTTCCGCGCGCAGTCGGTCGTGCTCGCGACCGGCGGTTATGGCCGTTGCTACTACACCGCCACCAGCGCCCACACCTGCACCGGCGACGGCGGCGGGATGGTGCTGCGTGCCGGTCTGCCGTTGCAGGACATGGAGTTCGTGCAGTTCCACCCGACTGGCATCTACGGTGCGGGCGTGCTGATCACCGAAGGCGCGCGCGGGGAGGGTGGCTACCTCACCAACTCCGAAGGCGAGCGCTTCATGGAGCGCTATGCTCCGTCCGCGAAGGACTTGGCGTCGCGTGACGTGGTCAGCCGTTCGATGGCGCTGGAAATGCGCGAAGGGCGCGGTGTCGGGCCGGAAGGGGATCACATCTACCTCCACCTCGACCATATCGACCCCACCGTGCTCGCCCAGCGCCTGCCGGGCATCACCGAAAGCGGCAAGATCTTCGCTGGCGTCGATCTGACCCGCCAGCCGCTGCCGGTGACCCCGACGGTGCATTACAACATGGGCGGTATCCCCTGTAACTATCACGGGCAGGTCGTGACCTTGGGGCCGGATGGCAACCCCGACACCGTGATCCCTGGCCTTTATGCTGTGGGTGAGGCGGCATGCGTGTCGGTGCATGGCGCGAACCGCCTCGGCTCCAACTCGCTGATCGACCTCGTGGTGTTCGGCCGCGCGACCGGCCACCACCTGCGCGATAACTTGCAGCCTAAGGCGAAGCAGCCCGAACTGCCCGCCGACAGCGCGGACTTTGCGCTGACCCGGCTCGATCACTTCCGCTATGCGCAGGGCGGCTCGCCCACCGCGCAGATCCGTGCCGAAATGCAGAAGGCGATGCAGAAGCACTGCGCCGTGTTCCGCGATCAGAAACTGATGGACGAAGGCGTGGCCAAGCTCGCCGAGCAGAACAAGCGGATGGAGGACATCCACGTCACCGACAAGTCGCTGATCTGGAACAGCGACCTGATCGAGACGCTGGAACTCGACAACCTGATGTCGCAGGCCAACGTGACGATGGCATCGGCCGCCAACCGCAAGGAAAGCCGCGGCGCCCACGCGCATGAGGACTTCCCCGATCGCAACGATGCCGAGTGGATGAAGCACACCATCGCGTGGTTCGACGGCTGGGGCGGGCGCGGCTCGAACAGCCGGATCGATTACCGCCCAGTGCACGAATACACGCTGACGGACGACATCAAGTACATCGAGCCCAAGGCGCGGGTGTATTGAGAAATCGATGACCTTCGACGAGTTCTGGCTCGCCTATCTGGGGCAACACAGAAAGGCGGGCACGCGCTTGTGCCACTACATCGGCACCAGCGTGGGACTCGTCGGGGGGATCGGGCTGGCGGTTTGGGGTGCTTACCTCGCAGCGGTCGTGGTGGCCGTGAGCGGCTACGCACTCGCACTAGCGGGCCATTTTCTGATCGAAGGCAACAAGCCCTACGCGACGAAACCGCTGTGGGGGTTTTATGCCGACCTGCTGATGCTCAAGAAGTCGCTTACCGGCGAATTGCAGGCCGAACTGCAGCGGCTTGAACCGGCGGATGCGCCCGTCACGCAAGCGGATGTTCGGCACTAGATCTGCATGACCTGCCGCGTCGCGATCATCGGCGGTTACGGCAATTTTGGTGCGCATGTGGCGCGCAGCCTTGCTGGCGATGCTGGGATACAGTTGATTATCGCGGGCCGCTCGCTTCCTAAAGCTGGGGCTTTTGCGAGCGCGCTTGATGCTGCCAATCCGGCTGAGGCGGGGGCCTATGACCTCGACGGGTCACCCGACGCGTTGGCGGTGCTGCGCCCCGATCTCGTCATCAACATGGTCGGGCCTTACAACGGCCAATCCTATGCCATCGCCGAGGCCGCCATCGCCTGCGGGGCGCATTATTGCGACATTGCCGATGCGCGCGAGTTCGTCACGGGGATCGGGGTGCTGGACGCTGCGGCCAAGCGCGCGGGCGTCGCGGTGCTGGCGGGCGCGAGTTCGGTTCCGGCGCTGACGGCGGCCTATTGTGACGATTCGGCCAAGACGATGCGGACCATCCGCAAGGTCGAATACGGCATCAGCGGCGCCGAGCAATCCAATGCGGGCGCAGGCACGGTGGCGGCGGTGCTCAGCTTCGTCGGTCAGCGCTTCACCACCTTGCGCGGCGGCAAGATGACCCCGGTGACCGGCTGGAGCGACCTGCGCCGTGTCGACCTCCCCGGAGTCGGCCAGCGGTGGTTCGGGCGTGCCAATGCGCCCGACCTCGATCTGTTCGCCGCGCGCTATCCCGGCCTTCAGGAGCACAGCTTCTGGGCGGGCCATGCCATTGCGCCGCTGCATTTCGGCACCATGCTGATGGGCTGGCTGGCGCGTATCGGGCTGCTGCCCCGGCTCGACCGCTTTGCCCCGCAACTGGTGCGTATCGCGAGCCTGTTCGATTGGCTCGGCACCGGCACCAGCGGCTTCTTCATGACCATCAGCGGGGCGGGGCCGGATGGCGCGCCGCTGACCCGACGCCACTGGATCATCGCCCGTTCGGGCCACGGGCCGTTCATCCCCTGCATCCCGGTGATCCTGATCGCCCGGCACATGGCTGCTGGCCGCCGTTACGAGCCCGGCGCGCGGCCCTGCCTCGGCATTATCAGCCTCGCCGAATACCGCGCCGAATTCGCCCACTTCGACATCGAGGCCACCGACGCATGACGCACGCGCCCTACAGCTACCGCGACAATCCCGCCGTCCACGCCTTCGACGATTCGCGCCCGGTGTTCATTTTCGATCACGTCTGCGTGCTGTGCTCGGGCGGGGTGAGCGTCATCATGAAGCATGACCATAAGGGCACGATTGCCTTTACGCCCGCACAAGGAGAGCTGGGATTGGCGCTCTGCCAGCACTTCGGAATCGACTGGGACGAAAGCTACGTCTTCATCCGCAACGGCCGCGCCTTCATCAAGAGCGACGGCTATTTCGAGGTCGCCCGCGCGCTGGGCGGCTGGTGGCGGCTGGGGCTGGTGTTCCAGATCATCCCGCGCGGCCTGCGTGACTGGGCCTATGATCTGATCGCGCGCAACCGCTACCGCTGGTTCGGCAAGACCGCCGAAGCCTGCGCGCTGCTGACGCCGGAGCAACGCGCGCGGCTGCTGTGAAAGTGCCAGCTTGACCAGCACGCTGCGGACGGGCAGCCTGCTCCCAGATGAACAGGGGCACGATCATCGCAGGGGTGCTGGCGGCGTTGCTCGCAGGTCCGGCGCTATCGCAGCCCGCATCTGCCGACCCCAACCAGCCGCCGCCGCATACCTTGCCCTATCCCGATCTCGGCAGTGGAAAGAGTCGGGCCGAGCGGCGCACGTCTTATGACTTGAGCCCCGAACTCCATCGGGGAGTCTCCGCCGCCGCGATCCGTGCGCAGCAGCGCCGGCTCGACGCGGCACTGGCAGCGCTTCCGGCCCAGCGGCCGGGGGTGCCTGACGCTTACGTCGTCACCATCGCGCTCGACAGCGACCCGGTGTTTGCACGGGAGGCGCGGGAGGCCGCGCGGGTGCTCGGCGCACGCTATGGGGCAGGGGGACGCACGCTGACGCTCGCCGGGCCGGACGGGACGCGCGACGATGCCCCGCATGGCTCGATCACCGCGCTGCTGCTGACCCTGGCGCACCTCGGCACAGTGATGGACGGGGCCGAGGATGTGCTTGTGCTCTACACCACCAGCCACGGCATGGATCTGGGGCTGGCTTACCACTACGGCGACAGCGGCTACGGCGTGCTCTCCCCGGTGAAGCTCAAGGCCGCGCTGGAGGAGGCGGGGATCACGCGGCGGGTGTTGATTCTGTCAGCGTGCTATTCGGGCGTGTTCGTGCCGGTGCTCGCCAGCCCCGACACCGCGATCCTGACGGCGGCGGCCAGCACGCGCAGCTCGTTCGGCTGTGTGGCCGAGAATGACTGGACCTTCTTCGGCGACGCGCTGATCAACCGCGCCCTGCGCCAGCCCGTCGCTTTGGAAGAAGCGGCCCGGATGGCGACCCGCTCGGTCGCCGAATGGGAAGCCAAGGCGCGCTTCCTCGCCTCACTGCCACAGGTCAGCATCGGGGCCGGGGCCAAGGCGTGGCTACCCAGCATCGAGGCGACCATGCCGCCGATCGCCAGCGCCCCAGTGGGGCGGCCCGCTTTCGCTGAATAGCCTTCAGTCTTGATCGCTTCCTTCCAGCTTGATCTTCTGCGGCCATAATGTATCCAGTGGATACATTGCCAATCACAAGCAGGATTCCGCCCATGACCCCGTTTGATGCGCTCAAGGCCCAACTCTCCGCCGTCGTCCCCTTTGCCGCCTATGTCGGTGTGGAGATCACCGAAGTCGGCGAGGGCACAGCGACGACGATCCTCACTCAGTCGCAAAACACCAGCAATCACATTGCAACCATGCACGCTGGCGCGCTGTTCACGCTGGCCGAGGCGGCTTCGGGAGCGGCGATGGCGGGGATGTTCCTTGAACGCCTCGCCAGCCTGCGCCCGGTGGCGGCGAGTTCGACGATTGACTACGTCAAGCCCGCGCGCGGGGCGGTCACGGCCTATGCCGAGGTCGACGGTGCCAAACCTGCGCTGCTCGCCGCACTAGATGGCGAGGGCAAGGTGCGCTTTCCGATCACCGTTCGCATGGCGGATGCCGAAGGCCGCGAGGTCGCGCGCATGACCGTGGACTGGCACGTTGCGGCACTGGCCCGCGCGGCCTGATGGCCCCGCGCGGTGCCTATCACCACGGCGATCTGGCCGCTGCGGCGGTGGACGAGGCACTGCGCCTGATCGACGCCGATGCCAGCGCCAGCTTCTCGCTGCGGGCATTGGCAGAGCGGCTCGGCGTCGCGCACCGGGCGCTCTACAACCACTTTGCCGACCGCGAGGCGTTGCTGGCAGGTGTGGCGGCTCGGGGGTTCGATCTGCTGGCAGATGCGCTGTTGCTGGCGCCCGATGCCCCCCGCTTCCTCGCCGCCTATGTCCGCTTCGCGCTTGCACGCCCGGGCCTCTATGACGTGATGATGGGGCGGCGGCATACGGCGATCAACGGCGATCCGGGCTTGCGGGCTGCGGTCGACCGGGTGATCGGCGCGGCGGTGAAGGGCTTGGCGACCCCCGGCGCGGATGATGAGACGCAGCGGCGCGAGGTCATGCGCATCTGGATGATCGCGCACGGCGGGATCGGTCTCCACCGCGCGCGGATGCTCCGCCTGCGCAGCGACGCGGAATTTGCCGAGGAGATCCTGCGCATCGCCGGGTTTCCCGTCCCTGACACCGATCTTGCACAGGAGCCCAGCTAATGACCATGAACCCTGCCGATGCCATGCCGTTTTCCAAGCTGATGGGCGTGCGTGTCACCGCTGCCTCGGCTGAGGCGGTCGAGGGTGAGATCACCGTGCGTGAGGACCTTTGCACCGCTGGCGGGATCATGCATGGGGGTGCGATCATGGCCTTTGCCGATGCCCTCGGCGCGGTGGGCGCGGTGGCGAGCCTGCCGGACGGGGCGGGCGGCACGACCACGATCGAGAGCAAAACCAACTTCCTTGGCGCCGCGCCGGTTGGCAGCACGGTCAAGGGCCGTAGCCTGCCGCTCAAGTCCGGGCGGCGGATGTCAGTGTGGCAGACGATGATCGAGACGGCTGAGGGTAAGCCGGTGGCCGTCGTGATCCAGACCCAGCTGGTGCTTTAGGGGCTTGCTCGCCGCGCCGAAATGATGCGAACCGGTTCGGCCAGCATCTGTCCCTTCATCACCCCTTGTCCCGCTTCCGCATCGCGCGGAGCGACCTGGGCGGCGGCGACCACCTCCATGCCTGCCGTGACATGGCCGAACACGGCAAAGCCGTCCCGCCAGCTCGGATCGTTCGCCTTGGGATCGGCGTCGAAGCCGGTCTGATCCTCGATCATGATGAAGAAGTCGCCATCGGCCGTGCCTGCGCCAGCGCTCGCCATCGCCAGTGCGCCGTGGACATGGCTGAGGCCGGTTGTGCTGGTCGGCTCGTGAATGATCGGCAGCAGGATACGCTTGGGATCGCCGCGCGTGCCGCCTTGCAGGATGCCGGAGGGCTCACGCTCGCCGGGCAAGTTCATCGCGCGGTAGAAGGTCGCGCCGTCGAAGCGCCCTTCCTCGACATAGCGCAGGAAATTACCGGCGGTCACCGGTGCGCGTTCGGTTTCGAGCGCGATGGTGATGGGCCGGAGGTTGGTTTCCAAGACCACGCTGACGCTCGCCGCTTCGGGAAAGGGGCGGACGGCGGGCCGGGCGGTCGGGCTTCCGGCGAAGTCCGCCGGGGTCAATGCCCGTGTGCCGCCGGGCGGAGGCTTCACTTCGAATTTCATCAACAGCGTGCGCTGGCAGCCGGGCTTGGGAGCGGGATCGCAATTGCGGAAATTGTCGTCCGAGGCGAGGTAGAGGAAGGTCTTGCCCGGCGTCTCCCGCACAGCCAGCCCTTCGAAATTGTCGAGCTTCAGCGGCGGGGCGAGCACGGCCAGTGTCCGGGTGGTGCCATCGGCGGCGAGTTCGACAATCGCGGCGCGGTTGCCTTCGTTGGCGTTGTAGCTGCGGAACAGCACGTAGCAGATGCCGTTGGCCTGGCAGGCCGCATCGGTCGGCACGCCGCCCACCTCGGCGATCCCTTCGGGCGCGGCGAGGTGGAATTGGGCGGCGCCTGCCTCGGTGATGCGCAGACAGTTGGGCCGGGCAGGGTCGGCCCACTCCCCGCAGGCGAGCAGCCCGCCGGAATAGGCGGCCAGCGTCTCGATCCCGGCATTGGCCTCGGCCCCGGCGATCAGCGCGGCGGCACGGGTCTCCTCGCCGGTGGCGGGCGCGGTGATGTCGGCATAGCGCCAGATGCGGTGGTCCTGCTCGAACGCGACCAGCCATTCGCCAGAAGGCAACCGCGTGATCGCCTCGGCATCCCCCCGCGCCTTCGACCTGAGCGCCTTGCCCTTGGTATCGCGCAGCGAATCGATGCGGAGCGCCCTCGCGTCGACCAGCCGCACGCCGAGATCTTCGGGAGTCAAAATGACCCAGCGCCCGTCATCGGTGACGGCGTATAGCTCCCCGTCGTCCCAGGCGAGGCTGGAAATGCCGCCGATATTCACGGCATCGGGTGCGATCGTGATTCCGCCGCGGAAGATCAAATCGCCCACTTCGGTTGCGCCGCCTTCGTCCGACAATTCAGCCGAGCTGGTGATCGGCAGGAACGGCTCGTCGCCCCGCGCCGGCAGGGCAAAGGAGAGCGTGGCGAAAGCCAGCAGAGGGGTGAGGGCGCGCATCCATGTCATTCGTCCGGGTGTATCGCCGCTTCAACGAAGCGCAAGCCGGTCGGACACTCGTTCAGCCACGTGAAAGATTTACAAACGTAATCGTTATGACTACAGGTGTAATCACAAACCGAGGGAGACCCCCTGTGACCCCGTCCGACGACGCTCTTGGCGAACGCATCACCGAAGCCGAACACGCGGTGATGGAAGTCCTGTGGGACCGCCCGCGGCAGACCGCCGCCGATGTGTGTGAGGAGGTTTGCACCGCGCGGGGCTGGAGCCTCGCCACGGTGAAGACGCTGCTCTCGCGCCTTGTCCAGAAGGGTGCGCTGGCGGCGGAACCAGATGGCCGCCGTTTCCTCTACACCCCGACCATCGCCCGTGAGGCCTATGTCGGGGGCGAGTCGCGGCGGCTGGTCGACCGCCTGTTCGGTGGCAGCGCCGCTTCGCTGGTGGCGCATCTGGCCGAAACTGAAGCCCTGACCGAGGATGACCTCGCCGAGATCGAGGCACTGCTGAAGGAGCTGCGGCCATGACCGGGATGTTGCTGCACACGCTGGCGTGGACCGGCGTGCTGATTGCGCTGGTGCTGATGCTGCGGCGCCCGGTCACCAAGCATTTCGGCCCCGAGGCGGCATACGCCCTGTGGGCTGTCCCGGCGGCGCGGCTGATCCTGCCGCCGCTGACGCTGCCCGCATGGATGGCGCCCAAGGTGGCCGAGCCTGCGCCAACCCCTCCCGCCGAATTGATCATCGACGCACCACTGCCCGCCGATCCGATGATCTGGGAGGCTGCGGTTCCAGCGCCTCCCGGTGCCGTGCCCGCGCCGCTGACCGTGCCGATGGAGGCTGCGCCGCAAGCGGCCGGGTTCGATCTGTTTGCTACTTTGGCTGACCTGCCGATCATCGAAGGATTGCTTTTGCTCTGGCTCGCCGGGGCTGGGGTGACCCTGTGGCGGCGCTTTGGCGCATACTTTGCACTGCGTGACATCTTGCTGGCCGAGGGCCGCGAGGTCGGGCGGGCCAAGGGCTTGCTTGGCAAGGTTCGGCTGATCGAGACCCCCGCAACCACCGCCCCGCTGGCAATGGGCGTGTTCGATCCGGTGATCGCGCTGCCGCCCGGCTTTATGGCGCTGCATGACCGCCCGGCGCGTGATCTCGCGTTGGCGCATGAACTCGCGCACCACCGCGGCGGGGACTTGCTGGTCAATGTCCTGATCCAGCCCTTGTTCGCGCTGCACTGGTTCAATCCGCTCGGCCGCTATGGCTGGCTCGCGCTGCGGCGCGATCAGGAGGCTGCCTGCGATGCGCGGGTGATGGCCCGCCGCTCGGCCCAGGAACGCGCTGCCTATGCCGCGCTGATCGCCCGCTTTGCCGCCTTGCCCGGTGCCACCCACAACGCCGCCCTGACCGCGCCGATGGCCTGCCCGGTGCTCGGCGAGAAATCGATCATTCACCGCTTGAGGAGTCTTGCCATGTCCGACCTGTCCCCCCGCCGCCGTCTGGCCGGCCGTGCGCTCCTTGGCGCCGGGCTGCTGGCCCTGCCGCTGACCGCTTCGATCAGCTACGCCGCGACCGAAGCCGTGCTGGAAGCGCCCGAGGCTCCGGAACCGCTCGCACCACCTGCGCCGCCCGAAGCGCCCGAGCCGCCGATGCCGCCCGAGGCGCCCGAACCGCCGGCGGTGATCATGATGGGCGGCGACAGTGCCAGCGAGACCGAAGTGACCGAGCACGTCTGGCGCGATGAGGACGGCAAGGAACGCCGCATGAAGATGGTGTTCCGCGGCGGCCCTGACCGTGAGGCGCTCGCCCGCGAACTCGAAGCCGCCGAGGGTTTCGACAAGGCTAGCCGCGACGCGATGCTTGCCGCGCTTGAAGAAGGCCTCGCGGAAGCCGACCGGGTCCGCGCTGAACTGCCGCACATCATCGCCGACGCCATGGCGTCAGCCGAAGCTGCCCATGCCGCCGCCGGTCAACAGCGCATCATCGTCAAGCGCGAATGCCAGCCGGGCAGCGACGAGGTGAGCGAGACCACCAACAAGGATGGCGTGCAGGTCATCTCGATCTGTCACAAGCGCATCTTCGCGTCGGCCCGCAAAGGTCTCGAGGAAGCCCGCGCTGAAATCGCCAGCGACAAGGATATCCCCGAAGACACCCGCAAGCAGTTGCTCCGCACGCTTGACCGGCAGATCGACCGCTGGACGGAAAAGGAAGGCTGAGCCGCAGGGCGGCGGCGGTTACTTCCCCGCCGCCTTGGTCCGGGCCGGATAGGCGCAGCCCTTGCCTTGACCCAGTCCCTTGAGGAATGCGCGTCGCGCCATCCCCGCAGTAAAGGCAGCGCGCAGGGCCCGGTCATTGCTGGCCGCGCCTGTCACTTCGCGCAGGATCCCGCGGAACGGGATCACCGATCCGACGATGCTCTGGCCGATCCGGCCTTCGCTCAGCCGGTCCTTACCGTCATCCTCGGCGATGTCGTAATCGGCGCCCAATTCCATATCGAGGGCGGCGATTTCGGTGACGAGGTCATTGCAGCGCCCTCTGCCCGGCACCGCATAGGGATTGAGGACGGCGGCTTGCAGGATTTCGGGGATGTCACGCGCGTCGATGTTGAGATCGCGCAAGGGGGTCTTGGCGACTTCGGTGGCGTCAGGCTCGGGCATGGACTGCGCGTGGGCCGTGCCTCCGGAAAGGCCAGCGAGACAGGTGAGGGCAGCGAGCGCGGTGAGGGGGAGAGGGCGCTTCATATTAGGTTCCTTCAAAGAAAACGTTGCAGGCGGCATCATTCGTGCTGTCGAGCCCCAGCCTGAGCGCGGTCATGCGCTGGCGGCTGGTGCCGTGGGTGAAGTTCTCCGGATTAATGCTCTGTCCGGCATTGCGCATTAACGTATCATCGCCAATCGCGCTGGCGGCTTTCAAACCTTCCTCAAGATCGCCCGGGTCGATGAGGTTGCGGTTCTTGCCCGCCCACATTCCGGCATAGCAATCGGCCTGCAACTCCATCGCCACTTGCAAGCGGTTGGCCGCCGAAGGATTGCGCTGCTGTTCGCGCCGCACTTGGTTGGCGAGGCCGGTGATGTTCTGGAGATGGTGGCCATACTCATGCGCGAGGACATAGAGCCGCGCAAAATCGCCGCCGGTGCCCGACATCTGGGCCAGTTGGTCATAGAAGCCTGTGTCGATGTAGATACCCTTGTCCGCCGGGCAGTAGAACGGCCCCACGGCCGACGTCGCGCTGCCGCAACCTTCGGTCCGCACCGCGCCGCTGCGATAGAGGTTGAGGAACGGCTGTTCGAACGGCATCCCGGCGCGCTGGAAGCTTGCCTGCCACGTCGCATCAAGGCTGGTGAGGGCGTTGCAAGCCTCGGTCGCATAGGCGCTGCTGGTGCAAATCTCGTCTGCGGTCATATCCCCGCCGCTGCCGGAGCCGCCCTGCGCAGGCGCTCCCTGCTGCTGGACACTTTCGACCATGCCGATGGTCTGCATCGGGTCGAGCCCGAACACCACCGCCCCGATCAACGCGATCACCAGCGTCCCGCAGCCCACCCCGCCCACGCGGCCCATGCCGCCGCCCCCGCCGCCGTCATTGCTGGAGCGGACATTGATTTTTGATGTGTCAAATGGGCCTAATCGCATGGGAAATCCTTCTGCTTTCGCGCTCGCTTCAGCAATTTGCTGGACAGCCGCCAACCGCACGGCAAAAGCGAACACCAATAGGCCGAACGTGCAGGAGATGCGGCGAATGCTCAAGAACCGGCGTGCTCTCGTCACCGGATCGACCTCGGGGATCGGTCTCGCGATTGCGCGCGCGCTGGTGGCCGAAGGGGCCGAGGTGATTCTCAACGGGCTCGGCGATCCGGCTGAAATCGCCACGCTTTGCGACGAATTGGGCGCGAGCTACAACGGCGCAAACCTGATGGATCCGCAAGCGATTGCGGCGATGATGGCGGCGATCGGCGCGGTGGATATCCTCGTCAACAATGCCGGAATGCAGCACGTCTCCCCGGTCGAGGATTTTCCGCCGGAAAAGTGGGACGCGATCATCGCTTTGAACCTAACGGCGGCGTTCCACACCACGCGGCTCGCAGTGCCCGGGATGAAGGCCAAGGGTTGGGGGCGGATCATCAACACCGCCAGCGCCCATTCGCTCGCCGCCTCGCCGTTCAAAAGCGCCTATGTCGCGGCTAAGCATGGGCTGGCGGGCTTTACCAAGACCATCGCGCTGGAATTCGCCACCTGCGGCGTCACTGCCAATTGCATTAGTCCGGGCTATGTCTGGACCCCGCTGGTGGAGAACCAGATCCCCGACACGATGGCCGCGCGCGGGATGACGCGCGAACAGGTGATGAATGACGTGCTGCTCGCCAAGCAGCCGACCAAGAGCTTTGTCCTGCCCGAAGATGTCGCCGCGCTGGCGGTGTTCCTGTGCGGCGATGCGGCGCGCAATATCACCGGGGCGAACTACACCATTGACGGGGGCTGGACCGCCGAATGAACCGAGCGCGCGCCCGGCTGGTGGTCACATTGCTGGCGAGCCTGTGGCTTGCCGCCTGTGCCGGCGCGCCGATCAAAGCCGTCCCCGACGCGGTGCAGGGCGACATCGCCGACCGACTGCAAGCGGATATTGACGTGCTCGCCAGCGACGAGTTTGGCGGGCGCAAGCCGGGGACCGAAGGCGGGAAGGCCACTTACGAGTATATCGAGCGGCGCATGAGTGAGGTCGGGCTGGTGTCGGGCACCAATGATCCCGGCTCCTACTGGCGCCTGCCGGTCGATCTGGTCGAGGCTGTACCGCAAACCGGGCAGCTGACATTGGGTGTCGGGCGCAGGGCCGTGACTCTCACCGAAACCGAAGCAGCGGTCTACACCCCGCGCCGCCGTGCGCTGGCAGCGGGCGGGCCGGGGACGGGCGTGCCAGTGGTGTTCGTGGGCTATGGCGATGGTTCGGTGCTGGGCGATGCGCTGGCCGGGGCCGCCGCGCTGATGCTCGCCGATCCGGGCCGCGATAGCGCGCGGCGCGAGGCCCTCTTCCGCCAGCGCGCAACGGCGGTGGTGACGGTTGTGCCCGATGCCGAAGCGCTCGCCGAAGTGCGCCGCAAGGAAGAACGCGGGCGGGTGGAACTCGCCAGCGAGCAGATGGATACGCTCTCGGCCTATATCACCGATGCCGCGCTTGGCCGGGCAGTGGGGGAAAAGCGCTGGGAGCTGTGGAAGCGCGAAGCCAAGAAGGCCGACTTCGCCCCGCTCGAGCTCAATCTGGCGGTGACGATTGAAGCAACCTCGGATCGCCGCGAGTTTCCCAGCCAGAACATCATCGGGATGATCCCCGGCAACATCCCCGGATCGGGTGCGGTGCTGCTGCTGGGGCATTGGGACCATCTGGGCGAATGCGGCGCGCCCGAAGCCGCCGACCGGATCTGCAACGGCGCGGCAGACAACGCCAGCGGGATCGCGATGATGCTGGAACTGGCGCGGCGGTTGAAGGCCGGGGCGCCGCTGGGCCGCGATATCTATGTGCTGGCCACCAGCGCAGAAGAGGCCGGGTTGCTCGGCGCACGCGCCTTCGTGAAGACGCCGCCGCTGCCGCTGTCCAGCATTGTCGCCGCGTTCAATTTCGACATGATGGCGGTCGCGCCGGAGGGCAGTCCGGTGGGTATCATCGGTCGCGGCCACACCCCAGCTCTCGATGTCGCGATCCTCGAAGTGCTGGCCCGCAAGGGGCGGCTGATCGGCGACCAGACCCTTGCCGATAGCTTCCTCCAGCGCCAGGACGGCTGGGCGCTGCATCAGGCAGGCGTGCCCAGCGTGCTGATGTCGAGCACCTATGGCAGCCGCGCGATCCTCGATCCCTTCCTCCTCAGCCGCTATCATCGGCCTGATGATGAGGCGGCACAAATCGAGCTGGGCGGGGCGGTCGAAGATCTGCTGCTGCACGAGGATCTGATCCGCCAGCTGGCCGACCCAGCGCGCTATCCGCCAGCCGCCGCCCCGCAGCCCTAGCGCAATCGGGCAAGTGCGGTTACATGGGCCGCCACGATTCTCCGGCGCATCAAAGGTGCGAGGGGAACCTCCTCTCGGTCATCAGAAAGTGGCGCTCATGGATATCCCGCTCGGTCTTACCTTCGACGACGTGCTGCTCCGCCCCGCGGAAAGCAGCGTGTTGCCGAGCATGGCCGATACCTCGACCCGGCTGACGCGCGACATTGCGCTCAATATCCCGGTGCTGTCGTCGGCGATGGATACCGTGACCGAAGCCGATATGGCGATTGCGATGGCGCAGTTGGGTGGCATCGGCGTGTTGCACCGCAATCTCGATATCGACGCACAATGCGCCGCCGTGCGCGCGGTGAAGCGTTACGAAAGCGGCATGGTGGTCAACCCGATCACCATCCACCCCGATGCGACGCTGGGTGAGGCGCAGACCCTGATGCAGCTCCACCGGATCAGCGGGATTCCGGTGGTGGATACGGGCGGCAAGCTGTGCGGCATCCTTACCAACCGCGATGTACGTTTCGCCGAAAACCCGATGCAGCCGGTGCGCGAGTTGATGACGACCGAGAACCTCGCCACAGTTTCGCTTGGTACGGGCCAGGAAGAAGCGCGCCGTCTGCTCCACGCCCGCCGCATTGAAAAGCTGCTGGTGGTGGACGACGCGTTCCGCTGCATCGGCCTCATCACGGTCAAGGATATCGAAAAGGCGGTGAACTACCCGCACGCGACCAAGGACAGCACCGGCCGTCTGCGCGCGGCGGCGGCGACCACTGTCGGCGATGCCGGGTTCGCCCGCACCGAAGCGCTGGTCGATGCCGAGGTCGACGTGATCGTGATCGACACCGCCCACGGCCACAATATCGAAGTCGCCCGCGCGGTTGAGCGGGTCAAGAAGCTCTCCAACCGGGTGCAGGTGATCGCAGGCAATGTCGCCACCGCCGAAGCGACCCGCGCGCTGGTCGATGCGGGCGCCGATGCGGTCAAGGTCGGGATCGGGCCGGGCTCGATCTGCACCACCCGCGTCGTCGCTGGCGTGGGCGTGCCGCAGCTGACCGCGATCATGGAAAGCGCCGCCGAAGCCGCCAAGTCGGGCGTGCCGGTGATCGCCGATGGCGGCCTGCGCACCAGCGGCGACGCAGCCAAGGCGCTAGCGGCAGGCGCGTCCAGCGTGATGATCGGCTCGATGCTGGCTGGCACCACCGAAAGCCCCGGCGAAGTGTTCCTCTACCAAGGCCGAAGCTACAAGGCGTATCGCGGCATGGGCTCTGTCGGCGCAATGGCACGCGGCTCGGCCGACCGCTATTTCCAGCAAGACGTCAGCGCGATGAAGCTGGTGCCTGAAGGGATCGAAGGGCAAGTGCCGTTCAAGGGGCCTGCGTCCGATGTCGTCCACCAGCTGGTCGGCGGGATCAAAGCCGCCATGGGCTACACCGGCTCCTCCACGATTGCCGACTTGCAGGCCCGCGCAAAGTTCGTGCGCATTACCAATGCGGGGCTGTCCGAAAGCCACGTCCATGATGTCGCCATCACCCGAGAGGCACCCAATTATCCTACACGCTGAGGCCTTAAAGGGCGGGGTGGGGGCATGACCCCCGCCGCACGGGTTGAGGCCGCTATCGAGCTGCTCGACGTGATCATTCCCGCCGCGCGCGGGAAGGGTGCGCCTGCTGACCGGATCATCGCCGACTATTTCCGCGCGCGCCGCTATGCCGGGTCAAAGGACCGGCGCGCGGTGCGTGATCTGGTCTATCGTGCGATCCGTCTGTGCGGGCCGGTGCCGGATAGCGGCCGGGCGGCAATGCTGGCGGTCGCCGGGCAGGATGAGGCGGTCGCCTCCCTGTTCGACGGTTCGCCCCACGGCCCCGCACCGCGCGCCGAGGGTGAGGAAGCAGCCAAGACTGCGCTGGCACCCAAGTGGCTCGCGGCGGCCCTGCGCGCCTCCGGGCTCGGCGGGGTCGAGATCGCTGCGCTGCTGGGCCGCGCGCCGCTCGACCTGCGGGTCAACGCCCTGAAGGCCGACCGCGACAGCCTGACGCTGCCTGAGCCGGGCGAGCCGCTCGTGTCGGCGCAGGGGTTGCGCTTCGCATCCGGCACGGCGGTCGAGCAGTGGGAAGCCTACACCGAAGGCCTGATCGAAGTGCAGGACTTGGGCAGCCAGCTCATCGTCGAGGCGCTGCCGATTGCGGCCGGCGATACGATCATTGACCTGTGCGCAGGCGGCGGCGGCAAGACGCTGGCGCTCGCGGCAAGGCTCGGCAATGCGGCGAGTATCATCGCTGCCGATACCGACAAGCGTCGGTTGGGCAACCTCGCACCCCGCGCTGCACGCGCCGGGGCGGCGGTCGAATCGATCGTGCTGCTCGATCCGGGTCGCGAGATGCGGGCGCTCGGCCATTGGGCGGGCAAGGCCGATCACGTGCTGGTCGACGCGCCGTGCTCAGGCAGCGGCACCTGGCGACGTAGCCCGGAGGGGCGCTGGCGGCTCGATCCGGCGGAATTGGCGCGGCTCAACGCCTTGCAGGACCATGTGCTGAAGCTGGCGGCGCAGCTGGTACGGCCCGGCGGTTCGATCGGGTTTGTCACCTGCTCGGTGCTTGATGCCGAGGGGCCGGACCGTGTCACCGCCTTTCTGACGCAGCATCCCGGCTGGACCGCAGAGCCGCTCACGCTACCGCTCGGCCGTCCGCGTGGGGGCGGAATCCGGCTCGATCCGCATCATGACGGCACGGATGGTTTTTTCATCGCCTGCTTGCGTTCACCATGATAGCTTCGCATGATATGACCCAGCCTTCCGGTTCCCGGTCTCATGCACTGAAGGAGCTTCTGATGCGTTTTGCGCCTGCCGCCGCCGCGCTGTCCCTGTGTCTGGCCATGACGGCGAGCATCACGATTGCGGGCGATGTCCGCGCGCCCGATCCGCGCGCCGCGGCTTTGATCACGCAAGGTCAGGCCGCATTGGCAGCGGGCGAGACTGAAGCGGCGGTCGATGCTTTCGAAGCCGCACTCGCGGTCGATCCGGGCTACACGCCGATCTTCATCGACCTCGCCGAAGCCGCGCGCCAGCAGGGCCTGCAAGGCAAGGCGATTCGCTATTACCGTGACGCGCTGGAGCGGGACCCGGGCAATTTCGCCGCGATCTCGGGCGAAGGCGCCGCGCTGGTCGAAAAGGGCGCGCTCGAAAAGGCCAAGCGGAATCTTGCCAAGCTGCAAACCATGTGCGGCGATCAGTGCCCCGAGACCGTGGCGCTCCAGAGCAGCATCGCGCGCGGACCGTCCGCCCGGTTGGCGGTCGACACCGACAAGGCCGCGCCTGCGTCCAACTGACGGAAGGCACTTGATGTTCGGATTCGGCAAGAAGAAGAGCGCAGGCGGCGGCGATGGCATTAGTTGGCCCGCCGAACCGACGCTTGATGACCTTATCGCGTTGGGTGCCTATCGCCGGTTGAGCGGCGATGACGTTGCAGCGATTGCCGATGATGTGGCCGCCGCCTTCCCGGAGTTTGGCGGACGGATCAAGATCTTCGGTGCCGACTGGTTGGGCCGCGTGTTCGCGACCGACAGTGCGCGCAATGGCGAAGTGCTGTTGCTCGAACCCGGCACGGCCGAAGCACTGGAGATCCCGGTCGATCTCACCGAGTTTGAAGCGTCCGAACTGGTCGATAACCCCGATGCGGCGCTCGCTTGGGGCTTCTACCAATCGTGGCGCGACGCCGGCGGCGCAGCACCTGGCCCCAGCCAGTGCATCGGCTATCGCAAGCCGCTGTTCCTCGGTGGGGCGGACACGCTCGACAACCTCGAACTCAGCGATCTCGAGGTATACTGGTCAGTCACCGCACGGATCATCGCGCAGCTTCGGGCGCAAGCCAGCTAGATCAGGTCGCGGAACTCCGCCACCAGCGTTTCATAGACCGCGCGTTTGAACGGCACGATCAGCTCGGGCAGCTGATCGGGTGCGACCCATTTCCATTCGTTGAATTCAGGCGGATCGTGGGCTTCGAGGTCAATATCGGCATCGGTGCCGAGGAAGCGGCCAAGGAACCAGTATTGCTCCTGCCCGCGATACTTGCCCTTCCACACCTTGCCCAGCAGCTCGGGCGGCAGGTCGTAGAGCAAGGGACGTGAGGCCGGGGCGATCACCTCGACCAGATGGGCCGCAACGCCGATTTCCTCGTGCAGCTCACGCAAGGCGGCGTCCTGAATATCCTCGCCCTTGTCGATCCCGCCCTGCGGCATCTGCCAGAAGCCGTGGGCGCTGGGGTCAATCCGCTGGCCGACGAAGACAAGGCCTTCGCGGTTCACCAGCATGAAGCCCGCGCAGGGGCGATAGGGGAGGCCTTCGGGGCTCATGCCGGGTTCGCCAGCATGAACTGCATCGCAGCGATGATGCGTTCGAGGTCGCGCTGCGTGCTCGGCACGGCGCCGCGCAGGTTGGTGAAGCTGTGCGTCACCCCGCGCATTTCAAGGAACACGCAGTCGCGCCCCGCATCGACCAGCGCCTTGGCATAGGCGCGGCCCGAATCGCGGATCGGATCGAGGCTGGCGGTGACGACGATGGTGGGCGGGGCGGCGGAGTGGTCGCCAAGGATCGGGAAGCCGCGCGGGTCGGAGCGGTCGGCGCCGTAGGCGGCATCGAAGAAGCCCATTGTGTCGCCCGTCAGCAGGAAGCCGTCGGAGAACGCCGCCATGCTGGCAGACCCGCTCGCATCGGCGACCAGCGGGAAGATCGGCACTTGCAACACAACGGGGACGGCGGCGGGGTTGGCTGCAAGGAGCTGGCCCACCACCACCGTGGCATTGCCGCCCGCGCTGTCGCCGATGGTGATGATGCCGGAGGCTTGGCGGCCAAGCTCAGCGGGGTTGCCCGCCACCCAGCGCGTCGCCGCCTCGCAATCGAGGATCGCGGCGGGGAAGGGCGCTTCGGGCGCGAGGGCATAATGCACCGCCACCAGCGGCAGATCGATCAGGGCGGCAATCTCGCTGCACAGCGCGTGGTGGGTGTCGAGATCGCCGATCACGAACCCGCCGCCGTGGTAGAACATCACCACCGGCGAGGCTTCATCGCGGCTCTCGCGCGCATCGTACAGGCGCAGCGGGATCTCGCCATTCGGGCCGGGGCAGGCGAGGTCGCGGATCACCGGGAGCGCCCGCGCCGGTCGGTCGGCGATCCCATGCATCTTCACATAGGAATCGCGCGCCTCGGCCAGCGTCATATCGACCAGCTTCGGCCCATTCACCTGCGCCATCATGTCGAGGAAGGCCTTCATGTCGGGGCGGATGTATGGGCCAAGGACTTCAGGGTGGTCGGTCATTGTGGTTCTCTCCCGGGTCTTTGGCGGTGCGATAGGCGACGGAGGGGCCAAGTTCCAAGCATCTTTGCACTCGCCCCGTGCGGACGGGCGCGCTAACTCCCGAAGTCATGGACAATCTGACACATAGCCTTGTCGGCGCGGTCATGGGGCAGGCGGGGCTGAAGCGCACCACGGGCCTCGCCATGCCCGCGCTGATCATCGGCGCAAACCTGCCGGACGTGGATGCGGCGTGCTTTTTCTGGCTGGAGGGGCTGGAGCACCTCGCCTTCCGCCGCGGCATCACCCACGGCCCGCCCGCGCTGGTGCTGCTGCCGCTGGTGCTGGCGGGGATATTGTGGGCCTTCGACCGCTGGCAGTTGAGGCGCGGCACCCGGCCAGAGGGGCGACTGCCTGTGCGGTTTGGCTGGCTTTACGCGATGGCGTTTGTCGGGTGCCTCAGCCACCCGTTCTTCGATTGGCTCAACGTCTACGGCATCCGGCTGCTGGAGCCGTTTTCCTCGCAGTGGTTCTATGGGGATACGCTGTTCATTATCGATGTGTGGCTGTGGGCGTTGCTGAGCGGCAGCGTGTGGTGGTCGCGGCGGCGGGAGAAGGCGGGGGGCGCGTGGATGCGGCCTGCTCGGGTGGGGATTGTGGCGGTGTTGGCGTATATTGGAGTGAATGCGGGGATCACTGCAAACGTCGAGACGCAGCTTCACGCCGAGGCAGGCGGCCACCCTGATGTGATTTCAATTGCCGCGCCTATACCCTTTTTCTTCTGGGAGCGGGAAAAGCTGCTTGGCGATCCAGAAGCCGGACAGTGGTTCGTGATGGCCCCGGGCAAGGAGATGTGGATGGATGGCTACGATCCGGCCGGATGCGATTTGCCAAAGGCGCGACGCGAGGATCCGCAGATCGACGCTTTTCTATTTTGGTCGAGGGCGCCTTATGTCCACCGGCGCGAAGGCGGCAAGTTCTGGCTGGGTGACGCGCGATTTACCGATCCTCGTGTGGCGGACCGTTTCGCCGTCGCCTTACCGAATGGATGTCGCATCATAGATTGAGTCAGTGCACGGCCCTCGCGCTACCGCATATGACGTGCGAACCCTTGCCATAGCCCGTCATGCTGAACTTGTTTCAGCATCCATCGTGCCTCATCCAACCGACGGTGCGAGAAGAGGAATGGATCCTGAAACAAGTTCAGGATGACGGGAACGGGAAATCCGACATTTGAAGGTGAAACAACTTCAGCATGACGGCGTTGGTGGGGAAACGCGAACTCAGAGAGACAAATGACCCAACTCGTATGGCTACGGCGCGATCTACGCTTGGCCGACAATCCTGCGCTCTATCACGCCGCCAAGGCTGGCCCCGTCCTGGCGGTCTATGTCCTCGACGACGAATCGCCCAAGCATCACGCCTATGGCGGCGCCTCGCGGTGGTGGCTGCATCATTCGCTTGTGAGCCTCGCCAAGAGCCTCGAAGCCAAGGGCTCCAAGCTGATCCTGCGGCGCGGCGATGCCGTGGAGGAGCTGACCAAGCTGGCCGAGGAAACCGGCGCGGCCACGATCCACGCCAACCACCACTACGAACCGTGGTGGCTGAACGCCGAGCGCAAGCTGGCGAAGTCCCTCGACCTGCAACTCCACCACGGCAACTACCTGATGCCGCCGGGCAGTATCACCACCGGGACGGGCGGGCAGTACAAGATCTACACCCCGTTCAGCCGTGCGGTGCGCGCCGAGTTTCCGCCCCGTGACGAACTCCCCGCGCCCGAAAAACTCACCGCGCCCGCCAAATGGCCCGCCAGCGACGACCTCGCGTCATGGAACCTGCTCCCCACCAAACCCGACTGGTCGGGCGGGATGCGCGACTTCTGGCAAGTGGGCGAGGACGCCGCGCACGCACGCCTCACAGCATGGGAAGCCGACGTCGACGGGTACGACGACAAGCGCAACCTCCCCAGCGTCGACAAGGTCTCGCGCCTCTCGCCGCACCTGCATTTCGGCGAAATCTCGCCGATCCAGATCTGGCACCGCTTCAAGCACAAGCGGTCGGACGGCTGGCGCACCTTTGAAGGCGAGCTGATTTGGCGCGATTACTCGCAGAACGCGATCCAGCAATTCCCCGCCTATGCCTCCAAAAACTACCGCGAGGATTTCGACCGCTTTCCCTGGCGCGACCCCGCCACCGACCCTGCCGCCGCGCGTGACCTGAAAGCCTGGCAGCAGGGCCGCACCGGTTACCCCATCGTCGATGCCGGGATGCGGCAGCTGTGGCAGACTGGGTGGATGCACAACCGCGTGCGGATGATCACCGCCAGCTTCCTCATCAAGCACCTGCTGATCGATTGGCGCGAGGGGGAAAAGTGGTTCTGGGACACGCTATGCGATGCAGACTACGCCTCCAATGCCACCAACTGGCAGTGGACGGCGGGGACGGGGGTGGACAGCAATATGTTCAGCCGGATCATGGCCCCGCTCAGCCAGTCCGAGAAGTTCGACGCCGCGCGCTATATCCGCACCTATGTGCCGGAACTGAAGGGGAGCGACGAACCCTACGTCCACGATCCCGAGGAGTTCGGGCGCCGGCCTGCGGGCTATCCGCGCAAGATCGTCCCGCACCGGCAGGCGCGCGAGCGGGCGTTGGCGGCGCTCAAGACGCTGAAAAGCGGATAAAACGGGGTTGCCCGCAAGCGCTGCATCGGCCTATGCCCGCGTTAGAGAAAAACGGGAGGACGGGATGATGCGCGCAGATCGGCGATTGGCAGGAGTGGTTTCGGGTTTGGCGCTGGCGGCGCTGCTCAGCGGTTGCGCGGCAACCGCTGACAGCGCGCCTTCGGTGGCCGCTGGCCCCGCAGCGCCCGCCGTGCAGCTCACCCAGCCGCCCGCGCGTGATCCTTCGGAGCTGGCCGTGCTGTTCTGGAATGACAGCCAGCGCTCGGAGCGTTTCCGCGCGATGGAGCAATGGTTCGCCGGGCACGAAGTCCCCGCCGCCAAGACCCCGCGCGCGCTGCCCAAGGGCGCGCCGCTCAGCCCCGCCTTGCAGGCCGAGATCGCCGCGTTGATGCAGTCAACCAAGACCGCCGGCGTGATGGTGCTTGTCGATGGCAAGGTCGTGCACGAGGAATACGGCCTCGGCCTCAAACCGACCGACCGCTGGACGAGCTTCTCGGTCGCCAAGAGCTTCACTTCGACCTTGCTCGGTGCGGCAGTGAAGGACGGGTTTATCACCAGCCTCGATGATCCGGTGACGCAGTACATCCCCGGCCTCAAGGGCTCGGCCTATGAAGGCGTGACTGTGCGCCAACTCGCCACCATGACCAGCGGGGTGAAGTGGAACGAGGATTATACTGACGCCAATTCCGACGTCGCTCAGATGAACCGTTTCGTGGTCGAATACGGCCCCGAGGCGATCGTGGCGCAGATGAAGGCGCTCCCGCGCGAGGCCGAGCCAGGTGAGAAGTGGGTCTATAAAACCGGCGAGACCAACCTCATCGGCGTGCTGGTCGAAAATGCGGTCGGCGAGCCGCTGGCCGAATATGCGCAGGCCAAGATCACCGAGCCTGCCGGGTTTGAAGGCGGGCTGTTCTGGATGGTCGATCCGCGCGGCGGCAATATCGGCGGGTGCTGCCTGTCGATCACGCTCGGCGACTATGCCCGCATGGGCCAGTTCGTGCTGGAAGGCGGCAAGGGCGCGGTGCCCGAAGGCTGGTTTGCCGAGGCGACCGACAGCGCCGTCGACTTCGGGACGAGCGGTTTCGGCTATGGCTACCAGTGGTGGACCTATCCGCAGGGCACGTTCGGCGCCCAAGGGATCTTCGGTCAGGGTATCACGCTGTTTCCCGACAAGCGCGTGGTGTTCGCCTATATCGGCAACTGGGCCACGGCGAGCGGCGGGCCGGAGCGCGGGCAGTTCCTCGATCTGAGCCGGAAGGTCGCGGCAGAGGCGAAGTAAACGCCTTCGCTGCCCTCAGATCATCTGGCGATAGACGCCGACATTGCTGTAGCGTTGCAGGATGTTGTCGTGGACGATCGGGCTGAGCAGTTCATTGAAGGCGCAGCCGACGATGCAATTGTCCCACCACACGACCTCGGCTTGGAGCGATTCGAGGCCGGGCAGGGTCAGCCAGCACATCTGGCCTTCGTGCATCCGGTTGATCGAAGCGGCCGAAAAGCCTGAGATCGACAGGTCATGAACCACGCTCTGAAACGCACGTCCGCCCGAGGCGCGCAGGGTCGCCGGGATCGTCAGCCGCGTGCGCGGACTGCAACGATCTTCCTGCGCTGCGGAGCTATAGGGATCTGAACTTACGGGCATTGCTTTAGCCTTGTACTGAAATCTGTGGTCTCTCCGGGCGATGTGGTCCACGCGGGAGCTTGCCCCAGCGATCGTAAAGCGCGGGTTTCAGCATATGGTTAACGCAGGCGTAAGGAGACTTGGTTTCAGTCGATCCGTTCACGGTGGAGACTGTCAAAACCCTCCACCAGCAGCGCCAGCAAACGCTCAGCCACCACTTCAGGGGCCTTGACCGTCGCGGGGTCTTCGCCCGGATAGGCCCGCGCGCGCATTTCGGTGCGGGTGGCGCCGGGATCGACGATTGCAACACGCAGGGGGCTGAGCCGCTCGACTTCGGCGGCATAGGCTTCGAGCAGATGCTCGAATGCGGCCTTGGTTGCGCCGTAAGCGCCCCAATAGGGTCGGGGCTTTGCGGAGACGCTGCTGGTGAGGCCGATGATCCGGCCCGCCTCGGCGCGGCGCAGCAGCGGATCGAACCCGGCGAGCAGCGCCTGGGTTGCGACCACATTGGTCAGCAGCGCTTGGTTGAACGGCTTGGGTTCGATCTGCGAGGTGGGCGTCAGTTCGGGCAGATAGGCCGCCGCCAGCACCATGATGTCGAGCGTCTGCCAGCGCCCCGCAATCGCCGAGGCAAGGCGGGTGACGGCATCAGGCTCCATCAGGTCGATCGGCGCAATGGTCGACGTGCCGCCAAAGGCGTGGATTTCGTCCTCGACCGCTTCCAGCGCCTTGACCTTGCGCGCCACCAGAATGACGTGCGCGCCTGCGCGGGCCAGCGACTTGGCGGTGGCAGCACCGATCCCGCGGCTGGCGCCGGTGACAAGCGCGGTGCGGCCGGAAAGCGGCTTGGCAATATCGGTCATGATGGGTCAGGCAGCCTTGGGATCAGCAAAGGGAAGTTCGGCGTTCTTCTGTTCGGCAAGCGCCAGGTCGGTCAGCGATGTGGGATAGTCGCCGGTAAAACAGGCGTCGCAGAATTGCGGGCAGGTCTTGTTGCGCGCCTGTGATCCGACCGCGCGGTAAAGCCCGTCAATCGAGATGAAGGCGAGACTATCGGCCTTGATGAACTGGCGCATCGGCTCCAGTTCCATGCGCGCGGCGAGCAGCTTGGAGCGTTCGGGCGTGTCGACGCCGTAGAAGCAGGAATGTGCCGTCGGCGGACTGGCGACGCGGAAATGGACTTCCTTGGCGCCCGCTTCGCGCATCATCTCGACGATCTTCATCGAGGTGGTGCCGCGCACGATGGAATCGTCGATCAGCACGATCCGCTTGCCTTCGACCAGCGCGCGGTTGGCGTTGTGCTTGCGCTTGACGCTCGAATGGCGCGCGCCGTCCGACGGCTGGATGAAGGTCCGCCCGACATAGTGTGAGCGGATGATGCCGAGTTCGAACGGCAGGCCCGATTGCTGGGCAAAGCCGATGGCCGCCGGAACGCCGCTGTCGGGCACGGGCACCACCAGATCAGCCTCGCACGGGGATTCGAGCGCGAGCTGCATCCCGATCGCCTTGCGCGCTTCGTAAACCGAGCGCCCGGCAAAGACAGAATCCGGGCGGCTGAAATAGACGTGTTCAAAGATGCAGGGGCGCGGGGCGGGGCTACCGAACGGGCGCACCGAGCGAATTTCGCCAGCGAAATCGACCAGCACCAGCTCGCCCGGCTCGATCTCGCGGATCACTTCGGCGCCGACGACGTCGAAAGCCACGGTTTCTGAGGCGAACAAGATCGCATCGCCCATCCGGCCCATCACCAGCGGACGGATGCCGAGCGGATCGCGGCAGGCAATCATGCCCTCGGGCGTCATCACGATCAGCGCATAGGCGCCTTCGACCAGCCGCAGGGCATCCACCAGCCGGTCGGCAATGGTGGGATAGCGGCTGGTGGCAACGAGGTGGATGATCACCTCGGTGTCGGAGGTCGACTGGAAGATCGAACCCTTGTTGACCAGATCCTTGCGCAGGGTTCCAGCGTTGGAGATATTGCCGTTATGCGCCACGGCAAAGCCGCCGCTCGCCAGATCGGCATAGAGCGGCTGGACGTTGCGCAGCCCCGAACCACCGGTGGTCGAATAGCGCACATGGCCCGCGGCCATATGGCCGGGCAGCGCCGCAATCGCTTCGGAGGAGGAGAAATTCTCGGCGACATGGCCAAGACCGCGGCTGGCGAAAAATTCCTTGCCATCGAAGCTGACAATCCCGGCCGCTTCCTGCCCGCGATGCTGGAGCGCGTGAAGGCCCAGCGCGGTCGTCGCCGCAGCGTCATTGGCGCGGATCGCGCCGAAGATTCCGCATTCCTCGCGCAGCTTGTCGCCATCGCAATCGAGGAAGGGGTGAGTCACATTGAGGGGCGTCATCGGCATCACCAGACCTGTCCGCGAACCATGCTGCCGCGGCGCAAGGCTCCAATGGCGATGTGACGGATCAATTACAAGTCAAAGCACGCCCATCTGCCCCGGCTTTTTGCTGACTGCCGTATGACAGGCAGGCGCGGGGATAGGCTATAACATTGGATTGCCGCGAGCAGACAGGCGTTCTACAGGCAGGGTTCAGCCAATAACGGGCAACCCGCACCTCTCATGCTCTCCCCCTTCGAATGGATGATCGCCAAACGCTACCTCTGGCCCGGCAAGGGGGAGGCGTTCATTGCGCTTGTGGCTGGCATATCGGTCGGCGTGGTGGCGCTTTCGGTTGCGCTGCTGGTGGTCGTGATGAGCGTGATGAACGGGTTTCGCGGCGAATTGCTGGACAAGATCGTGGGGCTGAACGGCCATGCGGTGGTGCAGGGCTATGACGGCAAGCTTACGGATTGGCGCGAAGTCATGGCCGATATCGAGAAAACGCCGGGCGTGGTTGAAGTCTCCCCGCTGATCGAACGGCCACTGCTCACCAGCTTCGGCGGGCGGGTCGAGGCGATTTTCCTGCGCGGCCAGTCCGACAAGGATATCGCCGCGCTGGGCGAGAAGGTGCTGCTCGGCGATATCCGCAGTCTGGCGGAGCCGGGTCAGGACGGCATGGGCCGGGTCGCAATCGGGAGCCGACTGGCGCAGAATCTCGGTATCCGGGTGGGCGACGTCATCACCATCATCAATCCGGCCGGTCGCACCACGCCGTTCGGCACGTCGATCCGGCAGGTCGGTTATGAAGTCGGCGCGATCTTCGAGGTTGGTATCTACACCTTCGACGAGAAGTTCGTGATGCTGCCGCTGAAGGACGCCCAGCAGTTGTTGCTGATGGGCGATTCTGTCGCGCAGATCGAGGTGACGGTGGATGACCCGGACAAGGTCGGCGAGATCCTCGCGCCCGTCTCCGCGCGGCTCACCGGCAAGGCCCTGATCGCGGACTGGAAGACAATGAACTCCGCCCTGTTCGAAGCCTTGCAGGTCGAGCGGGTGGCGATGTTCTTTGCGCTGTCGTTCATGGTTTTGGTCGCGGCGTTCAACATTCTGTCCAGCCTCGTCATGCTGGTGCGCGCCAAGACTCGCGACATCGCGATCATGCGCACGATGGGCGCAACGCGGCGCAGCCTGCTCAAGATCTTCGTCACCACCGGCACCACGGTGGGCGCGATCGGGACGATGACGGGGCTGGCACTCGGCGCGATCATCCTGTTCTTCCGCGAGCCGATTGTCGATTTCATCGCCTTTGCCACCGGACAGGAGATCTGGGACCCGCAGGTGCGGTTCCTCTCGACCCTGCCATCGCGCACCGATCCTTGGGAAGTCTTCGGCATTGTCATGCTGGCGCTAGGGATGAGCTTCCTCGCGACGCTCTACCCCGCGCTCAAGGCAGCGAACACCGATCCCGTCCAGGTGCTGCGTTATGAGTAGTCCTCTCGTCACTGGCGCACCGATCGTGTCCCTGCGCGGATTGAAGCGCGCCTTCGAACAGGGCGGGCAGCGGATCGAAGTGCTGCGCGGCATCGATCTCGACATCATGCCGGGTGAGATCGTCGCCCTGCTAGGCCCGTCGGGTTCCGGCAAATCGACCATGCTGCAAGCTGTCGGTCTGCTCGAAGGCGGGTTCGAAGGCTCGATCAGCGTGGCGGGCGAACGTGCCGAAGACCTCGCCAGTGATCAGCGCACCCGATTGCGGCGTGAACATCTCGGCTTCGTGTACCAGTTCCACCACCTGCTGCCCGATTTTAGCGCGCGCGAGAATGTGGAGATGCCGCAGATGATCCTCGGCGTAGCGCGGGCAGAGGCAGAGGCGCGGGCTGACAGCCTGCTCACCAGCCTCGGCCTCGGCCAGCGCCTGACCCACCGCCCCAGCCAGCTTTCGGGCGGGGAGCAACAGCGTGTCGCCGTCGCCCGCGCGCTCGCCAACCGGCCGACGCTGGTGCTGGCGGACGAGCCGACCGGCAACCTCGATGAAGTCACTGCCGATAATGTGCTGGCAGAGTTTCTCGCGCTGGTGCGGGGTGAGGGCAGCGCGGCGCTGGTCGCGACCCATAACGAACGCCTCGCGGCCAAAATGGACCGGGTGGTGCGCCTCAAGGAAGGTGTGCTCGCCTAAGCGCTTTAACAGGGGATCACGGACATGACGACGATTGCCGACTTCACCGTCACCACCAACCGGGGTGAGCCCCTCGACCTCAAGGACAAGCTCGGCACAGTGCTGCTGGTGGTCAATACCGCGAGCAAGTGCGGCTTCACCCCGCAGTATGACGGGCTCGAAAAGCTGTTCCAGCAATACAAGGATCAGGGCTTCGAAGTGCTAGGCTTCCCCTGCAACCAGTTCGGCGGTCAGGAACCCGGCAATGCCGACGAGATTGCTGAATTCTGCAAGGTCAATTTCGGCGTCACCTTCCCGCTGATGGCCAAGATTGATGTCAACGGCACCAAGGCTTCGCCGCTGTATGACTGGATGAAGACCTCGGCCAAGGGGCTGATGGGGTCGACCTCGATCAAGTGGAATTTCACCAAGTTCCTGATCGGCCGGGATGGCAACGTGGTGAAGCGCTACGGCCCGACTGACGCGCCGGAAAAGATCGCGCGGGATATCGAAGCGCTGCTTTAGCCCTAAATCGTCGCCCCGGCCCCGAGCCGGGGTCGGTCTGAAATTGTGACCGATCCCGGATCAAGTCCGGGACGACGAGAGTTTCCTGTGGAAGCCACCCTTGGCGCTGACGGAACGATTGCGCATATCTGCGTCCATGCCCTTTGCTCCCTTCGTCCCCCTGCGCGTGCTCTCGTCCTATTCGATGCTCGAAGGGGCGATTGATCCCAAGGACATTGCCAAGCTGGCGAAGGAGCGTGGTTATCCCGCGATCGCCATTTGCGACCGCAACGGGCTTTACGGGATCATGGCCTTCGCTGCCGCCTGCAAGAGCGAAGGCGTGCAGCCGATCATCGGCGCGATGCTGGGCGTGGCGCGGGATGATGAGCGCGGCGGGGTGGATTACCTCGCTCTGTTTGCGCAGGACGATGCGGGCTATGACAACCTGTGCTATCTGGTCTCCTCCGCCCACCTCGACCGGCCGCTGGAACGCGATCCCCACGTCACGCTCGCCGACCTTGAGGGTCGCACCGCGGGTCTGATCGCGCTGACCGGCGCGGGCGAGGGTGGGCTGACGCGGCTGCTGGCAGAGGGCCAGCATGAGGCCGCCGCGAGGCTCGCTGACCGGCTGGAGGCGCTGTTTCCGGGGCGGCTCTATATCGAACTCGCGCGCCACGGCGATCCGGTGTGCGAACGGGCGGAGGACGCGCTGATCGACCTCGCCTATGCGCGAGGCCTGCCGCTGGTTGCCACCAACCCGGCCAACTTTGCCGAGCCGCATATGCACAAGGCGCATGACGCGATGCTGTGCATCGCGAACTCGACCCAGATCGACGCGGATGATCGCCCGCGCTCCAACCCGCAGGCTTTCGTCAAGTCGGCGGCAATGATGGAGGAGGCTTTTGCCGACTTGCCCGAAGCGACCGCCAACACCCTCGTCATCGCCCAGCGCTGCGCCTTCGCGCCGCCCTATCGCAAGCCGATCCTGCCCAGCCTTGCCGGCGATCTTTCGGGTGAGGCGCGGATGCTGGCAGAGGACTCGCGCGCCGGGCTTGAGGCGCGACTGGCGGCCTATCCCGATCTCACCGAGGAGGAGCGCAAGGTCTACTTCGACCGCCTCGAATTCGAGATCAACGTCATCGTCAACATGGGCTTTCCCGGTTACTTCCTGATCGTGGCCGACTTCATCAAGTGGGCCAAGGATCAGGGCATTCCGGTGGGGCCGGGGCGCGGTTCGGGTGCGGGCTCGGCGGTAGCGTGGGCGCTGACCATCACCGACCTTGATCCGATCAAGCTCGGCCTGCTGTTCGAACGTTTCCTCAACCCCGAACGCGTTTCGATGCCCGACTTCGATATCGACTTCTGCGAAACGCGGCGCGGCGAGGTGATCCGCTATGTGCAGGCCAAGTACGGCAGCGATCACGTCGCGCAGATCATCACTTTCGGCAAGCTGAAGGCCCGCGCAGTACTGCGCGATTGCGGGCGGATCTTGCAGATGAGCTATGGTCAGGTCGACCGGCTATGCAAGATGGTGCCGAACCACCCGACCGACCCCTGGCCGCTGCCGCGCGCGCTGAACGGGGCGGCGGATTTCCGGCGGGAGTATGACAACGACAAGGACGTGAAGCGCCTCGTTGACTTGGCGATGCAACTGGAGGGCTTGCCCCGCAACTCATCGACCCACGCAGCGGGTGTCGTGATCGGGGATCGTCCGCTGGCGCAATTGGTGCCGCTGTATCGCGATCCGCGTTCCGATATGCCGGTGACGCAGTTCGACATGAAATATGTCGAATCCTCAGGCTTGGTGAAGTTCGACTTCCTCGGCCTGAAGACCCTGTCGGTGCTGCGCAAAGCGGTCGATCTGCTCGAAGCGCGCGGCATCACCATTGATCTTGGCGCGCTGCCGCTGGACGACGCACAGGTCTATAACCTGATGCAGACCGGCAATACGGTGGGCGTGTTCCAGCTGGAATCCGAAGGGATGCGCCGCACGCTGAAGGCGGTGAAGCCGACCAATTTCGGCGACATCATCGCGCTCGTCTCGCTCTACCGGCCCGGCCCGATGGACAACATCCCGCTGTTCGGCCAGCGCAAGGCGGGCGTGGTGCCGATCGAGTACCCGCACCCCAAGCTCGAAGGCATCCTCGCCGAAACCTACGGTATCTTCGTCTATCAGGAACAGGTGATGCAGGCCGCGCAGGTGCTGGCGGGCTATTCGCTCGGCGATGCAGACTTGCTGCGCCGCGCGATGGGCAAGAAGGTGCAGGCCGAAATGGACGCCCAGCGCGGGCGGTTCTGTGAAGGCTGCAAGGAAAACTCGGGCATCGACGCCAAGCGCGCCAACGAGCTGTTCGACTTGATCGACAAGTTCGCAGGCTACGGCTTCAACAAGTCCCACGCCGCCGCCTATGCGCTGCTCGCCTACCAGACGGCGTGGCTGAAGGCGCATTACCCCGAGGAGTTCTTCGCCGCCTCGATGTGCTTTGATATGCACCAGTCGGAGAAGCTCAACGTCTTTGTCGATGACGCCCGCCGCTATCCCAACGGGCACGGCGGGGTTGAGGTGCTGGCGCCGTGCATCAATGCCAGCGAGGCCGAGTTCACCGTCGAGCAGACCGATCACGGCTACGCGGTGCGCTATGCGCTCGCGGGCATCCGCAATGTTGGCGAAAAGGCGATGGAGGCGATCGTGGCCGAGCGTGCGGCGAACGGGCCCTTCGCCAGCCTCAAGGACCTGTTTGAACGGGTGCCACAAGGCACCATGAACCGCCGCCAGCTTGAAGGCCTGATCTGCGCAGGCGCGTTTGACGGGCTGGAGCCCAATCGCGCGCTGCTGTTCGCCAATGCCGACCTGCTGATGGCAGTGGCAGATGCCGCGATCCGCGAACGCTCCAGCGGCCAGGTCGGGCTGTTTGGCGGCGATGCGGGGCCGGCGGAAGATCTGCGCCTCCAGCCGTGCGAGCCGTGGTCGCGCACCGACCGGATGGCGAAAGAGCGCGAGAATTTCGGCTTCTATTTCTCGGCCCACCCGGTGCAGCAGTTCCGCGATGTCGCCTCGGCCAATGGCGCGCGCACCTATCAGAGCCTGATGGAAGCAGGCGCGCCTGCGGGCGGGCGCGGGTCGGCGGTGATGGCGGTGATGGTCGAGGGCATCACCAAGGCGCGCACGCGCAAGGGCGGCACCTTTGTGCGGGCGGATTTCTCCGACAGCTCGGGGCAGTTTTCAGCTGCCTGCTTCGAAGAGGCGCTAGTGCCGCAGTTCGAACGTTGGGCGGCGGATGGCGAATGCCTGCTGCTGACCGTGGAGCTGGACGCGCCAAGTCCGGACGAGCCGCCCCGCCTCACCGTGCGCGGCGCGCGACCGCTGGCGGCAGTGGTCGGGGCAACGGCGATGGAGCTTTCGGCCGATATTTCATCGGTCGAAGCCTTGCGCGAACTCCAGATCGAACTTGCTGCCGCGCAGGGCGAGCGCCCGACCGGCTCTGGCGAAGTGCTGGTGCGGCTGATGCTGGCGGACGGCGATCAGGTGCAGATGCGGCTCGGCAGCAATTTCGTGCTGAACGGCGAGCTGGCCGAACGGCTGGCGGCGGTCGAGGGTATCGCCAAGGTTGCGTTGGTGCCGCTCAAGAAGCGCGGGAACCTGCGGCTGGTTGCCTGAGCGGACACGAAAAAGGGGGCGGATCGCTCCGCCCCCCTCTCCTTCATCCGTCAGACGGAGTGAGAATTACATCCCCGAACCCGGGCCGTAGCTCACTTCGACGCGGCGGTTCTGCGCTTCGCGCACGCCATCAGCGGTCGGCACGCGCGGCTGGCTTTCACCAAACGCTTCGCCCGAAATCTGACCCGAAGGCACGCCGCGACCGGTCATGTAGCTGCGCACGGCTTCGTTACGCCGTCCGGCGAGTGCCATGTTGTACTGCGCGCTCCCGGCCTTGTCGGTGTGACCGGCAAGCATCACGCGCGCCATGCCGCAATTGGCATAGGCGGTGACCGCGTTGTTCAGGATCGTCGAAGCTTCGGGCGAGATGTCCGAACGGTCGAAGTCGAAGAACACGATGTACGGGCCGGTGTTGCACGCGGCCTTGGGCGGCGGCGGGGGAGCGACCGGACGCGGCGGGGGCGGGGGTGCCATCACCGGCGGCGGGGGCGGGGGGGCTGCCACCGGAGCCGGCGCGGGGCGACCACCGAAGTTGTAGGTCAGGCTCGCCAGCACCGAATGGGCCGAGTAATCCGCGCGCAGATCGCGGCCATTGGCGGCCTGCAAATCGAAATTGTCCGCGACGAAGTAACGGTACTTCACGCCGAGGTCGACATTGTCGGTCACCGCAAGGCGCGCGCCGGCCAGCAGCTGCCACGCGAAATCGGTCGCGCTGTCGTCAATCACGGTGCCAACGCCAGCCACTTCGACCGGGAGCTTCATGTTGGCAATACCAACGCCGCCGCCGCCGAAGACCTGGAAGCCGTCATCATTGCCGAATTCGACCAGCGCATTGACCATGCCGCTGTAGATTTCGAGATCGCGTGAGTTCTGGACCCGCGTGCCCGAAGGAACGGTCAGGCCGCCCGGCAGGATCGCCGAGTTGACCACGGTGAGGCCTTCATAGCCTGCGCGCTTGTAGCCGCCTTCAGCTTCGAGCCGGAACGCGCCGAAATCGTAACCGATCACCACATCGCCATCGATGCCGAGATTGGTGTCGGCAAAGGCCGCGTTATTGTAGGTGTCGTTGCCGGTGTCGATGTCGACATCGACCTGATCGTCGAAGCTGACGCCGCCATTGATGCCGATATAGGCTTGGCCTTCACGTGCGGATGCGGGCGCGGCGACGATCATCGCGGCGCCTGCCATGAGAATTGCAGTCTTTTTCATTGTTTTAATCTCTCGAAAAGGGATGCCCGGGGCTAACTGGCGCCGCTCTGTGCCACAGCTGTGACACACGGGTATTGAGAGCGGCGAGTGGGATAGTGTCGCGATGGTCGGAATGTTTCATGACATCGGGACGAAACGTGTCAGCGATTGGGCGAACCGATTGCCAAGGCCTATAAGCAAAGGCATGAACATAGCCTGTGCGGTTTCTGCGCCGCAAAATTAATTCAAAATGGGAGAGAGACAGACAATGGCCGGAACCAGGCTCGGGGCAATGCAGGACTGGACCATGCGGGTGACCGCGGTGATCGAACACGCCGCGCGTGAGGCGCCGGAACGCGAGATCGTCAGCCGTTGGGCCGACGGAAGTGAGACGCGCACGAACTGGGCAGGCATCCGCCGCGATGCGTTGAAGATGGCGCAGGCCTTGCAGCGCTTGGGCCTGAGGCCCGGTGACAAGGTCGCCAGCCTTGCCATGAACCACTCGCGCCACCTCGTCAGCTGGTATGGCGTCGCTGGGATGGGCGGGGTGCTCCACACCGTGAACCCGCGCCTGTTCGACGATCAGCTGGACTACATCGTCAATCACGCCGAAGACCGGGTGCTGTGCTACGACGCGGCCTTCCAGCCAATCGTCGACCGGATGCGCGAGCGGTGGACCACAGTCGAGCATTACATCTGCTACGATAACGGCGAACATTCCCCCGCCTTCGAGGACTGGATCGGCGCGGAGGATGGCGATTTCGAGTGGGTCTCGGGGCCCGAAACCGATCCCTGCATGATCTGCTACACCTCTGGCACCACGGGCAATCCCAAGGGCGTGCAATACGAGCACCGCTCGACGGTGCTGCACGCGATGGCGGGGCTTCAGCCTTCGTGCTTCAATTTCAGCGCGGCTTCGGTCATGCTGCCGGTGGTGCCGATGTTCCACGCCGCAAGCTGGGGGCTGCCCTATGCGGGCGCGATGGCGGGGATCAAGTTCGTGTTCTCGGCGGTGAACGATCCCGCCGTGCTCCACGATTTGATGCTGCGTGAAGGCGTGACGGACAGCGCGGGCGTGCCGACGGTCTGGCTGGCGCACTTCCAGTATTGCGACCGCGAGGGCCTCGACCTGCCGCCCCTGAAGGCCGCCACCATCGGCGGTTCGGCGGCGCCGAAGTTCATGATTGAGCGATTGCTCAAGAACGGCACCCGCGTTCAGCACGCCTGGGGGATGACGGAAACCAGCCCGATCGGCACTGTGGGTGGGCCGACCTGGGACTGGGACAGCCTCACGCTGGAACAGAAAATCGAGAAGACCGCCATGCAGGGCCGTCCGATCTTCGGCGTCCAGCTGCGCACGGTTGACCTTAGCGACATGGCGACCGAGCTGCCGCGTGACGGCAAGACTTCGGGCGCGCTCCAGATCCGCGGGCCGTGGGTGATCAAGCGGTACTTCAAGGCGGAAAAGGACGCGGTCGGCAATGACGGCTGGTTCGACACCGGCGATGTCGGCATCATCCATCCCGATGGCACGCTGCAACTGACCGACCGCACCAAGGACGTGATCAAGTCTGGCGGCGAGTGGATCAGTTCGGTCGAGCTGGAGAACGCGGCTTGCGGGCATCCCGCCGTGGCTGAGGCGGCCTGCATCGGCATCTACCACCCCAAGTGGGACGAGCGCCCGGTGCTGTTCGTGGTCAAGAAGGCGGGCGCCGAAGTCTCGGGCGATGAGATCGTCGAACACCTGAAGCCGCTGATCGCCAAGTGGTGGCTGCCGGATGCGGTGGAATTCGTCGACGACATCCCGCACACAGCGACTGGCAAGATTTCTAAGAAGGACCTGCGCGACCGCTTTGCGGATTACACGCTTGGCTGACCTGACCATCCGGCCTGCGCTCGCGAGCGATGTGCAGGCCGTTTGCGACATCTACGCGTTTCACGTCGCGCACAGCACGGCGACCTTCGACACAGTTGCGCCTGATGCGGCAACTTGGGCGGAGAAGATTGCGGCTGTGACAGCCCGTGGCTGGCCGTTTCTTGTCGCCGAGCGAGACGGGGCGGTGCTTGGCTATTGCTACGCCACCCAATTCCGCGACCGTGCCGCCTATGCGCGCACCTGCGAGGACAGCATCTATATTGCGGAGGATGCGCGCGGGGGAGGGGTGGGTTCGGCCTTGGTCGCTGCCCTGGTTGCTGCGGCGCAGGCGAGTGGCTTCGAGCAGATGATAGCGGTGATCGGCGGGGGCGAGCCTGCCTCGATTGCGCTCCACGCCAAGTGCGGCTTCGTGCACGCGGGGCGGATGCGCAATGTCGGCTTCAAGTTCGGGCGCAGGCTCGATACGGTCTATATGCAATGCGATCTGACGATGGAGCGACATGAACGATGACCTGCGAAACCTATATCGACCCCTCACCGGTGAACTTTCAGGCCTTCAAGGATCTGCCGCGCGATACGCCGATCAATATGCTCAACCTGCTGCTGTACCGCGATCTGGCGGAATATCCCGAGGGCCACGAGCACGCCGGCAAGGGCTGGAGCGGCAAGCGCGCCTATGAGGAATATGGCAAGACCAGCGGTCCGATCTTCCAGCGCGTCGGCGGCAGCATCCTGTGGCGCGGGACTTTCCAGACAGTTGTGACCGGCCCCGAGGGCGAGCGTTGGCACGACGGCTTTGTCGCGCAGTACCCCAATGCGGGTGCCTTCTTCGCGATGTTGAAGGACCCCGAGTATCAGCAGGCCGTGGTCAACCGCACCGCCGCGCTGGTGGATAGCCGCTTGGTGCGGTTTGCGCCGGGAGAGGTAGGGGAGGGGTTCGGGTGATAGCTTTAATCGTCTCCCCGGACTTGATCCGGGGCCCCGCTGTGCCCTTACATTGAGAGGTCACAGCAGCCGCAACTGCCCGCCCACCTCCGGCGCCCGGAACCGCGAGCAATCCAGCTCAAACCGCGCCTTGCCAATCCCCGCCCGCTTGCACGCCAGTTTGAACCGCGCGCGGATCAAATCGGCCCACACGCCTTGCGGGTTGAAGCGGCTGTGGAAGTTCGGGTCATTGTCCCGACCCCCAAAGGCATTGGCGCGCATTTCGCGCACGATGCTCATCACCTTGCCCGCACGCTCAGGGTAGTGGACGGCGAGCCACTCGCGGAACAGCGGCGCGACTTCGTGGGGGAGGCGCAGGGGGATCCAGTTGACGCTACGCACCCCCAGCCGCGCCACTTCGGCAATGGTGGCTTCGATGAATTCATCGGTGATCGCCGGGATGATGGGCGAGATCGAGCAGTGCACCGGCACGCCGAGTTCGACCATCCGCCCGAGCGCTGCGAGCCGTTTGGCAGGCGCAGCGCAGCGCGGTTCGAGCTTGGCGGACAGGACGGGGTCTAGGCTCGTCACCGAGATCGACACCGCCACCAGCTTCTCGCGCGCCAGTGCCGTCAGCAGGTCGGCATCGTCCAGCACCCGGTCGGACTTGGTGGTGATGGTCACGGGGTGGCGGGCCTCCAGACACACTTCCAGCACTTGGCGCGTGATGCGGTAATCGCGCTCAATCGGCTGATAGGGATCGGTGTTGGTGCCCATCGCGATCGGCTTGGGGCGGTAGCCGCGCTTCGCCAGCGTCGCCTTGAGCAATTCGGCCGCGTTAGGCTTGGCGAATAGCCGCGTCTCGAAATCGAGGCCGGGGGAGAGGTCGTGGAAGGCGTGGGTCGGCCGCGCAAAGCAATATACGCAGCCATGCTCGCACCCGCGATAGGCATTGATCGAGCGGTCGAACGGCACATCGGGTGATTGGTTGAAGGTGAGGATCGACTTGGGCCGCTCCTCGATCACCGTGGTGCGCAGTTTGACGGGTGGGCCGTCGAGGGTTTGCATATGATCGCGCCAGTCGCCATCGACCTCGCGCTCCGCCAGCCCGAAGCGGGTGGGGACCGCCGCCGATTGCGCGCCGCGGCCTTTGATCGGAGTGTGTTCCACGTGGAACATTTACGGAACATCGTGGTGTTATACAACCCTCGTCATCCCAGCGGAAGCTGAACCCTCAGGCGGCAAATGCCGTCCGAGCCGCCCTAGGCCCCAGCTTATGCTGGGGTGACGTGAGAGGGCTAAACTTCCTTCAACCGCGGCATCAGCTCGACAAAATTGCAGGGCCGGTTGCGGCTGTCGAGCTGCTCCGAGAGAATCCCGTCCCAGCCGTCCTTCACCGCGCCGTTCGATCCGGGCAGGGCAAAGATATAGGTGCCGCGTGCCACCACCGCGCAGGCGCGGGATTGCACGGTGCTGGTGCCGATGCTCTTGAAACTCAGCCAGCGGAACAGCTCGCCAAAGCCGGGAATGTCGCGCGCGCCTTCAATCAAGCTAAGCGCTTCGGGGGTGACATCGCGGCCCGTCAGACCCGTACCGCCCGTGCTCACCACAGCGTCGATGGACGGATCGTCGATCCAAGCATTGAACTGGGCAGCGAGCAGCTTCGCGTCATCCTTCACGATCATCCGCGCCGCAAGATTATGCCCCGCACCCGTCACCCGCGCCGCCAGAATATCGCCCGAGGTGTCGGTTTCCGGCGTGCGCGTGTCCGATACGGTCAGGACGGCAATGTTGATCGGCTTGAAAACCCGGCTCTCGTCAATCGCCACTCTATCCGCTCCCGTTACGGCTCCAATCGGGCCGAGCGGGTCGTAGCAGCCTGCGGAAATTCGGGCCAGCGCCCTTGCGCCAGCGCTCGGCGGCTGGGCGATTGCACGCCGGCCGCACGCTCATACATCCAGTAATTGCGCATCACGATCGCGACATAGCCGCGCGTTTCCCAATAGGGGATCGATTCCATCCACAGCAGCGGATCGCCCTGATCGTTGATCTCGGAATTCCAGCGTCCGACCGGAGTGAGGCCCGCGTTATAGGCCGCCATGATCTTGGGCAGCACGCCGCCGGTCGCGGGATGATCGCGCAGCATGGCAAGATGCCGCTGGCCATAGGCGAGGTTGACCTGCGGGTCGTTCAAATCCTCGTAGCTCGCGCCAAGGCTCAGCCTGCCCGAATGATCGCGCGCCGTGCCGGGCATGATCTGCATCAACCCGCGCGCATTGGCGGGGCTGACGGCCGAGGCGCGGAAGTTCGACTCTTGCAAGGCGTGGGCGAAGGCCAGCGCCGGGTCGACCTGCCACCCGCCGACCGGCTGCCAATGCGCAACCGGGAAGCGCAGGCTCGGGTCGCTGCGGGTGCCATAAGGCGCGTTGTGCGCCATGAACAACTGGGTCGAGGGCAGGCCCATCTCGCGCGCTAGCCGGGCGAGGGCACTATACTGGTAGGCCGGGCCGATCTGCGCTTCGTGGCGCAGCACTTCATCCGCCAGGCTGGGCCGCCCGATTTCCGCGAGGGCGGAGGCCACACGGACATTGGGCCGCTGGGCGAGCTGTGCCCAATCGTCACGGCTGAACGGCGGCGGCGGGGCATGAGCGGGCAGTTCGACCCCGAGCTGATCGGCGGCGAGCATCCCGTAGAGTGTCTCATTCATTTGCGCCGCGGCAGACAGGTGCTGCTGCGCCTGCTCAGGCTCCCGGCATCGTACCAGCGCCCGGTGCGCCCAATAATGCCCGGCGGCGGCCAGCTCGACATTGGAAGCACTACCCGCCACCCGCGAAAACGCGTCTCCGGCAAGCGAGCAATACCCCAGCCGCCACGATGACAGCCCTTCGACCCACGCGCCTTCCGCGACCCACTCGCCCGAGCCTTCGGCCACGGTGCGCGCCAGTTCCAGCGCGGCGTTGTCATTATTCTCAATATAGTGGCTCCACGCCACGCGCTGACGCCATTCGGCCCGCGCGTCGCTTGAGAGCATCGGGTCGATTTCGGCGAGCAGGCGCTGCGCTTCGCCCGGGTTATCGGCCTTGATCGCTTCGAGGATCAGGCTCGCAGTGGCGCTCGGCATGGTGCCGTCGTTGACGGAGCGCGGCAGGATCCGCTTGGGCGCATAGGGCTGGCGCGCGAAGCCCTGTTCGCTCGGCAGGGGCGGCAGGTAGGTGACCCCGCGCTTGGCCCCCATCTTCGCGAGCTGCTGCGCCTGCGGGAGATCGGTGCCAGCGGCAAACCAGCTGGCGATCTGCTCGGCGGACACCTTGGGGCTGTTGGCGTGGGTATAGAATTCAGCGCGCGCGGCCTGGGTCAGCACGCCTTCGGGCCGCTGGGCCAGCAGGTTTTCGACCACATCCCACTGTTCAGCATCGATGGCGGTGAAGACCTGCCGATAGGCATTGCGTTCCTCAGCCGTCAGCACCGGAGCAATGGCTGTCTCGGCCGGTGTCGCACCGTTCCAGCGCGCGACCAGATCGCCCGATTGCGCGGCGAGTGGCGCAGGCAGGGCCGCCGCGGCCAGCATCGTCGCGGTCAGCACGCGCAGGCGAAGTTTCATTGTGGGGGCGACCATTGCGTCCATCTCCGCCAGAATCGGGCTTTAAGCCGGGGCAAGTCCATCAGGGAATCGAGCGTTTCGCTCACGATTACCGGGACTTTGCCACCGGTATGGTTGATTTCGCGTAAAGGATGTTCTGCCTCATTCGCGCCGAGCATCGGAGCAAGGCCGGTGCCGAAGGCGATCACCCGCGCCGGACGCACCAGGCTGATGTGATGGAGGGTCACCGCGTCCATCCCGCCCGCCGCCAGCATCGCCAGATCGGCCATCGGCGTATGGCAGGGCAGGGCGGCGGCGATATAGACCGCGCTTTCGTTCACTCCGATCGCGGCGAGGATATTGGCGAGCAGGCGTCCTTGCGGGCCGGACAGCAGACGGTCGCGGTCGGCTTCCTCGGGCTGTGGCACCAGCACCATCAGCGCTGCATCAGCTTCGCCGCGCGGCGCAATCCGGGGAAAAGCGCGCGCGGTGTCGATCCCCTGCGCCGTCATCCACCAGTCGCGGAAAGCGGCGAAATCCTGCGGCGGCGATTCGCCCAGGAGATCGCGGCGTTGCGTTGCGGGCGGTGATGAGGGCGCGGCGGGCAAATCGCGAGCGGCGACGGATTCGCTGGCTGGGCCGGGTGCCTGAGCCGAACTTGTGCGCGTCATCCCGGCGGCTTTGGTATCTGCGGCAGGCTTGGCCGTAGGCACCTCCGCCAACCACGCCGTAGCGTCATCCGCATAGTCGCAATCGACCCCCGCCGCGTGCCACCAGGCAAGCGCCGCTTCGAATTCGCGCGCTATTGTAAGGTCGGGCCGGCTCATTGAGGGGTCATGCTATCCATCGCGGGTCTTGACTGTCCCCGAGGGTGTTAGCAAGTGGACAATCAAGGCATATCGCCAGACTGTGTGGCCTGCGCGCCCAATACCAACAAGGATCAGGAAAGCCCCATGATCGAACGTGAATCAATGCCCTGCGATGTCGTGATCGTCGGGGGCGGTCCTGCGGGGCTGGCAGCTGCGATCCGTCTGAAGCAGATCAACGCAGACCTCGAAGTGATCGTGCTGGAAAAGGGCTCCGAAATCGGGGCGCATATCCTGTCAGGCGCAGTGGTCGATCCCAAGGCTTTGGACGAGCTGCTGCCCGAATGGCGCGAACAGGGCTGTCCGATGGCGCAAACCCCGGTCACGGACAACTGGCACTGGGTGCTGTCGAAGACCGGCAAAACCTCGATCCCGCACGCGGTCATGCCGCCGCTGATGAGCAACCACGGCTGCTACACCGGCTCGCTCGGCAATCTGACCCGCTGGTTGGCCGAACAGGCCGAGGGGCTGGGCGTGATGGTGTTCCCCGGCTTCCCCGCGGCCGATGTGATGATTGACGAGGAAGGCCGCGTTGCCGGCGTCATCACGCAGGACATGGGCGTCGCCGCCGACGGCAGCCACAAGGGCGATTACACCCCCGGCATGGAAATCCACGCCAAGTACACCGTCTTTGCAGAAGGCGCGCGCGGCAACCTGACCAAGCGGATGAAGGCGAAATTCGATCTTGAGGCGAACTGCCAGCCGCAGGTCTATGGCCTCGGCATCAAGGAGCTGTGGGACATTGATCCCAAGAAACACAAGCCGGGCCGCGTGATCCACACGCAGGGCTGGCCGCTGACAGAAAGTGAAAGCTGGGGCGGGGGCTTCCTCTACCATCAGGCGAACGGTCAGGTGGCCTTGGGCTTCGTGACCGCGCTCGATTACAAGAACCCCTGGGTCTCGCCCTATCAGGAGTTCCAGCGGTGGAAGAACCACCCTGCGATCCGCGAATACTTGGAGGGCGGCAAGCGGGTGAGCTATGGCGCGCGGGCGATCAATGAAGGCGGCTGGCAGTCGGTGCCCAAGCTCGCCTTCCCCGGTGGCGCGCTGATCGGCTGCGCGGCGGGCTTTGTGAACGTGCCCCGGATTAAGGGCAGCCACACCGCGATGAAGAGCGGGATGCTGGCGGCTGAAAGCATCGCGGCGGCGATTGCGGCGGGTCACGAGAAGACCGAGCTGATGGACTACGACACGGCGGTCCGCTCCAGCTGGATCGCGACTGAATTGAAGGTCGTCCAGAACGCCGAGCCTGCGGTCGCCAAGTTCGGCGGCGATATCGGCACGGTGCTGGCGGGCATCGACATGTGGATGCGCACATTGAAGATCGGCCTGCCGATTTCGATGAAGCACCACAGCGACTACACGATGACCGGCCGCGCTGATCTGTATCCGAAGATCGACTACCCCAAACCCGACGGCGTGATCACCTTCGACCGCCTCACTAACGTCGCATATAGTTACACCAACCATGCCGAGGATCAGCCCTGCCACTTGCAGGTTGCCGACCTGCAATTGCAGAAGGTAAGCGAACTCGGCGTCTTCGGCGGGCCGTCGGCGCGCTACTGCCCGGCAGGGGTCTATGAGTGGCTGACGGATGAGAAGACCGGCGAACCCAAGTTCCAGATCAACTCGCAGAACTGCGTCCACTGCAAGACCTGCGACATCAAGGACCCCAACCAGAACATCAACTGGGTAACGCCGGAAGGCGGCGGCGGCCCGAACTATCCGAATATGTGATCGCACCCCACAATCCTTCGTCATTGCGAGCGCAGCGAAGCAATCCAGCATCGAACCTTGCGATATGATGCAATGTTGGAAACTGGATTGCCGCGTCGCCTTCGGCTCCTCGCAATGACGAAAGTTGGAAGCTTGCCCATTACCGAAACCGCCTACGCCAAGATCAACCTCGCGCTGCATGTCCGCAGGCGGCGGGAGGACGGGTATCACGAGCTTGAGACCCTGTTCGCCTTCGTCGATGCGGGCGATGTGCTGAGCGCAGCGCCCGCCGCTGCCGATAGCGTCACCACCCTGGGCGAGTTTGCGGGCGGGCTGGACAATCCCTTCGACAACCTCGTTGCCCGCGCGCTCGCCGCTCTCCCGCGCCCGCAAGGCCTCGCGGTGACGCTGGAGAAGAACCTCCCCGTCGCGGCTGGCCTTGGCGGCGGGTCGGCGGATGCGGGGGCGGTGTTTCGGATTGTCGAGGCGCTCCACGGCTTGCCGGAGGACTGGCAGGCGCGCGCGGCGAAGCTCGGCGCGGATGTGCCCGCCTGCGTGCTCAGCCGCACCCATATCGGGCTTGGCACCGGCACCGACCAGCTTGCCGTGGAAGACGACCTCGCCGGAACCCCCGCGCTGCTGGTCAACCCGCGCGTGCCGCTTTCCACCGGCCCGGTGTTCAAGGCGTGGGATGGGGTGGATCGCGGGGCGCTGCCCGATGGCCCTGCGAGCCGGATCGCAAGGGAAGGGCGCAACGATCTCGAAGCGCCCGCCATTTCGCTCTGCCCGGTGATCGCTGAGGTGTTGGCGGCACTGGCCGAGACCAAGCCGTGGCTCGCACGGATGTCCGGCTCGGGCGCGACCTGCTTCGCGCTCTATGACACCGCCGACGGCCGCGATGCGGCGGCAGCGGCGATGCCGCGCGAGTGGTGGACAATGGCAGGGCGGTTGCGGTGACACCTTCCAATTCCGTTCGCCCTGAGCTTGTCGAAGGGCTGCATTTTTCTTCGTTGGGCCCGCGTGAAGCAAGAAGGACAGTGCTTCGACAAGCTCAGCACGGACGGGGTTTGGGGTGATGAGCGAAGCCTTCCGCCAACTCGGCACGCCCACCCCCGGCGGGATCGTCTGCACTGCTGACCATGCCTCGAACCATGTGCCTGCCGACATTGACCTCGGCATCCCAGCGCATCTGCTGCACGAGCACATCGCGGTCGACATCGGCACCGCAGCGATCGCCGAGCTGCTCGCGCGCGACCACACCATCCCCGCCCATATCGCTGCCGTCAGCCGTCTCGTCTGCGACTTGAACCGTGAGGAGACCGCACCCGGCCTCGTTCCCGAAGCCAGTGACGGGCACCCGATCCCCGGCAATGTCGGCGCGGACAGGGAAGGGCGGCTCAACCGCTTTCACCGCCCCTATCACACCGCGTTCGAACAATGGCTGGCCGCTGCCGAGCCCGCGCTGATCCTCTCGCTCCACTCCTTCACCCCGCGCCTCGCCAGCCGGGACGAGCCGCGTCCGTGGCAGGTGGGCGTGCTCTACAATCAGGACGACCGTGCCGCCCGCATAGCCATCCCGCTGCTCGCGGCCGAGGGGCTGAATGTCGGCGACAATCTCCCCTATTCGGGGCGCGATCTCAATTACACCATGAACCGTCACGCCGAAGCGCGGGGCCGCGCCTACCTTGGGATCGAGCTGCGCCAAGATCTCGTCCAGACCGCTGAGACCCACACCCGCTGGGCGGCATTGTTGGCGAATATTGCGCAAAGGGTTGCGTCAGCGCTCGCCTGAAGGCAGGGGACGTTTCACAAATTGCCTTCAACGGGAAATCTTATGTCGCAGAAGTTTGACAAGTCGAAGCTCCCCAGCCGCCACGTCTCGGTCGGCCCGGAGCGCGCGCCGCACCGTTCGTATTACTACGCGATGGGCATGACCGAGGAAGAAATCGCCGCGCCCTTCGTCGGCGTGGTCAGCGCGGGCAACGACTCGGCCCCCTGCAACACCACCCTGAACGCGCAGGCCGATATCTGCCGCGCGGGCGTGATCGCGGGCGGCGGCACCCCGCGTCGGTTCAACACCATTACCGTCACTGACGGGATCGCGATGGGCCATCAAGGGATGAAATCCTCGCTGATCAGCCGCGAGATTATCGCAGACTCTATCGAGGTTTCGGTCAGAGGCCATTGTTATGACGCGCTTGTTGGGTTCGCCGGGTGCGACAAGAGCCTGCCTGGCATGATGATGGCGATGTTGCGCCTCAACGTGCCGAGCATCTTCGTCTATGGCGGCTCGATCCTCCCCGGCACCCACCGCGGCAACGATGTGACCGTAGTCGATGTGTTCGAGGCGGTTGGGCAATATGCTGCGGGCAACTGCCCCTTGCAGGAGCTCATCGCGCTCGAAAAGGTCGCTTGCCCCGGACATGGCGCCTGCGGGGGCCAGTTCACCGCCAACACTATGGCCTGCGTCGGCGAGGCGATTGGCCTCAGCCTGCCCAACAGCAACATGGCGCCCGCGCCCTACCGATCGCGTGATGATATCGCGGTGGCCGCTGGCAAGCAGGTGATGGAGCTCGTCGCCCGCAATCTGCGACCGCGCGACATCTGCACGCGTGAGGCCTTCATGAACGCCGCCCGCGTCGTGGCGGCTACGGGCGGTTCCACCAACGCCGCGCTCCACCTGCCCGCAATGGCGAGTGAGGCGGGGATTCATTTCGATCTGTTCGACGTCGCTGAAGTCTTTAAATCAACGCCTTACATTGCAGACTTGAAGCCCGGTGGTAAGTATGTCGCCAAGGACATGCACGAGGCCGGCGGGGTCTATATGGCGATGAAGACGCTGCTCGATGGCGGGTTCATCGACCCCAACCCGATCACCGTCACCGGCAAGACCATCGGCGAGAACCTGGAAGAGATCACCTGGAACCCCGATCAGAAGGTGTTCTACGATGTGAAGACCCCGATCACGCCGACCGGCGGCGTCGTGGGCCTCAAGGGTAGCCTCGCGCCTGATGGGGCTATCGTGAAGGTCGCGGGGATGGCGCGCCTGCAATTCTCCGGCCCTGCGCGGGTGTTCGATTGCGAGGAAGATGCCTTCGCCGCCGTCGAAAAGCGCGACATTGCCGAGGGCTGCGTGATCGTGATCCGCTACGAAGGGCCCAAGGGCGGCCCCGGGATGCGCGAGATGCTCTCCACCACCGCCGCGCTCTATGGGCAGGGCATGGGTGAGAAGGTTGCACTGATCACCGACGGGCGGTTCTCTGGCGCCACACGCGGTTTCTGCATCGGCCATGTTTGCCCGGAGGCTGCCGACGGCGGCCCCATCGGCCTGATCGAGGATGGCGACATTATCAGCATCGATGCCGAAGCTGGCACCATCGAACTCGACGTGCCCGAGGACGTGCTGGCCGAGCGGCGCAAGGCCTGGCAGCCGCGCACTAACGACTACCAGTCGGGCGCCTTGTGGCGTTACAGTCAGGTCGTCGGATTGGCCCGCTACGGCGCCCTCACCCATCCCGGCGCAAAGGCGGAGACCCATGTGTTTGCGGATATCTAGCACGCTGGCGACTTTCGCCTTGCTCGCAGGTTGCGGCGCGGCAGAAAGCCCGCCGCCGCCCGGCGACGAGGTCGAATGCGCTATCGGCGCAGGCGCGGCGCTTACGCCCGTCTGCACGCTGGAGCTGGCGGGGAATGACGTCATTCTCCACCATCCCGACGGTGGCTTCAGGCGGCTGACCCGTGATCCTGCCACCGGAGTGCTTGCGCCGCGTGACGGTGCCGAGGTGCTGGTGCCCGAACAGGGCGGGGCTGCCGCAGAGGCCTTTGCCATCGGCGCAGATCGCTATCTGATCCCGCGCACGCTGCTCGATCCGCCGCCGAAGTGACCGCCGCACCGGTCCTTACCGCCGCCCAGATGCGCGCAGCCGAACAGGCGCTGTTCGATGCGGGCACCAGCGTTTCAGAATTGATGGAGATCGCCGCAGGGGGCGCAGCAGAGTGGATCCGCCGGATCGCCGCCGGACGCGCGGTGACGGTTCTGTGCGGCCCCGGCAATAATGGCGGGGACGGCTATGTCATCGCCCGCCGCCTGCGCGAAGCGGGCAATGCGGTGGCAGTGATCGCTCCGCTCGACCCGGCAACCGACGCCGCCAAAGAGGCGCGGCGGCGGTGGGACGGGCCAGTCAGCACTGCGGGAGGGGCTGGGGCTGATGTGTTTGTCGACTGTCTATTCGGCTCCGGCCTCGCGCGGCCTTTGGTGGCCGAGCACGCGTTGCTGCTCCGCGATCTGGCGGCGCGGCATCGGCACAAGGTGGCGGTCGATGTGCCCTCAGGCATTGCCAGCGATAGCGGCGCGGTGCTGAACGAGCGGCTGCCCGACTATGACCTGACCCTCGCGCTGGGCGCGTGGAAGTTTGCGCATTGGAGCCTGCCGGGCCGGGCGCTGATGGGGCAGATGCGGCTTGTGCCGATCGGGATCGCGCCGGTGGAGGGCGCAGCGCAGTTGGTCGAACGGTCGCGCCTCAGCGCGCCAGCGGCGGATAGTCACAAATATCGGCGCGGGCTGCTCGGCATCGTTACCGGCGAAATGCCGGGGGCGAGTCTGCTGTCCGCGACCGCTGCCCAACGCTCGGGCGCGGGCTATGTGAAGCTCTTCGCCAGTGACGCCGATCCGCGCACGCCGCCCGATGTGGTGACCGACGCTGCTCCGCTCGCCGAAGCGCTGGCCGATCCGCGCATCGCCGCCGTGCTGGTCGGGCCGGGGTTGGGGCGGGATGAGGCGGCGCGTGGAAGGCTCGAAGCAGCATTGGCGCAGGCCCCCGCACTGGTGCTGGATGCCGATGCGCTGATGTTGCTCACCCCCGCGATGCTCGCCCGCGATGTGCCAAGGCTCGCCACACCGCATGATGGCGAGCTTGAGGCTTTGTGCCGCAGCTTTGGCGTCATCGCGGAAACCCGCTGCGGCCGCGCGTTGGCACTGGCGAGGATCAGCGGCATGGTTGTGCTGGCCAAGGGGCCGGACAGCATCATCGCCGCGCCTGACGGCCGCCTCGCGCTCGGGCAGCCCGCGCCAAGCTGGCTGTCGGTGGCGGGGACGGGCGATGTGCTCGCCGGGATCGCAGCGAGCCGAATGGCGAACGGGGCCGATCCCTTTACCGCCGCCTATGAGGCGTTGTGGCTCCACGGCGAGGCCGCACGGCGGGCCGGGGCGGCTTTCAGGCCGACGCAGCTTGCCGAAAGGGTGTCCGAGGCGCTAGCGGCCTGCCTGTGACCGATCTTGAACCCATCATCCGCCTCGCCGCCAAGGGCGATGGCGTGACCGTCTCCGGCCGCCATATCGCGGGCGGCGTGACCGGCGACATGGTGGACGGGGCTGGCACAATCACGCCGGGCCCGCACCACATCGCGCCCGCCTGCCGCCATTTCGGCGTGTGCGGCGGGTGCCTGTTGCAGCACGCGGACGACACGGCGCTCGCCGAGTTTGTCGCGGGCCGGGTCGTGAACGCCGCGCGCGGACAAGGTCTGGAACCGGCAGAGGTGCTCCCTGTCCACCTCTCCCCGCCGCAGACGCGCCGCCGCGCGGGCCTCCATGGGCTGCGCACGGCCAAGGGCGCCGTTTTGGGCTACCGCGAGGGCGGATCGCACCGCGTGGTCGATCTCGCCGAATGCCCGGTGCTGCACCCATCGCTCACCGCACTCATCGTGCCGCTCCGGCGGTTTGTGGCGGCGCATGGGCCGAAGGGGATGGTCGGGATCGACCTGACCTTGGCGGATCAGGGCGTGGAAGCGTGCCTGACGCACTTCCCGATCGAAGGGCTCGGCCCGACCGAGGCGGCGCTTGATTTCGCACGTAATCAAGGCCTTGCGCGCCTTTCCTTCGATCAAGGCTATGGTCCCGAGACGGTGTGGGAGCCTGAACCGGCGACGGTGACTTTGTCCGGCGTGCCGGTGAGCCTCCCGCCCGGCGCCTTCCTTCAGGCGACCCATGATGCCGAGCGTGTGATGGCCACCGATGCTGCCGAATGGCTGGCGGGTTCGCGGGTTGTCGCTGACTTGTTCGCAGGGCTCGGCACCTTCGCCTTTGCGCTGCGAAGGGGAAGTAAGGTGCTGGCGGTTGAGGCGGAACGCGCCGCGCATCTCGCGTGCAAGGCGGCCGGGGCGATGAGTGGGGGCCGAGTGCTGGCGCTCCACCGCGATCTGTTCCGTTCCCCGCTCCAGCCTGAGGAGCTGAACCGCTTCGACGCTGTTTTGCTCGATCCGCCGCGCGCCGGCGCCCCTGCTCAGGTGGCGGAAATCGCGGCGAGCACGGTTTCGCGGGTGGTCTATGTCAGCTGCAATCCCTCAAGCTGGGCGCGCGACGCGGCGGTGCTGGCAGAGGCAGGGTTCCGACTTGCGAAGCTGCGCCCGGTTGGTCAATTCCGCTGGTCTACCCATGTCGAATTGGTAAGCTATTTCGAGCGTTAAGCGCGCAAGCTTTCAAGGATTTGAGCTTCAAGCCACGCCCGATGCTCCGGCTCGACATAGGCGTGGCCTGCCCCTTCGCAACGGCAGATGCGTGGGTCGGCTTTGTCCCATGCGGCTTCGAACACTTGCGCGGTGCGGTCTGCCGTGGCGACGAGGATGCGCACCGATCCGGTGAAGCCTCCTAGCCCGGCCGCCATGTCCTGCGCCAAGCTTGACGGCGGCGGGGGCGGACGTAGGGCGTGGGCGATGCCCCGCGCCAGTTTGCCGAGGTTTACGCCGCCGCCCAGCAGCCGCATGACTTCGCGCGGGTTTTTCAGCTTTTCGAGATAGCGCGCGCGGATCGCGGCGGGGGGCGGGGTATCGTCTACCGCACCGTGGCTTTCGTCCTGCTCGATGGTCCAGGGGTTCGAAAGCACCAGCCCATCGCAGCCAGTACCGCCCGCCAGCATCAGCGCCGAGGCCGCATCGCAATTGCCGAAAGCCACCACCCGCGCGAGCTGCGGTGTCATCGCGCGAAAAGCATCAACGGCGCAGGCGATGTCCTTGGCGGAATGGCGGAACCCGCGGTTCTCGCCTTCGCTGTCGCCGATGCCGCGGCGGTCGAACCGGAACACCGGGAAGCCAGCGAGGGCAATCCGCGCGGCCATCTCGGCTTGGCCGCCAAATGCGCCCGAGCGGATCTCGTTGCCGCCGCTGATAATCAGCAGCCCGGTCGTCCCCGGCGCCGTGTCGAGCGTGCCGGCGAGTGTCAGGCTGCCGCAACCGAAGGTGTGAGAAAGCCGCGTCATAGCGCTGAATTCCCTATAGTTTCGGCGATGATCGCGGCGAGACGATCGGCTTGCCCCGCGTCCTCGTCGGGCTCGGCGCGCAGCCATAGGCCGGGGCCGCCGACCATGCTTTGCGCAATGTCGGACTGGCCCGGGCCGAGCGCCGGTTCGGCGGTTTCGAGTTTGCGGAACATCGCCGGACCGATGGGCCAGCCGCCTAGCACCAGACCGCTCTCGCGACCTTGCGCCAGAAGTCCTTCCGAGGTTTCGGCCATTCCGGCCTCGCGGGCGGAAATGGTGCGCGCGCGGATCATGCCTCGCAGCAGCTTGGGGCCGGTTTGTGCGGCATAGTGCCAGCCGGGCAGCATCGCCGGAGCGACCAGCGCGCCCGCCCGGATCGCCAACACATGGTTCGCGCCAAGCGCTTCTGCCGCTGCTGCCATACCTGCACGCCAGCCTGCAAGTGTTTGATGTTGGAGCGGAGCGAGGCTCTCGTTGCACCCCGGCAGATCGGGCAGCAGGCTGTCGATTCCCGCCGCATCCAGCCGCCGCATCACCTCGATCGTGAAGCGCCGCAGCTTGTTCGCCTCGTCAAACCATGCCGGGCAGACCAGCACGCGCACCGCGCGGCCGCGGTCGAAGGCGACCAGCAATTCCTCAGACGGCGGTCCGCCATCGGGTGCCGGATGGTTCCACGTGAAGATCACCCGACGGGCACCCTGCGAGGGGTCAAGACCACCCTAGCGGGGATCGAGCTTCGCGCGCGCAAACGCCAGCAGCCCGCCATAGGTTTCCAGCATTTCGCCATCGACGTCGTCATCCTCGATCACGATGCCGAGCCGGTCTTCCATCTCAGTCAGCAATCCGGCGACCGCCATCGAATCCAGCTCGGGCAGATGGCCGAACAACCCCGATTCCGGACCGAAGGCAGCGGCCTGCGCCGGGTCGAGCCCCAGCACGTCGGCGATCAATGCCTTGAGTTCGCTATCGAGCGCGGCCTCGCCTGCTGCGCTATCGATGTTCGGAATGGTGGTCATTAGTGCCCAAATCCCTGTGTCTGGCCGTGGCGGCGGGGCTTAGCCATGCGCGGGGCCGGGTGCAAGCACTGCGGGTCCGTAGGTGCGTGCCTCAGGCGCCGCTACGGCGCAGCAGACGCTTTGCGAGCGGGGGCCAGCTTTTCGGCTGTGCCGGGTCGAGACAATCGACGCGGAAACGTGGACGCACGTCCTCCATCCAGTCGGCCTTGTAGCCCTGATCGCCGGTGCCGAAGTCCACGAGGTTGACGTGGTCCACATCAATGACGTGCTGGAACAGCGCTGCTGTCAGCGTGGTGCCCGCGGACAGTGGCCTGTGGCTCTCAAGATGGGCGAGCTTATGGATATAAGCAATTGAATTTTCGACCGTCCAGCATTGCGCGGCGACTGCGATACCCTCGGCCCGGGCCACCCCCAGCCGCAGTCGTCCGGCTGCGCCTTCTGCCTCGGCAAAGGCTCGTAGCATGGCGGGCTGATCCTCAGCGGGTTTCCAGCTTGCGGCATAGATCGCTTCATAATCGGCCCAGACGCCTGCGTCGAACTGGGTGAGCACCTCCACCTCGACCTTCTTCGCCTTGCGTTTGAGCGTCGTGCGAAGCTGGCCGGGGCGGCTTTCCCAATACTCGGCAAAGCTGCGCCCGCGCACGGGCAGGATGTGATTGATATCGCAGGGCTCCACTGCGACCTTCCATCCAGCGTTGCGGAATGCGCGCGTGAGCCGGTCCGCTGAACCATCTTCGCCCGGAACGGGTTCGAGTGTCACCCGATAGCCGCGCGTCTTCAATTGCCGTGCAATCGCTTCGAGCAACCGGTCGCCCGCCGCACCCGCCGGGGCAAGCTCGCGCCAGGTAAAGCTGTACCAGTTGCGCAGCGGTGCGATTCGCCCCGCATCTTCCGTCAGGGCCAAGGCGGCGGCGCTATCGGCATCGCTGGCCATCGCGATCAGCGGCACAAGCCCGGTCTCGGCCAGCAGCGCGAACCACTCGGCACGGTCGAACGGCGCGGGGGTGCCGCTGCCTGCTCCATTCGCGCTCAACGCTTGCAAGACGTTAACGCTATCGTGATACCGCGCTTCGATCACTGTAGAAGAATGCTCCTGACTATGCCGCACCAGCCCGATCCCGCCTTGCGCCCGCTTGACCACCTTGCCGAACTGGCGGGGGCGGCGGGCCGTGGCGCTAGGCCTGCGCTGGTGCTGCGCGAGGTCACGCTTAACCACAATCAGTTAAGACAGCGTGTCGCGCGGCTCGCCGGATGGCTGGCCGAGAGGGTGCCGGACAAGGGTGCGCGGGTGGCAAGCTGGGCGGCCAAGGGCGAAATCACCTGCCTGCTGCCGCTCGCTGCCGCGCGGGCAGGGCTGGTGCATGTGCCGATCAATCCGCTGCTGAAACGCGCGCAGGCCGCGCACATTCTTGCCGATAGCGGCGCGATGCTGGTGATCGGGACGGGCTCGCGGCTTGCCTCGCTGGAGCCGGGCGATTTGCCTGCGGGCTGCGCTGCGCTGGGTGAGGCTGAGGCGCTGGCGGCGGCTGAGGCTGCTGATCGAGAATTGGGGCCGTCCAAGGCCGATCCGGCGGAGCTGGCGGCGATCCTCTACACTTCGGGCTCGACCGGGCGGCCCAAGGGCGTGATGCTCAGCCATGCCAATATGTGGCTCGGCGCGGTGAGCGTGGCGCATTATCTTGGGTTGGCGGAGGACGACGTGACGCTGGCGGTGTTGCCGCTGTCGTTCGATTACGGGCAGAACCAGTTGCTCAGCACTTGGTATGCGGGCGGGTGTGTGGTGCCGCTCGATTTCCTGTTCCCCAAAGATGTGGCCAAGGCCTGCACCAAGCATGGCGTGACGACGCTGGCCGCTGTCCCACCCCTGTGGGTGCAACTGACCGAGATCGACTGGCCCGAGGACGCGCGTGCGCCTTTGCGGCGGCTCACAAATAGCGGCGGGGCCTTGACCGTGGATCTGGTGCGATCCTTGCGCGGCCTGTTCCCGGAGGCGCGCGTGTTTCCGATGTACGGTCTGACCGAGGCGTTTCGTTCGACTTTCCTCGATCCGTCGCTCGTAGATTCTCATCCAACGTCAATGGGTAAAGCCATTCCCTTCGCAGAGATTCTCGTTATCAATGATGCCGGAGATGTCGCTGCCGATGACGAGGAGGGCGAATTGGTTCATTGCGGGCCGCTGGTCGCGCAAGGCTATTGGCAAGACCCGGAGCGGACAGCGGAGCGCTTCAAGCCTGCGCCTGCCTCCTCGGCCTATGGCGGGATGGCGGTGTGGTCGGGTGACCGGGTGCGGCGTTCTGCCGATGGCTTGCTATATTTCGCCGGACGCCGCGATGCGATGATCAAGAGCGCGGGCAACCGCATCAGCCCGCAGGAAATCGAGGAGGCGGCACTGGCCTCTGGCCTGGCCGCCGAGGCGGTCGCGTTGGGCGTGGCTCATCCGCGCCTCGGTCAGGCGGTGCATCTGGTGGTTCGCGGCGCCGCAGACGAAGCGGCGCGCGCGGAATTGCCAAAGCGGCTTCAGCGCGACCTGCCCAATTTCATGCAACCCCAGCACATCCATTGGCGCGAGACGATGCCGCTTAATCCCAATGGCAAGATCGACCGCACCGCCTTGCAGGCCCAGCTCAATCAGGAATTTGCCCAATGAAGCCCGTCGGTCCGATCCCTGCCGGTTACGAAACCATCGAAGGCGAACTCGCCATCGGCGGCAAGCGCGCGAGCGAATTGGTGGCCGAGGCGGGGCGCACCCCGCTGTTCGTCTATTCGCGCACACATCTTGATGCCCGTGTGGCGGAGTTGCGTGCGGCGCTGCCCGCGCGGGTCGGGTTGAATTACGCAGTCAAGGCGAACCCGCACCTCGCAGTGATCGGCCATATGGCGCCGTTGGTCGATGGTTTCGACATTGCCTCCTCTGGCGAGCTGGCACTGTGCGTCGCGGTTGGGATTGATCCCCGCCGCATCAGCTTTGCTGGGCCGGGGAAGCGTGATGATGAGCTGGAGGCCGCGATTGCAGCAGGCGTGACGCTCAATTGCGAAAGCGAGGGGGAGGGCGCGCGGGCGATCGCCACCGGCCAGCGGCTTGGCAAGGCGCCGCGCATCGCGATCCGGGTGAACCCCTCATTCGAAATGAAGGGTTCGGGCATGAAAATGGGCGGCGGGGCCAAGCAATTCGGCATCGATGCCGAACGTGTGCCCGATCTCGCCCGACACCTGATCGGCGAAGGGGCCGAGTGGCGCGGCCTTCACATCTTCACCGGCAGCCAGACGCTCAGCGCAGACGCGATCATCGAAGCGCAGGGCAATGTGCTCGAACTGGCCGCTGAACTTGCCGACGCGATTGGTCACGGCCTGACCAAGCTGAATATGGGCGGGGGCTTGGGGATTCCCTATTTCCCGGGCGACACGCCGGTCGATCTGCCGCGCGTCGGTGCGGCTTTGGCTGAACATGTGGCCAATTTGCCGCCTGTCCTCGCGGATACCGAGCTGTGCATCGAACTCGGGCGCTATCTCGTTGGCGAGGCGGGCGTGTACTTGACCCGCATCATTGACCGCAAGGTTAGCCACGGGGTGACTTACCTTGTGACAGACGGCGGGCTGCATCATCAGCTTGCCGCCTCAGGCAATTTCGGCACGGTGGTGCGGCGCAATTATCCGTCAGCCATTGCAACGCGTTACGGGGCTGAGGCGACCGAGGAAGTCAACATCGTCGGTTGCTTGTGCACCCCGCTTGATCGGCTCGCCGACAATGCCGCGATGCCTCACGCCGATGTGGGCGATCTGGTCGCGGTCTTCTGCGCCGGGGCTTACGGGGCGACCGCCTCGCCCAGTGCTTTCCTCGGTCACGGCCCGGCAGCCGAACTGCTGGTCTGACGCGCTACAACAACCTGCGTTAATCCCCGCAAACCCGCTGTCCCATCGCGGGATAGGGCCGGATTTGGCGCTGTATAACTAACCAGATGTTCACCATTTCCAGCGACAAGAACCCCCATAACCGGGCGGTCTGTGTTGCAGGTCGCTCCTGCGCTGATACGCGCCGCCCGGCAAGAACTGGCCAAGGATCTTCGACCGATGTTGTACCGTCTGCCCCCGATGCGTCTCGCAGCTCTTGGCGTCAGCGCTGCCTTGCTGGCAGCCTGCACCACTGGAGGCACGGAGCTGCCCTCGGCCAGCTATGGTGACGGCAGTGTCGCCCCGTCCGAAGAATACACCATCGGCCCGCTCGACGAGATCACTATTCACGTCTGGCGCAACCCCGAACTGAGCGCCGACAAGGTGCGCGTGCGCCCCGATGGGCGGCTGACGATCCCGCTGGTGCAGGACATCCCGGCCGTGGGCAAGACCGCGACCCAGTTGCAGGATTACATCGCGGGCGAGCTGGCGAAGTATATCGAACAGCCGATTGTCTCGGTGATCGTCAACACGCCTGAAGGCAATTTCACCCAGCAGGTGCGTATCATCGGCGCGACCGGGCAGCCGGCGTCCCTGCCGTACCGTGCCAACATGACCGTGCTTGACGCGATGATCGCGGTGGGCGGGCTCAATGAATTTGCAGCGGGCAACCGTGCCAAGCTAATCCGCCTCGATCACGAGACTGGCACCCAGGTCGAATACCGGCTGCGGCTGTCAGACCTGATCCGCAAGGGCGATTCGACGGCGAACGTGATGCTCAAGCCGGGTGACACGATCATCATCCCCGAGAGCCGGTTCTAAGGGGCGCGCTGGGGGATGAGCGAGATCTTCGACGAGCTGCGCGCGGCGCTGTGGTCGGTATGGCACCGGCGCTGGATCGCGATTGCGACCGCCTGGGGCGTGTGCGTGCTGGGGTGGCTGGTGGTCAGCATGATCCCCAACAGCTACGAATCCAAAGCGCGCGTCTATGTCGACGTGCAGGATGTGCTCTCCAAGCAGCTCGGCATTGCCGGGGACGGCAAGGAAGAGATCATGCGCGTGCGCCAAACGCTGTCGAGCGCCAAGAACCTCGAAAAGGTCATCACCTCGACCCGGTTGGGCGAAGGCATCACCGAACGCGGCGCGCTGGATTCGATGATTGGCGAACTCGAGAAGAAGGTTACCGTCACCAGCGAGCAGGATAACCTGTTCGAAATCACTGCCGCCATCGGCCGGGGCGATCTATCCGATGCCGAGAACGCCGTGCTGGCGCGCGATGTGGTGCAGAAGCTGCTCGACATCCTGCGCGAAGAGCACGTGATCGGCAACCGCACCGGGATCAGCACCGCGATTGGCGATCTCGACCGCCAGCTGGACGAGCGCAAGCTTGAGCTTGAGCAGGCCGAACAGCGCCGTCTGGCGTTCGAGGCGCAATATCCCGATCTGGTCGGCGGCTCGGATAGCCTGTCCACCAAGGTTCAGCAGGCCCGCACCGAAGTGCGCAATGTCGATGCCGATTTGGCAGCGGCGGAGAGCGGCCTCGCGGCAATCTCGTCGCAGCTGGCCGCTACGCCGCGCTCGATTGCGGGCGGGCCGCAGGCGACCGGCCCGCGCGCCGCCCTGCAACAGGCGCAGACCCAGCTGGCAGAGCTGCGCTCGCGCGGACTGACCGACAGCCACCCCGACGTGGTTTCCACCACCAAGCAGGTCGCTATCCTCGCGCGGCAGGCCGCTGCCGCGGGCGACGATGCGGGCGGCACGCCGAACCCGGCCTATGCCTCGCTGATCGCGATCAAGAGCGAGCGTCAAGCCACCGTCGAAGCTCTCCAGGCGCGCCGCGCCGCGCTGCAAAGCAACTTTGCCGCGCTGATGGCGAGCCAGGCGAGCGAGCCTGCGGTCGCCGCCGAAGCCAACCGCATCAGCCGCGATTACGACGTGCTGCGCCAGAATTACGAAAAGCTGCTGCAAGACCGCGAGGCGCTGCGCACGCGCGGCAAGGTCGAGGACAAGGCCAGCCAGTTCCGGTTTGACGTCATCCAGCAGCCCGGTGTCCCGCAAAAGCCGGCCGCACCCAACCGTCCGCTGTTGCTGTTCGGCGTGCTGATCGTCGGGATCGGGGCAGGGGTCGCTGCGGCCTATGCGCTGGCGCAGCTCAAATCCAGCTTCGCCACGCCGCAGAAGCTGGAGCGCACCTTCGATCTGCCGGTGATCGGATCAATCTCGCTGACGGTGTCAGAGGCCGCACGCGCGATCGAAAAGCGCCGGTTGATGCAGTTCGCTGGAGCCTGCGCAGGGCTCGGCATGATGTTTGTGATCCTTCTCGCCATCGAGGTCGTCTCGATCGGGTCGATAGCGTGAGGATGGGGGCCGAAGCATGACCGATCAGGGGAAGATCAACCGCGAAGGCGCACGGCCAGCATCGCTGTTCGAGCGCGCTGACGCTACGTTCGGGCTAGGCCCGGTGCGCACCCCGCCAGTGCCGCCGGTTCCGCCGGTGCCCGAAGCACTGCGCCGCGCGCCTGCTCCGCAGCCCGTCTCGGAAGCGCCCATCGCGCCGCAGCCTGTGGCTTTCGCCAAGCCCGAGCCTGCCGCAACGCCCGCTGCGCCTCAGCCCGAAGCGCCGCGCGCTGTCGCCTTTGGCGGGCCAATGGTCCACATCGACCGCGAGCATCTGCGCGATGGCGGACTGATCGTGCCGGAAGACCCGGTGACCGGCCTTCTCGAAGAGTTCCGCATCGTCAAGCGTGAGCTGCTCGCCGATGCTCGTGCCGGGGCTAGCGCACTCGCCCGCCGCATTCTCGTGTGTTCGCCCCATCCGGGTGAGGGCAAGACCTATTGCGCCACCAACCTCGCCATCGCGCTCGCCGCCGAGCGCGGGCTTGAGGTGCTGCTGGTCGATGCCGATGTGGTGAAGCCTTCGGTGGCGCTGCGCCTCGGGATCGATGTTGAGCAAGGCCTGATGGATGCGCTCGCCGATCCGTCTATCCGGCCAGAAAGCCTTGTGATCCGCACCGATATCGAAGGCCTGTTCGTCCTGCCCGCGGGCACGGCGACTTCGCTCGATGCCGAATACCTGGCCAGTGCGCGCACCGGCGAAGTGCTCGACCGGCTGACGCAGGGTGCGCCGGACCGGATCGTGATTTTCGACACCCCGCCTGCGCTCGCCGCCTCGCCCGCCGCCGAATTGGCCCAGCACGTCGGGCAAGCGCTGCTGGTGGTGCGCGCCGATGAGACCAGTCGCGCCGCTCTGGAAGACGCGCAGCAGCTGCTGTCGGCCTGCGGCGACATCAAACTGCTTCTGAATGCCGCGCGCTACAGCCCTTCGGGGCGGCGCTTCGGCACCTATGGCACCAAGGGGAAATGAAGATGCGTGCCCGCCCATTCGCAGCCGCATGGCTGGCTGTCGGCCTCGTCGCCGCAGCCGCCTCTCCGGCTTATGCTCAGTCTCAGGGCCAGGGATCCGGCCAAGGACAAGGTCAAGGTCAGGGTGGCGACACCCCCGGCCAGCGCGGCAACCGCGTGGTCCAGCCCTATATCGAGGTTGGGCAGATCGTCTCGGCTGAGATCAGCCCCGGCAATGATGTCGTCACCTTCACGCAAGTTGCGGTGGGCGTGGACATCAACGTGCAGGGCCGCAACAGCGGCGCGGCGGTCTCGCTGCGTTATGAACGCAACATCGGCTACGGCGATGACAGCGTCGACACCAACACCATCAGCGGGGTCGCACGCGGCACGCTGGCGCTGGTGCCGAACACGCTGAGCCTTGAAGCGGGCGCGCTTGCCTCGCGCAGCCGGATCGACGCGGGCGGCGGCACCACCGCCAACCCACTGGCGCGTGAAGATGCCGAAAGCCGGATCTACAGTTTCTATGCAGGGCCAAGCCTCAACACCCGCGTCGGCGATGTCGATGTGCAGGGCGTGGCGCGGGTCGGGTACAACCGCTTCGAGGCCGATGATGCGCTGGTAACGCAAGCGGGCAACACCATCGATGTGTTCGATGACAGCGTGACCTACCTAGGCCAGCTGCGCGCCGGGGTTAGTCCTGGCGAGGTTCTGCCGGTGGGTCTGGCGGTCACGGCAGGCGGTTTTCAGGAAGATATCGGCAATCTCGATCAGCGGGTCCGCGATCTGTTCGTTCGCGGTGATGTGACCCTGCCGGTGTCGCGCACGCTCGCTCTCGTGGCGGGTGCGGGTTACGAGGACGTCGAGATTTCGAGCCGCGATGCGCTGCGCGATGCCAATGGCGTGCCGGTGATTGGCTCCGATGGCCGCTTTGTCACCGATCCCAATGCCCCGCGCCGGATCGCCTTCGATGTCGACGGCCTGCTGTGGGATGTCGGCGTGCTGTGGCGGCCGTCCTCGCGCACCAGCCTTCAGGCTTCGGTCGGGCGGCGGTACGACTCCACCACCTATTACGGAACCTTCACCTACGTCCCCAGCCAGCGCAGCGCCTTTGCCGTGTCGGCCTATGACGGGGTGAGCGGCGTCGGCGGCACGCTCAACAATGCGCTGGCGGGCCTTTCGAGCGACTTCGAAGCGATCCGCAACCCGGTAACGGGTGATTTCGGCGGGCTGGTGAGCGGCACTGAAGGTCAGGCGCTGATCGGCGGCGTCGGCTCGACCCGCTCGGCAGCGTTCCGTGGGCGCGGCGTGCGGGCTTCGTATCAGCGCACGATGGGCCGCACCGTGGCGGCACTCGGCGCGGGCTATGACCGGCGCACCTTCATCGCTGCGGCCGGGACGGTGCTCGCACCGGTGAACGGGCTGACGGACGAAAGCTACTACGTGATCGGCGGTCTCACCCGCCAGATCGGGCAGGACGCGAACATAACCACCAATGCCTACGTCAACTGGTTCAACGCGGCCGGTAACAACAACGACGTGACGGCGATGGGCGCTTCGGCGGCCTACAACCAGTCAATCACCCAGCGGCTTGTGGGCCGGGCAGCGATCGCGGTCGATTACTTCGACAGCGAATTCACCGCTCAGGACTTCGCCTTTGCCACCGCGCTGGTTGGCCTGCGCTACAATTTCTGACGGGATAAGCGGCTCATGTACGAACAATTCTACGGCTTCAGCGGGCGACCCTTCCAACTCACCCCCGACCCGCAGTTCTATTTCGAGAGCACCAGCCACAAGAAGGCGATGAGCTATCTTGGCTATGGCCTGGCGCAGGGTGAGGGCTTCATCGTCATCACCGGTGAGGTCGGCGCGGGCAAGTCGACGCTGGTCGCCCATCTGATGGAGCGGATTGATCCGGCGGCGCTGACGGTGGCGCAGGTCGTGACCTCCGCGCTCGATGGGGCCGAGGTGGTCCATGTGGTGGCGCAGGCGTTTGGTCTTCACGTCGAAGGGCAGGACAAGGCCGGGGCGCTGGGCGCGATCGAACGCTTCCTCCAGGACGAAGCGCGCGCTGGTCGCCGCTGCCTGCTGGTGGTCGACGAGTGCCAGAACCTTGAACTGACCGCGCTGGAAGAGCTGCGGATGCTTTCCAACTTCCAGCTCGGCGCGCATCCTTTGCTGCAAAGCCTGCTGCTCGGCCAGCCCGAGTTCCGTCGCATGGTGGCGCATCATCCGGGGCTGGAACAGCTGCGCCAGCGGATCATCGCCTCACACCACCTCGAAGCGCTGGATGCCGGCGAAGTCGAACATTACGTGCGCCACCGGCTCGGCCATGTCGGGTGGGACAATCGCCCGATGTTCGATGCTGGGCTGCTCGAAAGCCTCTATCGCCACACCGGCGGGATTCCGCGCCGGGTCAATCAGGTGATGAACCGTCTGTTGCTGCTGGGCGCTATTGAGGAATGCGATACGCTAAGCCTCGCCATGCTCGACGATGTGATCGCCGAAATGGCGGAGGACCAGAACCGCGGCGCGCGCGGCGCGAGCGATCTGCGCTCCGCGCCTGCCGCTGCGCCTCAGCAAGCCGCTCCGGTCGCGCAGGGCAGCCTGCCTGCGACCGAAGTCGCTGCGCTGCTGGCCGAACGTGACGCCCGCACCGCAGAGCTTGAAGCCGCGATCAGCGAATTGCAGGCCGCCGGGATGGGCCAGGGTGCCGACGGCGAGGCGCTTTCGCCCGAGGAAGCCCACATCGCCGAGGCCCGCTTTGCCACCGCGCTCGAGCGGATCGAGGCGCGGCTCGAGGAGCAGGAGCAATCCTTCCGCCATGTGCTCACCATGCTGATCGAGTGGCTTGAGGAAGACCCGTCGCGCGAGGCGGCGTAACGCCATGAACGCCCCCTTTCAGCCTCTCTCTGAACGGCTTGCAACCGGCGCCAGTCTTGGCGCTGCGCAGGGCATCGTGAACGGCCTGTCGGTCGATGTCGAAGACTGGTTCCAGGTCGGCGCTTTCGAGAACGTCATCGCGCGCGGCGAGTGGGATAGCATCAAGACCCGCGTGGAGGACAATGTCTACCGCGTGATCGATCTGTTCGCCGAAGCCGATGTCAGCGCGACGTTCTTCACGCTGGGCTGGGTGGCCAAGCGCCACCCTAACATGATCCGCCGCATCGCCGACGCAGGCCATGAACTCGCCAGCCACGGCTATGACCATGCGCGGGTGTTCACCATGGACCGCCCGGGCTTTGCCGAGGACATCCGCAAGGCGCGCACCATCATTGAGGATTGTTCGGGCGTGGCGGTCACCGGCTACCGCGCGCCGAGCTTCTCGATCGACAGCCGCACCCCTTGGGCCTTCGCCGAACTGGCCGAACAGGGTTACGCCTATTCCTCCAGTGTCGCCCCGGTGGCGCATGATCACTATGGCTGGCCCGAAGCGCCGCGCTTTGCCTTCAAGCCACTGCCATGGTCGCCGATGATCGAACTGCCGGTGACCACCGCGATGCTGGGCGGGCGGCGGGTGGCGGCTGGCGGGGGCGGGTTCTTCCGGGTGCTGCCTTACGCCTTCTCGCGCTGGGCGATCCGGCAGGTCAACCGCTCCGAAGGCCGCCCGGCGGTGTTCTATTTCCACCCGTGGGAGGTCGATCCCGATCAGCCGCGCGTCGATCATGCACCGCTGCGGTCGCGCTTCCGGCACTATACGGGCCTCGGCAAGATGGCGGGCAAGCTGCGCGAATTGGTCCACGATTTTCGCTGGGGCCGGATGGATCTGGTCGCTCACCGCGAGGCAGCGCGGGCCGAGGATCTCGATCTGCCAAGCCCTGACGCAGCGACGGCGGATATCGCGGCATGAACGCCCCGGTGAAAGCCGGAACGAGTGCGCGCGCCCTTGATTTCCGCGACGCACAGGATGTGCGCCGTATCGAAGGCTTCCTCGCCGAAGCGGGCGCGAGCCTGTTTCACCGCCCGGCATGGCTGCAAGCGGTCGAAACTGGCAGCGGCCAACGCGCGGCCGGACTGGTGGCGGAACGGATGGGCGTGGTAACGGGCTGTCTGCCGCTGACCGAAGTGCGCTCAGCTCTGTTCGGCAAGGCGCTGGTATCGAGCGGGTTCGGCGTAGGCGGCGGGATCATCGCAACAAGCGCCGAAGCTGCGGGCGTACTTGCGGCTGCGGCACAGGGTCACGCGATGCGCGGCGGCTTTGCCGGGATAGAACTGCGGGGCGGGGCTATCCCTGACGGCTGGGAAACGTGGTCAGATAAGCATTGCGGTTTCGAACGCGCGCTTGCGGTGGATGACGAAGCGGAACTGCTCGCCATTCCGCGCAAGGCCCGCGCTGAAGTGCGCAAGGGGCTGAGCTTTGGCCACCGTGTCACGGTGGGGCGAAGTGCGTCTGACCTGACGGCGCATTACGCCTGCTACAGTGAAAGCGTGCGCAATCTCGGCACCCCGGTGTTTCCGAAGGGCCTGTTCGCAGCGATGCTGGAGGCGTTTCCGGACAGCAGCGACATCCTGACCGTGTGGCACGGCGATACCCCCCTCGCGAGCGTGCTCAGCTTCTACCACAATGGCGCTGTGCTGCCCTTCTGGGGCGGCGGCGCACTCGCTGCTCGGGCTGCCCGCGCCAACGAGGTGATGTATTACGAGTTGATGCTTCACGCCCGCCGGCAGGGGATGACCCGGTTCGATTTCGGGCGCTCCAAGACGGGCAGCGGGCCGTTTGCCTTCAAGAAGAACTGGGGCTTTGCGCCTGATCCGCTGACCTACGGCGCATGGACCGCGCCCGGTCAGCCACCCCGTAATATCGACCCGACCGATGCCAGTTATTCCCGCAAGATCGAGCTCTGGAAGAAACTGCCGCTCCCCATCGCCAACACGCTAGGGCCGTGGATCGCGCGCGGGCTCGCGTGATGGGCGAGATCCTGTTTCTCGCCCACCGGGTGCCATTCCCGCCCGACCGGGGCGACCGTATCCGCTCGCATCACTTGCTGAAGGCGCTGGCGCGGCTCGCCCCGGTTCACGTCGGGTGCTTTGTCGAAGGGCCGGGCGAGAGCGAGGCGGCGCTCGCCGCCATGACCGCCAGTTATTGCATCGCGCCGCGCACCAAGCCGCTACCGCTCGCCGGAGCAGAGGCGGTTCTGGCAGGCAAGCCCGTGAGCCTGACCGCATTCCATTCGCGCAAGCTGGAACGCTGGGTGCGCGAGACCATCGCGGCGCGGGATATTGCGGCCATCCTCGTGTTCTCCGGCCAGATGGGGCAATATGTCCCGGCGGATTTCCAGGGCCGCGTGGTGATCGACCTGTGCGATGTCGATAGCGCCAAGTTTGCAAGCTACGCCGCAGCGGGTGAGCGCGTCTGGCTCAACACGCGTGAGGCGCGGTTGCTGGCGGTGGAGGAAGAACGGCTTGGCGGCCGCGCCGATGCGACGCTTCTGATAACCGAGGCCGAGGCCGCGCTCTATCGCAGCCGATTGGCCGCGCCCGGCGAAGTAAATGTGCAGGTGATCGGCAACGGGATCGACGCCGCGTTCTTCGACCCTGCCGCCGTGCTCCCGCATCCGGTGATCGCAGACCTGCCGGGGCCGCATTTCGTCTTCACCGGCCAGATGGACTACCGCCCCAACGAACAGGCCGCGCTCTGGGTGATTGAGGCGCTGATGCCGAAACTGCGCGCGCGTTTCCCGCAGGCGATGTTCCATGTCGTGGGGCGCAACCCTACGGGCAAGCTCATGGCCCACCACGGCACCCCCGGCGTGCAGGTGTGGGGCGAGGTGCCCGACGTGCGACCCTTCATCGCTGCCGCCGATGCCGTGCTTGCCCCGCTGTTGATTGCGCGGGGGGTGCAGAACAAGGTGCTCGAGGCGATGGCGATGGCCAAGCCCGTGGTGCTGACGCCCGATGCGGCAACCGGCATTGCCGCCACCGACGGTGAGGATTGGCTCGTCTGTCCGCCCGATCCTGCCACCATATGCGCCCGCATCGCAGCGCTGCTGCGTGATCCCGAGGCTCCTGCCCGGATCGGCGCGGCAGCGCGGCGGTTCGTGCTCGACCATCACGGTTGGGACGCGATGCTGGCTCCGCTCGCCGGATTGATCGGCATGGCGGACGAGGGGCAGCGCCATGCCGCCTGAGGCCGCCGCTTTGCCTTCACCGCCCCCATTGGAAAGCCTTCCGGTTGCATGGCGCGGCCCGCTTGGCGCGCTGGCATTAGCGGCGGCGGTGTTGATCGCGGTGACAGCGCAAAGCTGGGGCGCGATGCTGCACCAGTGGTGGAATATCGACACCTATAATCACCTGCTGCTGGTTCCTTTCATCACCGCTTGGCTGGTGGGGCTGAAGGAGGAAGAACTCGCCGCGGTCACGCCGCAGCCATTCTGGCCGGGCCTTATCAGCGTCGCAGCGGCGCTGAGCTTGTGGTGGGTTGGCGAGACACGCGGCATCAACTTTATCGCGCAAGTGGGCGCGGTGGCCGCGTTGCAAGCGGCGGTTATCACTGTGCTCGGCCTGCGGGTCAGCCTGCTGCTCGCCCTGCCGCTGGCCTTTGCGAGCTTTCTCGTGCCCTTCGGCGACGAGATCATCCCGCCGCTACAAACCGTGACCGCCGAGATCGCTATTGCGCTCACTCACCTGAGCGGCGTGCCCGCGCGCATTGAGGGCATCCACATCCACACCCCCGCCGGCCTGTTCATTGTCGCCGAGGCGTGCTCCGGGGTGAAATTCCTCGTCGCGATGGTGACGCTCGCCGTGCTGGTATGCTTCACCCGCTTTGAGCGTTGGAGCCGCCGCGCGGCCTTCCTCGCCGCCTGCATCATCGTCCCGATCCTTGCGAACGGCGTGCGCGCCTGGGCGACGATCTATGTCGCGCAGTTTATCGGGGCCGAGCAGGCCACTGGCTTCGACCATATCGTCTATGGCTGGATTTTCTTCGCCATCGTGCTCGCCGCTTTGCTCGGCGGAGCATGGCGCTTCTTCGAGCGGGAGCCTGAAGCCTATGGCTGGTCCACCGCCGCGATTGCCGACTGGTCGCTGATCGCCCGCGCCGAGACCTTGCGCTTTGCGCCCACCAGCGCCGGGCTCGCGATCATTGCCCTGGCGGCGATTGCCGCGCTGGCTGCGCTGCTCTAGGCGGCAAGACCATGTGCGGGATTGCCGGGATCTTCCATGCCGAGACGCCCAAGCCGGTTGACCCGTCGCGGGTTGAGCGGATGTGCGACGCGCTGGCCCATCGCGGGCCTGATGGGGCAGGGGTGTGGACCGATCAGGGCGTGGGCCTCGGCCATCGCCGCCTGTCGATTATCGACCTCGCCGGTTCTCCGCAGCCGATGCACACGCCCGATGGTCGCGCGGTGATCGTCTTCAACGGCGAGATCTACAATTTCCGCGAATTGCGCCGCGAGCTGGAGCAGGCCGGGTTCATGTTCCGAACTTCGGGCGATACCGAGGTGATCCTTGCTGCGTGGCAGCGCTGGGGGGTGGACTGCCTCAAACGGCTCGACGGGATGTTCGCCTTCGCGCTGTATGACCGCGACAAGCGCCAGCTGTTCCTCGCGCGTGACCGGTTCGGGGTGAAACCGCTATTCTATGCGCCGCTGTCGGATGGCAGCATCGCCTTTGCTTCGGAGCTGAAGGGGCTGCTCGCGCATCCGCAGCTGCGCCGCCGGATCAATCCGCAGGCGATCGAGGCTTACATGACGTGGGGCTATGTCCCCGATACGCATTCAATTCTGGCCGGGGTGGAGAAGCTCCCAGCTGGGCATTTCTGGCTGCTGGAACAGGGCCGCGCGCCTGGCCGTCCGCAGCGGTGGTGGGACATTGACTTCACGCAGCGAGAGCGTGGGAGCGAGGCCGATCTCTCCGCACAGCTCGTCCACCTGCTGCGCGAAGGGGTGCGTTCGCGCATGGTGTCGGACGTGCCGCTGGGCGCGTTTCTCTCGGGCGGGGTGGATAGCTCCGGCGTGGTTGCGCTGATGAGCGAGGCTAGCAGCCAGCCGGTGCAGACCTGCTCAATTGGCTTCGATGTCGCCGCCTATGACGAGACCAGCTATGCCCGGCAGGTCGCCGCCAAGTTCGGCGCCGATCATGCCGAGCGGATTGTTGCCACCGACGATTTCAGCGCCATTGACCAACTTGCCGCGATGTTCGACGAGCCCTTCGCTGATGCCTCGGCTCTGCCGACATGGCGCGTCTGCCAGCTGGCGCGCGAGCGGGTGACGGTGGCGCTTTCGGGCGATGGCGCGGACGAAGCGTTTGGCGGATACCGCAGGCAGGTGTTCCACCACCACGAGGAACGCGCACGCTCCATCCTGCCCGCTAGCCTGCGCGCGCCCTTGTTTGGGACATTGGGCCGGGCATGGCCCAAAGCCGACTGGGCCCCGCGCCCCCTGCGCGCCAAGGCAACCCTGCTGGCCCTCGCCGAGAGCGGTGAGGAAGGTTACGCGCGCGGGCTTTCCGTTACGCTGCCGGATGCGCGCCGTGCGCTCTATTCGGACAGCTTCACCGCCAGCCTCGAAGGCTTCCGCGGCGAGGATGAGCTGATCGCCCTGATGCGCGCCGCGCCGGGCCGCTCAGGCCTCGACCGCGCGCAATATGCTGATCTGATGTTCTGGATGCCGGGCGATATCCTCACCAAGGTCGACCGCACCAGCATGGCGGTGAGCCTCGAAGCGCGCGAGCCGCTGCTGGATCACCGCTTGGTGGAGTTTGCCGCGAGGCTGCCAGAAGGGATGCGGGTCAAGGGTAGCACTGGCAAATACCTGCTCAAGAAGTCGCTCGAACGCTATCTGCCGCATGATATTCTCTACCGCCCCAAGCAGGGCTTCGTGACCCCGATTGCAGAATGGCTGCGCGGGCCGCTCGCGGGCGCGGCGCGGGGGATCGGGGCGAGCGGCGGTCTGGCGCAGACCGGGTTCTTCGACCCGCAGGCGATTGGTGCGATGGCCGAGGCACATATCGCGGGACGCGCGGACCATTCGCGCACGCTGTGGCAATTGCTGATGCTGGAGAAGTCGCTGACGCAGTTGGGGGTGAGCAGTTAGTCCGCATGATGCTGTTGTCATGGCGGGATCATCACGGACAAAGTTGACAAGATTGACAGGGTGTCAAGCGCTGATTTTCACAAAAAATATCGCAATATCAATTTATTGGTCCGAAAAATCGAAGTTGACACTTTGCCCAAAAAGGGGGGGCCACGCCTGAGCAATCAAGCTGAACCATGGTTCGTCCGACAATGGGAAGGAGCAGCGCAAGATTTACGTGCAGCGGGCCGAGTAGGAAATACCAGCCAACGGAGAACGGGCAGCCTTACCCGTCCGCCCCGTGGCCAAGCGCCATATACTCATCGCTCTGCATCTCGTTCAGTCGGCTGACCGTCCGCTCGAACTCGAACGCTCCGTCGCCTGCCTGATACAGCGCTTCCGGCTCGGCAGCGGCGGTCACGAACAGCTTCACGCGGTGTTCGTAGAGCGCGTCGATCAGCTTGGTGAAGCGGATCGCCTCGTTGCGGTTCTCCGGCCCCATGCGTGGGATGCCGACCAGAATCACGGTGTGAAAGCTGCGAGCAACAGCGAGATAGTCCGCCGCGCCCCGGTTCTCCCCGCACAGCTTCTTGAAGCTGAACACGCCGACGCCTTTGAGGCTTTTGGGCACATGGAGCGTGCGCCCCCCGCCCAGATCGAGCGTGCCGCTGGGCACATGGGCAGCGTCCTCGGGTTCAAAGTCTGTGAGGCGGAAGAACGCCTCGCGCACCTGTGCTGTGGCGCTATCACCAATCGGCGCGTGCCATGTCGTAAGGTCGCCGATCCGGTCGAGCCGGTAATCGGTCGGGCCGTTCAGCGACAGCACGTCCATCTCACGCTCGACCAGATCGATGAAGGGGAGGAACAGCGAGCGGTTGAGCCCGTCCTTGTAGAGATCGCGCGGCGGGCGGTTGCTGGTGGTGACGATCACTGTGCCCGCCTCCATCAGCGCTGTGAAGAACCGGCCCATGATCGCGGCATCAGCGGTGTTGTTCACCACCATTTCGTCGAACGCGAGGCAGCGCACTTCCTCGGACAGGCGCGCGGCGACCGCGATCAGCGGGTCCTTCAACTGCGCCTTGCGCGCCTCGGCGATGCGGCGGTCGACTTCGAGCATGAAGGCGTGGAAGTGCACCCGCCGCTTGGCCGGAATGGCGAGCGTCTGGACGAACAGGTCCATCAGCATCGACTTGCCGCGCCCCACGCCGCCCCAGATGTAGAGGCCGCGAGGGGGTGAGGGCTTCTTGCCGAACAGCTTACCCAGCAGCCCGCCCGCTGGCGCCTCGGCCTCCAGCGCAGTCTGGAGCGCGGCCAGCTTTTCCGCCGCTGCGCGCTGATCCGGGTCTGCGCGAAGCTCGCCGCTGGCGATCAGCGCATCGTAACGGGCCAGCAGCCCGCTCACACGCGCGAGCGCATCTTGCGCACGATGCCTGAATAGCTGGCGATGATCTCCTCACTCCCGTCATCGCGGGGCTGAGTCGCAAAGCCGCGCAGGAACAGCATCCGCCCGGTCTCGCGCACGATCTCGCTGACGGCGTCGAGCGGACGCGTGGGATCGCCGGCACCCACGAATTGCGTCGAGAGTTCGACCGTGACCGAAGGCCCCGCCTCACCGCTGCCGTTGATATGCATGGCTGCGAACAGGGCGATGTCGATCAAGCCCAGCGTCACCGCGCCGTGGATGTTGTCACCCAGATTGGTGTGGCGGCGTTCGGGGAACATCCGCAGGCGGCATTTGTCGCCCTCCTTGCGCACCCGCATATCGCCGAGAACAGCGGTGTTGAACCGCGTCCGGTCGACCAGGTTCCAGCTGTGCCAGCCAGCCTCACCGCCGCACTCCTCGGGGGCGAGGGGGTGGTGATCGAACGGCGCGTTGATGGGTTCGCTGGTTGCCATGTCTGCGCGCCTGTCCGGTCAGTCTGCGAGGATCAGATCGCGCGCTCTGCCATCATCTTCTTGGTTTCGGCGATCGCCTTGGCGGGGCTGAGGCCCTTGGGGCACACATTCGCGCAGTTCATGATGGTGTGGCAGCGGTAGAGGCGGAAGGGGTCTTCCAGATCATCCAGCCGCTCGCCGGTCATCTCGTCGCGGCTATCCGCCAGCCAGCGATAGGCCTGAAGCAGGATCGCAGGACCAAGGAACTTGTCAGAATTCCACCAGTAGCTCGGGCACGAGGTCGAGCAGCAGGCGCACAGGATGCACTCGTAGAGCCCATCCAGCTGCTCGCGCTGTTCGGGCGATTGCAGCCGCTCCTTGCCGCTCGGCGTCGGGGTGACGGTTTGGAGCCACGGACGGATCGAGGCGTATTGCGCGTAGAAGTGCGTGAAGTCCGGCACCAGGTCCTTGATCACGTCCATGTGCGGCAGCGGCGTGATGCGGATCTCGCCCTTCAGATCCTCGATCGCGGTGGTGCAGGCGAGGCCATTCTTGCCGTTCATGTTCATCGAACACGACCCGCAGATCCCTTCGCGGCACGAGCGGCGGAAGGTCAGGGTGGGGTCGATCTCGTTCTTGATCTTGAACAGCGCGTCCAGCACCATCGGCCCGCATTCGTCGAGGTTGATCTCGAACTTGTCGTAGCGCGGGTTCTGGCCGGAGTCGGGATCATAGCGATAGACCTTGAACGCCTTCACGCGCCCGCCCGATGCCTTGTGCACCTTGCCAGCGGCATTGATCTTGGAATTCTTGGGGAGAGTGAAGGTCGCCATGAACTGATCCCGTTTCGATTTGCACCCTATCTAACGCCATTGTCCCCCGGCGCAAGCGGGCGGTGGCTGGCAATTGTTGCAGGCTTTCGCACAGATGTTGAGCGCAGCACGGGACCGCTGTTGGAGACACATGAGACACTGTCCAGAAGAACAAATCTTCCCCCCTCAGCCCGCGCGCTGCCCATGCTTGGGCTGAACGGGAAAAAGCGGGGAACTGGCGAGACATGGGGCGCTTTAACAGGCATGGATAATGTAGGACAGCGGGCGCCGAGCCCGCCAAGGATCGCGTGTGTTTTCGGCGCTTCGGGCGGGATCGGCCGCGCGCTGTGCGAAGCGCTGGCGGTTGGCGGGACCGAGATGATTTATGCCGGAACGCGGGCCGGGCAGGGGCCTGAGGGCGCGGGAATCCGGCCCTTCGCCTTCGATCTGAAGGACGAGGCCAGTATCGCCGCAGCCGCCGAAGCGATGCGCGCTGAGCCCCCCGAATTGGTGATCGCAGCAACCGGCGTGCTGACGTTGGCCGATGGCACCGGGCCGGAGCGGACCTACAAGCGCCTCGATCCCGCCGCGATGGCCGAGGTGCTGGCTTTGAATACCATCGGCCCGGCGCTGATCGCCAAGCATATGCTGGGGATCATGCCGCGCGGGCGGGCCTTCACCTTCGCGGCGCTTTCGGCGCGGGTCGGGTCGATTTCGGACAACCGGCTCGGCGGATGGCATTCCTACCGGGCGAGCAAAGCGGCGCTCAACATGCTGCTCAGGAATTTCGCGCTGGAAATGGCGCGCACCCATCCTGACAGCGTGATCGTCGGCCTGCATCCGGGAACGGTCGATAGCGGGTTGTCCCAGCCGTTTCAGTCGGGCCTTGCCGAGGGTCAGCTGACCACTCCGCAAGATGCCGCCACCAATCTGCTCCGCGTACTCGCCAGTCTGACGCCCGAAGATTCCGGCCGGGTGTTTGATTTCTGTGGGGCAGAAGTCCCCGCCTGAGCACAAAGCACAGCTTTCCTTGCGCCAGCATCGGGCTAAACCCAAGGTTGAGCGGGAAGGGGAGCAACGCATGGGGATCACCAGCTGGTACGAGGCGAACGTCATGCCGCGCCTGATCACTTGCGCCTGTTCGCAAGGGCAGGTGATGAAGCGGCGCTCTGCCGTGGTGCCACTGGCGCGCGGAGATGTGTTCGAGCTGGGCTGTGGCGGCGGGATCAATCACGCGTTCTACGATCCCAAAGCGATCACCTCCTATGCCGGGATCGACCCGCATGAGGGCTTGCTCGATGGCGCGCGGGCGGCGGCGCGGGCCAAGGGCTGGGTGGCCGATCTCAGGCAAGGGTGGGGCGAGGCGATCCCCTTCGATGACGCCAGCTTCGACTGCGTGGTCTGCACCTTTACGCTCTGCTCGGTGAGCGATCCGGCCCAGGTGATGCGCGAGCTGCGCCGCATCCTGCGTCCCGGCGGGCAAGCGCTGTTCCTCGAACATGGCCGCGCGCCCGATAGCGATGTGCGGCGCTGGCAGGAGCGGATCGAACCGGTCTGGAAGCGCCTCGCGGGCGGTTGCCACCTGACCCGGCCGATTGCGGGCGCGCTTACAGGCGCAGGCTTTGCGGTCGAGACTTTGGGTGAAGGCTACACCCCCAAGGCCCCGCGCTTTGCGGGATGGATGGAGTGGGGCATCGCCCGCAAGCCGCAATAGCAAAGGGCGGGAGAGGTTGCCCGCTCCCGCCCCATGAATGCTTGGCCTGACCGGCGAGCGCTTACTCGCCGAAGGTGCGCTGCCACCAACCGCGGCGCGGCTTGGCATCGCCATCGGCTTCGGCATCGGCCTTGGGCGTAGTGGCCGGAGCCGCTTCAACCACTGCCGGTTCGGTTGCTTCTGCGGTTTCGGCCGGTTCGGCATCGGCCACCTTGGCCTTGCGCGGCGCACGCTTGCGCTTGGGCTTTTCGGCCGGCGCTTCGGCGGGAGCCTCTGCGGCGACATCGGCAGCCTCGGCTGCAATTTCCGGCGCGAGCTCGGCTGCCACTTCGGCAACCGGAACCGCTTCCTTCTTCTTGCGCGGAGCACGGACGCGCTTGGGCTTTTCCGCCGGAGCAGCTTCGGCCACTTCGATTTCGGGCACATCGGCGGCAACCTCAGCCTCGGCCGGTGCGGCCGCTACTTCGGCTGCGGCTGCGGGCTCACCGTCATCCTGCGCTTCGCTGCCATCGCTGTCAGCATCACCATCGGAGCCGCCTTCGCTGCCCTCGTAGGTGCCATCACGACGCTTGCGCCCACGACCACCACGGCGGCGGCGTTTCTTGGGGCGGCCTTCGCTATCGGTCGCGCCGTCATTGCCGCCTTCGGTGCCGTTGTCATCGTTGCCATCGGCGTTGCGGGCTTCGCCATTGTCGTCGTCATCTTCGCCAGCTTCAGCGCCGTCTTCGGAGCCTTCGCCCTCGGCGCCTTCGCCTTCATCGCCGCGATTGCGGTTGCGACCACCACGGCGGCGGCGACGCTTCTTCTTGTTGCGGCCGCCTTCGTCATCATTGTCGGCGCGTTCGCGGCGCGGTTGGCGGGGCTCACGCTCCTCAACCTCTTCCTCGGCGAAGTCTTCTTCTTCCTCGGGCAGTTCATCTTCCGGCTCATCGTCGATGATCGGTTCGAACTTGGGCGCAAAGGCCGGGCGCGGGCCTGCGCTGGAGACGCTCATCTTGGCGCCTTCATCCTCGCCTTCGGGCACGACTTCGACGCTGACGCCGTAACGCTGCTCGATTTCGACCAGATCGCCGCGCTTTTCGTTGAGCAGATAGATCGCCGCTTCGGTGCTTGCACCCAGCCGGATCAGCGTGCCCTTACCGCGCGCCGCTTCGTCCTCGATCAGACGCAGCGCTGAAAGACCCGCCGACGATGCGGTGCGGACAAGCCCGGTGCCATCGCAATGCGGGCAAGCGCGCGTGGTCGCTTCCAGCACGCCGGTGCGCAGGCGCTGGCGGCTCATTTCCATCAGCCCGAAGCTGGAGATGCGGCCAACCTGGATGCGCGCGCGATCATTCTTGAGCGCGTCCTTCATCGCCTTTTCGACCTTACGGACGTTGGAGGGGTACTCCATGTCGATAAAGTCGATCACGACCAGACCCGCCATGTCGCGCAGGCGCAGTTGGCGGGCGATTTCCTTGGCTGCTTCAAGGTTGGTGTGAAGCGCGGTCGCTTCGATCCCATGTTCCTTGGTCGAGCGGCCGGAGTTGATGTCGATCGAGACCAGCGCCTCGGTCGGGTTGATGATGAGATAGCCGCCCGATTTGAGCTGCACCATCGGATCATACATCGCGCGCAGCTGATCTTCCGCGCCGTAACGCTGGAACAACGGCACCGGATCGGAATAGGCCTTCACCCGCCGGGCGTGGCTGGGCATCAGCATCTTCATGAAGGCCTTGGCCGACTTGTAGCCGTCCTCGCCTTCAACGACGACTTCCTCGATTTCCTTGTTGTAGATGTCGCGGATCGCTCGCTTGATCAGGTCGCTGTCCGAATGGATCAGCGCGGGCGCGACCGAGGCGAGGGTGTTCTCGCGGATCTCGTCCCACACGCGGGCGAGGTAATCGAAGTCACGCTTGATCTCGGGCTTGGTGCGGCTCATGCCGGCGGTGCGCACGATCAGGCCCATCGACTTGGGCAGCTTGAGATCGGAGACCATGTCCTTCAAGCGCTTGCGATCGCTGGTCGAGCTGATCTTGCGGCTGATCCCGCCGCCGCTGGAGCTGTTGGGCATCAGCACGGTGTAACGACCGGCGAGGCTGAGATAGGTGGTCAGCGCTGCACCCTTGTTGCCGCGTTCTTCCTTGACGACCTGCACCAGCAGCACCTGGCGGCGCTGGATAACGTCCTGGATTTTGTAGCGGCGACGCAGTGCCATGCGCTTGGCGCGCACTTCGTCGACCTGCTTGGCGCGGCTGCGGCCACCCTTGCTATTGGCACCGTTATCGCCGCCCTTGCTGCCCTGACGGCGGCGGCCCCGGCGACCACGACCGCGATCCTGATCCGAGCCATCGGCGTTTTCTTCGCCGTTCTGATCATCGTCGCCATTGTCGGCGTCGTCATCCGAACCGTCTTCGTCGCCCGAATTGTCGTCAGATTCGCCGCCTTCGAAGGTGGCGACATCGTCCTTGTCGGAGGTGTCGACTTCCTCGACGCCGTTTTCGGCAAAGTCTTCGGCGAGGGATTCGCCGCTTTCTTCTTCGGCGTCATATTCGTCGCCGGGGGAGATGCCTTCATCTTCCTCTTCAGCGCGCAGACGTTCTTCTTCTTCCGCCGCCTCGGCCTCTTCAGCCAGCAGCGCGTCGCGATCAGCCTTGGGAATCTGGTAGTAGTCGGGGTGGATTTCGCTGAAGGCGAGGAAGCCGTGGCGATTGCCGCCAAAGTCGACAAAGGCCGCCTGTAGCGATGGTTCGACGCGGGTTACCTTGGCGAGGTAGATATTGCCTTTAATCTGCTTGTGTTCGGCAGATTCGAAATCGAATTCCTCAATCCGGTTGCCCTGCAGAACCGCCACCCGTGTTTCTTCCGGGTGGCGCGCATCGATTAGCATGCGCGTTGACATTGAATATTCTCCATGCGTCCGGCCTTGCCCGCAATGGGGCATGAAGGGGACGCGCATTATGTGGTGAACCGGCCTGCGTGATAGCTGTGCCGGAAGGGGAAATCGCGCTTTGGCCGCCAGCGGCGCTCAGTGCGAAGCTCGTGTCTGCAATGTGGAACGTGCGGCCGAGCGCCGCATCTTGACCCGCGAGGACACGCACGCGCTGTTTGCGCATTGTGCTCATCGATCGGGAAAAACGTTCTGTCACTACATCAACCTGTACTGGGCCGGGTGCGAGAAATGGTGGTGCCCCGGCGCAAGAGGATCGCAGGTGGAGCGCAAAGTGCGCCGTGATGCAACCTCTCTGGCAATACCGCTAGCACTGTGGGGCAAACCCCGCAACTCTATTGCGCTGGCAGGCGGCAAGACCGTAAGCACCTTACCATCATGAGTTTTCGCACTCTTCTGCTGATCGTATTTCTGGCACCGATTGCCGTGCTTGGCGGGGCGAGCGTGCTGGGTCTGACGATCCCGGTGCCCGAATGGGGACGCGATTATGTGCTGCGATTTGCGCTCGAAAGTGAGGGCGCGAATATCGACTTGCCACCGGTTGAGGGCCCCGATGATCCCTCGCGTCCGCTGGTGGTGATCGACGCTGGGCATGGCGGGCGCGATCCGGGTGCAATCGGCACCGATCCCGAGGGGCGCAAGGTCAACGAAAAGGACATCACCCTCGCCATCGCACTTGCTGTGCGGGACGAATTGCTGCGGCAAGGCGGGATCCGGGTGGCGCTGACCCGCGCGGATGACCGCATCGTGCCGCTGCCTTACCGGCCAGAGATCGCGCGCTTGCTCGATGCGGACCTGTTCATTTCGATCCATGCCGATTCCGCCGGAGAGCGCGCCGATGTCAGCGGGGCGAGCATCTACACCTTGTCCGATGACGCATCGAGCGAGGCGGCGGCGCGCTTTGCCGCGCGCGAAAACGATGCGGACCGATTGAATGGCATCACGATTGATGGGCAAAGCGCGGCGGTCAGCACGATCCTGGTTGAGCTGTCGCAGCAGCGCACGCAGGAAGACGCGCTCGAATTTGCCGGCCTCGTGCTGCGTGAGGGATCGAGCAAGCTCGCCTTTGTCCCACAGCCCAAGCGCGCCGCCGGGCTGGTGGTGCTGCGGGCACCCGACGTGCCCTCGGTGCTGTTCGAGAGCGGCTTTGTCACCAACCTCACTGATCGCGCGCGGTTGACCACGGCTGAGGGGCGGGCCGAATATGCCGGCGTGCTGGCGCGCGCCATCCGGGTCTATTTCGCGCGGCGGCGCGATCCTGTGGCGGACGGCGAATAGGATGGGAAATCGGCTAGCCTTGGCCAATCCCCGCGTGCTAGTTGCCGCGCGTCCATGACTGAGCCGACCGCCTCACCTGTCGCCGAACCCGGCGCGCCCTCCACCTGGGCTTACCTGCGCTACCGCGTGAACCGCGATTTGGGCGGGGCGCTGGCGTGGTTCCGTGAGCGTTGGCGGCAGAGCTTCTGGTTCAAGCTGGTCGCGGGCGCATTTGGCGTGTTCCTCGCGCTGTGGATCGCGGTGTTCGTGTGGCTAGCCAGCGACCTGCCCGAAGCCGAAACACTGCTGACCTATGAAACCCCGCTCCCCACGGTGGTGCGCGGCTATGACGGCGAGATCGTCCACACCTATGCGCGTGAGCGGCGGGTGCAGCTGCAATATGCCGATTTCCCGCAAAAGCTGATCGAGTCCTATCTCGCTGCCGAGGACAAAACCTTCTTCAGCCACGGCGGGGTTGATTTCCTCGGCACGGCCAATGCGGTGTTCGATTATGCCACCAAATTTGGCTCTGGCGAGCGCGCAGTGGGCGGGTCGACCATCACCCAGCAGGTCGCCAAGAATCTCCTGCTGGGAGACGAATACTCCGTTACGCGCAAGCTCAAAGAAATGATCCTCGCCGGCCGCATCGAACAGGTGTTGACCAAGCAGGAGATCCTTGAACTCTACCTCAACGAAATCCCGCTCGGGCGGCGCAGCTTTGGCGTGCAGGCGGCATCGCGCGCCTATTTCGACAAGGATGTCGACGCGCTTGAACTGCACGAGATGGCCTTCCTTGCGATCCTGCCCAAGGCGCCGGAACGCTATGGCCGCAAGGGTCAGGAAGATGCTGCGCTGGAGCGGCGCAATTTCGTCCTTACCCAGATGGAAGAGAACGGCTTCATCACTGGCTCGCAGCGCCGGGCGGCTGCGGCGCAGCCCTTGGGCCTCGTCACGCAGCGGCGTGAGCGGAGCGTTGATGCGGGCTACTTCTTAGAAGAAGTCCGCCGCGAATTGATCACGCGGTTTGGCGAGACGGTGGAGACCGGGCCGAACTCGGTCTATGCAGGCGGGCTGTGGGTGCGCACTTCGCTTGATCCGCAGATGCAGACCGCTGCCCGCGATGCGCTGCGCGAAGGCCTGCTGCGCTATCACGGTGGGCGCGCTTGGGCAGGGCCGATTGCGACACTCGATGTCAGCGCCGGCAATTGGGCAAGCCAGCTGCAAAGCTCGCCGCTCGGGATCAATTACAAGGACTGGCGCATTGGCGTCGTCACCAGCCGCAGCGGGCAATCGGCACGGATCGGATTTGCCGATGGCAAGGAAGCACCGCTTGGCAATCTACCCAACGCGCTGAAAGCAGGCGACGTTATTGCCGCCAATCCCAGCGGCAATGGCTGGAACGTACGCACCGTGCCTGAAGCGCAAGGCGCGCTGGTGGTCGAGAGTGCGCAGACCGGGCGGGTGCTGGCGATGCAGGGCGGGTTCGATCACCGCCTGTCGGACTTCAACCGCGCGACGCAGGCGATGCGTCAGCCGGGTTCGACTATCAAGCCCTTCGTCTATGCCGCCGGGCTCGATACCGGCATGACGCCCTCGACCCAGGTCGATAACAATCGCTTCTGCTATTATCAGGGCGCCAATCTCGGCGAGAAATGCATTCGCGGCTCGGGCAGCGGCGGGCAGCATCCGATGCGCTTCGGGCTCGAGCAGTCGCAGAACATCATGACCGTGCAGATCGGCATGACCGCGGGCATGAACAATGTCGTCAAGGGCATCGAGAAGCTCGGCATTGGCAAGTTCCCGGCCTATCCTTCGACCGCGCTGGGCGCAGGCGAGACGACGCTGGTCAAGATGGTTGCCGCTTACAGCGCGCTGGCCAATCACGGGCGGCTCAATCCGCCGACCGTGATCGACTATGTGCAGGACCGCCGCGGCAAGGTGCTGTGGCGCGCCGACAACCGCGATTGCCGCGGCTGCAACATGGCGAAATGGGATGGCAAGCCGATGCCGCGCTTCGGCGTGCGCGGCGCGCAGGCGATGGATGCGCGCACCGCGTTTCAGGTGATGCATATGCTGCGCGGCGCGGTCAGCCGTGGGACCGCGACGGTGCTCAATCCGCTGAACCTGCCACTGTTCGGCAAGACCGGCACCACCACCGGCCCCAAGGACGTATGGTTCATCGGCGGCACGCAGCAGATGATCGCAGGCGCCTATATCGGTTTCGACCAACCCCGGAACATGGGCGGCTATGCCTTTGGCGGCACGATTGCCGCGCCAATCATCAAGAGCCTGATCGAGAAGACCAAGCCCAAGTGGTCCGACCTTCCCGCCGTGGCGCCTGCGGGCGTGCGGATGGTGCGGGTTGACCGCCGCTCGGGCAAGCGCGTGTTCGATGGCTGGCCGACCGATGACCCGCGATCTGCGATTATCTGGGAAGCCTTCAAGCCCGACACTGAGCCAGAGCGTTACACCCGGCAGGACGCCATCGCGGCCAAGCGCAACGAAATCCTCGCGCTGATCCGCGCCGGGCGGCAGAATGCCGAAAGCGCGGTAGTCGACGAGCCTGCTCCGGAACCAGTCGAATTCATCGAAGAAGGCGGGGTTGACTGATCTTGCGTGGAACCGGTCGCGGGGCTGGCGGGTTAGTGTGCCATGACCAGCACCCGCACCCGCTTCACCCCCTTCGCCGCGCTCGCCCTGATCGGGCTCGCCGCGATGACCGTCACCTCCGCTTCGGCTGAACTGCCCAAAGGTGCGAAGGCCCCCGCCTTTGCCACCCGCGCCGCGCTCGCCGGGTCGGAGTTCGGCTTCACGCTCAGTGCTGCCTTGGCCAAGGGGCCGGTGGTGCTCTATTTCTACCCAAAGGCCTTCACCAGCGGTTGCACGCTGGAAGCCAATGCCTTTGCCGCCGCGATGCCGCAGTTCAAGGCGGCGGGCGCGAGCGTCATCGGGATGTCGAACGACGATATTGCTACCCTCAAGCGCTTCAGCCGCGAAGAATGCCGTGATGCCTTCCCGGTCGGCGTCGCCTCGGCCAAGATCATGGCGGCTTATGATGTGGCCGGCAGTGGCTCGGGCTATGCCAGCCGCACATCTTACGTGATCGCGCGCGACGGCAGCATCGTCGCCGTGCATTCCGCCGCCGACTATCGCGGCCACGTCGAAAAGACCTTGGCGGCGGTGCGCGCGCTCAAGAAGTAGGGCCCCGGGGAGCGGCGCAGCCGCTTTACAATCGCGCGCGCAGCGCTAAGCGGGGCCGACTTTTTAAGAGCATCACTGAAGGATAGACGATGCGGGCCGAAGGCCAGGCTTACATCAACCGGATCGAAGCGGCGCTGGCGCTGGTGCGCCTGTCGCTCGATTGGGATCGCGCGCTGCGGAGGCTCGACGAGTTGAATGCGCGCGTGCAGGACCCCAACCTGTGGGACAACCCCAAGCAAGCCCAAGCGATCAGCCGTGAGCAGAAGACGCTTGAGACGGCGGTGAACACCGTGAACGAAATCGCCGCCGAAATGGCGGATGCCGTCGAATTCATCGAAATGGGTGAGGCTGAGGGCGAAGACGCGATTGTCGAGGATGGCTTGGCAACCCTGCAACGGCTCGCCGACCGGGCGGATGCCGACAAGGTGCAAGCGCTCCTTTCGGGCGAGGCTGACGGCAATGACACCTATCTCGAAATCCATGCCGGGGCCGGCGGGACCGAGAGCCAGGACTGGGCCGAAATGCTGTTCCGGATGTATGGTCGCTGGGCCGAACGGCGCGGGTTCAAGGTTGAAACGGTCGAATATCAGGCGGGCGAACAGGCCGGGATCAAGTCGGCGACCCTGCATATCAAGGGTGACGGCGCCTATGGCTATGCCAAGACCGAAAGCGGCGTCCACCGTCTGGTTCGCATCAGTCCCTATGACAGCAGCGCCCGCCGCCACACCAGCTTTTCGAGCGTGTGGGTCTATCCGGTGATCGACGATTCCTTCGAGATCGACATCAATCCCGCCGACCTCAAGATCGACACCTACCGCGCGTCGGGCGCTGGCGGGCAGCACGTCAACACCACCGATTCCGCAGTGCGTATCACCCACCAACCCTCCGGCATCGTGGTCGCCAGCCAGCAGGACCGCAGCCAGCACAAGAACCGCGAAATCGCGATGAATATGCTGAAGGCGCGGCTTTACGAGGCGGAGATGCGTTCGCGCGAGGAAGCCGCCAGCGCTGAACACTCGGCCAAGAGCGACATTGGCTGGGGCCACCAGATCCGCTCCTACGTCTTGCAGCCCTATCAGATGGTCAAGGACCTGCGCACCGGCGTGGTCTCGACCGCCCCTGACGCTGTGCTCGATGGCGCAATCGATCCGTTCATCTCGGCGGCGCTTGCCCAGCGGGTGACGGGCGAGAAGGTCGAGATCGAGGACGTGGAGTAAGCGCGATGCGGCGCCTCGCTGTCTGGTCTGGTTTGGGAGTGGGCGCAGCACTGCTGCTGGCCGGGTGCGATGGCATAGCGCCTGTCACCGGCGATACGGCCGCAGGTGAAGTGAGCTTCCCCAAGCCTGATCGCCCTGTCGCCAAAGTCGTCTCCAACCAGTTCTCCAACGAAGACGCGCGTGACGAGCGTAACGAAGCACAAGTGGTCATGGACCTCGCCGACCTTCGCTCCGGCATGACCGTTGCTGATATCGGCGCGGGTGAGGGGTACTACACCGTGCGCTTGGCTGAGCGGGTCGGCGCAGACGGGCGCGTGCTGGCGCAGGACATCAGCCGCGAAGCGCTCGACCGGCTCGGCCGACGAGTGGAGCGCGAGCGGCTCGAGAATATCTCGATCAAGTTCGGTGATGCCGACAATCCGCAGCTTCCGCCCGACAGTTTCGACCGTATCTTCATGGTCCATATGTACCACGAGGTGACCGATCCTTACGCCTTCCTGTGGAACATGTGGCCTGCGTTGAACGCCGGGGGGCAGATCGTGGTCGTGGAAAGCGACAGCCCGGTTGGCCGCCACGGCCTGCCGCATACGCTGCTGTTCTGCGAGTTCGAAGCGGTCGGCTATGTGCTGGTCGAGTATATTGAACGCCCGGATATCAAGGGCTATTTCGCACGCTTTCAGCGCGGCACCAAACGCACCGCGCCTGATGCGATCAAGGTCTGCGAGGCAGGCTGAGGGCGCAAACGCGTGAGGTTGCGAGGCGAGGCCGCCCCGACTATGGCAAGGTTACGTAAGAAAGCGCGGGTTTCGCGCAAAGGGGATTTTCATTGTTCAAGGGATTGAGCCCGATCGTTTATGGCGGTCGTGAAGTCTGGCCGCTGGTGGAAGGCGGCAAGGGCGTATCTGCCACCAATCATGCGAGTTCCGGCGCTTGGGCCGCTGCTGGCGGGATTGGCACGGTCAGCGCGGTCAATGCTGACAGCTATGACGATGACGGTAATCCCATCCCGCAAATCTACCACGGCCGCACCCGTGAAGAACGGCATCAGGAGCTGATCCGCTACGCCATCGACGGCGCGACCACGCAGGTCAAACAGGCCTATGAAATCGCGAACGGCAAGGGCGCGATCAACATCAACGTGCTGTGGGAAATGGGCGGGGCGCAGGCCGTGCTCGAAGGCGTATTGGAAAACACCCGCGGCATGGTGACCGGCGTCACCTGCGGGGCGGGGATGCCTTACAAGCTGGCGGAGATCGCGGCGCGCTTTAACGTCTGCTATCTGCCGATCGTGAGTTCAGGCCGCGCCTTCCGCGCGCTGTGGAAGCGGTCCTATCACAAGGTGCCCGAGCTGATGGCGGCGGTGGTTTATGAAGACCCGTGGCTGGCGGGCGGGCACAATGGCCTCTCCAACGCCGAAGACCCGACCAAGCCGGAAGACCCCTATCCACGCGTCAAAGTGCTGCGCGACATGATGCGCGCCGAGGGCGTCAGCGATGACGTGCCGATCGTGATGGCGGGCGGGGTCTGGTACCTGCGCGAATGGAACGACTGGATCGACAATCCCGAGCTTGGCAAAATCGCCTTCCAGTTCGGCACGCGGCCCTTGCTGACGCAGGAGAGCCCGATCCCGCAGATCTGGAAAGACCTGCTGCGCACCGTCGAACCAGGCGATGTGCTGCTCCACAAGTTCTCCCCCACCGGCTTCTATTCGAGCGCGGTGAAGACCCCGTTCCTGTATGACCTGATGCACCGTTCAGAGCGCCAAGTGCCTTACTTCAAGCGCGGCGTGGAAGACGGCACGGTGCAGCTCGGCGAAGACGGCAGGGCCCGCAGTTTCTGGGTCAAGCCCGAGGACAAGGCCAAGGCCGAAATGTGGATGCGCGCGGGTCATACCGAGCCGCTCAAGACCCCTGATGACACGATCGTGTTCGTCACGCCCGATGCACGCGACACCATCCGCAAGGATCAGCAGGATTGCATGGGCTGCCTGTCGCATTGCGGTTTTTCGAGCTGGAAAGACCACGACGATCACACCACCGGGCGTCTGGCCGACCCGCGCAGCTTCTGCATCCAGAAGACCTTGCAGGACATCGCCCACGGCGATGATCCCGACAACAACCTCGCATTCGCGGGCCATGCGGCCTACCGGTTCAAGACCGATCCGTTCTTCTCCAACGGCTACACGCCAAGCGTGGGCGAGCTGGTCGAGCGGATCTTGACGGGGGATTAGGCCGAATGGGTCGCCGCACAGAGCGACACGAATGGGCAGATCACCCTGAGCTGCTGACGTCGCTAAGGACGCCTTGGGATAAGTTTCGCAAGGCTGACTGGAACTTCAGCCGCTATGAATATGAGGTCTCCAAGCGACCCTGCCACATTGAGGACGTAAGTTTCGCAGCGCTCGATTTTTGTGTATCGTTAACTGCGCTGCGAGACTGGACGAAAACAGCTTTAGCTAAAGACTGCCGTGCAGGGCGTCGTACGTTGCCTTCAGGGCTCGGTAATCTGGACGACTGGCAGCAGTTCTTAGGGGGAGCAATCCCATGGCTGTCTGCTATCGAGGCGATCGCAAACACCACGAAGCATGGCAAGTATCGCGATGATGGCTGGCCGAAGGGGATTGCTATGCTGGCCACATTTGTACCTCCTCATCTCGAGGAGGAGAAAGATAACTGTCAGGACGGACTCGCGCTCTTTAATTTCATGCAACGATATTGGGACGTAGCTTGGTGGGACATCGCGCTTCGTCAGCATGGTCAGAAAGAGGCTACGCCGGGTAATGTGGCTTTCCGTGAAGCTCTAGACGCATGGCAGACGCTACTGACTGATTGCGGGTTCAACGCCAGAGATTAACCCCACACCAGCGCCGTCAGCACCTGATCGGGCGGGCGGTGGCCGTCGGCCCACATTCGGATATTGGCGATCACCTTGTGACCCGAATCCTCGCGGCCCTCGGCCGTGGCGCTGCCGATGTGGGGGAGGGTCATGACGTTGGGGTGCGCGATCAGGCGCGGGTCGACGTGGGGCTCGTCCGGGTACACGTCGAGCCCGGCGCCTGCGAGATGCCCCGATTCCAGCGCAGCAATCAGCGCTTCCTGATCGATCAATTCGCCGCGCGCGGTGTTGATGATGCTGCTGCCCGGCTTCATCAGCGCGATCCGGCGCGCGTCGATCAGGTGGCGGGTGTCCTCGGTCAGCGGGCAGTGCAGGGTGAGAATGTCAGCCTCGGCCATCAGCGCATCGACATCGCCGACATAGCGCACGCCCAGCATCCGCTCGAGCGCTTCGGGCAGCGGCTTGCGGTTATAATAGGCGATCTCAAGCCCGAAGGCGCGGGCACGGTGGGCGACGGCCTGACCGATGCGGCCCATGCCGATGATGCCGAGCACCTTGCCCGCCAGCTTGCGTCCGAGCAGGCCTGACGGCGCCCAGCCGGTCCACTTGCCGCTGCGCACGAGGCCCGTGCCTTCGCGAATCCGGCGGGGCACGCCGATGATCCCGGCCATGGCGATATCAGCCGTGTCATCGGTGAAGACGCCCGGGGTGTTGGTGACGAGGATCTTGCGCGCGGCGGCGGCAGGCAGGTCGATATGCTCGGTGCCAGCGCCGAAATTGGCGATCAGGCCCAGCCGCTCGCCAGCACCGGCGATCAGATCGGCGTCGATCCGGTCGGTCACGGTCGGCACCAGCACATCGCAATCCCGCATCGCCTTGGCCAGTTGCTCGCGGGTGAGCGGCACATCGCTTGCGTTCAGCACCACATCGAACAGCTCGCACATCCGCGCTTCGACCTCCGGCATCAGGTGGCGGGTGACGATCACGCGCGGGACATTGGCGAGTGGACGGGTGGGGCGCTGGGTCATGGCTGACGGGCTAATGCCACAGGGCCTTCGCGGTCAAGGCGCGGATGCACAGGCGCTGCTTGAATCCGCAGGGGCTAACGCGCTATCGCATCGGCTATGCAGGGATTCCGTTTCTTCTCGACGCTCGGCCTAATGCTGATGCTGGCCGCAACCTTCATGATCGCGCCGCTCAGCGCGCAGGACCGGACGCTGCCCTATTGGGCGAGCCTGCGGTACGAGAAGGTCAATATGCGCGTGGGGCCGAGCGCGGAATATCCCGTCACCTGGGTCTATCTGCGGCAGGGTCTGCCGGTGAAGGTGGTGCGGGTGCGCGAGGGCTGGCGTCTGGTCGAGGACCATGAAGGCACGCAGGGCTGGGTTGCCTCGAGCCAACTCGATCCGGCGCGGGGCGGGTTGGTGATCGGAGCGGGGCTCGCCGAAGTGCGCGCCGAGCCCAGCACAGCGGCGGAAGTGAAGTGGCGGGCCGAACCGGGCGTGGTGACCAAGCTCAAGGCGTGCCGTACGGGCTGGTGCGAGGTCGATATTGCCGGGCGAAAGGGCTGGATCAGCGCGGCGCGCCTGTGGGGCTCTGACACGCTGCCGGGCGACGAATAAGGCCGCCCGGCGCGCGCCAATCAGATCAGTTCGACCGCAACCGCCGTCGCTTCCCCGCCGCCGATGCACAGTGAGGCGACGCCGCGTGTCTTGCCCTGCTGCTTCAGCGCATTGAGCAGCGTGACAATAATCCGCGTGCCGCTCGCCCCGATCGGGTGACCGAGCGCGGTGCCGCCGCCGTTCACGTTGATCTTGTCGTGCGGGATGCCGAGGTCACGCATTGCGAACATCGCGACGCAGGCGAAGGCCTCGTTCACCTCGAACAGATCAACATCGTCCACGCCCCAGCCAGCGCGGGCCAGCACCTTCTGGATCGCCGGGATCGGCGCGGTGGTGAACTGCGACGGCGCATGGGCGTGGGACGCAATCGCGACCACGCGGGCGACTGGGACAAGGCCCTTGGCCTCGGCAATGCTGGCACGGGTGAGGACTACGGCGGCTGCGCCGTCCGAAATCGAGCTGGAGGTCGCGGCGGTGATCGTCCCATCCTTGGCGAAAGCGGGCTTCAGCTGCGGGATCTTGTCGGGGCGGCCCTTGCCGGGGGCTTCGTCGTGTTCAACCACGACATCACCGGCGCGGGTCGAAACCGTGACCGCGACCACTTCGTCAGCGAATGCGCCGCTGGCAATCGCGCGGTTGGCACGGGCGAGCGATTCGATCGAATAGGCGTCCATATCCTCGCGGGTCATCTGGTAGGCATTGGCGGTGTCCTGCGCGAAGGTGCCCATCGCGCGGCCGGGTTCATAGGCATCTTCCAGCCCATCGAGGAACATATGGTCATAGGCCGTGTCATGCCCGAGCCGCGCGCCCGAGCGGTGCTTTTTGAGGAGGTAGGGCGCATTGGTCATGCTCTCCATGCCGCCTGCGACCACCATGTCGACAGTCCCGCTGGCGAGCGCCTCGCTGCCCATGATCACGGTCTGCATACCGCTGCCGCAGACCTTGTTGACGGTCGTCGCCTCGACCGAAAGCGGCAAGCCCGCCTTGATCGCTGCCTGACGCGCCGGTGCCTGGCCGAGCCCGGCGGGCAGCACGCAGCCCATATAGGCGCGGTCGATCTCCTCGCCCGCCACGCCCGCGCGCTCAACCGCAGCCTTGACCGCAACAGCGCCGAGATCGGTTGCCGAAACCTCGGAAAGCGCACCCTGCATCGCGCCCATCGGGGTGCGGGCGTAGGAGAGGATCACGATCGGATCATTGGGGGAGAGCTGGTTCATGGCTAAGTCCTTGTGTGACATAGGAGCGTGTTCTGACGGCGGATGTAATGCTGCAATGCGTCAAACGCAATCGCGGCCAAGGTCGAAGCGCCTTGCCTTGACCACGCCTTTGCGCGAGAACGCGTCGCAAATGAAAACGCATCTATGTCTCACGGGAGAATGACATGGCCGATGATCGCCGCGATGAACTTGAAGCCCTGCTTGCGCGCCAGCGCGCCGCCTTCACCGCCTCGCGCCCCGAGCCGCTGTCGCAGCGCAAGGACCGCATCCGCCGCGCTATGGCGCTGGTGAAGGACCACGGCGAGGCATTCGCCAAGGCGATGAGCGCCGATTTCGGCAACCGCTCCTACGCGCAGTCAATGCTGACCGACATTGCCGCCACGGTTGGCGCGGGCAATCATGCACTCAAGCATCTGGACGCCTGGGCCAAGCCTGAGAAGCGCAAGGTGCAGTTCCCGCTCGGCCTGCTGGGGGCCAAGGCCGAGGTGCGTTACGAACCCAAGGGCGTGATCGGCATTCTCTCGCCGTGGAACTTCCCGGTGCAGCTGGCTTTCGGCCCGCTGATGCAGGTGCTGGCTGCGGGCAACCGGGCGATGATCAAGCCGTCCGAATTCACCGAGCGCACCAGCGAGTTGATGGCAGAGCTGGTGGCAGAGTATTTCGCGCCTGAGGAAGTCGCTGTCGTCACTGGCAGCCCCGAAGTCGCCGCCGCGTTCTCCTCGCTGCCGTTTGATCATCTGGTCTTCACCGGATCGACCGCCACCGGCCGCCGCGTGATGCAGGCTGCGGCAACGAACCTGGTGCCGGTGACGCTTGAACTGGGCGGGAAGTCGCCCGTCATCATGGGCCGCAGCGCCGATTTCGCCAAGGCGGGGGAGCGGATTGCGCTCGGCAAGATGATGAACGCAGGGCAAATCTGCCTCGCACCCGATTATCTGATGGTGCCCGAAGACAAGCAGGACGAGGCTGTGGCAGGCGTCGTCGGCGCGGCCAGCGCGATGTATCCCACTCTGCTCGACAATGACGATTACGCGTCAATCGTATCCGACCGCCATTTCGAGCGCTTGCAGGGCCTCGTCGCCGACGCCAAGGACAAAGGCGCCGAGGTGATCGAGGTCAACCCGGCGGGCGAGGATTTCGCCAACTCCAACCAGCGCAAGATGCCGCTCACGATCCTCAAGAATGTGAACGACGGCATGGCGGCGATGCAGGAGGAAATCTTCGGTCCCGTCCTGCCGGTCATGACCTACAAAGCGGTCGATCAGGCGGTGGATTACATCAACGAGCATGACCGCCCGCTCGGCCTCTATTACTTCGGTGAGGATAAGGGCGAGCAGGAGCGCGTGCTGACCCGCACCATCTCGGGCGGGGTGACCACCAATGACGTGGTGTTCCACGTGTCGATGGAAGACCTGCCGTTCGGCGGGGTCGGCCCGTCGGGAATGGGGAGCTATCACGCGATCGAGGGCTTCCGCGAATTCAGCCACGCACGCGCGGTCTATCACCAGCCCAAGATCGACATCGCCAAGCTCGCCGGCATGAAGCCACCCTATGGCAAGGCGACCGAGAAGGCTGCGGCGAACATGATGAAATGAAGGCGCTCGCCGCCGCGCTGGCTGTGCTTCTGGCTCAGATTCCGGCGGTCTCGCTCGGTGCTGAGGAGCCACCTGCGTGGCGCGCGGTCGATCCTGCGACGGGCGCTATCGCGGACGTCGCAGGGCTGGAACAGCTGGCGCGCGACTTTCCTGACAGCGCTAATGTGCGGCTGCGGTTCCTTAATGCGCAGCTCCAGGCAGGTGATGGGGACGCTGCGCTGGTCAGCCTGCGTTGGCTCGTGGAGCGTGGGCACCAGTTCGGTGAGCGGGCGCGGGGGCAGATCCCCGACCTGATCGGAGCGGCACAGGCCGAAGCTGCGCGCGAGTTGCTGGCGGGCGTGCCGCAGATGATCGCCGCCAGCACTGTCTTCGCCGAGGTGCAGGCTGAGGCGGGATTGATCGAGAGCGTGTTCGTCGCGCCGAACGGTGTAGAAGCGTTGGCCACCTCGGTTTCCCGCCGGTCCGTCTTTGTTAGCCTGCCGGGTGACGCGTGGAAAGAGCTGCCAATCCCCGGCGCTTTTGCCCTGTCGGGTATCGTCTCGGCCTCCGATGGGCGCACGGGCTGGATCGCTTCGGGCAATATCGACGGTTCACCCGCCGATCCCGAGCGGTTCTCCGGCTTGATCGGATTGACCGGCGAACCCAGTGAGTTTCGCCGTATTCCTGCTCCGGAAGGTGTGGCGGTCTCCGACCTTGCAGTTGGGCTGGACGGCACGGTTTACGCCAGCGATCCGCAAGGCGGCGGGGTCTATCGCGCTCGCGCCGATGCACCTGCGCTCGAGCCGCTGATCGCCCCCGGCATCTTACGCTCGCCCCAAGGGCTGGCGGTCAGCGCGGATGGGGCGCGGCTTTATGTCAGCGATTACCGCTATGGCCTCGCAGTGATCGACCTCGCCAACGGCGCGCTCACGCGGCTATCCAGCGATGTTCCGGCCGCGCTTGACGGGGTGGATGGGCTGTGGCTGCATGGCCGCGAGCTGATTGCGGTGCAGAACGGCACCAGCCCGATGCGGATCAGTGCCTTCGCTCTTTCTGAGGACGGCACCCGCATCATCGGACACCGCATCCTGGAACAAGCGCACCCCGATTGGACCGAGCCCTTGGGCGGCAGCGTCGCCAAAGGAGCGCTCTACTACGTCGCGACCGGCCAATGGGACCGTTACGACCAAGGGCGCCTGCGCGATGGTATGACCGCCATCCCCAGCGTGATCCGGCGCCTGCCGCTTGCCCCGCGCTGAATGACCTGTCGCAACCTTTGTTCGATTTCCTGCAACATACCTGAGGGGTTTTCCGCGAGTCGCAGGCTTGCGCCCCGCGTGCGACAGGCTTAGGGCGACGAACGGGATTAACAGCTTGGACATCGTCGTGGTCGACCTCAGTCAGTATCTGCCGATACTGTTATTCGTGCTCGTGGCTTTCGGGCTCTCGATCCTGTTTGTGGTCGCGCCCATGGCGGTGTCGCGCCTCACGGGCACCCACAATCCCGATGCGGAAAAGCTCTCCGAGTATGAATGCGGCTTTCCCGCGTTCGAGGATGCGCGCAGCCAGTTTGACGTGCGCTTCTATCTGGTCGCGATCAGCTTTATCGTGTTCGACCTCGAAGCAGCCTTCCTGTTCCCCTGGGCGGTGAGCCTGGGTGAGACGGGCTGGGTGGGCTGGAGCGGCATGATGGTGTTCCTGTTCATCCTCGCCGTCGGGCTTGCTTATGAATGGAAGAAAGGGGCGTTGGACTGGGAATGAATACCATCGTTACTCCTCCCCAAGGATTGCCCGATATTTCCGCGCTGACCACCGCCGCTGGCGGTGAGGTGCGGCAGCCGGACGCGTCCTATTTCACCGCGATGCAGACCGAGGTGAATGACAAGGGTTTCCTTGTCACCTCGACCGAGGACCTGTTCCAATGGGCGCGCACCGGATCGCTGTGGTGGATGACCTTCGGGCTCGCCTGCTGCGCGGTCGAGATGATCCACGTCAACATGCCGCGTTATGACATGGAGCGCTTCGGCGCGGCCCCGCGCGCCTCCCCGCGCCAGTCGGACGTGATGATCGTCGCCGGAACGCTGTGCAACAAGATGGCCCCGGCGCTGCGCAAGGTCTATGACCAGATGTCCGATCCCAAATATGTGATCAGCATGGGCAGCTGCGCCAATGGCGGCGGCTATTACCACTATTCCTATTCCGTTGTGCGTGGCTGTGACCGGATCGTGCCGGTCGACATCTACGTTCCCGGTTGCCCGCCGACCGCCGAGGCGCTGCTTTACGGCGTCATGCAGTTGCAGCGGAAGATCCGCCGCGTGGGGACGATTGAGCGGTGATTAAGTACTTGCTTGTGGAGCCGCTGTTTGCGGCGATCTTTATTGGCCTGTTCGTGGCAATCGTTTCCGCGCTGATCTGGCTTGGTGAAGCGGCGGGCTGGTTGTCAGAATTTTGGGATAGCTACGGCGGGTTGGTCCTGCAATTGGGCGCTTGGGCCGTGGGCATCACTTTTGTCCTCTTGGCATTTTTGCGACTGGTGGCGCTATTGTCCGGGGCGCTGACAAAGAAGGAATCGGAATGATGGTGCACCATTCCGCCCCGAAATTCGCCTCGAATGAAGGCGTGATTGACGCGATCAGCGAAAGCATCAGCGTGTGGCTGATCGGTGCAGCCGAAGCCCACGGCGAAGTCAGCTTTCGCGTGAAACGCGACGATATCGCCCGCGTGCTCCAAACATTGCGCGATGATCATGCTTATCAGCAGCTGATGGAGATTGCGGGCGTCGATTACCCCGACCGGGCCGAACGCTTCGAAGTCGTCTACATGCTCCAGAGCCTGACCAAGAACCACCGCGTGATGGTCAAATGTTCGGCGAGCGAAGACACGCCGGTGCCGACCGTCACCACGCTGTGGCCCAACGCAGGCTGGCTCGAACGCGAAGTGTTCGACATGTACGGCGTCACCTTTGCGGGCAACCCGGACCTGCGCCGCATCCTCACCGATTATGGCTTCGAAGGCCACCCGTTCCGCAAGGACTTCCCGATGACGGGCTACACCGAACTGCGTTACTCCGAGGAGGAAAAGCGGGTGGTGTATGAACCCGTCGAACTGGCGCAGGAAATGCGCAGCTTCGACTTCCTCAGCCCCTGGGAAGGCGCGGATTACGAACTGCCCGGCGATGAAAAATCGCGCGGTGCGCCGACGGTGAATGATGTGAAGACCACGGAAAAGCCCAGTCAGACCGGGGCAGGTGCTGCGGCCAATGCCAACGCCGAGAAGCGTACTTCGGCTGCGCAGAAGGCTAGCACCCAAGACGCCCCCGGTGCGCCCGATCCCACCTCGAAGGAGGGCGGAAAGTGACCATGCAACGCGAAGAATCGCTCACCACCACGGGCGAGGTCATCTCCAACTACACGATCAACTTCGGCCCCCAGCACCCGGCTGCGCACGGCGTGCTGCGGATGGTGATGGAGCTTGACGGCGAAGTGATCGAGCGGATCGATCCGCATATCGGCCTGCTTCACCGTGGCACCGAAAAGCTGATCGAGCACAAGACCTACCTGCAAGCGCTGCCGTACTTCGACCGGCTCGATTACTGTTCGCCGCTGGCGATGGAGCACAGCTACGTGCTTGCCATCGAGAAGCTGCTGAACTTGGAAGTCCCGATCCGCGCGCAATATCTGCGCGTGCTGTTCGCCGAGCTGACCCGCATCTGCAACCACATGCTCAACATGGGCGCACATATCCTTGATGTTGGCGCGTTCACGCCGAACCTGTGGATCATGGATCTGCGCGAAGATTGCCTCAATTTCTTCGAGCGGGCGAGCGGCGCGCGGATGCACTCTGCCTATTTCCGTCCGGGCGGCGTCCATCAGGACGTGCCGGAAAAGCTGCTGGTGGATATCGGCGACTGGCTCGACAACCGCTTCTTCCAGCTTTTCGAAGACGCGATGAGCCTCGTCCTGGACAATCGCATCTTCAAGCAGCGCAATGTCGATATCGCCATCGTCAGCCGCGAGGACGCGATTGCCTGGGGCTTCTCCGGCCCGATGATCCGTGCGGCGGGCATCCCGTGGGATCTGCGCAAGAGTCAGCCCTATGACGTCTATGACCGGATGGAATTCGACATTCCGGTCGGCACCAATTCGGACTGCTATGACCGCTTCATGGTGCGCGTGAAGGAAGTTTACGAAAGCGCCAAGATCATCCGCCAGTGCCTGCGCGATATGCCGCAGGGACCGATTGCGAGCGCCGACGGCAAGGTCTCTCCGCCCAAGCGCGGCGAGATGAAGCAGTCGATGGAAAGCCTGATCCACCACTTCAAGCTCTACACCGAAGGCTTCCACGTGCCTGCGGGCGAAGTTTACGTGGCGACCGAAAGCCCCAAGGGCGAGTTCGGCGTCTATCTCGTCAGTGACGGCACCAACAAACCGTACCGCTGCAAGATCCGCCCTACGGCCTTCTCGCACCTTCAGGCGATGGACTTTATGTGCAAAGGCCACATGCTGCCCGACGCGACCGCCATTCTCGGCGCGATCGATGTGGTGTTCGGGGAGTGCGACCGGTGAGCAATCTCGATACCGCCAAGGCCATGATCGACGCCTACAACGCGCAAGATGTCGACGCCTATGTCGCGTTCATGACTCACAGCGCTTGCGAGGCCAATTATCGCGGCGATGTCGTCCGGGAAGGCAAGGAAGGCACCCGCGCAGGGCTGGCCGCAGCCTTTACGCGCTGGCCGCAGAACCTTGCCGAAATCCGTGATGCGCAGGCCATCGGCAATTATGTGCTGATGCGCGAGCATGTGACGCGCGGCCCGGCAACCGATGGATCGCCATTGGTTGAACCGTTCGATGTCGTCGCCGTCTATTCCTTCGAGGGCGACAAGTGCTCTCGCGTGGAGTTCATCCGCTAATGGCTGACCGTACCCCCGCTCCCGACACCCCCGAACTGCGCGCCCGCTGGAGCGCGTTCGCGTGGACGCCGGAGAACAAGAAAACCGCCGACTGGCACATTGCCAAATATCCCGAAGGGCGTCAGCGCTCGGCGGTGATGCCGCTGCTCGATCTCGCCCAGCGGCAGGTCGGCACGGAGACCGATACGCAGGGCTGGTTGCCGCTGCCGGTGATCGAATATGTCGCGGCCTATCTCGGGATGCCGGTGATCCGCGTGCTCGAAGTCGCCAGCTTCTACTTCATGTATAACCTCAGGCCCGTGGGCAAATTCCACGTGCAGGTGTGCGGCACCACGCCCTGTATGCTGCGCGGCTCGGACGACATCATCGCCGCTTGCAAGAAGCGCGGGATGGAGAAGGGCCACGTTTCGGCCGATGGGTTGTGGACTCTCACCGAAGTCGAATGCATGGGCAATTGCGCCACCGCGCCGATGGTCCAGATCAACGACGACAATTACGAAGACCTGACGCCTGAACGCCTTGACGCGGTGCTCGATGCGCTGGCAGCGGGCGAGACGCCCAAGGCCGGTACGCAGGAGCCGGGGCGGCACACGTCTGAGCCTTCGGGCGGGCCGACTACGCTCAAGGACATGGTCAGCGCCAATCACGATTATCGGGGCGAGTGGTGACCGCAGTCGTCTCCATCTTCGGCGCGCTGCTGCTGGCCTTCATCGCCTACAAGGTCTTGATGGGTCTGGTGCGCGTGGGCGTGATCCTGCTGATCATCGCAGTGCTCGCGGGCCTGTGGCAGTCGGGAGCGATCGGATGAACCCGGTGACGCTTCTGCTTGCCATCCTCGGCCTGGGCGGCTTCGCGCTGGGCGCGATATTGACCGTGACCGGGCCGCTGGAAATGGGCGTGATCGTGATGGGTCTGGGCCTTGTGTTTCAAGTGATTTCGCTGGTGCGCATCAAGCGCGCCAAACAAAGGGATGGCAGCAATGCTGGCGGATAAGGACCGCATCTTCACCAACGTCTACGGCTTCCAGGACTGGGGCCTGAAGGCAGCGCAGGCGCGCGGCGATTGGGACGATACCAAGGCGCTGCTCGCGCGGGGGCCGGAAGCGATCATCGAGGAAATGAAGGCCAGCGGTCTGCGCGGCCGGGGCGGGGCGGGCTTCCCGACCGGGCTCAAGTGGTCCTTCATGCCCAAGGAATCGCGCGACGGCCGTCCGAGCTTCCTCGTCATCAACGCCGACGAATCCGAACCCGGTTCCTGCAAGGACCGCGAGATCCTGCGTCACGATCCGCATAAGCTGGTAGAGGGCGCGCTGGTCGCCGGCTTCGCGATGCGTGCCCGGGCGGCTTATATCTACGTGCGCGGCGAATACATCCGTGAGGCCGAAAGACTTCAGGCGGCGATCCTTCAGGCTTACGACGCCGGCTTGATCGGCAAGAACGCCTGCGGTTCGGGCTACGATTTCGATGTCTTCATGCATCGCGGCGCGGGGGCTTACATCTGCGGTGAAGAAACCGCGATGATCGAGAGCCTTGAAGGCAAAAAGGGCCAGCCGCGCCTGAAGCCCCCCTTCCCGGCGGGCGCTGGCCTTTATGGCTGCCCGACCACGGTCAACAATGTCGAGAGTATCGCGGTCGCGCCGACGATTTTGCGGCGCGGTGCTACGTGGTTCTCGAGCTTCGGGCGCGAGAACAACAAGGGCACCAAGCTGTTCCAGATTTCGGGCCACGTGAACAAGCCCTGCGTCGTCGAGGAATCGATGAGCATCCCCTTCGAGGAGCTCATCGAGAAGCACTGCGGCGGCATTCGCGGCGGGTGGGACAATCTGCTCGCGGTGATCCCGGGTGGTTCCTCGGTGCCGCTGGTACCCGCCGCGCAGATCCGCAACGCGCCGATGGATTTCGACGGGCTGAAGGAACTGGGCTCCGGCCTCGGCACGGCGGCGGTGATTGTCATGGACAAGTCGACCGACATCGTCCGCGCGATCAGCCGTCTCAGCTATTTCTACAAGCACGAAAGCTGCGGCCAGTGCACCCCCTGCCGCGAAGGCACGGGCTGGATGTGGCGCATGATGGAGCGCCTGCGCACCGGCGACGCCGCGATCGAGGAGATCGACATGCTTCAGGAAGTCACCAAGCAGGTCGAAGGCCACACCATCTGCGCGCTGGGCGATGCGGCGGCGTGGCCGATCCAGGGGCTGATCCGCCATTTCCGCCCCGAGCTTGAGCGGCGGATCCACGAGCACAATGCTAGGTTCGCGGAGGCGGCGGAGTGAACCTGCCCTTCCACCTTCGTCACCCTGAACTTGTTTCAGGGCCCATTTCTCAGTTCGCTCTGTCGGCCCCTGGGGTGCGATGGATGCTGAAACAAGTTCAGCATGACGGAGTGTGTTGTGCCTAAAGTCACCGTAGACGGTCAGGAAATCGAAGTCCCGGCGGGCGCGACTGTGCTTCAGGCGTGCGAGCTGGCGGGCAAGGAAATCCCGCGCTTCTGCTATCACGAGCGGCTCAGCATAGCGGGCAATTGCCGCATGTGTCTGGTCGAGGTGAAGCCCGGGCCGCCCAAGCCGCAGGCTAGCTGTGCGCTACCGGCCAGCGAAGGTCAGGAAATCCGCACCGACTCCCCGATGGTCAAGAAGGCCCGCGAGGGGGTGATGGAGTTCCTGCTCATCAACCACCCGCTCGATTGCCCAATCTGCGATCAGGGCGGCGAGTGCGACTTGCAGGATCAGGCGGTTGCCTATGGCCGCGGCGGCTCGCGCTATCACGAGAACAAGCGCGCGGTGACCGAGAAGTACATGGGCCCGCTGATCAAGACGATCATGACCCGCTGCATTCACTGCACCCGCTGCGTGCGTTTCTCGGAAGAGATCGCCGGCGTGGACGAGATCGGCGCGCTGTATCGCGGCGAGGATATGCAGATCACGACCTATCTCGAACAGGCTGCGGCGCATGAACTCAGCGCCAATGTGATCGACCTGTGTCCGGTCGGCGCGCTGACCTCGCGGCCCTATGCGTTCGAGGCGCGGCCTTGGGAGCTGAAGAAGACCCTCAGCATCGACGTCTCCGACGCGGTGGGGGCGAACATCACGCTCCATTCCAAGGGCCGCGAAGTCATGCGCGCGCTGCCGCGCGTCAATGACGACGTCAATGAAGAGTGGCTGAGTGACAAGGGCCGCTATCAGGTCGACGGCCTCACCAAGCGCCGCCTCGACCGCGTGTGGGTGCGCCGTGAGGGCAAGCTTCAGCCTGCCGAGTGGACCGAGGCTTTCGGGATGATCGCGGGCGCTCTGGAAGGCGACAAGTCTAGCATCGCGGCGGTGGCGGGCGATCTGCTCGATGCCGAGACCATGTTTGCCGCCAAGGCGCTGGTCAACGCCTGCGGCTCGAACCTCACCGAAGCGCGCCAGACCGGCATGACCTATGACGTGTCGAACCTCGCGGCAGTGAACTTCAACAGCACCTTCGCCGGGATCGAGACCGCCGATGCGATCCTGATCGTGGGCAGCAATGTCCGCTGGGAAGCCGCGCTGCTCAACGTCCGCCTGCGCAAGGCGGTGAAGGCGGGGGCGAAGGTCTACATCATCGGGCCGGACTGGGAGCCGACCTATCCGGCGACCTTCCTCGGCTCAGACCTCAAGCTGCTGAACCGCATCCCCAAGGAATTGAGCGATGCGATGAAGAACGCCAAGCGCCCCGCCGTGATCCTCGGCGCGGCGGCGCTGGCCAAGGGCGCGCTTCCGGCGGGCCTGAAGCTGATCGACAAGTTCAACCTCGTGCGTGAGGGCTGGAACGGCTTCAACGTGCTGCACATTTCGGCGGCGCGCATGGCTTCGCTGATGCTCGGCTTCACGCTTCCGGGCGGGATGGGTGATATCGTTCAGGCCGCGCCCAAGGTGCTGCTCAGCCTCGGCGCGGACGAGATGGATTATGCGGCGTTTCCGAACAGCCTCAAGGTCTATATCGGCCACCACGGCGACAAGGGTGCGCATCACGCTGACATCATCCTGCCGGGCGCATCCTATGCCGAGAAGGATGGGACTTACGTCAACGCCGAAGGCCGGGTGCAATTCGCCGAGAAGGCGGTCTTCGCCCCCGGCGACGCCCGCGAGGATTGGACGATCCTGCGCGCGCTGGCTGACGCACTGGGCGTCACCGTCGGCTTCGACAGCTTCGCCGCGTTGCAGGCCAAGATGATCGCCGCCGTCCCCCCGCTGGGCGAAGAGGGCCTCGCCGATTACGGCGCGCTGCCCAAGGCGGACTCGGCTGCGAAGTTCGAGGGCGAGCTTGCGGGCTATCCGATCAAGGACTTCTACCTCACCAACCCCATCGCCCGCGCGAGCGAGGTTATGCAGCGTTGTTCGGACGAGCTGTTGCACGGGGCCGATGTGAAGGAGGCTGCGGAATGACCGCCTTCTTCCAATCCCTCGGCCTCAGCTACGAATGGGCCTGGACCGTTGCGACGCTGACCGGGATCATCGTGATCTCGCTGCTCGTCATGTTCTCCGTAGCGATGGTGATCTATGTCGACCGCAAGGTGCTGGGTGCGATCATGATGCGGCGCGGGCCTAATGTGGTCGGGCCGTTTGGTTTGCTGCAATCCTTCGCGGACGGTCTGAAGGTTTTCCTGCAGGAAACCATCATCCCGTCGGCCGCGAACAAGGGCATCTTCCTGCTCGCGCCGATCATCACCTTTACAGTCGCGCTGGCGGCATGGGCGGTGATCCCGTTCTCGGCGGGCGTGGTGCTGGCGGATATCAACGTGGGCCTGCTTTACATCCTCGCGATCTCCTCGATGGGGGTATACGGCGTGGTGATGAGCGGGTGGGCGTCGAACTCCAAATACCCGTTCTTCTCGGCGATGCGCGCCTCGGCGCAAATGATTTCCTACGAGGTGTCGATCGGCTTCGTGCTGGTGTGCGTGGTGCTGTTTGCAGGCACCTTCAACCTCAGCGGCATCGTCAATGCGCAGAAGGGCTTCGGACTTGGCGTCATCAACGCCTATGTGGTGCACCCGCTACTGTTCCCGATGTGGGTGGTGTTCTTCATCTCCTCGCTCGCTGAAACCGCACGCGCGCCGTTCGACCTCACCGAGGCCGAGAGCGAGCTCGTCGCGGGTTACCAGACCGAATATTCCTCGATGAGCTTCGCGCTGTTCTGGCTCGGCGAGTACGCCAACATCCTGCTGATGTGCTCGCTGAACACGCTGCTGTTCTGGGGCGGGTGGCTGCCGCCGCTCGACATTCCGGTGCTTTACATGGTGCCGGGCATCATCTGGTTCCTGCTGAAGACCTTCGTGTTCTTCTTCATGTTCAGCTGGATCTGGGCGACCGTGCCGCGCTACCGTTACGACCAGCTCATGCGCCTCGGGTGGAAGGTGTTCCTGCCGATGAGCCTCGTGTTCGTTGCAGTCACCAGCGGGTACCTGATGGCGACGGGGCATTTTGAACGCTCGGTAGTGCCGACTGCGCCTGCGACCTCCACCGAAATCGTCCAAACCACCCCTGCGCAGCCTGTCGCTGTGAGAGGCCAGTCATGACCACCGTCTCCCACCTCATCAAGAGCTTCACCCTCTGGGAATTCCTCAAGGCGCACGCCTTGACGCTGAAGTATTTCTTCAAGCCCAAGGTGACGATCAACTACCCCTTCGAGAAGGCCCCGCTCTCGCCGCGCTTCCGCGGTGAGCACGCGCTGCGGCGCTATCCGAACGGCGAAGAACGCTGCATCGCGTGCAAGCTGTGCGAGGCCGTCTGTCCCGCGCAGGCGATCACCATCGAGAGCGAACCGCGTGAAGACGGCAGCCGCCGCACGACCCGTTATGACATCGACATGACCAAGTGCATCTATTGCGGCTTCTGTCAGGAAGCCTGTCCGGTGGATGCCATCGTCGAGGGGCCGAATTTCGAATACGCCACCGAAACCCGCGAAGAGCTGCTCTACGACAAGGCCAAGCTGCTTTCGAATGGTGACAAGTGGGAACGGGCCATCGCGGCCAACCTTGAAGCCGACGCCCCCTACCGCTAGGGCGCGCCGGACGAGGGAATTGGGGTCAACGTAAATGCCGCCCCGGCACCGAGGGATCGGAACCGGGACGGAACTTGGACTAGGGATCACATTGCCGCTTTTTGAGCTCGGGCGCATGGCCGGGGCTGCTGATCGGCGGAGTAACGTCATGATACAGGCCATCGCCTTCTATTTCTTCGCGACCATTGTTGTCGCCAGCGCCGTGATGGTCGTCATGGCGCGCAATCCCGTGCACTCAGTGCTGTGGCTGATCATGGCGTTCTTCAACGCGGCCGGCTTGATGGTGCTGGTGGGCGCGGAGTTCATCGCGATGTTGCTGGTGATCGTTTATGTCGGTGCGGTCGCGGTGCTGTTCCTGTTCGTGGTCATGATGCTCGACATCGATTTTGCCGCGATGCGCGCAGGGTTCAGCCGCAATGCGCCGCTGGGCCTGCTGATCGCAGCGGTGTTGCTGGCGGAGCTGCTGCTGGCAGTCGGCGCTTACGGCGCGGGCGGGCTCACGCTTGGCTCGCCCGATGGCAGCGCGATGCAAGGGGCGGACACCAGCAATATCGAAGCGCTCGGCGCGCTACTGTATGGCCGCTACATCGTGCTGTTCGAGATCGCGGGGATCATCCTACTGGTCGCGATGATCGGCGCGATTGTGCTGACCTTCCAGCCGCCCAAGCCCGGCGCGCGCGCGCGGCAGGACGTGGGCAAGCAGATCCGCCGCCGTCCGGAGGACGCAACCGTCATGAAGAACCCGGAGATCGGGCAAGGGGTCGAATTGTGATCGGCATCGAACATTATCTGACCGTCGGCGCGATCCTGTTCGTGCTCGGCGTGCTGGGGATTTTCCTCAACCGCAAGAACGTGATCGTCATTCTGATGGCAGTCGAGCTGATCCTGCTGAGCGTGAACCTCAACCTCGTGGCTTTCAGCGCCTTCATGCAGGATCTGGTGGGTCAGGTCTTCGCCATGCTGGTTCTGACCGTCGCAGCGGCCGAGGCGGCGATTGGGCTGGCGATCCTGGTGATCTACTTCCGCACCCGTGGTTCGATCGCGGTTGACGATATCAATCGGATGAAGGGGTAAGCGCGACGTGCATACCATCCTCATCATCGTTTTTGCGCCGCTGGTTGCTGCCCTGATCGCAGGGTTGGGCAACCGGATGCTCGGCAATGTGGCGGCCAAGTCCGTCACCACCGGCGCGCTGCTGCTGTCGGCAGGCCTGAGTTGGCCGATCTTCCTCGGTTTTGTCGGCGGGACGGAAAGCGCCGAGGTCGTGCAGGTTCTGAAGTGGGTCGAGAGCGGCACGCTCAATTTCGATTGGGCGCTGCGGGTCGATACGCTCACAGCGATCATGCTGGTCGTGATCAACACCGTGTCGGCGCTCGTGCACCTCTATTCGTGGGGGTATATGGAGGAAGACCCGGATCAGCCGCGGTTCTTCGCTTACCTGTCGCTGTTCACCTTTGCGATGCTGATGCTGGTGACGGCTGACAACCTCGTGCAGATGTTCTTTGGCTGGGAGGGTGTGGGCCTTGCGAGTTACCTGCTGATCGGTTTCTGGTTCAAGAAGCCGAGCGCAGGCGCGGCAGCGATCAAGGCTTTCGTGGTTAACCGCGTGGGTGACCTGGGCTTCATGCTCGGCATCTTCGGCACCTATTTGGTGTTCCAGACGACCTCAATCCCCGAGATCCTGGCGGCGGCTCCGGGCATGAGCGGCTCCACGATCACTTTCGTCGGGATGCGGCTCTACACGATGGATATCCTGTGCATCCTCCTGTTCATCGGCGCGATGGGCAAGTCGGCGCAGCTGGGCCTGCACACCTGGCTGCCGGACGCGATGGAGGGGCCGACGCCGGTTTCTGCGCTGATCCACGCCGCGACCATGGTGACGGCGGGCGTGTTCATGCTGTGCCGCCTGTCACCCATGTTTGAGACCGCGCCGACCGCGCTGACGATCGTTACCATCGTCGGCGCTGCGACCTGCTTTTTTGCCGCCACGATCGGCACGACGCAGTGGGACATCAAGCGGGTGATCGCCTATTCGACCTGTTCGCAGCTGGGCTACATGTTCTTTGCCGCAGGGGTTGGGGCTTATGGTGCGGCGATGTTCCACCTGTTCACGCACGCCTTCTTCAAGGCGCTGCTGTTCCTGGGTGCGGGCTCGGTGATCCACGCGATGCACCACGAACAGGACATGCGCTATTACGGCGGCCTGCGTAATGTGATCCCGTTCACCTTCTACGCGATGCTGGCCGGCACGCTGGCGATCACGGGGCTGGGGGTCTATCACCTCGGGATTGGCTTTGCGGGCTTCTGGTCGAAGGACGCGATCCTTGAAGTCGCCTATGCGCGCCACAATGGTGCGGGGCAGTTCGCCTTCTGGGCCGGAGCCATCGCGGCGCTGCTGACCAGCTTCTATTCCTGGCGCCTCATGTTCCTGACCTTCTGGGGCAAGCCGCGCTGGATCGAGAGCGAGCATATCCAGCACTCGGTGCACAAGACCCCTGCCGAAGCAGGCGAGGACACCACGGGCGGTTATCATCCGCATGAAAGCCCGATCACGATGCTGATCCCGCTCGGCCTGCTGACCATTGGCGCGATCGCGGCGGGGCAGGTGTTTGCACCCAGCTTCCTCGACAGCGCAGCCTTCTGGAACGGGTCGATCTTCTACAACGAAGACCTGATCCACGCGATGCACGCGGTGCCTTACTGGGTGAAGTACACCGCGCTGATCGTGATGCTGATCGGCTTTGCGGGCGCCTACGTGGCCTACATCGCCAAGCCAGAAATCCCAGCGAAGTTCGTCGCGACCTTCGGCGCGCTGCATAACTTCGTCTACCGCAAGTGGTACTTCGACGAGCTTTATGACGCGATCTTTGTGAAGCCTGCCTTTGCGCTGGGGCGCGCTTTCTGGAAACTCGGCGATATCGGCACCATCGACCGCTTCGGCCCCAACGGCATCGCCTGGGCGGTCGAGCGTTCGTCGGTCGCCGCCAAGTCGATCCAGTCGGGCTACGTCTACACCTACGCGTTGATCATGCTGCTCGGGCTGGTTGCCGCTGTCACTTTTGTTCTGCTTTAGGAGCGCGCTTCGTAATGGAAGGCCTTCCCATCCTGTCGCTGATGATGCTCGCGCCGCTCGCGGGTGCTGCGGCGTGCCTGTTCTCCGGCGCGGCCGCGGCCCGCTGGATCGCGCTCGGGGCGACGCTTGTCACTTTCGTGCTCGGCGTCGTGCTGTGGTCGAATTACCAGATCGGCGGGCCGCAGTGGCAGTTCACCGAGCGGGCTGAGCTTTTCGCCGGCTTCTCGTGGGCCTTGGGGATCGATGGTATCGCCCTGATGCTTATCATGCTCAGCGTCTTCCTGATGCCGGTCTGCATTCTGGCCAGCTGGGAATCGGTGCAGAAGCGCGTCGGCGAATACATGGCCGCCTTCCTGTTCATGGAAGTGCTGATGATCGGCACCTTCGCGGCGCAAGACCTGTTCCTGTTCTACGTCTTCTTCGAGGCGGGCCTCATCCCGATGTATATGATCATCGGGGTGTGGGGCGGGGACAACCGCATTTACGCCAGCTACAAATTCTTCCTCTACACCCTGTTCGGATCGGTGCTGATGCTGATCGCGATGTTCTGGATGGTGGCTGAGGCGGGCACGTCCGACATCCCGACGCTTATGCAATACAGCTTCCCGCCCGAAGCGCAGACGTGGCTATGGCTGGCCTTCTTCGCCAGCTTCGCGGTGAAGGTGCCGATGTGGCCGCTCCACACGTGGTTGCCGGATGCGCACGTGCAGGCGCCGACCGCCGGTTCGGTGATCCTTGCAGGCGTTTTGCTGAAGCTGGGCGGCTATGGCTTCATTCGCTTCAGCCTGCCGATGTTCCCTGAGGCGTCCGCGCAGTTTGCGTGGCTGGTGTTTGCTCTGTCGATGATCGCGGTGGTCTACACCTCGCTGGTCGCGCTGGTGCAGACCGACATGAAGAAGCTGATCGCCTATTCCTCGGTCGCGCACATGGCGATTGTCACGGTCGGCCTGTTCGCTTTCAATGTGCAGGGGCTGGAGGGTGCCATGATCGTCATGCTCAGCCACGGTCTCGTTTCGGGCGCGCTGTTCCTGTGCGTCGGCGTGATCTACGACCGGCTCCACACCCGTGAGATCGCGCGTTATGGCGGGCTCGCCATCAATATGCCCTATTACGCGCTGTTCTTCCTGCTGTTCACAATGGCGTCGATCGGCCTGCCGGGCACCAGCGGTTTCGTCGGTGAGTTCCTGTCGCTCGCGGGCATCTACCAGACCTCGAGCCTCGTGGCGCTGATCTGCACCACCGGCATCATTCTGGGCGCGGCCTATATGCTCTACCTCTACCGCCGCGTAGCGTTTGGCGGACAGGTGAACGAGGACGCTGCGGCCATGCGCGACATTTCCGCGCGCGAGTGGGTGATGATGGCCCCGATTGCGGCGGCGGTGATGTGGATGGGTGTCTATCCCGAAAGCTTCCTTGCGCCGATGCGCGCCGACATTGCTGTGCTGGATGCGCGACTTGCGGCGGCCGCTCCGGCGGGTGATGCGAAGCTGGCTCCCGGCGCCCCGCGCGCTGCGGCTGCCAATGCGATGCCACATCATGAGGGCTCCGAGACTTCGAGCGCCAAGGAGGGCGCGCACTGATGGAATTCGCTGCTTCTTTCGCGCTTGTGATGCCCGAGCTGGTGCTGATTGCAGCTGGCCTCGTGCTGCTGCTGGTCGCAGCATGGGGCGGGGACACGGCCGCGCGCCCAATCGCCATCGCTGCCGCCGCCGCGCTGTTCGCCTCTGGGTTCCTGGTGGTGCCGGGCCTTCATTTCGGCGTTGACGGCCCCGCCACGCTGGCGTTCGGCGGATTGATCAAAGTCGATAGCTTCGCGCTGTTTGCCAAGGCGCTGATCTATCTCGCCGCAATCGGCGCGCTGATGATCGCGCCGCCGTTCTTCGATGGCCCCTCGGCGGGCAGTGAGCGCGGGATGCGCGCGGAATACCCGGTGCTGATCCTGTTCGCAGCGGTTGGCATGAGCATCATGGTCTCGGCCAATGATTTCATGAGCCTGTACCTCGGGCTCGAGCTGAACAGCCTCTCGGCCTATGTGCTTGCCGCGATCCTGCGGCGTGATCCGCGCTCGGGCGAAGCGGGGCTCAAGTATTTCGTGCTGGGCGCGCTGGCATCGGGCATCCTGCTTTACGGGATGAGCCTGCTCTACGGCTTCACCGGCGGCACATCCTTCACCGCTGTGCGCGCAGGCCTGACAGGCGAGATGGGCATGGGCGCGCTGTTCGGGGTGATCTTTGTGCTCTCGGGCCTTGCCTTCAAGATCAGCGCCGTGCCGTTCCACATGTGGACGCCTGACGTCTATGAAGGCGCACCGACGCCGGTCACTGCCTTCTTCGCCACCGCGCCCAAGGTCGCCGCCGTCGCGCTCACCGCGCGGGTGGTGTTCGAAGTGTTCGGCGGGCAAGTCGCCGCGTGGCAGCAGATCGTGATGTTCATGGCCTTGGCCTCGATCATCTTCGGGGCCTTGGGAGCGATCGGGCAGGAGAACTTGAAGCGCCTGCTCGCCTATTCCTCGATCAACAATATCGGCTTTATCCTGCTCGGCCTCGCGGTTGCGAACGTCGACGGGGCGAGCGCGATGCTGGTGTACCTGTTCATCTATGTCGCGATGAGCCTTGGCAGCTTTGTCGCGCTGCTGATGCTGCGCGGCGAGGATGGCGCCTTGTTCGAAACCTTCGCTGATATCCGCGGGCTTTCCGTGACCCAGCCCGCGATTGCGTGGGCGCTGCTGCTCTTCATGTTCAGCCTCGCCGGCATCCCGCCGCTGCTCGGCTTCTACAGCAAGTTTGTGGTGTTCCAGGCGACCATCGAGGCCGGGCTGGTGGCATTCGGCGCGATCGCCATCGCCGCAAGCGTGATCGGTGCGTTCTATTACATCAAGTTCGTCAAGGTGATGTTCTTCGATGAGCCTGCGGGCGTGGTCACCGGCAAGAGCGGCGCGGCCCATTGGGTGCTGCTGGGGCTGACGGCCCTGATCGTCTCGCCGCTGGGTTATCTGCTCACCCCGTCGCTGACCGATCTGGCGGACAAGGCTGCGGCCTCGCTGTTCCTTACGGTTTGATCGCCTTCGCCGAACAGACCGGCTCAACCAACGCCGACCTCGCCGCCGCCTTGCGCACAGGTGAGGGCTGGGCCGAGGGGCGCTGGCTCGTCGCCCGCCGCCAGACGGCGGGACGCGGGCGGCAAGGGCGTGAATGGTTTGACGGCGCGGGCAATTTCATGGGCTCGACTGTGGTGACGCTGGGGGAGGGCGGTCCGCCGCCCGCCAGCCTCAGCTTCGTTGCGGCGCTGGCCGTCCGCGATGCCGCGGCAGCCGCATTGCCCGACGATACCGCGCTGGCTCTCAAATGGCCCAATGACGTGCTGCTGGGTGGCGGCAAGCTGTCCGGCATCCTCTTGGAGATGGTGCGCGGGCACATTGTCGTCGGGATCGGGGTGAACCTCGCCCGCGCGCCTGACCTGCCTGACCGCAAGACGGCCGCGCTCGCCGATGCGATCCCGCCGCCGCCGCTGGAAGATTTTGCTGCCAGCCTCGCCGCAGCCTTTGATCGGAGGCTGGAAAGCTGGCGCACTTACGGCCTCGGCGCCACGCTCCAGGCCTTCCTTAACCGCTCCATCCATGCGCAGGGTTCTCCCGTAACTGTCCACGATACCGATGGCTCAGTGCTGTCGGGCTCCTTTGCTGGCCTTGAGGAAAGCGACGGCGCTTTGCGGCTACGCTTGGCGGATGGCAGCGAACGTGTCATTCGCGCAGGCGACATTTCGTAAGTTAAGGACTGCCAGAGATGCTGCTCGCCGCCGATGTCGGGAACACCAATGTCGTCTTCGCCCTGTTCACCTATGGGGAGGGCGGGACGCACCATATTCGTGCGCGCTGGCGCATCGCCACCGATCCGCGCCGGACGGGCGATGAATATGCGGTGTGGCTGCTCCAGCTACTCAAGATCGAAGGGTTTGAACGCTCGGACATTAAGCAGATTATCGTCGCATCGGTCGTGCCACGCGCCGATCACAACCTCACTGTATTGTGCGAAAAGTATTTCGGCATCACGCCGCTGTTCGCCGGACAGGGAACGGCGCGCTGGCGCTTTGAGATCGATGTCGATCAACCCTCGTCGCTCGGCGCTGACCGTGCGCTCAATATCCTTGCCGCCCACCAGAAGTATGGCGGCGACCTCATCATCGTCGATTTCGGCACGGCCACCAAGTTCGAAGCGGTCGACTTCACCGGCGCCTACAAGGGCGGATCGATCGCGCCGGGGATCAACCTGTCGCTGGACGCGCTGGTCGGCAAAACCGCCAAGCTGCCGCGCATCGCGATCCGTGCGCCGTCCACCCGCAGCGTCATAGGCCGCAACACCGAAGACCAGATGCTGATCGGCGTGTTCTGGGGCTATGTCGCGATGATGGAGGGCATGGTCGCCAAGATGAAGGCCGAAATCGGCCGCCCCGCAAAGGTTGTAGCCACCGGCGGGCTCGCCATATTGTTCGACGACGCCACCGAAATCTTCGACCACGTTGATGCCGACCTCACACTGGACGGCCTCGCCATACTTGCCAGGCAGGCAGAAGCCGCCTGATCCTCTCTCACAGAACCGGAAATACATTGAAGAAAGATTTTACCCCCGAAGACGAACTCCTGTTTCTCGCCCTTGGCGGTTCCGGGGAGATTGGCATGAACGTCAATCTCTACGGCTGCCAGGGCAAGTGGATCATGGTCGATCTCGGCATGACCTTTTCGGGCAATGAATATCCCGGCGTCGAGCTGGTTTTCGCTGATCTCGATTTCATCGAGGAACGCCGCAAGGACCTGATCGGGATCGTCCTGACCCACGCGCACGAGGATCACATCGGCGCTGTGCCCTATTTCGCAGGCGAGCTGGGCGTGCCGCTTTATGCCACGCCGTTCACTGCCGATCTGGTGGCACGCAAGCTGGAAGAGGCCGGGCTGCTCGGCAAGGTCGAGATCATCATCATCGAAGAAGATCACGGTGAGATCGAGCTTGGCCCGTTCACCATCACCTACCTGCCGCTGGCGCACTCGATTGCCGAGGGCAACGCGCTGCTGATCGACACGCCGCACGGCCGCATTTTCCACACCGGCGATTGGAAGCTCGATGACGATCCGATCATCGGCGAACCCACCACCGAGGAAGAATTGCGCGAAATCGGCGACGAAGGTGTACTCGCGCTGGTATGCGATTCGACCAATGTGTTCAATCCCAATGCCTCGGGCTCGGAAGGCGCGGTCCATAGTGCGCTGATGGAGGAAGTCGCCCGCCACAAGGGCAAGCGCGTCGTCGTCACCACTTTCGCGAGCAATGTCGCCCGCCTGCAAACCCTCGGCGAAGTCGCGATTGAGACGGGGCGGCAGTTGTGTGTTGCTGGCCGTTCGCTCGACCGCATCATCGAAGTGGCGCAGGACAATGGCTATCTCGCGGACTTCCCCAAGCCGATCAGCTTCGACACCGCGATGGGCCTGCCGCGCGGTGAGGTGCTGATCATCGCCACCGGCGGACAGGGTGAGCCCCGCGCCGCCTTGGGCCGCATGGCGGATATGAACCACCCAATTGAGCTGGTCGCAGGCGATGTGGTGCTGTTCTCTTCGCGCCAGATCCCCGGCAACGAAATCCCGATTGGCAAAATCCAGAACCAGCTCGCCGCGCGCGGAATCCAGATGGTCACTGACCGTCAGGCGCTGATCCACGTCTCGGGCCACCCCGGGCGGCCGGAGCTTGAAGCGCTCTACAGCTGGCTGAAGCCTGAAATTCTTGTGCCGGTGCATGGCGAAATCCGCCACATGGCCGAGCAGGGCCGGGTCGGTAAGGCTGCGGGCATCCCGCATCAGGTGGTGCAGAAGAACGGCGATCTGGTCCGTCTTGCCCCAGGCAAGCCGGGCAAACTCGCCGAAGTGCGCGCCGGGCGTCTGGTCTTGGATGGCGATATCATCACAGCGGCTGACGGTGAGGCCGTAACGATGCGCCGCCGCATTTCGGGTGATGGTGTGCTGATCGTGGTGCTGGCGCGCGGCGCTAAGCCCGTGATCGAGGCGATCGGCTTGCCGCTCGATGAGGATTTGCCCGACTTCCTCGAGGAAGCAGCGGGGGATGTGCTGACCGCGATCAATCGACTGAAGGGCAAGGACGCGCGCGATGTAGCCGTGATCCGAGAGGCCGCCCGCCTTGCGGCTCGCCGTGCAGCGCAGCGCTGGTCGGGCAAGAAGCCGCAGGTGCGGGTGGTGATGCCGGGGGCGGCGGCCTGATGCAGATCACCTCGATTGCGGCGATCTACTTTCTGTTCTTCGTGATGAGCGGCTTCATGATGCTGCCGTTTGGCGTGAAGACGGCGGACGAGGCGGGGATCGAGAAGGTGCCGGGGCAAGCAGATAGCGCTCCAGTCAACTTCCAGCCGGGCAAGGTCGCCGCGCGTGCTTCGGTGGTGGCGGCGGTGGCGACGGCGCTGTTCGTCGCTAACTACCACTATAGCTGGATTACCGCTGCCGATATCGACTTTCTGCCCAAGCCGCCGTCCGCTGCCGCTTAAGTCTGCCGATTAAGTTCGGAACCGCTGGATCGCCTGAGCCAACGCCACGTAGAGCTTGCCCATGTCTGAACCCAGCATCGTCACGCTCAAGACGTGACCATCGCGGGTCGAGAGCGTCTGGCGCAGCATGGCTTCGAAGTCGTGGATGTAGCGGCTGACATTGGCCTTGAACACTTCATCCGCGCTGTAGAGCGCGGCTATATCCTTGGCGGTGCCATTGTCGATCAGCCGCACCGCGCGGCGGGTGAAGATCCCGCGGTCACCCTTGAGATAGGCTTCCCACGCCGTGTCGGCCACCTCATCGGCCAAGGCTCCGGTAATGTCGATCGCGGCTGAATTGAGGCTGTCGGTGATCAGCGCCATGCGCCGGGCGAAGTCGTTGTTGACCTGCTCTTCGGCGAGTTCGCGCGCGTGCATCACTCGCTGTTCGAGATTGCCGGTGAGTTCGTTCACCTTCACCAACTGATCACGCAGCTGGATCGCCGCCTCGCGCCCGACGCCTGAGGCGTGAGCGGCTGACTGCTCCAGCTTGCCGAGCGTCGCAGCCGCCTCGTTGCGGAGTGCGCGTTCGAGCACCTCGACCGCTTCGCCGCCGAGGTTGTTCGCCAGCGCCAGCATCTTTTCGCGCGCGCCTTCATCTAGGGTTGCGAAGGCCCGGGTGATCGCAGTTTCCAACGCTGAAAGCGATGCGCGAAGGCTGTCCTGCGTTTCGACCGCCAGCGTGCCGCTTTCCTCCGCCAGCCGTGCAAACCCGCCGCGCAGGCCTTGGAGCCGGGCGAGGGCATCCTCGGTTTCTTCGGCCAGATGCGACTTGAACCCGGCAATCGCAATTTCAGCCGCGTCGATCTCCGCGCGGGTGCGAAGGAGATAGTCCGACAGGTCGCTGCCTGCTTCGGTGCTGCGCAGCATCAGCGCCTCGACCTTGTCGGCCCGGGCTTCGACCCCTTCCAGAGCGGTATTGGCCCCGCTGATCGCGGTGCTGAGGTCTTCGTGGCACGTGCGCGCGCCGGACTGCAAAATCTCCAGTAAACGCACGCTGCTGTCGGTCAGTTGCAGCAATTGCGCTTCGGTCGCGGCGATCACAGCGCGCTTCTCGCCAAGCTGTTGAGCCAACGTGCCAAGGCCCGCGCCAAGGCTTTCGCGCGCAGCCGTGCTTGTCTGGTCGATTTCTGCCAACACCCGGCCAAGTTCCGCGACCCGCTCGGTCATTGCTTCGCCTTGCACGACCAGCTTTTCGATTTCGGCAACCTGCGCCTCGCGCCGCTGGGCGAGCGCATCATCGAGCGCCGCCAGTCGCTGGGCCAACACTTCGCTCGCCTGCGCTTCATGCGTTTCAAAGGCCGCCTGCCGCTGTTCGATCAGCTCGTCGAACTGGCGGTTGCGTGTCGCCAGCTGCTCGTCGAACTGAACCGCTTCATCACGGAGCTTGGCGATCCGTTCGTTTGCAACGATGCCGGTCTTGCGGTCGAGCTGGTCGACCAGATTGAGCTTCTCGACCAGCGTTTCGTGCAGCGCGGCAATCGCGGCGGCATAGCTCGTGCGCGCGGTCTCTCCCGCTTCGCGCAGCTGATTGGCGAGCGCTTCGCTTTGGCTCGCGACGGCTTGCGCCCGCTCGCCATGCGCTGCCAGCGCTTCTTCTTCGAGCGAGGCGATGCGGGTGCGATAGGCCTCGGCCTCCGTCTGCAATGCGGCAAAGCGCTGCGTGACGATTGCTTCGATCCGGGTCAGCTGCGCCTCATACTGGCCGAGCGTATCGCCCACTTGCGAGGTCAGGCGCGTGACCTGCGCCTCACTCTCGGCCCCGGCGAACCCTAGCCGGTCAAACCCGCCCGAAAGCCGCGCCAGCTGATCTTCTGCCACCCGGCCCGCGCCGCCAATCTGGTTGGCGACATCGCGAGCGGCATTGGCGATCACCGGCAGATCGTCGCGCAGTCGGTTCATATTGCCTAGCGCGGTTTCGCTGGTGGTGCCGATTGCATCGACCTGCGCGCCGTTGGTGGTGATCAGTGCCTGCAATTCGCCGGCATGGGTGGACAAGCGCTCCGCCGCGATCCGCCCAAGCGCTTCGAGATCGCGGGCTTCGGCCGCCAGAAACTCGCGCGCCAGGCTCAATTCGCGGTTCACCACCTTAAGCCGCGCTTCGAGAGCGGCGCCTTCGCGGTTCATCATGGCGGCAGTGGCGGCAAACCGCCGGCTCTCAGCATGTGAGGACCGCATCGCCAACAGCCACACGATACCCACCAAAGCTACCGGCACGGCCCAGTCGACCAGCCATGCAGCCCACTGCGCGGGCACGGCCCCTCCGCGAATGTCAGCAAGGTGAGCCCAGACGAAAAACCCGCTCCATCCGGCAATCACCAGAACCGCAAGGCTTGGCGCGAGCCAGCCCGATCGCATGGGGGAGGGCACGACTTCATCATCCTCGGCCCAGTTTTCGGACAGATCGAGCAGCCCTTCGGACGCCCCATCCTGCGCATCGGCCTCCGTAAAGGCCGTGTCGTCTGCGCCGTCATCGCCGCTCTTGCGCCCCAACGCGCGCATCTGGTGCCGTCCTGCCATAAGCCACGTCATACCACAGCCGAAATCGGGATAAACCCCGCATTAACCCAATTCGGTCTATCTGCCTGACATGGCTTTCAATCACGGTGCTCTTGATGCGACTTTAGCGGCAGCGGCCGGCGACGATGCCGCCTTGCTGCGTGAGCTGCGCGCTGCTTTCCTTGAAAGCGCTGCCAAGCAGCTCGATCTGCTCAAGCGCGCGCGCTGTGATGGCAATTGGCACGTCGCAGCAATGCGGCTGAAGGGGCTTGCGGCTAGCTTTCACGCTGAAGACTTGCTCCAGGCCGCTGAAATCGCGCTCCACGCCGCGCCCGGCGAGCCGATGGCGGTTCGCGAGATTGAAGCCGTCCTCGCACGCTTCAACCGCGCGCAGAACCGCAATATCCGTCTCTGATTCGCCGCGCCGTGCGCTGCGTCGGGGCAAACCGCGCACTGCCGCTTGAACCGCTGCTATGAAACCGCCAATCCATGGTCGCCAGCTGGCGGATCGAGGGAAGGGGGTTTGGAATGCGCATCGGCCTCATCGCGGCACTCCGGCGCAGCGCGGATGGTAGACTTCGCGCTGAGCTCCCGCTCGCCGGGCGCAGCGTACTCGCCTGGCAATCGGATTTGCTGCAATCCTTGGGTGCCGAGCGGGTGCTATGCCTGACCGAGACCACGTCTGACGAAGTGCTGCGATTGCAGCACAGGATGGAAGCGGGCGGTGCGGCGTTCCATGCGCTGCCGAACTTTGCCGCTCTGCCGGCATTGGTGCGGGCGGAGGATGATCTCATCATCCTGCGCGATGGTCTGGTGCCCGATCCCGTGGTCGTGCGGGCTGTGCTCGGGGGAGACGTTGCGCTCCAAAGGGTGATCGCGGCCATCCCGGCGGACCACGCGCTCGCTGCTGCTTACCCCGATGATTTCGAACGGATCGATGCCGCGCGCCACTGGGCGGGTGTGCTGGTGATGCGCGGCGCGCCGGTGCAGCAGCTGGCCGAGTTCCCGGATGATGCCGACGCCGTCTCTCTGCTGCTACGACTTGCCTTGCAGGCCGGAACCCCGTGCCGCGACCTCGCTGCGCGCGAGCTGGTGCCGGAGCGCTGGTTGTTGGCCGATGGCGCAGTTGCCGTTGCCGAGGCCGAGCAGGCGCTCATCGCCGATGCCGCTGCGCCGACAGATTGGCGCGCGCCGCTTGCGACACTTGCGTCCATGCTCGTGCGCGCCTTGGCTCCGAGGGGGTTTGAACAGGGCGGGCTTGTGGCAGGTGGGCTGGCCTTGGCGCTGCTGCTGATCGGCGTGATGATTGCAGCCTTTGGCCCGGCGGTTGCGGGATTGGCGCTGGCGGGGATGGGGGCCTTCGCCGCGCGGGTGGCGATCGACTATACCGCGCTGGCCGCAAGGCTCAGGCGGGCGGGCGATCCCGGGCGCGGCCCAGCCGTGCTGGCGGTGGCGGTCGACGGACTGGCGGCGCTCACCATCTGGTTTGCGCTGTCGCCCTGGCCTGAATGGCAACCGCTCGCGGTTCTGGGGCCAGTGGTGGTCGGTCTCACTCGCCTTACCGCAGCGCAGCCCGGCGCAATGTTGGCTGCTGCCGCATCTGACCGCGCGAGCTTGCTGCTGCTGCTGGCGATAGCTGCTGCCTTTGGCGTTTTGCCCGAAGGATTGGCCTGTCTCGCCTTGGGGCTACTCCTAGCTTTGCTACTGCGTCCAGGCCGGGTTTGATCTAACGCCGTCTTAACTATGTGGGCGCTATGGCCTGCAAGGATGGGCGAAAAGACGATGGACCTGGCCGCCGGCGCTGATGTCGAGGCGATCCTCACGGATGAACTCGCGCGGGAAGCCCGCGCGCTGGCGGCGGTCGTCCCCGTTCTGCGCCATCTTTTGAGCAGCGATGCTGAAGCGCTGGTGAGCGAGGCGATCCTCGCCCGAGTCCGAGGCATGATCTTCGATCTCGCCGCACAATTGCTGGCCGCGCTGGCGGGCCGCGATCCTGCCACCTGCGCGCACGCCTCCGCCGACCCCGCCGTGCTCGACCGGCTTGCCGCGACCCTGATGGCGGACGAGGCGCTGCTCGGCTTCTGCCATGCCCTCGCGGCCGAGGGGCTGATTGCCGAACGCTTGCACCAACGCCACGCGATTGATCCGGTGCTGAGCCCACTCTTGCAGGAGTTGATCGCCTCCGAAGACCCCGCCATCGCCAGCCTCGCCATGAGCACGCTCGCGGCGCAATCGCGGTTCGTCCAACGCCAGCGTCGGATGGAGTTGCCGCTGGGCGAATTGCCGGCCGAACTGTTCCACCGCCTGATCGGCAGGGCCCAGACTGAAGCGCAGGACGCCGCGGCGTTGGGGCGTTTGCAGGCGGGCTATGACGAGGCGACCGGGCGGCTCGGCCTGCTTGCACGGTTGGTCGCAGCGATGCGGCACGGGGCGCTTGCCGCGCTGGCGCTGGATCATGCGGGTCTGGCGCTGTTTGCGAGCGCGCTCGCGATTACCACACGCCAACAGCGCGGAGACGCGGTGCTCGCTTGCCATGAAGGGCAGGGCTTGCGGCTCGCCTTGATGCTGCGGGCGGGCGAGCTGTCTCCTGCCGGGATTGAGCGTCAGCTGCTGCTGGTTGAGCCGTCGGGCCGCTTGCCGCGCGGCTTTGGCGGAGTTTCGGCCGAACGCGCGGCTGCGCTGCTGGGCGGCGGCGGGCTGTGATCGACACGATGGACCGCACCGACGGCCTGCTGGGCGCCTATGGCCTCACCGATGCGCGTGACCGGCTGCTGAGCGCCGATGCGCCGCTCGCGGAATTGCAGGAGCGGTGCGGCGGCGATCTGCCCGGCACGCTGGCAATCCCCGAGCTTTTGGCGCTGGTGCAGCAGGCGCGGCGCATGGGCTTAAAGATCGCGCGGGCCTTCAGCGCCTTTGACGGGGATGCCGAAATTTCTGGCTTTGCCCGCATTCACCCGCTGGCCGAGAGTGATGGCGGCGGGTGCGAGGTGCTGGTCGAGAACTGGCAGCGCAACCCGCTCACGCCCCCAAGTGCCCGCGAATTCGCCGAGAAAATCGACGCGATTGACCGCGCCACCGCCGAAGTCAGCGCCCGGCTCGATGCCCGCCAGCGCTTGCAGGTGTTGAGCGCCCGCGCGCCCGATACCGCCGCGCTTCAGGTCGCCGCTCTTGCCGCGCCCGGCACAGTATGGAGCGAGCTGGTCGAATTGATCGGCATCGCCCACCACCAGCCCTTGCATTGGCGGCTACTCGACGGGGCGACCTGCCGCTTTGCCGGATCGCAGCGCCATTGGCGCGTGCGGCTGATCCCGCTGGGGACGGATGTGCAGAACCCGGCGGGCTTTGAATTGCTGCTGATCGCCGAGGAGCCGCTCTCCGCGCCGACCGAGCCTGATCCGGCTGAGGACGGCGCACTCGAAACATCGCCCACGCGGCTTGTCGGTACTGCGCTCACCCCGGTGCTGCGCCAGCCGGTCGCGCGGATCATCGCCAATGCCGAGACGATCCGCGCGCGGCTCGCCGGGCCGTTGCGGGATGAATACAGCGAATATGCCGGCACCATCGCCAGCGCGGGGCAGCACCTTGCCGCGATGCTGGACGATCTCGCCGACCTCGAAGTGGTCGAGACCCCCGGCTTTGCCACGGCGAAGGAGCCGGTCGATTTGGCAGATGCTGCCGTGCGCGCGGCGGGGATTCTCGGCGTGCGCGCTCGCAACCGTGACACCGTGCTGGTGACCGAGGGCATGCATGGCGAGGCGGTTGCCACGGCCGAGTTCCGGCGGGTGCTTCAGATACTCATCAACCTGATCGGCAATGCGATTGCCTATTCGCCCGCGGCGAGCACAGTCACGATCACGGCGCACGGAGCGAGCGAGGGCAAGGTGGCTGTGACCGTTGCCGACGAAGGCCCCGGCGTCGCCCCCGAACAGGCTGAGCGGATCTTTGACAAGGGCGAACGCCTTGGCCGCGATAATGATGGCGGGCGAGATAGGGGTTCAGGCCTCGGCCTCTATATCTCGCGCCGTCTGGCCGAGGCGATGGATGGCAGTCTGACGGTGGCGAGCGCACCGGGCGGAGGGGCGCTGTTCCGGCTCGAATTGCCGCGCGGCTGAGGAAGACGGCGTTTCGCCAATCCCATGCCCCGGCGTCACTTGCCCTGCCGGTAATGAGCAAACCCAAGAAGGGCGCCGCCGATAGCTGCCGTCGCAAGTCCGCGCAGCACCCAGTCAGCCTGACCGAGCATGAAGCTATCCGCTGGCCACGCCAATAATCCGGCGCCCTGCAAGGCCCAGATGATGCCCATCGCGATCAGGAATATGCCTGCCGCGCGGAGCATCATCATGGGTATTTACTCGGCTTATCGTTGATCGAGCGAGATGTAATCGCGCTCAGGCGGCCCAGTGTAAAGCTGGCGCGGGCGCCCGATTTTCTGGCCGGGATCGCTGATCATTTCGTTCCACTGCGCCACCCAGCCCACGGTGCGGGCCAGTGCGAAGAGCGCGGTGAACATGGTGGTCGGGAAGCCGATCGCCGAGAGGATGATGCCCGAATAGAAATCGACGTTCGGGAACAGCTTCTTCTCGATGAAGTAGGGATCGTTCAGCGCGATCTCCTCCAGCCGCAGCGCGGTTTCGAACAGCGGGTCGGTGACCTTCAGCGCTTCGAACACCTCACGCACAGTCTTCTGCATCACCGTCGCGCGCGGGTCGTAGTTCTTATACACGCGGTGGCCGAAGCCCATCAGGCGGAACGGATCGTTCTTGTCCTTCGCGCGCTCGATATAGTGCGGGATCTTATCGGGCGTGCCGATTTCCTTGAGCATGTTGAGCGCTGCTTCATTCGCGCCGCCATGCGCCGGGCCCCACAGGCAGGCGATACCGGCCGCGATGCAGGCAAACGGGTTCGCGCCCGAGGAACCGGCGAGCCGCACGGTCGAGGTCGAGGCGTTCTGTTCGTGATCGGCGTGGAGGATGAAGATGCGGTCCAGTGCGCGTTCAACCACCGGGTTCACAATGTAGGGCTCAGCCGGAACGCCGAAGGTCATGCGCAGGAAGTTGCCGGTGTAGCTCAGCGAGTTGTCCGGATAGACGAATGGCTGGCCGACCGAATATTTGTACGCCATCGCCGCAATTGTCGGCATCTTGGCGATCAACCGGTGCGAGCTGATCGTGCGGTGGGTGGGATCGGAAATGTCGGTGCTGTCGTGATAGAACGCCGACAGCGCGCCGACCACGCCGCACATGATCGCCATCGGGTGCGCATCGCGGCGGAACCCGCGGTAGAAGGTCATCAGCTGCTCGTGCAGCATTGTGTGGCGGGTGATGGTGTAGCTGAAGTCGTCGAGCTCGTCCTTGCTCGGCAACTCGCCATTGAGCAGCAGATAGCTGACTTCCATGAAGCTGGAATGTTCGGCCAGCTGGCCGATCGGGTAGCCGCGGTGCAGCAGCACGCCTTCATCGCCATCGATATAGGTCAGCGCGCTTTCGCAGCTGGCGGTCGAGGTGAAGCCCGGATCGAAGGTAAAGGCCCCGGTTTGTGCGTAGAGCTTGCGGATGTCGATCACATCCGGCCCGGTGCTGCCTTCGAGCACGGAATAGTCGAAGGATTTCCCCCCGATTTCGAGTTTCGCCAGCTTGTCTGCCACGATGTTTCTCCTGTCCAAGTTTTCTGCCCCCGCAGCGGCGCGGCTACGCAGCCTGTGCGTCGAGCCGAGCGAGAGCTTCGTCCCGGCCCAGAAGGACCAGTACGTCAAAGATACCGGGTGAGGTGGTCGTCCCGGTCAGCGCCGCGCGCATCGGCTGCGCCAGCTTGCCAAGTCCCAATCCCTGCTCCTCGGCGAGCGCCTTCGTAGTGGCTTCGAGCGCCTCGCTTGTCCAGTCGTTTTGCGCAGCCAGATGGTCGTGAATTGTGCGCAGGATCGCGGGCGCTTCGCCTTCCAGTAGGGCAGCTGCCTTCTCAGTCATGGTGAGCGGACGTTCGGCGAACAGAAATGCCGCGCCTTCAACCACTTCATTGAGGTTCTTCGCGCGCACTTTGAGCACCGGCATCGCGCGGGCGAGCAGGGCTTCATCAGCCGTCTCGCCAATCCGCGCGGCGACCAATGCTGCGAGGCGGGCATCCTCGGCTTCACGCAGGTAATGGCCGTTCAGGTTTTCGAGCTTCTTCATGTCGAAGCGCGACGGGCTCTTGCCGACACCGGCCAGATCGAACAGCGCGACCGCTTCGTCGCGGGTGATTTCCTCGCGGTCGCCGTGGCCCCAGCCCAGACGCAGCAGGTAGTTGAACAGCGCTTCAGGCAGGATGCCGAATTCGTCGCGATAGGCCTCAACCCCCAGCGCACCGTGGCGCTTGGACAGTTTCGCCCCGTCGCTGCCGTGGATCAGCGGGATGTGGGCATAGACCGGATCGGGCCAGTTACCCTCTATAGCGTTCATCGCGCGGTTGATCGGCAGCTGGCGGAAGGCGTTGTTGAGGTGATCGTCGCCGCGGATGACGTGGGTCACGCCCATGTCGTGATCATCGACCACCACCGCGAGCATATAGGTCGGCGTCCCGTCCGCGCGCAGGATGATGTAATCGTCGATTTCCTCGTTCCTCACCGTCACCGCGCCCTGCACCTGGTCGTGGATGGTGACTTCGCCCTCGGTCGGAGTCTTGAGGCGGATGGTGAAAGGCGCGCCTTCCGGGGCCTCCGACGGATCGCGGTCGCGCCAGCGCCCGTCATAGCGCAGGGGTTGCTTGTTCATGCGCTGATCGTTGCGCATCGCTTCTAGCTCTTCCGGGGTGGCAAAGCACTTGTAAGCGTGGCCTGCTTTCAGCAATTGCCACGCGACTTCGGCATGGCGCTCGGCCCGGTCGGACTGGAACACCGGCGGCGCGTCGTAATCGAGCCCGAGCCAATCGAGCCCTTCGATGATCGCGTCAATCGCCGCCTGCGTGGAACGCTTGGCGTCGGTGTCCTCGATCCGCAGCAGCGTGCGACCGCCATGGTGCCGAGCATAGAGCCAGTTGAACAGCGCGGTGCGCGCGCCGCCGATATGCAGGAACCCGGTGGGTGAGGGGGCGAAGCGGGTCACGACTTCGCCCTGCGCGCTTGCGAGGGGGGTGCTGCTTTCGCTTGCCATTGGCTTCGACTTCCTGTTCAATTTGAACGGCTTGGGCGCCTTCCGGGCCGGTCGGGGGGACAAGCCGATGCGCGATGTGCCGATCATTCCGATGGGGGAGGATCCGGATGGCCTGAATGGCCCCGGAGAACCGACGCCGCGCCCTTGGCAAACCATGCGCCGATTGTCCAGCACCCGAGGCCTCGGCGGGTGGCTGCTCGACGGGGCGGAGCGCTTCCTAGGTGAGGCTGGCTTTGACCGTGCGCCGTGGCTGGCGGTGGTATTCGCGCTCGGGATCATCACATGGTTCGTTCTACCCGAGGCGTGGCAATGGATCGCGGCGATGGCAGGCGGCGCGGTGCTCGCCCTCGGCGCGCTGGTGGTATGGCCGACCGGGAGTAGCGCTGATGAGGCCCGCGCTAATCTGCGCCTCGCGCTGGTCGTGTGCGGGCTGGTGTTTGCGGGCGGGATTGCGACTGTGTGGGCTCGCTCGGCGATTGTCGGGGCCCCGCCGATCCCCGCGCCGGTTGTCACCTTGCTCGAAGGCCATGTGCTGGCACGCGAAGACCAGCCTGCGGATGAGAGGTTGCGGCTGACGCTAGCGGTGCGGCTGCCGGCGGAGGGCGCTGAGGACGGAGCGGCGCGGAAGGTCAGGGTCAACGTGCCCTTGGCGGCGCTGGGTGAGGGGGGCGTGCCTGCGGGCCTTACCGAAGGTGCAGTGGTGCGCCTGCGCGCCCGGTTGATGCCACCGGCGAGCCCGATGCTGCCCGGGAGCTATGACTTTGCGCGCGCGGCATGGTTCAAGAGCTTGGCGGCGACCGGCACGATGGTTGGCCGGCTGACGCTCGTTCGCCCCGCGTCGGAAGACAGTGGAATCTCCAGCGTGCAGCGGTGGCTTTCGACCTATGTCCGCGCGCGGGTCGAGGGTTCGCCGGGGGCCATCGCAGCGGCCTTTGCCAGCGGCGACCGCGGCGGGATTGCCGAGGCGGACGAGGTGGCGATGCGCGATTCGGGCCTCACCCACCTGCTATCGATCAGCGGGTTGCACGTCAGCGCGGTGATCGCGGCGGCCTATTTCGCCGCGCTGCGCCTGCTGGCGCTGTGGCCCGCGCTGGCCTTGCGGGTGCGGCTGCCGGTAGTCGCGGCGGGGGTCGGCGCGCTGGCCGGGATCGGTTATACGCTGCTGACCGGCGCGGAGGTGCCCACGGTGCGCAGCTGCATTGCCGCGCTGCTGGTGCTGGGTGCACTGGCGCTGGGGCGGGAGGCGCTGTCCCTCAGGATGGTGGCGGTGGCGGCGGGCTTCGTGTTGCTGCTCTGGCCCGAGAGCGCGATCGGCCCGAGCTTCCAGATGAGCTTTGCTGCGGTGCTAGCGATCATCGCCCTGTCGAATAGCGCGCCGGTCCGCGCCTTTCTTGCTGCACGCGAGGAGGGGTGGTTTGTGCGGCTAGGGCGTCAAGGTGTGATGCTGTTTGTGACCGGGGTGGTGATCGAACTGGCGCTGATGCCGATCGTGTTGTTCCATTTTCATCGGGCCGGATTGTATGGCGCGGTCGCCAATGTGGTTGCGATTCCGTTGGTCACCTTCGTCTCCATGCCGTTGATTGCTCTGGGATTGTTGTTCGATCTGATTGGCTTGGGCGGTCCGGCGTGGTGGCTGGTCGAGCGCTCGCTCGCGCTGCTGCTCGCCATCGCCCATGCCACAGCGGGGCAGGCGGGCGCGGTGACGTTGATGCCGCAGATCAGCGGCTTTGCGGTTGGGCTGTTCGCGGCGGGGGGGCTGTGGCTCGGGCTCTGGAGCGGGACGGTGCGGCTTGCGGGGTTGGTGCCAGTAATGCTGGCGAGCGTGTTGGTGGCGCTGACCCCGATCCCCGACTTACTGGTCGCAGGTGACGGGCAGCAGGTGGGCATCACTGTCCCTGGTCCTGATGGATCGCCGCGTCTGCTGTCTCTGCGCGATAGCCGTTCGTCCTATACCCGCGATAATCTGATGGAGATTGCCGGTGTCGCGGCTGAGCCTGCACCGCTGGCGGATTGGGACGGGGCACGCTGTTCCTCGGCGTTTTGCACGCTGATCTTGAACCGCGGCGGGCGGGACTGGGTGCTCTTGCTGGGGCGGGGGCGCGAGCAGGTCGAGGAGCGCGCCTTGGCCGCGGCCTGCGCCGAAGCGGATGTGGTTGTTTCGGAGCGGTTTCTCCCCCGCTCCTGCCGGCCGCGCTGGCTCAAGGCAGATCGGCGATACCTGCGCCAGAGCGGGGGGCTTTCTATCGATCTCGCCAGCCAGACGATCACCACAGTCGCAGCGGGGCAGGGTTCGCATGGCTGGTGGCGGATCGAGGAAGATCGCCCGCGCCGGTCCGAACCGCACGCCGCAATGAGCCCTAATATAGGTGGACCTAACGGCCCCCCAGCGCAGCCTGGAGGGGGACTGGAACCAGCGAGGCCGTCTCAAGCGAACCCCTGAAGCGGCCTCACATTTCTCTACTCATTTGCAATCGCAGGGCATTCATGACAGCGGACACACGCGGCATCCGCAAACCGCGCTAACGACTCAATGATAGCGCCGCAGCAAACCTGCTAGCTTGCCTTGCACCTCAACCTCGTCAGGGCGGTAGAATTGCGGATCATAGGCCGCATTGGCCGGATCGAGCCGCACCTGACTGCCTTCGCGCCGCAAGTACTTGAGCGTCGCTTCCTCGCCGCGAACCAGCGCGACCACGATCTCGCCGTCACGCGCGGTGTTTGTCCGCCGCACTAGCGCGAAATCGCCGTCAAAGATCCCGGCCTCGACCATCGAGTCGCCCGACACTTCGAGCGCATAGTGCTCACCCGGCCCCAGCAGTGCAGCCGGCACCGGCAAGGTTGTCTGGCCTTCCAGCGCCTCAATCGGGGCGCCAGCCGCGATCCGGCCATGCAGCGGGAGTTCGATCACATCGTTAGCGGCGACCGCTTCCGCCACGCGCGTGGCGGGCGGGACCATTGGCACCACGTTGTCACCCGCGGAAACCGCGGCGCGTGCAGGGGTGGCATCTTCAGGCTGGCGGATCACTTCCAGCGCCCGCGCCCGGTTGGGCAGGCGGCGCAGGAAACCGCGTTCTTCCAGTGCGGAAATCAGCCGGTGCACGCCCGACTTGCTCTTCAGTTCGAGCGCTTCCTTCATTTCCTCGAAACTCGGCGAGATCCCGGTCTCCTCCAGTCGCTGCTGGATGAAACGGATCAACTCGTGCTGCTTGGCCGTCAGCATGGATCAAATCTCCCTTGGTCGCATTCACACTCGGCCCATCGGCTCGGCGTCAGTCCCACTTGTGCTCCAAGAGGCACCGGCGCCGGTCAGCGCGTGGTGCGTTGCATGCACGTTCGATCCGCCATTAAGGTGAACGAACAAGGAACAATTAGGCAACTCAATGTCAGGTGTCAAGCGCGCCTTGCGCCAAACCCCCGCAATTCAGCCATTTTGGAGCTTGAACACCGGAACAGGTTCGCCCGCGCGCAGGGCGGGAGAATGCGCCGTGCGGTCAATCAGGCAATCGGCCTCGGCCAATGCGGACAGCGCCGAGGAGTCCTGCGATCCGGCCAATCGCACTTTGTCGCCCTCGCGGACCGCGCGCAGGAACTCGCGCCGGGGCCCGACCGCAGGCAGATCCTCGCCCGCGTGCAGCGTCTCAGGCTTGGGCAGCGGATCGGGATCGCCCTGGCTCGCGCGGATCAGTGGCAGGGCGAACAGGAGCGCGGTGACGAAGCTGGACACCGGATTGCCCGGAAGGCCCAGCACCACCTGCGAGCCGCGCGTGGCGACCAGCAGCGGCTTGCCCGGCTTGATCGCGATTTTCCAGAAGGCGATTTGCGCGCCCCAATCGGTCAGCGCGGGCTTGATGAGGTCATGATCGCCGACCGACGCACCGCCCGAGGTGATGAGGATGTCGGCCGCTTCGGCCTGTGCCAGTGCTGTGGCGAGCGCGGCGCGGTCATCGGGGACGGGACCGATGCGGGTCACCTCGCAGCCCAAGGGCGCGATCAGGGCGGCGATCATCGCACCGTTGCTGGCGGGGATCTGGTGGGGGAGGCAGTGGGCCGGGTCGCTCGCCAGTTCGTCCCCGCTGTCCATCACCGCGACGCGGACGGGGCGGGTGACTGTGACTTGCCCATGCCCAGCGGCGAGCGCCAGCGCCATGCGGCCCGCGGTGATGCGGGTGCCGCGCGTCAGCAGCAGGTCGCCGCTGCGAAAGTCGAACCCGGCCAAGCGGATATGGCGGCCGGGCGGAGGCAGTTCGGTGGCGGTGATGGTGGTTTCGTCTCGCACCGCGTCTTCCTGTAGCAGCACCCGGTCCGCGCCTTGGGGCACGATCGCACCGGTTGAGATCCGCACGCATTCGCCTGGGGAAAGCGTGCCGGGGAAGGGCGCACCGGCACGGCTCTCGCCAACCAGCGTCCACGGCCCTTCACCGCGGGTGAGGGCATAGCCGTCCATCGCCGACAGGTCGGCAGCGGGCTGGGTACGGGCGGCGCGGATGTCCTCGGCAATGATGCGGCCGAGCGCCGCCTCGGTCGGGATCGACTCCAGCGGCAGCAGCGGGGCCAGCGCCAGCAGACGAGCCTGCGCTTGTTCGAGGCCCAGCAGGTCGGTCACAGGGGGGCGTTCCAGTCGCCCGACTTGCCACCGGACTTGGCGATCAGGCGGATGTCGGAGATGACCATGCCTTTGTCGATCGCCTTGGCCATGTCATAGATTGTGAGGAGTGCAACAGAAGCCGCTGTCATCGCTTCCATTTCCACGCCCGTTCGTCCGGTCAGCGAGGCGGTGGCGGTGGCGCGGATGCCGGTTTCCTCATATGCGAAATCCACGCTCACCGCTTCAAGCCCGAGCGGGTGGCACATCGGGATGAGGTCGCCCGTTCGCTTGGCCGCCATGATCCCGGCGATGCGCGCGGTGCCCAGCACATCGCCCTTGGGCGCGTTGCCCTGCCGGATCGCGGCAAGCGCCTGCTGTGACATGGTGATCCGGCCCGACGCCACAGCGCGCCGCGCGGTGGCGGGCTTGCCGCCGACATCGACCATGCGGGCCGCGCCGTCTTCGCTCAGGTGAGTGAGTCGCGCACCGCTATCGTTCATCGTGAAGCCCCACTAGCTTGCCGAACCACCGTGTTGGAGACACAGGAGACACCGTCCAGAAGCGAAAAGCCCGGCGAGGCGCAGGCACGGTTGTGGACTTGGCTAAGGGGGCGGGGCGGCTGTGTCATGGCTGATGCCTTGCCCGAATTTCACCAAGTAGGACAGTCAGCGCTTTGATCAGGCAGACCCGCTCAGCAGCACGGCGGTGGCGGCAGCGATATCGTCAGCGCGCATCAGGCTTTCACCGACCAAGAAGGTACGCACGCCTGCGGCTTCCAGCCGGGCGAGATCTGCGGGGGTGTTGATCCCGCTCTCGCCCACCAGCAGCGTGCCTTGCGGCGCGAGCGGGGCGAGGCGTTCGGTGACGGCGAGGCTGGTGGTGAAAGTCTTCAGATCGCGATTGTTGACCCCGATCAGCCGCGATTTAAGCACTCGCGCGGCGCGCTCCAGCTCGGCTTCGTCATGGACTTCGACGAGCACGTCCATGCCGTGATCACGCGCCGCGCTCTCGATCTCGGCCATAACGCTGTCCTCCAGCGCGGCGACGATGATCAGGATCGCGTCGGCCCCGATGCTTCGGGCTTCAAGACATTGCCACGGGTCGACCATAAAATCCTTGCGCAGCACGGGCAGCGCGCAGGCGGCGCGGGCAGCGATGAGGTAATCCTCATGGCCCTGGAAATAGGGCGCGTCGGTCAGCACCGAGAGGCACGCCGCACCGCCAGCTTCATAGGCGGCAGCGTGAGCGGCGGGATGGAAATCGGCGCGGATCAGGCCTTTGGACGGGCTCGCCTTCTTGATCTCGGCGATCAGGGCGTAGCCGTTTGCAGCGCGCGCGCGCAGGGCAGCCTCGAACCCGCGTGGTGCAGATTGCAGACGGGCGGCTTCTGCCAGCTGCGCGTCGCTTACGGCGTGTTTACGCGCCGCGACTTCCTCGCGCTTGGTGGCGCAGATTTCTTCGAGCTTGTTCATTTCGACTTTCACTATCTGAATTCGTCATCCCCGCGAAGGCGGGGATCCATCTACCGTCTGGTTGCTAGCGCGGGTCCGGATGGGCCCCTGCCCGCGCAGGGGTGACGGGGAACTATTTGGCCAGCGCAATCCATTTGTCGAGCAGCCCCATCGCCGCGCCCGAATCCAGCGCCTCGCCTGCCATTGCCGCGCGTTCCGTCCAGTTGCTGCCGCGCCCGGCGACCGTCAGCGCACCGGCCGCGTTGAGCAGCACAGCATCGCGATAGGGGCCGGGGGTGCCCATCAGCAGCGCTTTCAAGGCCGCCGCATTGTGCTTCGCGTCATCGCCGCGGATCGCTTCGATCGGGGCGTGGGGCAGTCCGGCGATGCTCGCGTCCAAGCGCTCCATCGTGAAGGCATTGCCCGTGACCACCGCCACCTCGTTACCGCCCGCGAGGCTCAATTCGTCGAGCCCTTCGTCGCCCGAGACGATCAGCGACTTGCCGGTGCCGAGCCGCGCCATCGCACCGGCATAGATCGGGACATAGGCCGGACGCGCAATGCCGATCAGCTGGCTGGTCACTTTCGCGGGGTTCGACAGCGGGCCCATCAGGTTGAAGATCGTGCGTTTGCCGATTTTCAGGCGGATGGGCTGGATGCGCGCCATCGCGGGGTGGTGGTTCTTGGCGAACAGGAAGCAGATGCCGATTTCGGCGAGAGTGCGTTCCGCCGTCCGCCCGGCAGCGTCCATGTCGAGGCCGAGCGCCTCCAGCGTATCCGCCGCGCCCGCTTTCGACGACGCCGCGCGGTTGCCGTGCTTGGCGACCGGCACACCGCAGGCGGCGACCACGAGGCTGACGGCGGTCGAGACGTTCAAAGTGTGATGCCCGTCGCCCCCCGTGCCGCAGACGTCGATTGCGTCTTCGGGGGCGTTGATCGGGATCAGCCGTGCCCGCAGCGCCCGCGCCGCACCTGCGATTTCGTCCGCCGTCTCCCCGCGCGCCGACAGGGCGACGAGGAAGGCTTCAATCTCGCTTTCGGACGGTGCGCCATCGAGCAGCACGCCGAAGGCCGCTTCGGCCTCGGCCTCGCTGAGCGGTGCGGCGACATCGGGGAGGGTGCTCATGCCGTCAGCCTTGCAGGCATCACCGGCTCCAGACCGCAGAGCCGCACGAAGTTGGCCAGCAGCGCGTGGCCATGTTCGGTGGCGATGCTTTCGGGGTGGAATTGCACCGAGTGGATCGGGAGGCTTTCATGGCGGAAGCCCATCACGCTGAGGTGATCCGCGCCGGGCGTTTCGGCATGGGCATTGGCGATCAACGCGGGCGGCACATTCACAACCTCAAGGCTGTGATAGCGCGTGGCGATGAAGGGCGAGGGCAAGCCGGCGAACACGCCCGTCCCGTCATGCGTGACCGGCGAGGTCTTGCCATGCATCAACCCGCCGCGTTGCACTGTCCCGCCGAAATGCTGCCCGATCGCCTGATGCCCGAGGCACACACCCAACAGCGGCTTGCCCGCATCGGCGCAGGCCGCGACCAGATCGAGGCTGATGCCCGCCTCGGTCGGCGTGCAGGGACCGGGCGAAATGAGGAACCCGGCCGCATTGGTGCGCAAGGCATCTCCGATCGTTATTGCGTCGTTGCGTTCGACGCGCACCTCGGCCCCCAGCTCCATCAGGTAATGGACGAGGTTGAAGGTGAAGCTGTCGTAATTGTCTATGACGAGGATCATGGGTGCACGCTGCCTAAATCACTTCTTCTTCATGAGGAACAGCCAACCCTGCTCACCTTGATGCAGGAATGCACCGATCAAGACAGCCACTAAGCTCCCATGGAGATAATTGGCGTTTTCTGCCCCCCGAAAAAGGTAACAGCCAAGCAAGCCCAGCCAGATTACCGCAAGGCCGCCAAACCGGAAGAACTTTCCATATGTCTCGAAGAACACCTGCACGCTCGGATTTAGGGTGTGGTTGGCGAAGAAATCGGGCGAGAATCGAAAAAGAGACCTGTAGTAATGGTCGAAGGCTGCCAGCGTGAAGGTGATCAGCAAAACCCAGAGAACATGAATTGCCATTGCAAGTGATCTAGTCTGCTGGCGATGAAGAGTCGCCCGGCGCCGATTCCGGAGATGTTGTCTGTCGCTTCATCACCACGATGATTGGCCCCACGCGGCCTTTATCCTGCCGACCGGTCGCCGGGTCCCATAGGCTCGACACCTGCCCGTCGAGGTAGAGCGCGGTCGACACCTTCAGCTCATCGCGGAAGAAGCGCGCCAATTGCCCGAAGCTGACCGGCGCGTCGGAAATCACGAAATGCGCCTTGCCCGACGCGTCGACGCCCACGCCATTGCGGATCGCCTTTGACGGGCCGTCGTCCTGAATTTCCGGGTGGAGCTTGCCGTCGATCAGCAGCAGCGGGCCGGATTGTGTACCGAAGTCCGGCCGGTCGCCCACGGTCTCAAAGAAGGTGTTGCTCCCCAGCACGCGCCATGTGTTGCCGGTGCCGAAGAACACCCCGTTGGGCTTCATGTAGAAATTGCCGTCGCCGTCTGCGCGGTTGAGCTCGCCCGTCCGCTCGCTGTTCTGGACGTAGTAGCCGATGGGCTTGAGGTCATCGCCATACATCCCGCCATTGACGGCGAAGGCGATACCTTCGGGATCAACGCTGCCCGCGAAGGCGGAGAGCGAGCCGAAGGGCTGCTTGTCCGCGCCGAGGTTGGCCATGGTGATCGCGTGCGTGGCAGGATCGGCAATGCAATGTGTGAGCGCGACCGTCTCAAAGGTCACGCTGCGGCACGCCGACGGCCCGGCAGCCACACTTGGCGTCGGAGAGGGCGAGCTGCTTTGCGTGACCGGCGACCCATCAAGGTTGACGGTGACCACCGCATCACCCGCTGGCGCCTCGGAACAGGCGGAGAGGGCGAGGATCAGTCCGGCGGCAAGGAGAGCTGCGCGCGTCACTGGCCATACCCCGGTTCGCCCGCAACCCGCACGGCCTCACGCGCGGCGGCGATCAGCGCGCCGGACTTGGCGCGGCATTCGGCGAGTTCGTAATCGGGATCGCTATCGGCGACGATGCCAGCGCCTGCTTGCACATGCATCACGCCGTCTTTTACCACCGCAGTGCGCAGCACGATGCAGCTATCAAGGCTACCATCCGGCGCGAAATAGCCCACGCCGCCCGCATAGGCGCCGCGGGTCTCGGGTTCGAGCTCAGCGATGATTTCGCAGGCGCGGATCTTGGGCGCGCCTGACACGGTGCCTGCCGGGAAGCCTGCAAACAGCGCGTCGAGCGCGTCTTTGTCAGGCGCCAGATTGCCGATGACATTGCTGACGATGTGCATGACGTGGCTGTAACGCTCGATCGTGAAGCTGTCGGTGACCTCCACCGTCCCCGCTGCCGCGACCCGGCCCACGTCGTTACGCCCGAGATCGAGCAGCATCAGATGCTCGGCGCGTTCCTTGGGATCGGCGAGCAGGCTTGCCTCATTGGCGATATCGTCTTCGCGTGTGGCCCCGCGTGGGCGCGTCCCGGCGATGGGGCGGATGGTGACTTCGGCATCGCCCTTGTCGTTGGGACGCACTCGGACGAGAATCTCCGGGCTCGACCCCACCAGCGCGAAGCCCGGGAGGTCGAGGAAATAGAGGAAGGGCGACGGGTTCACCCGCCGCAGCGCGCGGTAAAGCGCCAGGGGGGGCAGGGTGAAGGGGCAGGTGAAGCGCTGGGCCAGCACGACTTGGAAGATGTCGCCCGCGAGGATGTAGTCCTTGGCGCGCAGGGCCATCGCCTTGTAATCGTCGGGCGCGATTACGGGGGCGAGATCGGGCAAGCTGCCGGGCACCGCATCGGTGGGGGCCGCTGGCATGGCCTGACCAAGCTGGCTGAGGGTCGCGTCAATCCGCTCGCCCGCGCGTTCAACTGCTGCGGCAGGATCGCTCGCCTCCCAGATCGGCGCGATGGCGAAAAGCGCGTTGGTCAGCCCGTCGAACACCAGAATGACCGTGGGCCGCACGAACAGCATGTCGGGAAGGTCGAGCGGGCTGTCGGCGGCGCGGGGCAGGGTTTCGACCAGCCCGATGGTCTCGTAACCGAGATAGCCGACAAGGCACGCGAGCGCGGGCGGCAGGCCTTCCGGCATCGGGTCGATGCGGCAGGTAGCCGCCAAGGCGCGTAATTCCGCCAGCGCATCGCCCGGGCAGGAGCTGAAAGCCTCGCGGTCAGCGCGCCAGTCGGGGTTGATCTCGGCCGCGTTGCCTTTGGCCCGGAACACCAGATCAGGATCGAGGCCCAGCAGGCTGTAACGCCCGCGCACTTCGCCGCCTTCGACCGATTCGAGCAGGAAATCGCCGCGTCCCGGCACAATCAAGCGCCGCGCTGCGCCCACGGGCGTGTCGCTGTCGGCGATGATCCGCCGCCACACCAGCGCCGCGCGGCCCTCGGCCAGTGTGGCTGCGGCCGCGGCGGCGTTTTCGGGCAGGCCTGTGGCAGCGCCGGAGAGGGGTGCAGTCACGAAGCCAGCCCGCCAGTCGCTTACTGTTCGCCCGAGAGCCGCTTGCGCACCGCCGCGATGGCGGGCTCGTTGCGGGTCACGCCCAGCGACTTGCGCATGGCAGCGGCCGCCTGCGCGCGGTATTCATCGCTCAGCGCCGTGCCAAGCTGCTGGCGGGTCTGGGCGACGAGATTGGGTTCCTGGTCGAGCGGCAGGGTGCTGATGTCCTCCAGCGCGACGACATACCAGCCGAGCCCGCGCGGACCTTCGAGCGATTTCACCGTGCCTTCAGCCATGCTGAACAGCAGCACCAGCGGCGGCGCAATCCGCTGACGCTGGCTGGCGAGCAGTTCGCGGCGTTCCAGATTGATCGCCTCACGCTCGAACCCGGGCTTGTTCTCGGCAGCCATCGCCGCAGCCAGCGGCGTACCGGCACGCACCTTGGCCATGATCCGGTCAGCCGCCTGCTTGGCGAGGACCGCACCCTGACTGCGCTTCCACCCGGCAATCGCACTTTCGCGCACTTCGGCGAGCGGCGCGGCGCGGGCTTCATCGACGCGGGCGACTTCGAAAATCACGAATTGTTCGGCTTCGACCTGCGCCAGCTGCGGCTCGCTTTCTTCCATCTGGAAGGCGGTGTTGAGCAGCGGAGCGAGCTGCGGCACGATCTGCACCTGCGGCTGACCAAAGGCGCGCCCATCCGCCAGCAGCGCCGGCGTGGTCTCGACCTTCAGCCCATAGGCTTCGGCCACTTCGGCCAGCGCCGTGCCGCCATCAATCTCGGCTTCGATTTCCGAGGTGAGATCGGCGATTGCGGCGGCGCGCTTTTCGGTGGTGAGCTGTTCTGTCAGCTCTGGCGTCACCTGCGCCAGCGTTCGGGCGGGCGCGCGTTCGATTGTGTCGACCCGTGCCACATACCAGCCGAGCGTGCCCTGCGCCGGATCGACCACGCCGCCCTCGCTTGCCTTGAAAGCGGCCTGGGCAAAGGCAAAGCTGGTGGCGCTCGCCATAGCTTCGCGGGTGCGCGCCGGGGAGCGCGAGGCGGTGAAGTTCGCCTCGCGCGCAACCGCCTCAAGCGAGGCTCCGGCGCGGATGCGGGCGGTAAGCGCCTTGGCCGCGTCTTCGGTGGGCACCACAAAGCTGGAGACGATGCGGCTCTCAGTCGCTTGATATTTGGCGGCATCGCGCTTGAACCGCTCGGCGATTTCGGCCGGAGTGGGCGCGGCGTTGACCTTGAGCGTGTCCGTACCGAACACCGCAAAGCGCAGCGTGCGCCGCTCGGGCCGGACGAACTGGGCACGGTTGTCGCTATACCACGCGGTCAGCTGGCTTTCGGACGGGTTCCCGGCGGGAGCAAAGGCTGCACTGGGGATCAAAGCGATCTCGCCTTTGCGCTTTTCCAGCACCAGCGCGGCATATTGGCGCGCGACCTTTTCGGGCAGCTGCGGCGAGGCAACGGCCGAGCGCAGCAATTGCTGTTCGATCAGGTCAATCGCGAGGTCGCGGCGGAAGGTCGCGTCGGTCAGGCCGCGCTGGCCGATGGCGGCAAGATAGGCCTGCTGATCGAACTGGCCGGTTAGGCCCTGGAAGGCCTGAATCTGCAAAATCTCACTGTTCACGAGGTTTTCGCCAGCGCGCAGGCCATAGTCCTTGCCATATTGGCCCACGGCGAAACGGTCGATCATCTGCTTGACCACTTCGTCAAGCGAACCCTCGGCGATGAATTCCGACATGGTCAGCGTCGGGTTGCTCTGGCGAACCTGCGCCAGCGCATTGTTCGCTGAGACGGTAAGATCGGAAATCGGGATCGCCTCGCCGCCCACCACAGCCATACGGTCGGTATTGGTCACGCCGCCGAAATTCGTATTACCGAGGTCAGAAGCCACGAAGGCCAACGCCATCAGGCCAAGGAACGCAAGAAAGATCGGCAGCCCGATCTTCGACTGGAAAAAGCGGCGGAAAAACGAAAACATGGCGTAATTGACCCATCCGAGGCTGGCTGATGGCAGGACGCAAGCGCCCTTAGCGCACACCGCGATCACTCGCGTTGCCCGGGCGCTTTAGAGGCCCTGCGACCACACGGCAACAGGTGGCTGCGCGTTTTGACTAGTCCGGCTTCCTCGGCTAGCGGACGCGGGCCCCGGGCACTAGAGCAAGCACAGAATCATAACCCGCCCAGGGCTATCCCTCTCAATTATATAAAGTGCAGGACAAGTCATGACCCGCCGACCCTACATCGTCGGAAACTGGAAGATGCACGGCACCCGTGCGATGCTGTCCGAAGCGCGTGCGATCGACCGTGCGGCCCAGCGTCACATGAAGGTAGAGGTGGCGCTCGCGCCGCCTTACACCCTGATCCATCCGATCCACCGCGAAGCCGAACAGATCGGCGTTGGCGCGCAGGACTGCCACCATGAAGATGGCGGCGCGCATACCGGCGATATCTCGGCGGCGATGATTGCCGATGCGGGCGCGAAGTTCGTTATCCTTGGCCATTCCGAACGCAGAACCGGACATACCGAAAGCGATGCCCGTGTGCGTGCCAAGGCCGAAGCCGCGCTGGCGGCGGGCCTGCGGATCATCATGTGCTGCGGCGAAAGCGCGGAAACCCGCGAGTCGGGCAAGGCGGCCGCCTTCGTGAAGAAGCAGCTCAAGGCCTCGCTCCCGCCAGCGGACCAACTGCCCGCCGACATTGGTGACAAGCTGACGGTCGCCTATGAGCCGATCTGGGCGATCGGCACCGGCAATGCCGCCACTACCGATGATATCGCCGAGATGCACGGCGCGATCCGCGCACTTTTGATCGAGTTGTTCGGCGAGGAGCATGGGCGCGACGTGCGCATCATCTATGGCGGCTCGGTCAAGCCAGAGAACGCCGCCGCGATCTTCGCTGTCCCCGATGTCGGCGGCGCGTTGGTGGGCGGGGCGAGCCTGACGGCGGATAGCTTCATGGGCATCGCCCTCGCTGCAAGCGAGCCGTTCGAGAACTGAGCGCGCCAATGCTGTGATGGGCGTGAAGGCGGTGCGGGCTTGCCGCGCAGGCCTTGCGCCCCTACATGGCGCGCAAGCAATGCAACCGGGCGGTCAATCGCCCTCGGCCACGAGAATCGTTCATGTCTCTGTTCATCTTCCTCACCGTGATCCAGGCCATTGTGGCCGCCGCGCTGGTCGGCGTCGTGCTGATGCAGCGCTCCGAAGGCGGCGGGCTCGGTATCGGCTCCAGCCCCGGCGGGGCATTTGGCGCGCGCGGTGCGGCGGATTTCCTGACCCGGTCGACCAAGTGGCTGGCGGTGGCCTTCGTGACGCTCTCGATCGTTCTGGCTGCGCTCGCCGTGCGGGAAAGCCGCGTGGGCGGAGTGACGACCACGCTCGACCGCAATGCGCCCGGCGCGGCGGCTCCGGCAGTGCCTGACCTTCTCGCCGATCCCGTTCCGGCACCTGCTCCGGCCCAGAACGAAGCGGCGCCTGCGCCCGCTGCACCGGCACCTGCGGCTCCGGCCGGCCAGTAATCGCCCGTAAGGGGCAGCGTAATGCTGTCCCGCGGCCCTAAAATCTACGTGACTGTGGATGGCACGCATCCTGTGCGGCGCAATTCGCTTGCTCCGAATCCCTCCTGTTGCTTAAGGCCCAAATCCCATGGCGCGGTACATTTTCATCACCGGCGGCGTGGTCTCCTCGCTCGGCAAAGGTCTCATGGCAGCCTCACTGGCTGCCCTTCTTCAGGCGCGCGGCTTCAAGGTCCGCATCCGCAAGTTCGATCCCTATCTCAACGTCGATCCGGGCACGATGAGCCCGTACCAGCATGGTGAGGTCTATGTGACCGATGACGGGGCCGAGACCGATCTCGACCTCGGGCATTACGAACGCTTCACCGGCGTCTCCGCGCGGCAAAGCGACAACATCACCTCGGGCCGGGTTTACCGCGACATCATCGCGCGCGAACGGCGCGGTGACTATCTCGGCGCGACGGTGCAGGTGATCCCGCACGTCACCGATGAGATCAAAGCCTTCGCGCTCGCCGATCAGGACGATCACGATTTCATCCTGTGCGAGATTGGCGGCACGGTAGGCGACATCGAATCGCTGCCTTTCATGGAAGCGATCCGCCAACTCCGGAACGAGCTGGAACCGCTCCAGACCCTCTCGGTCCACGTCACGCTGGTCCCCTACATCAAGGCCGCGGGCGAGCTGAAGACCAAGCCGACCCAGCACTCGGTGCGTGAATTGGCGAGCCTTGGTATCAAGCCCGACATTCTGCTGTGCCGCGCCGAGCATCCGATCCCGGAGAGCGACCGCCGCAAGATCGCGCAGTTCTGCAACGTGCGCGCCGAAGCGGTGATCCAGGCTCTGGATGCGCCTTCGATCTATGCGGTGCCGCAGCAATATCACGCCGAAGGTCTCGACGCCGAGGTGCTCCGCGCGTTCGGGATCACCGATGCGCCTGCACCCGACCTTTCGGCGTGGGAGGATGTGACCGACCGCCAGTTCAACCCGGAAGGCGAAGTGACGATCGCTGTGGTCGGCAAATATGTCGGTCTTCAGGACGCCTATAAAAGCCTCAACGAAGCGCTGGTGCATGGCGGGCTCGCCAACCGGGTGAAGGTCAACATCCGCTGGATCGACGCCGAAATCTTCGAAGGCGACGACGAATCGCAGATCATCGCCGCATTGGAGCCGATGCACGGCATTCTCGTTCCCGGCGGCTTTGGTGAGCGCGGGAGCGAAGGCAAGATTGCCAGCGTCCGCTTTGCGCGGGAACGCAACGTGCCGTTCTTTGGTATCTGCCTCGGAATGCAGATGGCCTGCATCGAAGGCGCGCGCGCGGCTGGCTTTGCCGATGCCTCGTCGACCGAGTTCGGCCCCACCGAAAGCCCGGTGGTCGGCATCATCACTGAGTGGATGAGCAAGGAAGGCCTCCAAAGCCGCGCTGAAGGCGGCGATCTCGGCGGCACCATGCGTCTGGGCGCCTATCCAGCCAAGCTCAGCCCCAACAGCCACACCTCGCAGATTTATGGCGGGGCCGAGGTCATCTCCGAACGCCACCGCCATCGTTACGAGGTCAACAGCGCCTTTATCGAGCCGCTGGAAAAGCAGGGCCTGATCTTTGCCGGGATGTCACCTGACGGTCTGCTGCCCGAAATCGTCGAGCGGCCCGACCACCCGTGGTTTGTTGGTGTGCAATTTCACCCGGAGCTCAAATCGCGGCCCTTTGATCCGCACCCGCTGTTCGCCGGGTTCATCGCAGCTGCGCTGGAACAGTCGCGACTCGTCTAAGCCATTATCCTGTCACTTTTCGCAGTGCTGGACTTGATCTGCGAGGCACGTCGTTTCCCGTCTGCGGAGCAGACTAGGTCGGCGTTTAGCAAGGCTTTGCAATCCTTTGTTTCATAAGCGGGACTTGCCATGTCCCTTCCTTACAAGGATTGCAGATAAGCCTTGCGCCTTGTTGCCTTTACGCATTAGACGGAGCTTGGATTTAACTATTTTCTAGGGACAATTGCGCTGAGTCTACCGAATTGCTGCTGTACAACCGAACAGTGATTCGATCCGGCTTTGGCGGGTCTCTATGAAACAGGCTTGTCTGGTCTTGTCCGTCTTCTGCGACCCGGACGGATAGGTTCAGACGAGGCGGCGCAAGCCGCGGGGGCGGATCGCAAGATCCGCCCCCTTTCATTTTCATTATCGGTTTGAACCGGCGTGCCTCAGGCAGCGCTGGCGGTATCGTCACCTTCGTTGGTCGGCACGGCGGTGAGCGTAGTGGTGCCGCCAATCGCGATTTTGCGGGGCTTCATCGCATCGGGCACTTCGCGCACGAGATCGATGATCAGTAGGCCATCGGCCAGATCAGCACGCTCGACCCGAACGAAATCAGCCAGTTCGAACCGGCGTTCAAAGCCGCGGTTGGCTATGCCGACATGGATCAGTTCGGAGCCATCCTCAGCCTCGTCGCGCTTGCGACCCTGCACCACCAGCAGGTTCTGCTGGGCGGTGATGTCGATATCCTGCGAGCGGAAACCGGCCACCGCGAGGGTGATGCGGTAATTGTCCTCGCCCCGGCGCGAGATGTTGAAGGGGGGATAATTGTCGCCAGCATTCAGGCGCGCCTGATTTTCGAGCAGGTCGAACAGGCGATCAAAGCCCACAGTGGAGCGGCGGTAGGGGGTGAAATCGAAACGGGACATAGTTGCAAATCCTCTTGGTTGAGCAATTTGGTTCGGATGCGGGCCTGCCGGATGCAGCACCCGCCTTGTCACCGTGCCGTTTCCCAAGACTGGCGAAACGCGGCGACACCGCCTATCTGGTTTATCCACCCGCGCTTTCAAGAGCATTTGGCAAGAGGGACCTATGGCCAGCCCACAGATCGATATCTACACCAAGTTCGCCTGCCCCTTCTGCGTGCGTGCCAAGCGGCTGCTGACGCAAAAGGGCGCCGATTTCACCGAGCATGACATCACGATGGGCGGGGCACGACGCGACGAGATGCTCGCCCGCGCGCCGAACGCGATGACGGTGCCGCAAATCTTTATCGGCGATGTGCACGTTGGCGGGTCCGATGACCTCGCCGCGCTGGAAGCCGCGGGCAAGCTCGACGCGTTGCTGGCGGGTTGATGCCGAAGATCGCGGTCTTGCAGATTTGCTCGGGGGTTGATCCTGAGGCGAATTTCCGCGCGATTGCTGATGCAGTGCGGACGGCGGCGGGGGAGGGGGCGGCGATGCTCTTTACTCCAGAAATGTCGCTGTTGCTTGACCGCAACCGTTCTCGGGCGGCAGAGCATATCGTGTCCCAGGACCAGTCGCCTTTTGTGCCCCTGCTGGCCGATCTGGCGCGCGATACGGGGCTGACTATCGCGCTTGGTTCCATGGCTGTGGCTGTGCCGGGCGGCAAGAACGCCAACCGCTCAATGCTATTCGCCCCCGCCGCCGCGCAGCCGGTGACCTACGACAAGATCCATATGTTCGATGTCGAACTGGCGACGGGTGAGACCTGGCGGGAAAGCAATGCCTATGAACCGGGGCGCGAGGTTGTAAGCGTCGAAAATACCCCCATCGGGCGGCTTGGCCTTGCGGTCTGCTATGACTTGCGCTTCCCCGCACTCTTCGGCGAACTCGGCAACCGGCGCTGCGATGCGATTGCCGTACCAGCCGCCTTCACCAAGCCCACCGGGGCTGCCCATTGGCACGTGATGCTGCGCGCCCGCGCAATTGAGGCGAGCGCCTTCGTGATTGCGGCCGCGCAGGTTGGGAGCCATGAAGACGGCCGCGAGACCTATGGCCACAGCCTCGTCGTCGATCCGTGGGGCGAGATTTTGCTCGATATGGGCGGCGATGCGCCCGGCTTGGCGTTCTGTGACATCGACCTTGCCCGGATCGCCGAAGTTCGCGCGCAGGTGCCCGCTCTTGCCAACCGTCGCCAAATTGCCACATCTTGATCTGCGATGATCGTTTTCGACCTCTCCTGCCATGAAGGCCACCGCTTCGAGGGCTGGTTTGCCTCATCGACCGATTACGCGGAACAGCAAGCGCGCGGATTACTCGCCTGCCCGTCATGCGGCTCGGCCGATGTGAGCAAGGCGCCGATGGCCCCGGCTGTGCCGGCCAAGGGCAACACCCGGCAGGAGGTCCTGCCGCCAGAGGCACCGCGACAGGTCGCCAACACGCCGATGCCGCCCGAGGTGCAAAAGGCGCTCGCCGCATTGGCCAAAGCGCAGGCTGCGGCGCTTAAGAACAGCACATGGGTCGGCGACAAGTTCGCCGAGGAAACCCGCAAGATGCATTATGGCGAGCGTGACGAAGCCCCGATCCACGGGCAGGCGAGCCTTGCCGAGGCCAAGGCGCTGATTGAGGAGGGCGTGCCGGTCGCCCCGCTGCCGTTCCCCGTGGCGCCGCCCGAAAAGTTGAATTGAAGAGATGTTTGTGCGCACGCCTTCGGCGTGCGGTGTCCTCGCTCATGCGACCTGAAGGTCGCGTCGGTGCGGGCGCCTAGTCAGGCTTGCGGCCCTGTGGGCCGATATTGCGCCATGCAGTGGTGATGCTATGAAGCGCCTCGGGACCCCGTAGCTCAGCCGGATAGAGCATCAGATTCCTAATCTGGGGGCCGCGCGTTCGAATCGCGCCGGGGTCACCACTATGCTTGCAGCCGCTGCCAGCGCCGCTCGGCATAGAGGGCGAGCCCCAGCACCCCGCTCGACATGGCGAGCATCAGCGCACAGGTGCCGCCCCAGCCACCAAAATCATACACCGCCGTGCCCAGCGCGCTGCCGATTGCGCCTCCGACAAACATCGTCACGATATAGGACGTGGTCAGCCGGGTGCGGATTTCCGGGGCGAGGGTGAACAGGGTCATTCGCCCGGTCACATCAATGGTGGGCCCAACCATGTTGACCACCAGAAGCGGCACCAGCACGCCCCAGATGCTGAAGCCGAGCGGATAGAACAGCGCGATGCCGAAAATCTGCACGGCCGCAGCCGTCAGCCGGGCCTTGCGCGGGCCGACTTTGTCCGCCCAGCGCCCCAGCCGCGGCGTGCTGAAGACGCTGATCGCCGCAACGCCCGCGAGATAGCCGACATCATCCGTGCCGTAGCCCATCGCCGGGCTGGTGAGATGCAGCGCCAGCGCCAGCCAACTGGCGGTGAAGATCGCAAAGTTCAGGCCCTGAATCGCGGCTGAAATCCGCATATCGGGGTGCTTGGCCGCCAGTGTGAAGACCGAAGCGATCAGCGCGCCGTAGCGGGCCTGCGATTGCTTGGGCGCGGCCGGCTCGCTGCGCATGGCGATAGGCAGGAAGGCCGTCACCGCCGCCATCAATCCGAACGCACCGACATAGACCGTGTGCCAGTCGGCGTGCTCGGCAATGATCCCGGCGCCGACCCGCGCAACCAGAATGCCGAAGATCACCGCCGCGGTCAGCTGCGCCGTCACTTGCCCCAGCCGCTCGGGCGCGACGCGTTTTGAGGCAAAGGCGGGGATCAGATAGGGCGCGATGGTGACAAAGCCGAGCAGGGTAGAAGCTGTGGTGAACAGCACCAAATCCTGCGCCAGCACCATGCCGCCAAGGCACACAGTCTGCGCGGCGACGAAGACCATGCACAGCCGCCGGTTCGAATAGAAATCGCCCAGCGGCAGCAGCAGCAGAATGCCCAGCGCCAGCGCCAACTGGTTGAGCGCCGGGACCAGCCCGATCTCCGCCTCGCCGACACCGAAGGCCCGAGCAACCTCGCCGATGATCGGGTGGATGTAATAGGCGTTGGCGGTCACCACCGCGATGGTGAGCGCCAGCGCCCGCTCTTGCGTGCGGGTGAGATAGGCAGGGGAGGGGGATGACATGATTGGCGGCTTGGTCTCTGCTTTGCCGCGCGCCCTATCGGATCGCAGCCTCTCTGTCAGCGCGCAAGTTTCTTAGGGGCTGGCATGTTGGGCAGGTGGACAAGCGCAAGGCCAGCGGGCTAGCAGCCGGAGCGCATTCGAGGAGAGATCGCCAGCCATGCCCAGCCACGAACCCGAGGAAATCGCCGAAATCCGGCGCGCTGTGCGCAGCCTGTGCGATGGCTTTCCGGGAGACTATTGGCGCGCCAAGGATGCGGTGCGGGAATACCCGGCGGAATTCGTTGATGCGCTGACCAAGGCGGGCTTTCTCGCCGCGCTGATCCCGGTCGAACACGGCGGCAGCGGCCTCAGCTTGGAGGCGGCCTGCGTGATCATGGAGGAGATTCAGGCGTCAGGGTGCAACGGCTCCAGCGCCCATGCGCAAATGTACATCATGAACACGCTGCTGCGCTACGGCTCCGAGGCGCAGAAGGCCGCCTATCTCCCCCGCATCGCCAGCGGTGAATTGCGGTTGCAGGCGTTTGGCGTCAGCGAGCCAACCAGCGGCACCGATACGCTCAGTCTGAAGACCCGCGCAGTCCGAGACGGGGACGAATACATTATCACCGGCCAGAAGATCTGGACTAGCCGCGCCGAACACTCCGACCTGATGCTGCTGCTCGCCCGCACCACCCCGCGCGAGGAGGTGGCGAGCAAGACTGAGGGGCTTTCGATCTTCCTCGTCGACATGCAGGCCGCGCTGGCGGGCGGCATGACGGTCAAGCCGATCCGCACGATGATGAACCACTCGTCCTGCGAAGTGTTCTTTGACGACCTGCGCATCCCGGCATCGGCGCTGGTGGGTGAGGAGGGGAAGGGCTTCCGCTACATCCTGTCGGGGATGAACGCCGAACGCATTCTGATCGCCGCCGAGTGCATCGGCGATGCCAAGTGGTTCATCGAGAAGGCCACCGGCTATGCAAAAGACCGCTCAGTCTTCGCCCGGCCCATCGGCCAGAACCAGGGCGTGCAGTTCCCGATCGCGCGCTGCTACGCGCAGATGCGCGCCGCTGAGCTGATGGTGTACCACGCCGCGCGGGTTTACGACGAGGGCGGCAATCCGGGCGAGGAGGCCAACATGGCCAAGCTGCTCGCGTCCGAAGCCAGCTGGGCCGCAGCCGATATGTGCGTGCAGACCTTTGGCGGCTTCGGGTTCGCGGAAGAATATGATGTCGAGCGCAAGTTCCGCGAGGCGCGACTCTATACCGTGGCGCCGATCTCGACCAACCTCATCCTCTCCTACCTCGCCGAACACGTGCTGGGGTTGCCGCGAAGCTACTGAAACCTGCAATCCCCAACGAATTTCACGCATTGTGTCCCATTGTGTCGCATTGTTCTTGCAGAGGGCGAGCAGATATGATTCTGTTCAATTTAACGGACGAGGGATCATTCGCGGCAATGCGCAAACCAGGATCAGAAAACAGGCTGAAGCGGTTTGGCGCCTTGGGTGCCTTGCTGCTGCTGACGGGCGTGGCTGTTGCCGGTCCGACAGGCCTGCTCGCCTGGAGCGAAAATGCCGCCGCGCTTGAAGTGCGCGAGAGTGAAATCGCCAAACTCACGGCCAAGCGCGATGCACTGCGCAACCGCGTCATGCTCCTTGATCCCGAGGCCGCTGATCCCGATCTGGCCAGTGAGCTGGTGCGCGATCAGCTTGGCGTGATGCGCGAAGATGAGGTGGTGATCACGCTCGAAGACTGACTTCGGGTAGCCGGCTTGGCTCACCTGATTTCGTATGCGTGAGCAATTACCGTTACGGCTTGGCGTTGCGCGGGCCTTATCTCCCTGCCTATAGAACCATGATGCGCTTCTCCTCCCCATGAGTGCGCCAGAGAGAGGGATACTTGTCTTGGCCAAACAGCCTGCAAAGAAGTCCGCAACCGCTGCGGACGACGCCGATTTCATGCTCCACTCGTTGCAAGCCGCCTTCGAGGCCAAGAAGCGCTATGACGCTTCGCCGGGAGAGATGCTGGAATTCTACCGCCAGATGCTGCTGATCCGGCGCTTTGAGGAAAAGGCCGGCCAGCTTTACGGCCTCGGTCTGATCGGCGGCTTTTGCCACCTCTATATCGGGCAGGAAGCTGTCGCGATCGGTTTGCAGAGCGCGCTCGATAATGAGCGGGACAGCGTCATCACCGGCTACCGCGATCATGGCCATATGTTGGCCTATGGGATCGATCCCAAGGTGATCATGGCCGAGCTGACGGGCCGCGAAGCCGGGATTTCCAAGGGCAAGGGCGGGTCGATGCATATGTTCTCGACCGAGCACAAATTCTACGGCGGCCACGGCATCGTCGGCGCGCAGGTGGCGCTGGGCGGGGGACTTGCGCTGGCCCACCAGTATAACGAGGACGGCGGACTGTGCCTCGCCTATTTTGGCGACGGCGCTGCCAACCAGGGTCAGGTCTATGAGACCTTCAACATGGCGGCCTTGTGGAACCTCCCCATCGTCTTCGTGGTCGAGGACAATCAATATGCGATGGGCACCGCGAGTTCGCGCTCGTCGGCCGAAACCCGGTTCCACCGCCGCGGCACCGCGTTCCGCATTCCGGGGATGGAAGTGAACGGCATGGACGTGCTCGAAGTGCGCGCTGCGGCCGAAGTCGCTTTCGCCCACGTCCGCGCGGGCAAGGGCCCGGTGCTGATGGAGTGCAACACCTATCGCTATCGCGGACATTCGATGTCCGATCCGGCCAAGTACCGCACCCGTGAGGAAGTGCAGGAACAGCGTGACCACCACGATCCGATCGAGGGGCTGAAGAAGACCCTGATCGAAGCAGGCAAGACTGAGGACGATTTGAAAGCGATCGACAAGGCGATCCGCGCCGAGGTGGCATCCGCTGCCGACTTTGCGGAATCCTCGCCCGAGCCGGGTGCGGCCGAACTCTACACCGACGTTCTGGTGGAGGCCTATTGAGCCATGGCGATTGAACTGAAGATGCCGGCGCTGTCGCCGACTATGGAGCAGGGCACGCTTGCCAAGTGGCTCAAGCAGGAGGGCGACCGGATCGAACCGGGCGATATCCTCGCCGAGATCGAGACCGACAAGGCGACGATGGAATTCGAAGCCATCGATGAAGGCGTGCTGGAGAAGATCCTGATCGCTGCTGGGACGGAAGATGTCGCGGTGGGCGCAGTGATCGCGCTGATCGCGGGGGAAGGGGAGGAACCGTCTGCGGCCCCCGCACCCGCTCCCGCCAAGGCGGAAGCGCCTGCTGCTGCACCTGAGCCCGCTCCCGCTCCGACGCTCAAGGCGCCAGCACCGGCGCGCGCGCCTATGGTTGCCGACCCCGCCATCCCTGCGGGCACCACTCTCACCAGCACTACAGTGCGCGAGGCGCTGCGCGATGCCATGGCCGAGGAAATGCGCCGTGACCCGCGCGTCTTCGTGATGGGTGAGGAAGTGGCCCAATACCAAGGCGCCTACAAGGTCACTCAGGGCCTGCTGGCGGAGTTCGGCCCCAAGCGCGTGATCGATACGCCGATCACCGAATATGGCTTTGCCGGGATCGGCACGGGAGCGGCGATGGGGGGCCTGCGCCCGATCGTAGAATTCATGACCTTCAACTTCGCAATGCAGGCGATTGACCACATCATCAATTCGGCGGCGAAAACCAACTACATGAGCGGCGGCCAGATGCGTTGCCCCATCGTGTTTCGCGGCCCCAACGGCGCGGCCTCTCGCGTCGGCGCGCAGCACTCGCAGAACTACGGTCCGTGGTATGCCAGCGTTCCGGGCCTGATCGTGATCGCGCCGTTTGATGCAGCCGATGCCAAGGGCCTGATGAAGGCCGCGATCCGCTGCGAGGACCCGGTGGTCTTCCTCGAAAACGAGCTGGTCTATGGCCGCAGCTTCGATGTGCCGGACATGGATGATTACGTCTTGCCCATCGGCAAGGCGCGGATCATGCGCGAAGGGAGCGATGTGACCATCGTCACCTATTCGATCGGGGTTGGCATGGCGCTCGAAGCGGCAGCGACGCTGGCGGACGAGGGGATCGATGCCGAAGTGATCGACCTGCGCACCCTGCGCCCGCTCGACAAGCAGACCGTGCTGGAAAGCCTCGCCAAGACCAACCGGCTGATCGTGGCCGAAGAAGGCTGGCCGACCTGCTCAATCGCAAGCGAGATCATTAGCATCTGCATGGAGGAGGGCTTCGACCACCTCGATGCGCCAGTGCTGCGGGTGTGCAACGAAGACGTGCCGCTGCCCTATGCCGCCAATCTCGAAAAGCTGGCGCTGATCGATCCGGCCCGCATCGCGGCTGCGGCGCGCAAGGTCTGCTACAAGTAACGGACGGCGGCACACACCGCCCGGCCTGGGTCAGGTCGGGCGGGCTGCTGAAAAGACGTTACAGCGCGCAACCGGGCCACCGGCGTACAGCCGGGTCAGGTCGCGGTTATCGCGGACATTGAATGCAGCAGTGTAGACGATGCGGCGGTTCTCAAACACGGTGATTGGCGTGATCGGTTCGTAATCGAACGCCACTTCCACAAACATCACAGCAGTGCCTTGGGATGCGGTTATGTAGCGACCGGGCACACCCATGCCGGGGAAGCTGGTTCCGGTCGCGCCGTTGCCTTCTACCCCGTAGCTAGAGTTATGCACGGCCGCCCCGCGGCACCGCTGCCATGCAATCCACTGACCGCCCGATGCATTGCGCTGCAAGCTGGAAATGATGACCCGTGCGTTGTCATAGAAGTCGAGGTTCTGGCCGAGCTTTTCCGCACCGATCAGCGTTTCGGCGATGTCACGCTCGAACACTTTGCGCGCGGTCAGCACGTCCTGCTCACCCACGCGCGAGGCGTTGTCGGCGACCTGCATCGCGATCTGGCTAATCTGCATATGGGTGATAACCAGAAAGGCCGTATCGGTACCGAGCATCCCCATGCCGAGCACGAGCGGTGCAGCAAAGGCGAATTCGATCAACGCAAGGCCGGATGTGTCACCCGAAAGCCGACGGGCGAGGCTGCGCACGCGGCTACGCAGCGGTTTCCTAGTGGTGCTGGTCATGGGCAATTTCCCGGAGTGGTGACACGGTCATTCTGTTCGTCGAACGGTTGATTGCGCAGCACAGTCGATGCCTCAATCGTGACGTTGTTCGGCATGCCGGCCATGGAATACATCGGGAACAGGCGCGGGTAGGTTACTGTGGCGGTGTAGAGAACCACATCGCGTGCGCCCCCGATCCCGTCTCTGCCACGGTCCTCATCCCAGCTGCCATTCTCGTTGGCATCAATGTAAGGTTCGTTGTTGTTGCAGATGCCGTCATTGTTCTGGTCGGTGAATTCCTCCGGCTCGCTAACGTCGGCGAATTCAAAGAACGACATCTTCTCAAGCTCGATCGTCGCGCCAGGGGGCATAACCGTTGTGATTTGATTAGTAACACGCTGATCAATATTGACTTGCTGGCTGTTGGCATTCTCAAGCGTCAGGTCGCGGCCCGCTTTTTGCATCGCGCCGCGCAGAACCGAGCTCGAGTATTGCGTGTGAGCCATGTCGAACAGCCCCATGATCATCAGGCACAGGACCGGCGCGACGAAGGCGAACTCGATCAAGGTCGCTCCGCCGCGGTCGGCGTGCAGGCGGCGCAGCAGCGCGCCTATGCGTGAGAACCGGCCGATCACGAGGTGAGCCTCAGCGCGGCGATCTTCTGCGCGATTTCCTGGAACCGGGCATTCAGGGTCGCGGAGTCGCTGGCCTGGAAGGCACGGCCGGGTGAAGCACAGTCGATCAGGTTCTGGGTCAGCGCGGTGCCGAAGGCCACGACCCAGACGGTGATGTTTTCCTGCTGGGCAGCGCGGCAGATAGCTTGCAGACGAGCCGCACGCCGGGTCGCTTCGCGGTTCGCGTCAGCGTTGCCCGTGACGCGGCGATCCCACCATTCGACGCCTTGGGTCGAATAGTTCTCGATGCCAGTGACAAGCACACCGTCCGTCATGAACACAATGTGGCGGGCAATCGCGTCGCCATTCGGCGCGGTGGTGTTTTCCGAAGCGAACATACCGCGCGGCGAAATGAAGCGCGCGCCCCACACCATACCAATGTCGTGATAGGTGTTGCCGCTGGCAGCTAGGCCATTGACGTAGGTTTGCAGATCAGTGCGGTTGATTTCAGTCAGTTTGCGCGCTGCCGCAGGGCAGACCCAGCCGGGACGGTCCTGATTGGTCGACAATCCGGCGGCGAGCCGGTCCGAATCGGACACTGGGTTGGTTGTCCGGTTGTTACTGCCGTCGCGGCGTTCATAGGCCGCCGTGTTGAGCGCCGGCTTCCACTTCTGCGATTCGTTTGCCGGCACCAGATTGATGTTGATGTCGTGGGCCGCGGCAGGAATGGGACTGTAGTTGCCGGTGGTGTCCATCCACACCGGCTCCTCAATGCAGCCGGTCCAGTTCTGCGGGGTCATTGCACCACCGGTGCCGACCGGGATTTGGAGCGTGTTGTTGGCATAGATCGACGCAAGGTTGACCGACTCCCAGCCAGCGGGGCTACGGGGCGGGTTGTTTACATTGCACGGATTGGCCGTGCCCGGCGTAACCTCGCAATAGATCCACTCGCGGAACTGTGGGATCACGTCAGCGGCGGTCGCAGTACGTGTCTTGCGCACCCGACCGCGACAGCCGGCGCGATTGTTTGAGGCGCCGCCTGACCACTGGTTGAGAACGATCTGCGGCGTTGCAAAAACCTGCCAGCTTTGGGTCTGGCCACTGACCGTCACGTTGCGTGTCCCCGGTAGCGTGTTCCTACAGAAGTTAGTCGCGGTCGTTCCGTTTGAGCCATCGGTACGGAAGCGGTAATCGTCAGTGTTGGTGGAGTTGAACCGCGACGTGTTCCGCGGCAACCATTCGTCCTGATCCGAAATCAAAATCGTGTCGCCGATCTCGTCGACGTCCGGGTAGTTGGAATTGGGGAACGGCGCGGGATTGTACCGTGCTACTCGCGTTTCGTAATTGTGCGTATCGGCCATGTAGGCGCGCGGGATCGAGAAGCCGACATTCACCTGCTGCGAATAGGGCACGAAGCCATAGCGCACCTGCGCGCTGGTCGAGGTTGCCGCTTCAACGGTGTCGTAGAAATTCATCACCGCGCTGCGTAGCGCGACGATCTTCGAACTAGAGTTCGAGTTGCACTGGGTGCCATTGGGACATTCCGACATGGAGCCCGTTACGTCGAGCACGAACATGATGTCGGAGTTGGAGATGTTGATTTCAGCCGTACAGCTGACCTCGATGTTGAACTCACCGTAGCCGAACGCGTCCATGATCGTGGCCGGCAAGGTTGCGCTGGCATCGCCGATGACCATGCCGTCGCCGTCGGTGGTGTAATCGCGGGTCCGGTTCTCGGTGCCGAAGATGCCGTCGTTGAAGTTCTGATCGAAGAAGTTGAGCCCAATCGTGCGATGCGCTGATGTGAACGTGTCATTCGTCATCGCGCGCCGCGCGGCGAGTGCGCCTGCGTCGCACGCGGCCTGCATCCGCGCAGCGGCCATGTAATAGCGGCTCGCATCGACACCGCCGCCCACCATTGCCATGATCGGAACCAGCGCAGCGGCTGAAATCACGAGCGTGTTTGCGGTCTTGTCGCGCGCCAGTTTGCGCATGAACGACATCTTGGCCTGCTTTTCTCGCCCCATCACTTAGGTGCCCTTCCCCTGATGCCCGCACGGACTTACCGCGGACAATCCAGATGCAGCCTTTGCCCTTAAGCGGTTCTGGTAAGCGGAGTGCGAAAGGACATGGTTAGCAAAGTCCTAACGGCCTGCTGAGCGGTTCCGGAAACGGCGACGTCCCGGCACGGGACAGTTTGCTTGCCAAGCGTGTGAATGCTTGGCTACGCGCTGGAAGCGTGACGAACGAGACCCCAGAACCCCTATCGCCCGAAGCTGATCTGGCCCTTGCATGGAGCAGCCCAAAGGTTCGCGGGCCGTTAAGCATAGCTCTTCAGCTTGACCGGCGGCTGGCGCGGATCGTGATGCGTACCAGCGAGCCGATGTTGGGTCAGATGCGGCTGGCGTGGTGGCGTGACGCTCTTGCCAAACCTGTCGCGGAGCGCCCGCGCGGCGATCTGGTGCTCGATGGCATCGGGCTGCATTGGGCCGGGCGCGAAAGCTCTCTGGCAGCGATGGTCGATGGGTGGGAAGTCCTGCTGAGCGCCGAGCGGTTGGGGCCGGACGAAGCCGAAGCCTTCGGCTCAGCACGCGGGGCGTTCTTTGCAACCTTGGCTTCAGATAGCTCTCCCGCCGTGGCCACGCGTCTGGCGGCGGTAGGATCACGCTGGGCGCTGGCCGATGCTGCCGCTGCCGTCTCGGATGAGAAAGAGCGGGCTGCATTGATCGCTGCTGGTCTTGCGGCAGCGCAGGGCGGCACAGCCACACGCCTTCCGCCGGGTTTTCGCGGTGTCGCCGTGCTCGATGTCTTGGCTACGCGAGCGCTTCAGCGCGGCGGACGGCCCTTGATGGAGGGGAGGGGGGCCTCGCTTGCGGCACTCAAGGGCGCTATCTTTCTGAACTGATTGGGTATATTCACGCAGGGGTGTTGAGCAAAAGGGGGGCAGACCTTTGCGACAAGCCGTGCTGGGAGGTGTAGGGGCCTTGGCCCTCGCCGGGATTGGAATGTTCTGGTGGCAGGGCCGCGCTGCGGTTGAACAGAGCGCGCCGCCGCCGCCCATAGCCGCACCGGCGCCGGATCCCGAGGCGCTCCCGCTTGCCGATCCCGGCAATATGTCTGGCCCGCTGCCGCCCGAGATGAGCGATCTCAGCCGCGAGGAGCAGCGCTTCTTCCGCTATGATCGCAACCGCGACCGGCTCATCACCCGCAACGAAATGCTCAGCACCCGGACAGAGGGTTTCCGCGCGCTCGACAAGGATGGCAACAATCTGCTGACCTTTGAGGAATGGGCGGTGTCGACGGTCAACCGGTTCGAGAAAGCCGATGTGGATGGCGACGAACGCCTGACCCCGCGCGAGTTCGCAGCGACTGCGCCCAAGCCTGTGACGAAGAAGCCTGCCTGCAAATGCTGAGGCTTAGGCCGGGATGGCCTCGCGGGTTTCGCTGATCCAGCGTGCGAGGTCTTCCTTGGCTCTGCCGGTATAGGCTTCCTTGCGGACTTTCTTGCCGATGTCGTGAAGCGGTGGGAACAGCCCGAAATTGACGTTCATGGGCTGGAAGGTCTCAGCCTCGGCATCGCCGGTGATATGGCTCAGCAGCGCACCGAGCGCCGTCGTGGCGGGCAGGGGCCGCCAATCATGTCCGGCGATTTCGGCAGCGGTCATCATTCCAGCCACAAGGCCGATGGCGGCGCTTTCGACGTAGCCCTCGCACCCCGTCACCTGCCCGGCAAAGCGGATATACGGCGCAGCGCGCAGCCGCAGCTGGCGGTCGAGCACCTGCGGCGAATTGAGGAAGGTGTTGCGGTGCAACCCGCCGAGCCGCGCGAACTCCGCATTCTCCAGCCCCGGGATGGTGCGGAACAGCTCAATCTGCGCGGCGTATTTGAGCTTTGTCTGGAAGCCGACCATGTTCCACAATGTGCCGAGCTTGTTATCCTGCCGCAGCTGCACCACGGCATAGGGCCAGCGGCCTTGCGGAAACTCAGGCGTGGTATCGAAGGGATTATCCAGCCCGACGCCTTTCATCGGGCCATAGCGCAGCGTCTCCCAGCCGCGTTCGGCCATGACCTCGATCGGCATACAGCCGTCGAAATAGGGCGTGTCCTTTTCCCACTGCTTGAACTCGGACTTTTCGCCTTCCATCAGCCCGCGATGGAAGGCGCGGTATTGCTCCTCGTTCATGGGGCAATTGATGTAATCGCCGCCTTCGTTCGAGGCCTCGGTGCGCTTGTTCCAGCGCGACTGGATCCAGCATTTCGTCATGTCGATGCTGTCGCGGTGGATGATCGGCGCAATCGCATCGAAAAAGGCGAGCCGCTCGGCCCCAGTGGCGCGCACGATGCTGCCCGCCAGCGCTTCGGCCGTCAGTGGCCCGGTGGCAATGATGGTGAGGCCTGCTTCGGGCAGAGCATCGACCCGCTCACGCACGATGGTGACATTGGGGTGGCTGGAGAGCGCCTTTTCGACTTCGGCCGAGAAGACATCGCGGTCCACAGCCATCGCACTACCCGCCGGGACCCGCGCGACATGGCCAGCGCGCATGACCAAGCTGTCGAGCTCTCGCATTTCGTGATGCAGCAGGCCGACGGCGTTCTTGGTATCATCGTCCGAGCGGAACGAGTTGGAGCAAACCAGTTCGGCCAGCCCATCGGTCTGGTGCGCCGGGGTCATCTCCCCGCTGCCGCGCATCTCCGACAGGCGCACTTTCACGCCGCGCTGGGCGAGCTGCCAAGCCGCCTCGCTCCCAGCGAGGCCGCCGCCAATGATGTGCACATCGTGATTTGTCGGGTTTCCGGTCATGGCAGGGCAGGTAATTGCGTGATAGCTCCGCGGCAAGCCCCAAGGGGCGCGGCACATCCGGCAAGGGAAGGGCGGACATGGCAAAGCAGGCGCTGATCGAACAAAGGCCGTGGCTGCTGGCGAGCATCACGGCGGCGACCGCGTTCTATTTTCTGAGCGACAATCCGGTGTTCGAAGGCACTTGGGGCTTGCTCGCCAAGGGGGCCTCGGTCGGGCTATTGGCGCTCTATGTGCTGCTGCGCCTGCCGCATGGTCGCCGGGGGCTGGATGGCACGCTGGTGGTCGCAATGCTGGTGCTGGCGGCGGCGGGCGATGTGGCGATCGAGCTGGATTTTTTCATCGGCGGCGCGTTCTTCGCAGCCGCGCATTGTGTTTCGGTGGGGCTTTATCTCCGCAACCTGCACAAGCGCCCGTCGCCAACCCAGAAGATGACGGCCGTAGCTCTGCTGATCGGCACCCCGCTCATCAGCTATCTGCTGAGCGGGCAGGCCCAGATCGCGCTTTACGCCAGCTTCCTTGGCGCGATGGCTTCGGCGGCGTGGATGAGCCACTATCCGCGTTACCGCGTCGGCACCGGGGCGGTGCTGTTCGTGCTGAGCGACTGGCTGATCTTTTCGCGCATGGGCGCCTTCGATCTGGCGCCGCTGCCCGATCTGCTGATCTGGCCGCTTTACTACGCCGGACAGGTGATGATCGCGACCGGCATCGTGCAGTGCTTGCGGGGCGAACAACCCGTCAGGTGACGGGCGGCTCGCCAGCATCAGGCGCGGCATTCATTTCGGCGGCAATCGCTTCTTCGGCCGGGTTTTCCGGCTCGGTCGTCTCATCGATCAGCGCCGCACCGACGATGTGTTCGCCCTTGGCAACGTCGAAGATGCGGATGCCCGAAGACCCGCGCCCGGAAATCGAGAAGCCCTTGAGGCTTTCGAACCCGCCTTCGATCATGTGCCGCAGATCGATGCCTAGGCGGATCAGCTTGGCCTGATCGGTCACTAGCATCAGCTGCGATCCGTGCTTGACCGGGAAGCTGGCAACGACCGGGCCGTTACGATCCGGGTTGCTTTCAGGGGTGCCGATATTGGTAATGCCTTGACCCCCACGCGATGTGGTGCGGTATTCGTAAGCCGAGGAGATCTTGCCATAGCCATTGGCGGTGATGGTGAGGATGAACTCTTCCCCTTCCGCCATGGCCGCCACTTGTTCGGCGGGCAGAGCGGAGACGGCTTCGTTGTTCTTCCAAGCGGCGGCGCGCAGATACGCCTCGCGCGTCTCCATGTCGGCGGTGAGCGGATCGAGCACCGCCATGCTGACGACCTTGCCGCCCTTCTTGAGGCTCATCCCGCGCACGCCGATGCCGGTGCGGCTCTTGGTTTCGCGCGCATCGGTGGCCGAGAAGCGGATCGCCTTGCCGGTGTCGCTGGCGAGGAAGATTTGCTGGTCTTCGGTGAGCAGTTGCACCCCGATCAACCGGTCGCCCGACCCCTCGACGAAGCCCATCGCATATTTGCCCGCAGTGGGGATATTGGCGAAGGCGTCCATCGAGTTGCGGCGGACCATGCCTTGTTCGGTCGCGAAGACGATGTTGAGGTTATCCCACGAGGCCTCGTCCTCGGGCAGCGGCAGCACGTTGGTGACGCGCTCCTCGTCGCCCAAGGGCAGGAGGTTGACCATCGGGCGGCCCTTGGTCTGCGGTCCGCCTTCGGGCAGCTTCCACACCTTCATCCGGTAGACGCGCCCCGTATTGGTGAAGAACAGCACCGGATTGTGGGTCGATGTGACGAAGAGTTCGACCACCGCGTCCTCGTCCTTGGTCGCCATGCCGGAGCGGCCCTTGCCGCCGCGCGCCTGCGCCCGGAAGGTGTCGAGCGGTGTCCGCTTGATATAGCCGCCGTGGGTGACGGTCACGACCATGTCCTCGCGCTCGATCAGGTCCTCGTCTTCGAGGCCATCCCAGGCGGGGGCGATTTCCGACAGGCGCGGGGTGGCGTAGGTCGCGCGGATTTCGACCAGTTCTTCGCGCATCAGGGCGTAGAGCTTCACCCGGTCAGCGAGGATCGAGAGGTATTCCTCGATCGCAACCGATAGCCCTTGCAGCTCGCCGCCGATTTCGTCGCGGCCCAGCGCGGTCAAACGGTGGAGGCGCAGTTCGAGGATCGCCTTCACCTGCCGTTCGGACAGGCGATAGGTTCCGCCTTCCTGATCTGCGGAAGGCTCAATCGCTTCGACCAGTTGAATATATTGCGCGATGTCGCCGATCGGCCATTCCTTGGCGATCAACCGCCGGCGTGCTTCGGCCGGGTTGGGCGCGCTGCGGATCATCGCCACGACCTCGTCGAGGTTGGAGACCGCGACCACCAGGCCGAGCAAGATGTGCGCCCGCTCCCGCGCCTTGGCGAGTTCGAACTTGGTGCGCCGCGTGATCACTTCCTCGCGGAAGGTGATGAAGGCGGCGATGAAATCGCGCAGACGCAGAGTTTCCGGGCGTCCGCCGCGGATCGCCAGCATATTCGCCGGGAAGGAGGATTGCGCCGGGGTGTGCCGCCAGATCTGGTTGAGCACCACATCGGGTGTGGCATCGCGCTTCAGATCGATCACCACGCGCACGCCTTCACGCGAGCTTTCGTCGCGGATGTCGGAAATGCCTTCGATCCGCTTTTCCTTGGCGGCATCGGCGATCTTCTCGACCAGCGCGTTCTTGCCGACCTGATAGGGGATCGAGGTGAAGACGATGCTTTCGCGGCCTTCGCTCTTGGCACCGCGCGTGCTTTCGATCTCGTGCCGGCAGCGCATCAGGATCGACCCGCGCCCGGTGGTGTAAGCCTGCCGCGCGCCGTGCATGCCGAGGATCAGCGGCGCGGTGGGGAAATCGGGGCCTGGGATGTATTCGATCAGCTCTTCCGAAGTGATTGCCGGGTTGTCCATATAGGCAAAACAGGCATCGATTACTTCGCCCAGATTGTGCGGGGGCACATTGGTCGCCATGCCGACCGCGATCCCGCCCGCGCCGTTGACGAGCAGGTTCGGGAAGCGCGCCGGCAGCACCGTCGGCTCCTTGCGGCTGCCGTCGTAGTTGTCGGTGAAGTCGACCGTGTCCTTGTCGAGGTCGTCGAGCAGCGAGTTGGCCACGCGCGCCAACCGCGCTTCGGTGTAACGCATTGATGCTGGCGGATCAGGGTCCATCGAACCGAAGTTGCCCTGACCATCGATCAGCGGCACCCGCATCGACCACGGCTGCGTCATGCGGGCGAGGGCGTCGTAAATCGCGCTGTCGCCGTGTGGATGGTAGTTACCCATCACGTCGCCGACGATCTTGGCGCTCTTGCGGTACGGCCTGCCCGCGACAAAGCCGCCTTCCTGGCTGGCGAACAAAATGCGGCGGTGCACCGGCTTCAACCCGTCACGCACATCGGGCAGCGCACGGCTGACGATCACGCTCATCGCATAATCGAGATAGCTCGACTTCATCTCATCGACGATGTCGATGCGTTCAAAGCCGCCCATCGGTGCTGGCGCGGGGGAATCGATAATGTCGCTGTCGTCGCTCAAGGTCTGGGCCGTTTCTAATTGTGTTCTGGTGCCGCTGCGGCAGTTCGAGCCCTATCGGGGCCGATGATCCCCTTCTATCTAGGCGCATGCCGGGGCTTTCGCCACCTTGGGCAGAGAACACACCAAGAACCTGACGCATTTTTCCACATTTGCGGGGCTGATTAGCCGACCCTGTGCTTCGCGGGCATTCAAAGCTCGTTCAGCACGGCACACCTAGCGGGAATTGCAAATCCCGTGCGAGCCGTTCAAAGGCTCTCCCGGAATTCGGGCAGCGTCCGGGCCACATCTGGCACGCCGCTGCACTACTTGTGGAGGATGCAGTGACCAATATGTCTTCGCCCCGTCGCCCCAAACTTCTGGCCGCCAGCTTTGCGCGCCAGCTTGCTCTGGCTGTGGCGCTCGCCAGCGGCACAGCAGTGCTCGCCGTTCCGGGCTTCACTGATGCGGCTCACGCCCAAAAGAAGAAAAAGAAGGACGAGCAGGCCCAGGCCGCCGCGCCGGTTTATGCCAAGGAATTCGTGGCCGCTTACACGCCGGTCGAAACTGCACTGAAGGACCCGGCCGCCAATGTGGCTGCTCTGAAGCCACAGATCGAAGCCATCGCGAATATGGCGGCGTCGCCTGACGAACAGCTTGCGGCTGGCGGTATGCTGTTCAACGCCGGGATCACTGGCAAGGACTTGACGCTCCAGCTGCGCGGTGCCGAGCTGATGCTGGGGAGCGGCAAGGTCAAACCCGAAGATACCGGCCGCTTCGCCTTCGTCGCGTCGCAGCTGGCTACGGCGCAAAACCAGTTCAGCAAGGCAGAGACCTATCTCCAGAAGGCAATCGACCTGAACTACAGCGCGCCGAACCTCAGCAACTATGATGTGCGGATGAACATGGCCGAGCTCTACTTCTCGCAAGAGCGTTTTGCCGAAGGCGTGACTTACATCAGCCAGCTGATCGCTGCCCGCAAGGCCGAGGGCCAGCCGGTCAATCCCAACTGGTATCGTCGCGGGGTGCAGATCGCTTACAACAACGAGCTTGTGCCGCAGATCTATGACTTTGTGCAGGGCTGGGTGATCGACGTTCCGACCCCGGAAAACTGGCGCGATGCGGTGAACCTGACGCGTAATCTCAATGATTACGACGGTCCGGTGCTGCTCGACTTGCTGCGTCTCGGCAAGCGGGTGGGGACGCTCAAGGAGAAGAACGACTACGTCTTCTACGTCGAGGCCGCCGATACCCGCCGCCTGCCGATGGAAGTGAAGTCGGTGATCGAAGAAGCCAATGCTACCGGCGCGATTCCCAAGGGGAGCGATCCGTGGGTGGACGAGCAGCTCGCAACAGCCAACAGCCTGATTGCCGAGGATCGGGCCGCGCTTCCCGCGCTTGAGCGTGATGCCAACGCGTCGGCTGCCAAGCTGCGCACCGTGCTGGCGGCGGGCGACACCTTCCTCAGCTACGGCGAGTACGCCAAGGCGGCTAGCTTCTACGAGCGCAGCCTGACCATGCCCGAGGTTGATCGCAATCTCGCGCTGACCCGACTTGGCATCGCCCAGATCGGCGCTGGCAACATCGATGCGGCGCGCGAGACGCTGTCGAAGGTCGATGGTCCGCGCTCGCCGATTGCGAAGTTGTGGAGCGCCTATGCCTCGCAGTCGGCTGCTCCGGCCGCGCCAGCCGTGGCCGCCGTTGGTAGCTAATTGCACCGCGCGATAGCCGGATTTAAAGGGAGCGCCGGGCGGTCTGACCGTCCGGCGCTCTTTTTTGGCAGGGGCTATGCTGCAAAATGCAACCAGCGCCGCGCTTGCGGGAGCGGCCGTGCGCGCCTAAATGGCGTGCCATGAACGACCTCGCCAGCACGCCGCAGCCTGCCACACCTGCTGAACGGCCCGCCCGCCAGCGCAAGCCCGACTGGATCCGTGTGCGCGCGCCTGTCAGCGAGGGTTACAACGAAACCCGCAAGCTGATGCGCGAGTTGAACCTCCACACCGTGTGCGAGGAAGCCGCCTGCCCGAACATTGGCGAATGCTGGACCAAGAAGCACGCCACGGTGATGATCCTCGGCGATGTTTGCACGCGGGCCTGCGCCTTCTGCAACGTCAAGACCGGGATGCCCAAGGCGGTCGACCCGTTCGAGCCTGAGAACACCGCGATTGCCGCGGCCAAGATGGGGCTGGAACACATCGTCATCACCAGCGTCGACCGGGACGATCTGCCGGACGGCGGTGCCTCGCAATTCGTCAAGGTGATCGAGGCGCTGCGTCGCAATACGCCGAACACCACGATCGAGATCCTCACGCCCGATTTCCGCGGCAAGATGCGCCGCGCAGTGGAGATGATCTGCGAAGCGGGGCCAGACGTGTACAACCACAACCTCGAAACCGTCCCGCGGTTATATCCCACGATCCGCCCCGGCGCGCGCTACTACGCCTCGCTGCGGTTGCTGGAAGAGGTGAAGGCGCATAATCCGTTGATCTTCACCAAGTCGGGCATCATGCTCGGGCTGGGCGAACAGCGGCTCGAGGTGCACCAAGTGATGGACGACATGCGTTCGGCCGAGGTCGATTTCATCACGATGGGCCAATATCTCCAGCCCACGCCTAAGCACGCGGCGGTTGAGGAATTCGTCACGCCCAAGGCGTTTTCGGCCTATGGCGCAATTGCCCGGGCCAAGGGCTTTTTGCAGGTCGCGGCCACCCCGCTGACCCGTTCAAGCTATCACGCCGGTGATGATTTCGCGAAGATGCGCGCGGCGCGTGAGGAAAAGCTTGCCAGAGAACGTGGGCGCGCTGGAGCCAAGGCCAAGGCCTGATGCCCGGCATCCGCGAAACCCGCCGCCTGCCCTATAGCGCCGAGCAGATGTTCGATCTGGTCGCCGATGTCGGCCGCTATGGTGAATTTCTGCCCTGGGTGATCGCGACCCGCGTGCGTTCCAACACCGAGACCGAGATGGTCGCTGACATGGTGGTCGGCTTCAAGGCAATCCGCGAAAGCTTCACCTCACGCGTCAAGAAAGTCCGGCCGCTGGAGATCGATGTCCATTATCTGGATGGGCCGCTCAGCGATCTCGACAATGTCTGGACGTTTCGCGCCGTAGACGACCATAGTTGCGAGATCGACTTCCTCGTCGACTTCACCTTCAAAAACCGCTTGTTCGAAAAGATTGCTGGGCAGTATTTCGACAAGGCCTTCCGCAAGATGGTCGAGGCCTTCGAAGCGCGTGCGGCGCAGCTCTACGGCAACAGCAATTCGAGCGCGCAGAGCGTCGCCTGACGGCGGATTTCGGCGCGGCCATCCGGGCCCTCACCGCCGTCGAAGAACTTTAGCTCACCTTCGGGCTCTCCGGTCGCATTGCGCACAAGGCGGGCAAAGACGACCGTGCCGACCGGCTTTTGCGGGGTACCGCCGCCAGGCCCTGCCACTCCGCTGATCGCAACCGCAACATTGGCGTTTGACCTGTCCAGCGCACCTTTCGCCATCGCCCAAGCGCAGGCAATCGACACCGCGCCGAAGGTCTCGATGATGTCGCGGGCGACGCCCAGCATCTCCATCTTGGCTTCGTTCGAATAGGTTACGTAGCCACGTTCTAACACTGCCGAAGACCCGGCGATCTCGGTGATCGCCGCAGCGACCAATCCACCGGTGCAGCTTTCTGCGGTCACAACCTTGCGCCCGATCGCGGCGTTTTCGGCCACAACGCGGGCGGCTAGGGCGGCAATATCGTCAGGTAGCAGGGAGAGGGGCATGGCAGGCTTACTTGCGCGCCGTGCCGGTGGTGGCCGAAGCCGCCCCGCAGATTGGTGGGTTTTTGAGGTCGGTCAGGTCGGCGATGAAGGCCACGATTCCGCCGACATTCTCAACCGGCATCGGGCTGAAGAGCTCAAGCCCACGCTCGATCTGGCCGCAGGTATCGCCCTTGATCTCGGCCGCGATCATCTGCCCGACGAGGGCATCTACGAAGGGACGCAGCGCTTCTTCAGGCATCGAGCCGAGCATTGCGCCCATCTGGTCTTGCGATCCGCCTTCGCCGCCACCCTCCTTGTCCATGAAGGTCTTGAGGAAGCGGAAGGCACCGGGCCAAGCCTTGTCCTGACCGCTGCGGAATTGGCTGATATAGGTCTCGCCCCCGGTCGCCATGAAGCCATCGCGCGACAGGCGGTTGGCACAGGCGGACTGCGCCGCGTCAAAGGCGATCGGCATGACATAAACTACGGCATCCGACAGATCGGCCGGGGCAACGCAGGCCTGTTGCTGGGCTAGAGCTGTCTGGGAAGTGGCAAGCGCGGTCAAGGCGAGGGCAGGGGCGATCAAGCGGGTGGGCAGACGATGCTTCATGACGTGGGTCCTTCCGATGCTAGCATGACACAAACGATGGCCTGCGCAGCGATCCCTTCGCCGCGGCCGGTGAAGCCAAGTTTTTCGGTGGTGGTGGCCTTGATGCTGACCGCGTTTTCACTGAGCCCCATCAGCCGCGCCACTTCGGCGCGCATGGCGGGGCGGTGCGGGCCGATCTTGGGCTCTTCGCAGATCAGCGTGAGGTCGATATTGGCGATGGCATAACCTGCCGCGCGGGCGAGGCTGACGGCGTGCTGGAGAAACTGTCCCGATCGCGCGCCGCGCCATTGCGGATCGCTTGGCGGGAAATGCGTGCCGATATCGCCTTCGCCCACCGCGCCAAGCACCGCGTCGGTGATCGCGTGGAGCGCGACATCTGCATCGGAATGGCCGGCGAGCCCCTTGTCATGCGGAATCTGCACGCCGCCCAGCCACAATTCCTCGCCCGGCTCGAGACGGTGGACGTCAAAGCCTTGGCCGATACGGAATGCGGGGGCGGTCATGGGGGCGGCAAAGTCCTCGGCAAAGGTGATTTTCTTGAGGCGTTCATCGCCTTGGGCGAGTGCAACTGAACCATTGCTGGCCATCAGAACCTGCGCGTCGTCGCCCGCATCGGTGACGCCTTGCCACGTGCGGTGAGCGGCGAGGATAGCGTCGAAGCGGAACGCCTGCGGGGTCTGCACGCGGCGCAGGGTTTCCCGCTCAGCCTTGCCGCTCATCACACCGCCATCGTCGACAGCGAGGCTATCGACCACAGGCAGCACGGGAATTGCGCCGGGATGCTCGCTCAAAGCTTTCAGCAGTCGCTCAATCACCGCGCGCGGCAAATCGGGGCGGGCGGCATCGTGGATCAGCACGCTCTGGGGCTCGGCAGCGGCAAGCGCTTCCAACCCGCAGCGGACCGAGTCCTGCCGGGTCGCGCCGCCGGTGATGAAGGTTACTCCTAAAATCCCAGCCAGCGCCGCCTCAGCATCGTCCTGTGCATCGGCCGCAATCACCACCACCAACGGATCGGCTCCGGCCACCTTCAGCGCCTCGACCGAATGGCGGATCAACGCCCTGCCGCGCCATGTGCGGAACTGTTTCGGCGTGTCGCCGCCCACACGCAGACCCTTGCCAGCAGCCACTACAATCGCGGCAAATGGGGGGAGGGGAGCGGCGCTGACCATCGGGGGGTTCGCTTAGGGTCTGGACGGGCTTTCGGCAATCCACTATGCGCCTGCCCATTATTTAGGCAACGCTCCCGCACATGACCACGCTTCCCCCTCCGCCGGCCCTCAAGCCGATTGCCATCGGCCCGGTTACGGTTGCCGAGCCGGTTGTGCTGGCGCCGATGACCGGCGTCACCGACATGCCGTTCCGCACACTGGTGCGGCGCTATGGCTCGGGCCTCAACGTCACGGAGATGGTGGCGAGTGAGGCGGCAATTCGCGAGACCCGCGTGAGCACGCAGAAGACCGCTTGGGACCGAATCGAAGAGCCGGTTTCGATGCAATTGGTCGGCTGCGATCCCGCCAGCATGGCCGAGGCGGCGAAGATTCAGGAGGGCAATGGCGCGGCGATCATCGACATCAATTTCGGCTGCCCTGTCCGCAAAGTCGTCGGCCAGCTGGCCGGCTCCGCGCTGATGCGCGAAGTGCCGCTCGCGGTCCGGCTGATGGAGGCCACGGTCAAGGCGGTGAAGGTGCCGGTGACCGTCAAGATGCGGATGGGATGGGACCACAACAGCCTCAACGCGCCGGAGCTTGCCCGCATGGCCCAGGACATCGGCGTCAAGATGATCACTGTCCACGGCCGCACCCGCAACCAGATGTACAAGGGCAGTGCCGACTGGGCATTCGTCCGCACAGTCAAGGATGCGGTGAAGGTCCCAGTGATCGTCAACGGCGACATCTGCTCGATCGAGGACGCTGCCAAAGCGCTCGAACAGTCAGGCGCGGACGGGCTGATGATCGGACGCGGCGCCTATGGCAAGCCGTGGCTGCTAGGGCAGGTCATGCATTGGTGGCGCACCGGCGAGGCGCGGGCGGCTCCCGGCATTGACGAACAATATGCGCTGGTCGTTGAGCATTATAACCGGATGCTCGATCACTATGGCCGCGACACCGGGGTCAAGATGGCGCGCAAGCATCTGGGCTGGTACACCAAGGGCCTGCATGGCTCGGCCGAGTTCCGTAACATGGCCAATTTCATCGACGACGCCGATCAGGTGCTCGGCGAAATCGAGCGGTTCTACACGCCCTTCCTGATGCAGCAGGCCGCCTGATCATGGCGACCAGTCCGATCGAGCCGCAGGGCGATGGCCGTCCCGATGCCCGCGCGCAGCTATCCGGGCTAATCTTCGCGGTGATCCTGATCGATGGCGAGGGCCGGATTGCCGAGGTAAACCATTCCGCTGAAGACCTGCTCGGCACCAGCGCCAGCCGATTGATTGGGACGCTGCTGACCGACCGGATCGGGCCGCTTGATCCGCGGGTCGAAGCGCGGTTGCTCGCCAGTGACGAAGCGCTGGTGGCACGCGACCTGGCGATTGCGGTGGGCGAGGTGCAAATCCGCATCAACCTCACCGCCTCGCCGCTAGCGGGATTTGCGGGTTGGCGGGTGGTGACTCTGTCGCAGATCGGCCATGACGAGGCCGCAGGCACCGTGGGTGGCGAAGCTCTGTTAGGTGCTCCCGCCGTGCTGGCGCACGAAATCAAGAACCCGCTCGCCGCAATCCGCGGGGCGGCGCAGCTGGCGGCGCGCAAGCTGCCGCACGCCGACAAGAAGCTCGCCCGCATGATCACCGATGAGGTGGATCGGATCGCGCGACTGATCGACCGGATGCAGCAGCTTGGCAGCACGCGCACAGGTCCGGTCGACGCCTGCAACCCGCACGAAGCGATCCGCGCCGCCATCGCCACCATGCGCGCGGCGGGATCGACCTTGGGTGAAATCGAAATCCGCGAGGAGTTTGATCCTTCGCTCCCCCCGGTGCTCGCCAATCGCGATGCGCTGGAGCAGGTGCTGATTAACCTCATTTCCAACGCGCGCGATGCGGCGCTCGGACCGCGCGGGGCAGGGGCTGAGAGCGTGGTGATCGTCCAGACTCGCTTCGTCAGCGGGCTCGCCTTCAGCGCGATCCGCAACGGGCGCGCGGTGCCGCTGCCGATCGAGATCACCATCAGCGACAATGGTCCGGGCATCGACCCGACCTTGCAGGGCCATGTGTTCGAGCCGTTTGTCTCGTCCAAGCCCTCCGGACAGGGCCTCGGCCTGTCGCTGGTGCGCAAGCTGGTGCGCGATATGAATGGCAATGTCAGCCATGACCGCGATCCGCGTGCCGGGCTCACCCATTTCCGCCTGCATCTGCCGCAGGCCTAGGACACGCCCGGCTTATGCCCGCAACTCTATCTGACCCGATCCTGCTGGTGGAAGATGATGCCGCAATTGCCACGGTGATCATCGCTGCGCTGGAGGACGAGGGCTTCGCGATCGCCCATTGCAGCAGCATCGCCGCGCGCGACAAGCAGCTCGCCGGGCGGCGGTTCGCGGTGATGCTGACCGATGTGATTCTGGAAGACGGAGACGGGTTGGCGAGCCTTTCGGCTGTGCGAGACCGCGCGCCGGACATGCCGGTCATCGTGCTCTCAGCCCAGAACACGCTCGACACCGCCGTGCGCGCGAGTGAGAGCGACGCCTTCGAGTATTTCCCCAAGCCCTTCGATCTCGATGAGCTGGTCCATGCCGTGCGCCAGGCCGCCGGCGCCCGCGCGCCTGCCGCTGACGAACCTGGCAATGCGCTGGCGGGTGGCGAAGGTGAGAAGATGCCGCTGGTCGGGCGTAGTCCGGCGATGCAGGGTGTCTACCGGATGATCACGCGGGTGCTGCGCAATGATCTCACCGTACTGGTCACCGGCGAAAGCGGCACCGGCAAGGAGCTGGTTGCTGAGGCAATTCACGAACTCGGCAATCGCCGCACCGGGCCGTTCGTGGCGGTCAATACCGCTGCGATCCCCGCCGACCTCGTCGAAAGCGAGCTGTTCGGCCACGAAAAGGGCGCCTTCACCGGAGCCATCGCGCAGGCCATCGGCAAGTTTGAACAGGCCAATGGCGGCACGCTGTTTCTCGACGAGATTGGCGATATGCCTGCCGAAGCCCAGACCCGGCTGCTGCGCGCCCTGCAATCGGGCCGCATCCGGCGCGTGGGCGGGAGACAGGAGATCGCTGTCAATGTCCGCATCATCGCCGCGACCAATCGCGACCTGACGCCGATGATCGCCACTGGCACCTTCCGCGAGGATCTATTCTACCGCCTCAATGTGGTGCCGATTGTGCTGCCACCCTTGCGCGAACGGCGCGAGGATATTGCTGCGCTGGTGCAGCACTTCCTGGTGTTGGCTGCCGAAGACGGCTTGCCGCGCCGCATTCTGACGCCCGACGCGGTCGAGCGCCTCGAGCAGCGCACCTGGCGCGGCAATGTCCGCGAACTGCGCAATGTCGTCTATCGCCTTGCGCTGATGGCGCGCGAGGAACGGATTGATGCCGACAGCGTGAATGACATCATCGGGCCGGAGAACGCCCCCGCGGTTCTGCCGCAGGCAGATGGGCAGGGTGGCTTCGGCGCGGCGCTCGCGGGATGGCTTACGGAGGAAAACCCTCCACCTGGCGCTCTGTACCACCGCGCTCTGGCGGCCTTTGAAAAGCCTTTGATCGAATATGCGCTCGGCCGGACCGGCGGCAATCAACTGCGTGCGGCACAGCTCCTCGGCATCAACCGCAACACGCTGCGCAAGCGAATTGGCGAGCTTGGGCTGGAGCCAGAGCGCTTCACCACATCATAACGGCGCTGGCGCAGGGCGGATTGTCGGATTGCCCTTGCATTTCTGCCACACCATTGTTGTAAAGCGGCAACGATGGAGCCTTCCCAAACCCGCGCACTGAACCTCATCCCCCGGCAACCGCCGCGGTGGTGGCGGCGTTTCATGATTGCCGCGCGGCGGGCCAATATCTATCTGTGGCTCGAAGGCATCGCAGTAGCGGCGTTTCTGGCCGCGGTCGTGGCGACTTGGTCGGCCTATGGCCGGTCGGGCGCAGGTGATGATCTGCTGCCAACTATGAAGGTTTCGGTGCTGCTGATGGCGACACTGGTGCCCGCGATGGCGCTGCTGGTGCTGATCGGTCGCCGCGTGGCCCTCCGCCGCGCTGCGGGAAGCACGGCGCGTCTGCATGTTCGACTCGTATTCTTCTTCTCGATGGTTGCCGCATTGCCGACCTTGCTGGTCGCCGGCTTCGCCGCTTTCCTGTTCCAGACGGGGGTCGATTTCTGGTTCTCAGACGAATCGCGCGGGCTGATGGAGAACGCCAACGCGCTGGCGCAGAACTACTACGACTCGAACCAACGCGACGTTGAACAGAACACGGTCATCATGGCCTCCGACATGCGCGATACCTTGGCGCGGGTGCCGATCACTGACCCGGACTTCCCCGATTTTTACCTCTATCAGGCGCAGGGACGCGAAATCTCTGAAAGCGCGATTTTGCAGCGGATGCCTGATAACTCGTTCCGCACCGCCTTCGCGTTCAATCTGTCGCAGGACACCGACCACCTGCAATTTAGCCGCAATGCCTTGCCCCAGCTAGATAGCGGCGACATCGCTGTGGTGATCGGCAGCCCTAACCGGATCGAGGCACTGGCTCCAATCGATGCACAGTCCGGCGTCTATCTCTACAACGCCCGCACTACTGAGGAGACGATGTTTAACTCGTGGTCCAAGGCGCAGTCGATCGTCACCGCTTATGATCGCCTGACCGGCAGCGCGCGGATGCTCCAGCTGCAGTTCAATGTCGCGCTGGTGGTGGTCAGCCTGCTGCTGGTGGGGCTTGCCATCTGGTTTGCACTGCGGTTCGCCGACCGGCAGGTCGAGCCGCTGACCGCGCTGGTGGGTGCCGCGCGCAAGGTTGGGCAAGGCAACTTTGCGCTCCGGCTCGACGGGCGCACCGGGCCCGACGAGATCGGGCTGCTCAACCGCGCCTTTAACCGCATGACAGGGCAGCTGGAAAAGCAGACGCAGGCGCTGGTTAGCGCCAACCGTCAGATCGACGACCGGCGTGCCTTTACCGAAGCCGTGCTTGAATCCGTGACCGCTGGCGTGGTGTCGGTCGACGCGGAATCGCGGGTGACGCTGATGAATTCTTCGGCGCAGAACCTGCTGGCGTCTCAGGGTGACGGCAATGGCGGCGTCAGTATGATCGGCCAGTCGCTCGAAGTGCTCTCGCCTGAGCTTTGCCGCGTGATCGCCGATGGCAAGGAGCGTGCGATCATCACCCACGCCAAGGGAACCGAGCTGCTCACTCTTGCGGTCAAGGTGGCGCCGGGCACCAGCGGTCATGTGATCACCTTCGAGGATATCACGCGCCAGCTGCTCGACCAGCGACAGGCGGCATGGTCCGACGTTGCGCGCCGGATCGCGCATGAGATCAAGAACCCGCTGACCCCGATCCAGCTGGCGACCGAGCGGCTGAAGCGCCGCTACCGCACGCAGGTGAGCGACGAGGATCGCGATTTGTTCGACGAGCTGACCAGCACGATCGTCCGGCAGGTGGGCGGGCTCAGGAAGATGGTCGACGAATTCTCCTCCTTCGCGCGCCTGCCCAAGCCGGTGTTCCGCGATGAGGATGCGCTCGATCTCGTCCGGCAGGCAGTCTTCCTGCACGAAGTCGCCCATTCCGGCATCGCCTTCAGCGTCGCATCATCGGAGCTGATCGACCGCGAAGTGCGCTGCGACCGGCATCAGTTCGGTCAGGCCATGACCAATGTGCTCAAGAACGCGGTCGAAGCGGTCGAGGCGCGCGCAATCGAGGCCAAGGGGGCTTATGCTGGCGAAATTGCCATCACAATGCGCGACGCAGGCGAGGCAATTGTCGTCACCATAGAGGATAACGGCATCGGCCTTCCTGCCGACCGCGAGCGCATCACCGAACCCTACGTGACCACGCGGGAGAAGGGCACCGGCCTCGGGCTCGCCATCGTCAACAAGATCGTGGACGAGCATGGCGGGGATATGAGCTTCGCCAGCGCGCCCAGCGGCGGCACCCGCGTTTCCTTGCGCTTTGCGCGCAATCCCAACCCAATTGAAGGCGGCCCCCTGTGATCCTGTCTTCGCTTCACCACGACCTCACAGCCAAAGGACCCTTCCCATGGCGCTAGAAATCCTCATCGTTGACGATGAACGCGACATCCGCGAGTTGGTGGCCGGCGTGCTCGGCGACGAAGGCTATGCCTGCCGCACCGCAGCCGACAGCACCGAAGCGCTCGCCGCGATTGACGAGCGCCGGCCTTCATTGGTGCTGCTCGACGTGTGGCTCCACGGCAGTCAGATGGACGGGCTGGAACTGCTCGATGCGATCAAGGCGCGCGAGCCGAACCTGCCTGTGATCATTTTCTCGGGCCACGGCAATATTGACACGGCCGTCGCCGCAGTCGGGCGCGGGGCGATGGATTTCATTGAAAAGCCGTTCGAGGCAGAACGCCTGCTGCTGCTGGTCGAACGCGCGACCGAGACCGAGCGGTTGCGACGTGAAAACTCGCGCCTGCGCGAAGGCAGCTGGGGCAGCGCCGAATTCACTGGCAATTCGCCTTCGATTAACGCGGTGCGCGCAACCCTTAAGCGCGTGGCGAGCACTGGTAGCCGGGTATTGATTTCAGGCCCCGCGGGTGCGGGTAAAGAAGTCGCTGCGCGGCTGCTTCATGCGTGGAGCGCGCGGGCGAACGGCGCTTTCGTGCTGGTCAACTCGGCCCGCATCACACCCGAACGCTTCGAACAGGAGCTGTTCGGTGAGGAAGCCAATGGCAAGCAAGTTCGCCCCGGCCTGCTCGAACTGGCTGATGGCGGCACGCTGTATCTCGACGAGATTGCCGATATGCCGTTGTCCACCCAGGCGCGGATCCTGCGTGTGCTGACGGATCAGAGCTTTGTGCGCGTCGGCGGTACGCGCCAGATTGGGGTGGATGTCCGCGTTGTCTCCTCCACCACGCGTGATTTGACCGTCGAAATGGCGGAAAAGCGATTCCGCGAGGACCTGTTCTACCGGCTCAACGTGGTGCCGGTGGTGCTGCCGGCCCTGTCCCAGCGGCGCGAGGATATTCCGGCACTCGCAGAGCATTTTTTCACCCGCTACTCCAACGATCAGGGCCTCGTTCCGCCGGACATCTCCTCCGAGGCAATGGCGGCGCTACAGGCCTATGACTGGCCGGGAAATGTGCGCCAGCTGCGCAACGTGGTCGAGCGCACCATCATCATGACCCCCCGCGAGAAGCTTGGTACGGTTGAACCTGACATGCTGCCGCCCGAAATCACCGGCGGTCAGATCGGGCTGGCGAGCGACAGCCTTTCGGCGATCATGGGTGTGCCGCTGCGCGAGGCGCGAGTCAGTTTCGAGCGGGAGTATCTCGCGATCCAGATCCGGCGTTTCTCCGGCAATATTTCCAAGACCGCGAGCTTCATCGGCATGGAACGCTCGGCCCTGCATCGCAAGCTGAAGCTCTTGGGCATGGCCGACCGGCGCGATGACGACGATTAGGGTTCGATGATCCGGCCGTAATTTTGGTGGAAATCAGTCCTTGTCCCGCGGCGGTCCAGTCGCCATTATGGATCGCGTAAGGCGCCGCGCCCTGTTTTTGCGGTGACCTGCTACCTGCGGACCGAAAATCGGCCGCCAAGAACAAAGGAGCCACGACAATGTCCAACGGGCGAACGCTCTCCCCCCGTCCGGTTGCACGTGCTGCCACATCAAGTGAACCGCGTAACAGCGACGCCGGCAGCCCCCCTCAACGTCAGAGTGGCAATCTTCAGGACGCTTTCCTTAACCTGCTGCGCAAGAACAAAATCCCCGTGACCATGTTTCTGGTGAAGGGCGTGAAGCTGCAAGGGATCGTCACGTGGTTTGACAATTTCTCAATCCTGCTCCGCCGTGATGGCCAGTCGCAACTGGTCTATAAGCACGCGATCAGCACGATCATGCCGGGCCAATCGCTCGATCCGGCGCAGTTTGGGAGCCAGTCGGGCAGCCGCAAGCAGAAGCTGCTTCAGGACGTGTTCCTGAGCCGCGTTGCCGAAGCTAACGTTCAGGTCACCATGTTCCTTGTGAACGGCGTCATGCTGCAAGGTCGGATCGCGGCCTATGACCTGTTCTGCATGCTGCTCGAACGCGACGGCGCGGTGCAGTTGGCTTACAAGCACGCGGTCTCGACCATCCAGCCCGCCAGCCCCGTCGACCTCAGTGTCGATGACGAGGATGGCGACGATTTCGGGGCAGACGACTGAGCTTCGATAGCGATCTCCAAGACGAGGTAACCCGCGGTGCGCGGGCGCTGGTGCTGTGCCCGGATATCCGGGTGCTGCGCTATGATCTCGATTCTGCCGAGCGCTTGGCCGAAGCCGAGGGGCTGGCGCTGGCGATCGGGGTGGTAATCGCCCATTCGGCCATCCTGCCGGTGCGCCAGATGCAGCCCAACACGCTGTTCGGGTCGGGTCAGGTCGAGAATATCGGCGTCTGGTGCGAACAGCACGAGGCCGAGCTGGTGATCGTCGATGGCGCGCTGACCCCGATCCAGCAGCGCAACCTGGAAGACAAGCTGAAGCGTAAAGTGATCGACCGGACCGGACTGATCCTCGAAATCTTCGGGGAGCGTGCGGCGACTGCCGAAGGGCGTTTGCAGGTCGAACTGGCGCACCTCGATTACCAGCAGAGCCGACTTGTCCGGAGCTGGACCCACCTTGAGCGTCAGCGCGGCGGCTTCGGCTTCCTCGGCGGTCCGGGTGAAACTCAGATCGAGGCGGATCGGCGGATGATCCGCGCGCGGATGGCGCGGCTCCGGCGCGAGCTCGACCAAGTGCGGAAGACCCGCACGCTTCACCGTGACCGCCGGGGCAGGGCGCCTTGGCCGGTGGTGGCGCTGGTGGGCTATACGAACGCCGGGAAATCCACGCTATTCAACCGCTTGACCGGTGCTGAGGTGATGGCCGAGGATTTGCTGTTCGCGACGCTCGATCCGACGATGCGGGCGATCAGCTTGCCGGGTGTGGAAAAGGCGATTTTGTCGGACACGGTGGGCTTCATCTCGGACCTCCCGACCCAGCTCGTCGCCGCGTTTCGCGCCACATTGGAGGAGGTGACGGCCGCCGATGTGATCTGCCACGTGCGCGACATGGCGAACCCCAGCCACGCGGCGCAGAAGAAGCAGGTGCTGGATGTGCTCGCGGACCTCGATGTGGTCGATGCCGAAACAGGCACCAGCACAATTCCGATCCTCGAAATCTGGAACAAAGCTGACCTGCTAGACGCTGAAAGTCTTGCAGAATTGCGGGAGGCGGCTGAAGGGCAGGGGGCCGTGATCCTCTCTGCGGTGACGGGGCAGGGGGTGGACCTGCTCGAAGCCGAATTGACACGGATGATGACGAGCACCGCGCGTGAGGTCAGCTTCATCCTGCCGGCCACCGATGGGCGGCGGATTGCGTGGCTGCACGCTCATGGCGACGTGTTGACCGAAGATGAGGTTGAAGACAGCGATGAGGGGCCCATGCGCAGACTAACCGTGCGGCTCAATCCCAAGGAACTGGGGCAGTTTGCCACGCTTTCCTAAGCGCTTACTCGCCTTGCTTGACCCGCTGCCAGAGCTCCTCTTGGGCTTCGAGGGACAGCGATGGGAAGTCCGACCCAGCCAGCGCTTCCATGCCCCTGAAGCGACGTTCGAACTTGGCGTTGGCAGCGCGCAGGGCGTCTTCGGCGCTGATGCCGTGAGCGCGGACGAAATTCACCGCGGCGAACAGCAGATCGCCTGCTTCTTCGACCTTCTGTTCGTCTGAGGCTGCGGTCTTCAGTTCTTCGATTTCCTCGGCAATCTTGGCTTCGGAGCCAGACGGATCGGGCCAGTCAAACCCGGTGCGAGCGGCGCGTTTTTGGAGCTTCTCGGCGCGCATCAAGGCTGGGAGCGCTAGCGCGACGCCGTCCAGAGCGCTCGCAATGCCTTTAGCTTCGCGTTCTTTGGCCTTCAGGTCTTCCCAGCGGATTTCGTCCATCGTGCCGCTGGCGCTGGCAAAGATGTGCGGGTGGCGTGATTCCATCTTGGTGCTGATCGCATTGGCAACATCGGTGAAGGCGAAGTGACCAGCTTCTTCGGCCATGCGGGCGTGGAACACGACTTGGAGGAGCAAGTCGCCAAGTTCGTCACGCAGATCGGCCATGTCATTGCGGGTGATAGCGTCGGCGACCTCGTAGGCTTCCTCGATCGTGTAAGGCGCAATGCTGGCGAAGTTCTGTGCGAGGTCCCATTCGCAGCCGCGCTCCGGATCGCGCAACCGGGCCATGATGGCGAGCAGGCGTTCGATAGGGGACTGGTTCGGGGTCTCGGTCATGCCGGTCCTCAAGTTTGATAATATATATTATGTAAAATCTAGAGCGCCGCGCTGGCTGTCCCGCGGATCACCATGAACCACTCCACGATCAGAAACAGGCCACCGAAGATCACCACCCAGGCCAATGCCATCTTGATCATCTGGCTCCATTGCAAACGGCGAGATGCCAATGACACGCAGCAAAGCACAAGCCATCCAAGACTTGTGACGATTGGCACGATCAGATCCGGGTTCACGCCACCATCTCCAATCCGTCATAACCTACAGTGACAAAGTCCGGCACCTCGTCGCACAGCGTCCGGTAATCCATGCTCTTGTCGAGATGGCTGAGCACCACGCGGCCCGCACGGCATTGCTCACCAAGCTCGATCGACATCGCCAGATGCGCATGGGTTGGATGTGGGTCGCGGCGTAGGCAGTCGCTCACCAGAATGTCGACCTTGTAGAACAGATCGATCATCTCATCCGAAATAGCACTGAAATCCGTAGCATATCCGATGCTCTTGCCATCAGCTTCAAAGCGGTATGCCGTGGTTTCACCTGGACCATGCGCCATTTGGCACCAGTCCACTCCAAACCCAGCAATCATCCGCAACCGATCAAGCGTGTCGAGCGTACAGATCGTCGGATAGCCTTCCTGCCCGGCAAACACATAACCGAACCGCTGGCGGAGCCGCCGAACGGTCTCCGTCTCCGCAAACCCCGGGATCGGCCCGCCGCGTCCGTAGCGGAGGACCCGCAAGTCATCGATGCCGTGACAATGATCGGCGTGGTCGTGAGTCCAAAACACCGCATCAATGTGGCCAACCCGGTTGGCCAGTAGCTGCGCGCGGCAATCCGACGAGGTATCGACCAGCAGCCGCTTGCCGTCATCGCTTTCGACCATGATCGAGACCCGCGTGCGGCGGTTGCGCGGCTCATCGGGGTCGCAGTCACCCCAATCGCCTGTACCATCCGGCCCGCCCAGCCGCGGCACCCCCGTCGAGGTGCCAGAGCCGAGCATGACCAGCTTCACGGCCGCGCCTTGCTGAAAAGGTGAAAGAAATTTGCGGTGGTCTGCGCTGTCAGATGTTCAACATCCGTTCCGCGAAGGCCTGCAACGAAGGCTGCCGTATCGGCGACATAGGCCGGTTCGCATACCCTGCCCCGATGCGGCACCGGCGCGAGGAACGGACTGTCGGTTTCCACCAGCAAGCGATCATCAGGAATGATCGCAGCGACGGCCTGCAAGTCCTTGGCGTTCTTGAAGGTTACGATTCCAGAGAGCGAGATCGTCAACCCCAGCGCCAAAACCTTTTCGGCAAAATCGGCCGAGGCGGTGAAGCAGTGGATCAAGGCGGGGAAGGCACCCTTCCCCATCTCATCGGCGAGGATCGCGTGGGTATCTTCCTCGGCATCGCGGGTGTGGATGATGATCGGCAACTGCGTTTCGCGGGCGACATCAATATGCATCCGGAACAGGGACTTCTGCGCGTCTCTGTCCGATTTGTCGTAATAGTAGTCGAGGCCGGTTTCGCCGATCGCGATCACCTTTGGGTGCCGGGTCGCCTCTAGCAGAGCGGCGCGGCCCAAATCCTGATGCGAGTCTGCCTCGTGCGGATGGATGCCGACGCTGGCGAACACGTCCGGCTCGCGCGCAGCGGTGGCGACCACTTGACCCCATTCGGATTGGCGGGTGGAGATGTTGAGAAAGGCCCCCACCCCAGCTGCCCGTGCGCGGGTGAGCACTTCGGCCTGGTCTTCCACCAAACCTTTGTATTCGAGGTGGCAGTGGCTATCGACCAACATCAGGCGGCCTCGGCAGGCAGTTCAAGCCGGGGGAACAGTGGGGTCGGCGCGATGATCCGGTGATCGCTTTCCGCCAGCGGGGAATACCAGTGGCTGCGGATGCCTTCCAAGGTGCGCAGATTTTCCGGAATGCCCAGCGTATCCAACAATTTGGCGCTGCTCGCCGGGATGACCGGACTGATCGCGACCGCTAGCTGCGCAATGCAGATGTAGAGCGTGGCGAGCACCGTCTCCATCCGCTCCGGATCGGTCTTGCGCAGGGTCCAGGGGGCCTCGCTGTCGATGTAGGCGTTGCAGGCGAACACGGCTTGCAGCCATGCTTCGACGGCTTGCTGGAGCGCAAGGCTCTCGAAAGCCTCCGGAATGTCGACAGTGATCGCGCGGTCCACTGCGGCGAACAGAGCGTTGTCCGCGTCCGAGTGCCCCCGGATAGCGGGCAGGTAGCCGTCGAGGTTCTTCGCGATAAATCCCAAGGTACGCTGGGCAAGATTGCCGAAAGCATTGCCAAGCTCGCCATTGGCCCGCTGAACAATAGCTTCGGGCGAATAGCTGCCATCCTGACCGAAGGCGACTTCGCGCATCAGGAAATAGCGCAAGGCGTCCACACCGAAGGTCTCGGCCAGTTCCACCGGATCGGTCACATTGCCGAGCGACTTCGATTCCTTCTGGCCGCGATTGAGCAGGAAGCCGTGACCAAACACCTTTTGCGGCACAGGCAGATTGGCGCTCATAAGGAAGGCCGGCCAGTAGATCGTGTGGAAGCGCACGATGTCCTTGCCGATCAGGTGCAGGCTGGCCGGCCAGAACTCGCCCATGTCGTCGGGATAACCTAGACCCGTCAGATAGTTGGTGAGGGCATCGACCCACACATACATCACATGGCCATCGCTGCCAGGCACCTTCACACCCCAGTCGAACGAGGTGCGGCTGACCGAAAGATCGCGCAGGCCCTGTTCGACAAAGGCGATCATCTCGTTGCGGCGGCTCGCGGGTTCGAGGAAGCCGGGGGTCTTCAGCAATTCAAGCAGTTGGTCCTGATACTTCGAAAGCCGGAAGAACCAGCTTTCCTCGACCGTCCATTCGACCGGCGTGCCTTGGGGGGAGAGCTTATCGTCGCCCTCGCCTTCGACCAGTTCGCTGGCGTCGTAATAGGCCTCGTCGCGGACCGAATACCAGCCTTCGTAACGATCGAGATAGAGGTCGCCCGACGCTTCCATCGCCTGCCAGATGGCTTGGCTGGCGCGGTGGTGATCGGGCTCGCTGGTGCGGATGAACCGATCATAGGACACATCAAGCGCGTCGCACATGGCACGGAAATAGCCCGACATTTCGTCGGCGAGATCAGCCGGGGTGCGGTCCTGTTCCTCAGCCTTGCGAGCCATCTTTAGGCCATGTTCGTCCGTGCCGGTCTGGAACCGGACGCGGCGGCCTTGGAGGCGCTGGAAGCGGGCGATCACGTCGGCGGCAATCGCCTCATAGGCGTGGCCGATATGGGGCCGCCCGTTGGGGTAGCTGATCGCGGTGGTGATGTAGAACGGGGTGTCAGCCATGGGCGGGTGCGCTAGCGGGGGCAGCCGCCACAAGCAAGCTGCCGATCTCGAACGGCAGCATCCCCGCATCGAAATTGGCGGTCGGCGCTTCGGCGGCGAGGCTGACGAGAGCGGTGTGAGTTTCGATCAGCCGGGCGCGGAACTGGGGGTTCTCCGAGGCACGGGCCGCGCGGGCGACCAGAGACTGTGCCAGATCCAGCACAGCCTGCACCCGCTCGCGATCAGCGCGCGGCCCAATCAGGCGGGCCAGTTCGCCGCGCCCTGTGACGCCGTTATCGCCTTGCGCCAGCAATGCGGTGATGACCTTGGCGACCGGAGCGAGGTTCTGTTCGGCAAAGCGCAGCGCTGCGCCGTATGAGCCTTCGGCTGCGGCGATGGCCTGAAGGTCGGGCGGCAGGCCCCCATCCGCCAGCAACGCCGCCAGTTGGCTGTCGGTGAGCACCGGGAAGCGCAAGGTGCGGCAACGCGAGCGGATCGTCGGCAGCAACCGCGCCGGGCGGTGGGTGACGAGCAGGAAGAAGGTGCCGACGGGCGGTTCCTCAAGGCTTTTCAGCAACGCGTTGGCGGCGGATTTCTCCATGTCGTCGGCCGGATCAATGATGATCGCGCGGCGGCTTCCAAGCGTCGGGCGGGTGATCAGGCGGCGCTGCATCGCACGGATCTGCTTGATGCGGATCGAGCGCGCGAGGTCGAAGGGCTTGCCTTCGGCCTGGGCTTTCTCGCCCTTGTCGTCCTTAGGGCCGTAGGTGAGCGTGATGATGTCGGGATGCTCGCCCTGTGGCTGCGGCACGCCCGGCTGCGCGACCAACTCGCGTGCGGCGGCCATAGCAAAGTCGCGTTTGCCGAGGCCCGCCTTGCCCGCCAGCAGCCAGCCGTGATGCATCCGCTCACCCGAAAGCGCGTCGCGCCACTGGCGCCAGGCCTCTGCATGATTGGGCCAGTCGGTCATGCGAGCAGGTCGCCGATTGAGGCAAGGATGCGGGCGTGCACGACCTCCTTATCGCCGAGCGCGCTGATGCAGGCAAAGCCGTGCGGGTCGGCCTCAGCCAGCGCACGGAAGGCGGCGGCGACAGCGCGGTGGTATTCGGCGGAGCGGCCCTCGATCGCGTCCGAAGCCTCTCCGCGCGACGCGATACGGCCAGCCAACGCGGCTTCATCGCCTTCCAGCAGGATGACCAGGTCAGGCCGCAACCCGTCACTGCCGAAGGCGTGGAGCTCAGTGATGGCCGCATCTCCTAGGCCCCCCGCCCCGCCCTGATAAGCGCGGCTCGAATCGACGAAGCGGTCACAGATGACCCACTCTCCCCGCATAAGCGCGGGGCGGATCAAGTGCGCCACATGATCCGCGCGCGCGGCGGCAAACAACAAGGCTTCGGCCTGAGCGGGCCAGCCTTCCCCCGGTGGTGCCAGCAGCAGGTGGCGGATTGCTTCTGCCCCCGGTGTCCCGCCCGGCTCGCGGGTGATGACGACCGTAACGCCTCGCGCCCGCAACGCTTCGGCCAGCAGGCGGGCTTGGGTGGATTTCCCCGCCCCCTCCCCACCCTCAAAGGCGATGAACCGGCCGCGCGGAGAGCTCATGAGAACACCGCTGCAATCGCATTGACCACACGGTCAATCGGGCCAGCCGTCCCCACCGCCTCGGACGCATAAAGCGGGATGCGGGCCGGTGCGACGCCGGGTGCGGAAATCTCCATCACGGCGACTTCCTGATTGGCTGCAATTGGCGCACGTAGCGGGCCTTCGTAACGGATCGTGGCGGTTAGCTTGCCGTCACTCCCGCGCGGCAGGTTGATCGCCACCGGCCCCGCAGCTTTCAGCCCGACCCCGCGCGCATCACCATCTTGCACCCGGGCTGTGCCGACCACGGCGCTCGGCGCAAACAGCTGGCGCCGTTCGAAGGCGGAGAAGCCCCACTCGACATATGACCGCGCCAGTTTCGCCCGCAGGCGCCCGTTTTCCACGCCAGCGAGCACCAGCACCAGCCGCTGCCCATCGCGCCGCGCTGTGCCGAGGTAGGAGAATCCCGCTTCGTTGGTGAACCCGGTCTTGATCCCGTCTGCCCCCGGCACGCGCCCGATCATGGGATCGTGATTGACCTGCGCGATGCCTTTGTAATCGAAGCCTGCACGCCCGATGTAATATCCGAACTTGTCCGGGTGCCGCGTAATCAGCGCCCGTGCCAGCCGGGCCAGATCATTGGCGGTGGTGAAGGTCCGCCCCTCATCCGGCCAGCCATTGGGACTGGCAAAATGGCTCCCCGTCATGCCCAGCCCCAGCGCGGTCTGGTTCATCTGCGTCGTCCACGCCGCGACCGAACCTGCCTGCCCTTCGGCCAGCACGGCCGCCCCGTCATTGGCCGAGACATTGGCGATGCCGAGCAGCAGGTCATCCACCCGCACCCGCTCCCCTCGGTCGAGGAACATGGTCGAACCTTTGCGCCGCCACTCGCTCGCGATCACTGGGCTCATCATGAACACTTGCGAAGGATCAAGCCGCCCGGCCGCGATCAGCTCGAATGCGAGATAGAGCGTCATCACTTTGGTGACCGATGCCGGCATGAACCGGGCATCGGGATTGCGGGCGTGGAGCACCTGTCCGCTCCCCAGATCGACCAGCAGCGCCACCGGCGCCTCGGCAGCGGTGGGCACGGCAGGCGTGACGGGGCCGGGATCAGGCACCAGCGCGCGCAGAGGCGGCGCAAAGGTGACGGCAAACAGGGCGAGCAGGGATAGCGACAAGCGCGAGGATTTCGGGGGCATCACCGTCTCGCCTATACCCGCCCCCTCACCGCTTGGCGAGGTGCGGGGCGCGTCAGTTCACGATTTCGTCAGCCAGCAGTCCGACGCTCAGGGCATAATAGCTTGAGCAGTTATATTCGAGGATCGCACGGTAATTGCCGGTCAGCAGCCAGGCAGGCGTGCCGGGGCCGTCTGGCTGGAAGAACGACACCATCACATCATCGCTGAGCCCGCCTTGCGCAATCACGCCCTGCGCGCGCCATTCCGCCACGGTCATCCAGCGGCTGAGGCGTTCATGCACGCGCGGGCAGACCGGCGAGACGAGCCGGGTGCGGTAAGCTGAGGCATCGAAGCCCGCCGGCACCGAAGCACGCACACCCCAAGGTTGGCCGGGCCGCCATCCGGCGTCGCGGAAATAATTGGCGATCGATGCGAAAGTATCGGCGCGGTTGGCGAAAATATCCGCGCGCCCGTCCCCATCGCCATCGGTGGCCAGCCGCAGATAGACGCTGGGGAGAAACTGCGGATTGCCGAAGGCTCCGGCATAGGAGCCCACCAACTGCGAGCGGTCATAGCCCTTGTCGGCGACTTTCATGAGCGCGATAAACTCGCCCGCAAACAGCTCGCGCCGCCGCCCTTCCCATGCCAGCGTGGCGAGGCTTCGGGCGAGATCGAAGTTGCCCTTGACCTGACCATAGCTGGTTTCATGCCCGAAGATCGCGACGATGATCGGCCCCGGCACGCCATATTGCGCTTCGATCCGGCCCAGCAGATCGCGGTGCTGACGGTAAACCGAACGGCCGCCGCCGATGCGCGCCGCATCGACATGAGTCGCGACATAGCCCGACATCGGTGGATAGCCGCGAGTAGTAGCGCTGCCGGGCTGGTTGTTATCGAGCCGGATGACAGTCGGATTGGGCGTGAGCCCTGCCGTCATACGCGCCACCGTATCCTCGCGCACGCCCTCTCCCAAAGCGCGGGCCTTGAGCAGTTCGAGATAGGCATCGAACGGAATTCCGTCCGCACTGACCTGCGCGGTCGCCGGGGCGGACGCAGGCGGGGCGCCGAGAATCGCAAACGCTGCAAGGGTCAGCGCGGCGGCGGGGAGAAGCCGGGGAATCATGGCCATAGGGATGTCATACCTTAGATGAATTCCCAACAACCTGATTGGCGAAGTTGCGGTTGCTCCCCCGTTGGGCGGCAGGGCAGTCTTCAATCGCGACGATCTGCCACGCTTAATGGCGACAAATGGGCCACAAGGCAGGTGACAATCGCGCTCTTCGGCGCTAGCCGCTTCGCGCAGAGGACAGGTGGCCGAGTGGTTTAAGGCAGCGGTCTTGAAAACCGCCGTAGGTGCAAGCCTACCGTGGGTTCGAATCCCACCCTGTCCGCCAAGTTGCATTGAATTTCGGCAATTTGGCCTTTGTGGTCTTTCGACAAAACAACGCCGCGACCGCCGATCAGTGCAACACGCGGTCAGTTCCTTGCTTGATCGCGGGCGAAGCCATCCAATCCGGCCAGTCTGTCCCGCGCCATCCGGCGGCAACATAGACCCGTTGCAGGATCGATAACCATTGGCGCATCAAGTCCCCATTGAAGCCTATTCGCGCACTTTGGCCTGTCGGACTGTAGAAGATTACGACGGCTCCGGAGGGCGGCATCTGCAAATCAATCTTGCTGACGAGCCACTCATGCTCCGGCTCGTTCGCCGTGACTGGAGCTGAAGGCTCCTGCCGGGCAACCGCCTTCTGATGCGAGACGCCTGCGATGATCTCGGCGTAAACCGGATCCTCATGACGCGGCTTGATGACATTGATCAGTGCCGGAATCAGGCGATTGGTCATCCGCTGGGTTAGCCAGATTCGAGCGGTCTCCCCGTCTCGCACTGCCGCATTGATCGAGATGCGGTCCTGTTCCTCCGAATAAAGGACAGTGATTCTTTGAAGATCCAGCATGGCCGAATGGTTATCATGTTGTGGTGAGGCAAGGCACCCCTTTGCGTCGGTCCGCTTTGAAGCCTTCGACTACAACGCTCCAACCGGAAACGCCGCCGCCGAAACAGCCGCTTGGATTGCTGAACGCTCCGCAGGCGAGAGGTCTGGATGCCATAGGTCGAAGATGAGGATCACGCGTAGGCGGTCGCTCTCGTTTTTCGCTTCATGCTCGATGGTGTCGTCGAACACCCACGACTGTCCCTCGGCAAAATCGCGGGTTTCCGCGCCAACGCGGAACCAGCAGCGCTTGGGCACGATCAGCGGGAGGTGGCACAGAAGGCGGAAATTGGCGACACCGACATGGGGCGGAATGTGGGTGTGCGAAGAGAGCAGCGAGAACATCGCATTGGCTCCGCATCCGGGAATAACGGGTTGATCCATTCGCGCCAGAAACGCCATCGTTTCGGGGCAATGCACGGCATTGGCGGCGACATTCGTTCCGCGCTCGATCAAGTGGATCGCGGTCCAATCGCGGTTGTGGTTCAACTCGCGCCACTGCGCCAGCGGCTCGCTGTCATGGTATTTGACGTAAGGCACGAGGCTCGCGTCCGGCGCATTGGCGACCCGGTCCATCTCGGCACGAATCGTGGGGGTGAGGCTTTCCAGCTCATCAGCCCAGGAGAAGCCCGCGCGGTCGTGGAATTCCGCTTCCCGCAGTCCGGGATAGGCGAAATGCGTCGCCTCAGAATGATAGGTGCGCGTGGTCCGCGCGATGTTGGTAGCGAAGCGTTCGGCCCGACGCCGCTCGGTGGGGGTCAGGTCAGCGCCACTCGCCTCAACCGCTGCGCCGAGCCGGCGTTGCATGGAATGCTGATGCTCGGCCCACAGCGTTTCGGCGCGCATAATGGTCTGCACCAGCATCGGCGGCAGCGGATGCGGGCGCGGTTGTGCGAGTGCGCGGCCATAGGCTTCGCCTGCGTCGGGGTGGCCCGCAGAATCGAGCAGGTGCGCTCGCATCAGCAGGTTGACGAAATCGAGCGGGGAAAGCGCCAGCGCGCGGTCGATCGCCTCGATTGCCAATAGCGGTGCGCCGGCCATCTTCCGCACTGTGGCGAGGCGTTGCCAGAAGGGCATTACCGGCGGATCGAATCGCGCAGCCTCCTCCAGAATGTTGCGCGCCTGCACCAGGCTACCGGCCGCCAAGGCACGGTCTGCGGCGGCTAGGCGCTGGGCAAGGTCAGGCTCGGCGAGGGTCATTGCGCCGAAATGATATAGATTAGGATTTAACGCAAGTTGCCTCAGCTGATGCACGGTTCAGCGCGACAGGATGTTGCGTACAAACGCCCGATAAGTGCGCCTAGGCGTGTGCAGTCACCAGCCAGACCTTGCACGGTAGCATAACGCCCTCGCCCGCGCGGTGATGGCGGGTGAACATTGCTGCGAGATCAGCCCGCGCCGAATCGCGCAGGCCACCGCCCTGTTCGGCCAGCACCCGGCTGACGGCCATCGAGGCGAGGACAAAGTCGGTCGCCTCGTCAGGCGTCGCGCCGGGCCCGCCCACGGGTTGCAGTCCTGCATAGGTGGCGATGTCCATGCCGGAGAAGCCTGCGCCGGTGAGCACGTCCTCAAGATAGACGAGGTCCTCAAAGGCGAACGGCCCCGGAGCACGCGGCACGGCGGGCGGGATTTCGACATGCTGGCGGACGACCCCCATCACCTCCATCATCCACAGATTGTCGCGCGGGTGCGCCCAGACCGCGAGGTCGATCCGCGCACCGGGCTTCAGCAGGCTGCGCAGATTGGTGAAGGCGGGCACCGGGGCCTCGAAGAACATTGAGCCGAAGCGTGAGAACAAGCGGTCGAACGGGGGTTCGTCCAACTGCGCTGTGGCCGCATCCGAACACACGAACCTCGCGGCGCTTCCCGCATCAGCCGCGCGTTCCTGTGCCCGCGCGACCAGCATCGGCGCGACATCGAGACCGAGCGCCGCGCCTCCCGGCCCCACCGCCTCGGCAATCGCCAACGTCGTCGCCCCGCCGCCGCAGCCCAGATCCAGCACCCGCTCGCCCGCCTGATACCCCGCCCGCTCCAGCAGCGCTGTGCCGATGGGCGCGATCATGCTCTCGAACCGGTCGAGGCTGGCGAGCCAGCGTTCGCCCATCTCCCCTGCCCAATCCTCGCCCTTCAATGCTTCAGGTCCGGTTTGGGTCATGCGGATGGTCCTTTTCGTATCTAGAAGTGCAGCGCCCGCCCGTAAGCGTCGAGCACGCTTTCGTGCATCATCTCGCTCAAAGTCGGGTGCGGGAAGATCGTCTGCATCAGTTCAGCTTCGGTCGTTTCGAGCACCTTGCCGACGGTGTAGCCCTGGATCAACTCGGTCACTTCCGCGCCCACCATGTGCGCGCCGAGCAACTCGCCGGTCTTCGCATCGAACACGGTCTTCACAAAGCCTTCGACTTCGCCGAGCGCGATGGCCTTGCCGTTGCCGATGAACGGGAAGCTGCCGACCTTGAGCTCGTAGCCCGCCTCCTTCGCCTTGGCTTCGGTCAGGCCCACGCTGGCAATCTGCGGGTGGCAATAGGTGCAGCCCGGAATGGCATTACGGTTGAGCGGGTGCGGGTGCACCTCGGTGTTGCCGAGTTCTTGTGCAATGGCTTCGGCGCAGGTGACGCCCTCATGGCTCGCCTTGTGCGCCAGCCACGGCCCGGGTGTGCAGTCGCCGATCGCCCACAGCCCCTTGGTCTTGGTGCGTCCATAGGGATCGATCTGGATGAACCCGCGCTCCATCTCGGCCAGCCCGTCGAGCCCGATATTCTCGGTATTGGGCACGATGCCGATGGCGACGATGACGTGGGTAAACTCGCTTGTCGCGGCGTTGCCGGCCTTGTCCTTGATGGTGGCGGTGATGCCTTTGTCCGACACCTTGATCGCATCCACACCTGCGCCGGTCATGATGTTGATGCCCTGCTTGCGGAGCGACTTTTCGAGGAAGGTCGAGACATCGGCGTCCTCCACCGGCACGATCCGGTCGAGCATTTCCACCACAGTCACTTCGCTGCCGAGGTCGTTGTAGAAGCTCGCAAACTCGATCCCGATCGCGCCCGATCCGATCACCAGCAGCTTGGCCGGGAGTTCGGTGGGGGTCATGGCGTGGCGATAGGTCCACACGCGCTTGCCGTCAGCAGGCGCGAAGGGCAGGTCGCGGGCACGCGCGCCGGTGGCGACGATGATGTGCTTGGCGGTGAGGGCTTCCTCTGCCCCAGAGCCAGCAGCGTCACCTGTCACTGTCAGGCTGTTCGCGCCGGTGAGCGTGCCGGTGCCCATATGCACGGTGATCTTGTTCTTCTTCATCAGGTGGGCGATGCCCTGATTGAGCTGCTTGGCCACCCCGCGGCTGCGCTTCACGATCGCGGCCAGATCCGCCTCGATCCCCTTGGCGACGAGGCCGTAATCGCCCGCGTGCTGCATATAGTGGAAGATTTCCGCCGAGCGCAGCATCGCCTTGGTCGGGATGCAGCCCCAGTTGAGGCAGATGCCGCCGAGGTTCTCACGCTCCACAATCGCGGTCTTCAGCCCGAGCTGCGCGCAGCGGATCGCTGCGACATAGCCGCCGGGGCCGGAGCCCAATACGATCACGTCATAGGATTGGGTCATCTGCATTCTCGCCTTCAGGTAATGAGGTTATGCCGGATCGAAGTTGACAAAGTTGACAGCGTGTCAAGCTGGGAAATCAACTAATTATCCTTTAAAACCAGACTATTGCTTCGATAATCCGAAGTTGACATTTCGCCGGGAGGCGCCCCCCTCCCCCGATGAACGACGGCTTGGGGCATGGCACCAAGGCATAGGCATTTGCCGATCTGTAGGAAATGCGCCCGCTGGTCCTGCGATCATTGTGTGATCATTGGCCATCGTCATTGTCCTTGGCGAGAAGGAGGGTTTCCCGCTCGGTGATGGCGCGCGGGCGGCCATCCTCGCCGATCAGGACGAATTTGAAGGTGCCCTCAGCGACCTTGATGGTTGTCTCACCGTTGCGTTCCCGCGCGATAGCTTCGGCGGCGATGGTGAGCGAGGTGGTGCCGGTGGAGAGGATGTCGCAATAGACGCTGAGTTCATCCCCCACCGCCATCGCGCCGGGAAAGGCGAAGTCGGTGGCAGAGACCACCACTGCCTTGCCCTGCCCGACGCGGCTCGCAAGCGAGCCTGCGCCAAGCGCCATTTGCGCCATCAGCCAGCCGCCGAACACCCCGCCATAGGGGTTGGTGTCGGCGGGCATGGCGGTGACGCGGATTTGGGGGATGCGAGTGCTCATAGCCCCTCTCCTTCCCACCGCTGCGCGGCGGGCCCCTTCCTCTCCCGCAAGGGGAGAGGAGGTTCAATCGCGTGGCGGCTCAAAGCCCCTCTCCCCTTGCGGGAGAGGGGTTGGGGAGAGGGGGCTGCGCTGCATCCAAAATCACGCGCGCCACTCCCTCAGGATTGCCAAGGATATCATTGTTCCAGAATCGCAAAACGCGGAACCCTTGTTCCGTCAGCCAAGCATCGCGAACGGCATCTCTACTATTTTCCGAATGCTGACTGCCATCAGCTTCAACAATCAACCGCGCGCCGAAACACACAAAATCCACGATGTAATCGCCGACCTGCTCCTGCCGCTTGAACTTCATTCCGCCGAGCCGTTGCCCGCGCAACATCGACCAGAGCTTGGCTTCGGTCTCGGTCGGCTCGCGCCGCATACGCTTAGCGAGTGGCAATAGGCTGCGCCTGCCCCCTCTCCTTCCCACCGCTGCGCGGCGGACCCCTTCCTCTCCCACGAGGGGAGAGGAGTTTGAGGTCAGCTCAGGCACGCTGTCCTCTCCGCCTGCCGGAGAGGATACGGAGACTTGCGGGCTTGCCCGCTAGTCGAAGTTGGAGAGGCAGAGAGGTCACACCACCAACCCCATCGGGTTCTCCACCAGCTGCTTGATCGCCTCCATCAGCTGCGCGCCGTCCGCGCCGTCAATCGCGCGGTGGTCGAAGCTGCCGCTGGCGTGGAGCACCGTCGCCACTTCAATCGCGCCGTTCACCACATAGGGTGCTTGCTGCCCTGCGCCGACCGCGAGGATCATGCCCTGCGGCGGGTTGATCACCGCGTCGAACTGCTTGATCCCGAACATCCCGAGGTTCGACAGGCTCGCCGTGCCGCCCTGGTATTCATGCGGCATCAGCTTGCCGTCCCGCGCCTTGCCCGCGAGCGTCTTCATCTCGGTCGAGATCGCGGCGAGGCCCTTGGTGTCGGCTCTGGTGATGACCGGGGTGATCAGGCCCGAAGGTGCGGCCACCGCCACCGAGATATCGGCGCGGCTGTAACGCCGCAGCGTGTCACCGTGGAAGCTGACATTGCACTGCGGCACCCGGATCAGCGCGCGGGCGAGCGCCTTGATGAGCAGGTCGTTGACCGACAGCTTCACGCCGTCGGGCTCCAGCGACTTGTTGAGCTGCGCGCGCAGTTCGAGCAGCGGATCGAGCCGGATGTCGATGGTGAGGTAGAAGTGCGGGACGGTCTGCTTGGACTCGGTCAAGCGGCGGGCGATGACCTTGCGGACGCCCGACAGCTTCTCCTCGGCAAAGGGCGCGCCGCCTTCGATGGCTTCGCGCGCTCCTGCGGAAGCGGGTGCCTCGGTTTTGGGAGCGCCAGCGCCTGAGGTTCCCGCCCGCGCGGAGACTCGCTCCTGGGCAGCGCTGGGAGTGAAGCCTTCGACATCTTCTTTGACGATCCGGCCATTGGGGCCGGTGCCCTTTACAAGCGCAAGGTCGATCCCCTTGTCCGCCGCAATCCGCTTGGCCAGCGGTGAGGCGATGATGCGCTCTCCGGTATCCCCATTGTGAGCACCCGCGACGGCGGGTGCCTCAGTCGGTTGCGCGCTATCGCCTGAGGTCCCCGCCTGCGCGGGGACTCGCGGACGTGATGCCACCGCCGCCTCGACATCTTCCTTGGTGATCTTGCCCTTGGGGCCGGTGCCCGTAAGGCTGGCGAGATCGACGCCGTTCTGTTCGGCGAGCTTCTTCGCGGTCGGCGTAGCAGCGGGGCCATCAGCGGCAGGGGCAGCTGCGGGGGCACTTGCTGCCGGTGCCGGGGCGGCTTCCTTTGCGGCCGCCGGAGCCGGCGCGGGCGCGGCCTCCTCGCCTTCGACCGCGAGCCGCGCGATGACCGCGCCGACCTTCACGTTCTCGCTGCCTTCGGGCACGATGATCTCCGCGATCACGCCTTCATCGACCGCTTCGAACTCCATCGTCGCCTTGTCGGTTTCGATCTCGGCCATGACGTCGCCGGAACGGACGGTGTCCCCTGCCTTTACCAGCCACTTGGCGAGCGTGCCCTCTTCCATGGTGGGCGACAAAGCCGGCATCTTAATGTCCAAGGCCATGATCCGCGATACTCCCGTAAACGATCCGTTGCCTGCGTCTCTGGCCAATTCCCTAGCGGCGGGCAAGGCCCAGAATAGAGGCAAAACGCTGGGGACTTGCCAATCCATACGAATGCATTGATACCCTGCATCCCAACGGGGCCTCAGCAATATGCGTACATTTCTGGTCATCATCGACGAGAGCGAGGAGGCGACCTCGGCCTTGCGCTACGCTGCACGGCGCGCGGCGGTGGTGGGCGGCGCAGTCCATTTGCTCGCGCTGGTGCCGCAGCAGAACTTCAGCGCCTTCGGTGCGGTGCAGGCGACGATCGAGGCCGAAGCGCGCGACCGGGCCGAGATGCTGGCGCACGGCGTGGCGGGCAACCTGCTGGCCGAAAGCGGGATCATGCCGACCATTTCGGTGAAGATCGGGCAAGGCCAGAAGATCGTCAGCGAATTCCTAGCCGAACATAATGAAGTCGCCGCGCTGGTGCTGGGCGCGGCCAAGGGTGCGGCGCCGGGCCCGCTGGTGACGCATTTCTCGGCTGCGGCGGGCAACCTGCCCTGCCCGCTCTACATCATCCCCGCCGATTACGACGAGACCAAGAGCGACCACTTGGCCTGAGGCGCTACTTCTTGCGGCCCTGGTGACGGATATTGCCCGGACGACCGCGCTGGCCGACCATGAACTTGCCCGCCTTGCGCGGCCCGCCGGAGCGGCTGCCGCGATCCTCCGGCCGTGCGCCGCGGGTCTCGATCCGGCTCGCGTCGGCATCCGGCAGCACGAACTTGAGCGCGCCGGTGAGCGGGTTGGCCTCCGCCAGTCTTAGCTGCAGCTGGTCGCCGCTGGCATAGGTGGTGCCGCTATCAGTGCCGACCAACGCCTTGGCAGCCTCGTCATGGCGGAAGTACTCGCCGCCCAGCGTCGAAATCGGCACCAACCCGTCCCCGCCAAGGCCGACGATGGTGGCAAAGAAACCGAAGCTCTGCACGCCGGTGATGCGGGTTTCGAACACCTCGCCTACCCGCGCCGACAGCCATGCCGCGACATAGCGGTCGATGGTATCGCGCTCCGCCTCCATCGCACGGCGCTCGGTCTGACTGATCGCGTCTGAGACCTGCTGGAGCGAGGCACGGTCGCGGTCGGACAACCCGCTTGCGGGTGGCAACGACCCCGGCGGCGCGGGTTGCTCCAGCTTGTAGGCATCGACCAGCGCACGGTGCACCAGCAGATCGGAATAGCGGCGGATCGGCGAGGTGAAATGCGCGTATGACCCGAGCGACAGCCCGAAGTGTCCCGCATTTGCCGGGCCGTAATACGCCTGCGTCTGGCTGCGCAGCACCGCCTCCATCACCAGCGCCTTTTCCGCCTCGTCGGTGACGTCCTTGAGCATCCGGTTGAACAGTCCCGGCGTCACCACCTGCCCCAGCGCCAGCTTCTTGCCCATCGTGGCGAGGTAATCGCGCAAGGCGATCAGCTTCTCGCGGCTTGGCGGTTCGTGGATGCGGTAGACGACCGGCGCGGTCTTGGCCTCCAGCGCTTTGGCGGCGGCGACATTGGCGGCGATCATGAAATCCTCGACCACGCGGTGCGCATCGAGCCGCTCGCGGATCGCGATTTCGGCGATCTGGCCCTTGGCGTCGAGCACCACGCGGCGCTCGGGCAGTTCCAGGGCCAGCGGATCACGCGCATCGCGGGCAGCAGAGAGCGCGCGCCATGCCTCCCACAGATTGGCGAGATATTCAGGCGGGGTGCCGCTATCGATTGCCTTCTGCGCATCCTCATAAGCGATATTATGCGCAATCCGAACCAGCGCGCGGGTGAAGCGGAAGCTCGATACCTTGCCGTCGGCGTTGATGTGCAGGTGGCACGCCATCGCCGCGCGGTCCTCGCCTTCCTTCAGCGAGCACACATCGGCAGATAGGATTTCCGGCAGCATCGGCACCACGCGGTCGGGGAAATAGACCGAATTGCCGCGCTTCCTCGCCTCCCGGTCGAGCGCGGAGCCGGGGCGGACGTAGAAGCTGACATCGGCGATGGCGACCAGTGCATTGAACCCGCCCTGCCCGTCAGGCTCGGCCCAGATCGCGTCATCATGGTCGCGCGCGTCGGCGGGGTCGATGGCGACGATGGGCAGATGCCGCAAGTCTTCGCGCGTCTTTTCCGATAGCTTGAGCTTGGCGGAGCGCGGGGCTTCTTCCAGCACCTCCTCGGGGAAGACGTTGGGAATGCCGTGCTTGGCTATCGCGATCAGGCTGAACGAACGCGGCGCGAGCGGATCGCCGATCACTTCGATGACCTTCACGCCTGCCCGGTCTGACCGGCCGACGCGCTCGGCAATCACCAGCTGGCCCGCCTCGGCCCCGCCCACATCGGCAATCGGCGCCGACTGGCGCACGCGCTTGTCCACCGGCGCGAGCCACGCCTTGCCGGTCTTGTCGATCTCGACCACGCCCATCAGCCCCTCGGTGCGCGAGGGCAGCTTCTTCATCACGTGCGCGCGCCAGCCCGTTTCGGTTTCCTCCGTCCGAGCAAGGACCCGGTCGCCGCGCTTCAGCGCAGGCGGGCGCTTCACGCCGGGCTTCGGGCGCGGTTCGCGGATGGTGAGGCGCGGCGGCTTGCCGGGGGCTTCGGGGTCCCAGTTGTCGGGCTCGGCGATCAGTTCGCCTTCGTCGATGTCGACGATCTTCAGCGTCGTGACCTTCGGCACCCCGCCCATCCGGTGGAAGGCGCTTTTTATGCCGTCGATCAGCCCGTCTTCGGCCATGTCCTTGAGCAGGGCCTTGAGCTTGATCTTCTCCTGCCCCTTCAACCCGAAGGCTTTGGCGATCTCGCGCTTGCCTGCGGGAATGTCGGAGGACTGGATGAAATCGATCACCTGCTGCGGTGTCGGCATACCTTGGGGGAGTTTGAGGGGTTTGGGCATTCTAATCCTTCTGGTTCGCGCCAAGACGCCAAGTCGCCAAGGGGACGGAGTTGTTTATCAGACGCTTTATGCCGTCCTTGAACAATGGCGCACCAAAATTGATCACAAAGCCGAGCGGAAAGCCTCCCAGCTTGAGGTAGGTAAGCACTTGCTTGGCGTGAGCGGCCGATGGCCGCTCGACCGATTTGATTTCGATGACGATGCTCCGTTCGATCAGTAAGTCGATCTTGTAGGCGGCGGGCAGAACGATGCCATCGAAGCGCGCATCGATGGAGAGCTGCCGTTCTACGGTCAATCCGTCCCGTTCAAGTCGCGCAGCGAGCAAAGCTTCATAGGCACTTTCGAGCAAGCCAGGCCCCAGATCGCGATGCAATCGAAACGCCGTGTCGACGATCACCCGCGCCAGCGCGTCGAGGTCTGCGTGCGGCTCCATCATCTTGGCGCCTTGGCGACTTGGCGCGAAAAGATATTCACTTCCCCACCGGCGCAAACGCCCCGCCGGGGACGGCGCTGGAGACGGGCGAGCAATATTCGCCCGCACAAGCCGCAACGCCGAACATCCAGTCATCGCCGCGAACCGGCAAGGTCAACGTCAATTCCGACGGCGTCGAAATGCGCGAAACCTCACCTGCTGGGCTCGAGATGGTGTTGCCTGCCTTGAACGCCACTGCATTGGGTTCCTCGATCAAGTGCTCGGACCAAGCCGGTTCGTCCGTTCGACGCTTGAATGCTTTGAAGGTGACCTTTTCAAGCTGAGGATCAGCCGCCCACTTTAGTTCCGTATCCACCCGCACCGCAGCATCCACCGTTACCTTGGGCGGCATCGGCGCGCGTGCGAGCGCGTCCAGCGCGCGCACGTTCAGCTTCGTCACCCCGGCGAGATAGGCGAAATCCATCTCCGCGATGGTGTCGCCGTAGACGACGCCGTCCTCGGTGCGCAGGTCCTGGTGCTGGTGGTCGTAATCCTCGACCCCAACGGAAAAACGGATCGCGGGGTAGCCCTTCTGGAGGAACGGCACCTGATCCCCGCCGCGCCCCATGCGGTCGGTGCGCCAGATCTGACGGACTTGCAGACCATCGGGCTGCTTTTCGGCCAGCCCCGCCACCCAGCGCGAAAGGTTGCGCGCGGGCGTGTCGTTCTCGCCCCCGAACCGCGTCTGCGCCGCGCGCAGGCGGTCGGTCAGGTCAGCGCGCGGGCCTTCGGAGAAGACGCGCACGATCTTGGGCTCGCAGTATCCATCCTTGCCGCAGGAATTGCCGACGATGTCGTTGTTAAGCACTGCCTTCACGGTGAAGCCCTGCGCCTCGGCCCAGTTGGCAAGGATTTGCCCGCCGTGGAGCCCCTGCTCCTCGCCCGAGAGCAGCGCGTAGATAATCGTGGTGGGGTATTTGGTGCCGCTGAGAACGCGCGCCGCCTCGATCACCAGCGCAGTCCCGCTGCCATCGTCATTCGCGCCGGGCGCGTCGGAGGCCGCGTCCATCACATCGCTGACACGGCTGTCGATATGGCCCTGCACGATCACGACCTCGTTCGGCCGTTCGGTTCCGCGCTGGATCGCGACCGCATTGCGAACGAGGGTCGGTGTGGGGACGCGCGGGCCGGTGACGGTTTCGCCCACCGGCAGGACTTCGAGGCAATCGCCGCACTTGGCGCCAATGCGCTTGAACTCCGCCAGCCCCCAGTCAACCGCCGCACCGATCCCGCGCTTCGGGTCGGTCTGCGAGGAGAGCGTGTGGCGGGTGCCGAAACTGACGAGCTTCTCGACATCCTCCTCCAGCCTTTCGGCGGAGACGTCATCGGCGGGGTGGGTTTGGGCGGAGAGCGGGGCGGCCGCGAGGGCGGCGAGGAGGATCAGTTTGCGCATGGGGCTTCGGTAGCGGGAACTACCCTTCCAACACAATCCCTCGTCGCCCCGGCCGCCGAGCCGGGGCTTGGCTTCTCTTGCGAAGTAGGGAGCCAAGCCCCGTGTCATGCACGGGGCGACGAGAACTTTAGTAAGCCCGTGCCACCAGAATACGCTCGACCGCAGGCTCGCCCGTGAAAATGCAGGTCCCGGTCGCCGCCACGCCGCCACGCGGGACGTTGCGGATGGTGAGTTTCAGCGTCTTCAGTTTCTCGACCACGGCATCCAGCGCCGCGCCGGTCGGCTTGGACCACTCGACCTCGACCCAGCCGGGATACTTCCCGCCCTTTTCGAAATGCGCGGCAACGCCAGCCCACTCGGTCACGCCGCGCGTGATGTTGGCATCACGCCGCGCGCGAGCTTCTTCGTAGAGGCTGGACTGGATCGCTTCGAGCACCGCGCCTGCCTCGGCCGCGAAATCGGCGTGGACGGGGTAGGTGAAGGCGGGCTTGCCGTTGGCCGTGTTCCACAGCTGGTCGCGGCGCAGAACAGCGATCTTGCCGTCAGCCATATCGCGCGAGCCGACCTCGATGATGATCGGAGCGCCCTTACGCACCCAATCCCAGCGCTTGGCGGCAGCCTTGCCGGGCTTCACGTCGAGCAGAACGCGGATACGTTCGCCCAGCGCAGTTTGCCCAGCGAGAGCCGCGCGGACCTGTTCGCAATAAGCGATCAGCTCGGCATCTTCCGGCGCCTCGCGCAGCATCGGGATGATGACGATCTGCTGCGGTGCAATCGCGGGCGGCACGCGTAAGCCGTCGTCATCGCCGTGGGTCATGATCACCCCGCCGATCAGCCGCGTCGAAACGCCCCAGCTGGTGGTGTGGCAGAACTGTTGGGTGCCTTCGCGGTCCTGATACTGGATGCCAGCGGCGTGCGCGAAATTGGTGCCGAGATAGTGGCTGGTGCCCGCTTGCAACGCCTTGCCATCCTGCATCATCGCCTCGATCGACCAAGTCTCGACCGCGCCGGGGAAACGCTCGTTCTCGGGCTTTTCGCCCGCGATTACCGGCAGCGCGAGATCATCCTCGGCGCAGGCGCGATACATTTCGAGCGCGCGGTGGGTTTCCTCCAGCGCCTGTTCGCGGTTCTCGTGCGCGGTGTGGCCTTCCTGCCAGAGGAACTCGCTGGTGCGCAGGAACATCCGCGTGCGCATTTCCCAACGCACGACGTTGGCCCATTGGTTGGTGAGCAGCGGCAGATCGCGCCACGATTGCACCCAGCGCGCCATCGCGTCGCCGATGATCGTTTCGGACGTGGGGCGCACCACCAGCGGCTCTTCCAGCTTGGCGGCGGGATCGGGGATCAGCCCGCCCTTACCATCCGAAATCAGCCGGTGGTGGGTGACGACCGCCATTTCCTTGGCAAAGCCTTCGACGTGTTCGGCTTCGCGGGTGAAGTTCGACAACGGAATGAACAGCGGGAAGTAGCAGTTCTGCACACCCGCCGCCTTGATCCGGTCGTCCATCAAGCGCTGGATGCGTTCCCAGATGCCATAGCCCCACGGCTTGATCACCATGCAGCCGCGCACGCCCGATTCCTCGGCGAGGTCGGCGGCGCTGATGACCTCCTGGTACCACTTGGCAAAGTCGTCTTCGCGCTTGACGGTGAGCGCGTGGCGGATCTGGGACACGGGATCTATTCCTGTTTGAACGGGTGCGGTGGGCTCGCCGCGATGGCGCGCCGCTTCGCGCTATTTGCCCAGTTCGTCCAGCTTCTTTTGCATCGCAGCCATCTGCTCGCGCAGCACCGCAAGCTCATCGGTGGCGGCCGGCTTGGGCTTATCTTTGGTCTTGCCCATGCCCGGCAGGAACACATCCGCCGCAGCGCGCATCATCGCCATGTTGGTTTCATGGATCGCGGCAAACGGCGTCGCGCTGAGGCCCTTTTCGAAGGCTTCACGGATTTTCGACTGATTGTCGCGGAAATTGGCCATGCTGGCTTCGAGATAGGACGGCATCATCGCCTGCATCGAATTACCGTACATCCCGATCAGCTGACGCAGGAAGCTGACGGGCAGCATCTGCTCACCATTGGCTTCTTCGTCCATGATGATCTGGGTCAGGATCGCATGGGTGATGTCATCACCGGACTTGGCATCGAGCACCTGAAAATCGACATTCTCACGCACCATCCGGGCGAGATCTTCCAGCGTGATGTAGCTCGACGAGGCGGTGTTGTAGAGCCGCCGATTGGCGTACTTCTTGATGATAATCGCATCGCCGATTTCGCCCGATGCTGCTTTTGCCCTGCCGACCATTGTGTTTATAGATCCCGTTAGATGCGCCCGGATGACGTCTCTTAGCACCTGCACAAGCTGCGGTGCAACAAGCACCGGTCGGACAGGTTAGCCGCGCCTGAGTCGTCCGCCGATCACGGTCAGCATTTCGTACGCCGACAGCCCGGTTTGCTGCGCAGCATCGGCGATGTCCCAAGGCACGTCGACCCAGTCTCCGGCGGCCAGATCGGGGGCGGCGGTCAAATCGATCACCACCATGTCCATCGACACCTTGCCCAAAATCGGCAGGCGGCGGCCGTGGTGCGAAAAGGCATTGCCCGGCCCGCGCGTGCGCAGAAAACCGTCGGCATAGCCCATCGACACCGTCCCGACCCGCATCGGCGCGGGCGCAGTGAAGGTTGCATTGTAGCCGACGCTTGCACCCGCCGCGACAGTGCGGGTCTGGAGGATCGCGGCCTGCACCTGCGCCACCGGACGGATCGCAGCGGCGAGTTCAGATCGCGGCACACCGCCGTAAAGCGCGAGGCCAGGGCGGGTGAGGTCGAAGGCATAATCCGCCCCCAGAGCAATCCCCGCGCTGTTGGCGAGGCTGGCGCGGCGGTGGGGGATTGCGCCCAAAACACCTCGGAACGCCGCCAATTGGCGCGGGTTCATCGCGCTATCCGCTTCATCGGCACTGGCGAGGTGGCTCATCAGTATGTCGATGTCGAGCGCAGCAATCGCAGCGTCATTCGCCTCGCTTACCGCAATGCCGAGCCGGTTAATGCCGGTGTCGACCATCAGGTGACAGCGCCCTCCCCCGCTCGCCGACCACCGCTCCGCCTGCTCCAGTGAGTTGATCACCGGCACCGCCCCAACCGCGCGGGCATAGGCGCATTCTGGATCATTCCGAACGCCGTGCAATACCGCCACTTGCTGCGGCGGGACATGGGCGATCACAGCTGCAACCTCGCTCCAATGGGCAACGAAGAAGGTCTCGCACCCGGCATCGCGCAGCACCGGAACGCAGGTCGCAGCGCCAAGGCCATAGGCATCCGCCTTGACCGCAGCACCCGCCTTTGCCGATCCCGAAAGCGCATCAAGTGCCCGCCAATTGGCGGCGAGCGCATCCCTATCGACGGTCAATCGCAAGCTGGCGGGCGGCGGAGGCACACTGCGATCAGCACGCTCGCCGCCCGAGGCATTGTCAGTCATCAGCAAAATCTCGCGGCGGACCGTTCGGAATGCCCCACCATGCCACGACGAGCCCGAAAGCCACCACCACCCACGTGTACCACAACCCGGCATAGATATCCCCGGTCCGCGCCACGATCACCCCCGCGATCAGCGGCAGGAACCCGCCGAGATAGCCTGCGCCGATATGGTAAGGGATCGACATCGAGGAATAGCGGATGCGCGGCGGGAACATCTCGGACAACAAGGCCGCGACCGACCCATAGGTCAACGCCGACAGCATCCCCAGCGCCAGCAAGACGCCCACGATCCCGATCACGTTGGCAAGCGGCGGCTGCTGCTTGGCGAAATCAAACCCGTAGACCCCAAGCGCTGCGTGAAGTCCCGCGCGCCGCGCCGCACCATCGGCAAACCACGCCGGATCGATCGCGATGGGATTGCCGCCCGCTGTCACGCTCAAGGTCTCGCCCGGCGTCAGGGTGTAAGGCACGCCCGAGGCAGTAAGCGTCTCCAGCATCTTGCCGCAATCGGTCTGATCGCGCTGGAACATCTCGGCAAAGGGATCGGTCTCGCAAGCTGGCCCGCTCACCACGATCGGAGTGGCTTCGGCCGCCGCGGCCAGCTGCGGGTTGGCAAAGCTCCCCATCAGCCAGAACAGCGGGAACAGCAGCGCGAGGCTGAGTGCCGCGCCGATGATGATCGGCTTCTTGCGCCCCACCCGGTCCGACCATTTGCCGACGATGACGTAGAAGCTCATCACGATCAGGCCCGAGACCAGCAGCACCAGCTCGACCGTAAGATCGTCAACGTGCATCGGCCCGCGCAGGAAGCTCATCGCCGAGAAGAAGCCGGTGTACCACACCGTTGTCAGAATGCCGGTGATCCCGAACAGCGCGACGAACAACCGCTTGGGATTGCCGGGATAGGTCATGCTTTCGATGAAAGGATTGCCCGCGGTCTCACCTGCCGCCTTCATCGCCTGAAACACCGGGCTTTCCGACAGCTTCAACCGCATCCACAGCGAAATGGCGAGGAGGCCGATCGACAGCAGGAACGGCACGCGCCAGCCCCAAGCTGCAAAGGCATCTTCCGGGATCAGCGCGCGGCAAGCCAGCACGACGATGATCGACAGCACGAAGCCCCCCGCCACGCTCGCCTGAATGAAGCTGGTGTAGAAACCGCGCTTTTCGGGCGGGGCGTGTTCGGCGACATAGATCGCCGCGCCGCCATATTCGCCCCCCAGTGCGAGGCCCTGCAACACCCGAAGCAGGATCACGATGATCGGTGCGGCCATGCCGATGGTATCAACCGTCGGGATCAGGCCAACGCCTGCCGTGGCAATGCCCATCAGGGTGACAGTCACGAGGAAGGTGTATTTGCGCCCCAGCTTGTCACCCAAATACCCGAACAGCACCGCGCCAAGCGGACGAAAGGCGAAGCCGACTGCGAAGGTTGACCACACCAGCAGCAAGCCCAGCGTCTCGTTATCCGTGGCGTAGAAGGCATCCTTAAGGATGTAGGCGAGCGTGCCGTAGATGAAGAAATCGTACCATTCGAAGATGGTGCCTGCGCTTGATGCGCCGATTACCAGCCGGATTTCCTGCTCGCTCGGCTCACGTGCGGCGAGCGCCTGCGCTTCTGCCATGTCTGTTACATCCCCTTAGCCCTGCCGGGCGACCTCTTGCCCGTGTCCCTAGCCTTGCTCCGCGCCGCTTGAAAGCGCCTCGCACGCCGCCTTCCACGGCAATAGCAGCGCGCCGTGCCGTCCGGGATGGGGAAGCGCGGGTGAGAGCACGTCCAGCCCCGGCCACTCAGGCAGGTCGCCCTCACCCGCTAGCCAAGCGGTGAGTGTGGTGGTGGTTGTCCTGATCCGAGCAGGCTCGGCCCCGATGGCGCTGCGGGCAAGCAACGCAGCGGAAGCCTGTCCGATCGCGCAGGCACTTACCGTCATGCCGATCCGGCCGATGCGCCCGTCCTCTGCCAGCGCCAGTCCGATCGCGATCACGCTGCCGCAGCTACGCGAGCGGGCTTCGGCGCGCAGCGAAAGGGTATCGTCGAGCGGAAATTGCACAAGCTCCGTCGCCAGGCCGAGCAACGCGGGCGAATAGAGCTTGGCCGCTGGGCGGGCGGTCACGGCGGTCAGCGGGCGGCCCGCTTGGCCGCGGCCTCCCGTGCTTCGAACTCGCCGCGCAGTCGTTCACGCCGGACTTCGATGGCGGGGAGCAGTTGGCGCGAGAAGGCATCGGCGGCGGCATAGGTGCGCGCTTCGGTCATCCATTGCGGGCGACCTGTGTAACCCCAGCTTTCGTCATACCCGGTCACCACCAAGGCAAAGGCGAAGACTGCCATCAGCGCGCCCTTGATCGCGCCGAAGCCGAAGCCGAGCACGCGGTCAACCGGCCCCAGCACCGCTCCGTCGGAAGCGCCGCTGGCAGTGCCAATGATCACTTTCATTGCGGCATAGGGGATCAGCAGCAGCAGCACGAATGCGAGCAGCGCGTCCCCCGGCTCGACCGGATAGAGCATCCGTAATCCCTTGGTCAGCTCGGGATGGAGGAAATGCAGTGCGAAAGCCGCCAGCACCCAAGCGGCGAGCGAGAGCACTTCCTGCACCAACCCACGCATGAACCCGCCAATGGCCGCGATGACCACGATAATGGCAATGATGATGTCGAGACCAGCCATAGGCGGTCAAGGTTATGCGCTGCCCATCACCTGGTCAACGACGTTCGCCAGTGCGCCAAGCCCACGATAGTCCGCGTCAGCGCTGGCCGTGGCGCCTCCTGCTGGGCCATAGCAGCGCGCAAAGCCGAGTTTGGCCGCCTCGCGCATTCGCAGGGGGGCGTGGGCGACGGGGCGGATTTCACCCGCCAGACTGACCTCGCCGAACCACGCGGTCTTGTCCGGTAGCGGCCGATCCGCCAGTGCCGAGACCAGTGCAGCAGCCACGGCAAGGTCGGCCGCAGGGTCGGTCAGACGGTATCCCCCGGCGATGTTGAGATAGACTTCAGCCGACGAGAAGTTCAGCCCGCAGCGCGATTCCAGCACGGCGAGCAACATCGCAAGCCTTCCGGAATCCCACCCCACAACTGCACGTCGCGGAGTCGCGCCGGATTGCAGGCGGACGATGAGCGCTTGAATTTCCACGAGAACCGGGCGGGTGCCCTCCAATGCCGGGAACACCGCGCTGCCCGCCAACGGTGTCTCGCGGCCCGACAGGAACAGTAGGGATGGATTGGCGACTTCCTCCAGCCCTTCCGACGCCATCGCGAAAACGCCGATCTCATCCACCGCGCCGAAGCGGTTCTTGAGCGCGCGCAAGATGCGGTATTGGTGCGAGCGTTCGCCTTCAAAGCTCATCACCACATCGACCATGTGCTCAAGCACGCGGGGTCCAGCGATGGTGCCGTCCTTGGTGACATGGCCAACCAGCACCACCGCGCAGCCGCTTTCCTTGGCATAGCGGATAAGTTCGAGCGCGCAGCCGCGCACTTGGCTGACGGTGCCGGGAGCGCCTTCGATGGTGTCGGAATGCATCGTCTGAATCGAATCGATCACCAGCAAAGCGGGCGGCTCGCCATTGCCGAGCGTCGTCAGAATGTCGCGGACCGAGGTTTCCGACGCGAGTCGAATCGGCGCGTCGATCATGCCCATGCGGCTCGCGCGCAGCCGCACCTGCCCAGCCGCCTCCTCGCCGCTGACATAGACGACATCATTGCCGCCGCGTGCGATCGTGGCCGCGCATTGCAACAGCAGCGTCGATTTGCCGATCCCCGGATCGCCGCCGAGCAGCACTGCGCTTCCCGGCACGAGCCCGCCGCCGAGCGCCCGGTCGAACTCGGCTAGGCCGGTCGATTTCCGCACCGGGAGCTGCGTCGGCGCATTCAAAGGCTCGAACATCACGGCCCGCCCACCGCTCGACAGGTCGTGCTTCTGCGAGAAAACCGTCGCAGGCACATCCTCCACCAGCGTGTTCCATTGCCCGCAATCGGCGCATTGCCCCTGCCAGCGCGGGGAGACCGAGCCGCATTCCTGACACACAAAGCGGCGTTTCGATTTTGCCATAGACAGGCGCAATAACGAGAACAGATGACGAACGCAATTGCATTGCTGTGGACTTCGTCGCTACACAGTCACGATGCGCCAGAAGGAACTGCGCCTTGCTCTGGTATGTTACGGCGGGGTCAGCCTGGCGGTCTATATGCACGGCATCACCAAGGAGGTGTGGCACCTCGCCCGGGCGAGCCGTGCATTCCACCATCCCGCCGCTGTTCCGCTGGACGGTGTCGCGGCCGCCTATCGCGATTTTCTGCGCACGGTGGAGCGCGATCATGCGCTGAGGCTGCGGGTGCTCCCTGATATCCTCACTGGGGCGAGCGCGGGCGGGATCAATGCGGTGTTCCTCGCGCAGGCGCTGTATGCCGGACACAGCCTTGAGCCGCTCACCGACCTGTGGCTGACCAACGCCGATGCAAGCGAGCTGACCGATCCCGACGCCGAGCCGCTCTGGCGCTATGGCAAGCTCTGGGCGCAGCCGATTGCCGAGTGGTTCCTGAGCCGTCCGGGTAACGCGGTAAGCGCAACGGTCTCGCCCGAAACCCGCGCCGAGGTGCGCGCCAAAGTCTCGCGTTTGGTGCGCGGGCGCTGGTTCAGCCCGCCGTTTTCAGGCTCGCGGTTTTCGGCGATGCTGTTTGAGGCGCTGATGAAGATGGAGGCGGTTGGCGACGGCCTCCCCTTGCTGCCTGCCAGCTATCCGATTGACCTGACCGTCACTGCCACAGATTTTCGCGGGCACCCGGAACGGCTGCGGCTCAATTCCCCGCCCCATGTCGAGGAGACCGAGCATCGCTTGCCGATCACCTTCCGCGCGCGGGTGGGCGAAGGGAGCCGGGGCGGAATGCCGGGAATGCTGGCCGATCCGCTCGAACTGGTGCTGGCCGCCCGTGCGACGGCGAGCTTTCCCGGCGCTTTTCCGCCCCTGACAATTGCCGAGATCGATGCGCTGGCCACTGCCGAGGGCCAGCAATGGCCGAGCCGTGACGCGTTCCTCGCGCGGATCATGCCCGCCCATGTCGCGCGCGGAAGCATGGCCGAGGTCGCGCTGATCGACGGCGCGGTGCTGGTGGGCGCGCCGTTCGGAGCTGCCCTCACCGCGCTGCATGGTCGCCCGGCGCAGCGCGAGGTTGACCGGCGCTTCGTCTATCTCGATCCGCGCCCCGATGGGGCTCGCCCTGCTCCCGGCACCCGCACCCGCGACGTGGGCTTCTTTGGCGCGATCTTCGGTTCGCTCTCCACCATCCCGCGCGAACAGCCGATCCGCGATGATCTGGAACGCATCGACCAGCAATCGCGGGACGCCGCGCGGCTGAAGCGCATCGTGATGGATTTGCAACCCGATATCGACCGCGCGGTTGAGAAGCTGTTCGGCTATACGTTCCTGCTCGATCGCCCCACGCCCAAGCGGCTGTCTGCCTGGCGCTCCAGGGCCCAGCAAGCCGCGGCCGAGCGGGCGGGCTATGCCTTTGGCGCCTATGCGCTTACCAAGTTCGACGGCATCCTCGGCCAGTTAGCGACGCTGATCCTGCGCGCCGCCGGGCAGCCGATGGCGGATACGGGCGCGCTGATCGAGGTCTTGCGCTGCGAGCTTGAGGCGCGCGGGTTGCACCAATTGACCGGCGCGCAGGGCGGCGCGACTTTGGGGGCGATTGCCTTTTTCCGCGCGCATGACACCGGCTTCCGCATCCGCCGGCTGCAAATGCTGTCGCGCAAGCTGGCGCGCGATTGGCAGGTCGATCCCGAGATTTCCGAGGACGCGCTCGACCGTGCGCGCGACCGGCTTTATGAGATTTTGGCGCTCTATTATCGCGCGGATGAAGATGTGCTGCACGCTCCGCGCTTCCGCGAATTGGCGGTAAATGCCCTGAAGGCCCCCGCTGCGGTGATCGATTACCTCAGTGCCGAGCGCCTGCTGCCAGCGACCGATCTCGCCGCCGAGGAGTTGCTGATCGACGCGCTGGAGGACATGCCGAAAAGCCTCAAGCGGCGGATGCTGCTGACCTATCTCGGCTTCCCGTTTTACGATGTTGCCACTCTGCCTCTGTCGCGGCGCGAGGGACTGGATGAGTTCAACCCGGTCAAAATCGACCGCATCTCGCCGGACGACGCACGCTCGATCCGTGACGGCGGGACGGCGGCCACCTTGCGCGGGATCGAGTTTTACAATTTCGGCGCGTTCTTCAGCCGCGATTACCGCGAGAATGACTACCTGTGGGGACGCCTGCACGGTGCGGAGCGGATGATCGATCTGGTCGCCTCGACGGTCACGGGCGGCGTTGCGCCGCAAACCATTACGGCCGCCAAGCGCTCGGTGTTCCTTGCGGTGCTGGAGGAAGAGGAGCTGTCCGGCCGCTGCCAGCGCGGGCTGATCGACCAGATCCGGCTCGAAGTGCACGAGCGAATGGGTTGATATCGCCTGCGCTAGTAGAGCCTCAGCCCCCGAACACGTCTTTCAGCTTGTCGAAGAAGCCGCGGCTTTCGGGGCATTCGTCCCCGGTTTCGGTCGCTTTGAATTCCTCGAGAATTTCCTTCTGGCGGCGGCTGAGCTTGGTCGGCGTTTCGACGGCGATTTCCACCACCAGATCGCCGCGCCCGCGCCCTTGCAGCACCGGCATCCCGGCGCCGCGAATGCGCAATTGCTTGCCCGACTGGATACCGGCGGGGATTTCGAGCCGGTTGGTCGAGCCATCCAGATCGGGAATTTCCACGCAGCCGCCCAGTGCCGCCGTCGTGAAGCTCACCGGCACGCGGGTCGCGAGCGTGGTGCCGTCGCGTTCGAACACCCGGTGCGGTTTGACATGGAGGAAGATGTAAAGATCGCCTGCGGGCGAGCCGCGCTGACCCGCCTCGCCCTTACCGCTAAGGCGGATGCGGGTGCCGGTGTCGACGCCTGCGGGAATATCGATCTTGAGGGTCTGGGCCTTGTCCACCCGCCCTTCCCCGCCGCAGACCCGGCACGGGTTTTCAATCACCTTGCCGCGCCCGTTGCAGGTGGGGCAAGGACGCTCGATCACGAACAGGCCCTGCTTGGCGCGCACGCTGCCCATGCCGTTGCACAGATTGCACTGGCGTTCGCTGGTGCCGGGGGTTGCGCCGCTGCCATCGCAGGTGTCGCAGGCCTGGCTGACTTCGATCTCGATCTCGGTCGACTTGCCGTGGAAAGCCTCTTCGAGCGTGACCTGCATATCATAGCGCAGGTCTGCGCCGCGCCGCTTCTGTTGGCGCTGCGCACCGCCGCCGCCAAAGGCGCTGCCGAAGATGGTTTCAAAGATGTCGCCGATATCAGCGAAATCGCCGCCGCCACGGCCACCGAAGCCGCCACCACCGCCGCCATTCATGCCCTGCGTGAAGGCCTCATGGCCGTAGCGGTCATAGGCCGCGCGCTTTTGCGGGTCCTTGAGGCAATCATAAGCCTCGCTGATCGCCTTGAACTTGGCTTCCGCGCTGGCATCGCCCGGATTGCGATCCGGGTGAAACTTCATGGCGAGCTTGCGATAGGCGCTCTTGAGCGTCGCGCCGTCAGCGGTGCGGGCGCATTCAAGCGTGGCGTAGTAATCAGTCTGGGCGGTGGACATGTTGTTGACCTATTCCCCGTGACCAGCCGCAGCCGATGCGCCGGTATCTGGAACCGGCTGCATCAGCTGCGCACTGGGTTGCATCGGGGCCTTAGCCCTTCTTGTCTTCGTCGACCTCGGAGAACTCGGCGTCGACGACCTCTTCGTCGGCGGCCGCTTCGCCAGCCGTCTCGGCAGCGGCGTCCGGCCCTGCGGCCTGCTGCTGTTCGTAGATCTGCTGGCCCATCTTCATCGCAACTTGCGTCAAGGCCTGCGCCTTGGCGTTGATGTCATCGGCATCGCCGCCTTCGAGCGCAGTCTTCACCGCCGCGATGGCTTCCTCGACCTCGGTCTTGGTCGCCGCGTCGATCTTCGTGCCGTGCTCTTCAAGCTGCTTTTCGGTTGCGTGCACCAGACTGTCAGCCTGGTTGCGCGCTTCGGCGGCCGCCCGGCGCTTCTTGTCTTCCTCGGCGAACTTTTCAGCATCCTTGACCATCTGGTCGATGTCGGAATCCGACAAGCCGCCCGAGGCCTGGATCTTGATCGTCTGTTCCTTGCCGGTGCCCTTGTCCTTCGCCGCCACGGACACAATGCCGTTGGCGTCGATATCGAAGGTCACTTCGATCTGCGGCACGCCGCGCGGTGCGGGCGGGATGCCGATCAGGTCGAAATTGCCGAGGATCTTGTTATCCGCCGCCATCTCGCGTTCGCCCTGATAGACCTTGATCGTCACCGCGTTCTGATTGTCTTCGGCGGTCGAGTAGGTCTGGGTCTTCTTGGTCGGGATGGTGGTGTTGCGGTCGATCATGCGGGTGAACACGCCGCCCAGCGTCTCGATACCGAGCGAGAGCGGGGTCACGTCAAGCAGCAGCACGTCCTTGACGTCGCCCTGCAACACGCCAGCCTGAATGGCCGCGCCCATCGCGACGACTTCATCCGGGTTCACGCCGGTGTGCGGCTTGGCGCCGAAGAACTGCTCCACCACTTCGCGCACGCGGGGCATACGGGTCATGCCGCCGACGAGGATCACTTCGTCGATCTGGTCCTTTGAAACACCCGCATCTGCCAGCGCCTTCTTGCACGGATCAAGCGTGCGCTGGATCAGCGTGTCGACCATCTTTTCGAGGTCGGCGCGGGTGATCGTCTCCACCAGGTGCAGCGGGGTGGTGGTGCCACCTTCCATGCGCGCGGTGATGAAGGGCAGGTTGATTTCGGTGGTGGCCGCGCTCGACAGCTCGATCTTGGCCTTCTCGGCAGCTTCCTTCAGCCGCTGAAGCGCGAGCTTGTCGGTCTTGAGGTCCATGCCTTCCTTCTTCTTGAAGGCATCGGCGAGGAATTCCACGATGGCGTTGTCGAAGTCTTCACCCCCGAGGAACGTGTCCCCGTTGGTCGACTTCACTTCGAACACACCGTCCCCGATTTCGAGGATCGAGACGTCAAAGGTGCCGCCGCCAAGGTCATAGACGGCGATGGTCTTGCCATCTTCCTTGTCCATCCCGTAGGCGAGCGCAGCCGCAGTCGGTTCGTTGATGATGCGCAGCACTTCAAGGCCGGCGATCATGCCAGCATCCTTGGTCGCCTGACGCTGGGCGTCGTTGAAATAGGCGGGCACAGTGATAACCGCCTGCGTCACGGTTTCGCCGAGATAGCTTTCGGCGGTTTCCTTCATCTTTTGCAGAATGAAGGCCGAAACCTGCGACGGGCTGTATTCTTCCTCACCGGCCTTGACCCAGGCATCGCCGTTCTTGCCCTTGACGATGGAATAGGGAACCAGGCCCATGTCCTTCTTGGTCAACGGGTCTTCAAAGCGGCGGCCGATCAGGCGCTTGATCGCGAAGAGGGTGTTGTCGGGGTTCGTGACCGCCTGACGCTTGGCCGGCTGCCCGATCAGGCGCTGGCCATCCTTGGTGAAAGCAACGATCGACGGCGTCGTGCGCGCGCCTTCCGAATTTTCGATAACCTTGGGCTTGCCGCCATCCATGACAGCAACGCAGGAATTGGTGGTGCCGAGGTCGATACCGATAACTTTAGCCATTTTTACCCCATCCATAGGACAATTGTTGGACACCGCGCCGGTAGGCTTCCCCGATATGGGCAAAGCGCTTTGGCGGCTCGTTTGTGAGGGCGATATAGGTGTGGTTTTGCTTGGCACAAGAGACCGGCGCCCCTAGTTTTGCCGCCATTCCACAAGGAGACATTCACAGTGAACACCATCCGACGTGCCGCACTGGCCATTGCCCTTGGCGCAAGCCTTGCCGGTCTGGCTGCCTGCTCAGGCGCGGCAGACGCGCCTGCGGGCGAGGCCGAGGGCGCCGCCAGCCTCACCGTCAGCAATGCGCGGGTGGTGCTGGCCCCGGTCGCGGGGAATCCGGCGGCGGTCTATCTCGACCTTTCCTACAGCGGCACAGCGCCCGTAACTCTCACCAGCGTTGCGGTTGAGGGCGCGGGGATGACGATGATCCATGATTATGCCGAAAGCGCAGGCAAGATGCAGATGACGACGACCGATGCGGTCCCGCTTTCCGCAGACGCGCCGGTGACATTTGCGCCGGGCGGCCTGCATGTGATGGCGATGGAGCCTTCGGATACACTGACCGCTGGCAGCACGGCCAAGGTGACGCTGACCCTCTCGGATGGCACGACCGCGACAGTTGACGCGCCGGTTCGCGCGGCCGGAGAAGAACGCTGACCATGCCGCCACCGGTGGACGGCAGGACGGAGGTGGCTAGCACGGCCCTCGCCTGCCCCGCTGGCGGCGAACGGCCACTGACTCAGGGTGAAGTTGCGCTTGCCCGCGGCGTTTTTGGCGATGCGATCAACTATAATGGCGTCAAGGTGAAGCGCCGCAAGTTCTTCCCACTGCATCCCAGGGGCGTGACAATGGCGCCGATGGGGCATCTGCACTTCCACCCCAGCGCGGCGCATTACTGCGACGATTTCGCCGCCGCTTCGGTGGAGCGTCAGGCGCACTTCATCCACGAAATGGTGCACGTTTGGCAGGCGCAGACGCTAGGCCGCTGGTATCTGGTGCTGCGCCGCCACCCGTGGTGCCGCTATGACTATGCCTTGCGGCCGGGCTGGACGCTTGAGCGCTACGGGATCGAGCAACAAGCCGAAATCGTGCGGCACGCCTTTCTGTTGCGCGAAGGAGTGCAGGTTGCCGGAGCACCACCGCTGGCAACCTACACCGCCATTCTACCGTTCCAGACTGCCTAGTAGGCCTGGTCAATCCGGGCAGCGCACGCGGTATTCATCGCCATCGTGATCGGTGCGATAACAGCGCCCATCCTTGCGGATCAACGCGCCGCCCACACTGCCGACCGCTGCACCAACGGCGGCCCCACGCGCAACGTCACCGCCGGTGAGAACGCCAGCCGCAGCTCCGACAGCCGCGCCGCCCAAGGCGCCTTCACCAGCATAGTTGCCAGCACAAGCCCCAAGGCCGAGCGCACAGGCAGCGGCGAGAGCGGTGGTCTTGATACGCGTAATCATGGCTATCTCCTCGTGTTTAGAACTAATGTCTAAACGCAGGAAACGCCGTGATTATTCCCCCACCCATCGCAGAAAAGCCATGATCGGGGGTGAGGCGTGTCTAGGAAGCGATCAGTCCGGAGCCTTCGCCACGGCCACCATCGCAGCGCGCAACAAGCGGTTCTTGATCATCCACCCGGCCTGCATTTCCGAGACGACCGTTCCGGGCTCATGATCCGCAGTTGGGACTTCCAGCATTGCCTGATGCTGGTTCGGATCGAGCGGCAGGCCCACCGCTGCAATGCGGGTGATGCCGTGGCTCGCGAACACCTTCTCCAGCTCGCGCTGCGTCGCTTCGATGCCGATCACGAGGCCCTTCATGCTGTCATCAGCGCGCAGGCTTTCGGGGATCGCCTGCACTGCGCGGGAGAGGTTATCAGCGACCGACAGAATATCGCGCGCAAAGCCGGTCGCGGCATAAGCGCGCGCCTCGTCCTTCTCGCGCTCCAACCGGCGGCGCACGTTCTGCGTTTCGGCCTGCGCGTAGAGCACTTCCTGCTTGGCACCTTCGAGATCGCGCCGCAGCGATTCGAGCATCTCTGCCACTTGGTCATCAGCGTCCCCGCCTTCGCGCAGATGTTCGGGCACGCCCTTCAATTCATCCTCAACCGCCTGATCCAGCGGCTTTTCATTCTCGGTCATGTCGTGTGGCTTTCCATTCAAGCGATGAGCTTGCCCAGCGAGCGGGCGGTCAAATCTACCATGGGGACTACGCGGGCGTAATTCAACCGCGTGGGGCCAATCACACCGAGTACCCCGACCACCCGGCCCTCGCGATCGCGATAGGGTGAGGCGATGACGGAGGAACCCGAAAGCGCGAACAATCGGTTCTCTGAGCCGATGAAAATCCGGGTCGCATCGGCCTCGCGCGCGCTGTCGAGCAGTTCGGCGACGGATTGCTTGTTTTCGAGGTCTTCCAGCAGGCTGCGGACACGCTCGATATCACCCAGGGCGCTGTCATCGAGCAGATTGGCCGCGCCGCGCACGATCAGGACCGGGCGTGCGGCAGCATCCTCACTCCAGACGGCGAGCCCGCGCTCGACCAGATCGCGCGAGGCGTCATCGAGCTGCGATTTGCCGGCATTGATTTCGGCGCGCATCGCCTGCGCGGCTTCGGCGAGCGTCCGGCCTGCCAGCCGGGCGGTGACGTAATTGCTCGCCCGGTCGAGCGCCCCCGGATTGAGCGCGCCGCCAATGGTGACGACGCGGTTTTCGACACCGCCATCCTCGCCCACCAGCACCGCGAGCGCGCGGCCCTGCCCCAGATCGACCAAGCTGAATTGCGCCAGCTTCTGCTCGCGCGGCGCCACCAGCACCATTCCCGCCGCTCCCGACAAATCGGACAGGATCGCGCTCGCCTGCTTGATCGCAGCCTCGACCGGTCCGGCTTCGGCGAGGCGCGCTTCGATCGCCGCCTGTTCCTGCGCCGTGGGTTCGGCCACACGCATCATCCCGTCGACAAAAATCCTGAGGCCCGCATCGGTCGGCATCCGCCCTGCGCTGGTATGCGGCGCGGCGAGCAGGCCCGCCGTCTCCAGATCGGCCAACACGCTGCGGATCGAGGCGGGCGACAGGTTCAAGGTGCCATCCGCCGCCAGCGTCTTGGAGCCGACGGGCTGACCGCTATCAATATACCCCTCCACCACCCGGCGAAAAATTTCGCGGGCGCGGTGGGTCAGTTCGGTGACGGGAAGCGAGGTCATACGCGCAATGTTTAGTCTTTGCGCTTGCGGCGGCAAGTGCGCGCCGCTTAATGGCCCGCGAAACAGCAAAGGAACACCCATGCGCCCTTCAGGACGCGCGCCCGATGAAATGCGCGCCATCACGATCGAAACCGGCTTTACGCGCCACGCGGAAGGATCGGTGCTGATCGGCTTCGGCGATACCAAGGTGCTCTGCACCGCCAGCGTCGAACGCGGCGTGCCGCCGTGGCTGCGCGGCAAGGGCGAAGGCTGGGTGACGGGCGAGTATTCGATGCTCCCGCGCGCCACCCACACCCGCGGCGCGCGTGAAGCGGCGAAGGGCAAGCAATCGGGCCGGACGCAGGAAATTCAGCGGTTGATCGGGCGCAGCTTGCGCGCGGTCGTCGACCTCCAAAAGCTGGGCGAGCGCCAGATCACCTTGGATTGCGACGTCATTCAGGCTGACGGCGGCACCCGTACCGCCGCGATTTCCGGCGCGTGGATCGCATTGCGCCTCGCGATCAACGGGCTGATGGCATCGGGCGATATCAAGCACGATCCGATCTCGGCGCAGGTTGCGGGCATTTCCTGCGGTATCTTCAAAGGCACTCCCGTGCTCGACCTTGACTATGACGAGGATTCGAACGCCGAGGCGGATGGCAATTTCGTGCTGCTGTCCGGCGGCAAGATCGCCGAAGTTCAGGCGACGGCAGAAGGTGCGACCTATGACGAGGAAGCGCTGCTGCGCCTGCTGCGCCTTGCGCGTATCGGTTGCGACCGGATCTTCGCGGCGCAATTGGACGCCGTGAAATGACACGGCGCCTAGGCTCCGGATCTCTGGTAATTGCCACGCATAATGCGGGCAAGTTGAAGGAGATTTCGGTGCTGCTCGATCCCTATGGGGTCAAGTGCCTGTCCGCCGGATCGCTCGGCCTGCCCGAGCCGGACGAGACCGGCACCACCTTTGCCCAGAACGCGCTGCTGAAGGCGCGTGCTGCTGCAGAGGCATCGGGTTTGGCTGCGCTGGCCGATGATAGCGGCCTCAGTGTCGCTGCGCTCGATGGCCGCCCCGGTGTCTACACCGCCGACTGGGCCGCGCGCCAATGGTTCGAGGGTTCTCCGGGCCGCGATTGGTACATGGCGATGGGCAAGGTCGAAGGGATGCTGGCGGAGTGCGGGGCCGACGTGGATCGCTCGGCCGCGTTCCACTGTGTGCTCGCGCTGGCATGGCCAGATGGCGAATATGCGATCTACGAAGGCCGCTGCGATGGTTCGCTGACATGGCCGCCGCGCGGACTGCTCGGCTTTGGCTATGACCCGGTGTTCGTGCCGATGGACCGGACGCAGACCTTCGCGGAGATCGCGCCGGAGGAAAAGCACGCGATCAGCCACCGCGCGGACGCCTTTGCCAAGCTGGTCGCCGAACAATTCGGATAGCGCGTCAACGCCGCGACGGCGGGCCTGCGGTTTCCACCCGAGCGCCCCAGATATTCCCCGCAGGCCAATAGCGGCACACCAGCACTTCATCCGATCTTGTGCGAGCAATGGCACAGCCCACCTCGCGGGTCTGCGGCCAGATCACCTGCGTGTAATGCCCGACATCGCTCCATTGGCCGGTGCGAGATACATTGGGAAAGTCACCATCGCGGAAATGGCGCTTCTCTTCGACGAAGAACCCCACCATTTCCCACGGCGACCAGCGATCGCGCGGGCCGCGCCACAGGTTCTCGCCCTGCCCCTTGCGCCTTTCGGGCGGGGCGTGATCGTAGCGATCACTCGCGGCAAGGTGCTCGGCCCAATCCAGCGCGTCACGTTCGAGTTGCTCGCTCCACACCAAGGGCGTAGCGCCCGCATCGACACGGGCCAGATTATGCGCAGTGAGAAAATCGCGCTCGGCGGGCGAAGGATAGTGAAAGGCTTGCGGCTGCACGGGCGCGGCTGTCATAACCAGCGCAAGACCAAGGGTCCGGGCAATGATGGACACGAGACAGGAACTCCGCATGACTTCGATCTATCCGCCAGTGATTAAGCGGGGCTGAAAATTCCACCCGTGGCCCGCGCGCTTTATATTCACTGGCCGTTCTGCGCCAAAAAATGCCCCTATTGCGATTTCAACTCGCATGTCCGCGAAAGTGTGGATGTGGCAGCGTGGCAGTCGGCTTTGCTGGCCGATATGCGCACCGAGGCGGAGCTCGCCGGCGGAGAGCCGCTGACCTCGATCTTCTTTGGCGGCGGCACGCCTTCGCTGATGCCGCCTGCGCTGGTCGCCGCCCTGTTGGCCGAAGCCGAGCGGCTGTGGGGGTTTGCCGACGGTATCGAGATCACGCTGGAAGCCAATCCTTCCTCAGTGGAGACCGCCAATTTCGCCGCGCTGGCCGCAGCCGGAATCAACCGTGTGTCTCTGGGTGTGCAGTCGCTGGATGATGCCGAGCTCAAGTTTCTGGGGCGGCTGCATGGGGCAACGGAGGCGCTGGAGGCCCTCGAAACCGCGCAAGCGCACTTCAAGCGCGTAAGTTTCGATCTCATCTACGCCCTGCCCGGCCATACCCCAGAATTGTGGCACGACCGGCTGACGCGCGCGCTGAGTTTCGGCACGGGTCACCTGTCGCTCTACCAACTGACAATCGAGCCCGGCACGCGGTTCGCCAGCGATGTCCGGCGCGGGCGATTGGTGCCACTCGATGATGATGAAGCCGCTGAACTGTTCGACATAACCCAGGCGCTGACCGATGCTGCGGGGCTTCCGGCGTACGAGACCAGCAACCACGCACGCACGGGCGAACAGAGCCGCCACAACCTCGCCTATTGGCGTTATCAGGATTACGCGGGGATCGGCCCCGGCGCGCATGGGCGGCGCGGGGGTGTGGCAACGGTACGGCACAAGAAGCCCGAGAACTTCCTCTCCGCCGTCGCGCGACAGGGCAACGGTATCGCCGAGGCACGCGCGTTGGCGGTATCAGAACAGGCTGCCGAGGCGCTGTTGATGGGGCTGCGGTTGACCGAGGGGATTGACCTTGCGGCGCTATCGGACCGCTTCGGCCTGCCGCGCGCTGGTCTGGTCGATGAAGCCGCGCTTGCCCGCCTGCAAACACTCGGGCTGGTACGGACTGACGGTACCCGCCTCGCGGTGGCTCCGCCGGGCCGAGGGCTGCTGGATGCGCTGCTCGCTGAGCTGGTCGCTGACACGCTGGTCGCAGCATGAGCAGCAGCGCGGTGATTGCGGCGTGGCGCGCACACCTCACCGATAGCCGCCGCCGCTCGCCCCACACGGTGCGCGCCTATGTCGCGGCTGCCGAACGGTTGGTGGCAGCAGGCGGGTTGGAGGACTGGGCAGCAGTCGCCCGCACCGAGGCGCATGGCTTGCGCGCCCACCTTGCCGCGCGCCGGGCCGAGGGGCTGGGCAATGCCAGCACCGCTCGGGAATTGTCCGCGCTCAAAGCCTTCATCGCTTTTGCCCGGGCTCAGGCTGGTGATCCCGAGCCCGCCGCACCGCGCCTGCGTGGGCCGCGCATCAAGAAGGGGCTCCCTCGCCCTGTCACCCCGGACGAAGCGGTCAATCTCACCGAACTGGTCGATACCCTCGCCGCTGATGATTGGATCGGCGCGCGTGACCGGGCGGTGCTGCTGCTCATGTATGGATCAGGTCTGCGGATCGCTGAGGCGCTGTCGCTGACCGGGCGCGATGCCATGCTGGGCGAAGTGCTGCAAATCACTGGCAAGGGCGGCAAGCAGCGGGTGGTGCCGATCCTGCCGATCACCCGAGCGGCGGTGGCGGAATATGCGCGACTGTGCAAATGGCCGCTTGCGCCCGATGAGCCGCTGTTTCGCGGCGCCAAGGGCGGCCCACTCTCGCCCGCGATGGTGCAGCGCACGATGGCTCAGGCGCGCCGCGCGCTCGGTCTGCCTGAGACCGCCACGCCGCACGCGTTGCGCCACTCCTTCGCCACGCACCTGCTTAGCGCCGGGGCTGATCTCAGAAGTTTGCAGGAATTGCTCGGCCACGCATCGCTCGGCTCGACTCAGATCTACACGCGTGTGGATGCGGCGAGCCTGCTCGAGAATTATCGCAATGCTCACCCGCGGGCGGATCGCGGTTAGTCGTGCTTTTCGTGGGCCTTGACCGGCTTCCACGTCACCACGCGGTAGACATAGAAGGCCACACCGGCGAGCACGAAGGCAACCACGCCGTAGCCCGCCAGCTTCTCAAACCGTTCGATCAGCGGCGCTGCCGCCCGCCCGCCGAAAATCAGCACCGCGTTCCAGATGCCCGACCCGAGGAAGGTGAACAGCACGAAGCGCCATAGCTTCATATGCGCAAGACCCGCAGGCAGCGAGACGATGGTCCGCAGGATCGGTGAGAAGCGCAGAACGAAGACGATCCAGTCGCCATATTTGCGGAAGATGTTGCGCGCCTTGGTGAATTCGTCCCACTCGAAGGTCAGCCAGCGGCCCCAGCGGTCGATAATGCGCTTCAACTGCTCCTCGCTCCAGCGCACGCCGATCCAGTACCAGAACAGGTTGCCGACCACCGTGCCCACCGTGGCGACGATCCACACCGTCCAGAACGTCATCTCACCCTTGGCAACCAGCACCCCGGCGCCGCCCATGATCACCTCGGAAGGGATCGGCGGAAAAATGTTCTCGGCTGCCATCAGCAGGAAGATGCCGAGATAGCCGCCCTTGTTGAGCAGTTCGAGGAGGAAAGTGGTCATCGGGTCTCGATCTATCGTCTAACGGCGGCAATCAGGCAGCAGCGGCACGCTCGGCAATCCGGCGTTCGATCGCGTCCCAGATCATGCCCGCCGTATCAGTGTTGTTGAACCGGTCAATCGCGACAATGCCCGTGGGCGAGGTGACGTTGATCTCGGTCAGCCATTGCCCGCCGATCACGTCGATGCCAACAAAGGTGAGGCCCAAGCGTTTCAGATCCGGGCCGAGCGCATCGCAGATTTCCTGTTCGCGCTCGGTCAGTTCCGTTTGCTGCGCCGATCCTCCCATGGCGAGGTTGGAGCGGAACTCGCCCTCTCCCGGCACACGGTTGATCGCGCCTGCCACTTCGCCGTCGATCAGCACGATGCGCTTGTCGCCCTGTGCGACCTCGGGGAGGAAGGGCTGCACCATGTGCGGTTCGGGCCAGGTCTGGTTGAACACCTCGAACAGCGCAGTGAGGTTCTCGCCGTTCTCACCGATGCGGAAGATCGCCTTACCGCCATTGCCGTGGATCGGCTTGACCACGATCGCACCGTGCTTGGCCATAAAGCGCCGCACTTCGTCGACGCTGCGGGTTACCAGCGTCGGCGGCATGAACCGACGATAGTTGAGCACCATCACCTTCTCAGGCGAATTGCGGACATTGGCGGGATCGTTGACCACCAGCGTCTCCGCCCCGATGCGTTCGAGCATGTGGGTGGCTGTGATATAGCCCATGTGGAACGGCGGGTCCTGCCGCATCAGCACCACATCGATATCCTTGCCAAGGTCGAGCCGAACTTGCTCTCCGCGCGTGAAATGGTCGCCCACGACGCGCTGCACCGTCACCGGGAAGGCATGGGCGAACAGGCGGTCATCTTCGTCCAGTGTCAGGCTCTCGACGTGATATTCGTAGAGCGAATACCCGCGCGCCTGTGCGGCGAGCATCAGCGCAAAGGAGCTGTCGCCCGCGATATTGATCTGGTCGATGGGGTCCATCTGGACAGCTATGCGCAATGTCATGAATTCACTCCGAGGGATCAGCCGAACGGCATCCAGGCATTTTCGATGTGGGTGGGCTTGCGGCCGGGCGCAAGCAGGATGACGTCGATGCGGATATCCTCACCATTGGTCGCAAAGTCCTGCCACACGCATTCAACTGCCGCTGCGACGCGCTTGAGGCGGCGTTCGTCGATGGCGTCGGCCAAAGCCACGCTGCGCGCGCGCCATTTGACTTCGACGAAGGCGACCAGGCCGGTGCGGCGGACGATCAGATCGATCTCGCCTGCCTTGGTTTTAACCCGCTCTGCCACAACCCGCCATCCGGCTTGCGCGAGGAACATGGCCGCTTCGGCCTCGCCCTCGCGGCCCCGCTGGTCGGCGTCGCGGCGGCTTTCGGGACTGCGGCTCTCGCTCATTCGCCCTTCAATTCCAGCGCGCGGGCATAAAGCGTCGCCCGGTCGATCCCGGTGGCCTTGGCGACGATTCCCGCAGCCTTGCCCGGCCCTGCATCCACCAGCGCCGCCTTGAGCATGGCATCGGCATCAAGCACCGGAGCCTCGGCATCAGCTGGCGGGCCGATCAACAGCACGATCTCACCTTTGGGCGGGTGCGCGGCGTAATGCGCCGCAAGGCTCGCGGCGGTCCCGCTGCGGCATTCCTCGTGCAGCTTGGTGAGTTCGCGCGCGACCGCCACCTCGCGGTCCGGCCACAGCTCGGCAATGGCGAGCAAGGCGCGTTCGAGCCGTGGGGCGGTTTCGTAGAACACTAACGTCGCAGCGACATCGGCCAGCCCTGCCAGCACCTCGCTGCGGGCCTTGTCCTTGACCGGCAGGAAGCCGGCAAACAGGAAGCGGTCGCTCGGCAGTCCGGCAATCGACAGGGCCGAGACGGCCGCGCAGGCACCGGGGATGCTGACCACGTTGATGCCAGCCGCGCGCGCCTCACGCACCAGCCGATAGCCGGGATCGGAGATCAGCGGCGTGCCAGCATCGCTCACCAGCGCAACCGGCATACGCCTCGCTTCGTCGATGATCCATGTGCGGGTTTCGGGAGAGGCGTGATCGTCGAGCCGCTGGAGACGCCCCTTGATCCCGAAATGTTTCAACAGTTTGCCCGTCACCCGCGTATCCTCGCAAGCGATCATCGCGGCCCCTTGCAACACGCCAAGCGCGCGCAGGGTGATGTCGCCAAGATTGCCAATCGGGGTGGCAACGATATACAGCCCGGGCTCGGGAATGTTTGCGGGAATGGATGGCAGCTCCACGGTCATCGCTAAGTCCATGGAGCACGACTGAGGGGTCGGCAAGAATGAAGCTTTGGAACACACCGGATTGGACCGGTTGGTTGATGGACGCGGCGCGGCGGCTGCGGGGTCGCAATGTCGCTTTGGCTGGAGCCGCGATGCTTGCGGCAGGCTGTCAGGTGATCCCCAAGACTGACGTGGCCACTGCCCCGCCGCCCGGCCCCGCGCCTGAACCTTCGGCGACCGCGCTCCCCACCGATACTGGCCGCCACCGCATTGCGCTGCTGGTTCCCATGAGCGGCGACACCGCTGCGGTCGGGCAAGCGATTGCCAATGCCACCACGATGGCGCTGCTCGATACCACCGCCGACAACCTGCGCATCACCACCTATGACACCTCCGAAGGCGTGGCGACTGCGGCAAGGAAGGCTATCGCGGACGGAAACAAGCTGATCCTCGGCCCGCTAACCGCCGACGCTGTTCCGGCTGTTCAGGCCGCCGCACGCCCCGCCGGTGTGCCGGTGATCGCCTTTGCCAATGACGCGGCGGTTGCCGGGCCGGATGTCTTCGTGATCGGCCATATGCCGGAACAATCGATCCGCCGCACGGTCGCCTTTGCCCGCTCGCGCGGCGCGGCGCGCTTTGCCGTGCTGGTGCCTGAGGGCGATTATGGCGCGCGCGCATTCTCGGCATTGGAGAACGCGCTGCGCGATTATGGCGGGTCGCTGGTGCGCAAGGAAAGCTATGCGCGCGGCAACACCTCGATCGTTAGTGCAGCGGCTAGGCTGCGAGCGGCGGGCGGCTTTGACACGGTGCTGGTCGCCGACAGCGCCCGGCTCGGGATCGATGCTGCGGGCGAATTGCAGCGCGGCGTCCGCACCCGTGCGCGCATCCTTGGCACGGAACTGTGGAGCGGGGATGCCGCCCTCGCCCGTGCCCCGGCGCTGGAAGGCGCGCTGTTCGCGGCGGTTTCGGACCAGCGCTACAAGCGGTTCGCCGATAGCTACGCTGCCCGCTTCGGTGCGCAGCCTTACCGGGCGGCGACCTTGGGCTATGACGCGGTGCTGCTGACCTTGCGCGTTGCGCGCGACTGGAAGGTTGGCTCGCCCTTCCCCAAGGCCGAGCTCTACGACAAGGGCGGATTTCTGGGAGTGGACGGTGCCTTCCGCTTCACCCGCAATGGCGTGATCGAACGCGCGCTCGAAGTGCGCGAGGTCAAGGGCGGCGAAGTCACCCCGGTGGACCCCGCCCCCACCGGTTTCGGCAAGTGAGTAAAACCACGGGGGGTGGCTTGTGAGGCTGCGCGCAGAGGGCCTATAACCCGCGCATGGCTGATACCACCCCCGACGATCTCTTTGCCAATACCCCCACCTCCAGCGGCGATTACAACGCCTCGGCAATCGAGGTGCTCGAAGGCCTGGAGCCTGTCCGCCGCCGCCCGGGCATGTATATCGGCGGCACGGATGACCGCGCCTTCCACCACCTCGCCGCCGAAGTGCTCGACAATTCGATGGATGAGGCAGTCGCCGGCCACGCGACCCGGATCGAGGTGCGTCTGGACGAAGGCAATCGCCTGACCATCGCCGATAACGGGCGCGGGATGCCGGTTGATGAGCACCCCAAGTTTCCGGGCAAGTCGACGCTGGAGGTGATCTTGTCGACGCTCCACTCAGGCGGCAAGTTCTCAGGCAAAGCCTATGCCACCAGCGGGGGCCTCCACGGCGTCGGTATCAGTGTGGTCAATGCGCTGTCGGTGCATACCCGGGTCGAGGTCGCGCGCGACAAGCAGCTTTACGCGCAGGAATTCTCGCGCGGGGTCACGCAAGGCCCGTTGCAGGTGCTTGGCGCGACGCCGAACCGGCGCGGCACCACGGTCAGCTTCGTCCCTGACGAGGAGATTTTCGGCGACCGCAAGTTCAATCCCAAGCGGTTGTTCAAGCTCGCCCGGTCGAAGGCCTATCTGTTCGCTGGCGTCGAGATTCGCTGGAAATGCGCAGCCTCGCTGGCGAGTGAGGATGTCCCAGCCGAGGCTGTGTTCAAATTCCCCGGCGGCCTTGCCGATCATCTCGCTGAACAAGTCGGCTCGCGCGAATGTGTGACCGCGCAGCCCTTCACCGGCTTGCAGGAATTCCCGATGGTGGACGGGCTCGGGCAAGGCCGGGCGGAATGGGCGATTGCCTGGCCGCTCTATTCCGATGGCGCAACGAGCTGGTATTGCAACACCGTGCCGACCCCGGATGGCGGCACTCACGAACAGGGCCTGCGCACCGCTTTAACGCGCGGCCTGCGTGCCTTAGGCGAGCTGGTCGGCGCCAAGAAGGCCAAGGACATCACCGCAGACGACGTCATGAATGGCGCCGAGGTGATGCTCAGCGTCTTCATCCGCGATCCGCAATTCCAGTCGCAAACCAAGGACCGCCTCACCTCGCCCGAAGCTGCAAGGCTGGTCGAAAACGCGGTGCGCGATCATTTCGACCACTTCCTCACCGACAATATGGAGCGCGGGAAAGCGCTGCTCGGCGAGGTAATGGAGCGCATGGATGAGCGCCTGAAGCGCAAGCAGGAGCGCGAGATCAAGCGCAAGACTGCCACCAACGCCAAGAAGCTGCGCCTGCCCGGTAAGCTGACAGATTGTTCTGGTGAAGGTGGGCGCGAGACCGAATTGTTCATCGTCGAAGGCGACAGCGCCGGCGGCAGTGCTAAGCAGGCGCGGGATCGCAAATCACAGGCGATCCTGCCGATCCGCGGCAAGATCCTCAACGTCGCCAGCGCCACCGCCGACAAAATCCGCGCCAATAGCGAAATCGCCGATCTGGCGCTGGCGCTCGGCTGCGGCACCCGCAAGGACTGCGACGCAGGCAATCTGCGCTATGACCGCATCATCATCATGACCGACGCGGACGTCGACGGCGCGCATATCGCGACGTTGCTCATGACGTTCTTCTTCCAGGAAATGCCCGACATCGTGAAGAAGGGGCACCTGTTCCTCGCCCAGCCTCCGCTTTACCGCCTGACCGCAGGCAAGGAGAGCCGCTACGCCCGTGACGACGCGCACCGGGCGGAGCTTGAGGCGACCGTGTTCAAGGGTAAGAAAATCGAGATCGCCCGCTTCAAGGGCCTCGGTGAAATGAACCCACAGCAATTGCGTGAAACGACGATGGCGCCCGAAACGCGCGGCCTGATCCGCATCACCTTGCCGCAAGAATTCGAAGGCCGGGCGGGCGTGGCGCGGCTCGTTGACGAGCTGATGGGCCGCAACCCCGAACACCGCTTCAACTTCATCCAGAACCGCGCGGGCGAAATCGACCGCGATCTGATCGACGCGTGATCTAGGCGAGTGTAGCCTCGGCCCGCACCCGGCGCCAGACCAGCACAAACAGCGCGATTAGCAGCAGCGGCATGATCGGCACGTCAACCGTGATCGCCAACGGACGGGCCAAAGCTACGGCGGCGAAGGTGGCGGCGATGGTGATCCGCTCCCAATCATCAAACCCCTCGGCCCGGCCGCGCGCGAACAGGTAGGCGAGCGGAAACGCAGTCAGCACCATATCGTAATCGAGCACGAAGGGCGTGGCGAGCGGCGCGCCTGCCAGCACCAAGGCGCCCATGCCGGGCGTGAAGCTCCGCCGCCAGCACGCCGCTGCCACCATCGCTGCCACAGCGATCGTGACGCCAATCTGTAGCGCCATCGCGAGGCCGCTCGGCACTTCGATCAGGCGCAGGCCCGCAAACAGGCTCACCATCTTGGCAAAGCCGATGGTGCCGCTCTCGGTCGCGCTGCTAGCGGTCTGGGTGATTGCGAGCCAATCCGCCCAAACCTGCGGCCCGAACATCAGCGCCGCCAGCCCTGCCAGACCAAGTGCCGCAGCGCCTGCTCCGGCAATGGTGCGCCACTGCCCGCTTGCCAGCAGCGCCACCGGCACCAGCAGGCCGAACTGTGGTTTGATCGTTGCGAACCCGATCAGCACGCCCGCCAGCCACGGCCTTTCCCGCACCAGCAGCAACCCGCCGCCCAGCAGCGCCGCTACCAGAAACGAGGTCTGCCCGTGGGTCAGCGTCACGATCAACGGCGGGAAGGCCGCGATCAGCACCAACGCCGGGCCCTTCAGCCCGAGCGCGGAAAACCACGCCCGCACCGCCGTCAGAAACGCCCCGCCTGTCAGCGTCAGCCAAGCCGCCAGCGCCGGGAAATAGGGCAGAAACCCGAGCGGCCAGACGAAGGGCAGAAAGCTCGGCGGGTAGAAGAACGCGGTGTATTCGCCCGGTAGCGTGTAGAATTCGCGCTGCGCGGCCACATGGGCGAGTGTGTCATAGACGTTTGCGCCCGCCACCAGCATCCGGCCCGATGTCCAGAAGCTGATGAAATCCGTGCCGATCAGAAAGCCGTTACGGTCGATCCCGTTGGTCGACGTCAGCAACAAGAAGGCCAGCGTCGCCACATTTGCGAGTGCCAGCACCACCAGATAGCCGCGCGCCCGCTCCGCGCCGAACCATTCTGCCTTGCGAAGAACATCCCATCCCATGCCGCATCCCTGCCGCGCGCTCGCAGCCATGTCCATTGTCGGGGAGCGCTGGCATGTGGGGAAATTCCGTGGCAGCTTTCGCGGGCAGCCACAGGTGGGAGAGAACCGAGATGCGCCATGTCCTTGCAACACTCGCTTTGGGAACGCTGGCCCTGGCCGCAGCGCCCCTCGCTGCGCAGGTCGAGCCGCCCGCCAAGGCCACCGCCGCCGAGCAGACGCCGCTTGAAATGCGCGCCGATCAGGTTGTGGCCTTGCTCAACGGGAAGGCCGATCCCGCCGACATCTTCACCGCAGGCTTTCGCGCGGCTGTTGCCGATGCCCAGATCGTGACCTTGAGCGCGAGCCTCGTTGCGCAGTTTGGTCCGGCGACCAAGGTCGCGCTGCTGGCCCCCACCCAAGGCACGCGGGCCACTCTCGAGATCCGCTTCGAGCGCGGACTGGCCAAGGGGGGCATTGCTATCGATCCGGCCGATAACAACCGCGTGAATGAGCTGCGGTTCACCAGCGTGGATTCGCTCGCCATCGCGGACGACAGCCGAGAGAAAATCTCCGCCGATCTCGCTGGGCTACCGGGGAGCGTAAACGCATGGTTCGGCCCGCTTGAGGGCCGCGATCCGCTCATCAGCGTGGACGCGGAAACGCCGCTCGCACTGGGATCAACCTTCAAGCTTTATGTGTTGGCCGCGCTAGCCGAGGATGTGAAGGCAGGGCGGCGCAAGTGGAGCGACGTCGTGCCGTTGACCGAGAAGAGCTACCCCAGCGGGCAGCTTCAGAACTGGCCGATAGGCGCGCCGGTGACGTTGCACACGCTGGCGAGCCTGATGATCTCGATCAGCGATAACACCGCGACCGACCAGTTGATCAAGGTGCTTGGCAAGGAGCGCATCCTCAAGCTGATGAAAGACAGCGGCCACGCCGATCCGAGCGCGAACGATCCGTTCCTGACGACCAAACAGCTGTTCATCCTAAAGGCCAGCGACGCGCAGACCCTTGCTGATTGGCGCAGCGGTGACCCTGCGAAACAGGCGATTATCGAGGTTGTGCAAGTGGCGGAGGAAGACCCGACACTCGACCAGATCAACGCCGCCTTCGCCAATGGCCCCAAGGCGCTCGACATCGAATGGTTCGCCTCACCCACCGATATCGCCAAGCTGTTCGCCTATATGCGCCGCAATGCCGATCCCAAGGTGTTCGAGATCATGGCGATCAGCCCCTCGGCCACGGCGGCGATCAAGGCAAATTGGCGCTATATCGGCTTCAAAGGCGGCAGCGAGCCGGGCGTGATCAACCTCACCTGGCTGCTAACCGACAAGGCCGGGCGCGACTGGGTGCTGACGCTGGGCTGGAACAATTCTGCAGCGGTCGTGGACGAGGGCAAGCTGGAAGGCATCGCCCAGCGCATTCTGCTGCTGCCTCGCTGAATTGCCAGCCCCCACCCTCTTGCACCCGCGCCGCCTGCCCCTTATCGCTGGCGCCTGAAATTCAGTCTCACAGGAAAACCCGATGTCCTCAACCACGTCCGATCAGCAGCGTTTCGAAGGCACCAAGTCCTATATCGCGACCGAAGACCTCAAGGTCGCAGTCAATGCCGCCGTGATGCTTCGCCGTCCGCTGCTGGTGAAGGGCGAACCCGGCACCGGCAAAACCGTGCTGGCGCATGAAATCTCCAAGGCGCTGAACGCCCCGCTGATCGAATGGAACATCAAATCCACCACCAAGGCGCATCAGGGCCTCTACGAATATGACGCCGTGGCGCGTCTGCGTGATGGTCAACTGGGCGACGAGCGCGTCCACGACATCAAGAACTACATCAAGAAGGGCAAGCTGTGGGATGCTTTCACTGCGCCGCAGCTGCCCGTGTTGTTGATCGACGAGATCGACAAGGCCGACATCGAGTTCCCGAACGACCTGTTGCAGGAGCTCGATCGGATGAGCTTCGACGTTTACGAAACGCAGGAGCGGATCGAGGCCAAGGAACGCCCGATCGTGGTCATCACCTCGAACAACGAGAAGGAACTGCCCGACGCTTTCCTGCGCCGCTGTTTCTTCCACTACATCAAGTTCCCTGACCGCGAGACGATGCAGGAGATAATCGACGTCCACTTCCCCGGCATCCAGAAGGTGCTGGTGAAGAAGGCGATGGATGTCTTCTATGACCTGCGCGAAGTGCCGGGGCTGAAGAAGAAGCCCTCGACCAGCGAGCTGCTCGACTGGCTGAAGCTGCTGCTGAACGAGGATATGCCGCTGGAGGTATTGCAGAACAGCAATCCCGCAAGCGCGATCCCGCCGCTGCACGGCGCACTGCTGAAGAACGAACAGGACATCATGCTGTTTGAACGCCTCGCGTTCATGGCGCGGCGCAACCCGTCGTAAAGCGCGCGGGGGCGGGTCAGGAACCCGCCCTTACGCCTCAATCGAAGCTGTAAGCCAGCTCGAAATCGCCCCAGCGGCGCCCGCCGATTACCAGCGGGACATAGACGTTGCGGACCACGAAATAGCTCTGGCCGTCGCCTTCCTGACGGTACACCGCCATCATGTAAGACGCATGGCTGGCCTTCGCCTTGCGGTCGATCGCTTCAAGCATGATGCGGCCATTGCGGCAGAACTGGGTGTCGTGGTTGACGTCCCCGGTGGGCTTGCGCGAGCGTTCGGTGATGTGGGTCGGCAGAAAGCCGTTGAGATCGGTGCAGGCCGCCGCCAGCACGCGGGGGTCGCTCGCCTTTGCGCGGTCAAGGAAGGGGCGCCATTCTGCATCGGCCCAGTCGTTCAAGCGGGTGCGGAACAACTGCGGATTGGTGCCCGGGATGGGCTGGTAATCGGTATCGAACACCGCCGCCATCGAAATTGCGCCTGAAGCCAAGGCGGCTTCGGTATGCGAGACCAGTTCCCGCACCATCGCCTGCGCCTGCGCCACCATCGCGCTGTCCTCAGGGCTGAGCCCTGCCTGCACGATGCGGTCGAACATCTCGCTTGCGGTGATCTCCAGATCTTCCATCTTGCGATGCGCACCGTGCAAGCGGTCTTCGTTGCTGCGTGCGGCAGCATCGTAGCTGGTCAGCACGCGCTGCACCTTGTCGACATGATTGCTGATCGTGCCGGTGGAGCGGGCGATGACGTCATTCTGCTTGTCGACTTCCTCGACGAGGCTGCCGACATTCGCGAGACTGCTTTCGATCCGCGCCACGCTGGCACGCGCTTCGCCGCTGGCTTTGGCGCCAGCTTCGATCCGTCCGATCACTTCCTCCGCCTCGCCGCCTAGCGCATCAATGGTGGCAGCGATTTCCTCGGTCGCCTTGCGGGTGTCGCTGGCGAGGCTCTTTACCTCGGCGGCGACCACCGCGAAGGTGCGGCCCGCGTCCCCTGCCCGCATCGCTTCGATGGTGGCATTGAGCGCGAGGATGTTGGTCGTCTCGGCAATATTGTCGATGTCTTGCGCAGAACGGCGCACCTGCTCCATCGCGGCGGAGAAGCTGGTGACGTGCTGGCCGAGTGTATCGACCAACTCGATAAGCGAGGCGATCTGGCCGAGCGAGGACTGAATCAGCGATGTGCCTTCGTTGAGGCGCTCGATCGCGCGTTCAGACAACAGCCGTGCCTCGTCGCTCGCCTGCGCGACCTTGCTCTGGTCGGCCTCTAGCGCGCGCACGGTTTCGGCCAACGCCTCGTGTTCGGACCGCAAGGATTTGGACGAGGCGATCACCGCTTCCACCACGCCGGCCACATCGGAGCAGCCCACGGTCACCGCGCCGCAGCTTTCCGGGATCATCGCCAAGGCTTGGGCGTTGGCGGTGTCGATAGCGATCTGATGCATTGCGGATGCGGCCCCTTTTAAGTGCGCAGAATGTCTAGCCGCAGGATGGTAAGCGAAGCGTTAAGGTGGCGGCGATTTGCCTGCCAAGAATGAGGCTGGTCAGGCCCCGGCCTGCGGGTTAATCACCCTCCCATGTTCTTCAATTTCATCGACGAGCTTCGCGCGGCCGGCATCGGCGCCAGTTTCAAAGAGCACCTCACCTTGCTTGAGGCGCTGGACCGGGACGTGATCGATCAGACGCCCGAGGCGTTCTACTACCTATCCCGCGCCACCTTCGTGAAAGATGAAGGCCTGCTCGACCGGTTCGATCAGGTGTTCCACAAGGTATTCAAGGGGATCATGACCGATTACGGGCAGAACCCGGTCGACATCCCCGAAGACTGGCTGAAAGCGGTCGCCGAGAAGTTCCTGACGCCTGAGGAAATGGAAGCGATCAAGTCGCTCGGCGATTGGGACGAGATCATGGAAACGCTGAAAAAGCGGCTCGAAGATCAGGAAAAGCGTCACCAGGGCGGCAACAAGTGGGTCGGCACCGGCGGCACTTCGCCCTTTGGCAACTCAGGCTACAACCCCGAAGGCGTGCGTATCGGCGGCGAGGCGCGGCACGGCAAGGCGATCAAGGTCTGGGAAAAGCGCGAGTTCAAGAACCTGGATAACACCAAGGAGCTTGGCACCCGCAACATCAAGATGGCGCTGCGGCGGCTACGCCGGTTCGCCCGCGAAGGCGCGCAGGATCAGCTTGATATCGACGCCACGATCAAGGGCACGGCCAAACAAGGTTGGCTCGACATCCACATGCGCGCCGAACGCCGCAATGCCGTCAAACTTCTGCTGTTCCTCGATGTCGGCGGGTCGATGGACCCCTTCATCAAACTGGTCGAGGAGCTCTTCAGCGCGGCCACCAGCGAATTCAAGAACATGGAGTTCTTCTACTTCCACAACTGTCTCTACGAAGGTGTGTGGAAGGATAACAAGCGCCGCTGGCAGGAACGCACCAAGACCTGGGACGTGCTCCACAAATATGGCCACGATTACAAAATCGTGTTCGTCGGCGATGCGGCGATGAGCCCCTATGAGGTTACGCACCCCGGCGGCTCGGTCGAGCACATGAACGAGGAAGCGGGCGCCGTGTGGTTGCAGCGCGTCGCCAACACTTATCCGGCGACCGTGTGGCTGAACCCGGTGCCAGAAAAGCAGTGGAACTATTCGCAGTCGACTAAGATGATCAAGCAGCTGGTGGGCGATCGGATGTATCCGCTGACGCTGGGCGGGCTGGACGATGCGATGCGAGAGCTGTCGCGGAAGCACGGGGCTTGAGGTTGGCGGCTGTCCTGCTTTCCGCGGGACTATCCTTTTCATCCTGTTCGGCCGTCCCAAATCTTGGTGACGTCGCCTTGGCCGAGCCTGAGCGGGTTCCCGATAGCGAGCAGCAGGAAGGACTGACCACTACTCGGTTTGTCGGACCCGGACTGGTGTGCGGCATCGGATTTGGCATAGTGTTGGAGCCGAACGAGCGCTTCACCCGGTTCGACCGAATGATGGACTTTGTCACATACGAATTGAAGGGGCCCGAACGCGCTGCCTTCATTTACGAAGGGAATGCCCCGCAGAAGGCGGACGCCATCATCAAAACCGGCCGCGATTTTCCCTCGGTAATAGCGCTCCATCTCAACGAGGGTGGGTATGACAATTCTCTTGCTGGCCGCATTCAGACCAAGGACGATCTTCCAGCGGCCTGCAAATCGCCGGCAGGATCCTAACCCTTCTGATCCAACTCCTCGTTCAGCCGCAGCCCGCACCGCCAGAAGAAGAACGCAGGCACCAGCCCCAGCACCGCCGCGCCGTAAAGCACATAGCGCACCGAATCCGCGCCATAGGTGGGCTGCAGCCAGTCCGACAGCATCCCGAAGAACAAGGGCCCCAGCCCCAACCCGATAAGGTTCTGGAAGAACAGCAGGCTTGCCGCAGCAATCGCCCTTGCGCGCACCGGCACAAGGCCTTGCGCGGCGGAATAGGTCGGGCCGTAGTAGAACGAGTTGCACACGGTCGGGATGAACAACAGTGCCAAGGCCAGCGGCCAGCTTGGCGCATGGTAGGCGGCAATCGCCAGCGGCACGGCAAGCGCCATGCCGATGGCAGGCGCGCTCAGCACGTGGCGGCGGTTCTTGGCCCCGAAGCGGTCGGCGAGATAGCCCCCTGCCCAGGTGCCGAGAATTCCCGCGACCCCGCCCAGCAGCCCGAACCATAGCCCCACCTGCCCCGGCGTCAGTTCATGGGTACGCTGAAAGAAGATCGTGGTCCAGGTCGTTTTGCCGTAAGCGAGAAAGGACGCCGCTGACCCGGCAAACAGCAGCAGCACGAAAGCGCGCGAACGCATGACCTCCGCCACCGCCTGCCCGAGTGGCAGGGCGGCAGGTTGATTCTTGCCGCGCAGGATAGACGCCGCATCGCTGTGGCGCGGGTCCTTGATTACGAACAGCACCACCAGCGCCAGCGCCACGCCCGGCAAGCCGACAATCACGAACGCCTCGCGCCAGCCGACATGATCCGCCAGCGTCCCGCCAATCATCATGCCCAAAAGTGTGCCGACCGGGATGCCGAGCGAATAGAACGCCAGCGCCGAAGCGCGTCGCTCGGGCGGCACCATGTCGCTGATCAGCGAATGTGCCGGCGGCGTGCACCCCGCCTCGCCCACGCCCACGCCGATGCGGGCGAGCAGCAATTGGGCAAAGTTCTGCGCCAACCCGCAAAGCGCCGTCATCGCTGACCAGACCGCAAGCGCCACCGCAATCACCTTGGGCCGACTGGTCGTCCCGCGATCGGCATAGCGCGCGATGGGAATGCCGAGCACAGTATAGAACAGCGCAAAGGCGAGCCCCGTCATCAACCCAATCTGGGTGTCGGAAAGATCTAGGTCTCGCGCGATCGGCTCGGCAAGGATGTTGACGATCTGACGGTCGATGAAATTGAAGACATAGACGACCAGCAGGATCCACAGGGTGATCCTGACGGATTGCGTGCCGGACGCGGTGCCCGCCGTGGTTGCCATGTTGTATTCTCTCCCATCGGTGGCGGTTCATCCGCCATCCTTTGTCGCAGCGTTGCCGGGTCATTGCGGCCGCATTGACGCCGCAATGGTTGGCATGACGTCAATCAGTAAAGCAGGTGCGGCCGCACTGAGGCAATCCAGGCGGCTTCGTCATGTGACGCCATGGCGTCAAGATCATGCGGCGTCGCTGACGGGTTGTCGACCCATTCGCGCAAAGCAGGCCCCCCATTGATGACGTCAATCGCGAGCCGGTCGAGCTCGTACTCGTAAGGGAAATCGCGCCACAGCGGGTAATCGGGATAGAGCAGCCGGATCGCCTTGAACGCCAGCGCCTGAAGCCGCCAGGGCTTGAACGCGTCGTGATCGTAAAATGAACTTTCTGCATGGATCATCAATGCGTTGCAGAGCATACCTTTGTGCTTGTGGAAAGTCGGCTCGAACCAGCATTCGCGGATCGCGCAGCCTTCGAGCCACTCGGGCGCGAGCTTGCGCATCACCTTCAACACGCCGCCCGCGTCGATATCGGGTGCGCCGAACAGCACCTCCAATGGCCGCGTGGTGCCGCGACCCTCTGACAGCGTGGTGCCTTCCAGCATCACGGTGCCAGCATAGCAGCGCGCCATGTTGACGTTGGCGGCATTGGGCGAAGGGTTGATCCACAGGCGTGACGTCGGCCACCCGAAGCCGTCAATGTCATCTGGACGCCAACCCTCCATTGCCACCACCTTGTAAGTGACGTCGAGACCGAAATGCTCGATGAACCAGTGGCCCATCTCCCCCATTGTGAGGCCGTGGCGCATCGGCATCGGCGCAGCGCCGACGAAGCTCTCTTGCCCCGGCACCAGCAGCGTGCCCTCGACCGGGCGACCGGCGGGATTGGGTCGATCGAGCACCCAGACTTCCTTGCCCGCCTTGGCCGCTTCTTCGAGCAGATACAGCAGCGTGGTGACAAAGGTGTAGATCCGGCAGCCGAGGTCTTGCAGGTCAAACAGGAACACATCCGCGCTCGACATCATCTGTCCGGTGGGGCGGCGCACCTCGCCATAGAGCGAGTAGATCGGGATGCCGTAGCGCGGGTCCATTTCGTCCGCGGTCTCGACCATGTTGTCCTGCTTGTCACCCTTTAGCCCGTGCTGCGGGCCAAAGGCGCTGTTGACCGGCACGCCCGCCGCGATCAGCGCGTCGAGACTATGGGTGAGATCAGCCGTCACACTGGCCGGGTGCGCCACCAAGGCAACGCGGCGGCCTTGCAATTGGCGGAGGAGTTCGGGGTCGGCCAGCAGCCGGTCGATGCCTGTCTTCATCTGCCTAGCGTTGGATCAGCGCGATATGAAAGGCAATCGCTTTGCGTGGGGACGGGAACATTGCACCCCCTCCCCTTGTTACAGGCACATGGACACAGATTGGACACCGATAGCTATCGCTGCGGGATGGGCGATTATCCTTGGCGGCGCGGGCGGTGCGCTGACGGAGATCGGCCAATGGTATCGCGAACTTCGTAAGCCGCCGTGGCAGCCGCCTGACTGGCTGTTCGGTCCGGCGTGGACGATCATTCTCGGGCTCGCGGGTTGGAGTTTCTATGTCGGCTTGACTGAGGCTCCCACGCCCGAGGCACGCGCCGGGGTGTGGGCGCTGTTCATCGCGAACTTCGTGCTCCACTTCCTGTGGTCGCCCCTGTTCTTCAAGCTCAAGCGGCCCGATTGGGCTCTGGCCGAAAACGTGTTCCTGTGGCTATCGGTCGTTGGACTGCTAGTGGTACTGCCGCGCTTGGCAGGGGACAGTTTTGCCGGTTGGCTGAATGTGCCCTATTTCATCTGGGTCAGCTTCGCCTTCATGCTCAACCTGAAGATCGTGCAGTTGAACCGCCCGTTCGGCAAGGAAAGGACCGCGTCCTAGCGTTCGACAATCAGCTGCCGGTTGGCTTCAGAGTGAAACTCCGGCGGCCCCGGCGGGAAAGCCATCGCCCAGAATTGCCGCGACCCGCCCGGGTGCTCGACTATGGCGTTGAGCGCGACCTGTGCTGGCGCGGCCAAATCGGCAGCAATGCTCGCCTTGAGCACCAAGCCATGATCGTCGTGAACACAAGCGATGGCAATCGCATCCACCGGCGCGTCGCGCATCCCTTCACGGAACGAGTCGAAATCATAGGCGGCCCAGCGTCCTGAAGGCGAGAGATTGAACTCACGGTAGGCGGTTCCGCCCAATGGCTGCCAGAATATCTCGAAACAAGTGGTCTTCCACAGATCGTCCATCCGCTCGGCCACGGCGTGGGGCGGGACGATGATTGCCGGGATATGCCCGTCGAGCCGGAATTCCGCCTCACAGCCGTGCGGCGTGGCTGTGATAGAGGCGGTGACGGCGCGGATCGGGCCGAGGTCGCAGGCAACATGGAGCATGAGCGGGTGCATCGCTTGTGTCTGCCCCCTCACCCTTCCCCCGGCAAGCCACTTCCCGTCTCGCCTGCGCGCTGGTAGGGCCGCGCCCCATGAGCACTTACGATTCAGCCCTCCTCCGCCTGCTCGACGAGCGTGGCTACATCCACCAACTGACAGATGCGTCGGGGCTCGATGCCCTGGCCGCGAAGCAGATCGTGCCGGGCTATATCGGGTTCGACGCAACCGCGCCCTCGCTCCACATCGGGTCGCTGGTGCAAATCATGATGCTGCGCCGCTTGCAGCAGACCGGACACAAGCCGATTGTGCTGATGGGCGGCGGCACGACCCGGATCGGCGATCCCACGGGCCGTGATGAGCGCCGCAAGATGCTCACCGACGCGACGATCGAGGCAAATATCGATTCGATCTTCACAGTTTTCAATAAGCTGCTGAAATTCGGTGATGGGCCGACCGATGCAGTGATGGTCAACAACCATGATTGGCTGGGCAAGCTGGGTTACATCGAACTGCTCCAGCAGGTCGGCACCCATTTCACCGTCAACCGGATGCTGACCTTCGACTCGGTCAAACTGCGGCTTGAGCGCGAACAGCCGATGACCTTCCTCGAATTCAACTACATGATCCTGCAAGGCTACGATTTCAGACATTTGTCGCGTGAACTTGGCGTGCGCTTGCAGATGGGCGGCAGCGACCAGTGGGGCAATATTGTTAATGGGATGGAATTGGGGCGGCGTATGGACGGGGCCGATTTGTTCGGTCTCACCACTCCGCTGCTGACGACGGCTGATGGCGCGAAGATGGGCAAGACTGCGGCGGGAGCCGTGTGGCTGAACGAGGATCAGCTGCCCGCTTACGATTTCTGGCAATATTGGCGCAACGTCGATGATCGCGATGTCGGCAAGTTCTTGCGCCTGTTCACCGACCTGCCATTGGATGAGATAAATCGCCTCGAAACACTTGAAGGTGCAGAGATAAATTCTGCCAAGATCGTGCTCGCGAATGAGGTGACCAAGCTGGTGCGCGGCGAGGATGCCGCCGTCCGGGCCGAGGCAACCGCGCGCGAAACCTTTGCCGGTTCGGGTGCGGGTGAGGATTTGCCCACGCTTGCGGTCGGTGCAGAGGGGATGCGCATGGCCGCGCTGCTCACCGCCATCGGGCTCACATCCTCGGGCGGAGAAGCCAAGCGTAAGCTCGCTGAAGGTGCGGTCAAGCTCGAGGGTGAGACCGTGACGGATCCTGCGCAATTGGTTCTCCCGGCCGAGGGTGAGACCCTGCGGCTAAGCTTGGGCAAAAAACGTCACGCGCTGGTGCATCGCTAACGCCCAAGATTTTTACGAATTATCAGCCTTTCTGCTTCATCCCCTCTTTGTGCCCATACGGAGAGAAGGATCGCATCACGTGACGGGTGGAGCAAATCTCAGCGTTACCGAAATGCGGCGTGCGGCGCGGCATCCGGTCGATTTTCCGGCCATTGTCGAGCATTTCGTGCACGGCGACCTGCATCTTCACGTCTGCAACCTGTCGGCCCACGGCTTCATGGTTGACGATGCCAAGCAATTGCAGCGCGGCGATCGCATCATCATCCGCCTTCCCGTGGTGGGCCGGATCGAGGCCTATGTGATCTGGACGCGTGACACGCGTGCGGGCCTCCAGTTCGAACGGATCATCCGGCTCGACGATTTCGTCTCGATCATCGACCAGCTTCAGCCCAACCCGCGCCTTCGTCGCTCGCGATAGGGCAGCCTTAGCCCGCGCAAGTTTCGCCTGCTTGGCAGCGGCCCTGCGGCCTGCCATGGCGCAGCCGTGACCGAACCAACCTCCCCGCTTCAGATCGGCGATTACCGGCGTTACTGGCTTGCCCGCTTCATGGCGGTGTTTGCCACGATGTCGATGGTGGTGCTGCTCGGCTACCAGCTCTACGAAGTCGCGCGCGACGATTACGGGATGAGCGTGGCAGAGGCCTCGTTCCAGCTCGGCTTGCTGGGGTTGGCGCAGTTCATCCCGCTGTTTGTGCTGACACCCGTGGCGGGCCTTGCCGCTGACCGGTTCGACCGGCGCCATGTCGCTGCCTTTGCCAACGGGATCGATGGGTGTGTGGCGGTCGTCTTGGCGGTGGCGACCTGGGCCGATGCGCTCAACATCCCGATCCTGTTCAGCCTTGCCGCGGCGCACGGCGCAGCGCGGGTGTTTGTCGGCCCGTCGATGAGCGCGATTGCGCCCAATATCGTGCCCCCCGCCCTGCTCCCGCGTGCTATCGCGCTATCCTCGATCGCTTGGCAGACCGCGAGCGTGGCTGGCCCTGCGGTAGGCGGATTGATCTTTGCCGAGGCCAATTGGCTCCCGCACGCGATCTCCGCCGGGTTGCTGGGTGCGGCGATGTTGCTGATCCTGACCGTCCGCCCGATCAAGGCGAAGCACGAAGGCCCACGGCTAAAGCCGCTCAAGCAGATCATCGAAGGGCTGGTCTATGTCTGGCGTGAGCGGTTTCTGCTCGGCTGCATCACGCTCGATCTGTTCGCGGTGCTGCTGGCGGGGGCGACCGCCTTGCTGCCAGTATTTGCGCGCGATATCCTGTTTGTGGGCCCGGAAGGCCTCGGCCTGATGCGCGCCGCGCCTGCGCTGGGAGCGGCGAGCGTGGCGTTATGGCTCAGTTTCCGCCCGCTCGAGCGCGAGGTCGGGCTCAAGATGCTGTGGGCGGTTGCCGCCTTCGGAGCGCTGACGATTACTTTCGCCTTTTCGCGCAACTTTCTGCTGTCGCTGGCGATTTTGGCCGCAATGGGCGCGGTTGACATGGTTTCGGTCTTCATCCGCTCATCGCTGGTCCAACTGTTCACGCCTGACGACAAGCGCGGGCGGGTGTCATCGATCTCGGGCCTCGCCATCTCCGCATCCAACGAGTTGGGCGAAATGCAGTCGGGCCTCGCCGCTGCCATCCTCGGCGCAACCGGCGCGGTTGTATTCGGCGGCGCGGGTGCGATATTCGTGACTATAATCTGGGCGTGGTATTTCCCCGAGCTGCGCCGCGCCAAAAGCTTCGAGCCATCTGCGCTCAAACGAGAGGTATCGACATGAAGGCTGACAACATCCTCGCCACCATCGGCGGCACTCCGCATATCCGCTTGTCGCGGCTGTTCCCGGATCACGAGGTGTGGGTAAAGTCCGAACGGTCGAACCCCGGTGGCTCGATCAAGGATCGTATCGCCCTCGCCATGGTCGAGGATGCCGAAGCGACCGGCAAGCTCCAGCCCGGTGGCACCATCGTCGAACCCACCAGTGGCAACACGGGAATCGGCCTTGCTATGGTCGCGGCGGTTAAGAGCTACAAGCTGGTGCTGGTCATGCCCGAATCGATGTCGATCGAGCGCCGCCGCCTGATGCTGGCCTATGGCGCCAGCTTCGACCTCACCCCGCGCGAGCGCGGCATGAAGGGCGCGATTGAGCGGGCGCAGGAGCTCGTCGAACAGACCCCCGGCGCATGGATGCCGAGCCAGTTCGACAATGCCGCCAACCCCGCGATCCACGCGCGCACCACAGCGCAGGAAATCCTCGCCGATTTCGCCGCCACGCCGATCGACGTGATGATCACCGGGGTCGGCACCGGCGGGCACCTCACCGGCTGCGCTGAAGAACTGAAGAAGCACTGGCCCAGTATGAAGGCATATGGCGTCGAGCCCGCGCTCTCCCCCGTGATTAACGGCGGCCAGCCCGGCCCGCACCCGATTCAGGGCATCGGTGCTGGCTTCATCCCCGGCAACCTCCACACCAATGCAATCGACGGGGCAATTACCGTCGATGCCGAGGAAGCCAAGGAGATGGCGCGGCGCGCTGCGAGCGAGGAAGGCATGCTGGTCGGCATTTCCTCCGGCGCGACCCTTGCCGCCATCGCGCGCAAGCTGCCCGAGCTGCCGCAGGGCGTGCGAGTGATGGGCTTTAACTACGACACGGGTGAGCGCTACCTTTCGGTGCCTGACTTCTTGCCGGTGGAATAGAGCGATTCCTTAACCGTAGCGGTCTATCTCAGGAGCAGAATTCTCACGCTTTTTGCGTAGCTGCTCAGGGACTGCCGCCCATGAAATTCATCAAACTCCATTCGCGCGGCGGCAATTATCTTGTCGTGGCCAGCAATATCGCGTGGCTGCGCAGCGCCGAGAACGGGCAAACAAACGTTGGCATGGTCGGCGGGCAACCGCTGCTGGTTGTGGGCTCGATCGAAGAAGTGGCGGAGCAGATCCTCAACGCAGCCGCAGATCAGGAACCACCGGCGGCTGCGCCCGCCCCGGCCGCACCCGTTGAACCGCCCCAACCTGTCGCCGCACCGTCGGTGGCTGAATCTGTTCGCGAAACCGTTGCACCAGCGCCCAAGCCAGTTCCCGCGCCCGCCACTCCTCAGCCACCTGCGCTTGAACCGGTTGAGGCAACGCCCGAGCCGATTGCGCCGCCCGCCCCCGAACCGGTGGCCGAAGAGCCTGAGCCAGAGCCTGAGCCCGAACCCGTCGCCGCCGCACCTCCGCCTGCTGCCAAGTCACCCCCCCGCCAGCCCGCGCCTGAGCCTGTGCGCGAAAAGGCACCGCAGGGTCCATCCGCAACTTCCGCCCGGCCCCGGCCTGTCGCCCGAAATTCAGCCAGCCTGTGGGAACGCCCCGCGGCTCCAACCGCTGCCACCGGTCTCAAGATCAAGGCCGGCTCGCAGCGGATGATGGGCAGGCTCGAGTAGGCAAAGCCTCCTCCGATCCCGATATAGCCATTGCGAAACCAAAGGCGGCTGTTACCTCTTCTCCCTCGTAACAGGGAGAGAGATCAGTGATGAAACGACTGACGGGTACGACAATGGCAGCGGCAATCGCGCTCGCGGTAGCTCCGCTGGCTGCCGAAACGCCCAATCGCCAAGCGCTTGTCACGGTGGTCGAGGCGCAACAAGACGCAACGGTCAAAGCGCTCCAAGACTGGGTCGCCCTTCCCACCATCGCCGCCGAAAAGCGCGGCACGCCCGAAGGCGCGGAATATATGCGCAAGCTGGCGCTCGACGCCGGGTTTCAACAGGCCAAGATCATCCCCACCGACGGCGTTCCTGCCGTTTTCGCGACGCTTGATTCGGGTGCGAAGACCACTGTCGGCATCTACTTCATGTATGACGTGAAGCAGTTCGATCCGGCGGAATGGAGCTCCCCGCCGCTCGATGCAAAGCTGGTTGATCGCCCCGGCGAAGGCACCGCCATTGTTGGGCGCGGCGTGGTCAACCAGAAGGGGCCGCAAATAGCGTTCCTCGCCGCGATCAAGGCGATGCAGGCCAGCGGCCGCAAACTGCCCGTCAATCTGGTGCTGGTGGCTGAAGGCGAGGAGGAGGTTGCCTCCACCCACTTCGATCAGGTCGTCGCCGTGCCGGAGGTGCAGGCTGCGCTATCCAAGGCGGTCGGCGTGTTCATCCCCTCGGCCAATCAGAACCGCGATGGTAGCGCGGGTATCACGCTGGGTGCCAAGGGTGCGGTCGAGTTCCAGCTGGTGGTGGGCGGTGAGACGTCCGACAAATATCCCAAGACTGACATTCACTCGTCCAACCATGCCCGCATCGAAAGCCCGGCGTGGCGGCTTGTCAAGGCGCTGGACACGCTCGTCGCTGATGACGGCCACACCCCGGCGATCGACGGATGGTTCGAAAACGTCCAGCCGTTGACCGCGCGCCAGAAGGAGCTGATCGCGCAGAGCGTAAAGCCAGACGCGGAAGCGGGTGAAAAGGCACTGCTCGGCGTCGGGCGTTGGATCAATGACGAGGATTACGTCACTAGTCTTGAGCGCTTCTTCTCGCAGCCCACAGTCAATATTCAGGGGTTGGTTGCAGGCTACACCGGCGAAGGCGGCAAGACCGTGCTACCCGGCCGCGCCGAGGCCAAGCTGGAATTCCGCCTGGTGCCGAACATGACCAAGGACGAGGCTGTCACCAAGCTGCGCGCGCATCTGGCCAAGCGCGGGTTCGACGATGTGCAGGTGACAGTCTCGGGCGGCTATGGCCCCAATGAGACCGAGGAGGACTCGATCCTGATCCGCGCCCAGAAGCGGATGTTCGATGATAGCGGCGTCCCTTACACCATCCGCCCACGCAATGCGGGGAGCTGGCCGGGGGTGGTGTTCAACGGCCCGCCGCTGAACCTGCCCGCCTCGCAATTCGGCCTCGGCCGCGGCGGCGGCGCCCATGCTCCAAACGAGTGGTTCCTGATCGAAAGCACCAACCCCAAGGTCTATGGCCTCGACGAGGTGACGATGGCTTATGCGGATTATCTCTACGCGCTGGCCGAGGAAGCCGAACGCTAGGGCAGACAAGCCAAGGGCCGTCCCGTGAATGGCAGGACAGCCCTTGTTATTTCGTTGGCGAGTGAGGCTTATGCAGCGGTAGCGAAGGCCTCGGCCGGCAGCTTCATCATGTATTCGCTGCCCGCTTCAAGTTTGCGGCGCAGCGCGCCCGCATCGGGCAGGAAGCGCTCGGCGTAGTAATTGGCCGAGACCAGCTTGGCTTCGTAGAATGCCTTGTCCTCCGGCTCACCCGCCAGCTTGGCGAGCGCCACCTTGGCCATCTTCAGCCAGAAGAAGCCGAGCGTTACGATGCCCATGATGTGCATATAATGATGCGCGCCAGCGCCGAGGTGATTGGGGTTCGCCATCGCGTTCTGCATGAACCACATGGTCGCGGCCTTCTGCTCGCCCACCGCCTTTTCGAGGCGTTCAGCCACGGACGCAAGTTCAGGCACCTGCTTGGCCGCAGCGATTTCCTCGTCGATCATCGCGAAGAAGGCTTGGATCGCCTTGCCGCCGCCCGCAGCCAGCTTGCGCCCGCACAGGTCCATCGCCTGCACGCCATTGGCACCTTCGTAGATCATGGCAATGCGGCTATCGCGCACGAACTGCTCCATGCCCCATTCGCGCACATAGCCGTGGCCGCCGAAGACCTGCTGCATATTGTTGGCGATGTCATAGCCCTTGTCGGTGCCGTAGCCCTTGATGACCGGGGTCATCAGCCCGATCAACAGGTCGGCCTGCTCGCGCTCTTCGGGGGTTTGCGCCTTGTGGGTCAGGTCGACCTGCAATGCGCCCCACAGGCATAGCGCCCGCATCGATTCGGTGAACACCTTGGCGTCCATCAGCATCCGGCGCACATCGGGGTGGACGAAGATCGGATCAGCCTTTGCCGCAGGATCAGCCGGGCCGGTGAGCGCACGGCCCTGACGGCGGTCGAGCGCATAGGTGACCGCGTTCTGGTAAGCGACTTCGGCCTGAGCATAGCCCTGAATGCCGACGCCGAGGCGCGCCGCGTTCATCATGATGAACATCGCGGCGAGGCCCTTGTTCTCCTCGCCCACCATGTATCCGGTCGCGCCGTCATAGTTGAGCAGGCAGGTCGCGTTGCCGTGGATGCCCATCTTCTTCTCGATGGAACCGCAGGTCACGCCATTGCGCGCTGCCGGGTCGCCGTTTTCATCGAGGATGAACTTGGGCACGATGAAAAGCGAGATGCCCTTGACGCTGTCAGGCGCGCCAGGGGTCTTGGCGAGCACCAGGTGGATGATGTTGCTGGTGAGGTCATGCTCGCCGGCCGAGATGAAAATCTTGGTGCCGGTGATCGCATAGCTGCCATCGGCGTTCGGCACAGCCTTGGTGCGGATCATGCCGAGATCGGTGCCGCAATGCGGCTCGGTCAGGTTCATGGTGCCCGACCATTCGCCCGAGATCATCTTGGGGACATAAGCCGCCTTTTGTTCGTCCGAACCCTTGGCGAGGATCGCCGAGATCGCCCCGGCGGTCAGGCCCGGATACATGGCGAAAGCCTGATTGGCGGTGCCGGAGAATTCCTCCAACGCAAAGCTCAGTACGTGAGGCAGGCCCTGCCCGCCATATTCGACCGGCTGCCCCAGCGTGCCCCAACCGCTCTCGACGTAAGCCTGATAGGCTTCCTTGAAGCCCGGCGGTGTGGTGACGCTGCCGTCTTCATGGCGGGTGCAGCCATGCTCATCGCCCGCCTGATTTACCGGCGCGAGCACTTCCGCGCAGAACTTGCCCGCCTCGTTGATCACGGTGTCGATCATGTCCGGCGTGGCGTTCTCGAAGCCGGGCAGGTTGCCGTAGCTCGCCAGATCAAGCACTTCGTTGACGACGAAACGCGTATCGCGGGTGGGGGCGGTATAGGTCGGCATCACATGATCCCTTTGGTGAGCAGGATTGTTTGAAGTAGCGGTGGGCCGATCGGCTCAACCGAGGTCGAGCTTCTCGATCTCGGCGACGAAATCGGTGAGCTCCTTGATCGAGCTATCAATGTCGTCGCGCTGCTCTTTCAGCTTGGCGATGTGCGTGCGGCACTTGGCGATTGTGACGCGGCGCTGTTCGACGCGGCCATCGTCAAGATCGTAGAGGTCGATCATCTCTCGGATTTCGGTGAGGCTGAAGCCGACATTCTTGGCGCGCATGATCCAGGCAAGCCGGGCGCGGTCGCGCTTGGAATAGACGCGGGTCAGGCCAACGCGGGCCGGGTTGATCAGCCCTTCATCCTCATAGAACCGCAGCGCGCGGGCGGTGCAGCCGAATTCCGACGTGAGGTCGGAAATAGTGAACTGTTCACGCTCGTGGACATCGGGCCTCTCGAGATGCGCGCCGTTGCGACGCGGCTCGCTAGCCGGATCCTTGGGAGCGAGCTGGGCGGGGTCCGAGGATTCGGTGGGTGCAGGAGCGGTAGCCATGCCCGCCCCATACCTTCCGTTTACGTGAGCGTCAAGTTTAACCCCTCACAAGCACCGGCTTGCCATCGCGCACATCGATCTGCCGATAAAAGCAACTGCGGGCACCCGTGTGGCAGGTTGGCCCAGCAGGCACGGCACGGATCACAAGCGCGTCCTGATCACAATCGACCAGTGTCTGCACGACAGTCAGGACATTGCCGGACGTCTCGCCCTTCATCCACAAGGCCTCGCGTGAGCGCGACCAGAAGTGGACCTTGCCGGTGCTGAGCGTCGCCTCAAGCGCCTCGGCATTCATGTGCGCGACCACCAGCACTTCGCCGCTGGCATCATCGACGACCACCGCGGTGAGCAGTCCGACCGCGTCAAATTTCGGCGCAAACACGGTGCCGCTCTCGCGCTCTTCAGGGGTCAGGCTTGTGCCGGTCACCATGCAACTCCACGCAGATAAGCGATGCGCGTGGGCCCGTCCCGGTGCGCACTAAATGTCGTAACCGGCGCGCTCTTGCGACGATTGTTGCACGCACACAACAGGGGCACGCAAAAAATGCGCCTATCACAGGTTTGATCTTCCGCCGAATGCAACAGCGTGGAACAAGCGCATCAGGAGCCTTCGCAAGGGGTTCTCCACCGAACAATGGCACCGCCCGGTGTCAGGTTCAGGGGGTGATCGGACCGCAAGCTGGCAGCGGGGTGCCAGCGCGACCGATTGAACGATAGGGATTGGATCCCGGCAGCGAAGTTAGGGGGTCGCTGCCACAGCCCGCAAGGGTGGATCCGCACCGTTTCGTCACGTGGCGCCCGGGGTCGAAAGACCTCGGGCGTTATGTTTTATGGGTGGATGAGGCGGTGATCCTGATCGACCCGGGCGAAACAGGCCACCGAAATCGACGCAGCCCCAGCCTCGGCCAGCGCGGCAACGCAGGCTCTGCTGGTTGCTCCGCTGGTCAGCACATCATCCACCAGCACGACATCGCGCCCCGCCAAACGCGTCGACCTCGCAGTATTGAGCCGAATCGCCCCGCTCAGCGCCCGCTCGCGCGCCTGACGCCCCAGCCCGCCGAGATTGGGCGTGCGCTTGTTCCGTAATAAAGCCTCAACCACGGGTTCGCCCTTCCCTAACCGCGCCAGCTCATGGGTCAGCAGGGCGGCCTGGTTGAACCCACGCTGCCACAGCCGCCAGCGATGGAGCGGGACCGGCACCAACACCGGCGGGGCACCCCCCGCCTGCGACTCGGGCAAGCGTGCCGCAATGAGCCGCGCGAGCAGCCGCGCCAGCGCAATCCGCCCGCCATGCTTGTAAGCCAGCACCAGCTTGCGCGAGGTCTCGTTGTAATATGTCGCCGCATAGATCGGCACCGCGCCGACTTCGTTCTCGGTGGGGGTGGGCACCTCAAGGCTGCTCCAGCAATCGGTGCACAGCCCAGCCTGACTGGCAATCGCCACGCCGCACGAAGGACAGCGCGGGGGATAGAGCGCATCCACCACGGGTCCGAAATGTCTGGCAAAGCGTGCGACCGCGACCATGGCGCAAGGTGTCGCACGGCTTGCACTGCGCTGGCAAGCACGGCAGGGCGCGAGCGATGAATGCTCCCGCGATCCCCATGATATTCAGCGCCCAGCGTCGCACCCTGCGCCTCGCCCGCGCGCGGCACCGCGCGGCGGCTTCCGATGCGGCGCGCTTTATCGCCGAGGACATGATCGAGGACACGCTGGAGCGCCTTGCCTTCCTGCGCCACGAGCCTGCGCGGGCACTGGTGCTCGGCGATTCGACCGGGACACTTGCGGCATCCCTCCGGGTGCGCGGTGCGGCAGTCGAGGAACCGGCTGCGCTCGACCTTGAAGCGCCGCATCCCTTTGGCGGATATGAGCTGATCGTCGTGTTCGGCCTCCTCGATGCAGTGAACGACTTGCCCGGTGCGCTAATCCATCTGCGCAATGTGCTTGCTCCCGGCGGGTTGGTGATGACGCACTTCATCGGCGGCCAGAGCCTTCCTGCCCTGCGCGCCGCCATGTTCGCTGCCGAGCCCGACCGGCCAGCTGCCCGGATTCATCCACTGGTCGATCCGCGCGCTGCGCCGGGGTTGCTCCAGCGCGCAGGGTGGAAGGACCCGGTGGTCGACACCCATACTCTGACGGTGCGCTACGCAAGCCTAGACCGCTTGGTCGCCGACCTGCGCGATCAGGGGCTTGGCAATGCGCTCGCGAAGCCTGCTGCACCGCTTGGCAAGGCTGCCCTCGCCCGCGCCCGCACCGCCTTTGCCGCGCGCGCCGACGCTGATGGCAAGACCGCCGAGACCTTCGAGATCATCACCCTGACCGGCAGGCGCTCGCTCGCCGGAACCTAGGCCTTCTTCAGCGCCGCTTGCGCCGCCGCAAGCCGAGCGATCGGCACGCGATAAGGCGAGGCGCTGACGTAATCGAGGCCCACCTTCTCGCAGAACGCGATGCTCGCCGGGTCGCCGCCATGCTCGCCGCAGATGCCGAGCTTGATGTCAGGCCGGGTCGCCCTGCCCCGTTCTGCCGCGAGTTCGACCAGCTGGCCGACGCCTTCGATATCGAGGCTGACGAAGGGATCGCGCGGGAAGATGCCCTTGTCGACATAGACGCTCAGGAACCGCGCCGCATCATCACGCGACACGCCGAGGGTCGTCTGCGTCAGGTCATTGGTCCCGAAGCTGAAGAACGCGCCTTCTTCGGCAATTTCGCCCGCCATCAACGCGGCGCGTGGCAGTTCAATCATGGTGCCGACCAGATACTCGACCCGCGTGCCCACCTCGGCAAAGACCGCTTCGGCCACCCGGTCGACCAGCGCGCGCAGGATTGCCAGTTCGCGCTTGGTGGCCACCAGCGGAATCATGATCTCCGGCAGCGGCGCTTCGCCCGATGAAGCCTTCACCGCACACACCGCCTCAAAGATCGCGCGGGCCTGCATTTCGTAGATTTCGGGATAGGTAATCCCGAGACGGCAGCCGCGATGGCCGAGCATCGGGTTGAATTCATGCAGCTCGCCCGCGCGGCGCTTCAAGTGATCCACGCCAAGCCCGGTCGCATCGGCCAGATCGGCGAAGTCCTCGTCCGCGTGAGGGAGGAACTCGTGGAGTGGCGGATCGAGCAAGCGGATCGTGCACGGCAGCCCAGCCATAACCTCGAAGATGGCGGTGAAATCGGCGCGCTGTTCGGGCAGAAGTTGCTCAAGCGCGCGGCGGCGTCCGGCTTCATCGTCGGCCAAAATCATCTGGCGAACCAGCGAGATACGCGACGCTTCAAAGAACATATGTTCAGTCCGGCACAGCCCAATGCCTTCCGCGCCGAACTGCCGCGCCATGCGGCAATCCTCGGGCGTTTCGGCATTGGTGCGCACCTTCATCCGCCGCAGCTTATCCGCCCACACCATCAGCACGCCGAAATCGCCGGCCAGCTCCGGTTCGACCGTGGGCACGATGCCGAGCATCACCTGCCCCGTCGCCCCGTCGAGCGTGATCGCGTCGCCTTCCTTCAGCTCGGTGGAGCCAATCCTCAACTTGCGCGTGGCCCGGTCGATCGACACAGCGCCTGCGCCTGACACGCAAGGACGACCCATTCCGCGAGCAACCACCGCCGCGTGGCTGGTCATCCCGCCGCGCGCGGTCAGAATGCCCTGCGCCGCGTGCATCCCGTGGATGTCCTCCGGGCTGGTTTCGACCCGCACCAGAATGACCTTCTCACCGCGCCCGGCCCATTGCTCGGCCGTATCGGCATCGAGCACGATCTTGCCCGCCGCCGCACCCGGCGAGGCGGGAAGCCCGGTGGTCAGCACATTCCGCTCGGCCTTGGGATCGAGCGTCGGGTGGAGCAGCTGATCCAGCGCCATCGGATCAACCCGCCGCACCGCCTCACGCTCGTCGATCAGCCCCTCGGCCACCATGTCGACCGCCATCTTGAGCGCGGCCTTCGCGGTGCGCTTGCCGGAGCGCGTTTGCAGCATCCACAGCTTGCCGCGTTCCACTGTGAATTCAATGTCCTGCATATCCTTGTAATGCAGTTCCAGCAGGTCGAACACACGGGCGAGCTCGCCATAGGCATCAGGCAGCGCCTCTTCCATCGACAGCGGCTTGGCACCTGCCGTCTCACGCGCCGCCTTGGTGAGATATTGCGGCGTGCGGATGCCGGCAACCACGTCCTCGCCCTGCGCGTTGATCAGGTATTCGCCGTAATAGGCGCGGTTACCGGTCGCCGGATCGCGGGTGAAGGCGACGCCGGTGGCGCTGGTTTCGCCCATGTTGCCGAACACCATCGCCTGCACATTGACCGCGGTGCCCCAGTCGCCCGGAATGTCGTTCAAGCGGCGGTAGACCTTGGCGCGGTCGCTATCCCAGCTGTCGAACACGGCGCGGATCGCGCCCCACAATTGTTCGTGGACGTCCTGCGGGAACGGGTGGCCCAGCTCCTCGTCCACGATGGCCTTGTATTGCCCGACCAGCGTCTGCCAATCTTCACACGACATCTCGGTATCGTTGTAGAAGCCCTTGTCTTCCTTGGCGATCTCCAGCGCTTCTTCGAAGTGCCCGTGGTCGATCCCGAGCACCACGTCCGAATACATCTGGATGAACCGGCGGTACGAATCCCACGCAAAGCGCGCATCGCCCGAGGACTGGGCCAGCCCGGCCACCGTCGCATCATTCAGCCCGAGGTTGAGCACCGTGTCCATCATCCCCGGCATCGATACCCGCGCGCCTGAGCGGACCGACACCAGCAACGGATCGGCCGCATCGCCGAAGTTCTTGCCCACGGTCGCCTCGACATGGGTCAGCGCGGCGGCGACGGCAGCTCGCAGATTATCGGAGAAGTCCGCACCATCTTGCAGATAACGCACGCATTCTTCAGTCGTGATCGTGAAGCCCGGCGGGACTGGCAGGCCGATGCTCGCCATCTCGGCGAGGTTCGCGCCTTTGCCGCCTGCGACGGTCTTGTCCTTCTGGCGCGGGTCGGAGTGGTCGGCGTTGCCTCCGAAAACATAGACCGTCTTCAACGTCATGGCAGTCCCCGGTTGGTGCGGCGAAGTTGACAAAGTTGACACCGTGTCAAGCGCCAAATCTGACAACAAGCCCTTGAATTCACTATGCTATCATGCCGAAAATCGAAGTTGACACTTGGCGTGGTGGCGGGGGGGCTACCCCTCGATCCGGCTGAAATCGGCGACCCGGTGGACCGCATCGCGGAAACGCGCCAGCAGCGCAAGCCGCGCGGCGCGCTTGTTCGCATCCGCGTCGTTGACGGTCACCTCTTCAAAGAACCGGTCGATCGGAGCGCGCAAGGTGGCGAGCGCTGCCATCGCATCGGCGAACTTCTCGCCCTCAACCGCCTGCGCAGCGCGCGGGGCGGCGGCATCAAGCGCGTCGATCAGCGCCTTTTCGGCCGGTTCGGGCGTGTAGGAAAGTGCGGCGGCGGCGAGCGCGCTTTCCGCGACGATATCGCCGATATCGGGATCATCGACCATCGCCAGCGGGTCTTCCTCGCCGGTCTGTTCAATTCCGTCGATCTGCTCCGTCATGCCAGCGAAAGTTGGCACCTCGGGCGATTGCGCGTCGCCGCCTGAGGCCCCAGCTTTCGCTGGGGTGACGGGGTAATTTTCCTTCTTCAAGATATTCGCCGCGCGCTTGTAGCCTGCGAGGAGGTTGGTGCCGTCCTCGGTCGTAACAAAGGCTTGCAGCGCATGGACGCGGGCGAGCAAGCGGACAAGATCGTCCTCCTCGCCGAGCGCAAACACCGCGTCGATCAGGTCGTGGCGAACGCCGGCTTCGCGCTGCTGGACTTTGAGGCGGTCGGCGAAGAAGTCGAGGATCGCATTTCGAGATTCAACGACGCTATAGAGGACGAATGGATATTCACTCGATCCGTCTCCTTGTCCCTTTATCCCTCGACGGTCGCTATGATCTGAAGGAGGGACTGTGACCATGCGATCAAAGTCTCCAATGATTTGAGCAATCCCATCAATCAGTGAGAATCGCAGCCCATTCTCTTGTATCAAAGCCGCGATGCCGATCGCAGCACGCCTCAATGCAAACGGGTCTTTGGAGCCGGTTGGACGGTTGTCTGTTGCGAATAGAGCAGCCAACGTATCCAGCTTATCCGCCAGCGAGACCGCTACGGTCACCGGAGCCGTGGGCACATCATCGCCCTGCCCGACCGGTTTGTAGTGATCGCGGATCGCCTCGGCGACCTCCTGCGGCAGGCCTTCCTTGGTGGCGTAGTAGCCGCCCATCAGGCCCTGCAATTCGGGGAATTCGCCGACCATTTCGGTGACGAGATCGGCCTTGCACAGGCGTGCGGCCTGTTCGGCGAGGTTGGCGAGCTTCTCCCTCTCCCCTTCAGGGGAGAGGGTCGGGGAGAGGGGGCGTTGGGCAGAGGTGGACGCGCTCGCCCCCTCTCCCAACCCTCTCCCCTGAAGGGGAGAGGGCTTTATGATCCCCTCCTCACACAACCACCGCGCCAGCTTCGCCACCCGTTCCACCTTGTCGGCGACCGAGCCCAGCTTCTCATGGAACGTAATCCGCGACAGCTTCTTCGCGTGCTCCGCAAGCGATGTCTTCTGATCCTGCTCCCAGAAGAAGCGGGCATCGGACAGGCGCGCGGCGAGCACCTTGCGGTTGCCGTTCACCACCACTGCGGGGTCAATCGCGTCGATATTCGCGGTGCAGATAAAGGCGTTGGCCAATTGGTGAGTCCCCGCGGAAGCGGGGACCTCCTGGGGTTGAACTCCATCGCCTGAGGCCCCCGCCTGCGCGGGGGCGCACGTGGCGACGAAATACTTCTGGTTCACCCGCGCGGTGAGCTGGATGACCTCGGGCGGCACGTCGAGGAACGCCTCGTCAAAGCGGCCGAGCAGCGGCACGGGCCATTCGGTGAGGCCCGCATTCTCGATCACCAACCCTTCGTCGGCAACCAGTGTCAGGCCCGCCTCGGCAGCGACCTTGGCTGCGCCGTCGCGGATCACTTGGCAGCGTTCGGAGAAATGGACGACCACATGGGCCGCGCGCAGGGTTTCGATATAGCTCCCGGCATGGGCGATCTCGACCGGTCCGGAATGATGGAAGCGGTGCCCCATCGTCGTACGCCCGCTCGCGATGCCGTCGATCTCGCAAGGGACGACCGCGCCGTCCAGCAGGGCGATGATCCCCGAGAGCGGACGCACCCAGCGCAGGGACTCGGTGCTGAGCGACGCTGCGCTCCAGCGCATCGATTTGGGCCAGGGAAAGGCGCGGATGATCCCGGGGATGGTTTCGGCCAGAACCGCTGCGGTTTCGCGCCCGGGCTTCTCGACCACGGCGAAATAGACGCCGTCACGCTGGGTCAGCTGATCGGCTGTGAGGCCGACCTTGCGCAGGAAACCCTCCAGCGCCTGCGGCGGCGCGCCGACCTTTGGCCCCTTGGTTTCCTCGCTCACAGCCTTGGTTGCCAGCGGCAGGTCTTTGGCAATCAGGGCCAAGCGGCGCGGCGTGGCGAAGGTCTCGATCGAACCCACCGGCAAACCGGCTTTGGCGAGGGCATCGGCAAACAGACGTGCCAGATCCTCCTTGGCCTTCGGTTGCATCCGGGCGGGGATTTCCTCGCAGCGCAGTTCGAGCAGGAAGTCAGCCATCAGACGAGACTCCACCCCGGATATTTCGCTGCCCACTCCGGCGTCATCTTTTCCGCGTAAGCCTCACACGACGACCGCGCCAGATCGCGCACCCGGCCCATGTAGCTGGCGCGTTCCTGCACGGAGATCACGCCGCGCGCTTGCAGCAGGTTGAACACATGGCTCGCTTCGACCGCCTGCTCATAGGCGGCGATGGGCACGCCTGCGCCGAGGGCATTGCGGCACTCGGCCTCGGCCTTGGCGAAGAGGTCGAACAGCGCATCTGTATCCGCGACCTCGAAGTTCCACTTCGACATCTGGCGCTCGTTCTCAAGGAACACGTCGCCATAGCTGACGCCCGAGGAATTGAACGCCAGATCGTAGACGTTGTCGACGCCCTGAATATACATCGCCAGCCGCTCAAGCCCGTAAGTCAGCTCGCCAGCGACCGGCTTGCAATCGAAGCCGCCCATTTGCTGGAAATAGGTGAACTGGGTGACTTCCATCCCGTCGCACCACACCTCCCAGCCCAGCCCCCACGCGCCGAGCGTCGGCGATTCCCAGTCGTCCTCGACAAAGCGGATGTCGTGGGCCAGCGGGTCGATGCCGATGGCGCCGAGGCTCTTGAGATAGAGCTCCTGGATGTCGCTGGGTGATGGCTTCAGGATCACCTGATACTGGTAGTAGTGCTGCAACCGGTTGGGGTTTTCGCCATAGCGCCCGTCGGTCGGGCGGCGGCAGGGCTGGACGAACGCCGCGTTCCACGGCTCCGGCCCGAGCGCGCGCAGCGTGGTCGCGGTGTGGAACGTCCCGGCGCCCATGCGCATGTCATAGGGCTGGAGGATGACACAGCCCGCCTCGGCGCTCCAGAAGTCATGGAGCGTCAGGATCATGTCCTGAAACGAACGCGCCGGATCGCGCGGAGCAGGCTTGTAAAGGGGTGCAGCGGTCATGGCGGCTCGCCATGGCCGAACACCCCATTTGCGTCAATGCCGCAGCGCAGCACCACAGGAAGCGGGTAGTGGCAGGTCAGGCGATAGTGACACAAAGTCAGGTTATCTTGACATAGTCAGCGAATCGCGACATATAGTCAGGCATACCTGACAATCCGGTCAGGTCGATGTGATGGAGTTTTGTGATGACAGCACTTCTTGAAACGATCTGCGTCAAGCGTTGGCAGGTCTTCGCCATGCTGGGCCTGAGCGGCTACGCTGCCGGTAATCTGGTTGCCAAGGCGGTGGGCGCGTTGGGTTTTTGACCTGATGAAAAACCGCCTCAAAGTTCTGCGCGCTGAACGCGATTGGTCACAGGCGGAACTCGCCGGCCGGCTCGACGTGTCGCGGCAGGCGGTCAATGCGATCGAGACCGGCAAGCACGATCCGTCCCTACCCCTCGCCTTCCGCATCGCACGCCTGTTCGCCATGCGGATCGAGGACATCTTCGATGATGGAGACAGCGAATGATCTGGAAGTCACAGGTCGGTGAGCCCGGTCCTGGCGAATTGCGGACCCGGCAGCGCCGCCGCACGCAAATGCTCTATATCGGCCTCGCGTCAGCCATCGGCGGCATCATCGGCTTTGCCACCGGCTTTTTCGATCAGGGCGATGGCAACCTGTTCGGCGGAGACTGGGACAAGCTCAAGCTGCCGCCACTGCTGGCGGTCGGTCTGGCTGTCCTGCTGCTGGGCGCGTTTCTCGCTTTGCCGCTCTATGGCTTCAAAATGATCGATGATTACAAGCGCGAGCACAATCTTGTCGCCTTTACCGGCGGTTGCCTGGCCGTTATCGCAGGCTTTCCGGTGTGGGCGGTGCTCCATGCTGGGGAGTTGGTGCCGGCACCCCATGCCTTCGGGATCTTTGCCATCGCCTATGTCGCGATGTTGGGGTCCTTCCTGTTTGCCCGCTGGCGGCTGTGAGCCCGCCGCTATCCTTCGCTCCCCCTTCCCCTTCCCCTTTGAAAGGAACCACCCGATGAAATTCGCTTCACTGCTTGCTCTGACCGCTGCCCCCTTTGCGCTGCTGGCCGCCAGCCCCGCTCTGGCTGACAATCATGCCGCAACCGAAACCGCCGCTGCGCCCGCTGCCAAGGGCCCCGCGCTGTGGAAGGTCGCGGATGCGGACACCACCATCTACCTGTTCGGCACCGTCCACGTCCTTCCCGCAGGGATCGAGTGGTATGATGACACCATCGCCAAGGCGCTCACGGGTTCGGACATGATCGTGACCGAAATCCCGATGGACGCGGCAAGCGAAGCGGCGATGGGGCAGCTTGCCGTTAGCAAGGGCAAATTGCCCGCAGGCACCACCTTGCGCTCGCTGCTGACGCCGGAGCAGACGGCCACCTACGAAGCCGCCTTGGCCAAGCTCAGCATTCCGGCTCCGGCGTTTGATGAGTTCAAGCCGTGGATGACCGGGCTCACCATGTCGCTGATCCCGCTCATGCAGCAGGGCTACACCCCGGGCGCGGGTGTCGAGAAGGTGCTGCTGTCCAAGGTCGGCGACAAGCCGCAGGGCGCGCTGGAGACGGCGGAGTTCCAGCTCGGCATTTTTGACGGGATGGATCAGGCCGCGCAGATCACCTTTATGATGGAAGCCATCGAAAGCATGGACGAAACCGCGCCGATGCTGAACCGGATGGTCGCCGAATGGGCCGAGGGCGATGCCGACGAACTCGCTGCCATCATGAACGAAGGCATGACCGATCCCGCCGTTGCCGACGCCCTGCTCTACAGCCGCAACGCCAACTGGGCCGAGTGGGTCGACGCTCGGCTTGACCAGCCCGGCACGGTGTTCGTCGCGGTTGGTGCAGGTCACCTTGCCGGTGCCCAGAGCGTGCAGGATTACCTCGCGCAAAAAGGCATCACCGTAAGCCGCGTGAAGTGATCGGGGCACTGCCGCGATGACCACGGAACGGGGGGCGGGATTGCTGACTGCGGTGCGCACTGCCGCCGCTGCGATCCTTGCCCCCCTCCTCCTCTTTGGTCTTGCCGGATGCAGCGATGCACCCGGCGAGGCCGCAGCGGACACGGCCCCGCCCAATCCGCTGCTCTATGAAATCGCCTCGGCCGATGGAACGGTGGAGGGCTGGATGGTCGGCACAATCCATGCCCTCCCCGACGATACCGACTGGCGCACGCCCGCGATCACCCAGGCGACCGACGCCGCCGACCTGCTGGTGGTCGAGATCGCCGGACTGGATGATGGTGAGCGGGTCGCCGGGACCTTCAAGGAGCTGAGCACCACGCCGGGCCTGCCTCCCCTCGAACAAAGACTGCCGGACGATCTGGCCACCCCGCTCAACGACTTGCTGGAGCGCGGCGGGATCGAACGCACGCGCTTTGCCGCAGTCGAAACCTGGGCGGCGGCGATCATGCTGGCGCAGGTCGATGCGACGGGCGATCCGGCCAATGGGGTCGACCGCGCGCTCATCAATGACTTTGCCGGCCGTCCGGTGCGCGAGCTGGAGGGCGCTGCGGCGCAGCTTTCAATCTTCGACCGCCTGCCTGAAACGCAGCAGCGCACGATGCTCGCCGCCGTGGTGCGGGGGAGCGAGGCCGCGCGCAAGGACCCCGCCCGGCTCCAGCGCGCATGGCTGGCTGGTGATGCTGCGACGATCGAACAATCCACCCACGAGGGCTTTCTGGCCGATCCCGCGTTGCGCGCCGCGTTGCTCACGGACCGCAATCGGCGCTGGGCCGCTACACTCGCCCCGCTGCTGCAAGAGGCCCCCCTCCCCTTGATCGCCGTCGGCACAGCCCACCTTGTCGGGCCGGATGGGTTGGCCGCTCTGCTTGAGGCGCAAGGCTACCTTATCCGGCGCCTGCCCTGAGGGCTCCGGCCTAAAGCGGTTGCCAAACCGGCCTTCTCTCTCTAAGGGCCCGCGCTTCGGCGCTCCGGTCATCCCTGGAGGCGGTGCGCTCGATGACTACCTTCAAACACGCATTCGAAAGGCACGATTATGAGCGAAGCTCTGAACCTGCCGGCTGAAGCGCGCGAACGGGCTGGCAAGGGAGCCTCCCGTGCAATTCGCCGCGATGGTCGGACACCTGCTGTCATTTATGGCGGCAAGGAAGAACCCACCCTGATCCACGTCGAGCAGAAGGAACTGGTCAAGCAATTGATGACCGGTCACTTCATGAACTCGATCGTCAACATCGAGATCGGTGGCAAGACCATTCGCACTCTGCCCAAGGATGTTGCGTTCCACCCCGTGACCGACCGTCCGCTGCACGTCGACTTCCTGCGCATGACCGGCGACAGCATGGTTCAGGTGCAGGTGCCCGTCGTGTTCATCAACGAAGACGCATCGCCCGGCCTGAAGAAGGGCGGCGTGCTCAACATCGTTCGTCACGAGCTGGAACTGATCTGCCCCAACGCCGACATTCCGGATGACATCCAGATCGACGTGACCGGCAAGGATCTGGGCGATTCGATCCACATCAGCGAAGTGACCCTGCCCAAGGGCGTCACCAGTGCGATCACCGACCGTGACTTCACCATCGCCACGCTCGTCGCCCCCTCGGCGCTCAAGAGCAGCGAAGGCGACACGACCACCGCCGAAGCCGAGTAATTCGGTTCGCCATCAACGGCTACAGAACGCCGGGCTTCTCCAACGGGAAGTCCGGCGTTTCGTTTTGTGTGAGCGGCAGCTAGGGGACTTGCCATGCAAATCTGGGTCGGCCTTGGAAATCCCGGACCGCGCTATGCGCTCCACCGGCACAATGTCGGCTTCATGGCCGTGGACGTCATTGCCGATATGCATGGCTTCGGCCCAGTCCAGACCAAGTTTCAGGGCTGGGTGCAGGAAGGTCGGATCGGCAGCCAGAAGGTGCTGCTACTGAAGCCCGCCACCTTCATGAACGAAAGCGGCCGTGCTGTGAGTGAGGCGCTGCGCTTCTACAAGCTCGGCACTGAGGCGCTGACCGTGTTCCATGACGAACTCGACCTCGCCCCGTTCAAGGTCAAGGTGAAGCAAGGCGGCGGTCATGCAGGGCACAATGGTCTGCGTTCCATCCACCAGCATCTGGGAGCAGAGTTCCGCCGCATCCGGCTCGGCATCGGCCATCCGGGGCACAAAGACCGCGTCACCGGCCACGTGCTCGGCAATTTCGCCAAGGACGAACAGGATGATTTGGTCGCGATGCTGGGCGCAATCGGCGCGGAGGCCGAGTGGCTGGCAAAGGGCGATGACGTGCGCTTCATGAATGACGTCGCGCTCAGAATGCAGGGCTGAGGCCCATGCGCCGCGTCCTCGTTATCGGCCCCTGCGGTTCGGGCAAGAGCACCCTCGCCCGCGAGCTTGCGCCGCTTATGGGCCTTCCGCTCACCCACATGGATCAGCTGGGCTGGCAGGCGGGTTGGGTCGAGACGGAGAAGGCCGAACTGAATGCGCGGCTCGCTGAGGTGGTGGCGCAAGACGCATGGCTGATTGAGGGCAATTATGGCAGCACCCTCGCCCCGCGTCTGGAACGGGCGGACACGGTGATCTACCTCGATTTCCCGATCCGTCTGTGCCTTGCGCGGCTGATCCGCCGCATCATCATCCATCGCGGCCGCTCGCGCCCCGATATGCCCGAAGGCTGCCCGGAACGCTTCGATGCCGCGTTCTTCTGGTACGTAATGAACTGGAACACCGGCCCGCGCGTGCGCACCGAGGCGAAGCTCGCGGGATACTCGGGCAAGGTTATCCGCCTGCGGAACCCCGCAGCTTTGGCCGAATGGCGGGTGCGCAACGGCTTGGTCTGAGCACCGCCTCTAGCCATCCGTTCCCCTCCCCGCTAAGGGCGGCGCTTTCCAGATAGCCAAGAGACAATCATCATGGGTTTCCGTTGCGGGATCGTTGGCCTGCCCAACGTGGGCAAGTCCACCTTGTTCAATGCATTGACCGAGACGCAGGCCGCGCAGGCCGCGAATTATCCGTTCTGCACGATCGAGCCCAACGTGGGCCAGGTCGCCGTGCCCGACGAGCGCCTCGCCAAGATCGCCGCCATCGCCAAGAGCGCGAAGATCATCGAGACGCAGCTCGGCTTCGTCGACATCGCCGGCCTCGTGAAGGGCGCGAGCAAGGGCGAAGGCCTCGGCAACCAGTTCCTCGGCAACATCCGCGAGGTGGACGCCATCGTCCACGTGCTGCGGTGCTTTGAGGATGACGACATTCAGCACGTCGCCAACAAGGTCGATCCCATCGCGGACGCCGAAGTGGTTGAGACCGAGCTGATGCTGTCGGACTTGGAAAGCCTCGAAAAGCGTGTGCCTGCCGCTGCCAAGCGCGGCGCTGCGGGCGACAAGGAAGCCAAGGCGATGGCGAGCGTCCTCGGCCAAGCCTTGGAACTGCTTCGCGAAGGCAAGCCTGCCCGCCTCACCGTGCCGGGTGATGACGAGGAAGAGCGGTTGTTCAAGCAGGCGCAATTGCTCACCGCCAAGCCGGTGCTTTACGTCTGCAATGTCGCTGAAGAAGACGCGGCTGAGGGCAACGAATTGTCGGCCAAGGTTTTCGCCAAGGCAGCGGCCGAAGGCGCGCAGGCGGTGGTCGTATCCGCCGCAATCGAGGCCGACCTGGTGACGATGCCAGTGGAAGATCGGGGCGAATTCCTCGAAGCGCTCGGCCTCAGCGAAAGCGGCCTCGCCCGCGTGATCCGCGCTGGCTACAAGCTGCTCGGCCTCAAGACCTTCTTCACCTGCGGCCCCAAGGAAGCGCGCGCCTGGACCTTCCCCGACGGCGCCAAAGCCCCGCAGGCAGCGGGCGAGATCCACTCCGACTTCGAACGCGGCTTCATCCGCGCCGAGACGATTGCCTATGACGACTACGTCGCGCTGGGCGGTGAAGCAGGCGCGAAAGAAGCGGGCAAGCTGCGGCAGGAAGGCAAGGAATATGTGGTGCAGGACGGGGATGTGCTGCTGTTTAAGTTCAATGTTTGAGGGTTAGCGCCCTTCCGTCACCCCAGCGAAAGCTGGGGCCTAGGGCCTCTGGACACTGCATTTGCCGCTTGAGGTCCCAGCTTTCGCTGGGATGACGAAAGCCAAACGGCACTTTCAATGCCGCCCAAACAGTTTCTCAACATCCTCCATACTCAGCTTCACCCACGTCGGCCTTCCGTGGTTGCACTGGCCTGAGCGCGGCGTGGCTTCCATTTCGCGCAGGAGCGCGTTCATCTCCGCCACGCTGAGCACCCGCCCGGCCCGCACCGATCCGTGGCAGGCCATCGTCGCCAGCACCAGTTCGAGCCGCTCGGCCAGCAGCAGCGCGCCGCTGTCCTCCTGCTTTCCGTGCTTGGCGATGTCGTCGGCGAGGTCGCGCAGCAGCTTCGCGCTGTCTGCCTTGGCAATCGCTGCCGGTACCGCGCGGACCAGCATTGCGCTCGGGCCGAAGCGTTCGATTACGAGGCCGTAGCGCGCCAGTCCCTCGGCGGCGTCCTCCAGCCGGTCGCAATCGACCTCGTCCAACTCGACCACATCGGGGACCAGCAGAGCTTGGCTGCGGCGGTTGGCTTCCTCCGCCCCGGCCGCGCGCAACCGCTCCAGCACAAGCCGTTCATGCGCAGCGTGCTGATCGACCAGCACCAGCCCATCGGCGGATTCGGCGACGATATAGGTGTTCGCCACCTGCCCGCGCGCGATGCCGAGGGGGTATTGCTGCGCTTCGGCAGGCACCGGAGCGGCTTCCTCGGCGCGGCCTTGGGGTCGTGACCAAGTCAGCGAGGAATCGCGCAAGAATAGCCCCTCCCCTTGAGGGGAGGGGTTGGGGAGGGGTGTGGTAGGCCAGATTTGGGGGACCTGCCCCCCCATCCCCGGCCCTTCCCCCGCTGGGAAGGGAGAAGAAAGCGGCTCGCTCACCCACCGCGACATTGCCGCCCGATCCGGCCCCTGCGCAGAGCGGCGGTCGCCCGTCGCCAATGCCTGCCGCAGCCCGGACACAATGAACCCCCGCACCCCCGCTGAGTCCCGGAACCGCACTTCGGTTTTCGCGGGGTGGACGTTCACATCGACATCCTGCGGCGGCAGGTCGAGGAACAGCGCCAGCACCGCGTGGCGATCCCGCGCGAGCATATCGGCATAGGCCCCGCGCACGGCGCCTACCAGCAGCCGGTCTTTCACCGGACGACCATTGACGAACAGATACTGATGATCGGCCACGCCGCGATTATAGGTCGGCAAGCCCGCCAGCCCCGTCAGGCGCATCATACCGTAGGGCGTGTCGCGTTCCTGCGAGATGGCGACAGAATTGTCCTTCAGCTCATGCGCGATGATCCGTGCCACGCGGGTCGCCAGCTTTTCATCGGCTTGCAGGGAAAGCACCGTGCGCTTGCCCGCATCACCCACTGTCTCCAGCGTGAAAGCAATATCCGGCCGCGCCATCGCGAGCCGTCGCACCACATCAAGGCAGGCCGCATATTCGCTGCGCGCGGTGCGCAGGAATTTGCGGCGCGCGGGCACCTTGGCGAACAGGTCTTCCACCCGCACCCGCGTGCCGGGCGGGAGCGCAGCGGGTTCATCGGCTAGCACCGCGCCGTGATCGACCACGCGGCGCCAGCCTTCAGCCGCGCCTGCCTCACGGCTTTCGATGGTCAGGCGCGCCACGCTGGCGATGCTCGGCAAAGCCTCACCGCGAAAGCCCAGCGTCGTCACCAGCTCGATCGCGCCGTCCGGGCCGATCAGCGAATCGGGCAGCTTGGATGTCGCGTGCCGTTCCAGCGCCAACGCCATGCCGTCGGGCGCCATGCCGCAGCCATCATCGACCACCTCGATCCGCTGCAAGCCGCCATCCGCCAGCACGACACCGATTCGCCGCGCACCGGCATCAATCGCGTTCTCGACGAGCTCTTTGAGGGCCGCAGCCGGGCGTTCGACCACCTCACCCGCGGCAATACGGTTCACAAGCGCGGAAGGGAGACGGCGGATTTCGGGCATTTGTCGCACGCTAGCGATCAGCCGCCGCAATTTCGAGACCGCACCCCCAGAAATCACTTGTCCGGTGGACAAATATTTTGGCCTTTTGTGCGCGGATTCGCTAGGCGCGCGGTGTCATGTCATAACCGGGTCGAACTCCCCTGCAACGACCGCGTGTTCAGCTTGCAGCCTCGCCACCACTGGAACACCACCACCGATGAGCTTTCTGTCCAACTTCTTCAAATTCCGGTCGCAAAACATGGCGATCGACCTCGGCACCGCCAACACGCTGGTCTATGTGCAGGATCAGGGGATCGTGCTGAACGAACCCTCCGTGGTCGCTATCGAGACGATCAACGGGATCCGCCGGGTCAAGGCCGTCGGTAACGATGCAAAGATGATGATGGGCAAGACCCCGGACAGCATCGAAGCGATCCGCCCGCTGCGTGACGGCGTGATCGCCGACATCGAAGTGGCCGAACAGATGATCAAGCACTTCATCCAGAAGGTGCATGGCAAGAAGTCGATGTTCCGTTATCCGGAAATCGTGATCTGCGTGCCTTCCGGCTCGACCTCGGTCGAACGCCGCGCGATCCGCGATGCGGCCTCGAACGCGGGTGCATCGGACGTGCACCTGATCCTTGAACCGATGGCTGCTGCGATTGGCGCCGATATGCCGGTGACGGAACCGGTCGGCAGCATGGTCGTGGACATCGGCGGCGGCACCACCGAAGTCGCGGTGCTGTCGCTGCGCGGTCTCGCTTACACCACCTCGGTCCGCACCGGCGGTGACAAGATGGACGAAGCGATCGTCTCCTACGTCCGCCGCCACCACAACCTGCTGATCGGCGATGCGACCGCAGAACGCATCAAGAAGGATTACGGCATCGCCATGATCCCGGAAGACGGCATCGGCGAGACGATTACCCTGAAGGGCCGCGACCTTGTGAACGGCGTGCCCAAGGAAATCACGATCAATCAGGCGCACGTCGCCGAAGCGCTGTCCGAACCCATCGGCGCCATCGTCGAAGGCGTGCGCATCGCGCTGGAAAACACCGCGCCGGAACTCGCCGCGGATATCGTCGATCAGGGTATAGTGCTCACTGGCGGCGGTGCCTTGATCCGGCGGCTCGACGAGCACCTGCGTGAAGAAACCGGCCTGCCGGTCTCGGTCGCCGAAGATCCGCTCCTGTGCGTCGCCATCGGCACTGGCCGGGCGATGGAGGATCCGATCTATCGCGGCGTGCTGATGACCGCGTGACGCGCCTGCATCTGAGCCGGGCTGATCGGCAGAAGGGACTTTAACCCATGGCGCCCCCCTCTTCGCGCCGCTCGGGCTTTTCGAAGAAGGCGCAATTCTCGCTGTTCACCGGCTACCTCTTGGCCGGAGCGGGGGCTGTGCTCGGCCTGGCGCTGTTGGCGCTGTCGTTGTGGCAGCCGGCTGCTTTTGCACCCTTGCGCGGGGTCGCGAGCGATGTCGTCGCACCCGTCGGCACGGGCGGCGCGGTGACGCGCTCGGGCTCGCAGGGCTTTTTCGCGACCATTTCCGGCTATTTCAACGCAGGCCAGCAAAATGCCGAGCTGCGGCGCGAGAACGAGCTCGCTCGCATCCGTCTCGCCGAAGCCGAAGCGATCAAGGCGGAGAACCAGCGCCTCAAAGGTCTGCTGGCCCTGCGCGATGGCGAGGCTAAGCCTGTTGCGATGGCGCGGCTCGTTGGCTCGACCGCGACCAGCGTGCGTCGCCACGCCTACATCAGCGCCGGAAGCAGCAGCGGAGTAGCGCCGGGGATGCCCGTCGTGTCCGAGCGCGGGGTGATCGGCCGGGTGCTTGAGGCCGGACGCAATTCGGCCCGCGTGCTGCTGCTGACTGACAGCGAAAGCGTGCTGCCGGTGCGCCGCGCCAAGGACAATGTGATCGCCTTTGCCGAGGGGCGCGGTGACGGCTTGTTGCGCATCCGTCTGGTCAATCTCGGCGTGAACCCGCTCAAGGTGGGCGACATGATGGTGACGAGCGGTGCAGGCGGATATTACCGCCCCGGCGTCGCTGTCGCGGTGATCGCCAAGATCACGCCCGACGGCGGCATTGCGCGGTTGGTAGCCGAGCCTTCGGCGACCAACTTTGTCGCGGTCGAGCCGGTGCACGAAGCTGCCGCTGTGGCTGAACTCGAAGACACCGGCCTGCCCGGCCCCTCACCCGCTGCCGGTGCCACGCCCACTCCCACGCCTGCGCCGCCTTCGGGCGCTGCGGCCGGGGAGGAGTGATGGAGCGGATCGACCCCCGCGCCCGGTCGGATATCTATGGACTGCGCATCAACCGCGCTCCCTATGCGTGGCGCGTTCGCACCATTCCCTATCTGACGGTCATGCTCGGCTCGCTTCTGCCGGTGCTGCTGATCGCGGACCTGATGCCGCTGTTCCCTTCGCTGGGGTTTCTGATGCTGCTCGGATGGCGTATGGTTCGCCCCGGGCTGTTGCCGCTGTGGGCGGGCACGCCGCTGGGGGCGTTTGACGATCTGGTGAGCGGCCAGCCCTTCGGCAGCGCGATCCTGCTGTGGTCGCTGGCGATGATCGTGATCGAACTGATCGAGACCCGCTTTCCGTGGCGCGGGTTCTGGCAGGACTGGTTTACCGCCGGGGTCATTGCCGTCAGTTACTGGTTTGCCGCCCTGCTCGTCTCGGGTGCGAGCGTGACGCCCGAAATGCTCATCGTCGCGCTTCCGCAGGCCTTGCTGTCCGTGATGCTCTATCCGATAATCGCGCGCATGGTTGCTGGTCTTGACCGCTTCCGCCTCGCCCGGGCGCGAAAGATCGACTGATGAAGATCCCGTTCCTGCGTGACGGACCGGAGCGCACCCCGCGCATGATCAACGCCTCGATTCTGCGCAGCAGTTTCGAGCGTAGGGGCTTGCTGATCGGGGCCGTGCAAGGCGGCGTTGGCGTGCTGCTGGCGCTGCGGCTCGGCTATCTCGCGATTGCCGAGAACGAGAAGTACCGGCTCGAATCCGAAAGCAACCGGGTCAATCTGACGCTCGTCCCCCCGCGTCGGGGCTGGATCCTTGACCGCAACGGCGCGCCGCTGGCGTCGAACCGCGCCGATTTCCGCGTCGATCTCATCCCTGAGCGGTTGGTGGATGCCGACGCGACGATTGATCGGCTCGGCCAGTTACTGTCGCTGGAACCGGCGCGGATTGCCGACATCAAGGACAAGGTTGCAACCGCGCGCGGGTTTCAGCCGGTCGAGGTGGCCAGCGGTCTGGGCTACGAACAATTCGCAGCACTGAGCGTGCGCCTGCCCGACCTTCCCGGCGTGGTGCCGCAACGCGGCTTCTCGCGCTTCTACCCGACCGCATCCAGCGTCGGCCACCTGATCGGCTATGTCGGGCCCGCTTCTGCCGAGGAGTACGAGAAGGACCCCAACCCACTGCTGATCACGCCGGGCTACAAGATCGGCAAGGACGGGCTGGAGAAGCAGTTCGAGAAGAATCTGCGCGGCGTCCCTGGTGCGCGGCGGGTCGAGGTGACGGCGGGCGGGCGTATCGTGCGCGATCTCGAAACGCGCGAGGATGTGCAGGGCCAGCCCATCCGCCTTACCATTGACGGGCCGCTTCAGGATTATGCCGCGCGCCGGATCGGGCTGGAAAGCGGCTCGGTGGTGGTGATGGACTGCCGCTCGGGCGACTTGCTGTGCATGGCGTCAATGCCAAGCTTCGATCCCAATTCTTTCTCGGACGGGATCGGCGGCGTCGAATACGCGATGCTGCGCGATGACGAGCGTGTGCCGCTGCGCAACAAGGTGCTGAAAGGGCTCTATCCGCCCGGCTCCACGGTCAAACCGATGGTCTCGATGGCGTTCATGCAGGCCGGGATCGATCCGAACGAGACGGTGTTCTGCGGCGGCGGCCTACAGGTCGGCAATCGGCGGTTCGGCTGCTGGAACCGGCGCGGCCACGGCTCGGTCGACATGGCCAAGGGCATCTATCAGAGCTGCGACGTCTATTTCTATGCCATGGCCCAGCGCGTCGGGATGGACCCGATTGCCGCGATGGCCAGACGCTGCGGCATGGGGCAGGAATTCCCCCTGCCCGTCACCAGCCAGTTCTTCGGCACCGTGCCCGACCCGGCGTGGAAGATGAAGAAGTGGGGCCGTGAATGGCAGGCCTTCGACACCGTCAACGCCACCATCGGCCAGGGGTATATGCTCTCCAGCCCCTTGCAGCTCGCGGTGATGGCATCGCGCATTGCGACGGGCCGCCACGTGATGCCGCGCCTGACGCTCGATACCAAGCCCAAGGGGTTCGACAATATCGACTTCCCGGCGGAGCAGGTCGAATATGTCCGCAAGGCAATGAGCGATGTGGTCAATGGCCCCGGCACAGCAGGCCGCGCGCGCCTGCCGATTGATGGCACTTTGATGGCGGGCAAGACCGGGACGGCGCAGGTCGTCTCGCTCTCGATCTCCAACGGCAAGTCCGGGCCGTGGAAGTACCGCGACCACGGGTTGTTCATCTTCTTCGCCCCCTATGACAACCCGCGCTATGCGGGTGCCGTCGTGATCGAGCATGGCGGCGGGTCGGGTTCGGCCTATCCCATTGCGCGCGATGTGATGACCTTCCTGTTCGACCCGACCAAGGGGCTGGAGGCGCTCGCCGCGCTCGAAACCGGATGGGGCGGCACCGCGCAGCAGCGGCTCGAAGCGCGCTATGCGGCCTATGCTGCCGAGCGCGGGGCTAGCGTCAGCCGTCCGCCGCGCCGGGAGGAGGAGATCTTCGACAGGGTGGAAGCCGAAGCCCGCCGCGCCGCCACTCAGCCCGAAGCTATCGCTGACGAAGTGATCGCGCCGCGTCCCGAAGCCAATCCCTCCGGCACGCCGCCGGGTGTTGCCGCTTCGCCGCAAGCCGCGGCGCCTGCGGCCCCCGCCCCTGCGCCGTCGCCTGCGGAGATCAGCGAATGAACACCATCGCCGCGCGCGGGATCGTACCCGAACCGATTGCACGCCAGCCGTGGGAGATGCTGATCCCCTTGCTGCTGATCACGGGCTTTGGCGGTCTGGTGCTTTATTCAGCGGGCGGCGGCTCGATGCAGCCGTTTGCGATGTCGCACTTCATCCGGTTTCTCGTGTTTTCGGTAATGGCGGCGATCATCGCCTCCATGCCGCGCGACGCTGTGCGGGTGCTGACCTATCCTGCCTATCTGGCGGTGCTGGTCATGCTGCTGGGGGTCGAGATCGTGGGGCAAGTCGGCGGCGGGAGCCAGCGCTGGCTTGAAGCCGGGCCGATCCGCATCCAGCCTTCCGAGATCATGAAGCCCGCCGTGGTGCTGGCGATGGCGCGGTTCTACGAAACGCTCCCGTCCGGGATGATCGGATCATGGCGCTCTCTGGTGCCGTCAGGGATGCTGATTGTGCTGCCGATTTCGCTCGTGCTGTTGCAGCCCGACCTTGGCACGTCCGTGGCCATTGCGTTCGGCGGGGTGGTAGTGATGTTTCTCGCCGGGCTGCCGCTGTGGTGGTTTTTGCTAGCGGGCGGCACCGGAATTGCTGCGATGCCGCTGATCTATTTCTTCGCGCTTCGCCCCTACCAACAGGCGCGGGTAACGACTTTCCTCGATCCCGAGAATGATCCGCTGGGCGCAGGCTACCACATCGCCCAGTCCAAGATTGCAATCGGATCGGGCGGGATTTTCGGCAAGGGCTTCAACAACGGCACCCAGAGCCACCTCAACTACCTGCCCGAACCCCACACCGATTTCGTCTTTGCCAGCATGGCTGAGGAATGGGGTCTGGTTGGCGGGCTGTTTGTGCTGACGATGTATGCGCTGATCCTGCGCTGGGGGTGGAAGGTCGCCAACGAATCGCAGGATCGCTTCTGCGCCCTGCTCGCCGCCGGGGCGACCGCGACGATCTTCTTCTACATCGCGATCAACCTGCTGATGGTGATGGGCATGGCCCCTGCCAAGGGCATTCCGCTGCCGTGGATGAGCCACGGTGGCTCGTCGATGATGACCAACATGATCTGCATTGGCCTGTTGATGATGGTCAATCGCTGGAACCGCATGGCCCCGCGCCGGGGCCTGACGGTCTAGCAACGATTTCACGCGAATAGGCCCTTGCCATCAGGGCGAGACGCGCTAAATGCAGCGCCTCACGCGAATCGGGACGCGGCTTTTGCCTCTCCGTTTCGCTGTCCGACCCTGTCGGAATGGACGCATAGCTCAGTTGGTAGAGCAGCTGACTCTTAATCAGCGGGTCCTTGGTTCGAGCCCAAGTGCGTCCACCAAACTTCTCAACGGCTTAGGTGCAAATATACACCCCTCCCAAGGGGCTGTCGAGAGCCACGTAATCGCCACGTAATCAACGTGTTTCGTAGCCTGGCGTAGAGGCTTGATTTTCGATGTGCGGGATGACGCTTCCTCCCTGGTCGAAGCCGCTGCGCGTCTTCTTCACACCCACCTCAGCGGGGATACCCCGCAACGCCCCGAAACGAGGAGCGGGGCTGCTGACGCGTGATCTGCCCCCTTCTGAGTGGCCCAATTTCTATTTTAGAATTGGCCACGAAGGAGGAATGGAATGGCGAGGAAGCACAAGCCGGAAGAGATCATCGGCAAGCTGCGTGAAGCGGAGATCGTGCTGGCGCAGGGCGGAACGGTGGCGGATGCGTGCCGCAGGATCGGCGTCACCGAACAAAGCTACTACCGCTGGCGCAAGGAGTATGGCGGCCTGAAAATGGATCAGGCTCGGCGGATGAAGGAGTTGGAGAAGGAGAACGCCCGTTTGCGCCGAGCAGTATCGGATCTGACGCTGGACAAGCTGATCCTGCAGGAGGCCGCACGGGGAAACTTCTGAGCCCCGCGCGCCGCAGGTGCTGTATCGATCACGTCAAGAGCATGATGCCGGTGTCTGAGCGGCGGCTGTGCCGCGTTCTTGGGCAACATCGATCGACACAGCGCAAGACGCCGCGTGGGGCAGATGACGAAGCCTCGCTGACCGAGGACATCATCGCCTTGGCTCGGCAATACGGTCGCTATGGCTATCGGCGGGTGACGGCTTTGCTGAGAGATGCCGGGTGGCATGTGAACCGCAAACGGGTGGAGCGCATCTGGCGGCGTGAAGGCCTCAAGGTGCCGCAGAGGCAACCGAAGCGGGGAAGGCTCTGGCTCAATGACGGATCATGCATCCGTCTTCGGCCTGAGTATCCGGGACACGTGTGGTCCTACGACTTCGTCGAGGGGCGCACGCATGACGGTCGCAAGTTCCGCATCCTGTCGATCATCGATGAGGCCAGTCGGGAGTGCCTGGCTCTGCCGGTGGCGCGGCGGTTGCGAAGTGAGGACGTTCTGGCAGCTCTCGCCGAGTTGTTCGTCACACGTGGCCCGCCGGCGCACATACGGTCAGATAACGGTCCCGAATTTATTGCCAATGCCGTGCAGGAATGGCTGGCGAAGGTTGGTGTGAAGACGCTCTACATCACGCCGGGCAGCCCATGGGAGAATGGCTACTGCGAGAGCTTCAACGGCTCGATGCGTGACGAGCTCTTGAACGGGGAGATCTTCTACACCCTGGCCGAGGCTCAGATCCTGATCGAAGCTTGGCGGCGGCATTACAACAGCGTCAGGCCGCATAGCTCGCTGGGCTATCGGCCTCCGGCCCCGGAAGCGGCAACACCGCCATGGCTGCCCTCCGGTTCCGCTTCGCTCCACCTGCGGCCAGCCATGGCGGTGGAGGCAATCTTGCACTAACAATCAACACGGACCACTCAGTGGGGGCCGGTCAGTATGTCAGCGCGGCGTCCGTATCGCCGCTGGCAAGTGCGGCGTGGAAGGCCATAACGGTGCCAACGGGTGTTGCCGCATCGACCGGCGCTTCCGGATTTGCCGAAGCGGGCGGTCGCGGCCCGTCATGCGGCACCGGATGCGCAGCCGTCAGACTTAGTCCGATCGCTGCAATGCCAACGAGAGACGCAGCACGTCGCCCTGTCAGCTGCATCATTTTACCCTCGATCATCGTCTCTTCCTCCCTCGATCAGTTTCTTGGTTACATCGTCATCGGAGACAACATGCCCAGCACGGCAACCAGTCCAATCACTCCGACCGCCATCATCAACTCGCCTGCCAGGCTTCTACGAAGGCGCGATAAAGTGATTGAGGACTCCGATTTGTCGCTCTCGCCTTTCAGGGCCGCCCGTCGTCCGATCCGGGCGTTGTGCGCGCCGAACGCCAGCATCATTCCAACCGACAGGACTTTGGCGATCAGCAAGATCCCATAAGGCGTGGTCAAAACCGAGACGCTGTTCTCCAGTCCAAAGATCAACTGCGCGTTGATCACGCCCGTCAGAGCAGCTGCAGCAACCAGGCCGACGCCCAACGGCGCGAACCCGTGCATCACGCGAAGCAGCGGCAAAGCAGGGATGAGATCGGGCTGCCGATGGGCTTTAAGTGTCAGGAACAGAAACCAGCAAATGGCACCCACCCACAGGCTGGTCGCCAGCAGATGGACGGCATTGTTCAATCGGTGGAACAGGCCTAATCCGGCTTCAGTCGCAGCCGCATGGCCGCTCCAGCTGAGCGTCAGCAATGCGCCAGCGAAGCACATGGCCGCAATCAGAGTGCCTTGCCTTCCTGCTCGGCTCGCAAGCAGCGCGCAAAGGCCGGCAATCAGCAGCGCAAGGCGCATTAGAAACGCCATGCCCATTTCGGTGCCAATGATCATCGCTTCGATCATCGGCCAGTCGAGCGAGGTAATCGGCGCGCCCATCATTGCTGCAATCGACACCAGCATCAGCGCGACTGCTAACAGCGGCGCAGAAATCGCGACGAGGGTCAGAGCAGCCCTGCCCTCATCCTGCGACACCCACTCCATGTGCCGCAGCTTCAGCAACCGGAACGCCGTCCAACCGAACAGGCAAAGCAGCGCGCCATAATGCGCAAATCGCAACCCCTGCTCGGCCAGACTCCCCACGCTGTTGTCAGCTGACGATGAAGTTGACGGTGCCGTTCATGCGATGCCCATCGGCTCCGGCGGCCTGCCAGCGCACCTCATAGGTTCCGGCGCGCAGCGGCTGTCGCAGGGTGAGCGTCATGGTCTTGTTGCCATTGCTCCAGGCCGTCGTGAAATTGCGGATCACCATCTCGCCGTGGTTCGCCATCCCGGGCATCGCGGTCATGACGATGCTGGCGGCGGCGGTCGGCGGCAGCAGAGCTTCGCTGAATGTTAGGGTCACCGCCCGCGGGCGCGCAACGGTTGCGCCCTCAGCAGGAGTCGAGGCCACGACGCGCGTATGAGCAAGCGCGATCGACGGGGCCGCAAGCGGCGCAGCGATCATGGCAATTGCGGCGAGGAGAGATGCGAATTTCATGGGGTATTCCTTTACTTCAAAACCAGAAACGGATGCCGACGAGATAGTTGGTAACGCTGGGATCCTCGCCTCGTGCGCGGGCGTAATCGGCGCTGCCGCCGAGGCGCCAGCTTTGTTCGATGCCGATATAGGGGGCAAACTCGCGGATGAATTCGTAGCGCAGCCGCACGCCGACCTCGACCGAGTCGATCCCTGAACCGATGCCGAGGCGCGGAATGTCCTGCGCCGACAAGTTCACCTCGGCGCGCGGTTGCACGATCAGACGCTGCGTGATCCGCTGGTCGACCTCGCCCTCAATCCGCGCCGTGAGATCGCCGCGCTGTGAAAGAAACAATGCGGCGTCGACTTCGAACATATAGGGCGAAAGCCCTTGCACGCCGATCACTGCATGTGTGGTGTCGGGTCCGCCGAGGTCTTGCCGCACGCCCGCCTGCAGATCCCAGAAGGGCGCAATGGCCCGGGCGTAAAGCGCCTGAACTTCGGCTTGTTCAATCGGTTCGCCGAACGTGCCTTCACCTTCGCTCTTGAACCAGAGCCGGCTCGTCGGGCCACCATAATAGCCCTGAAGATCCCACAGATAGCCCTCGCGACCGTCACGCACCTGCGTTTCGAAACGATCGCCCTGAAACCAGAAGACCGGGAAATCGCCATGGGTGCGTTGCAGATCCTCGCGCGAAGCCCGCATCGCATCGGCGCCCCAAAGGGCATCGGCAGCGCGCGGTGGACCGCTTCCGGCCTCAGGTGGCGGCGGGGTTTCCATGGCAGGTCCAGGCGATGCCGACGCTGCGTCGTCCATCATGCCATGATCCATGGTGCTGTGGTCCATGCCAGCCATCGGATCGGCAGGCGCAGCCGGCCCACCCGTCATGTCATGGCCCGCGTGAGGGTCGATTGGCTCAGCGGTCGCAGGCTGCTCAGGCATTACGTGCCCCGCGTGCGGATCGGCCGGATCAGGCGCGGGCGTAGTCGGCGCGGCCGGCATGCCGTGCCCGGCATGGGGATCGCCGGGCGCTGGAGCAGGTGTCGGCGCTGGCGCTGGCGCAGGCATTGCATGCCCTTGATGCTGCGCGAAGGCCGGGACGGAGATCATCGCGCTCCCGAGCAGGGCCGCTGACAGGACAGACCGCACGCTCATGCGCCGCCGCCCGGACCGACCACGGTCACGGTCTGCATCATCCCGCCATGCATGTGATACATCAGGTGGCAGTGGAATGCCCAGTCGCCGGGTTCGTTGGCGGTGAGATCAAATTGCGCGCTGGCGCCGGGCTGGACGATCACGACGTTCTTGCGCGGCTGATGCGCAGCGCTTTCCCCGTTGACCAGTTCGAAGAACATGCCGTGCAGATGGATGGGGTGCGCCATCATCGTGTTGTTGATGAGCTTCACCCGCACCCGCTCGTTCCATGCAAAACGGATCGGCACGTCGCTGACGGCCGAATACATCCGTCCGTCGAACGACCACATGTAGCGCTCCATGTTGCCCGTCAGGTGGAGTTCGAGCAGCCGCGAAGGCTCGCGCGTGTCGGGGTTGGCCTCAAGCGCGGTGAGCATCCGATAGTTGAGCACGCGGTGCGGCACATCGCGCAGGCCAAGCCCGGGATCGCCCATTTTGTCGACCGGCGCCATCGACACCATGTCCACGCCCGGGCCGACTGCGACATCGGGCGGTAGCAGCGTGGTGTCGCGCATCATCATCCCGTCCATGCTCATGCCGTCCATCGCCATGCCCGCCATTGCGCCATCGGCGGCGTCAGCAGGTACGGCCGGATCGCCATGGCCCATGGCGGCGTGGTCCATTTCGCTTGCTGCAGCATCTGCGGCGGCGCCGCCATGATCCATCATGCTGTGATCCATGCCATCAGAGCCGTGGTTCATGCCCATGTCACCCATGGTCAACAGCGGCGGATCGCGCAGGGCCGGCACCGCAGCGCGCGCGCCGGGGCGGCTCGCCAGCATCGCCAGCGCCATGCCTGATCGGTCCATCGATTCGCCCACGATGGCATAGGCATCAGCCTCACCGGGAGTGACGATCACGTCATAGATTTCAGCCGTGCCGATCTGGAATTCGTCGACCTCAACCGGGCGCACATTCTGGCCATCGGCAGCGATGATAGTCATCGGCAGGCCTGGAATGCGAACATTGAAAAAGCTTTGCGCGGATCCATTGATGATGCGCAGCCGCACGCGTTCTCCGGCGCGGAACAGATATTCCATCCCCTCGGTTGGGCCGCGCCCGTTGGCGAGGAAGGTGTAGGTCGGCGCGCCGATATCCATGATGTCGGTCGGCATCATCCGCATTTCGGCCCACATCCGCCGTTCTTCACCCGACATCGGATATTGGTCAGTCCAGGTGCTCAGCTGCCGATTGAAATAGCCTTCGCCCGTGCGCAACCGGCTCATGATGAAATGCGGATCGAGCACGGTGAAGTCGCTCAGCAGCAGGATGTAATCGCGATCAAACTGCACCGGCTCGGCCCCTGCCGGATCGATGATCATCGGGCCGTAATGGCCGGATTGCTCCTGCAGACCCGAATGGCTGTGATACCAATAGGTGCCCGACTGGCGGATGGGGAACTCGTAGGTGAAGGTCTGGCCCGGTTTGATACCGGGAAAGCTGATGCCCGGCACCCCATCCATGTGGAACGGCAAAAGGAAGCCGTGCCAGTGGACCGACGTATCGGTCTCCAGGTTATTGGTGACATTCAGGCGGACATTCTGCCCTTCGCGCAGCCGGATCAGCGGGCCGGGGACACTGCCATTGACGGCAATGCCCGGGCCGCGCCGCCCTTCGACAATGCGGTGGCCGCTGCCAACGGTCAGATCGATGACATCGCCTGATAGCTCGCCAAAGCCTGCTGGAATACGCGGGCCGCCGCGCCCATGGCTGCCGCTGCGGTGGACGCTATGCCCTTGCGCCCAGGCCGGCATGGCAGCGAAGGCGGATCCCGCGCCGAGGGCGGCGATCAGGTGACGTCGTGTAAGGTTCGGACTGTTCATACGCTTCTATACGCGCGTGTCCGGGCCACCCCTCACAATGCCCACCAATTTTTGACGCGCGCGAGAAAGCCGCGTCTCGACCGTCTTAACACTGATGCCCAGCGTCATTGCTGTCTCCTGCTGGCTCAACCCCTCAACCGTGCACAAAATCAACACGTCTTTCAGCTTGGCCGGAAGCTCCGCGATCGCACTGGCGGTCGCGGCAAGCTCGGCGCGGTCTGCAGCAAGTGTTTCCGCAGAAGGCGTATCATCAGCGATCCAGTCCGCCGTGTGCTCGGGCATCGGCAGGCCGATGAACCGCCTGACCGCGCGGCGACGAGCCCAGTCCCGGCATTTGTTCAGCGTAATGGCGCTGATCCAGGCCTTGAAAGGTCGCTCGGGATCATAGCGGTTGAGCGCAGCAAACGCGGCGACGAACGCTTCCTGCGCAATATCGAAGGCTTCTTCGGGATCGCCCGTCGCCGAGCGCGCAAGCCGGTAGACGGTCTCACGGTAGCGCTCAACCAGCGCACGTTGCGCGCCGGACCCTCCGGCCCGTGCGTCGCGTATAAGCGCCGCATCCAGATTGTCTGAGGTCACTGCGGCTGTGTAGCGAGGCTCTTGCTAACCACCGCATCGAACCGCGCCTGTTGATCGGGACGAAGAATGGCCCGCATCGCGAAAACATGCTCGAGCGTCGCCTTCTGGAGATCCCCCATCGCATCATGCGTATCGTCCACCGCCGCAGAAACGCGGGGACCATTTTCATGTTCGGCGGCGATGGCGTCGCCGAGAAGTGCATTGCTTCGCCTGAGCCGGTCTTCGAGCGCCTCGCGCCGCGCAGCAAACTGGCGCTCCAGTGCGGTCAGTTCTTGTTCCTGGGCCGGATCAAGGTCGAGCTCACCATGAATCAAGGCATGGAGTTCAGCCCCACCATGGTGCGGTGCGGGTTGAAGCATGCGCCCAAGCCACACCCCGACCAGCGCGAGCGCAATGATCAGGCCTGCCGCCAAGGCGATACGACGAAGGTTCATTCCTGACCCAATGCAATCAAGGGCGTAAGCGAAGAAGGCGGCCCGAAGGCAGCCAGGGGCACCTCGGCGCGTGCTGGCACCTGGAGCCCGCCGACGACCCCCATCCCCAACGACACAACGAGCCCCAGTCCGAGCATAGCCCGCGTCTGCCGCACCTCGTTCTGCGCGCGAGCCGCCAGCCTTCCGCCGTCAAGGGCGGAAAGATCCGGCACGGGAAGCCCGGCCAGTCGGGCGAGATTTGCGTCGAGGTCCATCATGAAGCTCCTTCGGGATTGTATACGCGGGCGCGGCAAATACCCCTCATGTTGCCACCTTCGATCCTGCATTTTCTTGGTCAAAGCTGAAAGCATCGATGATGGGACAGGGTCCGGATTGTTCCGACGCACAGTCATCTGCGAGCCTGACGAGGGCTCCCCGCATGGTTTGCAACGTCGCGATTTTCTCATCGAGAGCCGCGATCCTAACGCGTGCCAGATTCTGCGCCGCTGTGCGATCGCCCGTATCGAGAGCAAGAAGGGTCGCGATCTCGTCAAGCGTGAAGCCCGCAGTCTGCGCCGAGCGGATCGATTGCAAACGGCCAAGATCGATGCGCGTATAGCGGCGTGGCCCCTCATGCCGCGCAGGCTGCGCCAGCAATCCGCGCCGCTGATAATAGCGGATCGTCTCGACATTGACCCTGCCTGCGCGGGCAAATTCACCAATTTTCATTTTCACCCTTGATTCCGTACCATGGTACGGGACCTATATGGGCTGCATTGCTGCGATCCAAAGGAAATCTCCAATGCCCAAGCCCATAAAAACCGCGGTGCTCCACCGCATGGTAATGCCCAATCACACATGTCCTTATGGCCTGAAATCCAAGCATCTGCTCGAAACGCGCGGCTACAAGGTCGATGATCGGCACCTTACCACGCGCGAACAGACCGACGCGTTCAAGGCTGAACACGGCGTTGCAACCACCCCTCAGACTTTCATCGATGGCGAGCGCATTGGCGGGCATGACGACCTGCGGCGATACTTCGGGATCAAGGTCCTGGATCCTGCTGCAACCAGCTATCGCCCGATCATCGCGCTCTTCGCCATGACCGCAGCGATGGCAATTGCGGCCGGCATCGCGGTCGATGGCACGTCTCTGAGTGTTCGCGTTGCAGAGTGGTTTATCGCCTTCAGCATGTGCGTCTTGGCGCTGCTCAAGCTCCAGAACGTCGACAAGTTTGCGACCATGTTCCTCAATTACGACCTCTTGGCAAAGCGCTGGGTGCCTTATGCGACCCTTTATCCTTTCGCTGAGGGCCTCGCCGGTGTGCTGATGGTCTCGGGCCAACTGCATTGGCTATCGATACCGGTGGCGCTGTTCATCGGCACGATCGGTGCGATCTCGGTCTTCAAAGCCGTCTATATCGACCGACGCGAACTCAAATGCGCTTGCGTCGGCGGAGACAGCAATGTGCCGCTGGGCTTTGTATCATTGACCGAAAATCTGATGATGATCGGCATGGCAGTGTGGATGATGACCTAGAGCGAAGATCGCATATTCAGCGATGCAGCGCCGTCTCATCAGTGCACGGAACAGCTTCTGTCTGAATCGTGACGTGATGGACTGCGAACTGCGCTTCCAGCATGTCTGCCACGGCGCGGCGCACCCTCTCCGCATCCTCCCCTTCACCAATCGCAACATGCGCGGTCAGGCTGGCGTCATCGCCCGCCACCGACCACAGGTGCAGGTCATGCACTCCCGTGACGCCGGCAATCTCGCCCATCGCGGCGCGGATGGCCTTGAGGTCAAACCCGCGCGGCACGCCTTGCAGAAGGATATGCGTGGTATCGCGCAGCAATATCCACGTGCGGGGTAGAACCCAGAGGCCGATCGCAATCGCGACGAACGGATCAATCCAGTTGAGACCGGTGAAATAGATCATGACGGCGGCAGCGATGACCCCAAGCGAGCCAAGCATATCGGCCCAGACCTCGAGATAGGCCCCCTTGAGGTTCAGGCTGTCCTCTTTGCCACCGGCGAGGATCCGCATCGCAATGAGGTTCACAAGCAGCCCCAGCGTTGCGACAATCAGCATGCCCACGGATTCGACGGGCTGTGGTGCAAAGAACCGCCCGATCCCCTCGATGAGAATGTATCCGGCGACCGCAAACAGCAGGATCGCGTTGAACGCCGCCGCCAATATCTCGAATCGCCGATAGCCGAAGGTGCGCTGATCATCGGGCGGACGCTGGCCGATCTTCACCGCCGCCAGCGCAATCGCCAGCGCCGCGCTGTCGGTAAACATGTGCGCAGCGTCGGAAAGCAGCGCCAGGCTGTCAAAGACAAAGGCACCGACCAACTCGGCGATCAGGAACGTCGTGGTCAGTCCAAGTGCAATGGCAAGGCGACGGGTGCTGGCACCAGCGCCATGGCTATGGCCCTGGTGACCGGCATTGCCATGATCATGACCCGCGCCCATCAGCTTGCCACCAAGGAGCCATTGCAAGGGCCGCCAGGAGCCGATGCACTTCGGTTACCGCTGCTGTTCATTGCGTCTCTCCTGAGCTTTGGTCTATTTTCTTGGTCATTCGTCTAAGCCATCACGGGCGAAAGCGGCTGAGGCTCTTCGTCCGGAAAGCGCTTGGCTTCCCGGTCAAGCACAAGCCGGGCCAGCGCCGGCAGGACGACCAAGGTCAGCAAGGTCGCCGAGATCAATCCACCGATCACCACCGTCGCGATCGGTCGCTGCACTTCCGCACCTGTGCCGCTCGCCAGCGCCATCGGCACGAAGCCGAGACTGGCCACCAACGCGGTCATCAGCACGGGCCGAAGCCGCATCAGCGCCCCTTCGCGCACCGATTCCAGCACGCCCTTGCCGTTCTGACGCAGCGCAAGGATGCTCGACATCATGACCAGCCCATTGAGCACTGCCACGCCCGACAGAGCGATGAAGCCAACCGCTGCAGAGACCGAAAAGGGCATGCCACGCAGCCATAGCAGCAGCACGCCCCCGCTCAGCGCGAGCGGGACGGCGGAGAAGACCATCGCCGCACGGCTTGCCGACCCCAGCGCTGCGTAAAGCAAGGCGAAGATCGCCGCGAAGACAAGTGGCACCACAATACTGAGGCGATTTTGCGCACGTTCGAGATTCTCGAACTGGCCGCCCCAGTCGATCCACAGACCCGGAGGAATCTGCACATCATTGGCGACCGCAGCTTGCGCATCGGCAACGAACGAGCCCAAGTCCCGCCCGCGCACATTGGCCTGCACAACAACCCGGCGCTTGCCGTTTTCGCGGCTGACCTGGTTGGGACCGTTTTCGATGCGGAAGCGAACGAGCTGGCCCAGCTGTACTGACCGCGCCGTGCCATCTGCCGATGGCAATGCCACTGGCAAGGCCGCAAGCGCATCGAGATCGCGCCGCTGTTCTTCGGGCAGGCGCACCACGACATCAAACCGCCGATCGCCTTCGAACACCAGCCCGGCCTCGCGGCCGCCGAGCGCGATCTGCACCACATCAGTCACATCGCCAACCGACAGACCATAGGCTGCAATCGCCGCCCGGTCGAAATCGATCACCAGCGCCGGCAATCCTTCGGTCTGCTCAACCTTGACATCCGAAGCACCGTCGACCGCGCGCAGCGCAGCTGCAACGCGCTGCGCCGTGGCATTGAGTGTTTCAAAATCATCGCCATAGACCTTGACCGCTACATCGGATCGAACGCCCGAAATCAGCTCGTTGAAGCGCATCTGGATGGGCTGGCTGAACTCATAATTGTTGCCAAGCAGCGTGTTCAGCCGGGCTTCCACCCGGGCAATCAGCGCGGCCTTTGTTTCGGACGGATCGGTCCACTCCTCTCGTGGGCGCAGGATCACGAAAGTGTCGGACACATTGCCGGGCATCGGGTCAGTCGCAACTTCCGCCGTGCCCGTCTTTGAAAAGACCGTCGCGACCTCCGGAAAGCCAGCAATCACCCGCTCAACCTGCAACTGCATTGAGGCCGATTGCTCGACACTCGTCGACGGGATCCGCATCGCGTGGAGCGCGAAATTCTTCTCGTCGAGCTGGGGAATGAACTCGCGACCAAGGCTGGTGAAAGCGATGAGCGCGACAAGGAAAATTGCCGCTCCCGAGCCGATGGCCACCCATGGCCGGGCCAGCGCCTTGTCGAGCAATGGCTCATAACGGCTCCGCGTCGCCGCCAGCACGCGCGGCTCCTTCTCCTCGACCTTGCCAGTCACGAGCAGCGCCACCATCGCTGGTACGAAGGTCAGCGAGAGGACAAAGGCTGCGGCCAGTGCCAGCATCACCGTGATCGCCATCGGCGCGAACATCTTGCCTTCCACCCCGTCGAACGCGAGCAGCGGCAGATACACCAAGATAATGATGGCCTGACCAAACACCGACGGGCGGATCATCTCGCGCGCAGCAACCATCACTTCGTGAAGCCGCTCCTGCAAACTGAGCAACCTGTCTTCATGACGCTGACGCTCGGCCAGACGGCGCAGGCAATTTTCAACGATGATGACCGCGCCATCGACAATCAGCCCGAAATCGAGTGCGCCGAGGCTCATCAGATTGCCTGAAACACCCCCTTTGACCATCCCGATTGCCGCCAGCAGCATCGACAGCGGGATCACCAGCGCCGTGATGATGGCAGCGCGGAAATTGCCGAGCAGCAGAAACAGGACGACAATAACAAGGAGCGCGCCCTCGGTCAGGTTCTTAGCCACCGTGCTGATCGTCGCATCAACCAGCACCGAACGATCAAGCACCGGCGTCACGACAATACCGGGCGGGAGGGCCGCGCCGATCTCATCGAGCTTCGCGGCGGATTCAGCCGCCACCGTGCGGCTGTTGCCACCTGCAAGCATCAGGGCGGTGCCAACCACAGCGCCATGACCATTGACGCTGGCTGCACCCGTGCGGACCTCGCGGCCCGACGAAATGGTCGCCACATCAATGACCCGCACCGGCGCCCCGCCACGCTGGGCAATCACGATATCAGCAATTTCAGACCCGCGTGACACCCGTGCATCGGCGCGAACCACCAGTCCTTCACCGCTGCGCTCGACCACGCCCGCACCGCTCGATACATTGCCACGTTCGAGCGCGTCGACGAGATCGGTCATCGAAAGACCGGCGGCGGCCAGACGCACCGTATCGGGTGCGACTTCATATTGCTTCACGAAACCGCCGATGGCGTCGACACCCGCGACATTGGCAACCTGACGCATCTGTGGCCGAATGATCCAGTCCTGGACCGTGCGCAGGTAGGTCAGCCGCTCTTCCGGCGTCGTCAGCCGCTGTCCCTCAGGAGTAAGATAGCTGCCGTCAGTTTGCCAGCCCGGCTGCCCGGCGCGCCCGCGCGGAGCCCCGCGCCCATCGGGATGCGCGAAGTCGACCGTCCACATCAGCACTTCGCCAAGGCCGGTCGACACCGGTCCGATTTGTGGATCCACCCCGGGTGGCAACGTGCCCGCCGCCTGCGTCAAGCGCTCACCCACTTGCTGGCGGGCGAAATAGAGATCGGTATCGTCGGTGAAGATCACCGTGACCTGCGCAAACCCGTTGCGCGAAATCGAGCGGGTTTCAACGAGGCCGGGCATGCCCGCCATGGCAGTTTCAATAGGATAGCTGACTTGGCGTTCCATTTCCGTCGGCCCGAGCGAGGGCGCAACGGCGTTGATCTGCACCTGCCGGTTGGTGATGTCGGGCACCGCATCGACAGGCAGTTGTACAAGCTGGGTCGCACCATAAATGGCGGCAAACGCAGTCAGGAGGACCACCAGCACCCTTCGCTCGACGGCGAAAGCGAGGATTTTTTCAATCATGGTTCGTCCTCTCAATGATCATGTTCGGCCTCGGCCTTGCCGAGTTCCGCTTTGAGGACGAAGGCATTGACGGTCGCAACGCGTTCGCCGACGCGCAGACCCGAGATGATCGGCACGGCGGAATCGCTGCCAGTGCCCACCGTCACCGGCCGCACGACAAAGCCGCGCGGCGTGCGCACGAAAACAACACTGCGCCCCTCAACCTCCTGGATCGCGCTGCGCGGCACCACTGGCACCCGCTGGCCATCGCTCCCGGGCGTCGTGACCCGCGCACTGACATTCTGGCCGACACGAAGGTCGCCATCGCGATTGTCGATGGTGGCGATCGCCTTGGCCGCCCCGGTGGCCGGATCAACAGCGGGGGAGAGGAACCGGATACGGCCCGTGTGCGGGTGATCGCTACCCTGAACAGAAAGCATCATCGTCTGGCCGACCCGAACGCGCTGGATATCGCGCGCAGGGATCATCAATTCCGCCCAGACCGTGCGCGGATCGGCCACCTGAAAAAGCTCGCGCTCGGGCGGAACATATTCACCCGGCGTAACGGTCACCGAAGTAACCTCACCCGCAACCGGCGAGCGCAGCGTCATCAGCCGGGTGGTGCCTCCTCCCGTCCCTGCACCCAGCGCGCGCAAGGCTTGCTCGGCTTGCTGCGCATCAATTCGCGCCGCATCGTAGGCGGCTTGCGCTGCTTCATATTCCTGACGTGCCGTGACACGTTGGCGGAACAGACTTTCCTCTCGCGCAAGAACAGTGCGTGCGGCTTCGGCTGCGCGCCGTGCGCGTGCCGATGCGCCCTGCGCCTCGGCAACCTCGCGGCTGTCAATGACAGCGAGCGCATCACCTACCGCGACCCGGTCGCCAAGCTGGCGCAAGATCCGCACGACAACGCCCGACGTGCGTGCGGTGACATGACCGACCGACTGTGTCGGCGGCACGAGCACGCCCGCCGTTGTCACTTCGCCCCCGGCAAAGCCTTCTCCGACTGCCGCAACCACGATCCCTGCTGTGCGCAGTTGCGCTTCGGTCACCATGATGGTGCCTTCCCCTGGCGCCGCCTCGGCTTCTGCATCGCCGCCAGTCTCAACGCCTTGGGCAGCTTCGTCGCTATGTGCTGCGTCGCCGCGCAGCACATAGCCCGCGCCGCCACCTACAAGGGCAATGATCGCGGCACCGCCGATCAGGGCCAGCATTTTCCGGTCAATCGTCATGATCAGTTCTCCTCGCGCGCATAGGCGCGATTGAGCGCGGCAATCGCGCGGGCCCGGTCGAGCCGGGCTTCAATGATGGAACGGCGCGCCGTCGTCAGCGCGCCTTGAACGTCGAGCAATTCAAGCAGCGAGAAGCGCCCGGCATTGTAGCCGACCTGCGCCAGCCTCACCGCCTCCTCGGCTTGGGCAAGGCCCGGTCCTTCAAGCGCGGCAAGCCGCGTCTCGGCAGCTTCAACCAGCATTAGTGCCTGCGCCCTGTCACGCCGCGCCTCGGCTCGCACCCGCTCTGCCTGATATTCGGCTGCGGTCTCGTCCGCTCGCGCCGCCTCGATCCCGCCGCGATTGCGATCACGGATCGGAATTGGCAGCGATAGGCCAGCAACAAACGCTGTATCGCGCCCGTCATTGAAACGCCGCAGCCCACCGCTCACAGTTACATCGGGAACAGCGGCCGACTGCGCCAGCGCCACCCGCGCCGCAGCAGCGCGGCGTTCCGCCTCGGCAAGCCGCTCGTCGATGCCGATAAAGGCAGGATCGTTCGTTGGTCGAAATTGCTTCGGCGCGCCCTCTGCGGCCGTCAGTTCCGGATCATCTGACCCGACCAGCACCGCGAGGTTTCGACGCGCGGCAAGCATGAGACTGAATGTTTCAACCTCGGCGGCACGAGCTTCGGCAAGCGCCGCTTGGGCACGCAATTGCCTTAGCGGCGGATCGCGGCCCGCTTCGACCAGAATGCGCGCCGTGTTGGCAAGCGATGACGCTTGCGCAGCATTGTCGCGCGCCAGCGTTGCTTGATCCGTCGCCGCTGCCAGCTCGGCAAAGGCCAGTTCAACGTCGCGAACCAGATCATTGCGCTCGCGCAGCAGGGCCAGGGCCACCACATCACGCTCGCTTGCCGCAACGGACCGCCTGGCGCTTCGCTGACCCCCGATCTCGAGCTGTTGACTAAGCGCCAGCGTGGTTTGTGTGCTGTCCAAGCCGCGGAAGGGACCGCTTCCGGCAAAATCCTCGAGCTCGAGGCTGACCTGCGGATTGGGACGGACGTTGGCCTGACGCGTGCGCGCTTCGGCTGCGGCGACACGCGCCTCAGCTGCAGCAAGGCGCGGTTGACTTGCAATGGCACGCTCGATCGCAGTCTCGAGCGTTATGGGTTCGGCCAAGGCCGGAAAGGCAGTGGCCAGCGCCGCAGCCATAAGGGCGGCGCGCAAGGATATGGGCATGGAAGACTCCTGAACTTGGCATGCGTTCAGCGCGCGAACCCACAGGTCCGTGCGCCGTTACGGTTCAAGTTCAGGCAGAAGGCGGCTGAAGCGGCGGGGCTTGCGCCAAAGAGCTCAGGATGGCGCTGTCTTGTGGCCGCATCGCGACACGGGCCAGCGACAGGCTTTCGGCCATGACCGGCGCGCCGGCATTGAGACCCACGCTGCAATGGTGATGAACCATGGCGTGGCAGGGAGCGTTTTCGTCATCAGGAGCATGTTCGCGATGCGCTGCTTCGGCATGGCCGCTTACGTCTGACGAAGCAATGACAGCACTAAAAGGCAGGGCATCATGCGCCATCGACGGCGATTCTACGCCGCCGAATGCCAGTCCAACCGCCAGCCAAAACAGAAGAAGAACGCGCGCCATTATGGCCGCACTAGCTTGAAAGGGTTAATCAAGCAATCTGACAGCTGCGATGTCACGAAATCAGTTCCTGCTGGCGCAACGCTTCCGCCAGATCGGCAGGTATCGGCATCGGCGCAAACGCGCTCACATTAGATCGGCCGGTGTTACCCACCGGCAACCGGCCCGTCAACGAGCCGAGCGGGGCCAGAATGATCCGGACCATCTGGCCCAGAACTTCGCTCCAATCGCGCCGTCGGATCGCAAACCCCAGCATGGCGCCATGACTGGCGAGATGTGGGCCAAGATAGGGCTGCGAAACGATATGAACCCGCTCCAGATGGTGCCACGCACGATCATCGTCGCCCGCTTCTGCAACTGAACGGTATGCCGCCATTTCGGCCGCGATCACCCGCCGCGTAGCAAGGCTCTTGGCAAGACCCCGCCAGCGTCGCTGCCTGTGCCAATAAAAGATCTGCGCGAAGGCCCAGATGAACGGGGTCAGGGCTCCGGCCGAAACTTCGACCTCGTCGTGGTAGCGCGTCCCGCCGTCCTTGTCCGGCGCGACCGTAATCCAATGATCCCACTTCGAGATAAGGGCACTATAGCCGTCATCACGCAGTCGCTTGGGCCATTGGGTGCCGTCAGCTTCATGCAGCGAGCTCACGATCCACTGGGTCCCGAAGGGGATCATGCCAAACAGCCGGAGCTTAACCTGGTAGCGCCCGCCGGGCCGAAAGCTCTCGAACGCCGCGTCATCGACCGGGATGAAGCGCACCAGCGGCCAGGCGATATGCTGCAACAAGCCCGCCGTCTGAACTTCTGCCCAGACAGTTTCCGGTTTGAGCGCGATATGTGTCGAACGGGACACCTTCATGTCGCAACACTCCCCAGCTCACCCAGTGCCTGCCTGACAATCTGAATGCCGCCGCTGATGCCGAGCAGCGCCAGGAGCGCAGCGACAATAAGATCGGGCCAGGCGGTGCCGGTGCCAAACACGCCGAGCGCGGCCGCCATCACGGCGATATTGCCGATCGCGTCGTTGCGGGAGCAGATCCAGACCGAGCGCATGTTCGCATCACCCGTACGAAAGCGGTAGAGCATGATGGCGACGCCAGCATTGGCTGCGAGCGCGAGCGCGCCGATCATGCCCATCAGCTCCGGTCGGGGTGCAGCTCCGCCCAATGCCGCCAACACTGCTGTGATCATCACCCAAGCGCTCAGGCCGATGAGAGTAAGCCCCTTGGCAAGGGCAGCCCGTGCCCGCCACGCCAGCGCCATCCCGGCAACCAGTAGGCTGATCGCGTAATTGGCAGCATCACCCAGAAAATCGAGTGCGTCCGCCTGCAGAGCACGGCTGTCAGCAGCGGCACCTGCCGCCATCTCGACAGCGAACATGCCGGCGTTGACGCCGAGCGCGATCCACAAGGCCCTGCGCCAGCGCGGGTCATTGAGCGTTGCCGTCGTCCCGCACGCGGCCTTGCAGCAATAATCAGCCATCTTCTTACCTTCTCGACAATCTGCGAGTCGGCACTCTATCTACACCCTGTAGCAACTACAGGGTCAAGCCCGGAGGAGTGGCGATGAAAATTGGCGAGCTCGCGAGCGCCACGGCGACCAAGGTCGAGACGGTGCGCTATTATGAAAAGATCGGGCTGTTGCCGCCACCCGCACGGACAAGCGCCAATTACCGTGCCTATGGCAATGATCATCTGGCGCGGCTGTCGTTCATCCGCCGCGCCCGCGATCTCGGTTTCACGCTCGAAGCGGTGCGCGAACTGCTCACGCTATCGGATGACAAGGCCCAATCCTGCGATGCAGTTGACGGCATAGCGCGTGTCCATCTCACCGAAATCGACCGCAAGGTTGCCGATCTGACCGCTCTGCGCGGCGAGCTTGATCGGATCATCGGTTCCTGCCGTCACGGGACGGTGGCCGACTGCAAGATCATCGAGACCCTCGCCCCGCGCGCGCTGACCGCAACGTGATCGAAGATCGCTGCTTTGGCACCGACGATTCGGCCTCGCGTGGATGGATTCACCAGACGGCGTTGACCATGCTGCGACACCCAGCAATTGTTTGGCCAGCTCCTCAAGCGCCTCGGATCAATCCATGACCATGCCGACCCTGCAAACCGGACTGATTTATGCGCTCGCCGCACTGGCAGAAATCGCCGGTTGCTTCTCGTTTTGGGCATGGCTGCGGCTCGGCAAATCTCCCTGGTGGGTTGCGCCGGGCATGGTTTCGCTTGCGATCTTCGCATGGCTGCTGACGCTGGTCGATACGCCAGCCGCAGGCCGCGCTTTTGCAGCCTATGGCGGCGTTTATATCGCAGCATCACTGATTTGGCTTTGGAGTGTCGAAGGCGCGCGACCCGACCGCTGGGATGTCATTGGCGCTGCAATTTGTCTCGCCGGAGCAGGGTTGATCCTGATGGGACCGGGACGATCAGCCTCATGAGGTTCATTCGCAAGTCGCCATTACGGCCTTAGCATATTGGACTAGCACTCAGTAATTCGGTGATTTTTTTGTTCCACAACTCCAATGCCTTCTGCTTCTCCGCGTCATATTTGTACCGGTTATAGATGCCAGCTACCCCTGCCCGCGTTCCGCTGATGTGATTGAGCACGGCTTCGGTTACCTCAATCGGAATGCCAAGCGCCTGAAGGTTGGTTGCTCCCGTCCTGCGGATATCATGGAAACGCCACTCGGGGATCACGATCGGGGTCATTTCCACATTCAGATGGCCAAGGCGCTCTGCGATGATGCGCAACATATGCTCGTCAAGGGTACGCTTGGCCTTGGAGAAGCCCGATACCGGGGTCTTGCCTGTGGTAGTGAAAACCAGGCCTGACCGCTTTGGGCTCATAGCCCGCAACTGGTCGACCGCGAGCGGCGATAGCGGCACAACATGGGCTTCGTCATTCTTGGTGCGCTCAGGCGGGAGGGTCCAGGTCTTGGCCTCGAGGTCGATCTCGCTCCAATCCATCTCGGCGACCTCCTGCCGACGCTGCATCGTCAGGATCAGCAGGCGAACATAAGCGCCCCATGGCCAACCAACATGCTCGCAGGCCTTCCACAGGCAGACGATTTCCTCGTGTCCCAGCACCCGCCGCCGCGATGCGACAGCCTTGGGCGCCTTCATGCCTGCCAAGGGCGAGACCTGGATGTCCTCGCGGTCGACCGCCCAATTGAACAGCTTGCGTAGCAGCGAGTGTACGGCCTTGCGCTGACCGGGCCGGTCGGCATAGTCGTCCATCAGCTTGACGATGTCGCTGCGTTTCAGCGCCGACAGCGGCCGCTTGCCCCAGCGCGGCTTGGCGATGTTCTCGAGGATGCGCATGGCTTCCGGCCAAGTGTCAGGCCAGTTCGCCTGCAGGTACAGTTCGACGAACAGATCGCAATAGGCCGAGAAGTTGAGCGCCTTGTCGCGGCGCTTCAACTCGCGTTGCTGCTCGACCGGGTCGATGCCCTGCCGGATCAGCATGAGCAGACGTTCGGCTTCGCGGCGCGCTGTCTGCGTTGTCCATGGGCTCCCGTGGATGCCGATGGTCTTGCGCCGCGCTGGGCTACCCTCAACCCGGTACTGCAACACATAGCTCTTGACGCCGCGCGGGGTGACCCGCAATCCAAAGCCTCTGAGGGCGGTGTCCCAAGTGTATACATCGCCCGATGCACTCGGCCTGGCAGCCTCGATTGTGCGCAAGGTGATCGATTGATTGGGCATGATTTTCACGCTCCCACGTAATCGCCACGTAATCATTTGCGGGAAAACCGTGGCGTAGGTTAAGGTAATCCACGGCGGAATTAATCCAACCGTTTCAAGCCTTTGAGCGTAGTTTAGCGTAGCTTGGAGTGTGATTAGAAAGGCCCCGCGAGGCCCCTCTTGGTTAGGATTTGCACTGGCCAGCCTCCCGCTCAGCAGCAAGCTTGGCAACATGCTCATGTATTTCCGACGCCAGCCACGCGACCGAGTGCGCGCCTATACGGACCCGCCTCGGGAACTGACCGGCAGCTTCAAGCCGCAACATGGTCGAATTTGACAGGTTGATGCCCAAACGGGGCAGATGTTCACGACTGTAGAGAAGGCGGCCACCGACCGCCTGTTTAAGCTGATTTTCCATGTTCAATGCTTTCATTCAGTGAATGAAAGTGCGCACTTTCGGTCAACGACGTCGTGAGCAAATGTGCATCGAAACAGCGCGAAACGCCATCAAATGCCTTGGTCGATTCTGCCCAACTTGGGCAGACTCTCAGAGGTTCATTCGGACTATTTCTTTGAAGTGATCATCGAGTTGGCGTGCTTTTTCTCCAGTGATCTGCACGTAGGCCAACTTGATCGCTGCAAAGAATGGTGCCGCGTTTCCCTTCCCGGCCAACTCGCCAATCTCTGGGCTAGTGTAGGATCGCTCCTTCGAAATCTTATGTGCATGCTTCGCGACGACCTGGGCTATCCAAAACAGAAATTCGCGACGCATCTCAATGTTGTGCCTAAGGTTTTTCTGCTTTGCCCGATAATCGAGATCTTCGTAGAGCTGGCTTGCGAATGACTCCAACGTTGCCAAACTTTTTGCTATTTCGCGTCGTTCTTCCGACGAGATAGCATTGGCATAGCTGTCTGGGTACTCGGCAAACTTCGGATCATCTAACAAGGCTTCACGCAACAGCGAGGAAGGTTTCAAGACACGGCGCGCTAACCATCGGGCACGACGCGACAACGGATTGTTTTTTGGTCCTCGATCAAAGTTGCTCGGCGTGATGTCGATAATTGCCCTTATGCGTTCTCCTACCGCCAGAAAATCCGCCTTCGCTGATTGCTGGGACTTGATATGCAGAAGACGGCTCAAGGCTTCCATGGCCTCTGCATCGAACATGTCGGGCCAAGGGTCACTCACTGGCGTTTTTCTCCGTCAATGCGTCGTCTTATTGTGCCGCCGCGAGGGACGCAGCAATGTCTCCGATGGATCTGAAGAGTACCATCGGATCATCCTTTGAAGGCAGGAAACCTCTTCGCTGCCAAAATCTTGCCGCCTCCGCGTCGACTGCGTTGACGATGAGTGCCCGACCGCCAACGAGCTTTGCTGCTTCAATACAGCGCTCCAGCGCATGCTTTAGCAATCCCGAACCGATCCCACGCCCTGCCCACTCAATATCGGTAGCCAACTGTCCCAGCAGCAAACAGGGTATAGGATCGGGTGGCTGGCCGGTTCTGATCGCACGCGGCATCGCAGTCGGCACAACAGCGGTAGGAGCAAGTCCGTAATAGCCGACTACACGCCCCGCCTCGTGAACGACCATGACGGCCGTGAAGCCCCGGTTATGGTTGGAAAGCGCCCTGCCCTTCAGCCAGTTGTCGAGTGACGGCTTGCCGCATGTAAACTGCGATAGGTCATGCCCGCCATTCAACGGCTCAGGAGCGGAAATTGCCAACGATGAGCCGCCTTATCGCTCAGCGGTCGCTTCCCACGGCGCGGGACGCCTCAACAATTCGGTCAGTGCGGGAACAGGCTTGGCTGGCGCATCGAGCATTGCGACGAAGGCGTCGAAAGCCTCAGGGCTGACCCTCAACAAGTTGGTATCCATGATGGCCTCTTCAGCTGCACGAACCGCTGCGTCGCGCATAAACTCCGTGCGCGAACGCCCACGCATCTGCGCTGCGCGATCAATGATCGCCAGATCGGCGTCAGGCAGGCGCATCGAAAGCGGATGATCCTTGCGTTGGGCAGCGCGGGGCATGTGCATTCTCCTTACGACGATCGAATATCACTTCGTATTGCGTTTTGCAATACACCATCAATCCAACACATTCAGCTCTGCCAATCGAGCACCCCATTTCTCTAGTGCATCGGCCTTCTCATCGTCGTAACCGTAGCGATTATAGACCGCCGCCACGCCTGAAATCGTGCCTGAAATGTGGTTGAGCACTCGCTCGATAACATGTGGTGCCACTCGAAGGCGTGCCATGCCAGATGCAGCAGTGCGCCTCAGATCATGCAGCCGCCAACCCGATGTGTTGGAGCCCTCGGAGAGCCTCCGAACCATCTTGGAGAAGCCGCTGACAGGAGACCGATGGGTCGTGGTGAAGACAAAATCACAATCGAGAAAGCGCGGCACCTCAGAAAGTACCTCCTGTGCGAATGTGCTCAGCGGGACCACATGCGGCTTTCCGTTCTTCGCACGTTCGGCGGGTATGACCCATTTGTCGCCCTCAATCTCGCTCCAGCGCATTTCGGCCAATTCCGCTCGGCGGGTAGCTGTGCCCAGAAGAAGCGGGACATATTGGCGGAATGGGTAAGCATCATTGCGGCATGCGCGGAGCAGCGCCCTCAATTCATCGTCGTCTAATACCCGTTCGCGCGAAATCTATTTCGTCGGTGCCTTCATGCCAACAATCGGGCTGGATTCGACAATTCTGCGTTCTATGCACCAGTTATATAGTTTCCTGATTGTCGCCAAAATCCTGTTCGCTTGGTAAGTCGATCCCCGCGCCACGGCGGCATCCAATATCTCCAAGACGTCGAACCGCTTTATCTCGCGGATATCGCGTTGCCCGAATGTCTCGATGAACTCGCGTTCGAGGATGCGCTCCGATTCACGCCAGCTTTTGTTTCGGGTCTGCGCATGCAGCCGCACAAACTCGCGGCAAACAGCCTCCACCTTCATATTTGACGACCGCTTGCGCTTGGTAGGATCAATGCCCTCGTCGACTTGGCGCAGCCAGTCGTTCGCTTTCTCGCGCGCGGTAGCAAGAGACATGCGCGGATAGACGCCAAGCAGGGGATGCTTCTGCGCCAAGCCATATCGAAATCTGATATAGAAGGATTTTCGACCGGTCGGCGAAACCCGAAGCGTCAAACCGGGGCAACGGAGATCGTGAACCTCGTAGCGTCTCGGTTCAGGCTTCAACGCCTCTATCGTCTTATCTGTTAAAGCCTTTTGCACGCGTCATCCTTTCGAATGACACCTCAATAATCATGGAAATCAGCCAATCTCAAAGGAATTCCTGACACTGGCAATGCCTGCATCGAGAAGGTGCAGAACGATGCAATATGACCATGCACCCTACGACCGGGGGTGCTTTGGATCGCGCCCCGGCACCGATAGGCGCACCAGATCGCGCGACACTCATTCTAGCTTTTCGGTCTAACGCAATTTCGTGATCCCTAACCGCTGACCTTTTTATGCATATTGCATAAAGCTTATTGCAAATTGCTAGAGCTTCGATTAAGCCTCTCTCGCAGCCAAGGAGACGACCATGAGCAACCCCGGAGTTTTCGAGCGGATCAAGCGCGCAATCGATAGCGCACCACGCAACGGCTACGTTGCCGAGCTCCACTTGCAGGTGATCAAGTATGCCGATTTGCTTGAAGACGTTTCAGGCAAAGAATTTTGCGAGAAGCTCGACCTGAAACCTGCATGGGGAACCGAGTTCGCAAAGATGAGGAAGATTGCGGGAAGGCTCCGCGATGCTGGCCTTCAGCCCGAACGGATCTAATTGAGAAACCTGTCAGCACTATTTTCCTGACGTAACGGCACTCACGCGGTACAAGGGAGTGCGCGCTCGACAATGCGCAACCTCCCTTCCCCCTGATACCCAGATTTTCGACGATCTTCCGTGTGGGTAACATGGGGGCATCGGATGACCGAAATTGTATGCTTGGACATGACGCGATACGCCTCGGAATCAGCGGGTCCGAGATACGAATTTGTGATACCCAAGACGCGATTTGAAGCGAAATGACGCTATATACCAAGAGCTTAAGTGACGCTCTTAATCAGCGGGTCCTTGGTTCGAGCCCAAGTGCGTCCACCACCTTCAAAAATTAGGCTTTTCTGGCGCACCCGGTGCACCAAGTTCGGTGTCTGAAAACCGTGCTAGTCATCACTTAGCTAGCACGCCGCCGCTTTGAGCCGTAACGGGCGCGCCAAGCTGAAAGCCGCCATTTCGCTAACCACCCACTGTCAGGCGTCGCGGCCGGAGCTTTGCTCCGGACCCCTCTCCCATCGCTCTCCCACAAGGGGAGAGGGCTAAGGCAGCTTTTCACCCATTACCGGTCATCAGCGAGGCTGATGCGCAATCGCGATACCTGCGAGACAGATTCGGCCGGTATCTCGCCAAATGCCGAGATCCTCAAACCGACCTCGTTGCTGACATAACCGCGGCGGCTTTAATTACCCTCGGCGCACTTTGGGAACGCCTGCGCGGCAATTGATCGTGTTCCGATTTGAGAGCCAAACATACGGGCACGGGAGCAAGATGCAGATGCTCCCGTGCACGATGATCATCAGAAGCGGTAGCTTACCACCGCTTTGACTGTTTGGAGATTGAAGTCGTCGTTGGCCCGAAGGAAATCGACGCCGCCTGCCAGCACGAACGGGTTCGTTGCTGGTGCCGAGCCCTGACCGACGCGGATCAGCGTGTCATCGTCGTTATAGCCGGTGTAAAGATACTCAACGCCGACCGAAAATTTCTTGCCGATCTTCTGCTCAATGCCAGCGCCAACCTGGTAGCCCCAGGCCTTGTCATCGGCAATCACGGTGAAGGAGTTGGCGGTGTTGCTCGTCTCGAACTCCTGGTCGAGTTTGGCATAGGCAAGGCCGCCTGTGAGATACAACAGGGTCGACGTCGCCGGGGTGAACCCGGCGCGTAGGCGCAGCGCGGCGGTGTAATCGATCTCGCGCTCCATGTAATAGAACGCCGGCGTGGTGCTGAAGGCCGATACGGCATCGCGCACGTCGGCAGTGCCGACTTCGCCCACCAGACCCACGACCAGCTTCCCCATCTGGCTGTCATAGCCGAAGCGGCCATTGAAAGAGACGCCGTCGGAATCGGACTCGCAGTTCGCGTTCTGCGGCGAGGTCGCGGCACCGCCGCAGAACCCTGGCGAGAAGGCATTGGCGCCCGCAGCGGTGGTCACGGTTTCGCCGAAGCTCCCGTTCGATCCGCGGTCGAAGGAGATGAACTCATCCCCGTCGCTCGCCTGGAAGTCGTAGCCGACCGAGGCGCCGGCATAGAAGCCCTCGAACTCGTCTTCAGCATTGACGGGCACGGCGACCAGAATGGTCGAAGCGGTGGCGGCGAGGAAAATTGCTTTCATGAGATGCTCCTGGAAATCGCGATTCTTGTGAACTTCACGTGCGCGAGAAAGCGGGGCGACTGCCGAGACAATCGTCCTGTCGGCACCGATGGCGCCAATAGCCGGCTGCAAATATGACATCGCAGCCCGCTCTCTCTGGTGAAGATACGAGGATCTGAAGACGATCAGATGCGGCAGGCTCAGATCGCTGAAATTTTTCCTGTCGCGATCGGCGTGGCGCTTGGTGCCGTGTGAGGCGCACCTTCCGGGGACTCCAGCGAAACCGCAAGAATAGCGCCGTCGACCACCAGCGGTCTCAGGCGTTCAGGCAGCATCACCTGCGTCGTGCCAATGGATGCAATCAGGCCCAGCGAGCGGGGCACGCCATCGCCGGGAATGACCCAGAGTTCAGGCGTCAGGTCGGTATCGGGCAGAGCGACTGCTCGAATGTCGAGATACTGGCTTTGGGGTCCGATGCTGGCAGCGAGCAAGGTTCCGTCTCCCCCTGCAAGCTGGGCGATGACCACGGGCGCAGGGCTGGAGGCGGGGGGCAAGGCGCCGTCCTCGCGCAAGGAAATCGGACCGAACAGCATGATCGCTGCGAGGCTTGCCGCAATCGCTCCTGAAAGCGCGGCGGCGCTTTGCCAAAGACGGAGCTTGCCGACCTCGCCGGTGTTCCGGTTGTCATCCAGCCGCGCATCAATCGCCGCCCACAAGTCGGGAGGCGGAGCTTCCTCAAACGCTTCGCTTAGGGGATCGAGGCGTTGCTGCCACTCCATGACCTGCGCAGCGAAGGTTGGGTTGGCCAATGAAAGCCGCAAGGCTTCGGCCCGCTCCTCTCCTTCGAGCACCCCGAGAGCAAGCTCGGCTGCCAAGGCGGCCTGTTCAGGTGTGAGTTCGTCAGTCACCTTGGAGGCACCCCCGCAACTCTAGCAAGCCTCTGCGAATCCAGCTTTTGGTTGTCCCGAGCGGCGTTCGCATTGTGGTTGCGAGCTCCGAATGGCTCAATCCGTCGAAAAAGGCGAGCGTGATGGCACGCTGCTGTTGGGGCGCAAGGGCCTCAAGACAGTCAAAAATCTGCGCACGATCCTCGTCCGCTGCCATCACGGCCAGCGCTTCATCCAACCCGGCGTCGCCTGCTTCGGCTGTGCCGGGCACGCTCAGTGCGGGGCAGCCATGCTTGCGCACCCAATCAATGGCGGTATTCCGGGCGATGGCGCATAGCCACGTTATGGGGCTGGCAAAATCAGGATTGAAGCGTCCAGCGCGGCTCCAGACCTTAAGATATACGTTCTGGAGGATGTCATCTGCGGCATCGCGATCGCGTGCGATCCGAAGACACACGCCGTAGAGTTTTGCCGAGGTACGATCGTAGACGGCGTTCAGCGCTCTTCGGTCTCCGCGCGCGACTAGCGCTATCAGGCCGGACAGCTCTGCACGTCTGGCGTCGGCATTGTTGGCTGTCGGCATGGCTGTGGAGTATTGAGAGCTTTCCGACCTTGCAAGTCATATTCTTGTGCGGGCCAAGGCAGGATTCTCGCGCATCCGCGAAACCCACCCGACGAGCTCGCCATTGCGACAGAAACTGGGCCGCTTGCTGAATGGAACGTCTTTGTCACAAAAGGTTCGAAGCCGCGTATCGGCTCTGGGGCTGCCTTCACAGCGCGTATGTTGGGGTAAGCGTGCCTCTCAATGCTTTCTCAGAAATTCCTGTGCCAATCGTTTAAACTCGCTTGGTGCCGTCATCAGAATGAAGTGAGGCGCACGATCAATCGGGACCAAAACGATGTCTCCCGAGGCCTTTAGTTTGGCAACGTGCTCGTCGGCACCATGATACGGCGTCTTAGGGTCGAGCGTTCCTTGAAGCACGATTGACGGCGGAATTGAGGCGGGCAGAACACCAAAACTTGCGTCGCGTTCATATGTGGGAATGCCGCCTGCCAACAACAACGCGGGCAATGGGCTGGCAAATAGGTAGTCCTTGGCTTCGTGATCGATTACATCGACTGTCAGGTTAGGACGCGCGTTGTTTTCCGAGCGACTGATCAAACTTACCAGCGGAACTGAAGATTCGCTTTGCGGATAGTGCATAAGCGCGGAGGCCTTCGCGCTTAGCCGATTGGTCGCGTACCTGAGCCAGGCAGGATCGTTGGCCTGCAAGCCAGCGATGACATTGGGAAGCATCGCCCGGGTCTCGGTAAAGTCGAGCAGCGCCGACAGCTTATATTTCAGATTTCCATCGGCCAATTCCGCAATGTTCTCCTTTTCTAGGAGCCGACGGACCGCTTGTTCTGCGGCCTCGGGAAAGTACCGACGGCATTCGGGGCGTGTGTCGCAATCGCGCAGCACCTCTCGGCCGACCCTATCGGTCACGGCTGATCTGTGACTGAGGTCCAAGTGGGTATCGGTTTCGAGCGGAACGAGAGAATCGAGAATGACACCGTCAATATCTGTTTGAGCGCCAAAGGAGAGCAGCCGCAATACCAGCTGTGTTCCGTAAGATACGCCGTAGATGTACCTTCGCTCACCGCTGCCAAGGCGGGATAACAACTCATCGAGATCGCGCGCAGCGTTTGAGATCGTGAAGGACTTTGTCCGGCCGGGCTGTTCGTTCAGCGAGCCAAAGCAGGTGCCCCATTCCTCGTCAGCCAGCGCCCTGCCTGCTTTGCTCGCTGGTCCCTCCTCATCTGGGCAAAGCCTAGACGAAAACCCGGTCCCGCGATGATCGGGAACGAGCAAGTCGAACCCCGGCGCTGCTTCTCGCAATGTATCGATGAAGGGGTAGAACGATGCGCCAGATTCACCAGGGCCGCCTGCAATCAACCACAATTGGCCTTCCGCAACGCCTTCTGCTGGAAACTTCCTGACGAAGAGATCAACTGTGCCGGCGTCCGGTGCCGCATGATCGAGCGGCACTGCGACTAATGTACATTCTGTCGCCATTAGCGATGCGTGCGACACCCCGTCCTCACATGGCGAAAATGCACTAGGCACAACTTCACCGTGCGCATTGGCTGACGTCGCCAGTGCGCATGCGGCGAGGGAAAACGTGATCAGGCGAAGCATAGAGGGCGTCATTTTCTCACGCTTATTCACGGGCATTTGAACCAGTGGCTTGGTCTGTCGGCTGCAGCGCGGACCTTAGCCCAGTGATCAGCCCGATTTCGATCCAGTTCCGCAACATCCCACCCGCTGCTGCCGCGACCTGCGATGCTTCGACATTGTTCGACAAGATGGTGCACACATCGCCGAAGCTGCCCCCTCTCAGAATTTCCGTCGGTGCCAGTCCTTCCGCTGACGGGATCAGCCCGAACACGGGCATCTCACCTTCACGCCACAAGAGCACCCACTTCTGTTCTGCAAGCCTAGCGACCTCCACCTCATTCAGTGGGTCGGCCAGCGTCGCCCACAGCTTGACCAGATCAAACGACACGGCTCGCAAAGCCGTCCCGGGCATGATCTCGAAGCGCAGTCCGTCCCACTGGCCGGTGTCGAACCCTGTAGTTGCCGCAGCGAAATCGGCCAATGTCATGGGCACAGCGTCAGCGGCAGTGAATGCGCGGTGCATTGACCATTCAAGCCATGCCACTTCGCCCACGTCAGCATCGTTGGCGAACAGATCGGCGCAGACCTCCCAGAAGCCCTCACCCGCCAGATCGATGGTCCAGCTTGCCGGAGGGTTCGTGATGAGATGGTGCGCCGCCGCCTGCACGAAGGCGTCCTCGCCAACCAAGCGGGCCGTGCGTTCAAAGGTGCTGCGCAAGACATCGATGAGCCGCTGCCGGTAAGCGTTGCGATAGACGGCGATGCCTGCTGCCCGCCGTGCATCCCATCCTGGCGGTAAGGGTGCGCTCTCATCAAGGAGACAGGCCATGAAATCGGTCTGGGCGCGCAATAGCTGGGTCATGCCGGACATTCAGCCCGCGCGGCGCCCGCGACCCGCCGTGCCCGGTCAAGTTCAGCCAGCAGATCAGCCAAGGGCGGGAGCGCATCGTCCCATTCAACCATCACAGCAACATCGCCAAGCACGCGACTTGCCTGCCCGAAAAGGTGCCATACCTCTTCGCAAACAGGCCGGTCATGCGTGTCGATCATGATGTCGCCCGGTGTATGTCCGGCCAAGTGGACCTGACGTACCCGGTCTGCTGGTATCCCGCTGAGATAATCAGCGGGATCGAAGCCGTGGTTGCAGGCGCTTACGTAGATATTGTTGATATCGAGCAGTAGATAACAGCCCGTTCGCTGGCTCATTTCCGTCAGAAACTCCCATTCGGTCAGCTCGTCTTGCGGAAAGGTGAGGTAGCTTGACGGGTTTTCGAACAGCATCGCCCGGCCCATTGTGTGCTGGGCGTGGTCGATATTCTCGCACACGGTCTGCATAGACGCGCGCGTGAGCGGTAGCGGCAGCAGATCGTGGCTATTATGCGCGCCTGTCCGCGTCCAGCATAGGTGATCGGATACCCAGAGAGGCTCGATCCGATCGACTAGTGACTTAAGCCTGCCGAGATGATCAAGGTCCAACCCATCGGCCGAGCCGATCGACATTGATACGCCGTGCAGGATTACGGGCAGCTTCTGCCTTACCTGTTCGAGCACACGTAGCGGCCGGCCGCCGTCGACCATGAAGTTTTCGGATATCACCTCGACGAAATCGACATCGACATTGCCTGCGATGAAGTCGCGGTAATGATCGCGGCGCAGGCCAACACCGAACCCGCCGAATGCCGAGATGTCTGCCATCGCTGATATCCTATGATGCAAAAAATGGCCCGGTGGACTTGAAGGGGGGGGAGGTAAACCCACCGGGCCAGAGCGGGATCAGCCAAGGTCGCCGATCGTTCCGCCCTTCGAGAGGCACTCGCCTGCCTTCATCGCCTTGAAGCCGTGGCCCTTGCAGGCGTTCTGGCCCTTGCATTCATGTTCTGCGGTGGCGCAGTCGGAATTGCCCTTGCAGCTGTGCAGACCATAACAGTGCACGGTTTCATCGGCGCTGAGGGCACGGCCCTTGCTGCCGTTCGGCGCATCGGCGGCAAAAGCCGCAAACGAGGTCAGCGCGATGGCTGCCGCGGTTGCAGCAATCGAAGCGGTCGCTCGCGTTGCTTTGATCATCTCATCGGTTCCTTCTGCAGGGATGGTGCAGGATCGCACAGCACATCGTTCGCCGCAGCACCGCTGCCGGTTACAGCCATCAAAGTTTCACAGGATCTGTAACGCCGCCCCGCAGTCGGGCGAACAGGCAGCAGGTGATGACCGGGCCAAGCGCCGGCGCTGCCTTTCTCAAACTGGAGACAATCACGATGAAAACTGAAGCCCTATCTCGCATCGCCTTTCTGGCCGTCACCGCAGCGCTCGTGACCAGCGTCACCTCAGCTCCTGTCGCCGCACAGAAGCCCGCGATGGAAAAATGCTACGGCATCGCCAAGTCCGGACAGAATGACTGTTCGGCCGGCCCCGGCACCAGCTGCGCCGGAACGTCGACCCGCGATTACCAGGGCAACGCCTGGAAACTGGTCAAGCAGGGCACCTGCGAAAAGACCAAGACGCCCAAGGGCAATGGTTCGCTGAAGCCGATCAATCGCTGACGCTGACAACAGGCAGGACCAGACAATGCATCACATCGCCCAATGGCACGATCGGATCGTGGCCATCCTCGCTTCGCGACTGTCAGAGGGCGTTGTGCTGCTGCTGGCCCGCATCGCGCTTGCCGGCGTGTTCTGGCGTTCCGGCCGCAGCAAGGTGGCGGAGGGAAGTGTGTTCGAGATCAGCGAGTCGACCCGGTATCTGTTCGAGAATGACTATGCCGGAGTCCCGCTGTCTGCTGAAATTGCCGCCCCTTTGGCCACCGCTGGAGAACACCTTTTCCCTCTGCTGTTGGTGATCGGGCTGGCTACCCGGCTGTCAGCGGGCGCTCTGCTGGTCATCACGCTCGTTATCCAGATTTTCGTGTACCCGGAAGCTTGGTGGACGACACACATTCTGTGGGTCGCACTGGCGGCCGTCCTGATTGTGCGCGGCGGCGGGGTGCTGTCCTTCGACACGTTGACTGGCTATTGGCGCGCATCTGCTTTGTAGAGCGTGCTGCGATACTGAAGCATTTCGAAGGTGGCTGGTGGGCCTCAATGCCGCGCGCCTGCTTGCAATCACATCATGATGTGATAGATCGCAAGTATGAGCACATCTATCATCACACGCGTTCGCGATCTCGTCACATCAAGCACCATGACCCGCGCTGGTCTCGCCCGCGCCGCCGGTCTTCACGCCAACACCTTGCGCGATTGCACTGAGGACACGTGGAACCCGACCGCCGAGACCCTCGCCAAACTTGATGCCTTTCTTGAGGCCAATGCCGACCGCCCGGTGCTCGCCACGATCGAGGAGATTATCGACGAGGCGCGCAATGGGCGGATGTATATCCTGGTCGACGATGAAGACCGCGAGAACGAGGGCGATCTCATCATCCCCGCGCAGATGGCGACCCCGCAAGCGATCAACTTCATGGCGATGTATGGCCGCGGGCTGATCTGCCTGGCGCTGACCAAGGAGCGCGTCGAGACGCTCGGGTTGCAGCCGATGAGCCGCAACAACAAGGAATCAATGCAAACCGCCTTCACCATCTCGATTGAGGCGAAGGAAGGCGTCACCACCGGCATTTCGGCGGCAGACCGCGCCCGCACGATCTCGGTCGCGATTGACGCAGCCAAGGGCGCGGATGATCTTGTCACCCCCGGCCACGTCTTCCCGCTGACGGCGCGCGACGGCGGCACGCTAGTGCGCGCAGGCCATACCGAGGCCGCAGTCGATATTTCGCGTCTGGCAGGGCTCAACCCCTCGGGCGTGATCTGCGAGATCATGAACGAGGACGGGACGATGGCCCGGCTCGATGATCTGGTGAAGTTCGCGCGCAAGCATGATCTCAAGATCGGCACGATCCGCGATCTGATCGCCTATCGGATGCGCAATGACCACTTGGTCGAGCGGCTCAACGAGCGCGCCTTCACCTCCGATTACGGCGGCCAATGGCGCATGATCACCTATCGTGACCGCGTCGCGGGCAGCGAGGCCTATGTGCTGCAAAAGGGCCACGTCATCCCCGGTGAACCCACCCTCGCCCGCGTCCATCCGATCTCGGTGTTCGACGATGTGCTGGGCGCTCCGGGTGCGCGCAAACGCACGCTCCAACGCGCGATGCAGGCGATTGGCACGCATGGTTCGGGCGTGATCGTGATCCTGACCGGGCGTGTCGGGACGGGCGAATGGCGGCCGGACGAAGAGCTGCGCAATATCGGCATTGGCTCGCAGATCCTTGTCGACCTCGGCGTATCCGACATGGTGCTGCTGTCGAACAGCCGGCCCGATTACGTCGCGCTCGAAGGCTATGGCCTGACCATCACCGACTTCCACCCCATTCCGGAGTAATTGCCATGGCCGATATCCTTATCGTCGAAGCGCGCTTCTATGCCCACCTTAACGATATGCTCGTCGCTGGCGCGCGGGCTGCGCTGGAGGCCGAGGGCCACACAGTCGAAGTGCTGACCGTGCCAGGCGCGCTTGAAATCCCCGGCGCCATCGCTCTGGCGGCCGAGGCTGACCGTTATGACGGCTTCGTCGCCATCGGTGTCGTGATCCGGGGCGAAACCTACCACTTCGAGATCGTGGCGGGCGAAAGTGCGCGTGCAATCATGGCCTTAACGATGGATGGCATCGCGATCGGCAACGGCATCCTGACCGTCGAGAACGAAGCGCAGGCGCTGGTGCGCGCTGACCCTGCCCAGAAGGACAAGGGCGGCGAAGCGGCCAAGGCGGCGCTGGCGCTGTTGGCTTTGCAGGCCCGCTTCGGCTGAGACTAGTTTCGCGGCGGGTTAACGCCCAACTATGTGCCTTTGCCCATATTACGTATTTTCTCCGTGTAGATCCCTACGGCATTAGCACGAGATTCGATCAGCTTGTACTCTTGGCGCTGCATCGTTGGCGCTAAATGAGCATATCGCAATGAAGTGGGATCTGAACTTGGAAAACCTGACCTCGCCAGCGGCGGAACGGATCGATGTGTCTTCCGCAATTGCCACGCTCGAATTGCAGCTGTCCGTACTCGACCGGCTCGGCGCGCATATCGCAGCCGCTCATCTTGATGCGGCGATCCAGCAATTGCGACTGGATCACCCCCCTCGTAAGGCATAACTGTCCACCGCTTCTGAGATTATGACATGAAAAGAAGCCACTAGTATTTCTCCGTAAGGCAGAATACGCAGACATGTCATACATTGAGTGCAGGATATCCCTGACAACTCATTGTCATGAAGTCTAGGGGGCAGACCTATGATTGAAGTACCGTTTGGGCTTGGAATCGTGGGGACCGACGCGGTTTTGGTGCAAGGCGCTGTCAAGTTCCGCTCGTTCGCCGATGAGCTGATCGCAATCGCCGCGCGAATACGCAGTGCCGCTGACGATGGCGTGGCTGTACCACTCGCCGCCGATATCGGGAGCCGTAGCGATTCGCGCTCTCTTCGCCCGTCCCGCAGCCACATAGTGCTCGCCCGCCGAATCTATGCCCTGAGGCGCAAGCGGCAGGCGATTTTCGGCATTCCTGATTTGTTCGGCGAACCTGCTTGGGATATCCTGCTCGACCTGTTCATCGCGCAGGGCGAAGGAAAGTCGGTTTCGGTTTCGAGCGCGTGCATCGGCTCAGCTGCTCCGCCGACCACCGGTCTGCGCTGGCTCGGCGTGCTGGCAAATGAAGGTCTGGTGCTGCGCGAGAATGACGCTGACGATCACCGCCGCGTGCTGGTAAGGCTGACGCCCGCCGGCATTGCGGCGATGGAACGATTCTTTGACGCGGTCGAGGGGGATTAGGCCCCCTCCCCCTGTCAGGCCCGCCCGCCGAAGCAGGCCTTGCCCGCAAACCCGGCGCTGTCGCCCAGTTCTTCCTCGATGCGGATCAACTGGTTGTACTTGGCAAGCCGATCCGACCGCGCGAGCGATCCGGTCTTGATCTGCCCGCAATTGGTGGCGACCGCGAGATCGGCGATGGTCGCGTCCTCGGTCTCGCCCGAACGGTGGCTCATCACGCAGGTGTAGCGCGCGCGGTGGGCCATATCGACGGCGGCCAGCGTTTCGGTGAGGGTGCCGATCTGGTTGACCTTCACCAGCAACGAGTTCGCAAGCCCGCGGGCAATCCCGTCCGACAGGCGCGCTGGGTTGGTCACGAACAGATCGTCGCCCACCAACTGCACCGTGTCGCCCAGCAGGCCCGTCAGCGCGGCCCAGCCTTCGAAATCGTCCTCGCTCATGCCGTCCTCAATCGAACGGATCGGGTATTCGGCGCACAGCTTGCCGAGGTAATCGGCCATCTCATGCGGGGAGAGGCTCAGCCCCTCGCCCGAGATTTCGTATTTGCCGTTCTTGAAGAATTCGGTCGCCGCGCAGTCGAGCGCCAGCACGATGTCCTCACCCGGCGTGAAGCCTGCCTTGGTGACGCTCTCCATGATGAAATCGAGCGCGGCGCGGGTGCTGGCGAGGTTCGGCGCAAAGCCGCCTTCATCGCCGACGCTGGTGGCGAGGCCCTTTTGCGCCAGGCCCTTCTTCAAAGTGTGGAACACCTCCGCGCCCCAGCGCACTGCCTCGGTCAGTGAATCCGCGCCGACCGGCATGATCATGAATTCCTGAATATCGATCGGGTTGTCGGCGTGCTCGCCGCCGTTGATGATATTCATCATCGGCACCGGCAGCATATGGGCCGAAACCCCGCCAAGGTAGGAATAGAGCGGCAGACCCCGCGCATTGGCCGCCGCCTTGGCAACCGCCAGTGATGTGCCGAGGATCGCATTTGCGCCAAGCCGCGCCTTGTTCGCCGTGCCGTCGAGCGCGATAAGCGCCAGATCGATATCGCGCTGGTCCTCGGCATCGAAATTGTCGGTCAGCAATTCCCGGATTTCGCCGTTGACCGCATCCACCGCCTTCAGCACGCCCTTGCCCAGGTAGCGCGAAGCATCGCCATCGCGCAGTTCCACCGCTTCATGTGCACCGGTCGACGCACCCGAGGGGACAGCGGCGCGGCCGAAGCTACCGTCGTCGAGCAATACGTCGACTTCAACGGTCGGATTGCCGCGGCTGTCGAGGATTTCACGCCCGTGCAGGTCGATGATGGCGGTCATGTTTGGCTCCGGCTGTAATGTGGTTTAGGGTGTTAAGACACTTCGACGCTATGATAATGGGAACGGCATGATTCTGGTTCGATGATTCCAGCATTGGCCGGACGCGTGACGTCCCTATGCGCGGGAATGACCTCGTGCAAGCGGGTGGCGAGACGCGAACGGCATCGATCCGAAACACGCCCAGACGACAAGGAGCACCGCAATGGCTGACACTACCCCCCCGAAGAAGACCCCGGCGAAATCGACCAAGGGCGCAACCACCAAGACCGAAGGCCTGACCAAGGCTGCGCCGGTCAAGCTGGCAGCGACGACCAAGGGCGAAGATGCAGCACCGGCCTCTGCTCCGGTGATCGAAGCCAAGAGCCGTTTCAACGCTGCGCTTGAAGAAGCCAAGGCTGGCGCCGCAGCGCTGCGCACCGAAGCGGAAAACCGCCTCAGCACTGTCAGCGGTCAGGCCAAGGGCAAGGGCACCGATCTGGTCGCCGAAGCCAAGGTCTATGGCGAACAGGCCAAGGGCAAGGCCAGCGAGCTCGCGGTGGAAGGCAAGCAAGTGGCGACCGATGCCATCGCCTCGCTCGGCAAGGTCGTTGGCGACACCGCTTTGCAGATCGACGAAAAGTTGGGCGAACAATATGGCGATTACGCCCGCAAAGCCTCGCGCACCTTGCAGGAAACTTCGGCCAAGCTCGAATCCAAGAGCGTCGATGAACTGAGCGAGGATGCCCGCGCGATGGTCCGCAAGAGCCCCGGTGTGGCTGTCGGGATCGCGGCGGTGGTCGGCTTTTTCCTCGCGCGGATGCTGGGCGGGAAGAAGCGCTGATCCTGCTGAAAAGGCACGCTCATGTATGATACCGAGCCCGGCCAGTCGCTGCCGCCGGATGGCACCTTTGCCGATCCGGCGGTGACGCCCGAGGACGCTGAGGCGACCGAGGATAGCACCGGCTTTACCTCGCTGCGTGACGATATCACCGCGCTGGTGGATGATGCGCGCACCTATGCCGAGGCGGAGATCGCTTTCCAGAAGACCCGTGCCAGCCTCGCCGGAAAGCGGGCGGGCCGGGCGCTGGTACTGCTGGTGCTGGCCTTGGTGCTGCTCCACATCGCGCTGATTGCGCTGGCCGTGGGCGCGGTGATCGCGCTGGCGCCGCTGGTGACGATCTGGGGCGCGATTGCCATTGTGGTGGGCGTGCTGCTGATCGGCGTTGCGCTGCTGGTGTGGAGCGCCGCGGGTGACGGCAAGGCGGTCTCGGCAATGTTCGATGCGGGAGAGGACGCATGACCCGCCTGCCGCAAAGCTTTATCGAAGACCGCGCGCTGCGCGATGCCGCTCGTGCCGTGCTGGCCGAGGATATCGAGCGGCTGCGCGCCAGCCTCAGCGAGGAAGGCATCGCGAGCCGCGTATCGTCCGGCGTCAGCTCGACCATCACGAGCCGCATCCGCACCGGTGCGCGCGATGTGCTCGCACAGGCCAAGGCGCAGGCGGGCGACCACAAGGGCGTGCTCGCGGTGCTGATCGGCGCGATTGTGCTGTGGTTCGCTCGCGGGCCGATCCTCGATTGGCTCGACGAATTCGCCGACATTGACGACGACACTGATACCGACGCCGCCTCCCCCGAAGGCGATGCGCAAGGAGACCTCGCATGACCGAACCCACCCCCATCTCCCCCACCGACAGCCGCGACGCGCTGCGCGCCCGGATCGAGGCGGCAGAGCGCCGCAATGCCGACCGTACGCTGGCCGATCAGGCCCGCAACGCTGCGACGGCGGCGGTGGACTACACCCGTGCTAATCCGCTTACCGTGATTGGCGGAGCGCTGGCAGCGGGCCTTGTGATCGGCTTGCTCACCCGTCCCGGACGCCGGGTGGCTAGCCGGGTCGCGCACAGCACGGCCGGTGCGATTTCCGGCGCGGCCTCGTCCGCCAGTTCGGGGGTGAAGAATGTCGCTTCGCGCGGCGGTTCGCGCTTTGGTCAGATGATCGGTCAGGCTGCGGTGACCTATGCGATGACGCTGATCGATGAAGTGCTGGAGACCGCCCGCGCCGGTCAGGAGCGCGCTGAGGAACTCGGCGATGCGGCGGGCGTGCAGGCGAAGAAGATCACCGCCCGGACGTCCAATGCCGCAGGTTCGGCGGCGGACAGCACCCGCGCACTCGCCCGCAAGACCCGCGCTGCTGCGGCCGACATGGTGCGCGACTTGGGTCGCAAGACCAAGGGCTGAGCCTGACACAGCCCCTGAAGGCTTGCCCTCGCGCCCCAAGGCGCTAAAGGCGCGCGCATCTTTCCTCCCCAGGGACCCATATCATGGCAGAAACCACCCCCACCCAGCGGCTCCACCTCGTGATGGGTGGTCGCGTGATCGATCCGCGCGGGATCGAGTTTCAGGATCCCGAGAGCATCCACGTCGTCGGCGTCTACAGCTCCTATGATGCTGCGGTCGACGCGTGGCGCGCGCAGGCGCAGCGTACGGTTGACGACGCCGAGATGAAGTATGTGGTGGTCCACATCCACAAGCTGCTGACGCCCGAAGACTAATTCGCGGACATCGGCGCCGTGGCCGGTTACATGATACGCGCCTTCGTGCCCGCCGATGCGGAAGCCATTGCCGCGCTGACACTGACGGCGATCCGTCAGACGGCGCTGCAGGCCTATTCGCCCGAACAGGTTACCGCGTGGTCGGCGCGCTATTCGCCTGCGCGGCTGTTCGAAGGTGCGGCGCGGGGCGATGTGATCCTGGTTGCCGCCGATGAGGATGACCGGCCCGCCGCCTACGCCGTGCTTGAGGCGGACGGGCATCTCGACATGCTGTTCTGTCACCCTGATCACACCGGGCACGGGCTAGGTCTCGGGCTGCTGAACGAGGCGGAGGTGGCGGCGCGAGCCGTCGGCGCCGAACGGCTGTATACCGAAGCGAGCGAGCTTGCCCGACCGGTGTTTGCACGGGCCGGATATGCCCTGCTCCACCGCCGCGATTTCACGATTCCGTATGAAGGCGGCGAAGTGGCGATCCACAATTATGCGATGGAAAAGCGCCTCGGCTAAAAGCGCGAGGCTAACCCCCGCGCATCCAGACTTAGCGAAGCGCGGCGAATGCTCCGGCAGCAGCAACCGCGAGCATCGTCAGCACCACTCGCGTGCGGCGGTCCGCGCGCCTTGAGCCCCAGCGCTGTTCGTCGAGATACCAGCGCCCCTGCCCATCGGTCTTGAGGACATCCGCACCTTTCAGCCTCGCAAAGGCACTCTGACGGTCTGGTGTACCGGGATCATACGCAATCGCGTCCGCCATGCTGATCGCACCAGCATCAACGAAATGCTGCACCACCCGCCGCTCGGCAATCGGCCTGACGGGCGGGACAGCCACGCTCTAGATGAACTCGATCTTGTTGACGTGGTAGAACTTCTCGCCCGACGGCACGGTGACTTCGATATCGTCACCCACCTGCTTGCCGATCAGCGCGCGGGCGAGCGGCGAGGTGTAGGAGATGCGCCCCTTGGCCGCATCCGCTTCGGTCTGGCCGACGATCTGGTACCGGATCGGCTTGTCGTTCTCGTCGAGCAAGGTCACGGTCGCGCCGAACACGATCTTGTTGCCCGACAGCGTGGTCGGATCGATGATCTGCGCGCGGCTGACCATGCCTTCGATGTCGCCGATCATGGCTTCGACCTGGCCCTGCCGCTCCTTGGCGGCGTGGTATTCGGCGTTTTCCGAAAGGTCGCCGTGCGCGCGTGCTTCTTCGATAGCCTCGACGATTTTCGGGCGTTCCTCGCGCAGCACCTTGAGGTCGGCTGTCAGCCGCTCATACCCCTCGGCCAGCATCGGCACCTTGTCCATCGTCGCCATTTCTGTTGTCTTTCTGTCTGTTATGCTTGGCACTTCATCCCGCTTGGGAAGAAAGCGATCCCGGCCGTTCGATCCATACGGCGCGGGGACTTTCAATCTGTGGGGAAGCGTCAGTCAGATGCCATAATAGTCCTGCATCGACCGGACTTCAAGCTGATCAGGCCGGATCACCGAAATCGCTGCGGCCGCGGCCGCCGATCCGGCCGCCGTCGTGTAGTACGGAACCTGATTCGCTAGCGCTGCCATGCGGATGGATTTGCTGTCGAGCAGCGATTGCCAGCCTTCGGTTGTGTTGAAGATCAGCGCGATCTCACCATCGATGATCTTGTCGACGATATGCGGCTGCCCCTCAGCCACCTTGTTGACACGCTCGACCGCAAGACCCTGTTCGGCAAGGTAAGTCTGCGTGCCCCCAGTCGCGATAACCCTGAACCCGTGCTCGATCAGCTGACGCACGCCCGCGACAATCACCGGCTTGTCGGTGTTCTTCACGGAGACGAACACCGTGCCCGATTGCGGGGGGACCATGCCGGCCCCGATCTGCGATTTGAGGAAGGCGGCCTCGAAGGTCGCATCGATCCCCATGACCTCCCCGGTCGACTTCATTTCGGGGCTGAGCACCGGGTCGGCGCCGGGGAACCGCGCGAACGGGAACACCGCTTCCTTGACCGCCATATAGGGCAGATCACGCTTGAACGGCGGGAAGGTGCTGAGCTTTTCACCTGCCATCACCCGCGCGGCGATCTTGGCCACAGGCTGCCCGATAGCCTTCGCCACGAAGGGCACGGTGCGGCTGGCGCGTGGGTTCACCTCGATCAGATAAACCTCGCCATTCTTGACCGCGAACTGGATGTTCATGAGGCCCACCACGCTCAGCGCATGGGCGAGTAGCACGGCCTGACGCTCCATTTCGGCGATGATTTCAGGCGCGAGCGAATAGGGCGGCAGAGTGCAAGCGCTGTCGCCTGAGTGGACGCCGGCTTCCTCGATATGCTGCATAACGCCCGCGATGCGGACTTCCTCGCCATCGCACAGCGCATCGACATCGCATTCAATCGCATCGCGCAGATATTGGTCGATCAGCACGGGGCTGTCGCCCGACACATTCACGGCGGTTGCGATGTAATTGTCGAGCTGCGCTTCGCTGTCGACGATCTCCATTGCACGGCCGCCCAGCACGTAGGACGGGCGCAGCAGCACCGGATAGCCGATGCGGGCAGCCACAGCGGCGGCTTCATCGCGGCTGCGGGCGATGCCGTTTTCGGGCTGCTTCAGCTTCAGCTTGCTCACCAGCTTGGCGAAGCGTTCACGGTCTTCGGCAAGGTCAATCGCGTCGGGCGAGGTGCCAAGGATCGGGATGCCCGCATCCTCCAGCGCCTGCGCCAGCTTGAGCGGAGTTTGCCCGCCGAACTGGACGATCACGCCAACCAGCTCGCCGTTCTGCTGTTCGACCCGCAGGATTTCGAGCACGTCTTCGTCGGTCAGGGGCTCGAAATAGAGCCGGTCGGAGGTGTCGTAATCGGTCGAGACGGTCTCGGGGTTGCAGTTGACCATGATCGTCTCGTAGCCCTGCTCCGCAAGCGCAAAACAGGCGTGAACGCAGCAGTAATCGAATTCGATCCCCTGCCCGATCCGGTTCGGCCCGCCGCCGAGGATGACGATCTTTTTGCGATCCGACGGCGCGGCCTCGCACTCGGGCTCGCCGAAGGTCGGGGCCTCATAGGTCGAGTACATATAGGGCGTGATCGCCTCGAACTCGGCGGCGCAGCTGTCGATGCGCTTGAACACGGGGAAAACGCCGAGCTTATGTCGCAGCGCGCGCACTTCATCCGCGCTGGTCGCGCCAGCCATCGCAACGAGCGCATCGTGGAGTAGGCCGGAACGCTTGGCCTGGGTCTCGCCCATGCCACCCGCCACGCCGACCGACCGCACCGCCAGCGTCGCCAAACGGCGATCGGAAAAGCCCATCGCTTTCAGGCGCCGCAGCCCTGCCGCATCGCGCGGCAAGCCATCGGTCTGCACCTCGCGTTCGGCGGCGATGATCTGTTCGATCTGACGCAGGAACCACGGGTCGTAGAACGTGACGGCGGCGATCTCCTCGACACTCATGCCTTCGCGGAAGGCTTGGCCGACCTTGAGCAGCCGGTCAGGCGTCCGACGCGACAGAGCGGCGGTGATAACGTCGCGGGACTGGCCTTCCAGCTCCGGTACGCGATTGAACCCGTCGAGCCCGGTTTCGAGCCCGCGCAGGGCCTTCTGCATCGACTCCTGAAAATTGCGGCCGATCGCCATGACCTCGCCGACCGACTTCATCGCGGTCGAAAGGTCAGTCGCTGCGCCCTTGAACTTTTCAAAGGCAAAGCGCGGGATCTTGGTCACGACATAGTCGATGGTCGGCTCAAAGCTGGCCGGGGTCGCACCGGTGATCTCGTTGGTGAGCTCATCGAGCGTGTAACCAACCGCCAACTTCGCCGCGACACGGGCGATGGGGAAGCCCGTCGCCTTGGATGCCAGCGCCGAGGAGCGGCTGACACGCGGGTTCATCTCGATCACGATCAACCGGCCATCCTTGGGATTGACCGCGAACTGGACGTTGGAACCGCCCGTCTCCACCCCGATCTCGCGCAGGCAAGCAATGCTGGCCGAGCGCATGATCTGGTATTCCTTGTCGGTCAGAGTCAGCGCCGGGGCGACGGTAATCGAATCCCCAGTGTGGACGCCCATCGGATCGACGTTTTCGATGGCGCAGATGATGATCGCGTTGTCCTTGCGGTCGCGCACCACCTCCATCTCGAACTCTTTCCATCCGAGCAGCGATTCCTCGATCAACACTTCGGTGGTGGGCGAGGCATCGAGGCCTTCGCGCACGATCTGGTCGAATTCGGCCTTGTTATAGGCAATCCCGCCGCCGGTGCCGCCGAGGGTGAAGCTGGGGCGGATGATCGAAGGCAGGCCAGTGCGCTCAAGGATTACGCGTGCTTCCTCAAGCGTGTTCGCCACGCCAGAACGCGCGCTTTCCAGCCCGATGGAGGTCATCGCATCACGGAACCGCTGGCGGTTTTCGGCCTTGTCGATCGCGTCGGCCTTGGCCCCGATCATTTCCACGCCGTATTTCGCGAGCGTGCCATCAGCGTCGAGCGCCAGCGCGCAATTCAGCGCGGTCTGCCCGCCCATCGTCGGCAGCAGCGCGTCGGGCCGTTCCTTGGCGATAATCTTGGCGACGATATCGGGCGTGATCGGCTCGATATAGGTGGCGTCGGCGAACTCGGGATCGGTCATGATCGTCGCCGGGTTCGAATTGACGAGGATGACGCGGTAGCCCTCCTCCTTCAACGCCTTGATCGCTTGCGTGCCGGAATAGTCGAACTCGCACGCCTGCCCGATGATGATCGGACCAGCGCCAATGACGAGGATGGAGGAAATGTCGGTGCGTTTGGGCATTAGGGGATCAGGTCCTTGATCTTAGGTCTATCTAGTTCTTGCACTGCGCGTATTTCGGCAGCGGTGGGGCCGGATGGAAATTTATCGTCCACCATGAGATCGGCTCGGGCGGCCGACCAGTTGATGAGCCGCATTCCGGCACGCTGGCCATCGCATCCCTGCCTGATAAGTTCGCGGTACAGCCCAGGCCTGCCGCGCACCTTGTACAGAGCGGGGTCGTCGGCAATCAGCAGGAGACCTTCCTTGGTCGCGGGTCTGTCGTGGAAGTCGTCGCGCGCTTTCTGCGATGAACTGCCCTCAAGCACAGTTATGCCTTCTGTCTGGCCCTTCGTCTGGGAGACCTTGATGAGGGAGCGCAGCGCCTCGGGCGCCAGCTTCGTCACGTCGTAAGTGTAGGACGGGACCCACTGGTGCGGTGAATTGTGCAGCGGATCAACTACATCCTTCTTCGGAGCAAGGCGTTTGAGGCAAGCCTCGACCGTCTCCGATCCCTCACGCCAGTCTGTGCAACCTGTCAGCATTCCCATAGCAATCAAAGCGGCGATCATGGTGCGACCCATCAGCCTTCTCCTCCAGTTGGTGCCTGCGCGCTTATTTCGGGCGTGAAGGCAAAGGTGATCTTGGTGTAGCGGTTCACCAGCGGCAGGACGTCGGGCTTGGACGCGGCGCTGCCGAAGATGAAGGTGCAGTTGCGGCGGATGTCGACCAAGCGGTCGCCGTCGCGGGCCATGATGTAGCTCAGGACATAATAACTGCGCGGCGCGTTGCGGCGGCCGATGATGTCGAGCTGCTTGATGGTGTCGGTGCCCGAGGCGAGTTGCTCGGCATCGGTGTAGCCCTGCTCCTTGCGCGCATTGGCGGCGGCGGCGTGGCGAGCGGCGGGGTCGAAGTCCGCTGCGTCGAATGGGCTTTCAGCGGCGGCAACACGGCAGTCCATCCGGCCCGCGACGGGGTAGCGGCTGCCCTCGTCATGCAACACGGGGCGCCAGAAGGTGAGCACCGGGAGGCCGGTTTCGGGTGAGGTGTCGAGAGTGACGGAACCATCGCCTTGGAAGGCCACGCCCTCGGCGATCTCCGCGCCGGGCCATTGGTCGACGGGCGCGGGATTCTGGGCGAGCGAAGCGGTTGAAATGGTTGTCAAAGCAGCGGCGAATGCCGTAATCCCCTGCCCCTTGGGGAAGGGGTAAGGGATGGGGGTACGACCGCAGTGGAAAAGCACCTGACCAGCCTCGCGCGCAAGCTTCGCAACCAACCAACGGAAGCGGAACACCGCCCCTGGCGACACCTGCGCGCCAGCCAACTGGAAGGCGCGAAATTCACCCGCCAACACCCTATCGGCAACTTCATCGCCGACTTTGTCTGCCGCTCCCTGCGCGTCGCCATCGAACTCGACGGTGGTCAGCATGCGGACAGCACCACGGACGCCAACCGCACCCGCATTTTCGAAGCTCACGGCTATCGCGTGATCCGCTTCTGGAACAACGAGGTGCTGGGGAACATGGACGGGGTGCTGACGGTGATTGCGCAAGAGATTGCAATTGCGCGCAACCAAACCCCCCTTCCCTAGAGGGAAGGGGCTGGGGGATGGGTGTACGACGCCCGAAATGACGCCCTGCCCCCTCACCGTCGAACCCCCATCCCCAACCCTTCCCCAAGGGGAAGGGAGATGAAGGGCCAAAAGATTGCTGCGGCGGCCCTCACCCCAGCCCCCCGACAAACTTATCGAACAGATAGAAGCTATCCTGCGGTCCCGGACTTGCTTCTGGGTGATACTGTACCGCGAAGGCCCGCTTGCCCTTGATCGCGATCCCGCAATTCGTCCCGTCGAACAGCGAGACATGGGTCTGCTCGACATTCTCCGGCAGGCTCGCCGCATCTACCGCGAAGCCGTGATTCATCGAGGTGATCTCGACTAGCCCCGTGGTCTCCCCCCAGCCCTCGCCCACGCGCTGGACGGGGTGGTTGGCGCCGCGATGCCCCTGGTGCATCTTGAGAGTCGTCGCCCCCGCCGCCAAAGCGAGCATCTGGTGGCCGAGGCAAATACCGAACAGCGGAACATCGGCGTCCAACAAAGCCTTGATCACCGGCACCGCATATTCGCCGGTCGCCGCCGGGTCGCCGGGGCCGTTGCTCAGGAACACGCCGTCAGGGGCGAGCGCCATCACCTCGTCGAACGAGGTCTTGGCCGGCACCACCGTCACCCGCGCCCCGGCCTTCACCAGATTGCGGAAGATGTTGTCCTTCGCGCCGTAATCGATCGCCACGACGTGCGGCTTCGCATCGCGCGCCGCGCGGCCATAGCCCTTGCCGAGCGTCCAGTAGCCGCCCTCCCAGCCTTCCTGCGCCTCGCGGGTCACGCGGATGGCGAGGTCCATGCCCTCCAGCCCCGGCCATGCCCTAGCGCGTTCCAGCAGGGCGGGGATATCGAACTTTCCGTCGGGCGCATGGGCGATCACCGCATTGGGCGCGCCGCTCTGGCGGATGCGGCGGGTGAGCGCGCGGGTGTCGACGCCAGCCAGCCCGATTTTGCCGTTGCGCACCATCCAGTCGGCGAATTTCTCGATCGAGCGGAAGCTCGATGGCTCGGTCACATCCTCGCGGACGATGCAGCCGACCGCGCCTTCGACCTTGCTTTCTATATCCTCACCATTCGCGCCGACATTGCCGATATGCGGGAAAGTGAAGGTGACGATCTGCGCGGCATAGGAGGGATCGGTCAGCACCTCCTGATAGCCGGTCATGGCGGTGTTGAAGCACACCTCGCCCACGGATGCGCCCACCGCCCCGAATCCCCGGCCCCAGATCACTGTGCCATCGGCCAGAACGAGGACTCCCGTCGCGCCAGAAGGTTGCGCGCGGAAAGATGCGGGGTCGGCCATGGGGCGCTCCGTTTGCGGTAAAGCCAGCGATGTTGCTAAGTTTCGTCCGCTAGGCGCGGTGGCGGGCCGCGTCAACCTAGGCGTGCCGCGCTAATTGCGTTAGAGGCGCGCGTCTGAGTTCAATCCACAGGAAACACGTAATGATCCGTGACGATATCAAGGCCGCCACCATCACCGCGATGAAAGCGGGCGAAAAGGACCGCACCGCCGCGCTCCGCCAGATCAGCGCCAAGATCAAGGACCGCGACATCGAGGAGCGCACCAGCGGCAAGTCGATCCCCGACGATGAACTGGTGGTCAGCGTGCTCCAGAAGATGGCGAAGCAGCGCCGCGAATCGATTGAGATGTATGACGCCGGCGGCCGCGAGGAGCTCGCCGCAGTGGAACGCGCCGAGCTTACGGTGATCGAGGAATTCCTGCCGCAGATGATGAGCGATGCCGATACCGCCGCCGCGATCGAAACGATCAAGGCCGAGACCGGCGCGTCCACCATGAAGGACATGGGCACCGTCATGGCCGAGCTGAAGGCCCGCCACGGCGCGGTGCTCGATGGCAAGCTGGCAAGCTCGCTGGTGAAGGCTGCGCTTTCGTAAAATCCTCCCGTCGCCCCGTGCTTGACACGGGGCTTGGCTTCTTTCGAACGCAATAGCCGAAGAAGAATATCCGAACCCCGTGTCAAGCACGGGGCGACGAGGTCTTGGGCTTGCGGTAATCCACACGGGGTGCACAGCCACCTTCGCCCTTCCCTCGACACGAACGGGGATGAGAGGCACTAGAGTCCTATGGCCATCACCCCGCAATGGAAGGACGAGCTGCGTGCGCGGATCACGCTCTCGACGCTTGTCCAGCGGTCAGTCAAGCTGACCCGCGCGGGGCGTGAATGGAAGGGGTGTTGCCCGTTTCACGAGGAAAAGACGCCGAGCTTCTATGTGAACGACCAGAAGCAGTTCTATCACTGCTTCGGCTGCGGCGCGCATGGTGATGCGATCAGCTGGATGGTGGACCAGCAAGGTCTGCAATTCATGGACGCAGTCAAGGAGCTGGCGGGCATGGCCGGGATGGAGGTCCCCGCCCCCGATCCGGTCATGGCAAAGAAGGCCGAAGCCCGCGCCAGCCTGATCGACGTGACCGAGGCGGCGCAGCGGTTCTTTGTCGAGAGCCTGTCCGGCCCCTCCGGCGGCGCAGCTCGCGAGTATTTGCAGCGGCGGGGGTTCTCGGCGCAGGTCATGGCAGAGTTCGGCTTTGGCTGGGCACCCGATGACCGGCAGGCCCTACCCCGCGCACTGATGCAGTTCGCCGAGGATATGCTCGAAGGCGCCGGGATGCGCGCCGCCAATGAGCAGGGCGAGCGATACGACCGCTTCCGTGGCCGCGTCATGCTCCCCATCCAGGACGCGCGCGGGCGGGTGATCGCCTTTGGGGGCCGCATCCTCGACAAGCGGGACGGCGTCGCCAAATATCTCAACTCCCCCGACACCGATCTGTTCGACAAGGGTCGCACGCTCTATAACCTGCATCGCGCCGCACCTGCCGCGCGCCAGAGCGGGCGGGTGGTGGTGGTCGAAGGTTACATGGATGTCATCGCGCTTGCCAATGCCGGGATCACCGATGCGGTCGCCCCGCTCGGCACCGCGCTGACCGAGATGCAGCTCGAGTTGCTGTGGCGCATGGTCGATGCCCCGGTGCTGTGCTTCGACGGCGATGCGGCGGGTCAACGCGCTGCAATGCGAGCGATCACCCGCGCCCTGCCCCTGCTCGCGCCGATGCGCTCGCTCAGCATCGGGCGTCTGCCTGCCGGGCTCGATCCCGATGATCTGATCAAAGCGCAAGGTAAGGCGGCGATGGAACGGCTGCTGGAGAACCCCACCAGCCTGATCGAAACGCTGTGGGAATTTGAACGCGACGCCCAGCCCCTCACCACGCCTGAGGCCAAGGCCGGATTGAAGGCGCGGCTGATGGCGCATGTTGAAACCATCGCCGACTCCGAGATCAAAGGGCTGTATCGTCGGGAATTGTCCGACCGCTTCTCAGCCTTCGCTTATCCGCCCCGTCCGCCGAAGCCCGCGTTTCAGCCCGGTCAGCGCGGGCCGTGGAAGGGCGGCCCGCCGCAGCCGCAAGGCCTGTCCGACGGCGCGCGCGCACAGCTTTCGGGGATGATGGCAGGCGGCCAGCAGCAGGGTCTGCTCAGCGCGGTTCTGGCAGGCTTCGTGCGCCATCCCAACCAGATTGCGCGCCATGCCGAAGCGCTTTCGGTTCTGGCGCGGGCCAACCCCAAAGCTGCCGCATTGATCGAATCGCTGTTCGAACTTGCAGAAACGCTTGATTCGCGAGCCGCAACCGCCATATGCAACGCGCAAGGCCAACCTGCCCCGCCGGCAGATATCCGCTACGCCTTTCTTGATGAAGGCAACGATCCCGGCGCTGCGTGTGAGGAACTGGCTGAAGCTGTGTCGCTGCTGGTCGAAAGGCCGGCGCTGGAGGCTGCGCTTGCGGCCACCATTGCTCGTTTCGAAAGCGACCCGGAAGGGTCGTTTGCGGAACAGACCCGCCTGCGCGCGCAGCTCATGGCAGTCGAAGAACGCCTCAAGGCCTTCGGGCGCCGCAAAGCGGGCGCTACGGCCACGGGTGACGATACCGCTTAAGCGGCGGATATGGGATTAATTGGCGGCCCCGCGCATCTCGCGGACCGCCCGGCAACGGATAGACACGAAAAATATGGCCGAGAAGGAAGATGCCCCGCTGATCGATCTGAACGATTCGTCGATCAAGAAGCTGATCAGCAAGGCCAAAAAGCGCGGCTATGTCACCTATGACGAGCTCAACGAGGCGCTGCCTTCGGGCGAGATGAGCCCCGATCAGATCGAGGATATCCAGACCGCGCTGTCGGAAATGGGCGTGCAGATCGTCGAAAGCGACGAAGACGCCGAGGCCGAGGGTGAAGAGGGCGAAGCCGAAGACGTCGTCGCCGAGGACGATGACGACGAGGAGGATGACGAGAAAAAGGGCCCGGCCAAGGATGCCCGCGCCGGGAATCGCAAGCTCGTCACTGGTGAGCGTACCGACGATCCGGTACGGATGTATCTGCGCGAAATGGGCGCGGTCGAACTGCTCAGCCGCGAAGGCGAGATCGCCATCGCTAAGCGGATCGAAGCTGGCCGTGACATGATGATCATGGGCCTGTGCGAAAGCCCGATCACCTTCCACGCGATCATCCAGTGGTCCGAAGCGCTTAACAATGGCGATATGCAGCTGCGCGAGATCCTCGATCTTGACGCGATGCTCTCCAAGGAACCGCCGGCCGACAAGATGGCCGAAGGCGCCGAGGATGACGACGACGACGGCGAAATCTCCGAAGCCACCGCCGGTCCGACCATCCGTGAGGATGACGAAGTCGCCGATGAGCCTGATGCCGACGGCGATGACGACGAAGACGGCGAAGGCCGCCCCAAACGTGAAGAGGAAGAGGAAGAGGACAACACCCTCTCCCTCGCGCAGATGGAAGCCGCGCTGAAGCCTGAAGCGCTGGAGCGGTTCGCGCGCATCACCGCGCTGTTCAACGCCTTCGAAAAGCTTCAGGGCGAGCGCGTCGATACGCTGGCGGTGGGCAATGACTTCCCGGCCGCCAAGGAAAAGAAGTACGAACAGCTGCGCGAAGACCTCACTGCTGAGGTCGAAAGCGTCCAGTTCCACGCGACCAAGATCGAATTTCTGGTCGACAATCTCTATGCCTTCAACCGCCGCCTGACCACGCTGGGCGGGCAGATGCTCCGTCTGGCCGAGCGTCATAAGGTCAAGCGCGTCGACTTCCTCAATGCCTATGTCGGCAACGAGATGGACGACGCCTGGATCAAGGAACGCGCCAAGAAGGACAAGAAGTGGGCCGCCTTTGCCGAGCGCGAAGAAGAAGCGATTGAGCGCATCCGCTCGGAAATCGCCGATATTGCCGCGCAGACCGGCATGAGCCTCACCGAGTTCCGCCGCATCGTCAACATGGTCCAGAAGGGCGAGCGCGAGGCGCGCATCGCCAAGAAGGAAATGGTCGAAGCGAACCTGCGTCTGGTGATCTCGATTGCCAAGAAATACACCAACCGCGGCCTGCAATTTCTTGATCTTATTCAGGAAGGTAACATCGGCTTGATGAAGGCGGTCGACAAGTTCGAATACCGCCGGGGTTACAAATTCTCGACCTACGCGACGTGGTGGATTCGTCAGGCGATCACCCGCTCAATTGCCGATCAGGCGCGCACCATCCGTATCCCGGTGCACATGATCGAGACGATCAACAAGTTGGTACGCACCTCCCGCCAATTCCTCCACGAGGAAGGCCGCGAGCCGACTCCGGAAGAAATGGCGCAGCGCCTCTCCATGCCTTTGGAGAAGGTGCGCAAGGTGATGAAGATCGCCAAGGAGCCGATCTCCCTCGAAACCCCCATCGGGGACGAGGAAGACAGCCATCTGGGTGATTTCATCGAGGACAAGAACGCGATTATCCCGGTCGATGCCGCGATTCAGGCCAACCTCAAGGAAACCGTCACCCGCGTGCTGGCGTCCCTCACCCCGCGTGAAGAACGCGTGCTGCGGATGCGCTTCGGCATCGGGATGAACACCGATCACACGCTCGAAGAGGTCGGCCAGCAGTTCTCGGTGACGCGCGAACGTATCCGCCAGATCGAAGCGAAGGCGCTGAGGAAGCTGAAGCACCCGTCCCGCAGCCGCAAGATGCGGTCGTTCCTGGATCAGTAAAAGGAAAGCACATGCGGGTCGCACGCTGTATTCTCGCCCTCGCCTCTGCGGCCTTGCTGGTCGCGCCTCCCGCGCTTGCCGCTCAGGAGGCCGACTACGTTCCTCCAGCGGACGAATTGGCGGAGGCAAAGGTGATCATCGAGGCGATGCTGCCTAGTGACAAGCGTGAGCAGATCATCCTAGATATGGCCGTTGCCGTAGGTAACCAGGCAGCTGCCGGGTTCATGACAGGGCCGATCTTTGCGGAACCAGGGATCAAGGCGATAACTGATGCGTACCTCATAGAGCTTCCGGAAATGATGCGACCGCTTTTTGCCGAGCACATGCCGCGGATTTTAGAGGCGACAGCCCTTGCCTATACGCGCGAGTTCACTCTGGATGAACTGCGGGACATCAGCGCCTTCGCACGAACTCCCAGCGGACAGCGCTATTTTCTGAATCTTCAAAAGTTCCAGTCTGACCCTGCCGTAGCCCAAGCCAATCAGGCCATGTTCGCTGACCTTGCTCCCATTCAGCGGGCAACAGCTGAGAAACTCAAGACGCAGATTCAGGAATACCTGATCGCGAACCCCGATGTCCTCCGCCGCCTTGAGACGGCAGGGGGCGACGGCAAGAATTGATCTTCGGTGCCGGTACGACGGCGACGGGCGGATCTTATTTTGTCGGCGGCGCAGCTTACGCTTTGACCTCTTAGCCCTTCTTCTCCGGCAGCGACTTGCGCTTGGTTTCGGCCAAATCCTCCAGCTCTTCTTCACTCATCGAATCGGCCATGCTCTTCGATGCGCCTTTGAGATCCATCTTCGGGGTCTCTCCACGCTTGGCCGACAGTGCGGCTCCTGCGGCTTTCTGCTGTGCTTTCGATTTGGCTGGCATCGCACTCTCCTTTGTGTGCCATCGCACTGCAATCTAGGAGCACGGGCCTGCCTGGCCCTAACCTGTGTCACCGGTGAAACCCCCCGTCGAAAAGCCTCTCTCAAGGGGTGGAGAATCCTCGCCTATGCGACTATGTGGACGCCATGCGCATCGCCATTGCCTCTGATCATGCCGCCGTCGAGCTGAAGGCGGAACTCGCCGAATGGCTCATTGAGGAAGGCCACGACGTCGCCGACCTCGGCCCTGAGCCGGGAGTGAGCGTCGATTACCCCGATTACGGCTATCGCCTCGCGGAAATCATCGCAGAGGGCACGGTCGAATTCGGCGTTGCCCTGTGCGGCAGCGGGATCGGCATTTCGATCAGCGTCAATCGCCACCCGCAGGTGCGCTGCGCCTTGGTGAGTGAGCCCCTGTCTGCCGCCCTCGCCCGCGAACATAATGACGCCAATTGCATCGCAATGGGCGCGCGTCTCGTAGGGATTGAAATGGCCAAATCCTGCATCGCCACCTTCCTAGATACCGAATTCGCCGATGCCGGCGATCCGGCCGGGCGCCACCAGCGCCGCGTCGGTAAGCTCGGCCAGCCCCCGTTCCAGCCTGATCATATCGAGACCCACCAATGAGCACTGCCCCGATTGATTTCGCCGCCCGTTCCGCTGTCCAGTCGATGGACGGCTTCTGGAATGACGATCTGGCCCATGCCGATCCGGAGATCGCCGCCGCGATTGGCAAGGAACTCGCCCGCCAGCGCGACAAGATCGAACTGATCGCGTCCGAGAACATCGCAAGCCGCGCCGTGCTCGAAGCCGCGGGCAGCGTTTTCACCAACAAGTACGCCGAGGGCTATCCGGGCAAGCGTTACTACGGTGGCTGCGACTATGCCGACGTGGTTGAAACCTTGGCCATCGATCGCGCCAAGCAATTGTTCGGCTGCAACTTCGCCAATGTGCAGCCCAACTCTGGGTCGCAGATGAACCAGGCGGTGTTCCTCGCCCTGCTCAATCCCGGCGACACCTTCATGGGCCTCGACCTCAATTCGGGCGGGCACCTTACCCACGGCTCGCCCGTCAATATGAGCGGCAAGTGGTTCAACCCGGTCTCCTATGGTGTGACCCAGGGCGCCGAAACCATCGACATGGATGAAGTCGCCGCCAAGGCGCGCGAGCACAAGCCCAAGCTGATCATCTGCGGCGGCACCGCCTATTCGCGGCTGTGGGACTTCCCCGCCTTCCGCGCTATCGCAGACGAAGTGGGCGCAATTTTGCTGTGCGACATGAGCCACATCTCCGGCCTCGTCGCAGGCGGCGCGCATCCCTCGCCCTTCCCGCATTGCGACATCGTCACCTCGACCACCCACAAGTCGCTGCGCGGCCCGCGTTCGGGCATCATCCTGTGGAATGACGAGAAGTACACCAAGCCGCTCAACATGGCGGTCTTCCCCGGCCTTCAGGGTGGCCCGCTGATGCACATCGTCGCGGCCAAGGCGGTCGCCTTCAAGGAAGCGCTGGCGCCTGAGTTCAAGACCTACGCCCACCGCATCGTCGCAAACGCCCGCGCGCTGGCGGCGAGCCTCGAAGAAAACGGGCTGCGCATCGTTTCCGGTGGGACCGACAACCACTCGATGCTGGTTGACCTCACCGCCAAGGATGTGACCGGCAAGGATGCCGAAAAGGGCCTCGACCGCGCTTGGCTCACTTGCAACAAGAACGGTATCCCATTCGACACCCGCTCGCCCTTCGTCACCAGCGGCATCCGCTTGGGCACGCCCGCCGGCACCACCCGCGGTTTCGGCCCCGAAGAGTTCCGCACGATCGGCAAGCTTATCGCCGAAGTAGTCGAAGGCCTGTCCAAAAACGGTCCCGAAGGCGATGCCCAAATCGAAGAGAGCGTCCGTCAGCGGGTCAGCATGCTGTGCGCTGCCTTCCCTGTCTATCCCGGAATGTGAGGAGGCCTCAGCCATGAATGATCAGGATCCGCGCCAAGGCCCCGATTGGGTCGAAGAGGTGAAGACCGAAGTAACCGGCATGGCCAAGGAGGGGATCAACCACCCCTCAACCGGCCCTGTCCTGACCGGAGCGGCCATTGGCGCCGTGGCAGGTCTGGTCCTGCCGGTCGTGTCATGGCCGGTGGGCTTGCTGGCCGGCGCCGGCTTCGCACTCTATCAGAGAATCAAGAAATAACTCTCTGAATGCGTTGTCCTTTTTGCGCCCATGATGATACCCAGGTAAAAGACAGCCGCCCGACCGAGGACAATGCCTCGATCCGGCGGCGTCGCCAGTGTTCGTCCTGTGGGGCGCGCTTCACCACCTTTGAACGCGTGCAATTGCGCGAGGTGGTGGTGGTCAAGTCAGGGGGCAATGGCGAGGCGTCGCGGCGTGAACCGTTCGACCGGTCCAAGCTGGAACACTCGGTCGCGCTCGCCTGCCGTAAGCGCGGGATTGATCAGGAGCGGCTCGACCAGCTGATCTCGGGCATCCAGCGGCAGGTCGAAACCTCGGGTGAGGCGGAAGTGCCGTCCTCGCATATTGGCGAGTTGGTGATGGAAGGGCTGCGGCAGATCGATTCGGTCGCCTATATCCGCTTCGCCAGCGTCTACCGCGATTTCTCCGAAGCACGCGATTTCGAGGAATTTGCCAGCACCGTCCAGCAAGCCGCGAAAGAATAGGCAGAACATGGCCGAACTCAACAAGCCGGTGATCGTGCTCGTGCGTCCGCAGCTGGGTGAGAACATCGGCAAGGCGGCGCGTGCGATGCTCAATTTCGGGCTGACGGAGCTGCGGCTGGTCTCCCCCCGCGATGGCTGGCCCAACCCCACGGCAGGGCCTGCTGCGTCGGGCGCGGATATCGTGCTCGAACAGGCGAAGGTTTACGCCACAACCGCCGAAGCGGTCGCTGACTGTGCGCACGTCCACGCCACCACCGTGCGCAAGCGCGGCGTGACCAAGCCGGTGATCGGTGCAGATGAAGCTGGGCGGTTGGTCCACACCGAGCCTGGCCGCCACGCGATCATCTTCGGCCCCGAACGCTCCGGCCTCGAGACCGAAGATGTGGCGCTGGCCCGCAATATCCTCACGATCCCGATCAACCCCGAGTTCGGTTCGCTCAATCTGGCGCAGGCGGTGATTCTGGTCGCCTATGAATGGTCACGCGCCGGGCGCGAGATGGCGGGCGTTGATCCGGTGCTGGTGCAGCCGACGATCGAAGAGATTCTCCCCCCCGCGCCGCAGGAAGAGCTTGAGGGGCTGATCGCCCACTTTGAAGCGCTACTCGGCCCGCGCGGCTATTTCCGCCCTGAAGGCCGCGCCGAAGCGAACCGTCGCAACTTGCGCGGAGTGCTGACGAAGCCGGGCTGGAATCATCTCGAAGTGCGCACTCTGAGGGGCGTTCTGACCACAATCGAGCGCGGGCGGATCGAGTAACGTCGTTCGTCGAACGGGGTTGGACACTGGCCCGTCAGTCGCTAGCTTTAAATCCCCCCGCCCCAACCAAGTGAGATTGCTGATGATTTCCCCGCGCCGCTTCCTGCTGGCCTGTGCTGGCAGCCTGCTGCTTTTGCCCTTCGCCGCAGCCGCCCAGTCCGACGATCAAGCCGGCGAAGCCCCGCCTGCGGCTGAAACCCCCGCGCCCAAGCCTGACGAGGAAACGGCCAAGGAAGACACCGCCGAGGAAAGCAAGCGCGTGTGCAAGTCTGTCCGGGCCGATCCGTCGAGCCGCCGCAAGACGCGCGTGTGCCGCACGGTCGAGGAATGGCGCGAATTGAACGTGCCGCTCTGATCGGACTCAAGGCAATCGGGCGCACAACGCTTGACCTTCGCGGTCATCCTGCTATGCGCGCGCCTTCGCAAATGGGCCCTGCACCCCGGTGAAGCAGTGGCCGCATCCCGCTTGATGGCGTGATGGAGCGATACCGGGTTCAATGGCTGCCCAATGGGGGCGGCCCAGCAATTTGAAGGAAGACGTATGTCGAAGCGCAAAAGCGCCAAGTACAAGCTTGACCGCCGGATGGGCGAAAACATCTGGGGTCGTCCCAATTCCCCGGTGAACAAGCGTTCCTACGGCCCCGGCCAGCACGGTCAGCGTCGCAAGGGCAAGATGAGCGATTATGGCCTCCAGCTGCGCGCCAAGCAGAAGCTGAAGGGCTATTACGGCGACGTCACCGAAAAGCAGTTCAAGCGCACCTATGCCGAAGCATCGCGCATGAAGGGCGATACCAGCCAGAACCTGATCGGCCTGCTCGAACAGCGTCTCGACATGGTGGTGTACCGCGCCAAGTTCGCTCCGACCATCTTCTCGGCCCGTCAGGTCGTCAGCCACGGTCACATCTATGTGAACGGTGTGAAGTGCAACATCGCCTCGCGCCGCGTGGAAATTGGCGATGTCGTCAGCCTCGGCAGCAAGGCCAAGGAAATGGCCCTCGTGATCGAAGCCCAGGGCCTCGCCGAGCGTGACATTCCCGATTACGTCCAGCCCGATGGCAACGACAAGATCACCTTCACCCGCGTGCCGAAGCTCGACGAAGTGCCCTACCCGGTCACGATGGAGCCGAACCTGGTGGTGGAATTCTACTCGCGCTGATCCTTCGGACAGCGATGGATACGAAAAGGGCGGCCTTGCGGGGCCGCCCTTTTTCGTTGCAGGCTTGGGAAACCGGGGTCAGTCCCTGATCCGGTCCCATTCGCCAAATTCATAGGCGATCGAGCCTTCGACGAGGCGCTCCCAGATGTCGCCAACCACGTCTGCCGGAATGCCGTAGGCCTCGGCTTCGGCCACAGCGGCGGCGATCACGCTCGCCTTGCGCGCTTCGTCACGCACGGCGTCGCGGGTCGGCTTGATCCGGGCGGCAGCGCGCATATACCCGAAGCGTTTGGCGAGCAGCGCGACCAGCTCGGCATCGAGTGCATCGACCCCGGCACGGACTTCGGGCATGGTTGTGCAGTCTTCAGGGTTCAGGGGACAATCGGTCATGGCCAGCGCCCTAGGCGGTCAAACCGCCTCTTGTCGAGGGGCTTCCCCACCCTTCATCCGCCATCCAAAGCCGCCTCGAGAAAGCGCCCGATATCGGCCAGCATTTCCGCGCGAACCGCACTGTCATCGAGCCCATGCTGGAGATCGGCGTATTCGCGGTAGGTCACGGATTTGCCCGCTGCCTTGAGCGCCCGCTCCATCGCCTGCGCGTGTCGCACGTCGACATTGAGATCGCGCGTACCGTGGAACAGCGCGACCGGCGCAGCGAACCTCTCGGCATGGCGGCGCGGACTGCCCGAGGCAACATGCGGCCCCTCGCCCACATATTCGCGCACCATCCGCGCATTGGTATAATCCCGCGCATCGTCGATCAAAAAGCCGAGGTCCGTGACCGGCGCAATCGCTACCACCGCCTTGAACAGCGCAGGGTCAAGCACCTGCGATTGCAGCGCCGCATAACCGCCGTAAGACCATCCAGCGATCGCGAGCTTGTCCGGCACGGCAATGCCTTCGCTCACCAACCAGCGGCCGGCGTCATTGACGTCGCCAATCGCAACTTCCCATGCCTTGAAGCCGTTGCGCCCGTACCATGCCTCGCCATAGCCGGATGACCCGCGGTAATTGGGCTGGAGCACGGCATGGCCTTTGGCAGTGAGGTACTGCACCAGCCAGTCAAACCCCCATTCGTCGCGCGCCGCCGGGCCGCCGTGGGGCAGGACGATGGCGGGCAGACCCTTGCCGTCCGATCCGGGCGGGAGGGTGAGGTAGGCGGGGATCATTGTCCCGTCGCGCGCGGGGTAGCTGACGGGCTTCATTTGCCCCATCGCCTGCCCTTCAAGCCGCGAGCGCAGCGGCAGCAGCGGCTCCAGAGCGCGGGCCTTGCGGTCGAACAGGTAGACCATGCCGGGCTGTGTGTCGCTTGAGGCGATCAGCAGCAGCTTCTGCTCGTCCGCACTGGCACCAACGATATTGACGAGCGGTTGATCGGGCAGCGCCTTGCCGAGATCAGCGGCGAGCTTGGCCAGCGCCGGGTCAAAGTAAGCGATCTCACGCTTTTCCGTGGCATAGCTTGCGCCAACTACGCGGTTCTTGCGGCCGATCCGTATCAACCCGTCCACGTCGACATCGCCGCGCGCCATTAGCAGCTTGCCCGCCCCCGTGCCGTCAAGCGCAACTTCGGCAACCGCATCATAGCCGCTCTTGGTGACAGAGCCGAAAGCGACATTGCGCGCGCTATCGACCGCCAGCGGTACCATCCGCTCGACCGGCTGCCCATCAATCGTGAGGGATTCAAGCGGCACCCAGCTGCTGCTATCGGGCTTGCGGAGGAAATAGCGGAATATGCCGGTGAGGATTCCACTCGAATCCCGCTGGGCCTGCATCTTGATGCGCACCTGTCCCTGTTCATCGGCAATATAGCGGAGCGTCGCATCATCAGGCTGTTCGCGTATCCGCGAGCGCCCATTTGCGATATCGACAAGCTCCGCCCCCAAGCCGCTCTTTTCGTTGCCGAGCCGCGTTCCGACCGTAGTTTCGGGGATGAAGTTGCGGGTCATGAGGATCATGCCCTCCTCACCTGCCACATCCAAGGCAAGGACATCGCCGCCGAACTGGTTGAAGCCCAAGGCGCGTGCCGAATCGCGCTGACTGATCATGCGAATGTTGGTGCTGTCAGCATTAAGCGCAATCAGGCGGTCGAACGGGATCAGGATACCCCCGTCCGCGCCGCCCATACCGGAAAGCTGGCACAGCAGCCGTACCTCGCTCGCCCAATCGCACGAATCGATGTCGACCAACTTCTCGCCATTGGTCAGCACCGCCTTGACCGCCGCATCAGCCGTGAAGTCGATCACGTTGACGACCTCGGTGTGCCCCGGCCCGGCGGAAATAAAGACGATTTTGTTGCCCGAAGGTGAGAGGCTGATGTCGAGCACATCGCCGCGCGCACCGAACCTGATCGCTGCCGCGTCAGCACTCGCTTGAGCCAAAGCGGCGGAGGAGACTGCGCCCGCGGCCAGCACGCTGCCTACCAGCAACAGATCACGCGCCGCCAATGCGGCCTTGTGTGCCAAGATCATGATCGCTCCTCGGTTCTGCAAAGGGTTGCAGACTAACGGGGAGAAGTCAGGGTTCAACCCCCGCGTTGCAGATAATCCCGGCGGAAGTCGCTGGCAAAACTGGCAAAGCGCCCGCCCGCAATGGCGTCGCGCATCCCCTGCATCACGGCCTGGTAGAAGCTGAGATTGTGCTCGGTCACCAGCATCGCGCCCAGCATCTCGCCCGATTTGACGAGGTGGTGAATATAGGCCCGACTATAGGTGGTGCACACCGGGCACTGGCAGCGTTCATCCAGTGGGCCGGTGTCCTCGGCAAAACGCGCGTTCCTCAAGTTCAGCGGGCCATTCCACGTAAACGCCTGCCCGTTGCGGCCCGAGCGGGTCGGCAGCACGCAATCGAACATGTCGATCCCACGCTCAACCGCGCCGACCAGATCATCGGGCTTGCCAACGCCCATCAGGTAACGCGGACGGTTCTTCGGCAGCATATCGGGCGCGTAGTCGAGCACGCCGAACATCGCCTCTTGCCCCTCTCCCACGGCAAGCCCGCCCACCGCATAGCCATCAAAGCCGATGTCAGTGAGCTTGTCGGCGCTGATCCGGCGTAGGTCTTCATGCAAAGCGCCCTGCTGAATGCCGAACAGCGCGGCGCGGCTTGCGTGTTCCTCCCCGCTGTCAAAGCCTTCGCGGCTGCGCTTGGCCCAGCGCATCGAGAGTTCCATCGAAGCAGCGATCTCGTCCCGCGGACGGTCGGCGCGGGGGCACTCGTCGAACGCCATGACGATGTCGGAGCCGAGCAACCGCTGGATTTCCATCGAGCGTTCGGGCGTGATCATGTGCTTGGAGCCATCAAGGTGGCTGCGGAACTCGACGCCCTGTTCGGTCAGCTTGCGCAGTTCCGACAGGCTCATCACCTGATAGCCGCCGCTATCTGTGAGGATCGGCCGCTCCCAGTTCATAAATGTGTGCAGCCCGCCGAGCCGCGCCACGCGCTCCGCACCGGGACGCAGCATCAGGTGGTATGTGTTGCCGAGGATGATGTCGGCGCCCGTGCCGCGCACGGCTTCGGGCTTCATTGCCTTGACCGTCGCCGCCGTGCCGACCGGCATGAAGGCCGGCGTACGGATCTCGCCGCGCTGCATGGCGATAGTGCCAGTGCGCGCCTTTCCGTCCGTGGCGTGGAGGGTGAAGGAGAAACGGGGGGCGGTCATTGGCCCCGCGCGCTAGCGAGGCGGCGCGCGCCTGTCACCCCTAAAGCGAGCAGGCCAAAAGCAAACGGGCCGCCCGCCAAGATGGCGAGCGACCCGTTGTTCGTCTCAGTCCAGATCAGAAGATCAGAACTTGAAGCCGACGCCGACCGTGCCGCGCAGGGTGTCGAACGCGATGGTATCGACGTTGGCGCGCAGGACAACCGAGCTCACCGGAACCTCAACGCCGACGCCGACGAGGTAGTCACCTGCGGTGGTGTCGAGATTGGGGAAGTCGCTCTCGTCGAAATCGGGCACGCCGATCAGGTTACCAGCGTCGAGGTCGACCCACTGATAGCCGCCACGCGCATAGATCTTCGCGCCGCCATCGGTGCGGAAGCCGAGACGGCCGGAAACGCCGTATTCCGCGTCAATCGGGCCGCTGCCGAAGTGGGCGTTGCCTTCCACACCGGCGAATAGGTTGGTGCCGAGCGGGAAGTCGACCGCAGCAAAACCACCGTAGATTTCGCCGCTTTCGTCGACGTCAAAGCCGTCGAGGTCGGCATCTTCAACATCCACGGCGAGGTCATGCAGACCGACCGAAGCACCAATGGTCACTTCCGGCTGGTTCGAATCTTGGGCCTGCGCTGCGGCCGGCAGCGCAATCGCGCCCATCGCTGCGAGCGAAGCGAATGCGATCTTTTTCATTCTTGTTATCCTTCGTTTGACCGGCCGCAGGGGGTGCAGCAGGTGGCCAAGCATTTAGGAATCGGCGACTTTCTGCGCAATGAACGAAGGTTAGACTTGCCGTTAATGTCAGCCAGACAGTGCATATGCTCCGACCAAGAGCCTTGGCCGATCCACGAACGTCACTCGCGCAGCCGCCATCCGGTGCGAAAAATCACTGCAATCACAAGGGTGCACAGCGCCAGGAAGCCGATTGTGAGGCCGAGCGACACGCCAATCGGCACATCGGACACACCATAGAAGCTATAACGCAGCCCGCTCACCAGAAAGGCAATCGGATTGGCGAGCGCAACGGCGTCCCACGGTGTCGGCAATTCGCGGATCGAGTAGAATGTGCCGCCCAGAAAGGTCAGCGGCGTAAGGATCAGCATCGGGATGATCCCGAGCTTTTCGAAGCTGTCCGCCCAGATACCGAGGATGAAGCCAAACAGCGCAAAGCTGGCCGCTACCAGCATGATGTAGAATGCGGCCAGCAGCGGATATTTGATATCGTAATCGACAAACAGCGTCGCTGTGGCGAGAATGATCGCGGCCAGGATCAGCCCCTTGGTCATGGCCGCGCCAACAAATCCGGCCAGCGTCTCGGCCACGCCGACGGGCGCGGAGAGCAGTTCGTAGATCGTGCCGGTGAAGCGCGGCATGTAGATGCCGAAGCTCGCATTGCTGGTGGTCTCCCCCAGTAGCGTCAGCATCAGCAGGCCGGGGATGATGAAGGCACCGTAAGGCACTCCGCCGACCGGCTCCATCCGCGCCCCGATGACCGATCCGAACACCACGAAGTAAAGCGAGGTGGTTAGCACTGGCGAAAGGATCGACTGGAACGCGGTGCGGAAGGCGCGGGCCATTTCACGGCGGTAGATGGCGAGCGCGCTGCGAGCGTTGAAATACATCACGCGGCCTCCTTCTCGCCCAGCAGGCCGACGAAGATGTCTTCCAGCGACGAATCGTGAATGTCGAGGCTGGTATAGGCAATGTCCGCGCGGGTCAGCGCTTGGGTCAGCTGCGCCACTTGTGCGCGCCCCCCGCCCTGCCCATTCCCGCCGCGATAGATCAGCTGCATCCCTTCCGCACCAATCTCCACCGGGAACCCCGCAAGCGAAGGCGGGATTGCCGTCAGCGGCGCAGCCAAGGTGATCACTGCCTCGGTGGTGCCGAGCCGCTCCATCATCGCGCGCTTTTCATCCACCATCTGGATGCGCCCGCCGCGAATAATGCCGACGCGGTCAGCCATTTCCTCGGCTTCCTCGATGTAGTGGGTGGTGAGGATGATGGTGACGCCGCGTTCTTTCAGCGCCGCGATCTGCTGCCACATGTCCTTGCGCAGTTCGACATCGACACCGGCAGTGGGCTCGTCGAGGAACAGCAATTCCGGCTCATGCGCCAGCGCCTTGGCGATCAGCACCCGGCGCTTCATCCCACCAGACAAGGCGCGGATCTGCGCGTCCTTCTTCTCCCACAGCGACAGGCTGCGCAGGATTTCCTCGAGCCGCGCGGGGTCATAGGGGCGGCCGAACAGGCCTTGCGAATAGGCGATGGCGCGCCACACGGTCTCGAACATATCGGTCGCGAGTTCCTGCGGCACCAGCCCGATCCGCGCACGTGCCTTACGCCAATCGCGCGACAGGTCTTGCCCAAAAGCGGTGATCGTCCCACCCGTGGGCCGCACCAGCCCGCACACCGCGCCGATCAGCGTGGTCTTGCCTGCCCCGTTCGGCCCCAGAAGCGCGAAAATCTCACCCGGGCGGATATCGAGATCGACCGAATCAAGCGCCCGTGGGCCGTTCTTGTAGGTCTTGGTCAGGCCGCGGATCGAAAGGATAGGTTCATGCATACCAGTGCTTGTGGGGACGCAGGCGCCCCTGTGCAACTCTCCAAACGCTACTTCGCCAACTCGGCGACCGCTTCGAGATCGGCATATTGAACGAAGGAGGTGAGGCTTTGCTCGACCTGGGGATCACCGATCAGCTCGTTCATCGCGATCCGGCCGAGCTCCCCGAAAGCGGCCTCTACACCCGCATTGTCATTCCCCTTAAGCAGCGGCATTGCTTCATTCCGGCAATCAACCGTGAACAGGCGGGTGAACAGCACCCCCATATTTCGGTCTGCGTCCTCCTTCGCGCCGGGCTTGACGGTGATTGCATCCTGCATCGATTTGGCAGCTCCGATACTCACCGCGATCCAGCGGATCAGCAATAGACGGTCGCGTCCGGTGGTGGAGAGGACCACACATTCGCTTAACGCCTTGGACTCGTCGTTCGGAAAGGTCACTCCTTGGGCTCCGGCGCTGGCCGGCACGAGCAGGGCCAATGCGCCTAGGGCGAACATGGTCTTGCGGATCATTGGTCTTACTCCTTCAGCAGCAGGCTCGAATCGCCATAGGAATAGAAGCGATATTCCCTTTGTATAGCATGGAGATAGGCCGCCATCATCCGATCCCGCCCCATCAGCGCACTGACGAGCATCATCAGCGTCGATTTGGGCAGGTGGAAATTGGTCACCAACCCATCGACCGCGCGCAGCTTGTAACCCGGCGTGATGAAGATCGCGGTGTCTCCGGCAAAGGGCTGGATAATGCCGTGCTCGTCCACCGCGCTTTCGAGCAGCCGCAGCGAGGTGGTGCCGACTGCGATGATCCGGCCACCTTTGGCGCGGGCTTCGTTGAGCTGGTTGGCGGTCTCGGCAGAGATACGGCCGAACTCGGCGTGCATCTGGTGATCGTCGGTATCGTCGGCCTTAACGGGCAGGAATGTGCCCGCCCCGACGTGCAGCGTCAGCATCGCCCGCCCAATCCCGGCGGCGTCGATCGCATCGACCAGTCTCGTGGTGAAATGCAGCGAGGCGGTGGGAGCGGCAACCGCGCCTTCTTCGCGCGCGAACATCGTCTGGTAGTCTTCGAGATCCTGCGCATCGACCCCGCGCTTGCTGGCGATATACGGCGGCAGAGGCATGGTGCCAGCACGGTCGAGCAGGACTTCAACGGGTTCCTCGCCTTCGAAGAACAGGGTGATCGAGCCATCAGCAAGCCGCACTTCGGCAATCGCGGTGACGCCGCCGCCGAAGACGATCTGATCGCCCTCCTTCACGCGCTTGGCGTTGCGGACAAAAGCCTGCCAGCGGCGCAGGTCGAGCCGTTTGTGGAGTGTGGCACCGATCTTTGCCTCGCCATCAGCGCGGCGCCCGTCGAGCTGGGCGGGGATCACGCGGGTATCGTTGAACACCAGCACATCGCCCGCGTTCAGCAGGCTCGGCAGGTCGCGCACGCCGCGATCCTCGAACGGGGCATCAGCCCCGCGCACCACCAGCATCCGCGCCGCATCGCGCGGGCGCACGGGGCGCAGCGCTATGCGTTCATGGGGCAATTCGAAATCGAACAGGTCAACCTTCATGGCGCGCGCCCCTAGCCCGGTGGCGCGGCCGCGGGAAGCCCTTTAGGGGATCGGTGCGCTCAACATATCAGCCGAAATCGGCGCATCCTGAGCCGGAGCGGGCGGCGGAGGGGGCGGCAGGTTGTCGCTGGCGAGCGAGGCCTGGAGGATATAGGTGGGCGTCGCGGGCGGCTCGCCACGGTTGATCGCATCAACCGCTTCCATATTCTCGATCACCCGGCCGAAATTGGTGTATTTCTTGTCGAGGCTGAAGCGCGGATAGAACACGATGAAGAACTGGCTGTTGGCGCTGTCATCTTCCGAAGCGCGCGCCATCGACAACGTCCCGCGCACGTGCGGCATCGGGTTGAACTCGGCCTTCAGATCGGGAAGCTCGCTGCCGCCCTGCCCGGTTCCGGTCGGATCGCCGCCTTGCGCCATGAAGCCTTCGATCACGCGGTGAAACACCACGCCATTGTAGAAGCCCGCGCGAGTGAGTGTCTTGATCCGTTCGGCATGGGCGGGCGCCCATTCGGCAGCCAAGCGGATCTTGACCCTCTCACCGTTTGACAGATCGAGCACCCAGACATTCTCGGGATCGACCGTGGGATCAAAATTGATCGGCGGATAGGTGCGCGCGACCGTGGGGACGGCTTCCTCATCGGCCTTTTCGACATTGTCGCCGAAAGCCTCGGGCGGGGTATCGTCCTTCTGCTTCTGGGCGAACGCCGCCTGCGGGGCGGTCAACAGCAACAGGGCGGCAAGAGCAGGCGCAAGCTTGGTGATGATCATGGTTCCATCCGGATTTATGCGGGCGCTTTAGCCCTGCCCGGCTGACACTGCAATGAATGAGAAACGCTTTGCCGCGATGGCTGCGCCTCAATAATCGCCCTTCATCCCCTGCTCGCGCACGCGGGCGTTAACTTCCTCGCACACCGGGTGGCTGACGAAGCGGGCGATATCGCCGCCATAGACCGCGATTTCCTTGACCAGCTTGGACGCGATCGGCTGGAGCGAGACATCCGCCATCAGGAACACGGTTTCGATATCGTCGTTGAGCTGCTGGTTCATGCCGGCCATCTGATATTCGTACTCGAAATCGGCCACGGCGCGCAGACCCCGGATGATGACATTGGCGCCCTGCTTCTGCGCGAACTTCACCAGCAGTGCATTGAAGCCCACCACCTCGACATTGGTGAGGCCCATATTCGCCACTTCGCGTTCCACCATGCGGAAGCGTTCATCGGTGGAGAACATCGGGTTCTTGGACGGATTGGTGGTCACGCCAATGATCAGGTGATCGACCAGCTTTGACCCGCGCCGGATGATGTCGGCGTGGCCCAGCGTGATGGGATCGAATGTCCCCGGGTAAATCCCGATGCGGCGGCTCATGACAATGTCCTCTCCCTTGGTCTGGCGCGTGTTCGGCTCAGGCGATCCGGGCTGACGGCGTGACCCAGACGCTGCCTGAACCGCGCATCTTGTAGACAAAGCCCTCACCCGACCGCATCGCGCTGCGCAGGCCCTGCACCAGCGGGCCAATCGTCACTTCGAGCGAGGCGGAATACATCAGCATGAAATCGCCATCGACCACCACTTCCTCACCGGGCCGCACCGAAACCTCGTCGATTTCGTGAACCGGAACCGGACTTTCGACCGCAAACACGCCTGAGCCCGTGATCTTGGGTTGCGCCAGACCATTGCCCGAGAACATCCCTGAAATCGATTTGTGCATATGGGTGGTCAGCGAAATCTCTGCCGCGCAGGCATAGAACGCCCGGTCATCCAGCAGCAGCGCGTCCTGCGGGCCGTCCATCGTCGCCAGCACGAAATGGCGGCGCACCGGTTCGCACCAGATCGTGCCCGATCCGGAATAGCGCGTCGCATGGGCGGATTCGCCGGTTGCGGCGGAGGCGGCAGCGCGGGCGAAGAAGCCCTTGTTCGCCTCGTGGCGGACCACTTCAGCGCTGAGGTTGCCATAGGAATATTGCAGCGCGCCCGGCTCGATCAGGACAGCGGCATTGCTGATCTCGATTTCGAGCTGATGCACATCCGTCGGTTCGGCGATGTAGTGCATTTGGCCTTCGACCCCGGTGGGCAGCCCGCGCGCGACCATCTTCTTTTCGACGTAGCGATGCACCCGCATGGTGACGCCGCCACGGCTTTCTTCCTGAATCATCTGCCGGAATGCCATCAGCTTTCCCCTCTCGTTTGCCTAACGACCTGCGCTCAGGACTCGCGTTCGACGATAAAACGGGCGAGCGCGCGCAAGATGTCCGCCTCGCTGCCATAGGAGGCGAGCCGCAGCACGGCCTGATCGACCAGCGCACGGGCCTGTTCGCGGGCCTTTTCCGCGCCCATCAGCGTCACGAAGGTCTGCTTGCCCTGGCTTTCGTCCTTGCGCAGCGCCTTGCCCGCCTTCTCGATATCGCCTTCGACATCGAGCAGATCGTCAGCGATCTGGAAGGCGAGGCCGATATCGCGGGCATAGGCCCGCAGATGCGCCCTGCCCTGCGGCGCGACCTTGCCGAGGATCGCCCCCATCTCGACACTGGCGGCTAACAGTGCGCCGGTCTTCAGCTGTTGCAACCGGGTGATGGTGTGGAGGTCATATTGAACCCCTTCCTCATCCGCGACCATGTCCATCATCTGCCCGCCGGCCATGCCGTGCATCCCGGACGCCTTACCCAGCGTCAGGATCAATTCGCTGCGGGTGAAGGGGTCTTCGCTGGTGGCATCGTCCGCGAGAATTTCGAAGGCCAGCGCGTGGAGCGCATCGCCTGCCAGCACGGCGGTTGCCTCGTCATAAACCTTGTGCAGGGTCGGCTTGCCGTGGCGCAGATCGTCATTGTCCATGCAGGGTAGATCATCGTGGATCAGCGAATAGACGTGGATCGCCTCAATCGCTGCGCCCACCCGCAGCGCCGCATCGCGCGAAACGCCGAACAGGCTTGCAGTGCTACACACCAGCAGTGGCCGAACCCGCTTGCCCCCGCCGATCGCAGCATAGCGCATCGCCTCGATCAACCGCGCGCTGGTGTCATCGGGCACCGGCAACAGCGCATCGAACAGCGAATCGATTTCGGACTGCACGTTGCGGATTGCGTCGCTCAGCACATTGCCTTGAGTCTCTGCCAGCATCGCTTCAGCCTTCCGCGTCAAAGGCCTGCGTGCCGGTCGCCCGGCCATCGGCTGCTGTCACAATCCGTTCGATCCGGGCCTGCGCCGCATCGAGCCGCTGCTGGCAGGCAAGCCGCAACGCCTCTCCGCGTTCATAGAGGCTGATCGACTGATCGAGCGGAACATCCCCGCGCTCAAGCGCCTGCACAATCTGTTCGAGCGCGGCCAGCGCCTGCTCAAAGCTCATGCCTGCAATGTCTTGTCCGGCAGTTGCCGGTGATGCTGTGCCCTCGTCCATAGCGCCAAGCATTGACGGGGCGCGCGGGCGCGGTCAAGGCTGGCCGTGACGGGCGGGATCACCAAAACAGGAAATGCACGCAATATGCTCAAGTGGATCATCGCCTATGGCGTCGCAGCCGTATCCTTTCTGGCGTTTGACATCGTCTGGCTGCGCTGGGCGGCGGGCAATCTCTATCGCCCGGTGATCGGCGAGATCATGGCCAAGGACTTCAACGCCGGGGCGGCGATTGCCTTCTATCTGATCTACATCGCCGGTATCACCTGGTTCGCCATCCGTCCGGGGATCGAGAGCGGGACGGTGCAAGCTGCCGTGCTCAACGGGATTTTGCTTGGCGCCCTGTGCTACGCCACCTTCGATCTCACCTCGCAAGCGGTGATGAAGGTGTGGGCTACGCATATCAGCGTGCTCGATATCTTGTGGGGCGCATTCGTGACCGGCGCGGCGAGCGGGATTGCCACTTTCGTGGTGCTCCGCTTCGTCCCGGCCACCGCCGCAACGCCCAGCTGAGGCGCACGCTGCTTCCATGTTCATCGGCCACTTCGCCCCTGCCTTCCTCGCCGCCGCGGTCAGCCCAGAGCGGCCGCGGCTGGGACTGATGTTTGTGGCGGCGCAGCTGGTCGACTGGGCGTTCTTCATCTTCAGCATCGTCGGCATCGAGCATATGCGCATCGTGGACCCGCCAGCCAGCGTGATGTCGCCGATCGACTTTTATCATATGCCCTATACCCACAGCCTGATCGGGACGACGATCTTTGCCGCCGCGCTTCTGGGCGTGGTGGCGGTGCTGCGGCGCGATGTGAAGCTGGGCGCGCTGGCCGGACTAGTGGTGCTGTCGCACTGGCTGCTCGACTGGCTGGTGCACGTGCCCGATCTGACGCTGGACGGCACGCCGCCCAAACTCGGGCTGGGCCTGTGGGATTTGCCGTGGGTCGCGATCCCGCTGGAGCTGGGGCTTACGCTCGGTGCTTTCGCTTTCTATCTGCGCCGGACGCGCGGACCGGCGGGGCCGCCAGCGATTCTCATTGGCGTCATGCTGCTATTGCAGGCGATCAGCTGGTTCGGCCCGCACCCTGAGAGCGCCGGGGTCTTCTTCGCAATGCAGGCGCTGCTCGCGTTCGGCATCATGACCGCGCTGGCGGCATGGGTGGGGGAGAATCGCTGGTTCCGCAAACGCGGCAACTTGGCCTTCGCGCTCCAGTAATCTAGGGGGCTGCGCAAGGAGTCCTCGCCTATGTCCCAGTCGACCACCATCACCCCCGAAATCGTCGAACAGCACGGCCTTTCGCCCGAGGAATACGAGCGTGTCCTGCACGCGCTGGGCCGCGAGCCGAACCTTGTTGAGCTCGGCATCTTTTCGGTGATGTGGTCGGAGCATTGCAGCTACAAGAGCTCGCGCCTGCATCTCAAGAAGCTGCCGACCGAAGCCCCTTGGGTCATCTGCGGTCCGGGTGAGAACGCGGGCGTAATCGACATCGGCGACGGGCAAGCGGCGATCTTCAAGATGGAGAGCCACAACCACCCGAGTTACATCGAGCCCTATCAGGGTGCGGCGACGGGCGTTGGCGGCATTTTGCGCGACGTGTTCACCATGGGCGCGCGGCCTATCGCCAATGCCAACGCGCTGCGCTTCGGGCGGCCTGAACACCCCAAGATGAAGCATCTGGTGCAGGGCGTGGTTGCAGGCATCGGCGGCTACGGCAACTGTGTCGGTGTGCCGACTGTGGCGGGGGAGACCAATTTCCACACCGCCTATGATGGCAATATCCTCGTCAACGCGATGACCGTGGGCGTCGCGGATCAGGACAAGATCTTCTATTCCGCCGCCACCGGCCTCGGGAACCCGATCGTCTATGTCGGCAGCAAGACCGGGCGCGACGGGATCCACGGCGCGACGATGGCGAGCGCGGACTTCGGCGAGGATGCCGAGGCCAAGCGCCCGACGGTACAGGTCGGCGATCCCTTCACGGAAAAGCTGCTGATCGAAGCCTGCCTTGAACTCATGGCGACCGATGCGATCGTCGCCATTCAGGACATGGGTGCAGCGGGCCTGACCTCCTCCTCAGTGGAGATGGCGTCCAAGGGCGGCGCGGGCATCCGGCTCGACATGAACAAGGTGCCGTGCCGCGAAACGGGCATGACGCCCTATGAAATGATGCTGAGCGAAAGCCAGGAGCGGATGCTCATGGTGCTGAAGCCCGGCAAGGAGCCGATGGCTGAGGCGATCTTCACAAAGTGGGAGCTCGATTTCGCAGTGATCGGCGAAGTCACCGACACCGGCCACATGGTGCTCGAATTCAACGGCGAAGTGGTGTGCGACATTCCGCTCGATCCGCTCGCCGACGACGCCCCGCTCTACGACCGGCCTTATCTTTCCAAGGAGGAATACGCGGTGTGGGCGGGCGTGAAGCCGCTCGGCGAAGTGCCCGCGAGCGATGACATCGCGGCGGACCTGCTGACGATGATGGGCTCGCCCGACCTCGCCTCACGCCGCTGGATCGCCGAGCAGTACGATTCGCAGGTCGGCGCCGATACGCTCCAGACCGGCGGCGATGCTGGCGTGGTGCGCATGCATGGGACGGGCAAGGCGCTCGCCATCACCACCGATTGCACGCCGCGCTATGTCTTCGCCGACCCGTATGAAGGCGGCAAGCAGGCCATTGCCGAGGCCTATCGCAACCTTTGCGCAGTAGGTGCACGTCCGTTGGCAGTGACCAACTGCCTCAATTTCGCCAACCCGCAGCGCCCCGAGATTATGGCGCAGATCGTCCACGCGCTTGAAGGCATGGGCGATGCCTGCCGCGCATTGGACTTCCCGATCGTGAGCGGGAACGTCAGCCTCTACAATGAGAGCAAGGCGACCGGCGGCGGTTCCGCGATCCTGCCCACCCCGGCCATCGGCGGCGTCGGCATCATCACCGACTTGTCGAAGATGATGACAATGCACTTCAAGCAGGCAGGCGATGCGATCTACCTCGTCGGCCCCGAATTCTGGGCCAAGCCTGATCCGACCCGCTCGCATCTCGGCCAGTCGCTGTGGCTGCGCGTGGTCAAGGGCATGGAAGCCGGCCGCACCCCGCCGACCGACCTCGTGGTCGAGCGTACGGCGGGCGAGATCATCCATGAGCTAATCGCCGATGGCCTCGTCAACGCGGTGCATGACCTCAGCGATGGCGGCCTTGCCGTGGCGCTGGCGGAAATGGCACTGGCGGGCGGTATCGGTGCCGAGGCCGATCTGGCGGGCAACCCAGATTACACGCCTGCGCAGTGGTGGTTCGGTGAGGATCAGGGCCGCTATCTGGTGACCGTCCCCGATGTCGCAGCGCTCAATGCCGCCCTCGCCAAGGGCACGCGCGATGCGGACACGGCGCAAATTGGTTTCCAGCGGATCGGCACCGTGGGCGGCGGCGACGTGCTGGGCATCCCGCTCAGCGAATTGCGCGCCGCAAACCAGCGGTTCTTCGACGCGTGGATGGAAGCCTGAGCGATGACCTCCGGCTATTCCGGCACGCCGCTCGTCAAGAAGCTGAACTTGCGTGACGGGATGCGGGTGTGGTTCGATGCCATGCCCGAAGATGTCATCGACGAGATCGACGAATATGCGCTGGAACTGTTCTTCGTCGCTGACTCGGCCGAGGGAATCGACGCCGCGCATATCTTCGTGACGACCCGCGCTGCACTGGAGGCGCACCTCACCGCGCTGCGCCACCAGATTGCGCCCGAAGGTCAGATCTGGGTCAGCTGGCCGAAGAAAGCCGCCAAGGTCGAAACCGACATCACCGAAGACACAATCCGCGAAATCGCCCTGCCCCTCGGTCTGGTCGACACCAAAGTCTGCGCGATTGACGAGGTCTGGTCAGGCCTCAAACTGGTGATCCGCAAAGAACTGCGCTGAAGCCTCAGGCCGCCTGCGCGCCAGCTCCGCCGAGGGTCAGATCCTCGCGCATCATCCCCTCACCTTCGAGGATCGCAAGACACTGGCGGTAAACCTCGGGCTTGCCGATATTCAGCCGCGCCCGCGCTTCGCCGATATCTTCGCGCATCAGCGCAGCAATGTCCTGATGCGAAATCTTGGCGGCAGCACGGCCCAGCCTGCGCCCTTCCTTGACCGCGGCGAATAACGGCGCCTTGGTGCCGCTCACCTTCTTGATCTGACGCGCGCCGGCATAGGCGATGAACAGGATCCCGGTGTTGTGGTTCTGCTCGTAGGAGAAGCCCAGCAAGCTCACCTCGCCCAGCGCATCGCGGCCATAACCAGTGAGCACATGGAACAGGTCATGCGTGTCGCGTTGGCGATCAAAATACCACTGCGTCTGATCGCGCGGCAGGCTTTCGGGCGGCGCCCAGCGGTGGCTTTCGGCCACGAGGCCCGCTGCCGAAAGGCCTTCGCGCTTCATGAAGGTGATGTAATGCGCAGCAACGCTGTTCGGCGCGCAATCGGCCCAGCGCGCGTGATCATCGAGCATGGCGGGGATATCCACGCCCTCGGCAAGGAAGCGCTGGCCTTCGGGCGAGCGGACGAAATCGCGCGCTTGCGCAAGGCTGCGCCTGCCTTTGGTCGCTTCGATGATGTGGAACACCTGTTCGGTGTCCTCCTTGTCATCGACCAGCTTGCCGAAATGGTGCAGCACCTTGAGCGGCCGGAAGCCTGACACCTTGCGTTCGGGGGCAAGCAGCGGAAGATCGGTGAAGGCCATTGTGTAACGTCCTTTGCGCGAGTCGCGAATTAGGTTCAGGAAGTGCCACTTACATCAATGTCAGTTAAATGTCTATTGCCCGCTCGATCGAGGTTCCACGCCCACCGATGAACAGCCATGACGCCCAGCCCTATACCCTGCCGCATCTCTCCGATGACGAGGCTGTCGCGCGCGCGCAGGACTTCGCCAATCGCCTGAAACAGCGCCGCACTTGCCGTTGGTTCTCTGACTCGCCCGTCCCGCGCGGCGTGATCGAAGCCGCCCTTGCCGCTGCCGGAAGCGCGCCTTCGGGTGCCAATCATCAACCGTGGCACTTCGCCGTCATCACCGCGCCTGACCATAAGCGCGCGATCCGCGAAGCGGCGGAGGCTGAGGAACGGCGCTTCTATGGCGCGGATGGCGATAATCCCAAGGCAGGCGCAGAATGGCTGGCGGCGCTTAAGAATTTGGGGACCGATGCCGACAAACCCTTCCTCGAAACCGCGCCCTATCTGATTGTCGTCTTCGCTCAGAGGAAGGGCGGAATCGCCGAGGACAGGGAGACACAGAACTACTACGTCAACGAAAGCGTCGGCATTGCCTGCGGGCTGCTGCTGGCCACGTTGCACGAGGCCGGTGTCGCGACACTCACCCACACGCCGTCCCCAATGGGGTTCCTGCGCCGGATTTGCGGACGGCCCGAATGGGAAAAGCCCGTGATGATCATCGTCGCAGGCCGCCCTGCCTCGGACGCAACCGTCCCGGCCCATGCCTTGATCAAGAAGCCGCTGGAGCAAATTGCCAGCTGGCTGTGACGTGGGATTACGCGGCGAGCAGTTCCGGCTCGGACATTGTCTTGCTGGCGAGCAAGTTATAGGGGTCAATCCCCTCGGCCTGCCAGATCCGGTGACATTCGCGATATTGCGAGGGCTGCGGGATGCGCATCTCGGCGCGCACGTCTTCGAGCGGCCGTGCTAGCAGCTCGCGGATTGGCTGCGCGATCAGCGGCGGCGCGCCCTTGCCGGTGCGATGGGCTTCGCGCACTGCGCCGAAGATTGGTGCCGCGCTGCCCTTGGCCATCTTTTTGATGTTGGCCGCACCGGCGTAACCGATCAGCAGGTGGCCCTGGCTCGGCGACTGGCCGTGCGTGAACAGCAGCACGCAGGTCTCGCCCAGCGCATCGCGGCCATAGCCGGTAAGGATGTGGAACAGGTCATGCGTATCGCGCGAGCGGTTGATGAACCATTCGACCAGATCAGGATAACGCGGCCGACCGCTGCGGTCGGATTCCGCGACCAAACCGGCAGCGGACAGGCCTTCTGCTTCCATGAAGTCGCAATAGGCGTGGGCGAGACTGCCCTTGGGCGTGCGGCGCAGGGCAGCGTGATCATCGAGAATTTCGGGGAGGAAAGGCTCGGTCGACCGCAGGAACTCACCGTGATCCGACAGCACAAGCGCACTGACGCGCGGCAGGAAATCCTTCGAAGGTAGCGATTCGAAAATCTTGAAGACGAGGCTGGTGTCTTCCTTGTCCTTCATCAGCCCCTGAAAGCTGCGCACCGCGCGCAGCGGACGATAGCGGGCGGGCGCGCGCTCGGGGTGCAGCAACACCGTCCCATCGGGGGCGAACATTTGGGTATAGGTGTCTCGATCAGTGCGGCTCATGCGGAACGGTCCTTACAAGGTGGGCAGGGTCTAGCCCGGACTTGCTTACATGAATGTTAATAGCCGATTCGGTTCTCTAAATGAAACCCTTTTTTCGGTCGCCCGTTCCCATCCGGCGTTCAACCCTCGCGCCACGAATCGCGGGGTATCCCCAGCAACGTCAGGACCGCCGAAAGATCAGCGGCATCGACACGGCCATTGGCCGCCGCGCGTGCCTTGGGCTTGGCGCGGTAGGCAAAGCCATAGGTCGCCGCTTCAATCATCGGGACGTCATTCGCGCCGTCTCCGGTGGCGAGGCTATGTGCGCCCTCGCCCAACCCGGACAGTTCATCCCGCAACACAGCAGCCTTGACCGCGCTGTCGGTGATCGGGCCGATCAGCCCCCCGGTGAGCTTGCCGCCTTCGACGCCGAGCCGGTTGCCGACCACCCGGTGAAAGCCGAGCATCTCTGCCACGGGATCAGCAAAGTGATGGAAACCGCCCGTCACCAGCACCGTCCGCGTGCCGAGCGCCGCCAGTGTCGCCACCAGCACCTTGGCCCCCGGGGTCGCCGTGATCCGGTCAGCGAGACAGGCGTGGATCGCGCTTTCCGCCAGCCCTTCGAGCAGCGCCACCCGCTCGCGCAAGGCGGCTTCGAAATCGAGTTCGCCCTGCATCGCGCGTTCCGTGATCGCAGCGATTTGCGGCTTCAAGCCAGCGTAGTCAGCCAGTTCGTCGATGCATTCCTGCCCGATCATGGTCGAATCCATGTCCGAGACGAACAACCGGGGCACCTCGATCGCGCCGCGCGCAACCAGCATCGCGGCAGGCTCGAACACCGCGTCGATCGCATTCAACACGGCGGCGGGGTCGCCCTCACCCATGTGCAGTTCCAGCACGCCGTCATCACCCTCGGGCATGGCGGCTGCTTCCAGTGGCACGCCGCTTTGCGCCAAAGCACCCGATAGCGCATCGAGACGCGTTTCACATTCTGTCGTCTCTGCTATCAGCCGCGCAATGAGCATTCCTGTATCTCCACCAGCACCGCTCGCGCTCATTGCAGGGCCGACCGCGAGCGGCAAGAGCGCGATTGCGCTCGCACTGGCCCATGCCCTCGCCGAGACCGGCCAGCGGCCTGTCATCATCAATGCCGATAGCGCGCAGGTCTATGCCGATTTGCAGGTGCTCTCCGCACGCCCGTCCGAGGACGAGATGGCGGGCATCGAGCATCGCCTGTTCGGGGAATGGGACGGGGCCGAGGCGTGCTCGGTCGCTGCATGGGCGACAGCGGCCAAGGCCGAAATTGCCAAGTGCCATGCGGCGGGCGATGTGCCGATCCTGGTCGGGGGCACCGGGATGTATGTGAAGGTGCTGATAGAAGGCATCGCCCCGATCCCCGAAATCGACCCCGCCGTGCGTGCCGCCGTTCGCGCACTGCCCGAGGATGCGGCTTACAAGCTGCTCCAGCTGGAAGACCCCCTGCGCGCCGCCGAGCTTGATCCGGGAGATCGCCAGCGGATCGCCCGCGCGCTTGAGGTGAAACGCTCGACCGGCGTAACGCTGGGCGATTGGCAGCTCGCCAAGGCAGGTGGGATCGGCGACGAGGTGACGCTCTACCCGCTGCTGCTCGAACCCAACCGGCCGTGGCTTTATGAGCGCTGCGACCTGCGTTTCGAAGCGATGCTGGAAGCGGGCGCGATTGCCGAGGTCGAAGCCCTGCTCGCCCGCCAGCTTGACCCCGATTTGCCGGTCATGCGCGCCATTGGCGTGCCTGAGATTGCCGCGTTTCTTTACGAGGAAATCACCTACGAAGCGATGATCGCCGCCGGCGCGCAAGCGACCCGCAACTTTGCCAAGCGCCAGTTCACGTGGTTCCGCCGCCAACCCCCGGCGGAATGGCCTCGGGTGGCACTCGGGTATGAATCCGAAAGTATCGAACTGGATACCTATTTCGCATCATTATTGCGCAATTAGGGGTTGACCTATCAGATTATAACCTTTAGCGGCGACATCCATCGGCCCGATGCGCCCCCTGCGTCGGGCCAGTTTTGTTGTTAACGCCCTGTCCGTGCGGCCTTTCTGGCTTCATGCGATCCATTAGATGGAGTTCCCCCGTGCCCGGCAAGCCGGACTCTGCCCCGACCAAGCGGCCTTCGGACAATAGCAGCGCCATGAGCGGCGCGGCGATCCTCGTGCAGTGTCTGATCGAACAGGGCGTCGAATATGTCTTCGGCTATCCGGGCGGCGCGGTGCTGCCGATTTATGACGAATTGTTCGGCGATGAGCGCATCCGCCACATTCTCGTCCGCCATGAAGCAGGCGCGGCCCACGCGGCAGAGGGCTATGCCCGCTCCACCGGCAAGCCGGGCGTGGTGCTGGTCACCTCCGGCCCCGGCGCAACCAATGCAATCACCGGCATTGCCGACGCGTGGATGGATTCGATCCCGCTGGTCGTCATCACCGGGCAGGTGCCCACCAGCCTGATCGGCACGGACGCCTTCCAGGAAGCCGACACCATCGGCATCACCCGCCACTGCACCAAGCACAATTATCTGGTGAAGGACCCCGCTGATCTGGCCGCTACGATCAAGGAAGCCTTCCTGATCGCGACCACGGGTCGGCCCGGCCCTGTCGTGATCGACATCCCCAAGAACGTGCAGATCGCCGTCCCCTCGGAACGCCGCGCGCTGACGCGGGCGGGCGCGCATCGCTATGCACCGCAGACGGTTGCTCCGGTCGAACAGATCATCGAAGCGGTCGAGCTGATCGCCAATGCTCAGCGACCGATCTTCTACACTGGCGGCGGCGTGATCAATTCCGGCCCGGAGGCAAGCCGCTTGCTGCGCCAGCTTCAGGACATCACCGGCGCTCCGGTCACGTCCACGCTGATGGGCCTCGGCGCCTTCCCTTCGCAGCACCCCGATTGGCTCGGGATGCTGGGGATGCACGGCACCTACGAAGCCAATATGGCGATGAACAAGTGCGACGTGATGGTCTGCATCGGGGCGCGCTTTGACGACCGAGTGACCGGGCGGCTCGACGCCTTCTCGCCTGACTCCAAGAAGATCCACATCGATATCGACCGCTCCTCGATCAACAAGACCGTGCCGGTCGACATGGGCATTGTCGGTGATTGCGGCACGGTGCTGGCGCAGATGATCGAGGCGTGGGGCACACGGCAAGCGCGCAATCTGGGCGAATGGAAAGCCCGGATCGCCGGTTGGCGCGCGCGTGAGTGTCTTGCCTATCCCGAACGCTCGGTGAAGCATCCGGGCATGATCATGCCGCAAAAGGCGGTTGAGCGGCTCCACGCCCTCACCCACCGCCGCAATCCGATCATCACCACCGAAGTCGGCCAGCACCAGATGTGGGCGGCGCAGTATTTCGGGTTTGAAGACCCCAACAAGTGGCTGACCAGCGGCGGGCTCGGCACGATGGGCTACGGTCTGCCCGCCGCCATCGGCGCGCAGCTTGGCCACCCCGACGCGCTGGTGATCGACATCGCGGGCGAAGCCTCGATCCAGATGAACATCCAGGAACTCGGCACCGCGAGCCAATATCGCCTGCCGGTCAAGATATTCATCCTCAACAACGAATATATGGGCATGGTCCGCCAGTGGCAGGAACTGACCTATGAAAGCCGCTATTCGAACTCCTATTCGGACAGCCTCCCCGATTTCGTGAAGCTTGCCGAAGCCTATGGCTGGAAGGGCATTCGCATCACCGAGGAGCGCGATCTGGATGACGGGATCATGCGGATGCTGGATCATCCCGGCCCCGTGATTGTCGATTGCCTCGTCGCGCAGGATGCCAATTGCCTGCCGATGATCCCGTCGGGCGCGGCGCATACCGACATGATGCTGTATGGCGACAAGGTCGACGGCACGATGGACGACGAGGCCAAGGCGCTGGTCTAAGGCCGCTGCTTTACGGGAAACCATGCAATGAAAATCACCGAAGCGGCCTCTGAACGCCATGTGCTGACCGTGATGGTCGACAACGAGCCGGGCATCCTCGCCAAGATCACCGGCCTGTTCACCGCGCGCGGCTACAACATCGACAGCCTGACCGTGGCCGACATCACCGAAGATCACGCGGTCAGCCGCATCACCATCGTCACTAACGGCCCGCCATCGGTGATCGACCAGATCGAAGCGCAGCTCGAACGGTTGGTGCCGGTGCACAAGGTGCTCGACCTCACCACCGCCGGGCCGCACGTGGAGCGCGAGCTGGCGCTTATCAAGGTCACTGGCACCGGCGAAAAGCGGGTCGAGGCGCTGCGCCTCGCCGACATTTTTCGCGCGCGGCCTGTGGATACGACCACCGAAAGCTTCATCTTCGAAATCACCGGCCCGCCCGAAAAGGTCGACAGCTTTATCGTGTTGATGCGCGAGCTGGGGCTGGTCGAGGTCGGCCGCACCGGCGTGGTCGGGATGCTGCGCGGGCCGCTGGGGGCCTAAAGAATTTTCGTCATGCCAGCGAAAGCTGGCACCTCAAGCAACAAGGGCCGCACCTGTCGCCCTAGATCCCAGCTTTCGCTGGGAAGACGTGGAAAGAAGAAGAAATGAAAGTCTACTACGACGCCGATGCCGATCTCAATCTGATCAAGCCCAAGAAGGTCGCGATTGTCGGCTATGGCTCGCAGGGCCATGCCCATGCGCAAAACCTGCGCGACAGCGGCGTGGCCGAAGTCGCCATCGCTCTGCGCGAAGGTTCGGCGACCGCGAAGAAGGTCGAAGCCGCTGGCTTCAAGGTGCTGACCAACACGGCAGCCGCGCAGTGGGCTGACCTCATCATGATCCTCGCGCCCGATGAACATCAGGCGGCGATCTGGGAGAATGACATCAAGGGCCACATGAAGCCCGGCTCGGCGCTCGCCTTTGCCCACGGTCTCAACGTCCACTTCGGCCTGATCGAACCGCCCGCCGATATCGACGTGATCATGATCGCCCCCAAGGGCCCCGGCCACACCGTGCGCAGCGAATATGTGAAGGGCGGCGGCGTGCCGTGCCTGATCGCGATCCATCAGGATGCGAGCGGCGCCGCGCATGACGTTGCCCTCGCCTATGCCAGCGCCGTCGGCGGCGGGCGCTCGGGCATCATCGAAACCAACTTCCGCGAAGAATGCGAAACCGATCTGTTTGGCGAACAGGCGGTGCTGTGCGGCGGGATCACCCACCTGATCCAGGCCGGGTTCGAAACGCTGGTCGAGGCCGGATACGCCCCGGAAATGGCCTATTTCGAGTGCTTGCACGAAACCAAGCTGATCGTCGATCTGCTGTATGAAGGCGGCATCGCCAATATGCGCTATTCGATCTCGAATACCGCGGAATATGGCGACATCACCACTGGCCCGCGCATCATCACTGCCGAGACCAAGGCCGAAATGAAGCGCGTGCTCGCCGACATCCAGTCGGGCCGGTTCGTGAAGAACTTCGTGCTCGATAACCGTGCGGGTCAGCCCGAGCTCAAGGCCGCGCGCAAGCAGGCTGCGGCTCACCCGATCGAGCAGACCGGCGAAAAGCTGCGCGCCATGATGCCGTGGATTGCGGCGAACAAGCTGGTCGACAAGGCTAAGAACTAAATCCAAAGCAACGGCCTGATGTTTGAGGGCCGCAACGCAAAGCTGGTATACACGGCGATCGCCATCATCTGGGTGGTGATCGTCGTGCGTGCCGCGTTCAACGTCAAAGGGCCGGAAGATTTCGTCGTCACCGTCGCGCAAAGCGAAGTGCAGGCCTTCGCGCGCGAGCAGCTGAACACGATGCAGGCACGCTCCTTCGCCGAGAAGGTCGAACTGTGCGCGATTGTGTTCGAAGCCAGCACGGGCGAACTCGACGCCACCCAGGTAAAGGTGGGCGATGAAGCGACCTGCGACCTGCGCTATTTCGACGAACCGGGCATGGCCCCGCTCGCCAGCATCCACACGCATGGCGCCTTTGACGAGAATTACGACGGCGAAGTGCCGTCGCTGATCGATCTGGAAGGTGACATTGAAAGCCAGATCGATGGCTATGTCGCGACCCCGGGTGGCCGGCTGTGGCCGGTCGATTGGCAGCAGGAGCGTGCTGTGCTGGTCTGCGCTGAAGGCTGCCTGCGACAAGACCCCGCCTATCGCCCTTGCCCCGGCGATCTGATCGCCCCAGCCTATTCGTCATCGCGACTGACCGCGCGAAATCGTCGGCCTGTCGTGCAGTGCTGAAGGGCAGCGCATTGGCTGGAACCGCGATGGCTCCCGCGAATTGGGCCTTTTGAAGAAGGAGACCTATTCAATGAACCGTTATGCTTTCGCAGCCGCCACTGCCGCCGCTCTTGCCGCCGTTACCGGCGGAATTGCCGCCGCGCCCACGATCTTTGCGCAAGGTGCGCCGCAGGTGCCCGGCGCGCAGGATCCCGCACGCGTCACCGCCGGGACCTATGCGCTGGATGCAGGTCACACGCTGGTGGGATGGGAAGTCAGCCACTTCGGCTTCAACGACTATCTCGGCCTGTTCGGTAACATCACCGGCACGATGACGATGGACCCGGCCAATATCGAGGCCGCCAAGGTCGAGGTCATGGTGCCGATCGCCGAAGTCAGCGTTGCCAGCGCAGGCCTTAAGGATCACCTCCTGCGCCCCGGCAAGGACGGCGGCGCGCCTGATTTCTTTGGCCCGACCCCGGGGATGGCAACTTTCACTTCGACCAAAGTGGTCAAGACAGGGGACATGACGGCGGACGTAACCGGCACGCTGACCATGAACGGCAAAAGCGCGCCTGTGACCCTCACCACGGAATTCATCGGCGCGGGTGCCAATCCCTTCAACAAGAAGGACACCGTCGGCTTCCACGCCCGCACGACCATCGACCGCACCCAGTGGGGCGTGAACTACGGCGCGCCCTTCGTCGGCAAGGACGTGACGCTGACCATCAGCGCAGCCTTCGAAAAGCAGTAAAGCCCTCTCGACTCGTTTTCGGCAATCGGGCAGGCGTGTCACCACGATGCGCCTCTCCGATTGCCACAATATCGACGATTTCCGGGTGCTGGCGAAGGCGCGCCTGCCCTTCCCCGTGTTCGACTATATCGACGGCGCGGCCGATGACGAATTGACCAAGGCACGCAACACCGCTTCCTTTGCCGAGGTCGATCTGGTGCCCGATGTTCTTGCCGGGGTGGCCGAGATCGACACGTCCTGCACCATTCTCGGCCGCAAGTCGGCGCTGCCGCTGATGCTCTCACCCACCGCGGTCCAGCGCGCCTTTCACTGGCAGGGCGAGCGGGCTGTTGCCAAGGCGGCGGAGAAATACGGGCTGTGGTTCGGCATTTCGAGCCTCGCCACCCGCTCGATCGAGGAAATCGCCGCGCTGACCAGCGGGCCCAAGCTGTTCCAGCTCTATGTTCACAAGGACAAGGGGTTGAACACCCACATGATCGAGCGGTGTCAGGCAGCGAAGTTCGATGCGCTGGCGCTGACGGTCGACACGATTGTTTCGGGCAAGCGGGAGCGGTGCTTGCGGAGCGGCTTTACCACCCCGCCGCGATTCACGCCTGCGAGCATCTGGAGCTATGCCACAAGGCCGCGCTGGACGCTCGATTATGTGCTGCGCGAGAAGTTCCGCCTGCCCAATCTCGATACCCATGTGACCGAAGGCAGTGGGCAGGCGGTGAGCATTGCGCACTATTTCAACACGATGCTCGACACGTCGATGAACTGGGACACCGCCGCCCGCATCCGCGAGCAGTGGGGCGGCACCTTTGTGCTGAAGGGCGTGATGAGCGCCGCTGATGCCCGCAGAGCCGTCGCAATCGGTGCGGATGCCATCATGATTTCCAATCACGGCGGCCGCCAACTGGACGGCAGCCGCGCGCCCTTCGATCAACTGCCTGAAATCGTCGATGCCGTCGGCGGGCAGATCGAGATCATCTGTGATGGCGGTGTCCGGCGCGGCACTCATGTGATGAAAGCGCTATGCTCTGGCGCAACGGCGGCTTCGGGCGGGCGGCTGTATCTGTATGCCTTGGCGGCGGCAGGGCAAGAGGGGGTCGAGCGGGCGCTGGGCATCCTCAAGGACGAGCTGGAGCGTGGGATGCGGCTAATGGGCGTGACCCGGATCGACCAGCTGACGCCGGACCGGCTTAGGCATCGCGGTTAGAGCAGCGCGTGTCATAATCCGGTAACGCAAAAGGCGTTTTGGCGAGCAAACCATACGGAATGGACCGATACCCATGATCACCGCAGCCCGCACCCTGCCGCTAGCCCTCGCCGCCCTCGCCCTCACCGCTTGCGGGAGTGAGCCCGCGCAGCCGGGCAATGACGCCGAAAGCTTCGCGGCCCGGATCGCTGCTGGTGAGGCGACACCTGCGCCCGGTGCGACGCCCGCGCCTGCGGCCACCGCCACGCCGCAGATCGCGGCTCCGCTGCCCGGCGCGGCGCCCGGCCCCTTTGCCAAGGGCACGCTCACCGATCCCGCCTCGCGCACCTGCGGCGCGCCGCTGATGGGGCCGTTCATCGGCAAGCTCGCCGATCAAGCCACCCGCGCCGAAATCGCCAAGATGCTCGGCCGCACCGACAACTTGCGCTTCGTCGCCTTTGGCAGCGCCGGGACCGTCAACCCCGACGCGACCAATCCGCGCCTGTCGATCATGCTCGATGCGCAGAACATCATCCGCGATGCGCGCTGCGGTTGAACGCAACGCTGAAACAAGCGCCATTCCCGGCTTGCACCCCGCGCAATAATCGGCATAGACAGCTCGCATGACGCGGAACGGACTTACGCTGCTTCGACTTATGCGCCCTTGGGCGTAGGCGGCCGCGCGCGAGGATCAGCGCGGCACCGCTCCCAAGGGTAACCTGCCGCAGCTTCCCATTCCCTTTCGCGACGAGCCATCCACCATGCCCATGCTCAAGCAGCCTTCCGTCAAATATCGCCCGTTCGGCCAGATCAACCTGCCCGATCGCCAGTGGCCTTCCCGCATGATCGAAAAGGCCCCGCGCTGGCTTTCAACTGACCTGCGTGACGGCAACCAATCAATCATCGACCCAATGGACGCGGTGAAGAAGCGCCGCTTCTTCGATCTCCTGCTGGAAATCGGCGTGAAGGAAATCGAAGTCGGCTTCCCCAGCGCCGGAGCCACCGAGTTCGATTTCATCTCCGGCCTCGTGAAGTCCGATGCGATCCCCGAAGACGTGATCGTCCAGGTGCTCACCCAAAGCCGCGAAGACCTGATCCGCACCAGCTTCGCCAGCCTCGAAGGCGCGCGCGCCGCCATCGTCCACCTCTACAACGCGGTCAGCCCCGCTTGGCGCGACATCGTGTTCCGCATGAGCAAGGACGAGGTGAAAGCCATCGCCGTCGCGGGCGCCAAGGTGATGCGTGATGAAGCGGCGCGCTATCCCGGCACCGACTGGCACTTCCAATACTCGCCGGAAACCTTCTCCACCGCCGAGCTCGATTTCAGCATCGAGGTGTGCGCGGCGGTGATGGAGGTGCTCCAGCCCACGCCCGAACACCCGATCATCCTCAACCTGCCCGCCACGGTCGAAGCGGCAACGCCGAACATCTACGCTGACCAGATCGAGTATTTCGGGCGGCATCTGCCGAACCGGGAAAGCGCGGTCCTGTCGCTCCACACCCACAATGACCGCGGCACCGGCGTCGCGGCGGCGGAGCTGGGGCTGATGGCGGGCGCCGACCGCGTCGAAGGCTGCCTGTTCGGCAATGGCGAGCGCACCGGCAATTGCTGCCTCGTGACGATGGCGCTCAATCTCTACACGCAGGGCGTTGAACCCGGTCTCGACTTCTCGGACATCGACCGCGTGATCGAGACGGTCGAATATTGCAACGACATCCCGGTCCACCAGCGCCACCCCTATGGCGGGGAACTGGTCTACACGGCCTTCTCCGGCAGCCATCAGGATGCGATCAAGAAGGGCTTCGAGGCCCGCGATACGCAGAATGACGAGCAGTGGCGCGTGCCCTATCTGCCGATTGATCCGGCCGATCTCGGGCGTTCTTATGAAGCAGTGATCCGCGTCAATTCGCAGTCCGGCAAGGGCGGGTTCGCCTGGGTGCTGGAGAAGGATCAGGGCCTCAAGCTGCCCAAGAAAATGCAGGCCGATTTCAGCCGCCATGTGCAGCACATGGCCGACGAATTGGGCCGCGAGCTCAACGCCGCTGATATCTGGGACGCCTTCCGCAAGGCTTACCACGTCAAGACCCACCCCAAGCATTTCCAGCTGGTCCGCTACGAGGAAAGCCGCGCAACCGATGGCACCCGCATCTTTGCCGGAACCATCGCGGTCGAAGGCGCGGAGCAAAGCGTTTCAGGCCGCGGCAATGGCCTCATCTCCAGCGTGATGGGCACCTTGCGCGAAGCCTTCGGGGTCGAGCTTGAGGTGGTCGACTACACCGAGCACGCGCTGGGCGCTGGCACGGATGCGCGCGCGGCGGCCTATCTCGAATGCCGCGCCCCTGACGGTCGCACGATCTGGGGCTGCGGGATCGACGAGGACATTGCCACGGCCAGCGTCCGCGCGGTGTTGAGCGCCGCCAACGCTGCCGTCGCGTCCCCCGCCGCCTGACCACCCACGCTTGCGCCCTGCCCGATTTCGGCGCAACTTGGGCGGCGAGGGAGGAGAGGCAGGCAATGACAAGTTGGGAGCAGAATCCCCCCGTGCCGACCGCGCCCGTGGGGCCGCAGATTGCGGATGACCTGAAGTGGAGCGACCTCACCGCCGCGCTTGGTGCAGGCTGGCGTGATTTTGTCGCCATGCCGCGCTTCGGGATGTTTTTCGGCGGGGTCTATGTGCTGGCTGGCCTCGCAATCGGCTGGTTCACGGTCACTGGCGGTGAGCTGACCTGGTTGATCCCGGCGATTGCGGGCTTCCCGCTGGTCGCGCCGTTCGTCGCTGTGGGCATGTATGAAGCAAGCCGCCGACGCGCTGCCGGAGAGGCCCTGTCATGGCGCGCGGTGCTGGGCGCGCTCAAAGGCCACGGTGACGATCAGATCCTGTCGATGGGCGTGATCGTGTTCGTCGCTTTCTCGTTCTGGATGATCGTGGCCCATGCGATTTTCGCGGTGTACATGGCCGAAAGCGGCATGGGGCACGATCCGATCGCCGCCTTCCTCACGCCGCCGGGGCTCGCCATGCTGGCGGTGGGAAGCGCGGTCGGTGGGCTGATGGCCTTTGCCTTCTACGCGATGACTGTGATCAGCCTGCCGCTGCTGGTGGAACGCAAGGTCGATTTCCTCACCGCCATTTTCACCAGCCTAAGCGTGGTGCGCCGCAATTTCGCGGTGATGCTCGGCTGGGCGGCGGTGATTGCCGCGCTGCTGTTCTTGGCGATGCTACCTGGGTTCCTCGGGCTGATCGTGGCATTGCCGGTGCTGGGCCACGCGACATGGCATCTCTATGTGCGGGCGGTGGGCTGACGGCATTCACATAACAACAAGCGGAGAGAGCCTTGAACACCCCGACCCACACGCCTGAGGACATCATCGATCCCGATCTGCCGATCATCGATCCGCACCACCACCTGTGGGATTTGCGGCCGATGCTGGGGGTGTTCCCCGAACCGCATCACCACTTCGTCGCCGCGCTGGTCGACAATGCACATTACACCTTCGACCAGCTTCACGCCCATCTGACCACCGGCCACAATATCATCGGCACGGTCTTCATGGAGTGCGGGGCGTTCTACAACGGGTCCTATGGCGATGCCTTGAAGCCGGTGGGCGAAGTGGAGTTTGTGAACGGCGTCGCGGCGCAATCGGCCAGCGGGCTTTATGGCCCGTCGCGCTATTGCGCAGGGATTGTCGGCCACGCCAACTTGATGCTGGGGAGCGAAGCTGGCGCGGTGCTTGATGCGCTTCATGCGGCGGCCCCGCGCCGGTTCAAGGGCATCCGCCACGCCGGGGCCTGGGATGCCGACGCCAATGTCCTCGGCCCGCCGTTCCACCATCCCGAAGGCCTGTATCGTGACGCCACCTTCCGCCAAGGCTTCGCCGAGTTGGGCAAGCGCGGCATGACCTTCGATGCCTGGGTGCTGGAACCGCAGCTACCCGACGTAATCGACCTCGCGCGCGCCTTCCCCGATCAGCCGATCTGCCTCGACCATTGCGGCACGCCGGTGGGGGTCTCAGCCTACAAAGGCAAGCTGCACGAACGCTTTGACGAATGGCGCCGCAATATCCACGAACTCGCCAAATGCGAGAACGTGGTGGTGAAACTGGGCGGTCTTGCGATGGCGTTTTGCGCCCTGCCCGAAGATGGCCCCGCTGCTGGTCACGGATCGGAGCATCTCGCCGCACTGTGGCGGCCCTATATCGAGACCTGCATTGAGGCCTTTGGCCCCGAACGCGCGATGTTCGAGAGCAATTATCCGGTCGATTACTGGGGCGCGGATTACGCGGTGCTGTGGAACGCCTTTAAGCGCCTGACCCGCAGCGCCAGCGCCGATGAAAAGGCGGCGCTGTTCGCTGGCACGGCGGCGCGCTTCTATGGGATGGAGGATTTGCTCGGTTGACGGAGTGAAAAGGCTCGCGCGGGCTGCGCAGGGAAAGCGGCAGCTTTCCTACAGCGGCGGCGCGGGCCTATTCTTCCCGTCCTGCGGTTCGCCCCGTCCATGTCACCCCCTCCCCCCCCGGGAACGGCGAATTGTCAACTTCGAATTTTAGGCCCATATATCTGTTTTTATTGTAAAATATCCGATTTCTGGCGCTTGACACGCTGTCAACTTTGTCAACTTCGCCGAGCGGCCAGAACTGGCTCTCTGCCGCCAAACACCGGCACAGCTCCTCCCGAAAAGAGGCTTGGCAGCGTCAAAACCGGCGTTAGAGAACGGGTTGAGAATAGAGTTTTAAGGAGAAACCGATGCCACTTCCCGCCCCGTTCGATCGTCTGCGCCTGCCGCTGATCGGATCGCCGCTGTTCATCGTCTCCGGCCCGGAACTGGTGATCGCGCAGTGCAAGGCAGGGATCATCGGCAGCTTCCCGGCGCTGAACGCACGGCCGCAGTCGCAGCTGGACGAATGGCTCCACCAGATCACCGAGGAACTGGCCGCACACAACCGCGCGCATCCCGACCGTCCGGCGGCGCCCTATGCGGTCAACCAGATCGTCCACAAGACCAACGACCGCGTCGATGCCGACATGGCGACGTGCGAGAAGTGGCAGGTGCCGATGGTGATCACTTCGCTCGGCGCGCGAGAAGACATCTACACCGCCGTGCGCAACTGGGGCGGCGTGACGATGCACGACGTGATCAACAACCGCTTTGCTCGCAAGGCGATCGAAAAGGGTGCGACCGGCCTGATCCCGGTGGCGGCGGGCGCGGGTGGCCACTCAGGCGCGCTGTCGCCCTTCGCGCTGATGCAGGAAATCCGCGAGTGGTTTGACGGCCTCGTCGCGCTGTCGGGCGCGGTCGGGCATGGGGCCACGATCCTCGCCGCGCAGGCCCTGCGTGCCGACTTCGCCTATGCGGGCAGCGCGTTCATCGCGACCAAGGAAGCCAATGCCGATGCCGCGTACAAGGACGGCATCGTGGAAGGATCGTCGGAAGGCATCGTCTACACCAACCTCTTCACCGGGGTGCACGGCAACTACCTGCGCTCCTCGATCGAGGCGGCGGGGATGGACCCGGACAACCTGCCCGTCAGCGATCCCAGCAAGATGAACTTCGGCAGCGGCGGCAACACCAAGGCCAAGGCGTGGAAGGACATCTGGGGTTCGGGCCAGGGCATCGGCCCGATCAAGGAAGTCGGCACGGTCGAAGATTTGGTCGCCCGGTTCGAGCGTGAATATCATGACGCTAAGGCGCAACTGCTCGCCAATTCGGGCTATGCCTCGTGGGGTGCAATGGCTGAAGCGGCCGAGTAGGAATACTCGGCCACCCACAGCAATTCGGCCATCGCGTCGAGTTCGCTGAAATCAAAGCCGGTGCCGAGCGGGTCCTTGCGATTAAGCAGGACCTGTCGGCGCTGAGCGGCGGTTCGATCCTCAGATCCCGATCAATCCAGAACGCCAACCCCATGCTTTGCAGCGCGCTGCGACTGTGAAATTGTCCCGGCTCCCTCCAACTGCCCCTGAAAGGCGATTGAACCGCGAACCAATTGACGGCTTTGCCGGTCATCGTCGAGCCCTCCAACCGCCCACCCATACCGTTTTGGAGCAATCTCTAGAACACTCCGAGGCGGAGCCCTTCGGCCAGGGCAGCGCCAATTTCCCGGCACTGGTTCAAGGCCTTGTCCGGGACAACTTTGGGCGCCGCGATGGCTTCAGGGGTCTGCGCCGCAAGATTGACGATGCATGGTTCGGCGACCCGCCGCAAGCGCCACCCGGTTACGATGCGGTCAATCTGGCGCGTGGCACCCTCGCCGTCCGATCCAGCGGCGATCAACGTGGCATAGGGCCGACCTTCGATCTGCCCGAGCACGGGGTAATAGGCACGGTCGAACATTTCCTTCATCAGCCCGCTCATGCTGCCGAGGTTTTCAGGGCAACAGAAGATATAGCCACCCGCTGCCAGCAGCATCTCGGGCGAGGCATCACCAGCGGCCACCAACGAGACTGCGTCCCCTGCTCCCGTGGCCGCGGCCTGCGCCATAGCAGCGCTCGCTCCAGTGCGGCTGTGCCAGATGATCAGCAGGCAAGGTTCGGCAGGTGCGGCGGTCATGGTGCAAGGCTGGGCTTTGTGCCTGTCGATTGTCAACCGCGCGCACCTGTCAGCGGCTAAGGAGTTGCGCTAGAACGCCCGGATGGCCTCCCACACCCTGTCACCCCTTCCCTTTGCACCGGTTCTTGGCGTTGCCGTATCGCTTTCGGGCAAGGCGTGGCGCTGGCGTGGCGGCAATATGGAGCTCGACGCGGCGCAAGCGGGCGGGCCGCATGGGCTCAATCATGCGATCCTTGATCAGCTGCTGCTGACCCGCGGGGTGGCCGAGGATGATCTGGCGCGCCATGCCCAGCCCACGATCCGTGCCTTCCTGCCAGACCCATCGACCTTCCGCGACATGGACACCGCCGCCGAACGCCTCGCCCTCAGCGTGATGACCGGCGAGCGGGTCACGATCTACGGCGATTATGACGTGGACGGTGCCACCAGTGCCGCGCTGCTGGTGGAGTTGCTGCGCCAATTGGGGCTGAACGCGGGCTATTACATCCCTGACCGCCTGCTCGAAGGCTACGGTCCATCTGGCGAGGCGCTCGTCAAGCTCGGCGAAACCGGGTCGAGCCTTATCGTCACGGTCGATTGCGGCGCGATGGCGCATGAGGCGCTCGGCATGGCGCGCGATGCCGGGGTCGATGTGATCGTGGTCGACCATCACAAATGCTCGCCCGACCTTCCGCCCGCGACCGCGCTGGTCAATCCCAACCGGCTGGACGAGAGCGATCTTGGCGCGGCGCACGGGCATCTGGCAGCGGTGGGCGTCGCCTTCCTGCTCGGCGTAGCGCTGGTGCGGACGTTGAGAGGGCGCGGCTGGTTTGGCGAACACCGCCGCGAGCCTGATCTGATGGGCCTGCTTGATCTGGTGGCGCTCGGCACCGTAGCCGATGTCGCGGCGCTCCACGGCCTCAACCGCGCCTTCGTGGCGCAGGGGTTGAAGGTGCTGGCCCGACGCGAGCGGATCGGGATGGCGGCGCTGATGGATGCAAGCCGCCTCACCCGCGCGCCGCAAGCCAGCGACCTCGGCTTTGCGCTCGGCCCGCGGATCAATGCGGGCGGGCGGATCGGCGAATCGACGTTGGGCGTGCGGCTACTCACCACCACAGACCCGGAAGAAGCCCGCGCCATCGCCGCGCAGCTTTCGCAATTGAACGAGGAGCGCCGCGCGATTGAAGGCGAGGTTCAGGAAGCGGCCGAGGCGCTGATTGCCGGCCAGCACAATATGGCAGTGCAGGTCATCGCCGGGCATGGCTGGCACCCCGGCGTGATCGGCATTGTTGCGGGCCGCATCAAAGAAAAGACCGGCAAGCCCGCCGTGGTGATCGCGCTGGACGAGACGCAGGGCAAAGGCTCTGGCCGTTCGATTAGCGGCGTGGACCTTGGCGCGGCCATCATCGCCGCGCGTGAGGCTGGGTTGCTGGTGGCAGGCGGTGGCCATGCGATGGCCGCAGGGCTGACGATCGACCCGGCGCGGCTGGCCGATTTTGCCGGGTTCCTCGATGAACGCCTCGCCCGCGATGTCGATCGCGCCCGGGCGGGCGCTGCGATGTTGCTAGATCTGGCGCTGGCGCCGGGTGGGCTCACGCCGGAACTGGTTGAGACGCTGGAAGCTGCCGGCCCTTACGGCGTCGGCTGGCCCGCCCCACGCATCGCCGTCGGCCCGGTGCGGATCGTCAAGGCGGACATCGTCGGCAAGGATCACCTTCGCCTGCTCGCCAGCGGCAATGACGGGAAGAGCTTCAAGGCCATCGCCTTCCGCGCAGGGGAAAGCGAGATGGGCCAGACCCTGCTGCACCGCCACCAGGGCCGCCGGTTTTACCTGGCCGGTCGGGTCAAGCTTGACGACTGGGGCAATCGTCCGGCCGCCGAATTGCATCTCGAAGACGCCGCCTTCGCCGATTGATCCAGCGGCGGGGTAAATTTCCCGACCCTTGCGCAAACGGGGCTTGACCGATCCGATTCACGCCCCTAGGTGCGCGCTCTCGCAATCGCGACGGCCCCTTCGTCTAGCGGTTAGGACGCGGCCCTTTCACGGCTGAAACACGGGTTCGATTCCCGTAGGGGTCACCATCTTCGGATGCGACAAAACAGGGCGGCAGGCTTCGGTCTTGCCGCCCTTTTTCATGCCCCGTTCCGAGCAGCCACACTTCCCACACCCAATGCTTGGCTGTAAGAGCCAGAGCCATGGGCAACGGCCAGAACATTCCCATTGCCGGCATCAGCCTTGCGGCGGTGACCTTCGTGGCGCTGTTGCTGCTTGGAACCGAAGTGGTCATCGCGATTGCGGTGCTGACGGTGTGGGTCGGATCTTTGCTGGTCGCCGCCGGTCGCCCGCCCGAACCGCCCCAAGCCAAGGTCAAGCAGCGCCTGTCGCTCGATTCGATCCGCGACCTGATCGAGAATTCCTCCACCCCGCTGGTCATCACCGAACGCAGCACCATTGCGATTGCCAACCGGGCGGCGCGCAAGATGCTGGGGCCGCACGTGATCGGGCAGGATGCCCGCGTGGCGCTGCGCCAGCCCGAAGCGATTTCGCTCCTCAACGAGAATCGCCAGGGCGAAGCAATTGTGCGCGGACTCGTGCGGCGCGGCGATATCTGGCAGATCAACCGCCAGCGGCTCGATGACCGCCTGGCGATGCTCGAATTCATCAATCAGACCGCCGAGGCCGACATCAGCCGCGCCCATACCGATTTTGTCGCCAATGCGAGCCACGAATTGCGCACGCCGCTCGCAGCCATCCTTGGCTATGTCGAAACCTTGCAGGAAGGCGACGAAGGGCTCGACACCCCGACCGCGCGCAAGTTCCTCGGGATCATCGAACGTGAGGCCCAGCGGCTGCACGCATTGGTGAGTGACCTGATGAGCCTTTCCCGTGTCGAAGCCGAAAAGCACGACCTGCCGACCGAACGCATCGACCTTGCCTCGCTGGTCGAACGCGCGGCGCGCGATGCTGCGGGGCCTGCACGGCTCGATCGCCTGATGCTCGAAATCACGGCTGAGCCGGTGGTGCTGGGCGACCTGCAACAGGTTGAGCAAGTGGTGCGCAACCTCGTTGATAATGCGCTGAAATATGGCGCGGCAGATACGCCCGTCAACGTCGTGCTCGACCTGGCGCAGGGCGATCTGGCGCGGATCGCGGTGGCCGATCAGGGCGAAGGCATTGCACCCGAACAGATCCCGCACCTCACCCGCCGCTTCTATCGCACCGACCCAGGGCGCAGCCGCGCATCGGGCGGAACGGGGCTCGGGCTCGCCATCGTCAAACACATTGTCGAGCGTCATCGCGGGCGGCTCGACATCACCAGCGAGCTTGGAAAAGGCACGCGCGTCGTTGTCCGGATCCCCCTCGCCGAGCCCGATCCTCCTGCCGCTATCGCCCCGATTGAACCCGAAGAAACCACCGAGCCGCGGACGGAAACGCAACAACTGTCATAGCAGTGTCTTATTTCTTCAACATGCGCCCGTCATGGCATAGGGGCTGGACCGCCCGCCGATCTCGAATCCGAGATTCGGAGGCCTGAACGCCAAAGCGCATCTCCTGCAGGGAACACAGGTCTCTTTCATGTCGCCGATCACGCTGATCCTGATTGCTTTGGGCCTGGGCCTGCTGGGCTGGCTGGCTGGCCGTGCGAAGGCGTGGAGCTTTGCGTCAAGCGACCCGGCGCTGCGCCCGGCCTCGCGTCCGATCTATCATGCCTGGTACGTCGCTCTGTGGGTGGTGATCCCGGTGCTGGTGTTTGTGGTGGCCTGGTCGGTGATCGCGCCGCAGCTGGTGCTGCAAACGGTGCTGACCTCGCCCGCCGCCGATGGCCTGCCCGTTTTCGGTTTTGAACGTGACGCCTTCCTTGGCGAGGCACGCGCCGTGGCATTGGGACAGGCGCCCGGCGTGTTCAATGACGAGGCTGAACCGCTGATCGTCCCGTTCCGCGATGCCTTTTCCTATTACAACACCATCGGCATTCTGGTGACCGTGCTGATCGCGGTCGCAGGCGGCGCGCTCGCTTTCCTGCGACTGCGCCCGCAATTCGGTGCGCGCACCCGAGTTGAGCGGACGGTGATGATGATCCTGCTGCTAGCTTCGCTGGTGGCGATCCTCACGACGCTCGGCATTTTCGTGAGTCTGGTGTTCGAGACTGTGCGCTTCTTCGGCATGGTCTCTCCCATCGATTTCCTGTTCGGCACGAAGTGGGGGCCCGACACGATGGGCAGCCCCGATGCGGTCGATCCGTCGCGCTATGGCGCGATTCCGCTGTTCTGGGGGACGATCTTTATCGGCGCCATCATCGCCATGATCGTTGCGATCCCGCTGGGCTTGATGAGCGCGATCTATCTCACCCAATATGCCGACCCCAAAGTGCGCACCTGGATCAAGCCGCTGCTGGAGCTGCTCGCGGGCGTGCCGACGGTGGTTTACGGCTATTTCGCCGCGCTAACGTTGGCCCCGATGATCCGGGATGCAGCCGTGGCAATCGGCATCACCAGCGCCTCCACCGAAAGCGCGCTTGCCGCCGGGATCGTGATGGGGGTGATGATCATTCCCTTCGTCTCCTCGATGGCGGACGATTCGATGGCGGCTGTCCCGGGCGCAATGCGCGATGGGAGCTTGGCGATGGGCGCAACCAAGTCTGAAACGATCCGCAAGGTGCTGTTCCCCGCCGCGCTGCCGGGCATTGTCGCCGGGATCATGCTCGCCGTCAGCCGCGCGATTGGCGAGACCATGATCGTGGTGATGGCCGCTTCGCCCGCCGCCAATCTCACCGCCAATCCGCTTGAACCGATGTCGACCGTCACCGTGCAGATCGTCAAACTGCTGACGGGCGAGCAGAGCACTGATCACCCCGCCACACTCAGCGCCTATGCGCTGGGCTTTGTGCTCTTCATGGTGACGCTGGCGCTCAACTTCATCGCCCTGCGCGTCGTCAAGCGTTTCCGCGAGGCCTACGAATGAGCAGTTCCGCCTTTCCCCACGACGATGTTGCAGAAGCGCAGACAATGCGCCCAACCCGCACGCCCGCGTTCGAACAGCGCCTTGCCAAGCGCTACCGCGCCGAGCGCAATTTCCGCCGGGTCGGCCTTGGCGCTGTGGTGTTCTCGGTTGCGGTGCTGGTGTTCCTGCTCGGCAATATGCTGATCAATGGCGTCGCCGGATTCCAGCGCGCCGAAGTTGAAGTCACCATCGATTTTCCCACCAGCGGCGTGACCGGCGATGCCATATCGCTGACCGCGCCCAGTGCGATGCAGACGCTCGAAATGCAGGGCCTGCCTGATATCGTAACATTCTTTGCCGAAGAGCAATTGGGCAAGGATGCCGCCGCAGAAATCTCGCCCGAGGCTTGGCGCGATATCGCGACCGCGCTACCCGAAGACCCCGATCTCATCACTCGCAGTCAAACCTTCAACCTGCCGACCTCCTCGGCGCTGGCGGCCGGACTTCAGGGCGAAGGCCCGCCTGAGATGCAAGCGCTGGCCAAGCGGCTCGACAAGGACGGCAAGCTGTCGCGCAACTGGGATATGGGCTTCCTGAGCCGTTCGGATGCCACCAGTCCGCAAGCAGTCGGCATCTGGGGCGCGCTCAAAGGCTCGATGCTGACGATGCTGGTGACGCTGGTGCTGGCCTTCCCAATCGGGGTGCTCTCGGCGCTTTATCTGGAGGAATACGCGCCGAAGAACCGCTGGACCGACATCATCGAGGTATCGATCAGTAACTTGGCCGCAGTGCCCTCGATCATCTTCGGTCTTCTGGGACTGGCGGTGTTCCTCGCCCTGTTCCCGAACCTCAGATCCGCGCCGCTCATCGGCGGGATGACGCTCGCGCTGATGACGATGCCGGTGATTGTGATTTCCGGACGTAATGCGATCAAGGCGGTGCCGCCCTCGATCCGAGACGGTGCGCTCGCCATCGGGGCTTCACCCGTGCAGGTGGTATTCCACCACGTGTTGCCGCTGGCGTTGCCGGGGATGCTGACCGGCACCATCATCGGCATGGCCCGCGCGCTGGGCGAAACCGCGCCGCTGCTCCTGATCGGGATGCGCATATTCGTTGCCACCCCGCCTGAAGGCTTCTCTTCTCCCGCCACTGTTCTGCCGATGCAGATCTTCCTGTGGTCCGATGAAATCGACCGCGGCTTTGTGGAACGCACCAGCGCGGCTATCATCGTGCTACTGGTGTTCCTGCTCACGATGAACGGCCTCGCCATTTACCTCCGCAACAAATTCGAGAAACGCTGGTGACTGTAATCCATCCCAATATGGCCGACGAAAGCGCGAAAATCCGCGCGCGGGACGTTTGCGTCTTCTACGGCGAAAAGGCCGCGATCGATCACGTATCGATCGACATCTCGCCCAATTACGTCACCGCTTTCATCGGCCCGTCGGGCTGCGGGAAATCGACCTTCCTGCGGTGCTTCAACCGCATGAACGACACGATCGGCACGGCTAAGGTGACTGGCCTGATCGAGTTGGACGGCGAGGACATTCACGGTAGCCGGATGGACGTGGTGCAACTTCGCGCCCGTGTCGGCATGGTGTTCCAGAAGCCCAACCCTTTCCCCAAGTCGATTTACGAAAACATCGCCTATGGCCCCAAGATCCATGGCCTCGCGGAAAAGAAGGCCGATCTGGATATCGTGGTCGAACGCTCGCTGACCCGCGCGGGCTTGTGGGACGAGGTCAAGGACCGGCTTGAGGATTCGGGCACCGCGCTTTCGGGCGGCCAGCAGCAGCGGCTTTGCATTGCCCGCGCCATCGCTGTAGACCCCGAGGTCATCCTGATGGACGAACCAGCCAGCGCGCTCGATCCCATCGCCACCGCCAAGATCGAGGAACTGATCGATGAACTCTCCGGGCGTTATGCCATCGTGATCGTCACCCACTCGATGCAGCAGGCCGCGCGTGTTAGTCAGCGCACCGCGTTCTTCCACCTCGGCAAAATGGTGGAATATGGCCCGACCTCAGAAATCTTCACCAATCCGATCGAAGAACGCACCAAGGATTACATCACCGGAAGGTACGGCTGATGGCTGAACATACCGTCAAGGCATTCGACGAGGACATCACCCGGCTGCGCGGCCTGATCGCCGAAATGGGCGGCCTTGCTGAAGTCGCGATTGCCGAATCCCTCGATGCGCTGGTGCGCGGGGATGAGGCGCTGGCCGAACAGGTGGTGCTGCGTGACAAGCGGATCGATGCGCTCGAAATCGAGGTCGACAAGCTCGCCGTCCGGATCATCGCGCTGCGCGCGCCGATGGCGGACGACCTGCGCGAAGTGATCGCCGCATTGAAGATCGGCGGCGTGCTCGAACGGATCGGCGATTATTCCAAGAACATCGCCAAGCGCACCGGCATGATCGAAGGCCGCGCTCGGTTCGAACCGCTGACTCTGCTGCCCACCATGGGCGAGCTTGCGGGCGAGATGGTGCACGACGTGCTGACCGCCTACGCCGCGCGTGACCCTGATCTGGCGCGTGAAGTGATCGCCACCGACGCTAAGGTCGACGGCTTCTACAACAGCATTTTCCGCAATCTCGTGAGCTATATGGTCGAGAATCCTTCGACCATTTCGAGTGCGGCGCAATTGCTGTTCGTGGCCCGCAACATCGAGCGGATCGGCGACCATGCGACCAACGTGGCGGAAATGGTGCACTTTGCGGCAACCGGGGCCTATCCGCCCGAAGGTGACCGCTGAGGCGTAGCTGCGGCAGGTGCAATGTCATGTGCCTGTTGAAAATTTGCCATGTACAGTTTCATCAAATTGTCGCTCAAGTGACACATAGCGCATGGCATCGCCCGCCTGCGCGGGCTTGAGGAGGCATCCTGCGCATGTCCGCTGCCAAACTTTTGCTGGTCGAAGACGATCCGGCCCTATCCGAACTGCTCGAATATCGTTTCCAGAACGAAGGCTATGCCGTGCGTTGCACCGGCGATGGCGATGAAGCGCTGATGCTGGCCGCTGAGGAAGTGCCCGATCTGATCATTCTCGACTGGATGATCGAAGGCACCAGCGGCATCGAGGTTTGCCGCCGGTTGCGCCGCGACAAGGAGACCGCCCACGTCCCGATCATCATGCTCACCGCGCGAGAGGCTGAAGATGACCGGGTGCGCGGGCTGGAAACGGGTGCAGATGACTATCTGACCAAGCCCTTCTCCCCGCGCGAACTGCTCGCCCGCGTCGCCGCCGTGATGCGCCGCATCCGCCCGGCGCTGGCAGGCGAAACGATCGAAGTGGGCGACCTGCGGCTCGATCCAGTCGCGCACAAGGTGCAGCGCCGCGGCCGTGCGCTCCAGCTGGGGCCGACCGAATATCGCTTGCTCAAGTTCTTCATGGAGAGCCCGGGCCGGGTGTTCAGCCGCGGCCAGCTGCTCGACGGCGTGTGGGGTACGGGCTCGGACATCGAGCTGCGCACGGTCGACGTTCACATCCGCCGCCTGCGCAAGGCGATCGGGATCGACGGAGCGAAAGACCCGATCCGCACGGTGCGGTCAGCCGGATACGCGCTCGAGGCGAGCTAGCGGCACACCCCCGCCCAGCGATCGTCCTGATCGAGGTGGAAGTGGTCGGCATGGGCAGCGTTGTAATCGGGTGAAAGCACGGTCGCAAAGCTGCCACACGCGCCGTCTCGCACTGCGCGCAGGAAGGCGGCTTTGTCCGCTTCCCCATCCCAGTCGCCCAGCACGCTGATGCGCCGCCCGTCTTCCAGCACGAAGGCGGCGATATCGATTGCATTGGCGGTGGCATGCTCGCTCCACGGCCCATCCGTGCCGCCATACATCCGGCGGCAGGAGAAGGCGCCGAGATGTTCGATCCGCGCCAGATCGCTGCCGAGGATGTTGCGCGCAGCGGGCGCCACGCTCTCGCGCCGCCACAATTCGAGCGCGGCGGCGACCGGGCATGTCACAGCAGGCGTATCGGGCGCGAGCGGATAATCGCCGAGCCGGGTGCGATCGGGCCGCACGCAGGCCCCCTCGCCCGTCGCGGGTAGCGCGGTGAAAGCGACATCACTCCGCTCCAGCACCGCGCGGCACTCGGTCACATCGCTGCGCAGGGCAATCAGCTTGGTGCGCGTCGCCCAGCCCGGCGGATCGCGCAGATCGAGCGGCGCCCAGGGGCTATGCTGCGGGTACGACTGGAGCCACTGCCATCCGGCGATGCCCACCACCAGCAGCACCAGCGCGACCAGCGCCCGGCGCGCAGCGGCCAAGTGTTTGTTTGTTCGGGAGCGGGGCATCATCTGTCTCTAATGGAAATCGCGCGACTTTGGCAAAATCCGATGGTCGCGCGGATGGCCGGTCACGTTGGGCTTTGGTGCCAATTCGTCGATCATGTCGCGGGGAACCGGCGGACCACGCTCGGGCATCGGGCGGTTGACTTCGTCCGCGCGGGCGAGCGGGGCATCGAGCAGATCATCGGACAGCGCATGGAGCCGCTGTGTCGCATCGGTCATGGCCTGGGCAATCACATGGATCACCTCGTCATCATATTCCACGCGGCCCCGCACCTCCATCAGCCGCGCGCCCATCACGACCTTGCGGTTCTTCTCCTTGAGATCGGGCCAGACGACGAGATTGATCACCCCGGTCTCGTCTTCGAGGGTGATGAAGGTGACGCCCTTGGCGCTGCCGGGCCGCTGGCGGATCAGCACCACGCCCGCGACTTGCACCATGCTGCGGAACTTACGTGCGCGAAGATCTGACGCGCGCACAAATCCGCGCGCGGCGAGATCGGCGCGCAGGAAGGCCATCGGGTGCGCCTTCAGGCTGAGGCGGGTGGTCTGGTAATCGGCCACCACCTCCTCTGACAGTGGCATGACGGGCAGACGGATCGCGGCACGCTCGCCCCCCTCCTCGCGCACCCCCGCCGCGCGAAACAGCGGCAGATCGGGCGCGGCGATGAGGCTGCGCGCATCCCACAAGGCCTGCCTGCGCGAAATGCCAAGCGAAGTGAAGGCATCGGCGCTGGCGAGCCGCTCGATATGCGCAGGCGAGAGCCCCGCACGGGCGCGCAGATCGGCGATATCGCGGAACGGCCCACGCTCCTCACGCTCCGCCAGCAGGGTGGCAGCGACGTGTTCGGGCAGCCCGTCGATCTGGCGCAGGCCAAGGCGCAGGGCGTGGTGGCGGTCGAAGTGGGGTTCACGCAGAGAGCGCAGAGGAGCAGAGGGCGCAGAGGTGTTGTTGGTGCCGCAGGCACTCTCTTCATCCGCAACCCCGCCTTCTGCCGCACCGTTTGTGGAGGAGTGCGGCTGCGCCGCGGGCGCTACATCTCTGCGCCTCTCTGCTCCTCTGCGCTCTCTGCGCGAAACCTCTTCTTCTTCCAGCAGTTCCAGCGTGCAATCCCAGCCTGAGTAATTCACATCCACCGGCAGCACCCGCACCCCATGCTCGGCCGCATCGCGCACGATTTGCGCCGGGGCGTAGAAACCCATCGGCTGCGAATTCAGCAGCCCGCAGGCAAAGGCCGCCGGGTAATGGCACTTGAGCCAGCTCGACACATAGACCAGCTGCGCAAAGCTAGCCGCGTGGCTTTCGGGGAAGCCGTATTCGCCGAAGCCCCTGATCTGGTTGAAGCAGCGCTGCGCGAAATCGCGGTCATATCCGCGCGCGACCATGCGTTCGACCATCATGTCCTGAAGCTCATCCACCATCCCGCGGCTGCGGAAGGTCGCCATCGCCTTTCGCAGCCGGTTGGCTTCAAGGCTGGAGAACTTCGCCGCATCCAGCGCGATCTTCATCGCCTGCTCCTGAAAGATCGGCACACCGAGCGTCCGCCCGAGGATGCTGGTGAGCTCGTCCGGCGGGCCGTGCTCGGGCGAAGGCGCGGGTATCTGCACCGGCTCGGCACCCCGGCGGCGCTTCAAGTAAGGGTGCACCATGTCGCCTTGGATCGGGCCGGGGCGCACAATTGCGACCTGAATGACGAGATCGTAGAATTCGCGCGGGCGCAGGCGCGGCAGCATATTCATCTGCGCGCGGCTTTCGACCTGAAACACCCCGAGCGAATCGCCCTTGCGCAGCATCGCATAGGTCTCCGGATCCTCGCGCGGGACACTCGCCAGCGTCAGCGCGCGGCCATGATGCGCCTCCAGCAGATCGAGGCATTTGCGGATGCAGGTCAGCATCCCCAGCGCCAGCACATCGACCTTCAGGATGCCGAGCGCGTCGATATCGTCCTTGTCCCACTCGATGAATGACCGCTCGGGCATCGCGCCATTGCCGATCGGCACAGTCTCGGTAAGCGCGCTTTCGGTGAGGATAAAGCCGCCGACGTGCTGGCCCAAATGACGCGGCATTCCAATCATCTGCTCGGTGAGTTTCAGAACACGCCGCAAGTGAGGATCGGTGATATCCAGCCCGGTTTCCGCCGCGTGCTTCTCGCTGATCTCGCGGCCCCATCCGCCCCATACGGTGCGAGCTAGCGCGCTGGTGACATCCTCGCTGAGGCCCATCGCCTTGCCCACTTCGCGGATCGCCATGCGCGGGCGGTAATGGATCACGGTCGCGCACAGCCCGGCGCGGTGGCGGCCGTATTTTGTGTAGATGTACTGGATCACCTCCTCGCGCCGCTCGTGCTCGAAGTCGACGTCGATATCGGGCGGCTCTTTGCGTTCTTCGGAAATGAAGCGGTCGAACAACAGCTGGTGCTTGGCCGGATCGACGCTGGTGATGCCAAGCACGTAGCAGACGGCGGAGTTCGCGGCGCTGCCGCGCCCTTGGCACAGGATCGGCGGCTCCTGCCCGCGCGCGAAATCGACGATGTCCTTGATGGTGAGGAAGTAGCGCGCGAGGTCGAGCTTGGCGATCAGCGCTAACTCGCGTTCCAGCGTGGCGCGGACGGTTTCGGGCACTCCCTCAGGGTAGCGCCGCCTTGCCCCGGCCCAGACTTCGGTTTCGAGGAAGGCCTGAGGGGTCTGGCCGTCCGGGTAGATTTCCTCCGGGTATTCGTAGCGTAATTCATCAAGGCTGAACTGGCAGCGGTCGGCCACCTCGCGCGCGGCGCGGATTGCGTGGGGCCAGCGCGCAAACAGGCGCTGCATCTGCGCCGGAGACTTCAGATGTCGTTCGGCATTGGGGTGGAGCAGGTGGCCAGCGGCGGCCACGGTGGTCTTGTGCCGGATCGCGGTCATCACGTCCTGCAACGCGCGGCGTTCGGGCGCGTGGTAGTGGACATCGTTGGTGGCGAGGAGGCCGAGACCGTTGGCCCGCGCGAAGCTGTCCAATCGCTCGATCCGGGCAATATCGTCGCCGCGATAGAGATAGGCGGCGGCGATGTGGCCGAGGGTGGGCAGCTGGCGAGTGAGGTGGGGGAGGAGATCGGGGAACCCCCCTGTACGCTCCATTTTACCGTCACCCTGAACTTGTTTCAGGGTCCATTCTTCCTCCTGCACCGCCGGTTCCAGAGGAGGGATGGATGCTGAAACAAGTTCAGCATGACGAGCTTGGTTGGTGTTCCTCTTACGGAAAGGGATGACATTGCTCGGCACCCGAATCGTGAACAGCGCGTCGAGATCATCAGGCGGCAGCAGGATCAGCTGCACGCCTTCGCTGTGCTCCGCCAGCAGGCACAGGTCGATATCGCACACCCCCTTGTCCTGCCACTCGCCTAAAAGCGTCTGCATCCGTCCAGCACTGATCAACCGGCACAACCGGCCATAGGCGGCGCGATCCTCGGGGTAGGCGAGGAAGGCCAACCCTTCGACCGTCTCGATCCGGCAGCCGATCAATGGGCGCAGCTTCAGCGTCTTGGCCTCGGTATGCAGCCGCACCACGCCTGCCATCGAGTTCACATCGGCGATCCCCAGCGCGTCATAGCCGTGGCCGTGGGCGGTCAGCACCAGATCGACCGCATCAGACGCCCCGCGCAGGAAGCTGAAACAGCTCGCCACCCCCAGTTCCACAAACGGCGCACGCGGCGGGGCAGCAATCCCGTCGGGATCGACCTGCAAGGTGCGCTTGTCGGGGGTGAGCGGGCCTTCAGGCATCTCAGCCCACCAACTTCGTGAGCCGCTCCCGCACCGCCTCAAGATCAGCCGCGAACAGCGCCGCCTGCTGCGCCTGCGCCTCCCCGTCCAGCCTGAGCAGGTAGGAGGGGTGCACCGTCACCCACAGCTCGGCCCCGTCATCGAGCATGATCGGAGCGCCGCGCGCCTTGGAGACGCTGACCGTGCGGCCCAGCATCCCGCGCGCCGCGCTCGCGCCCAGCGCCAGCACGATCCGGGGCTGGACGATCGCGCGCTCGGCTTCGAGCCACCAGCGGCAGGTATCGATCTCCTTCGCGCCCGGTGACTGGTGCAACCGGTGTTTGCCCTTCCACGTGAACTTGAAATGCTTGACCGCATTGGTGACGTAAGCCGCGCTCCGGTCGATCCCCGCGCGGGTGAGGTGCTGATCCAGCAACTGCCCCGCCGGGCCGACGAACACGCGGCCTGCCATATCCTCCTGATCGCCGGGCTGTTCGCCGACGATCATCAGGCGCCCGCCTTGCGGCCCTTCGCCCGTCACTGCGCGGGTGCCGCAGTCGGCGATGGCGCAATCGCGGCAATTCGCCGCCCCCTTCGCCACCTCGGCGAGCGTTGCGGGACGCACCCGTTCCTCGCGCTCGCCAGCCCTGACCATCGCCGCCTCACGCGCCTGAGCGCCCGCGATGAGCTGCGGGATGAGATCGGCCTCGGGCAGGTTCTTCCAGTATTTCTTGGGCATTTCAGACAGCATCGCCCCCACCTTCAGCCGCGCCGGATTGAAGATCGAGGCGTAGTAGGACCGCCACAGCACCTCGACCGGATCGCCGCCTGGCGCATCCTCACGGCGCGCGGGCGGGCCTTCGCGCATCACTGCGCCGTCCCAATGCACGCTGCCGCGCGGGGTCAGGATCGACCAGCGCATATTGGCAAAGCGGCGCATGAAGAACGCGGCCTCGGCGCGGACGATGTGGTGATCGGGTTCGAACCAGGCGACGAAATGCGGGACGCCATCTTCTTCTGTCACCTCGCGAAAGCGGACGAAGGCGTGCATCTTGTGCGCATCGCGGCGCACCGATTTGGCGAGTTCCTCGACCCGGCGTACCTCTTGATCGGCCTTATCCTCCATCAGGCGGGGATTGCGCTGGAGCCGCCACAACAAGCGGTAGAGCAGCCCGAACCGCGCCGGATCGGAGTGCAGCGCGGCACGGCGGGCGAGCGTGAGGAAATGCTGGCTCGCTCGCACGGACGGCGCATCGGCGGGCGGTACCGGCAGGCGCTTGTCGCTGCGGGAGGGGCTATCGGCAAACAGATCGCCTGTCCCACCCGGCTCGATCCACGAGACACGGTCAGGCGGCACATCGCACTGGATCAACCCGCGCGCCCGCTCACGCCAGAAGGCGAAATCGTCGGGCACAGGCAGGTGGATGGCGTAATGGCTGCCAAGTGAGACGTTCTGCATCGCTGTCATGCGCGCGCCCTCCGAAGAGGTTCACGCAGAGGCCGCAGAGGAGCAGAGAGCGCGGAGAGACCATCGTGCCGCGCAGCGGCCTCCAAATCCTTCTCACACAATCTGCGGCTTTGTCGCGTAACCTTCTCTGCGGTCTCTGCTCCTCTGCGGCCTCTGCGTGAACCAATCCCCATCAGAACAGCTCCAACTGTTCCGACTTCGGCGCAAGCAGGCGGCGCAGGTCGGCGCGGTCGGTCAATAGCGTGGGCCGCCAGTCGAGCGCGCAGATGAAGGGCCGCACCTTGGCGATCGATGCGGTCAGCCGTGCCACATCATCCAAGCGCAACGTCCGGTGCCGCCGCGCCGCGATGATCCGCGCCACCGCCGTCGTCCCCAGCCCCGGCACCCGCAGCAATTGTTCTTTCGCGGCGCGGTTCACATCAACCGGGAAGCTTGCCCGAAACTTCAGCGCCCAGGCGAGCTTCGGGTCGATATCGAGCGGCAGGTTACCATCCGCCTCGGTCGCATCGGCAACTTCTCCCGGCGCAAAGCCGTAGAACCGCATCAGCCAATCGGACTGATACAGGCGGTGTTCGCGCAGCAAGGGCGGGCGCTTCAGCGGCAACACCGCGCTCGCATCGGGGATCGGCGAGAACGCGCTGTAATAGACCCGCCTCAGCCCGAAGCTGCCATAGAGGCGGCTCGCCTTGCCGATGATCGCGGTGTCATTGGCACCGTCCGCGCCGACGATCATCTGGGTCGACTGGCCCGCCGGGGCAAACCGCGGTGCGTGGCGGAAGCGTTTGCGTTCGTCCTTGGCCTCGATAATCCGCGCCTTGGTGCGGCCCATCGCGCCTTCGATCTGGGCTTCGTCCTTGTCGGGCGCGAGCCGCGTCAGCCCTGCCCGCGTCGGCAGTTCGACATTGATCGACACGCGGTCGGCATAGAGCCCGGCCTGATGGATCACCTCGGCGTCCGCCTCAGGGATGGTCTTCAAGTGGATATAGCCGCGAAAATCGTGCTCCTCACGCAGGATGCGGGCGACTTCGACCAGCTGCTCCATCGTGTGATTGGCGCTGCGCACGATGCCGGAGGACAGGAACAGCCCCTCGATATAATTGCGGCGGTAGAAATTGAGTGTGAGGTCAACCACCTCCTGCGGGGTAAACCGCGCTCGGGCCACGTTCGAGCTCTTGCGGTTGATGCAGTAGTGGCAATCGAAGATGCAGTGATTGGTCAGCAGGATCTTGAGCAGCGAGATACACCGCCCGTCCGGCGCATAGGCGTGGCAGATGCCCATTCCCTCGGTCGAGCCCACCCCCTTCCCGCCCAGCGAGTTCTTCTTCGCCGTGCCGGATGACGCGCAGGACGCATCATACTTCGCCGCATCGGCGAGGATTTCGAGTTTCTGGCGGAGGGTCTGCTGAGCCATCGGAACGGGGAACACCTTTCAAGCGTTCCTTATATGTTCCCACTGCTCCATCGCCAAATGCAAAGGTTGCAAGCGCCTGTCAGACGATGCGGCGCAGCCTCGGGCCTGTGTCGTGGCTGTCCTGCTGATCGCACAGATAGTCGATCACAGCGGGGTGCATCGCTCCTTCGAAAGCAACACCGGCGACTTGCCCTTCAATCCAGGCGATCGTGCCGAGCGGGGCGTTGATGCCATTGACCTTCATCGTCACCCTATTGCCGACTTCGGCAAACCCGGCCTTTGCGCGGATTTTGCAGCCTCCCTCGGAAATATCGATCAGATCGACAAACACCACACGCGAGCGCACCCGGCTTTTCACCGTGAGGCTCATCGGCCGCCGTTCGGACGCGCGCGTGATCGAATGGAGGTTCATGGGCGAAGCTTCGCACAAATCTGTAAAGGAAACCTGAGCAAGCCGGTAAGCGATTAGGCATAGAGCCCTTGCAGGAACCAGTCGGGCACCCCGCCCCGCCCGTCTCCAAGGGTTCCCTGACGGTAGATCCAGTACCGCCGCCCCGCCTCATCCTCGATCCGGTAATAGTCGCGCAGGCGTGCGGTCGATCGTTCGCGCCACCATTCGGGTGCGATCCGCTCCGGCCCCTCGACGCGGCAGACCTCGCGCACATTCCCGCGCCAGCGGAACCGCTGCGGCACGCCATCGGGCGAGGCATAGAGCACTGCGATCAGCTCGGCCCGGTCGAGCAGTTTCAGCGGGCGGGCGTGGAAGGCAAGCGCGCCTTGCGAGGGCGGCACCGGGGCGAGCGGCGGCTGCCAGCTTTGCGCGCGTTCGGGGATGTGGCTGGCGCGGGCGACCGGGCGGGTGACCGCCTTGGCTCCCAAGCGCACGGTTAGCCGGTCGATGCAGGCGGCAAGTGCAGTGCCGTGGTCTTCGGCCGCCGCATCGAGATCGGCTTGGCTGAGGCTGAGCGGTTCGCTCCAGCTGGCGCGCAGTTGCACCGCCTCGATCCCGAACCCGGCCTCGACATCATCGAGCCGGGCGGCAAACAGCCGGGTGATATGGCTCGCCTCGCGCGTGGCGGCGGCGAGTTCGATGCGGCGCGATAACACTTCGCCATCGACCCGCCACAGCGCCAGTTCAAGCCGCCGCGCGCCCTCGCCCCGCGCTTCAAGCGCGCGCACCATGTCAGCGGCGAGGTCTTCCACCACCCGGTCGAGCAGGTTGCGGTGACGCAGCGGCTCCATCAACCGGCGCTGCACCAAGGGCATAGGCCGCTCGATCACCGGCAGCAGCGGTTCTGGCACGCGGCCCAGCAATTGGTCGAGCCGCAGGAGCGGATTGGCGGCGGGGGAGCGGTGATTGCGGAACCGGCGGCGCAGGGCATCGCGCGCAGCGGCCTCCTGCCCCGGATCCTCGCCCGCGCCGCTCACCCCTGCAAGCTCGCCGAGCCGCTTGATCCCGAGCCGGCGCAGCACGGTCAGCACGTCGTCATCGAGCCTGAGCGCGGCGACTGGAAGATCGCCGAGCTGACGGAGCATATGATCCTCCCCTTGCAGGGGAGGAATGATCGCACGCGGCCGGGCGTAATGCGAAAGCGCCCACGCCGCCCCCGCCGTCGGCGCGAGCGCGGCGCGCGCTGTCAGCCCGCGCGCTGCGAAAGCCCGCATGACATCGGCGAGCAGCGCCTCCTCCCCCCCGAACAGATGGGCGGCTCCGGTGACATCGACCAGCAGGCCATCGGGCGGATCAAGCGCGCTCCACGGCCCCCAGCGCTGCGCCCACAGGGCGAGCTTCTCCAGCGCCGCGAGATCGCCTGCCGGATCGCCCGGCACCGCGACCAGATCAGGGCAGAGCGCGCGCGCATCCGCCAGCAACATCCCCACCCGCGCACCCGCCGCGAGCCCCGCATCATTGGCAGCGGTGATGCGCGGGCCATGCGCGCTTTCGAGGATCAGCGCGGTGGGCGCGGCATCCGCGGCGGCCTGCGCCTCAGGCGCGTGCGCGCGCCGCCAGCGATCGACCGACAGTCGGGCGAGCCAGATGGAGAGGATCCGGCGCGGCGGCGACATCGGTGTCAGGATCGGAGCGGAGGCGCAGGGTTCCAGTGTCATCGCAAAGCATCCATTCGCCCGGCGCATGGGCGCGCGCGCGGAATAGTTCGGCATGCCAGCTGGCAGCGCCGGGGGCGGCAGGGTTCCAGCGCGGCGGCGAGGACGGCGCGGCGCGGGCCTGCCAGCGCATCCGGGCCGAGGAAAGGTCGCGCTCGGCATCGAGCCGCACCAGCCACAATCGCACCCTGTGCCGTTCCGCCGTGAGGCTCAACCGGCGCGAGGCGGTGAAGCTGAGCGCACGCGGATTGCCCGCGATCTCCCCGATCACACAGGCGAGATCGCGGCACTTCAGCCCCTCCTCCAGCGCGAACAACGCGTCCTCTGGCGTGGCGGCGGCGACATGGATCAGGCGGCGGCGCAGATCAGGCGGCAGGCCAGCAAGACAGGGCCGCCCGCCCAAGCGGATCGCCGCACGATCCTGCACCCACAGCACCTGGCGCGTATCCTCGACCGCCCCATCTGCTGCGTTTGACGTCAAGGCGTCACGCGCCAAAGCCAGCGCCAGCCCCGCCCCGCTCGCCTCACTGGCGGACGCGAAGATTTCGGAGTGGAACGGGTGATCCGCCAACCCCGGCCGCCACCGCGCTTCGGGCGTAGATACGGCGGCAGCGCGAGACAGCACGCGCGAGGGTGACGGTTTGGAGGGCACAAAGGGCATAAGCGAACGACTCATATGTTCGCTTTATGTTCCAACATTCGTCCGCTTGCAATGAAAAGGGCGCGGGAAGCTGTGTGCTCCCCGCGCCCTTCGATTTGCGTCTCAGTGAGACTTAGTCGTCAACCACCGGCCCCGGAAACTCGCCCATGTCGGGCGCAGGGTCCTGCCACTCGCCATGCTGGAGGTTGGAATGCGAGAGGCCGTAAAGGAAATACAGCGCGATCATCCCAGCCATGAACCAAGCGAAGAAGATCAGCACGCTCGGCGGCACGGTGTAGATCAGGTACGCACACGACAGGATGCCCAGCACCGGGGTAACCGGATAGAACGGCACCTTGAACCCGCGCGGCAGTTCCGGCGCATTGCGGCGCAGGTAGATTACCGACAGGCAGACGATGGCGAAGGCCGCCAGCGTGCCGACCGAGGTCATGTCACCCAGCACGTTGATGTCGAAGAAGCCCGCAGCCACAGCCGTGATGATCCCGACCAGCGCTGTATTCACATAGGGCGTCTGATACTTCGGGTGCACCTTGCTGAACACCTTGGGCAGCAGGCCGTCACGCGCCATGGTGTAGAAGATGCGCGTCTGCGCATACATCAGCACCAACACCACCGAGGTCAGACCGATGATCGCACCGACCTTGATGATCTTGGCCAGCCAGCCCCACTGCGGGCCGAAATTGTCGACCACCACGGCAACCGGATCGGGAACGTTGAGCGTGCCATAGGGCACCAGCAGCGTCATGATCGCGGCCACGAGCATATAAATGACCGTGCAGACAATCAGCGAGCCCAGAATGCCGAACGGCATGTCCTTGGCCGGGTCCTTGGCTTCCTGCCCGGCGGTCGAGACTGCCTCGAACCCAATGTAAGCGAAGAACACGATAGAAGCGGCACGCATGATACCGTCGACCCCGAAGGCCCCTTCGCCATTATTGGCCGCAGGGTCATATTCAGGAATGAACGGCACCCAGTTGGTCGCCATCAGCTCGCCGAGGTTGGAAAGCACGATCAGCCCGCCAACCGCGATGAAGGCCACCAGCACGCTGACCTTGATGCCGACAATCACATTGTTGACCTTGGCCGATTCCGACACGCCAAGCATCAGCAGGCCCGACAGCGCGATACAGATCAGGAAGGCCGGCAGATTGAAGATGGTCGTGACCGTCTGGCCATCGACAATCACCGGCGCGCCATCCTGCATCAGCGTCATGCCCGCAGGCCCGGTAAATTGTGGCGGTATCACAAGACCGAAGTCCGCCAGCAGGCTGACCACATAGCCACCCCAGCCCACAGCGACCACCGAAGCAGCCAAGCCATATTCCAGCAGCAGCAGCGCACCCATGATCCAGGCGACGAACTCACCCAGCGTGGTGTAGCTGTAAGTATAGGCCGAGCCGGAGACTGGCAGTGTAGAGCTGAGCTCGGCATAGCACAGCCCGGCAAAGGCGCAGACAATGCCCGCCACCACGAAGGACAGCATCACAGCCGGCCCCGCATGGAGCGCCGCCGCACTGCCGGTGCGCACAAAAATGCCCGCCCCGATGATGCAGCCAACGCCCAGCAGCAGCAGGTTCCACTTGCCGAGCGTGCGCTTCAGCTCGCTGGTCTGGGTTTCACGCTGGACCTGCGCAATCGATTTGCGCGCGAACATCCGCTGAAAAACGGTTCCTCTGGGTGCACTCGCCATTAGCAATCCCCCCTGAGCGCCTGAACGGCGCACGGCTTAATCCGGTCAAGAAACATCTGGAATAGGTCTCCCACTGATCGCAAGCAGATCCCCCGCGCGATCGAATGGACGTAACGCTAGCGCAACAGGCTCGCAACACAAGCCGAAAGAGCGGGTTTCCCCCGGTGCGCGCACACGCTACACCGCCTGCCATGTCCACGACCTTCCAGCTCGACACCAGCACAAGCCGCGCCAACCCCACCCCGCAGGTGATGAAGCGGCTGACCGTGCCCGCCATTCGTGCGCGCAAGAAGGACGGTGTCACCGCCACTCCGCTGGTGATGCTGACGGCCTATACCGCGCGTCAGGCACAGCTGCTCGACGCGCATTGCGATATCCTGCTGGTTGGGGACTCGCTCGGCCAGGTGATCTACGGCCTGCCTTCCACCGTTCCAGTGACGCTGGAGATGATGGCCAATCATGGCGCAGCCGTTGTCCGCGGGTCGTATCATTCGGTCGTGGTCGTCGACATGCCGTTCGGTTCCTACGAGGCATCGCCCGAGCAGGCGTTCGTAAGCGCCGCGTTCCTGCTGAAGCAAACGGGGGCTGCCGCGGTGAAGCTGGAAGGCGGGGCGGTGATGGCGCCGACGGTCGCGTTCCTGAGCCAGCGCGGGATTCCGGTAATGGGCCATGTCGGCCTTACCCCGCAGGCAGTCAACGTGCTCGGCGGCTATGGCGCGCGCGGGCGTTCGGATGCCGAGGCCGAGAAGATCGTCTCTGATGCCAAGGCGCTGGATGAAGCGGGTGCCTTCGCCATCGTGATCGAAGGCGTGGTCGAGCCGATCGCGATTGCGGCCACACAGGCCGTCACCTGCCCCACCATCGGCATCGGTGCTTCGGCCCAATGTGATGGGCAAGTGCTCGTCACCGAAGACATGCTCGGCATGTTCGAGCGGGTGCCGCGCTTTGTGAAGCGGTATGAGGACATTGCAGGCGTGATTGACCGCACCGTCGCCCGCTATGCCGAGGAAGTGCGCAGCCGCGCTTTCCCGACCGAAGATCAAACTTACCAGCCCAAGACCTAATCCGCGCCCTTGGCGAGGCGCAGCGCCAGCGGCGCCGCCAGCACCAGCTGCGCGAGGTGATAGAGCAGCAGCGGCGCAATCACGAAGCCGGCGCTGGCCGCAGGAAAGAGTATCGCGGCAAGCGGCGCGCCGATGGCGACACTCTTTTGCGATCCAGCGAACAGGAACGCGATCCGGTCAGGACGCGGCAGGCCGAGCATGATTGCACTGCCCCAGGCCCCTGCCAGCGCTAGCGCGAGCATCGCCAGCACCAGCGCGATCATCACCGCCCAATCGGACGGCGCAAACATTGTCGCCAGCCCCTGCTCGACCGCGCCGGAGAACGCGACATATACCGCGATCCCGATCACCGCTCGGTCAAGCCAGACGATCCGGGCGCGGTGGGCGGCGATGCGCTCGATCACCCGGTCCTGCACCACCTGCCCGATCACGAACGGCAACACCAGAATAAGGCCGATGCGGATGATCGCCTCGCTCCCGATTTCGCCCGCGCCGCCGCCGCCCAGCAGCGCAAATAGCGGGGCGCTGATGAAAACGCCCGCGATGTTGATGAGCGCCGCGCCGACCACCGCCAGGCCAACGTTGCCCTCGGCCAGGCTCGTGTAGCTCGTGGCTGACTGCACCGTGGACGGCAGGCAGCCGAGATAGATGAAGCCCAGCGCCACCATCGGCGGCAAGACCTGTCCGGCAAGGCTCGCAAAGCCCACCCCGCCCAGCGCCATCGCGCCGAAGACGAACACCATCAGCGGCCCGAAATAGCGCCAATTGGCGAGGCCGCGCGCGATCTCGGAGCGGCGGATGCGCATCCCGTTGACGAGGAATAGTAGAAAGATACCAGCGTTCGACACCAGCGTTGCAGCCGCCCGCGCTTCCCCTGCTGCGGGCACCAACAGGGCGAGTCCCGTCGCGATCACCAGGACGGCGATCATCGGATCGGACAGGAACGGGAAGCGGGAGACAGCAGGCTTGGACATAGGCGCCAGCGCCCTGCCCTGCCCGCGCACGCTTGTCGAGCGGCAGCGTGCCTAGCGCTGCGCGAGGTGGCGCGGATGGACCTCTGCGAGCCATGCGGCAAAGCGGCGTGCCTCATCTGGCTGGTTGAGCGCCCGCGCCGCGCGCAGTCTCAGGCCGAGCAGGTCCGGATCATGCCCGGCCCCAAGTGCGATGGCATGATCGAGCAACTGCGCCGCCCGCATCCAATCGCCGCGCTGGCCAAAGCGTTCGGCCAAAGCAATCAGCGCGCCCGCATTGTCAGGCTCGCCCGCCACATGGCGCGCCAGGAGCGTGTCGGCCAAAGCCTCGTCGCCCGAACGCACATACGCAAGGACCGCCTTGCGCGTCAGCGGCCAGGGACGTTTCACTTTAGTGGCCACAGAATAAACTGAAAGCGCCGCCTTTGGATCGCCAGCCCCGAGCAAAACATCGCCGCTCAGCACTGCAACGTCCGCCGACGCCGGGAAGCGTGTCCTGAGCGCCTGCGCGCTCGCCCTAGCTGTGTCCCAATCGCCCGCCAACCCGGCCTGACGCGCTATCGCCGTCGGCGCTGGCAAGCCTTCGCGCACCGCCAGCACCACAGGCGCCGTGCTGGCTCGGCGCATCGCCCGCGCCAGCAAGGGGGCAGCGCTCACCCTGTCACCGCGCTGTTCATAGGCCCGCGCGACCAGCATCACCAGGTAGGGCGAAGCCTCTCGCAATCCGACTTCCGGCCCGAAGCGGGCGATCAATTCGTCCCCTCGCCCCGATGCGAGCATGGCCTTGGCGAGCAGTTCGCGCAGCTTGGCATGGGATGGCTGGCGCGCGGCGAGCCCTTCTAGGATGACCGCAGCGCTATCGGCATTGCCTTCCGCGAGGCTGATCACCGCATCAAGCTGCAAGGCGGCAGGAACGCCGCGCGCTGCCATGCCACTGCGCGCCAGCAGACTCCGAGCGAGCGCATATTCCCCGCCCCGTGCCGCCAGCACCGCTTGCAGATAGGGCACCCGTGCATCGCCGGGAGCGACTTCGGCGAGCTTGCGCACCGCCTCAAGCATCGCTCCAGCCTCGCCGGCATCGCCGAGGGTTGCGGCATATTCGGCCCATCCGTCGCGGTAATAGGGATCAGCGGCCAGCGCCGCCTTGAACCAAGGCACAGCGGCGGCAAAGCCATGCGCGTCGCGGACCAACACTGCGCGCATCAGCAGCGCGGGCGGATGATTGGGCCCAAGTTCCAGCGCGCGGTCGGCGGCCTCGATTGCGGTCAGATGCTCTCCGCCGCGGAAGCGTAGCCGCGCAATGGCGACCCATAGCGCCGGATCATCCGGATCAAGCCTGCGCGCCTCATCCAGCTTCCGTCCGGCATCCGCCAATTGATCTGCCGCCATCGCTCGGTCAGCATCGCCCAGGAGCTGCACCAGCGCAGGTTTCCGCGCTTCGTCACCTGCGGACATTCCCGTCCCGCTTTCCTCCGAGCAGCCCGCCAATGCCAGAACCAGCGCGGTCAGCCCGGCGGCTGTGTCACGCCTGAAGGTCATATTGCTTGAGCAGGTCATACAGCGTCGGGCGACTGATCCCGAGCAGCTTGGCAGTGCTGGAGATATTGCCCTCGCTGCGCGACAGCGCATGGCGGATCACCCGGCGGTCCGCCGCCTCTCGCGCAGCCTTGAGGTTGAGGACATCGGCGTCCTCATCCTCGCCAGCGCCCAGATCGAGGTCGTCAGCGTTTACCAGCTTGCCATCGGCCATAATCACCGCGCGCTTAACCCGGTTTTCGAGTTCGCGGACATTGCCCGGCCATTCATGCGCATCAATCGCCGCCAGCGCATCGGCAGCAAAGCCGGTGACCGAAGGGTTCATCTCGGCCGCAAAGCGCTTCAAGAACACCTTGGCGAGCAGCACCGGATCGCCGTGCCGCTCGGCCAGACTGGGGATGCGGATCACGATTTCGGCGAGACGGTAGAACAGATCCTCGCGGAAGCTGCCTGCGGTGATCATGCCTTCGAGATCCTGGTGCGTGGCGCACACGATCCGCGTGTTGACCGCAATCGCCTTGCGCCCGCCGACCCGCTCGATGGTGCGTTCTTGCAGGAAGCGCAGCAGCTTGACCTGAAGCGGCAGCGGAATGTCACCCACCTCATCGAGGAACAGGGTGCCGCCATTGGCGCTTTCGATCTTGCCCTCAGTGGTCTTGACTGCGCCGGTGAACGCACCCTTTTCGTGGCCGAAGAGCTCACTTTCGAGCAAGTTTTCTGGAATCGCGGCGCAGTTGATGGCAATGAACGGCCCGTTCGCGCGGTCACTGGTGTCGTGGAGCCCCTTGGCGAGCAGTTCCTTGCCGGTCCCGCTCGCACCCAGCAGCATCACCGAAACACTCGTCTTGGCAACGCGTTCGATCGTGCGCGCAACTTTGACCATCTCCGGCGCGCCGGTGATCAGGCGGCCGAGTACGGTCTTGTCAGCACTGCTGGTGGCGACAAGGCGGCGGTTTTCCTCCTCGATGGCGCGCAGATTGAACGCACGCCGCACGATCAGCCCCAAGGCGTCGATGTCGATCGGCTTCTGGTAGAAATCGTAAGCCCCCCGCGCAATCGCCGCCAAAGCGCTTTCGCGGGCCCCGTGGCCGCTGGCGACGATCACCTTGGTGTCGGGCTTCAGTGCCATGATCGCATCGAGGACGGCAAAGCCTTCGGTCGTACCATCGGGATCGGGCGGCAGGCCGAGATCGAGAGTTACTACCCCAGGCGTTTCGGACCGCAACGCGGCGAGCGCGCTGTCGCGGTCACCTGCGATCACGACCTCGAAATCATCATAGGCCCATTTGAGCTGCGCCTGAAGGCCCGGATCGTCCTCGATCACCAGCAGCACGGGTTTCTTGTCAGGCATTATGCGACCCCTTGTTCGGTTTCGGCGTCTTGGCCGCCAAGCAACTGCACCGCATATGCCAACGGAAGAACCACTGAAAAGCGCGTGCCGAGCCCTTCACGGCTCTCCACCGCAATCCGCCCGCCCATCGCCTTGACCAGTTCGCGCGCTTCGAAGGCGCCGATGCCGAACCCGCCCGACTTGGATGAGACGAACGGTTTGAACAGCCCGCTGCGCACGAAGGCTGGGCTCATGCCCTTGCCGGAATCGACCACGTCGATCGCGCCGTGCAAGCCTTCACCGGTAATGTCGAGAAACACCGGCATTCCCCGCTCGCTCGCATCAATCGCGTTCTGCACCAGATGGATGAGCGCCTGTTCGAGCGCTTCGCGGTTGCCCATCACGCGGACGGGTTGTTCGCGAGTAAGCGCGACGGGGTGAACGCCCTTGAACCGCTCTGCAATGCCGCGCGCCAGTTCGACCAGTTCAATCGAACCGAGCGCGTTGACCTGCCCGGAGCCGTAACGCCCAAGCTTTGCGAGCAGCGCGGAAAGCTTGTCCGCTGAATTGCGCAAGGTCACCAGCATATCCGCGCGGAAGGCGGGGTTGTCAGCGTGCTTTTCGGCATTGGCAGCCAGCAGCGAAAGCTGGCTGACGAGGTTTTTGATGTCGTGCATCACAAAGGCCATGCGGCGGTTGAATTCGTCAAACCGGCTCGCATCCATCAGCGCCTGCTGACCGGCCTGTTCGGACAGATAGCTGGCCAATTGCTGCCCGGCGACCCGCAGCAGATCGAAATCCTCCCAGTCAAGCTGGCGGGGATTGCGCGGCCGAGCGAGAACAATCACGCCGACCAACCTGTCAAAGTGGAGCAGCGGCACCAGTGCCCAGGCGTCCTCTGCCTCAATCAACCAGGCCGGCACTTGCGCCGCCTCGCCATGATGGTCGATCCCGCCGCGCGCCTCGTCGATCGCGAGGATGAAGTTGTGCCGTTCGAGCAGTCCCGACAAAGCATAGTCGCCCGCCACGGCCGGGATTGCGATGGTCGGCCAGTTCCAGCGCCCGGTGAGTTCCAGTTGCGCTTCCTCGTTGGGCATCAGCAGCAGACCAGCGGGGCTTTCGGTGATGTCGGCGAGCGCTTTGACTGCGCGTTCTTCCAGGCTGGCATTGCCTGTGCCGCCGCGCCCGATGGTGCGGGTGAAGCGCAGCCATTCCTGGCGGTAATCGTAGCGGTGCTGGAACAGGTGCTTGGTCGCAGTCACGCGCAGCCATCCGCGCAGTCGCGGTGACGGCAGAGCCAGCGCCGCTCCCATAATCGCGATCACCATGAAGGCTGCCTGACTGGCGCGGGCCATATCGCCCCCCAGCAGCGCCAGCGACTTGGTTACCAGCACCATCCCGACCAGATAGCCGCCGATCAGCAAGAGCGAGAGCGTGCGGAAAGTGACCGTGCGTGAGGGGCTGAACTGCACCCGCGGCCCGGCGGCATTCATCCCGAGCGCAAACAGCGCCGCCATGATCCCGGCAAACAGCCCACGCGCATCGCCGAGCGCTCCGGCCGTTGATCCACCGAGGTAAGCCACGGTCTGAAGGTTGAGATCGTAGGCGAATATCCCCGCCAGTGCGATGCCGGTCCAGCGCAGAACCGGACGCAAAGCGCTTGCCGCGCCGGCATAGAGGTTGTGCAGCAGCATCAGCGCGCCGATCGCGACCAGCATATCGATCAAGGCCCGCGCCTCGAACACCGCCTGGCTGACCTCAGGCGCACCTGTGAACCTGTACCCGACCAGCAGCAGCACCGGCTGAAGCAATTGCACCATCACAAGCGCGATGATGACCGGGCGAACAGGCTTAAGGCTGGCCGCGCGACCATCGGCGCCAAACAGGCAGAAGATCGTGGCGATCAGGGCGAGATTGCGCGCCATCGCCGCGATGACGGTGGCATTGTGCTCGGAGCCAAGCCCGGTTGCGAGCGCGCACCACACGCCGCCCGCGCCGGCAGCAATCATCAGCGTGGTTCGGTCGGGCCGCGCGCGCTCACCATGACGCCAAATCCACAGCATCGCACCTGCGCTCAACACTGCGCCTGCAACCCATGCGAGGAAGCCCGCCAAAGGCACCATGCCGCCCAGCCAAATCATCGCGCACCCTCCGGCCACAGGACCACCCGCAGCGTTTGCAGCAGGATCACAAAATCGAGAAAGGGCGTGTAATTCTTGGCGTAGTAGAGATCATATTCGAGCTTGCAGCGGCTATCCTCGACCGACGCCCCGTAGGGATAGTTGATCTGCGCCCAGCCCGTGATGCCGGGCTTCACCATGTGCCGTTCGCCGTAGAAGGGGATTTCCTCTTCCAGACTCTCGACGAAGGACGGCACTTCCGGGCGCGGGCCGACGAAGCTCATTTCGCCCTTGAGGACGCTCCATGTCTGAGGGAGTTCGTCGATCCGCACCTTGCGGATGAAGCGGCCGAGACGGGTGATGCGCGGATCGTTTTCTGACGCCCACTTGGCGCCGTCCTTTTCCGCATCTGTCCGCATCGAGCGCAGCTTGATGAGCGTGAAGGTCTCGCCGTAGAGCCCCACCCGCTTTTGACGGAAGAAGGCCGGGCCCTTGCTGTCGAGCTTCACCAACACGGCAAACAGCACGATCAGCGGCAGCGTGAGCGTCAGCAGGATCACGCTCGCGGTGATATCGAAGATGCGCTTGACCGCGCTTGAGAACATCCGGCTGCTGGAAAAGCCGTCGGAGAAGATCAGCCAGCTCGGATTGATCGTATCAAGGTCGACCCGGCCGGTCTCACGCTCGATGAAGCTGGAGAAGTCATTGACGTGGACGCCCTTCGTCTTGATCCGCAACAGGTCTTTCAACGGCAGCGCGTTGCGACGCTCTTGCAGCGCAAGCACCACTTCGGACACGCCGAGATTCTCGACGAAGCGTCCCAGATCGTGGATGGCGGAGCGGGGGATCGCTTCTTCAACCACCCGGGCATCGTCGCTCATGGCGATATAGGAGACGATGGCAAAGCCGGTCTCGGGCTTATCGCCCAATTCACGCAGGCGCTGTGCTCGGTTGCCCGCACCCAGCACCATCACACGGCGGCGAAACGCCGAAGAACCGAGGAAAGAACTCAGCAGCAGCCGGTCCGCCACCAGCACCACGATGGCAAGTCCCATGGTGTAGAGTAGCGTTGAACGCCAGAACAGGTCGCTCGGCAGCACGAAATCGACCACCGCAAGCGCAATGATGCCCAAGCTGATCGCCACCAGCACCCGTGCGCCAGCAAAGCGGAGTGATCGCAGCGAATTGGGGCCATAAACCCCGACCGCAATCATCGCCAGCCAGATCACCGAAGCCGTGCCTAACAACGCAAGGCCACGGCCGCTGAAACCGCCCAAGTCCATGCCAATCTGGTGCGCGCGCCATTGCCAGGCGATTTCGCTGGCCAACACCAGCAAGCCGAGATCGAGCAGTCCGAGCAGCAGCACGGCGTGCGGGATATAATGCTTGAACAGGCGGATCATTTCAGGGGCGGCCTTTGGTGCATGCCCTGCCGCTTCTACGCCCGAGACCTTAAGTGTCGGTAAACTTTACACCGCTCGCGAAGCCCGCAATTCTGCGGCTCGCGAGGGTTAACGCCGTGCTTAGGACGCGGACCGCGGACGCATTAGCGCGCTGGCGATCCGCGCCGGAGCCGGGGTCAGGCACTCCGCTCGGCCACACCGGCCACACGGCACACCCAGCGGCACAGCGTCGAGCCGGTCGAGCGAGACGCCGCGGGCATGGGCAAGATCACCGGCAAAGCGCGCCTCGATTCCGAGCACCACCGCGCGGCGACCTGCGCACATCACGCCGTCCCCATCAACTGTGCGGGTGATCGTGAACCAGTGCCGTGCTGCCGCTTCGCCCTCGCCGAAGGTGACGGCTTGGGTGAGAACGGTTCCCGGCCGCTCGAACGCGGCAAAGGGCACCCAAGCGGGCCAGCGCGCGCCTTCGAGCGGATACATCGCGCCGCTCCCGCCAGTGGTGAAACTGGTCATCCGCCCCGCCCGATCGATCACCGCCATGAAGAACGGCAACCCCCGCTCACCGACCCGCCCCAACGTGGTGAGCCGTTGGGCGACCTGATCAAAGCTGACTGCAAAGCGGCGCTGCAGGACAGCCAGGTCATATCCGGTCGTCTCGCAAGCACGCAGGAACCGGCGATAGGGCAACAAGAGCGCGCCTGCGAGATAATCTGCGATATGCTCGCGAAAGGCATCACGCGCATCCGCATTGGCAAGGTTCGCGCCTGCCACCAGCGTCTCGATGCCCTCGCGCATTTCCAGCTGCCCGACCTGCCGCGCAATCTGGAACCGCCGCGCCGCGCCGGGCAGCATTTCGGAGAGCTGCAATTGCCGCGCGTGGAGATCGAGCCGGTGGACCTGTCCCGGCATGACCTCGGCAGGGAGAATACGCACCTGAAGCTGGTGCTTCTCCCGCAGTCTCTCTCCCAAGGCAGCGCTGATTTCTCCGCGAGAAAGTCGCAATTCATCGGCCAAATCCTCGGCCGCGTGGTCGAGATCGGCGAAGTGGTTCTGCCAACGCTCGACCGCGCGGCGTCCGGCGGCGGTGGTGTCCTCAACCACGATCCGTTCACCCCCGCCCGTGTCGTACAGCCGAGCGAAGGCGGCGGCGATCTGCGGCGCGGCGGCAAGGAATTCCTGCACTTCCTCACGGTCGATCCCCAGATCGCCAAAGCGCTTATCCGCCATACGCCGCACCAGACCGTCGAGCCCACCGATGGCGTCGTCTTCACGCAGGCTGCGCGGATCGAAATCGAAGCGCTCGATCACCTGCACCAGCACACGGGCTGACAGGGGACGCTGGTTGCGCTCGATCAGATTGAGGTAAGACGGCGAGATGCCGAGGATGCTCGCCATTCCGGCCTGGGTCAGGCCTTCACGTTTGCGCAGACGGCGTAAGGCGGGCCCGGCGAGGAGGTTGGTGTCAGCCATGAATGGTTTGTAAATTAATTTACCGATTGACACAAGATTGCAGGTGATTGTCGGCATAGCGACACGATTATCTGTAAGTTTTCCTATCCTGCTGCACCGCACCACGTCAAAGCCTGCCCATCCAGCGGCGCGAGTCTGCAAGGCCTCAAACCCCTCCCCAGGATGGACAGGAGACACCTATGACCTACCAGAACACCATCACCCGGATGCAGGGCATCGTTACCGCGAACGGACCGAGTTGGGCCGCGATCGATCCCGAAAGCGCCGCGCGCATGGCGATCCAGAACCGCTTCCCCAATGGGCTCGACATCGCCAAGTACACCGCCAAGATCATGCGCGCCGACATGGCCGCCTATGACGCCGACCCGGCGCAATACACCCAGTCGCTGGGTTGCTGGCACGGCTTCATCGCGCAGCAGAAGCTGATCGCGATCAAGAAGCACTTCGGCACCACCAAGCAGCGTTACCTCTACCTTTCGGGCTGGATGGTTGCCGCGCTGCGCAGCGAGTTCGGCCCGCTGCCCGACCAGTCGATGCACGAAAAGACCTCGGTGCCCGCGCTGATCGAAGAGCTCTACACTTTCCTCAAGCAGGCTGATGCCCGCGAACTCGGCATGATGTTCCGCGCGCTTGACGCCGCCCGCAAGGCCGGTGACGCCGTTGAAGCCAAGCGTATCGAGAACGCGATCGACAACTACGAAACCCACGTGGTTCCGATCATCGCCGATATCGACGCAGGCTTCGGCAATGCGGAAGCAACCTACCTGCTCGCCAAGAAGATGATCGAAGCGGGCGCCTGCGCGCTGCAGATCGAAAACCAGGTCTCGGACGAAAAGCAGTGCGGCCACCAGGACGGCAAGGTCACCGTGCCGCACGAGGATTTCCTCCAGAAGATCCGCGCTTGCCGCATGGCGTTCCTCGAAATGGGTCTCGACGACGGCGTCATTGTCGCCCGCACCGACTCGCTCGGCGCTGGCCTGACCAAGCAGATCGCGTTCTCGAAGGAGCCGGGCGATATGGGCGACCAGTACAACAGCTTCCTCGATGCCGAAGAAGTCGATCCGGCCAACATCACTAATGGCCAGGTCTTCATCAGCCGCGACGGCAAGCTGCTTGCGCCCAAGCGTCTCCCCTCGAACCTCTATCAGTTCCGCGCCGGAACGGGTGTGGACCGCGTGGTGCTCGACTGCATCACCAGCCTCCAGAACGGTGCCGACCTGCTCTGGATCGAGACCGAGAAGCCCCATGTCGAGCAGATCGCCGAAATGGTCGACCGCATCCGCGAAGTCGTGCCGAACGCCAAGCTGGTCTACAACAACTCGCCCAGCTTCAACTGGACGCTGAACTTCCGCCAGCAGGTGTTCGACGCGTGGGAAGCGGCGGGCAAGGACGTGTCGGCCTATGACCGTGCCAAGCTGATGAGTGTCGATTACGACGGCACCGAACTGGGCGCTGAAGCCGACGAAAAGATCCGCACCTTCCAGCGTGATGCCGCTGCGCGGGCCGGCATCTTCCACCACCTCATCACTCTGCCGACCTACCACACCGCCGCGCTCAGCACCGACAACCTCGCTCGCGAGTATTTCGGCGAGCAGGCGATGCTGGGCTACGTCAAGAACGTGCAGCGCGAGGAAATCCGTCAGGGCATCGCCTGTGTGAAGCACCAGAACATGTCGGGCAGCGACATTGGCGATGATCACAAGGAGTACTTCGCTGGTGAAGCCGCTCTGAAGGCGGGCGGCGCGCACAACACGATGAACCAGTTCGAGGCGGCATAAGCCGCCCGGGAGAGGAGCCGGAAGGTCGCGTTATTGTGGCCTTCCGGTTGCCTGCAAAGCCGCCTAAGGGCGTGAGACCATCACCCCGAGGAGAGTGACGATGACCGATACCGAAACCCCGAACCCCGAGCCGGCCCGCGCCCGCGCGCTGCTTTCGACTGCCGACATGAAGCTGCTGCGCCGCGCGCTGGAAAGCCATGCCCGCAACACCGAAGACCGTGAGGAGCTGGCCAAGATCAACGCTCTGCACCACCGCCTGGGCACTTACGTTCCTTCGTAAGCCCGCACCCGTTTTACAGTTCTCCTGGGGAGGAGAAACGGCCGTCGGAATGCGCCCCAAAGGCGCGCTCCGGCGGCCGCCTTTGTTCAGGCGCCCTTCTTGGGCATCAGGTCGAGCGTCGCCGCCGTTAGCGCCTCGGTCGCGGTGGCGATCACCACTGGGGCATCGGGCGCCCAGAACGGGGAGTGGAGCGAAGGCAGCGTGATCTCGCCCTTCAGCGCCTTGGCCCATTCCTCGGCCCGCACGCCGCCGACCCAGAGGATCAGCGATTCCACATTCTCGCGGTCGGCGCGGTAGAACTGGCTGAAGTCCTCTCCGCCCATCACAGCAGGCACTTCGAACACCCGGCCTTCGAAGCGCGGCTTGAGCCCTGCGACCACGCGCTGCGTCAGGGCAGGCGTGTTGTACGTTGCCGGAACGTAGGGGTCTGCGACCGTGACCTTGGGCATCTTGTCCTGAGGCATCCCGGCGGCAATCGCCTCGCCCCGCGCGATCCGGGCGATGCCTTCGAGCAATTGCTTGCGCGCCGCGTCGGAGTAGCTGCGCACCGTGATCTGGAGCCGGGCTTCATCGGGGATGATGTTGTGCTTCGATCCCGCCTGGAAGCTGCCAACCGTGACCACCGCCGAATCGGTCGGGTTCAGCTCGCGGCTCACCAGCGTCTGCAAGCGCATCACGATGGCCGAGGCGAGCACCACCGGGTCCTTGGTCGTATGCGGATAGGCTCCGTGCCCGCCCACCCCCGGTACCACGATGTCGACCGAGTCCACATTGGCGAGCGCGAAGCCATTGGCGTAGCCGATATGCCCCGCCGGAGCCTGCGCCGCGTCGTGGAAGGCGAGCACATAGTCGGGCTTGGGAAAGCGGGTGTAGAGCCCGTCGTCCAGCATCGCCTTGGCGCCTTCGCCGATCTCCTCGGCGGGCTGGAGGATCATCACCAGCGTGCCCGACCACTGATCGCGCCGGGCGACGAGCTGCTGGGCCGTACCGATCCACGCGGCCATGTGGGTATCGTGCCCGCAGGCGTGCATTACGCCGGTCTCGATCCCGGTCTGCGGCACAGCGCGACGCTTGGAAGCATAGGGAAGCCCGGTTTGCTCGATCACCGGCAGGCCGTCCATGTCAGCGCGCAGCATCACGGTGGGGCCATCGCCGTTCTTCATCACCGCGACCACGCCGGTCTTGCCAACGCCTTCGGTCACCTCGAACCCCATCGCCCGAGCGCGGGCGGCGAGCTTCTTGGCGGTCTCGGCCTCCTGAAAGCTCAGTTCCGGGTTGGCGTGGAGGTCCTGATACAGCGCCACCAGCTCGGGCAAGTCCGCTCCCACGGCATCACGCAGGTCATCGGCCTGTGCTGGCACTGCCATCAGCGCCGCCGCGGCCACCCCTGCCCGAATCGCCTTGATCCGCATCACGCTTGCCTTTCGTTCAGTTGCACGCGCCCTTTGGCCCGTGTTGGAGACACATGAGACACTGTCCAAGGAGAGAAAAACCGCCCCAACTTGAACGCCTCCGCCACATGGTCAGACGTGGTCTCAGTAGAAGAGTGCAAGCTGTCATAACCCAAGCATGGCACAGCCGCCCCAGATTAGGAAAGCCCCCGGGGCCTAAAGCCCATACCACACCACCAGCAGCACTGAGAGTACCGTCACCATCAACGCAACCAGCGGCACCCCGGCGCGCATGTAATCGCCGAATTCGTAGCCGCCTTCGGACATGATCAGCAGGTTGGTCTGATAGGCAATCGGCGTGGCGAAGGAAAGGTTGCAGCCGAACAGCACCGCCAGCACCAGCGGTTCAGGCGGCAGTCCGAGCTGCATAGCGATGCTATACGCAATCGGTGTGCCGATAGTCGCGGCTGTCGCGTTCGAGGCGAAGTTCGTCAGGATCGTTACGAACAGCATGATGGCCGAAAGGACGAGAGCGGGAGGCAGGTAGGCGAGGCCGAGCGAGAGCGCCTGCCCCAGCCAATCCGCCGCCCCACTTTCGTCGATCACCCGGCCGATGGCGAGGCTTGCCGCGATCAACACGATCACCTTGGCCGACAGTGCGCGTCCGACCCGGTCGAACTTGACGCAGCCGGTCACGAACATCGCAATCGCACCCGCCAGCGCGGAAATCGCAATCGGCAGCTTGATCGGCGCATAGGTCATGCCGTCGAACCACGGCAGCCCAAGCGAGGCGGTGGCGATTGCGCCGAGCATGATCGCACCCGCCAGCACCGCCTTGGAGCGGCGCGGCAATTCGCGCGCGCCTTCAAGCCGCAGCAACCCGTCGTTGCGGGCGAAGGCTTGCAAGTCCTCGTCAATCCCCATCACCAGCAGCACGTCGCCTTCGAGGATCCTGAGATCGCCAGCATCGGTGTAGCTATCCCGCTCACCCAGCAGGCGGTTGGGGCGGTGGATGCCGAGCACCGCCACGCCGTAGAGATCAGCAATTCCCGAACTGGCGAGCGTGCGCGCAACGAGGCGCGAATCCGCTGTCACGGTCATCTCGACCGCGACAATATCCTGACCCTGCGCCTTGGAAACGCGGCGGATACGCTCGACCACCCAGGACGGAGCAAGCTCGCCCTTGAGGGCGCGCGCGGCCTCCTCCAGCGCTTCGTGGGTGCCGGATATGTGCAGGCGCTCGTCAGCGGCGAGCGGTCCAGACGGCGCGTCATGGAATGTGATCCCGTCGGGCAGATTGCCGCGCGCGGCGGATAGATCGCCGCCGGCCAACATACTGCTGGCCCCGACCCGCAGGTGGGTGTGAAAGGTGCGCCGCGCATTGTCCGGCACGACACTGTTGTCGCGCAGCATCCGCGGCATCACCAGCCACAGATAGGGAATCGCCACAAGGCCAGCCATCAGCACGATCGGCGTGAACTGGAACACGCCGATGGGTGCCATCCCGAGATCATCGGCAATGGTGACGACAAGGATGTTGGTCGAGGTACCGATAGTGGTTGCCATGCCGCCGAGCAGCACCGCCGTGTTGACCGGCATCAGGATCTTTGAAGACGCCATCAGCCCCTTGGCCGCGATCCCCACGATGATCGGGATCAGCAGCACCATCACCGGCGTATCATTGACGAACATCGACATGGTGAAGGCCAGCAGCAAAGCCGTCAGCAGGCCAAGTTGCGGGCTGAGCCGGAACACGGTCTCCAGCAGCCGGGCGAACGGTTCGAGCGCGCCCGTCACCACCAGCCCGCGCCCCATGATCATAAGCGCGCAAATCGTGATCAGCGCTGAATGGCCGAACCCGCCAAACGCAATCGCCAGACCGTCAGTCGGCTTGGTGCCCTCGAGCGGCGCAAAGTAGAGACCCACCCCGATCACCGCGATGGTGACGAGCGAGATGATCTCCTCAGGGTAACGTCCCCGGGCAAAGCCGATAAACATGGCGATGGTCACCGCCATTGCCGCTATCGCGTGATAGGATGGAGCTTCCAGCATGGCGTTGCCTTAAGGGCTAGCCAATCGGCTGGGTGCCGGGCAAGCGGTTTATGATTGCAGCGGCGTTGCGGTGCCTGTCGCTCTGCACCAAATCTGCACGACAAGCGCGCTGCATCAGCACAGCCTCCACCGCCTTCGCACCATCCCATGTTGGCAAGACCCCGTCAAACAGACGGAGAAATTGCATGACTGGTGCTCTGACAATACCCTCTTGGTCCCGCTACAGTTTCGCGCTGAAGCTGGGCGGCGCGCTGGCCCTACTCGCCGCTGCCGATGTGCTGCTTTACGGATTTGGCGGAGGATCGGTCATCGGCCTGTTCGCGCTGATCTGGCTGGCGGTTATGGTGCTGGTGCGGCCTGCGGTGCGCAATGCAAGCGGAGGTGGGGTTGCCATCCTTTGCGGGGCGGTGTTCTCAGCGAGCCTCATCCTTGATCCCGGCCCTTTGGCAGCCTTACTGTTCTTGATTGCTATCGGCACCGTCGCGCTGCTTCCTCGCCACGTGTTTGACCATGCGGGGCTGTGGTTCTTGCGGCTGACGACGCTGGGAGTGGGAGCGCCATTCTGGCCAATTGCAGATGCATGGCGGCTCGCCAGCATGTCCGGACACCGAGGATCGGTCGGCAAGTCCATTCTGCTGAACATCGCATTGCCGCTGATTGGTGGCGCGCTGTTCCTCAGCCTGTTTGCCAGCGCCAATCCCGTGCTCGGCAATGCGTTTGCGGCGATTGAATTGCCGGATTTCACCACGCTTATCGGCCACGCGCTGCTGCTTTGTGTGACGCTCGTCTTCGTCTGGCCGACCTTGCGCCCACGCGCCCTGCGCTTTGCCAGCGAGCGGCAAGCATGGTTGCCACAAATGCCCGATCCTTCGGTGACGATGATGCTGGTCACGCTGGTGGTGTTCAACGCGGTGTTCGCGCTGGAAAACGGCCTCGATATCGTGTTCCTGTGGAGCGGCGCTGCGCTGCCCGATGGCATCACGCTGGCCGATTATGCGCACCGCGGTGCCTATACCCTGATCGCCACCGCGCTGCTCGCCGGGCTGTTCGTGCTGGTTGCATTGCGACCGGGTTCACCCTCGGCCCAGACCCCGATTATCCGCCGCCTGCTGCTGGTATGGGTCGCGCAGAACCTCTTGCTGGTCGCCTCCAGCATCCTGCGCTTGCTCGACTACATTGATGCCTATTCGCTGACCGAATTGCGGATCGCAGCGCTTGTGTGGATGGTGCTGGTGGCGACCGGCCTCGTGCTGATTTGCTGGCGCTTTTTCCACGGGCAGTCCGCGGCGTGGCTGATCAATGCCAACGCGCTGGCCGCCGGGATCGTGCTGAGCGGTTCGGCGATGGCCGATTACGGCGCAATCGCGGCGCGGTGGAATGTCGATCACCTGCGCGATCCGTCGCGGCTCGACCTATGCTATCTGGAGCGGCTGGAAAGTTCAGCGCTGATCCCGCTGCTCGAATTGCGGGACGCGCCGGTGGGCAACGGGCTGCGCGATCAGGCCACCTATCTGAGCGCCGTGGCCTATCGCAGGCTTGGAGAAAGCCAGAGCGATTGGCAAAGCTGGACCTTGCGCGGCGCCCTGCGGCTCGCCGAGGCTGAAGCACTGCTAGCGAATGACGCACGCAAGCCGATGCCCGCGCCCAATGGCCGGATGTGCGGGGGTGAGATCCTCCCGCTCCCTGCACCGCCGATTGCGCCGCCTCCGCCGCCAACTGCAACATTGACGCCGGGAGAAAAGCCGTGATCTTGCATCCCATGCCGCGCTCGATCCTTGTCGTCGATGACGATCCCCACATCCGCCAGCTGCTGGTCTTCGCGCTGGGCAAGGCGGGCCTCGCCACGCTTGAGGCCGGCGATGGCGAGGAAGCGGTGGCGATCATCACCGCGCTGAAGCCCGATCTGGTGATCCTCGACATCAATATGCCGCGTATGGACGGGCTGGAGGTGTGCCGAAGGGTGCGGGCGAGCAGCGCAGTGCCGATCCTGTTCCTGTCATCACGCGATGACGAAATTGACCGGGTGCTGGGGATTGAGCTTGGGGCTGACGATTATGTGGTCAAGCCGTTCTCCCCGCGCGAGGTGGTCGCCCGGACGCAAGCGATCTTGAGGCGCGCGGGCAGCCCAGCACCAGAGGAGAAGCCCAGCGCTTCAATCATCACGCATAATTGTCTGACGCTCGATTGCGAAAGCTGGCGCGCCAGTTGGGATGGGCAGGACGTGCCGCTGACCGTGACCGAGTTCACGACACTGCGGACGCTGGCGGCGCGGCCCGGCAAGGTGTTCAGCCGCGATGCGATCATCGACCAACTGCACGGCCCCGGCTTTGCTGTCACCGATCGCACGATCGACAGCCACATCCGCAATGTCAGGTCAAAGTTTGCCGCGGTTGGCGCCGACGGGCTGATCGAAACGCGCGCCGGCATCGGCTATGCGCTCGGCCCCTGCACCCGCGCGGGCGGCTGAGGGCAAGGCGTGATCCGTGCGGTCAAGGAATGGCTCAAAGCCCGCTGGCCGCGGCTCAGGCTGCGCACCATCGTGTTCGCCACCCTGTTCACGGTCGCCGCCCTGCCCGGCATCGCGGCGATGTTCCTGCGGGTCTACGAGAACACGTTGGTGCGCCAGACCGAAGCGGAGCTGGTCGCGCAAGGGGCCGCGCTGGCCTCAGTGGCGGCAGCTCAATGGCCGGGTGCGGCCGTCACCATGCCCGACCCGCAGCACTTCCGGCCCGAACCGCCGACCATCGATCTCAGCAGCAGCGACATCCTTGCCGAGCGCCCTGTGCCGCAGCCCAGCGGTTCGGCGCCTGATGCCGATGCCGCTGCTGTCTGGAGCACGCTCGCGCCGGTCGCAGCGCGCACGCGGCAGGTCACGTTGTCCTCGATCCTGCTGCTCGACCGGCATGGCCTGATCGCCTCGGGACCCAGCGGACAAAGCCACGCCGCTCTCCCCGAAGTTACCGCCGCACTCGCGGGCCGTCCCGAAACCGTGCTGCGCCGCAATGGCGATTACCGCGCCACCTACCAGTTCGAATGGCTGTCCCGCGCGGCGGCGGTGCGGGTGCATCATGCGCGCCCGATCATCGTCAATGGCCGCGTGGTCGGCGTGTTGTTGCTGTCCCGCTCAGCCCGCAGCCTATTCAAGGGGCTCTATGCCGATCGCGGCAAGATCCTGCTCGGCATTGCGGCGATCTTCATGCTCCTGCTTGTGCTGAGCAGCGTGTTGTCACGTGGCATTGTGCGTCCGGTCGAAGCGCTGGCACGCGCGAGCCGGGCGCTCGCCTTGGGACGGCAGGACTTCCCCGAACCGCCCCGCACCGCCGCCGCCGAGATACAGGACCTCTACGCCGATTTCGCCCGCATGGCCGAAGCGATCGAGCGGCGCTCGCGATATCTGCGCGACTTCGCCCACGCGGTCAGCCACGAGTTCAAGACCCCCCTGTCAGGCATTCGCGGCACGCTGGAGATCCTCGGCGATCATGGCGACAGCATGGTCCCCGATGAACGCCGCCGCTTCCTCGCCAATGCCGATGCCGATGCGGCGCGGCTGACGATGCTTTCGACCCGCCTGCTGGAACTCGCCCGCGCCGACCTCAGCGCAAACGATCCCGCCGGACGCGCAGACCTTGCGGCAATCCTCAACCGGCTCGTGGATGCCTATCAGGCTGACGGGTTTGCTGTAACGGCCATTCTGCCGGAGGGCCTGCCGCCCCTCGCCATCCGCGACGCATCGCTCGAAGCCATAGTCAGCGCGCTGATCGACAACAGCCGCCAAGCCGGGGCAAGCCGGGTCAGTTTCACCGCCGATCAAGGGGCAGGCGCCGTTCGGATCACGGTCGCGGACAATGGCCCCGGCATTGCCGAAGCCGATCGCGTCCGCATCTTCGAGCCGTTCTTTACGACGCGGCGCGCCAGCGGCGGGAGCGGCCTAGGGCTGCCGATCATCAAATCGCTCATCGAGGCGGCAGGTGGGTCGCTGGCACTGACGCAAAGCGAAAGCGGTGCGGCATTTGAGCTTGAGCTGCCGCTGGCCAAGTAGGCTGCATAGCAAGCCGAGCTAATCCCGCCGTACCGCGCCCAGTCAAGCACCTGCCAGCGGCTTGGCGGAGGGCCTGCTGGGAGTGCTAAAGACGCTCTATCGGTAAAACCGGGAAAATGCCGGAATGGTGCCCCTGGCCAGACTCGAACTGGCACTTCTTTCGAAACTCGATTTTGAGTCGAGCGCGTCTACCAATTCCACCACAGGGGCTCCCAGAGCGGATGCGGCGCTGTTAGCGTTGCACCCGCGCCAAGGCAACAGTCTCTAGCGCAATGCTCCGGCCAAAAGCTTGTGCAGCTTGGAATGCAGCGCATCATTCGCCGCCAGCACCTGATTCGCATGGATCGGCTCAGACCGGCCGCGATAGTCGCTGACAAAGCCGCCAGCTTCGCGCACCAGCAGGCAACCAGCTGCCGTGTCCCATTCGCTGAGACCGCTTTCCCAGAACCCGTCAAACCGGCCCTGCGCCACATAAGCCAGATCAAGCGAAGCCGCGCCGAAGCGACGGATGCCCGCAACCTCAGGGCCGATGGCACCGAAAATCCGGCTCCATTCGGCAAAGTCGCCGTGGCCGAAGAACGGCACGCCGGTCGCCACCAAGGCATCGGCCAGACGCGAACGGGCGGAGACGCGCAGCCGCGCATCCTGAAGCCACGCGCCGCGCGACTTTTCCGCCCAGAAGGTCTGATCGGTGATCGGTTGATAGACCACGCCTGCCACCACATCGCCCCAGCCTTTCCCGTCGGCGCGCGGTTCCTGCGCGGCGATGGAGATGGCGAAGTGCGGGATGCCGTGGAGGAAGTTGCTGGTGCCGTCGAGCGGATCGACGATCCAGCGCGGCATACCGGGATCGCCCTCAATTACGCCCGCCTCTTCCATGACGAAGCCCCAGCCCGGACGGGCCGCGAGCAGTTCGTCATAAAGAGTGCGCTCGGCGCGGATATCGGCCTTGCTGACGAAATCGGCCGGACCCTTGCGGCTGACCTGAAGGTGTTCGACTTCGCCGAAATCGCGCCGCAAACGCCCGCCCGCTTTACGCGCGGCGCGTTCCATCACGCGGATCAGGCCTGAGATAGCTGCCATGATTTGTGCTCAGCTCGCCTTGCCGACATAGGCTTGCTCATACACATCGACCACGATGCGCGTGCCAGCACCGATATGCGGCGGCACCATGATGCGCACGCCGTTGTCGAGGATCGCGGGCTTGTAGCTGGACGAGGCGGTCTGCCCCTTCACCACCGCATCAGCTTCGACAATCATGGCTTCGATCTGCGAGGGCAGTTCGACCGAGATCGGCTTTTCGTCCCACAGCTCAAGGTTCACCTGCATCCCGTCCTGAAGGAACGGGCGCGCATCGCCGAGCAAGTCGCCGGGCAGCGTGATCTGCTCGTAGGTGTCGTTGTCCATGAAGACGAGGTCTTCGCCCTCGGCATAGAGGAACTGGAAGGGCTTGGTATCGAGCCGCACGCGTTCAATCGTGTCAGCGCTGCGGAAACGCACGTTGGTCTTGCGGCCATCTTGCAGGTTCTTCATTTCGACCTGCATGTAAGCCCCGCCCTTGCCGGGCTGCGTGTGCTGGATCTTGGCAACTTTCCAGATGCCTTTTTCATATTCCAGGATGTTGCCGGGGCGGATATCGACGCCGCTGATCTTCATGGGGCTGTGGGCCTTCTTACGTGGTGGAAAGAGCGTTGAGGCGCGCCGCCGCAAAGGCGCACGCCCGCAAATGATGCGCGCCCATAGCCGAGCGGACCCGTCCGGGCAAGCGCGGGCAAATGGCTCGCGAAAGACTTGGCCTTCCCGTCCGGCTGCTGGTAGAGGCGCGAGCATTATGAAGACCCGCTATGTGCTCCTGCTGATTGTCAGCGCCGCGGCCGCTGCCGCTTTCCTGCCGGGCGGTGCCCAAGGGCAAGACCGCAATGCGTCGCGCCCGCAACCCCGTGCCGCCGCACCTGCCAGCGGGATGCTCGGCATTCTCCAGCACGGCAACTGGCAATGCGCGCTGCCGGGCGATGCCGGGGGTGAGGCCTTTGTCGAAGTCCCCGAAGAAGCGTTCCGGATCGGCACCGCCTCCAGCTATGAAAACCCCGAAGGCAACGGCATCTACCTGCTGCGCGGCACCGAATTGGTCTTCACCCGCGGCCCCAAGAAAGATCAGCGCTTCCGGGTGCTGGGCGAGAACACCTTGCAAAAGCTCAACCCCGATGGGAGCCTCAGCAAGCTGATCTGCACGCGCGTGGGCAACACCAACTAGGTTGGCGACGCGGACGCGGCGGCGGGGATTGCAAGCGCAAAACTGCCGTTCGGCTAGCGACCCCAGAGAACCATCACAGACCAAGTGGGTTACTCAGACTGTGGTTTCTATCGGAGCGTTTGCTTTAATGGGACCGATAGACCCGAAACACGGGCGAGCTCGCCGATCCACGCGCTCACTTCGCGGATCTCGTCTTCGGTGACCGCACTGCGCGATCGTTCGACATCGCGTGCTTCTTTGGTGACGTAATCAATCCCGGTCTTGGCGTCGGTGGCAAATACCGGCCCGTCCAGAATAGCGCTGATATCGCGCTCCTGAAGCCCAAGCGAGAGATGCGCGGCTGATGATGTGATCGTGGCAGCGCGGTTTTGGTCGAAATGTGAGCTTTGCAGCATGGCGACTCGCGATGCCCCGACGTCGCGTTGTGACGTTCCGAACCAGTTTTGCATCAAGAGCCATCCCAGCGCAGCAACTTGCAGATCAGTCATGCCGGGAATAAGCGCCTCAAAAGCATCGACCTCGCCAGCATAGGTGGCCGCGACAAGATAGGTTTGTCTGCCCCATTGCCGACCCAAGAGGCCCTTGCGCACAATCGCCCAAAGGAACTCATCCAGCGCGTTGGTCAGCAGGATCGCTTGCATAACTTTGCGCGTCGCCATGATCTTGGGGATCAGACGGTTCTGAAAATTGCTCGGCTTGATCACAATCGCCTCACCGGCGGGATGTGGCCGCGACAATAGGTCTATGACCAAGGCGATCAGCTGATCACTGGGGTCGGTAAGGCGGGAGAGGCTGTTGAGTATCTCAGGCTCGTTGAGGCCAAGCACCTTGCCTTCGACGCTGAGTGCCCGGAGCAGCAGCGTTGACCGACAAAAGCCCGAATGGAAAATGAAGCCAACCGGCCCTGCTTGCAGGCGAGCGCCGTGAAGGTCCTTGATTGACACCCATTGGTGTTCCTTGCCCCTTTGATTGGCGAGGAACTCATGTGCATTCATTTCGTCGCGGGTAAACCGGACAAACAGCATCTCTTTGCCAGATTGATCAATCTGATGCGGGAGCCATTCAGGATTTGATAGAATCTGATTAAGTGTAGCCATTCTGCCGAAGTATCGGCCGGAAAGCTCAGCTGTGCAATGACGTTCCCAAGAGCGAACCCTCGCTTCAGCCGCGCATCGCCTTGGCGAAAGCCTCAACGGCGGCGACCTCGTCACCGTTCCACACTGCGCCCGACACCGCGAGGAAATCCGCGCCCGCCTCGATCAGCGGCTTACAGTTTTCCGGCGTGATCCCGCCGATGGCAACGCAGGGGATTTCGAAAATGCTCGTCCACCATTGCAGCGTTTCAAGGTCAGGGACCTCGGCATCCGGCCCCTTGTCCTTGGTGGTCGAAGGGTAGAACGCGCCGAACGCGACGTAATCCGCCCCCGCCTCGCCAGCTTCCATCGCCATGTGGCGGCTGGCGTGGCAGGTGACGCCGATCTGTGCTTCGCGCCCTAGTTCCTCGCGCGCATCACGGGGCGAGCCGTCGTCTTGCCCCAGATGCACCCCGTCAGCCTTCAGCCGCTTGGCCAGCGAGACCGAATCATTGACGATGAAGGCCACGTCATGCGCGGCGCAGATGGCTTGGAGCGGCTCGGCCAGCGCAGCGGCTTCATGGCTGTCGACGCCTTTCACCCGGAACTGGAACGCGGTCACGAGGCCCTTCCCCGCCACCAACGCGCGTTCGAGCCGCTGGGGAAAGGTGCCGCCCACATCGAGCGGGGAGATGAGATAGAGCTGTGTTTCGGTCATGGCCGGAACCGCTAATCGCTCGCGCGGTCGCTGTCACCTGTTCAGCCGCCACTCAGCCATTGGAGCGCTAAACCGCGATCATGAACCATCTGCTCCGCGCCGCCCTGCCCCTCACCCTCGCCGCTGTGCTTGGCGCCTGCGCCGTCATCCCCGACCGCGCCGGGGTAGAAAGCATTTCGCTGCCTCAGGGGAGCCCCGCCGCGCTGCTTCAAACCGTGCAGGTCGGCGATCTGACCGTGACCCCGCAGGAAGTGGTCGAAGACAGCCGTTGCCCGATCAACGCCCGCTGCATCTGGGCCGGGCGGCTGGTGGTGCGAACCCGGATCGACGGTGCAGGCTGGCGCGATACCGCTGACCTGACGCTGGGCGAGCCGTTCGGCACGCATGGCACGGTAATCGCGTTGACCTCAGGCGAACCCGCCCCCGAAGCCGGAGCCGGACGCGAGACCATCAAGGAGGATTACCGCTTCACCTTCGAAGCGCGTTGAGCCTCAGACGCTAGCGCTGGCGATCTTTTCGATCGCCTTGCCGAGCACGGTGTTGAATTCCGCGTCCGACTGGCCCTTGCGCAGATCCTGCAACAGCCCTCGGCTAAAGCTCGCGATCATTCCGGGGTTCTGGGCGAGGCGTGAACAGGCATCGTCGGTCGAGAACCCACCCGACAGCGCGACCACGCGCAGCACCTTGGGATGCTGCGTCAGCGGGGTGTAAAGACCGGCGGCGGCTGGGATCGACAGCTTCAGCATCACCTGCTGGCCTTCGGGCAGCGCATCAAGGTGCTTGAGGATTTTTTCGAGCAGAATGGCTTCGCCCGCCGCGCGGTCATCCGAAGTGATGTCGTATTCCGGCTCGATGATCGGCATCAGGCCCGCAGCGATGATCTGCGCGCCAATCGCGAACTGCTGGGCAACCACAGCGGCGATCCCGGCAGGATTGGCGGACTTGATCACCGAGCGCATCTTGGTGCCGAACATCCCCGCCGCCACAGACTTTTCGAGCAGTGCCGCCAGCTTCTCCATCGGCTTCATCAGCTGCACGCCGTCCGCCTCATCAGCCAGACCTTCGTCGACCTTGATGAACGGCACGATCCCACGTGCCTTCAACGCATCGCCCGTCGAGATGCCGTCGACCACGCCGTCCATCGTGCGCTCGAACAAGATCGCTCCGATCACCTTTCCGCTGCCAAAGCAGGGCGAGGTGATGACGCGGGCGCGCATCGCGTGGATCTGAGCGAACATTTCCTCCTCACCCGACCACTCGGCATCATCCACCCCGTAACCGCGCAGCGCCTTGGGTGTGGAGCCACCCGACTGGTCGAGCGCAGCAATGAATCCCTGTCCGGTGGCGATACGAGTCGTCATTTCGAGGGTATTCATGGCTGGCTTTCTCCGGTGAGAAGGTGGTCAGAAGTGCGGCCTGTTTCCGTCTTTGCATAGGTATGCACAAACCCGATGACGCGCCATTAGCGAGCCCTCGCGGATGCTGCAACCGCGAAGGCGGCCGCGATGCGATCAACGGCGGGTCAGGCGCCGGATGATGCCGGTGAAGCTCAGGGCGGGCTTGCCATCGCCGGTGATGATCCCGCGCACGAAAATCGTCTTGCCGCCCCCGCGCGTCACTTCCCCCCGCGCCTCGACCAGCGCGCCGTCTGCCACCGAACCGAGGAAATCGCCCGCAAGGTTCAGGGTAACCGCGTGGTCGCCGTTCAACTCGTCGGTCGCGATGGCGAACAGGGCGAAATCGGCGAAGGTCAGCAGGCAGCCGCCATGCATGAAGCCGCCGCCGTTCATATGGCGCGGTTCCGCACGGAAGGCGCTGACATAGGAGCCGTCCTCGTCACGCCGGTAGTAGAACGGGCCGGAGCGCGTTTCGAACGGATCACCCTGCCAATAGCGCCACCCGGCGAACTCGCCGCTCTCCATGACGCTCAACTGGCCGTAACTGGTTTCTACCGCTTCGCTCATCACTACTTCCACAATTGCAGGCGGCTGACGGCCGCTGCGATGCTATCGTCCTGATCGAGCCGCGCGAGGCTGCGTTCGGCCAATTTCCACCCGCCGATCGTGCCCTTGCGCCACATATCGGTGACAAGGAACCCGCCGCTCCAGACCTTCGGCCCGAACGCAAGTTCAAGCTCCGCTCCGGCGACGAACCACGCGCTTTTGCCATATGGGCGCACGATCACTTCGCGGAAGGCGAAGCGGGTGCAGGCAAAGCCTCGCTCCATCGCTGCGAGGAAGCTCGGGCGATCAAGCAGTTGCGGCGGAGAACTACCGACAAGCAGCATGAAATCGCGGGCGGTGATCTTCTTCATCGCCTTTACATCGCCCGCCACCCAAGCGCGCATTGCGCCGAGTGCCAGCGCTTCGATCTCGGCCGTCACATCCGCCATGGTCAGACTTCGAGCGCCGCCACGCCGGGCAGCACCCGGCCTTCCATCCATTCGAGGAAGGCGCCACCAGCGGTTGAAATATAAGTGAAATCTCCTGAAACACCCGCCTGCGCCAGCGCCGCAACGGTATCGCCGCCGCCCGCCACACTGATCAGCGAGCCCTCCAGCGTCAGCGCCGCCGCCGTGCGCGCCAGTGCCACGGTGGCGGCATCGAACGGCTCGGTCTCGAACGCGCCGAGCGGGCCGTTCCATACCAGCGTGCGGCAGGTTTTGAGCACGTCGGCCAGCGCCTCCACCGCCTGCGGGCCAATATCGAGGATCATCTCGTCGGCAGCGACTTCGTGGACATTGCAGGTGCGCAAGCTCGCCGGGTTGGCGGCGAATTCCTTGGCGACCACCACGTCATAGGGCAGGTGAACGGTGCAGCCCGCATTGTCCGCCTCGTCCATGATCCGGGCCACGGTTGCGGCGAGATCATGCTCGCACAGTGACTTGCCGACATCCACTCCGCGAGCGGCGAGGAAAGTGTTGGCCATGCCGCCGCCGATGATGAGATGCTGCACCTTGCCCACCAGATGTTCGAGCACGGCCAGCTTGGACGAGACCTTGGCCCCGCCGACCACGGCCGCGACCGGCTGCTGCGGCGTGCCGAGCGCGGCGTCGAGCGCCTTTAACTCGCCCTCCATCGAACGACCGGCATAAGACGGCAGGAAATGCGTGAGCCCCTCGGTTGTCGCATGGGCGCGGTGCGCGGCGCTGAAGGCGTCGTTCACATACAGCGTCCCGTGCGCCGCGATAGCTTGCGCGAAGTTGGGGTCGTTACCCTCCTCGCCCGGCCAGAAACGGGTGTTGTCGAGCAACCCGATATCGCCGCTGCGCAGGATGGTGCTGACCGCCTGATCGACCACTGGCCCGGCGATTTCGGGGATGAACATGACTTCCTTGCCCAGCACCCGCTCCACATCGCCGATCACCATGCTGGTCGACAGCATCGAAGATCGCTGCCCGCCGGGACGCCCGAAATGCGCCAGCAGCAGCACCTTGGCCCCGCGTCCGGCGAGTTCAAGGATAGTGGGGCGCGCTGCCTCGACCCGCGTGACGTCGGTGGCCGAGCCATCCTTCATCGGCAGGTTGAGATCGACACGAACCAGCGCGATCTCGCCGGTCAGGTCGGCGGGCAGATCATCGAGGGTCTTGAACTTGGGCATTTTTCCGTCCCGTCATTCCGGCGAACGCCAGAACCCAGAAGGCTCCAGCTGCGCACATCCGTGCTGGGCCCCGGCCTGCGCCGGGGTGACGATAATCGCTTACAAGAACTTCGCCATCACCCCGGCGGTGTCGATCATCCGGTTGGAGAAGCCCCATTCGTTGTCGTACCAGCTGACGACACGGGCAAGCTTGCCTTCCATCACGCTGGTTTCGAGGCTGTCGACTGTCGAGGACGCCGGATAGTGGTTGAAGTCCGAGCTGACGAGCGGCTGATCGGTGTAATCGAGCACACCCTTCATCGCCCCTTCGGCCGCCGCCTTCAGCGCGGCGTTGATTTCTTCCTTGGTGGTCTCGCGGCTCGGCACGAACACCAGATCGACCATCGAGACATTCGGGGTTGGCACGCGGACCGACGATCCGTCGAGCTTGCCCTTCAGCTCGGGCAGCACCAGACCCACAGCGCGCGCCGCGCCGGTCGTGGTCGGTATCATGTTCTGCGCACCCGCACGCGCACGGCGCAGATCGGAGTGGATCTGGTCGAGCATCCGCTGATCGTTGGTGTAGCTGTGGATCGTAGTCATGAACCCGCGCTCGATCCCGATCACGTCGTTCAGCACCTTCGCCACCGGGGCGAGGCAGTTGGTGGTGCAGCTCGCGTTCGATATGATCACGTCATCGCCGGTCAGCGTTTCGTGGTTCACGCCGTAAACGATGGTCTTGGAAACGCCCGTGGCGGGCGCAGAGATCAGCACGCGCTTGGCCCCGGCGGCCAGATGCGGGCGGCTTGCTTCGTCGGACTGAAAGAAGCCGGTGCATTCGAGCACGATGTCCACACCCATCGCCGCGTGCGGCAGATTGGCGGGATCGCGTTCCTTGGTCACGGCGATCCGCTTGCCATTGACGATGATCGCATCGCCATCGGCGGTCACTTCTCCGCCGAAGCGGCCATGAACGGTGTCAAAGGCGAACAGCAGCGCGTTGGACTCGGCATCCGCCAGATCGTTGATCGCGACCAGTTCGAGATCGTGATCGGTGCGCTCGAGAATAGCGCGGGCGACGAGGCGGCCGATGCGACCGAAGCCGTTGATGGCAACTTTGGTGGCCATGAGAGGTTCTCCTGCTTAAGCGTTCAGTTTGTTCAGGATTTGCGGGACAATAGCCTCCGCTGTGAAGCCGAAATGGGCAAACAGATCTTCCGCCGGGGCCGAGGCGCCGAAGGTGTCGATCCCGATATTTATGCCGCTGCGCCCGGTGTAGCGTTCCCAGCCCAGCGTCGATCCGGCCTCAATCGAGACGATCAGCGCGTCGGACGGCAAAACATCAGCCTTGTAGGCTTCCGGCTGAGCGTCGAACAGCTCGGCACAGGGCATCGAGACGACATCTGCGCCGATTCCTTGCGCTTCGAGTTCGTCAGCGCAGGTCATCGCGAGTTCCACTTCGGAGCCCGTCGCGGCGATCACGACCTTGCGGGCCGCCGACGCTTCGCGCAGGCGGTAGCCGCCCTTGGCGCAGCGGTTGCTCGCCTGCGACCAGTTCTCGTCACCCTTCCCGCGCAGCTGCGGCAGGTTCTGGCGGGTCAGGCACAATACCGAGGGCGTCTCAGGCGTGGTTAGGGCCAGCGCCCAGCACTCCGCCGTCTCGATCACGTCGGCGGGGCGATAGACATTGAGGTTGGGGATCAAGCGCAGGCTCATCACGTGCTCGACCGGCTGGTGGGTCGGCCCATCTTCGCCAAGACCGATCGAATCGTGGGTCATCACATAGACCACGCCGGTCTGCTGGAGCGCTGACAGGCGGATCGCGTTGCGGCAATAATCGCTGAAGATCAGGAAGGTGCCGCCATAGGGCACTATGCCGCCGTGCAGCGCCATGCCGTTCATCGCCGCCGCCATGCCGAATTCGCGGATGCCGTAATAGACGTAACGACCGGAGTAATCCTCCGCCGTCATTGGCAGAGTCGATGGGGTCTTGGTGTTGTTCGATCCGGTAAGATCGGCCGAACCGCCGACCAGCTGCGGGATCGCCGCCGTCAGCGGGCCGAGCGCCATTTCGGATGCCTTGCGGGTCGCGACGGTTTTGGGATTGCGGGCAAGATCGTCGATGTAACCCGCAATCGCCGGGCCGACGAGACTGCCGATCGGCGCCATCTGGCTGGTGAAATCACCCTTCTTTTCCGAAGCCTCAAGCCGTCCGGCCCAGGCCCCGTGCGCTGCCCGGCCCGGCTCACCCGCCAGGCGCCAGTCGGCGAGGATTTCGGAGGGGATCACGAACGGCTCAGCCGTCCAGCCCAGCGTCTCGCGCGCCGCAGCCACTTCGGCCCCGCCGAGCGCCGCGCCGTGGACTCCGCTGGTGCCCTGCTTGTTGGGCGCGCCCTTGCCGATGACGGTGCGACAAGCGACCAGCGAGGGGCGCGGATCGGCCTTGGCTTCCTGCAAGGCGCGCTCGATATCAGCGAAATCGTGGCCGTCGCACTCCGTCACGTGCCAACCGGTCGCGATATAACGCGCCTTGATGTCTTCGGACGAGGACAGATCGGTCGCACCGTCGATGGTGATGCGGTTATCGTCCCACAGCACATTCAGGCGGCCGAGCTTGAGGTGTCCGGCCAGCCCGATTGCCTCGTGGTTGATGCCTTCCATCAGGCACCCGTCGCCCGCAATCACCCACGTGCGGTGATCGACCAAATCGTCGCCGTAAACTGCGTTAAGGTGCCGCTCGGCCATTGCCATGCCGACGGCCATTGCGAGACCCTGCCCGAGCGGACCAGTGGTGCATTCCACCCCGTCGAGCAGGAAGTTTTCAGGGTGACCCGCGCAAGGGCTGCCCAGCTTCCGAAAGTTGCGAATGTCGTCAATCGTCGGCGCGGCATAGCCAGTGAGATAAAGCAGGCTGTAAATCAGCATCGAACCGTGACCGGCGCTCAGCACGAAGCGGTCGCGGTCGGCCCAATCGGGCGCGGTCGGATCGAACTTGAGGTGGCCGGTGAACAGCACGGTCGCGACATCGGCCATGCCCATCGGCATCCCGGGGTGCCCGGAATTGGCCGCCTCGACCGCGTCCATCGACAGGGCGCGGATGGCATTCGCCATCGGCTGGAGGCGGGCGGGCTCGAGGCTCATCGGCACGAAATTCTCCTGCTTCAGCAACCGGCCCCGCGCGCCATCGCGCCCGACTCGGCTCGGCTCAGATGGGCGTGCCATTGCCGAGGCCAACAAGGAGGTCAACCTTGCGTGCGAGCGCCTTCGACCGATCGGCGTCCCCTGCGAGGGCGCATCACTTATCAACAGCCCTGCCCAAGCCTTTGCACCCCATGCATTCTGTTGGTATCGCTAGCGCCCATGACCGCCGACCGCATCGCCGCTGCGCTTGCCCGTATCGAGACCGCCATCGCCCGGATCGACGCGGCGTCGAGCGCTATCGCGCGCGAAGCCAGCGCTAACGCCGAAAGCAAGGCGGCGGGCAGCTCTGCCCGGGTGATCGAATTGGTCAATGTTCACGAGAGATTGCGCGAGCAAGTCGCGGAAAGCCTTCGCGAACTTGACGATATCCTCGCCAAGCTGGAAGACTGACGCCTGATGAGCACCGTCACGCTGAACATCGGCCCCAAAACCTACACCATCGCCTGCGCCGATGGCGAGGAAGCCCATATCGAAGGGCTCGGCGCAATGATTGCCGAGAAATATGCGCTGCTCGGCGCATCGCGCGCTCCTTTGGAGGCGCAGAACCTCTTGTTTGCCGCACTGTTCCTCGCCGACGAACTGGCTGAAGCGCGCAAACGCGGCGGTGGCACCGAACCTGTGGTTGCCCCTCACCCCGATACCGCAGAAGCCGATGCGCTGCGCGAGACGATTGCCCAGCTTGAAGACGAGCTTGAAGCTATGCGCAAAGCCGCTGCTGCGGCTGCGGCTGCACCCCAGCCAGACCTGTTCGTCGGCGCTGCTGCGGCAGAAGATGTGGGCGAAGCAGTCGCCGAACAGCTCGAAGCGCTGGCGGCCCGCATCGAAGCCTGTGCCACGGCGCTTGAAGCGGCGGCACCAAGCGCCTAGATAGGAAGACGGCGGGACTGCCCGGCACGAGCCGATTGAACATCCCTGAGGCTATAAGTAATCCAAATGGGAGCTGTCCCTGCCCTTGTTTGCCGGTTCGTCCGGAAGGCTTGGGCATACGGCGCCCACCTGACGTAAAACGCGTCAGAGGATTTCTAGCGCAAACGACCCATGGTGGTTCCGTCACTTTTCTGTTTTTCGCATCGCCTCCGCGATGCGGTCTCCTTCGGGGGCCCGGCCCTTTCAGGGCCACCCCTGCGGGCGGGCGGTCGCCCTTGCGGCCCTGCGGGCCGTTACAGTCCTCCCCTTCAGGGGAGGGGGACCACCAATGGTGGTGGAGGGGCGAGCCGGTGGTTGATCTTGCCGCCGTCCAGACTGAAGTCTACCGCCTTGATGGATGACCAACCCTTCCAAATCTGAACTCCGCCGCTCCCTTCGTGCTGCGCGCAAGACGCATGTTGAGGCTTTGCCCGATCACATTCGCGGCCTGCTGTTCCACCGCCCGCCCGCGCCGCTTCTCGCCCGCATTCCGCAGGAGGCGGTGATTGGCGTTTATCACGCTGGCCCCTGGGAAGCCCCCGCGGCGGCTTATGCGCGGTTCTTCCATGAGGCTGGCCACCCCATCGCCCTTCCCCATTTCACCGCACCAGACGCAGCGATGACGTTCAGGCGGCACAGCGATCCCTATGGGCAGGACGATCTTGAAGTCGGCCCCTTCGGCATATTGCAACCCTCAGCCAAGGCCGAGGCGCTGGTGCCTGAAATCCTGTTCGTGCCGCTGGTCGGCTTTACCCCATCGCTTGCGCGGCTGGGACAAGGGGGCGGACATTATGATCGCTGGCTTGCGGAACATCCGCCGTTGCTGGCCATTGGGCTGGCATGGGATGCGCAAGTCTGCGACGCCCTGCCGACTGAACCTCACGATGTGCCGCTCAATGCGGTCGTCACCCCGACCCGGATATTTGGCCTGAACTTAGGATAGTCCTGATGCGCGAAACTCCAACCTGGCGAATCCCGTTCGGCATTGTCAGCCTGTTTATCGCGCTGATCATCTATGGCGTGGTGATCGCCCGCTATGCGCCGGACATCATCGGGCGCTGGTCGGGCGGTGCGCAAACGATCGTCTATGTCGTGCTGGGGCTGATCTGGCTGCTGCCCCTGAAGCGTTTCCTGATCTGGATGGAGACTGGCAGCTGGAGCCCGCCTGCGGCAACGCAGACAAAAGAAAAGGCGGACTGACGCCCGCCTTTATCAATGCCGTTTCGGCTTCCTTGTGGAACAAGTGGCGCGAGTGACGGGGCTCGAACCCGCGACCTTCGGCGTGACAGGCCGACGCTCTAACCAACTGAGCTACACCCGCGCATCTTGTCCTTCCGAGCGTTCCGGCTGTGCCGTCCCGCCCGTGGAGCAGCGCCATTAGGCGCGGGCGTTCGGGCTGTCAACGGTCAGATCGGCAAAAAATCGAGTGCGCCGACGTGCTCAGCAATCCTCATACTTCCAGTGGCGCTTCTTGCCCTCTGCCAACCATTCGATCGCCTGCGCGATGCGCTTGTCGCGCGTCTCATCCCGCTTCGCTTCAGCGACCCATTCGACATATTCGCGTCGGTGCGAGGGGGCGAAGGCGTCGAACACTCGCTTTGCTTCAGGCGCGGCGTCCAAGGCAGCAGCAAGCGCTGGCGGCATGGACGGTTCTGGCTTGGGTGCACGCTTTGGCTTGGCAGTTCCAATGGCGGTATGGCCCGCCTGAAAGCGCGCGATCAGCTCTCCATCGCCAGGAAGATCTGCAAGGTTTGCCAGCTTACCGAGCGAGCCCATCCCCTCCCCACGCTCCTCATGGTGGATCACGACCGACGCATGGGCCTTGAACGCTGCGAGGCCGACGACATTCTTGCCGCCCACCATGAAGTGCGGCATCCCCCACTTGATCGCCTCCTCCGCCTCAGGCAGCGCCTGGTGAACCAGCACGCGGACATGGGTGAGGATCGGCTGCGCGAAGGGCGCGGCCTTGGCGATATAATCGTCGATGCGCGGATCGTGGGTCATGTCGGCACCTCCCGGCCCCGACATTACCTCACTCAGTCGACGAGCAACAGCGCCGGCGTCTGGATCAGCTGTTTCATACCCTGCACAAAGCTAGCCGCATCGTGGCCGTCGACCACCCGGTGATCGCAGGAGATCGAGATGTTCATCAGCTTGCGCTTGGCGATTCGCTCGCCGCCCATGCCGTCGCTGATGAACATTGGTCTTTCGACAATGCGGTTGGGGCCGATGATCGCGACTTCCGGGCGGTTGATGACAGGAGTGGTCGCCACGCCGCCGAGCGGGCCCAACGAGGTGATCGTAAGGGTCGAGCCGGAGAGTTCCTCCGACGTCGCCTTGCCGGTGCGCGCAGCTTCGGCCAGACGGCCGATTTCGCGCGCCAGCTGCCACAGGTTGCGGCTCTGCGCGTCGCGAATCACCGGCACCATCAGGCCATTGTCAGTCTGCGCCGCCATGCCGAGATGCACGCTGCCATAACGCGTGACGACATTGGCCTCGTCATCATAGCGCGCGTTGATCATCGGGAAGGCCGGGATGGTCTTGCAGATCGCGGTGATCAGCAGTGGCAGCAGCGTGAGCTTAGGCTTGTCACCCCGTGCAGCGTTCAACTGCGCGCGCAGGGTTTCCAGATCAGTGACGTCGCATTCTTCGACATAGGTGAAGTGCGGGATGTGACGCTTGGCCGCGGCCATGTTCTGGGCGATACGCTTGCGCAGGCCGATGACCTTGATCACCTCGTCCCCGCGCGCCTTGCCGGCTGCGCCAAAGCCGCTGCCCGCGTTGTAGGCGAGGAAGGCGTCGAGATCGCCGTGCCGCACCCGGCCATCCTCAGCAGGCTTTACGTCAGAGAGATCGACGCCCAACTCGCGCGCGCGCTGGCGCACAGCGGGGGACGCGAGGACTTTCCCTCCCCCTCCCGATGGGGAGGGGGTCGGGGGGTGGGGGTTCGAGAGTGCGGGGGTCTGCGAAGGTTTGGGCGTCGAACCCCCATCCCCAACCCGTTGAACCTGCGGTTCAGCTTCGCTTCCCCCCAAGGGAAGGGGCTCGGACGGCGCACCATCCGCGCCATCGGCATCGGACATATCGTCCTCGATCTGCTCGGCGGCTGCCTCAGCTTGCTCTTCGGTCGCCTCACCTTCAACCTCGATCACCAGCAGCATCGAGCCGATGGCGATCACGTCACCAACCTCGCCCGCGACATCGACAACCGTGCCTGCGACAGGGCTTTCGATGTCGATCGTCGCCTTGTCGGTCATCACGTCAACGAGGTGCTGGTCTTCCTCGACCCGGTCACCGACCTTCACGTGCCATTCGACGACTTCCGCCTCGGCCACGCCCTCGCCCACATCGGGCATCTTGAAAATGAACTTGGCCATGATGCGGGTCAGTCCTTGAGAAGCTTGTCGATGGCCTCGCCGATGCGGACCGGGCCGGGGAAATAGGCCCATTCGAGGCTGTGGGGATAGGGCGTGTCGAAGCCGGTCACGCGCTCGACCGGGGCTTCGAGATGGTAGAAACAACGTTCGGTGACCAGCGCTGACAATTCCGCGCCGAAACCAGAGGTGCGGGTCGCCTCGTGCACGATCATACAGCGGCCGGTCTTTTCGACCGAAGCCTCGATTGCCTTGATGTCGAGCGGCACGAGCGTGCGCAGATCGAGGATGTCGGCATCGACACCCTTGGCCTCACACACGGCCTGCGCCACGTGCACCATCGTGCCATAGGCGAGCACCGTCAGTGCCTCACCCTCGCGCACATGGCGCGCCTTGCCCAGCGGCACCTTGTAGTAGCCTTCAGGCACCACGCTGTCGGGGTGTTTCTTCCACGGCTCGACCGGCTTGTCGTAAAAGCCGGTGAACGGGCCGTTGTAGATGCGCTTGGGCTCGAAGAAGATCACCGGATCATTGTCTTCGATGGCGGAGATCAGCAGACCCTTGGCATCGTGAGGGGTTGACGGGATCACGGTCTTGAGGCCCGCCACATGCGTGAACAGCGCCTCGGGGCTCTGGCTGTGGGTCTGGCCGCCGAAGATGCCGCCGCCAAAGGGCGATCGCACGGTGAGCGGTGCGATATAGTCTCCCGCCGAACGGTAACGCAGGCGCGCTGCTTCCGATATCAGCTGGTCGAGACCGGGATAGATGTAATCGGCGAACTGGATTTCCGGCACGGGACGCAGGCCAAACGCCCCCATACCCACTGCCGCACCGATGATGCCGCACTCTGAAATCGGGGTATCGAACACGCGGTTCTTGCCGTGCTTCGCCTGAAGCCCCGCCGTGGCGCGGAACACGCCGCCGAAATAGCCCACATCCTCGCCCATGATGATCACATCGGGATCGCGTTCGAGCATGATGTCGAGCGCTTCGTTGATCGCCTCGATCATGTTGAGGCGGCGCTCCGCAATGACCGCTTCGCCCACGTTGGCTGGGTTCTCGCTCATCCGAAGGGCCTTTCGGTGCCGAACTTGGTGATGCGTTCGCGGATCGCCTGTTCGGCCTGTTCTTCAAGGTGCCAGGGCAGCTCCTCGTAGACATCCTCGAACATGGTGTGGAACGGGTGATGCAGCCCGTGACCGAGGATACCGTTCTTCTCGGCCTCCTTGGTGGTCGCCTTGACCAGTTCCGCGCATTCGAGGTCCATCGCGGCGTGGCGTTCTTCGTCCCATTCGCCAATTGCGATGAGGTGCTTTTTCAGGCGTGTGACAGGGTCGCCGAGCGGCCATTCCTCGCGCTCCTGTGCAGAACGATAGCCGCTCGGATCGTCAGAGGTGGAGTGCCCTTCAGCGCGGTAGGTGAAGTATTCGATCAGCGTCGGCCCATGATTGCCGCGCGCGCGGTTCGCCGCCCACTCGGCCGCCGCATAGCAGGCCAGCGCATCATTGCCGTCGACCCGCAGTGCGGCGATCCCATGCCCTAACCCGCGCGCAGCAAAGGTGGTGCGCTCGCCTCCGGCAAAGCCAGAGAAGCTCGAAATCGCCCACTGGTTGTTGACCACATTCAGGATCACCGGCGCGTTGTAGACCGCAGCAAAGGTGCACGCAGAGTGGAAATCGCCCTCGGCCGTCGAACCTTCACCGACCCAGCAGGCCGCGATCCGGCTATCGCCCTTGGCCGCGCTCGCCATCGCCCAGCCCACGGCTTGCGGGCATTGCGTGGCAAGGTTGCCAGAGATGCTGAAGAAGCTGTGCGCGCGGCTCGAATACATGATCGGAAGCTGGCGGCCCTTCAGCTTGTCGGCCCGGTTGGAATAGATCTGGTTGATCATGTCCAGCAGCGGATAGCCGCGCGCGATCAGGATGCCCTGCTGGCGATAGCTGGGGAACACCATGTCATCGCTGGCGAGAGCCATCGCGGGGGCAATCGAGGTCGCCTCCTCGCCAGTGCACTTCATGTAAAAGCTGGTCTTGCCCTGCCGCTGGCCGCGGAACATCCGCTCGTCAAAAGCCCGCACCATCGCCATGTGGACGAGCATGGCGCGCAAAGTTTCGGGTGCGAGGCGCGGGTTCCAGGGGCCGTGGGCCTGATCGTCGTCGCCCAACACCCGGATCAGGCCATAGGCGAGGCCAGAGATCTGCGAGGGATGGACGCCTTCGTCGGGGCGCGGTTGATCGCCGGGCTGGCCGATGTCGATATGCGAGAAATCCGCGCGATCACCGGGCCGGTATTTCGGCTCCGGCACGTGCAACGCGAGCGCTGGGCGATTGGTGTCCGCTGGTTTCGCTGGTTCGGCCATCCTTGCGCTTTCCCCTCGCGTGGCACCGGGCAGTACCGGTGCGATCATTGCTTGAATACGTATTTTTATTTCAACGTCGTCAAGCGGTCAAGCGCGGCGCAGGCCTCGGCGTCAAACCGCAACAGGCGCGCTGATCGGGGGTAGCGGCGCGTAATCATGCACCACGAAATCATCGATGGTATATTCGAATATTGTTTCGGGAGTCCGTGTGATCTCCAGCGTCGGGCGGCCCTGCGGCTGGCGGGCAAGCTGTTCCTCGATCAGATGCGCGTGGTTGAGATAGAGGTGCACATCGCCCCCCATCCACACCAGCTCGCCCGGCTGCATTCCCACCTGTTGCGCGATCATCCGCGTGAGCAGCGCGGCCGACCACAGGTTAAACGGCAGGCCCAGCGCGACATCGCAGCTGCGCTGATAGAGCAGGCAGTTGAGCCGCGCCTCAGATCCCTCCCCCGCGACATGGAACTGATAGGTCTTGTGGCACGGGGGGAGCGCCATGCGGTCAAGCTCGGCGACGTTCCAGCCTTCGATGATGTGGCGGCGGCTGCCGGGGCTGGTGCACAAGGATTCGATCACGGCGGCGATCTGGTTGATGCCCTCGCCCTTTTCGTAGAGCCCGTCAGCACGATAGCGATAGGTCGGCCAATCGACCCACTGCTTGCCGTAAACCGGCCCGAGATCACCCCAGCGCGCAGCAAATGCTTCATCGTCGGCGATTCGCGCGACGAATTCATCAAGGCTGATCGCATCGCCCGTTTCGCGGACATAATTGGCGTGCGGCCACTCGTTCCAGATTTTTACGCCTTGGAGCACCAGCGGGCGAATGTTGGTGCTGCCGGTCAGAAACCACAGCAACTCGCGCGTCGCGGTTTTCCAATAGACCCGCTTGGTCGTGAGCAGTGGCATCGCGCCCCCGCCCAAATCGAACCTGAGCATAGACCCACACACCGACCGCGTGCCGATCCCCGTGCGGTCGACCCGCTCGCTCCCGGTTTCCCAGATGGTGCGCATCAGATCGAGATATTGCTGCTCGGGATGCGGCAAGACGGTTTCTTTGAGAGGAATCGCAGCGCTGACCATGTGGCGCATCATAAGCCGCAATTGCCCGCTTGCCACCCTCGTCTTCCACACCTATAGGGCGCGCCTTGCCTCGACCCGCGTGGTGCTTTTGCCCAAGCGGGACCGACACGGTCGGGGAGTAGCTCAGCCTGGTAGAGCACTGTCTTCGGGAGGCAGGGGCCGGAGGTTCGAATCCTCTCTCCCCGACCAATTTCGCCTAGTTTGGCGTCTAAACCAACGCAAATAGTCCATTTTCCTCCGCATGGGGGAGACTGGCCGATTGGCGTTGTGGCTGTGCGAGGCCCCACTTGGTAGCGCAATCCTGAACCGGGTGGGCCCACACCAGATTAGAGCGAGCCGCTCTTTGCGGGCCAAAAGCTCACCGCATGGTCGCGTTCGCGTTGCGCTGGCTGGCGCAGGATGCTGAGCGTGTCGTCCTGCCATGCCACCAGCCCCAGCGCGGCGAACTGTTCGAGCCAGCCTGCCATTGGCCAGAACCCGCGCTTTTCGCGGAACCGGCGCGCATTGGCAACGATGTCCTCGAGGTGTTGCAGCGGCGGATCATAGCTCGGGTGATATTGGTGGCAGGCCAGCGCGCCGCCCAGAAAATACAGCGGCAAGCCGGCATCGCGCGCGGCAAAGCCGAAGTCGGTGTCTTCGGCCCCGTAGCCAGTAAAGCGCTCGTCGAACCCGCCGATCCGCTGGAAGGTGCTACGGCGGATGGCAAAGGCGAGCGACCAGAACAGGCCGGGATTGTCGACCTGCTCAAGCCCTTGCGCGGGAAACGGACGGACCGGGTGGACCGCACCCTTGGCAAGCAACGCAGCTTCGTCCCACGTGCCTGACGCATCGCCCGGCCCCAGATACCGCACCTCTGCGCAGACAAGCCGGTCGTGCGCGCCGATTGCGTCCGAAAGCATACCCAGACAATCGCCCATCGGGATGCAATCAACGTCGAGAAACACCAGCCGTTCGCCCTTGGCGCGGGCGGCGGCGTGGTTGCGTGCTTGCGCCAGCGGGAGACCATCGGTCTCAAGCCGCTCGAACCGCACCAGCGGATGCTGTCCCTTGAGCCGCACCGGCGTGTCACTCATATCGACCACGATGACCTCGTGCGGCTGCACCACGCTGCGCGCCACACCTTCGAGCAGGTTGACAAGATGCTCCGTCCGGTTGCGTACGAGGGTGAGGACCGACAGGCTCATCGCCGTTCCCACAGATCGAGGCGGTAGCTTTCATGCCGCTCGGCAAGGCAGGGCGTGATTTGCCCGGATGTCCCCCGTTGAAGCGCGCCCACCGCTTCGTCAGCCGTGCAGGGGTAATCGGTCTCGCCGGTGTAATGCACCAGCACCACGCGCCCACCCGGTACAAGGTGATCGGCCAGCCATTGCGCCGCGTGGGAAAGGTCACTGGTATCCCAGTAATAGGCAACCTCAGACATGACACACAGGTCGAACATCCCGGTGGGCGCTTCGGTGGGGAAGCTCATCTGCGCAAATGCGATACCGGGCTGCGCGCCCAGCCTTTGCTGTGCGAGAGCAAGAGCCGTTTGGCTGATGTCGATCGCCAGCAACTGATCACAAAGCCGGTGCAGCCGCTGGGTCAGCACACCATGCGCGCAGCCAATTTCAAGCGCTGATTCGTAGCTGCGATCATCCAGCGCTTTGATAGTCCGCTCGAACTTGCCCCGCTCATATTCGCTTGTGGCGAGATTCCACGGGTCCGCATCGGCCGTGAAGATGCCTTCGAAGTAATCGGCCCCCAAGCTGCCCGCGCCGCTCATCTCGGCCAATCCACTGCGATAAGCTGGTCGGCGGGGGCCATCCGCCGCATCGAATCCGGCAGGCGGAACCCCTCACCCATGCTTGGTGTCAGCTGGCTGCGATGCGCGCTGAGCGCCCGGCGGCGCACCCCACTCGGCATGGTGGGCGTAGCGAACCGCGTGCCGCGGCAGGCCAGATCATGCCAGACCGAATAGGTGAAAATCTGCAAAGCCCGCCGCGATTGGACGCGGGCGGCGAGTGCAAGCTGGAAAGCCGCCACATGATCGCAATGCCTGTCTCCCGGGTCCGACACTGCGAGCGCGTCAATCCGGCGGTTACGGATCATGGTCCCCAGCCGCCGTGCCGAACGTCCAAACGCTGTGCTCGCCTCATGGCTTGGGTTGCCGTCGGCCCATCCCAGCCAATCAATCGGGACTGGCCATTCAGTAAGCAGACCCAGCGCCCGCCGCGCCTCGCGCCGGCGGACAGCGCGCAGATACGGTGTGCCTTGCGGATGCGATCCGCTGCCGTCGGTGAGAAACACCACCCCGCCCAGCCGATTGCGCGCCGCCGCATGATGGATCAGCGCGCCCGCCCCCAAGGTCTCATCGTCAGGATGCGGCGCGAGCACGAGCCACCGCGCACCGCGCCATGGGCTGCGCGCGAGCATGGCCGCCCTCATGGCAAACTGCCGGACGGGGCAAACTCTCGCGAGAGGATGTCCTTGGCCGCCTCGTCGCGGGCGTAATCTGGGCCTGCCTGCCGCAGATACAGCGATAGATCGCGCGCAATCTTGTCCGCGCGCTGGCCATCGAAGGCGCTGCGGGTACCGAGAATGCGAGCAGCGGTCTCGATCGCAAGAAGGCCAGCATCCTCCACAACACCGCGCGCAATGCGGGCGGTGGTGATTGCGTCGTCTGCCTCAGCGGCAGCTTTGCGGGCGGCTTCCTCCACCCAGAACCGCGCATTCCGGGCGGCGATGTAGGCCTTGGCAAATCGTTGGCGCAGGATTGCATCTTCGCGGGCCTTGGGATGCATACCGCGCGCAGTCTCCCTGATGAGCGCCTCAACGCCGCCCAGCTGCACCGCGCAGAACCGCCACGCTCCGGCCGTGAAGCGCGGTTCACGGTCATATTCGCCTGGTTGGCCGAGCAGCATGGCGTCGGTCACTTCCATGCCTTCGAGGTCATAACTCCCGCTGACGCTGGCCCGCATTCCTCGCACTCGCCAGCCTGACAGATCGGTCCGCTCAGGATCATTGGCGCGAACAACGACAAGGCGACGCGCTTCGCCCTCGCTACCTGCCGTAACCACCGACCAGTTGATCCCGCCTGCGCCGCTGGCAAAACTTTTGCCGCCGGTTAAACGCGGGCTATCCGAGCCCACGATACGCACACCTGGGGGAGGCTCGCTCGCCCAGACGCCGAACCACGCGCCGCGCGCCAATTGCTCGCGCAGCCACAACTTTTGCGAGGCCGACCCGTACCAGCGGAACAGCAAAAGCGCATTCACATGCCCTTCGAACAGGCGCCCGACGCTGAGATCGCCGTGGCCTACCTCGCCCAGAGCCGTCAGCATCCTAGAATTGCAAGCCTCGTCATCAGCGAACGCCTCGCCGCCCGCCTCAGGCGGCGCAAAGCGGCGGTGCAGGCCGCTGGCAACCAGCAGGTCCAGACTGTCCGAGGGGAAACGCGAAACGGTGTCATAGCGCTCGCCCAGCCGCGCCAGATCGTCTGACAGGCTCGCTGCCGGATTGCCGCGGGGTTTGGGAATGGCGGTCATGATCGGGCCTCTCGCAGGGCTTGCGGTGCTTGGATGAATTGTTCGAGCCAGCGCGCGACGCGCTCCGCTCCGTCCCTGACTCGGAGCGCAGGGGGGCGAAGGCTCGGCTGACGCTCAGCCGCTGCGATCAGCAGCCGCCATTCGGCGGCCTCGGGCCAGCTCGCGGGAACAATCGCGGCACCAAGTGCGGCGAGCCTTTCGGCCTTGATCTCTTGCTCATCAAAGGCGCGAGGCTCGGGAAAACAGATGAAGGGTCGCTCATGCGCAAGGACGGCGCTGACCAGCCCATCCCCCGCCGCGCCAATGACAAGGCCCGCGCTGGCGATCTCCGCATCGGCGCCATCGACCCAGCCGGCGAATTCGAGATTGTCCGGTATTCGCGCAGGCACAACCGCAGGCCCGATCACGCGCCACTGCCGGTCCGGCACCGCAACAGCGGCGGCAGCCCATCTCGCGCCGTCAGCCGCCTCCCCGCCCCGCCCTGTGACAACCAGCACGCGGGTTGGATCGACGATGCGCGCCCGCCCCGCGGGAACGATGCCATTGGCGTAAAAGGTTTTATCCCTCACCCAGTCCGGGGTCGCCGGGTCATCCAGCGGCTCGGCAAAAGGTGCGAGCAGCGCCTGCGCCGATGCAAACGCATCGCGGTGTGGCGGATCGCTGCGTCTGCCGCTCAGTCGGACATAGACCACCGGGACGGACGCAAGCCGTGCGAGCATTGCGACTTCGACCGAGACATCGACGATCATCAGCGCAGGCTGTGTCACGGCAATCCAATTGGCGATCAGCGCAACCCGATCGCGCACACCCTTGTGATGCAGCGGAGCGTAATGGAGCGCGGGCGGCCGTGTGGCCCCATCCCGTCCATCGAATTGGCCATGCGGCAGTCGGTCATCGGGCAAGTCAAGGCAGGGTATTCCATTCAATCGGTCGCCCAGCCCTGTGCCGATCAACGTCATCGGCCCGCGATAGGCAGCCGCAATCGCGGCAGCGCGCTGTCTGTGGCCCTCGCCTTGATGGTGGACGTAGTATCCGATCATGCCGACGATGCCCGCAATCGCTTCGGCAGGGACATTTCGCAGGGCATGGGCGGCAACTTGGCCTCGGCCAGCATCAGCTTACCGGGACCAAGCGCCCGGCGCATCGCGCGGCGCCACAGCGCGCGAGTTTGCCAGTGCTGGAAGGCCGGAACCTTGGGGTCAACTCCATCGGTTCCGGCAGCAAGCCAGCGGCGCATTTCCTCCGCCATGCCGCCATCGGCCCTACCCGCAGGCCGAGCCGAGGTGCGGGTCCAGACGGTTTGGGGATGAATGAGCTCACCGCCCACGGCGAGCGCAGCGGCCACCAGCGCGCGGTCTTCGCCCGATGGGGTCAAGGGAACGCCCCCCGCAGCACGATACAGCCCGACCGTCAGGGCTATGCTAGCGCCAGTGTGATCGCCGTGGCGGGGAGGCAGGTCCCACGGAACGGGGTCGACCGCATCCTCGATCTCGCGGACCTTGCTCCAGTAATCGTCGAACCGATCGCGCAGATCGAACAGCAGCGGCCATTTGTGGGCTTCCATCTCGTCAAGTTCGATCCGACCGCCGATGATCCGCATCGGCCCTGCGTTCGCCAGATTGGCTTCGAGCCAGTCCGCCGGCGGGCGGCAATCCGCATCGGTGCTGACGAGCAACGCATCGTTATCACCGAGCCATTCTGCGCCAAGTTCCATCGCTGCCCGCCGCGCTGATCCGGCATGAGCAAGCTCCGGCGGAAATTCGCAGGTCAGTAGGTTCAGCCGTATCCGCCCTTCGGCCTTTGCAACCGCTGCCTGCGCAGCCTCGGCACTCCCGTCGGTCGAGTTGTTGATGCACAATGCGACATTGATCGGCGACGGCAAGGTCTGCTGCGCCAAGGCCTCAAGCAGCACAGGCAATCGCTTCGCCTCATTGCGGGCCGGGACACAAACGACGACCGGCCGCGTCATGCGCTGAGGGCCATCGCGGCTCTGCGGCCTGGCTGCTGAGCAAAATCCGCTGGCCCGCGCACAAGGCGGCGATAAAGGCGCTCGTAGGAATCGACCATCCGGTGTGCATTGCAATGCTCCTCGGCCCGCCGGCGGCAGGCGGCGCGATTAATGGTCAGCGCGGCGCGAATGGCGGCGGCAAGGCTCGCCACATCATCAGGCTCGGCCAAGTCGCCACAGGTCTCATCCACGATCGCCGGAATCCCACCCCGACGAAACGCAGCGACCGGCGTGCCGCAGGAAAGTGCCTCGGCCACGACGAGACCATAGGGCTCCTCCCAGCACGGAGTGCAAAGCGCCACGCTGGCACCACCGATCAGTTTGGCGAGGTCGCGGTGCGCCAAGTGCCCAAGGTAGGTGGCGTCGTCACTTAGCCGCGGCGCGATCGACTCGGCGAAGTAGGCGAGGTTGGAACGCGGCCCGGCGATCTTGAGCGGAAGGCCAACAGTGCGGGCCGCGTCAATGGCAAGGTGTAATCCCTTCTCCGGGACAATCCGCCCATACCACACCAGATAGCGATCAGCGACGGCCTGCGGGCTTAAGGGGAAAAGATCGAGATCGATCCCATTGGGGATGACGCTATCGACCCCTGTGACATCCTGCCACAGATCGGCGGTCGCCTGCGAAACAGCGACGAGATGGCTCGAGTTGCGGCCCAGACGCACGCCGCTTTCGAGCCAGCAGAACGGCGGTGTGTGCAGCGTTGTGACGGTCGGCGCACGCAGCGTCGCGGCCATGGTCAGCGGCAGATAGTGCAGCGAATTGTTGTGAATGATGTCAAAAGACCGGCTCTGAAGATCGGTCATCAGGCGCAGGTAGGCGTGGTGTTCGCGAAAGAAGGCGACATTGCCCGCTTCGGCCAGACCGGTTTCCAGCAGCGATGTTTCTTCGCAGATCGCTTCAATTCCCAGTGCAGGATCGGATGCCAGCGACGCAAACAAAGTCACATCATGGCCGCGCTCGCGCAGCGATTTGGCCAGCAGATGCGTGTGCATTTCGAGGCCACCGGCAAAGGGCTCGGCAATCGCGTATTTGAGATGAGCGATAATCGCGATCTTCAACATGGAGCCTCGGGGGGTTGAGCGGCCAGACTTCACCACCATCAGCCATATCGTCCGGCCTGTCCCTAACCCCCTAAGTGATCATGCGTTTGGAACATCAAGACCCGCTCCGGTGATGCCCGACGACACGTGCAGGCGACGGCTGGCAAAGGCCTTGGTCGTATCCCGGCGCTCGGTACGGGTGGGGCAAGTTTCAGACGCCATGATCGTTCTCCGGGCTGATGGAGACCGAACAGTCTGCGGTGCAAAGTCGCGGGCAGCGCCCGCTGCTATCGAGCCGACATGACGAACATCACCCGACCGAAAAGGCGCGTCGATTTGCGCGAGTCGCCAAACTCGTGCCTGCATCCCAATGGTTAATGAGAATCGATCGGCGACCGATGCCCGCTGCAAATCAGCCGTTGCACAATGCAGGACAGGCGGGCCACGCCGTCCTCATCGGAGCGCATTTTTACCTGGGGAAACGCTGCCCCAGAAACGAAAAAAGCCCCGGTTTCCCGAGGCTTTCTCCTATATCTGACGGAGCCGTCTTAGCGGCTGCCAAACATGTGTGTGATCCAACCCCACATAAAATACACTCCTATCAGCGCAAAAGCTGTAGGAGGCATTTAACACATTATTAACCTTAATCAACTGTAAATTGCAGTTCGTCGTCCACCCATCATCAGCAGCAGCTCTGGCATCGAAATCGCACGCGAGAAGAGGTAGCCTTGCGCCTGATCGCATCCCATTGCTGTCAAGGCGGCTGCGACCGAAATATCCTCAACGCCTTCTGCGACGACGATCTTGCCAAGCGAATGAGCAATCTCGATCGTGGCGCGCACCACAGCGCGGCTTTCCTCGGATGTGGCCATGTGCTGCACGAAACGCTTATCGATCTTGAGCTCGGAGCTCGGCAGCTTCTCGATGTACTCGAGATTGGATTGCCCGGTGCCGAAATCGTCGATCGATAGGCCGATGCCACGCGCTTTCAATGCCGCGATCTGCGGAGCGATTCGGTCATCCTCCAGCTTGGCGGTTTCAGTCAGTTCCAGCGTCAGGTTTTCAGGCGGGAAGTCAAAGCGCCCCAGCAAGGTCATGATATCGAACAACAGGTGCGTGTCCGACAGGCTTTTGGCCGACATGTTGACCGCCAGCTTGAAGCGCGGATCAAGCGCAATCGCCTGTTTGCCCTCAAGCAGCGCCTTCTCCATCACAACCAGAGTCAGCTCGTTGATCCGGTCGCCTGCTTCGGCTGCGAGCACCAGATCCTGCGGGTTGACCGGCTCCTCACCCTCGGGCTGCCAGCGAATCAAAGTTTCCGCACCGACGATCCGGCCTGACGCCAGGTCGATCTTGGGCTGGTAGGCCACACCGATATCGCGGTTGCGCAGGCCCTTTTCCAACACCTTGATCAGTTGAAGTCGATTATTGCGCGCTTCGAGATAGGCAGCGTCATTGATGATGAAGCGCACCCCACGGTTCGCCGCTTCGTCTGCCGCCTGCATCGCCTTCTTGATGCGCGAGGCGACCGGCAATTCGTGATTGGTATCGATCCCGAGCGCAGGGGCGCTATTGGATGACTGCCAATCATAGCTGATCGCAGTCTTGAGCATCATCGCAAGCCCATCGGCATGGCGTTCGAGTTCGCCATTCTCCATGCGCGGTGCGAGCCAGACCAGCAGGTCCCGCTCGAAAGCGACGTCGCCGACTTCGCCCGGCCCCTTCACATAGGCGATCAGCGTGTTGACGAACTCCCCGATCTCGCGGGCCGTCCATTCTTCCGAAAACTCGGCGAGATTGGCAATCTTGAGCGCGTAGACATCGCGCTCCTCGCTCGGTCGATCCGAGGCGATGGCCGACGTCGTCATGGCATCGACATCGCTGCTGTAATACTTGCGATTGATCCTTTGGAACCCGATGGCCGCAGCCCCCATGGCCAGCAGTGCGGACATGATGTCGATATTGACGGTGAATTCGTCGAGCACGAATGTCGCGATCAGCAACCCGAACGACGTTATCAGCAAGGAGTTCGACGCGCGCCGCCGGCTCACCACTTGCACCGCCATGGCGAGCGTAGCCAGGAGCATCGCCGGGTACCACATCAAGTCAAGCGGCACGCCGCGCTTCAGTGTGTGCGCACCAAGAACATGAAAATAAGAGCCCGGCACTTTCGTGTTCGGGCGGAACGGCAAGAAGTAGTAGTCGCTCGATCCGAAGAAGGCCTGCCCGATCACCACGTTCTTGCCGCGCAACTCGGCCGCCGGTACGCGGCCATTCAGCACATCAACATAACTGAACGAGGGAACGGTCGAGGCATCGAACGCCGTGTCGGGCCGATAGAGTCGCTCCGGGCCCTGGTATTCAGCCAGGACGGCAGAGATTGACCCCTCTTTTTTGCCGCCGAGGTCAATCGAGGTCGGGAAGATCACCGACAGGCCGAAAAGATTGGCGCGCCCATTCATCGCCGCGAGATTGACGGTTTGGCGGAATTCCGGGAGCGGCGCGATCTCGTCGACCCTCTGGAAGCCGATATCGCTTGCCGGGACAACCCCCAGCCACACATTGCCTTTATGCCGCGCCAGCATTTCGGCAAACATCGCGTCGGACTTCGGCGTTTCGGGATCGGCATGCGCGCGGTCGAACACCACCCGGCGCACGCCGGAAGCGATCAGCGTATCGACCACCTTGGTATCTTGCACCCGGTTGGGAAGGTTGCGCTTGTTGGCGGCAAGTGTCTTGTCGTCGATCGCGATCATCACAACATCGCGGGGCGCGGGGCGGGAACGCAGCTCTGCGCGCGCGGCGCGGTAGACATCTTCGAGCGGCAGTGGAAGCTCGATTACCGAGGACATCACCCCGAACAGCACCGCTAGAATTGCGACTTTGGTGCGTTTGCGGCGCAGCAAGGCGGCACCCGAACGCTGCGCAAGTTCCTGCTTGAATCCAGCGACTTCCTCGCCGGCCAAGCCGAACTTGCGCCGTATCGTGTCGGCCAGAGACTGAAGCTTTCCGAACATCAAACGCGCATTCCCGAGGGCAAACCCAAGCTTGTCCCTAGGATACGTTGGTTAATTCATCGCAAACGACAGGCGCAGCACTGTCCTGCACACCGACCCAAACAGCGCGGTCAGATCACCCGATCGGACAGGAAGCCAAGCGCAATCGTCAGGCTGCCGAGCCCAATCGAGAGGTGCCAGCGCAGCCGCAGAAAGTCTGGCGCGGCATAGCCCAGCGCCCGGTCGATCAGCGGCGAGCCAAAGATGAGCGCCCCCAGATAGAACAGCGCCGGGCCGGGCCATTCCCAGCCAAATGTCCAGGGGAGGAACAGCGCGAGGGTCAGCAGGCTCGGCATGACGGCGATCATATAGGCGCCGCTGGTCGCCCGGCCGCTGGCGAGCGCTTGGCCCCACCACACCCCGCCCAGGAAGCTGAAGATCGCCGCCGCATAGGCAAACCCGCCAGCCAGCGCAGAATAGCGCCATTCATGCCCCATCAGGATCAGCGCGATGCAGATGATCTGGGGCAATAGCCCGGCATAACCCAAGGCGCGGGCCGCTGCGGAAAGCGAAGCGGGAGATTGTGGAGTTGCTGCGGTCATGGCGGCTCAAACCCTGCCGCGCGTTGCGGTTCCCGATCCTCTTGCGAGCCACGCCGGTTTGCGCCACCACTTGGACCATGAACATCTTCGATCTTACTGGCACTGCGGCCATCATCACCGGCGGCAATGGCGGACTTGGCCTTGCGATGGCGCGCGGGCTGGCGAAGGCCGGCGCCGATATCGCGATCTGGGCCCGCAATCCCAGGAAGAATGCCGCCGCGCTTGAGGAACTGGGCGAAATGGGCACCGGGCGCGTCATCGCGCTCGCCTGCGAGGTGACCGAGGAAGCTGCGATTGCCCGCGCCATGGCAACGACCCTCGACACGCTCGGCCGCGTGGATGTGTGCTTTGCCAATGCCGGAATTCCGGGCGCGGGTCAGGCGATCCCCGAAATTACACCCGAAGGCTGGGACAACACCATGGGCGTCAACACCCGCGGTGCGGCGCTGGTCTACAAGCACGTCACCCGCCATATGATCGCCCGTGCACAAGACGGTGATGCCGGGGGCAAGCTGATCGTGACTTCGTCTGGGCAATCGATCATGGGGGTCAACCGCTCGTCCGATTATGCCGCGTCCAAGGCCGCAGTGAACGGCCTCACCCGCGCCGCCGCGTTCGAACTCGCGCGCTATCAGATCACCGCCAATGCGCTGCTGTTCGGCTTTTACGAGACCGATATCACCGCCCGCGCCGATCCTCGGTTCGGCGCATGGATGGCCAAGCGCATTCCGCTCCGCCGTCCGGGCGATCACGAAGGGCTCGAAGGGCTGGCAGTGTTCTTCGCCTCGCCCCATTCCAATTACATCACCGGGCAATGTCTGCCGGTTGATGGCGGCCTGAGCATTTCCTAGTTGAGTATCAGCTGAGCGGCACCATTTCAGGTGGAACGCAGGCGCGCCCAAGCCGTTGCCCGCGAAAGCCTCTCGCAATTGGAACACCCCTCCCCGTGGCCGACGACGACATTCCCGACTTCGATAAGCTCCCCGAAGACAAGCGCCGCCAACGCGCCGTGCCTGCGGGCCGGATCGCGCGGTTCGGCACGTTCGGACGGCTGGTCGGCGGCGTGGCGAGCGGCATGGTGGCCGAAGGCGCACGCCGGATCGCCAGCGGTGAGGGCATCAATGCCCGCGACCTGATCCTCACGCCCGGCAACGTTCAGCGCATGACCGACCGCCTGTCGCACCTGCGCGGCGCAGCGATGAAGATGGGGCAGATGATCAGCCTCGATGCAGGCGATTTCCTGCCCGAAGAATTGTCAAAGATCCTCGCCACCTTGCGCGATCAGGCCAATTTCATGCCGACGAAGCAGCTCGACGCTGTGCTGCGCTCCGAGTGGGGGCCGGATTGGCGCAAGCAGTTCCGCTGGTTCAACCCCCGCCCGATCGCCGCTGCCTCCATCGGTCAGGTCCACAAGGCCCTGACCCGCGATGGCGAGGAGCTGGCGATCAAGGTGCAATATCCCGGCGTCGCCAAGAGCATCGATTCAGATGTCGATAATGTCATGACCCTTCTTAAGGTCGCTGGCTTCGCCCCGCCCGAGCTGGAGATGGGCAAGCTTATGGCGGCCGCCAAGCAACAGCTCCACGAGGAAGCCGATTACACCCGCGAAGGCGCGCAGATGGCGATGTATCGTGAACGGCTGGCGGGCACGCCGGGCTTCGTCGTGCCCCGCCTGCACGAAGGCCTGACGCGCGGCTCGATCCTTGCGATGAGCTTTGAAGACGGGGTGAGCATCGAGGAACTCGGCAACGAGCCGCCCGAGCGCCGGGACGAGGTCTTCGCCCGATTGATCCGGCTGGTCGCGCGCGAATTGTTCGATTTCGGCGTGATGCAGACCGATCCCAATTTCGCCAACTTCCGCTATCGGCGGGAGACGGGTGAAATCATCCTGCTCGACTTCGGGGCCTGCCGCCCGGTCGATCCGATGGTGTCAAACGGCTATCGCAAGATGCTCGCCGCTGGGCTGCGCGGCAACGCCGAAGACGTGCTCGCCGCCACCATCGAAGCCGGCTTCATGATGCCGATCGTCGCCGAAAAGCACCCCGAGCGGGTCAACAAGATGATCGAGATCGTGATTGGCGAAATGCGCGAGGACGCCCCATTCGATTTCGGCGACCGGGCCTTCATCCCGCTGCTGCGCGATGAAGGTTATGCCATTGCTCAGGACAAGGACACATGGGCCTTCCCGCCGATTGAGACCTTGTTCGTCCAACGCAAGGTTTCTGGCACCGCACTGCTGGGCGCGAGACTGAAGGCCAAGGTCAATATTCGGCGGATCACCGAGGACGTTTTGGCGACCACCGCACCGCTTCCCGCGGCCGCAGCTTAGGCCGGGTCACCCTCTGCTCGGCCAAGGAGCCCTCGGACGCTTGATCTGTGCTCGCCCTTCTAACACTGGACGACAGAGATGCATGTTCTGCATTAAACCAAGATGATAGGGCGTGGACAGGCCTGACAATATATACTAACGCCGCCTAATGCATGGGGGATTTGAGCACAGGATTGGTGTTTTGTTCGTGTGTCTCGGCAACATCTGCCGGTCACCGATGGCGGAGGGTGCGTTCCGCGCAGCCGCGCTGGAGCGGCAGTTTCCATTTCATGTCGATTCCGCCGGAACCGCCTCCTATCACATTGGTAGCCAACCCGATCCCCGTGCCATCGCCGTCGCTAATCTGAATGGTATCGACATCACCGGACAATCGGCACGGCAGGTCGAGCGGGATGATTTCTACCGGTTCACCCACATCATCGCGATGGACCGCGCCAATCTCGAAGGTCTGCGCACCCGCGCGCCGCGCGATGGTACGGCCACGCTGGCGATGCTGATGGACGCCGTCGATGGTCGCCGGGGCGAACCCGTAGCCGATCCCTATTACGGCGATACCGCCGCGTTCGAGGCGGCATGGAGCGTGATCTCGCTGGGCACCGGCGCCTGGGTCGACCGCCTGATCCGCGAAGGCGTGCAGCAGCGGGCCTAGCCTCCGCGCAGCAACTGTACCCCCCAGTCGCGTTCGAACAGATAAAGCAGCAACCGCGCCGCTTCCCCGCGCACGCTGGTGAGCCCGCCATCGCGCTCCATCAACAGCCGCGCATCGCCGTGAGCAATCGGCAAGAGGCGCTGCATCTGTTCCAGATTGGCGATCCGGAACGCCGCCTCACCCGATTGCCGCGTGCCGAGCAATTCGCCCCCGCCGCGCAGGGCGAGGTCTTCCTCGGCGATCCGGAAGCCGTCCTGCGTCTCGCGCATCAGCGCAAGGCGCGCGCGGCCCGTCTCGGACAGCGCGCTACCGCGCAGCAGCAGGCAGGTCGATTTTTCCGCCCCCCGTCCTACCCGACCGCGTAGCTGGTGAAGTTGGGCAAGGCCGAAGCGTTCGGCCTGCTCGATCACCATCAGTGTGGCGGACGGCACGTCGACCCCGACCTCGATCACCGTGGTAGCCACCAGCAACCGCGCCGCACCGCTGGCAAAGCGCTCCATCGCCGCATCCTTGACCTCGGGGCGGAGCTGGCCGTGGACAAGCACCACAGCGTCACCAAACCGCTCCTTCAGCGCCGCATAGCGCGCCTCGGCTGCGGCGATATCGGCCAGATCAGGCACGCCGTCGATCTCGCGCACCATCGGGCACACCCAATAGGCCTGTTGCCCGCTCGCAAGGTGGCGCTCGACCCCGGCGACCACTTCATCCATCCGCTCTTGCGGCACCACGCGCGTGTCGATCGCCTGCCGACCGGGGGGCAGTTCGTCGAGCCGGCTCACGTCCATCTCGCCATATTGCGCCAGTGTCAGCGAGCGCGGGATCGGGGTCGCCGTCATCGCGAGCGTATGCGGCGCACGCCTGCCTTTGGCGGCCAGTGCAAGTCGCTGCGCCACACCAAATCGGTGCTGCTCGTCAATCACCACCAGCCCCAGATCGCGATAGTTGACCGTGTCCTGAAAGATCGCGTGCGTGCCAACCAGCATCTGGATCGAGCCATCCATCAGCCCCATCAGGATAGACTCGCGCTCCCGCCCCTTAGCGCGGCCGGTCAGCAGCGCGATCTCCACCCCTGTCGGGCCAAGCATCTTGCGCAATGTTTCGAAGTGTTGCCGCGCAAGAATTTCGGTCGGTGCGAGCAAGGCTGCCTGCTTTCCCGATTCCACCGCGATCAGCATCGCGTTGAGCGCCACCACGGTCTTACCCGCACCGACATCGCCCTGGAGCAAGCGCAGCATCGGCGCTTCTTGCGCCATGTCTCCCGCGATCTCGCCAATGGAGCGCGCCTGCGCGCCCGTCAGCGCGAAGGGCAGTTGCAGCTTGGCGCGCAGGCCCCCGTCGCCCGCCAAAGCCTGTCCCTTGCGCCTCCGCCCCTCGGCCTTGACCAGCAGCAGCGCCAGGCTGTTCGCCAGCAACTCGTCATAGGCAAGCCGGTCGAGCGCTTTGGCGTCAGTCGTCTCGTGCCCCAAGCGCAGCGCATCGGTCCAGGCGGGCCAACCAGCGCGCTCCAGCTGCCCCGGTTCGATCCACTCGGGCAGCGCCGGAAGGCGGGTGAGCGACTGGCGGACGAAATCGGCGATGCGCGGCTGGGTCAAACCCTCCGACAGGCGATAGACCGGCTCGCTCAAGCGGCCCATATTGGCAGCGCTTTCCGCCTCGATATGGTCGGGATGGACGATCTGGAGCATGTCACCATAGCGGTCGAGCCGCCCGGCAACCCAGCGCTTCTCACCCACCGGGACCAGCTTCTTCGCGCTGTAGGCCGCCTTGCCGAACCACGTCAGCGCGCAGACATTGCCGATCGCATCCTGCGCCAGCACCCGGTACGGCCCGCGGCTTCCAGCCCTCGGCGCGCGGTGTTCAATGGCGGTGAGCGCAATGATCACCTGCTCGCCCTCGCTGCCGGCATCGAGATCGGCAATCGCTTGGCGGCTGACGAAGCGTTCGGGCAAGTGATACGCAACATCCTTCACCCGCGTAAGGCCAAGCTTTTCGAGCGGCTTCATCAGCTTCGGCCCGACGCCTTCCAGCGTCGTGACTTCGGCGAAAAGCGGGTTGAGAGCCTCGGGGCGCATGGTGCATTCGCTATCACCCCGATTGCGTCTTTGCGAGTTGTGCCTGCGCAAGCCTGTGGCTAGGTGATCGCCATGACCGAAACGCCCTCCTTCGAACAGCGCCTCGCCCGCGCCAAGTTCCGCGCCTGGCACCGCGGCACGCGTGAGGCTGATTACATGATCGGCGGCTATTATGATCGCTACCATCCCACTTGGGGCGAAGCCGAACTGGCCTGGTTCGAAGCCCTGCTTGACGAGGATGACGTCGATGTGATGGCCTGGGCGCTCGGATCGCAGCCGCCGCCGGAGCATCTGGCGGGCGATTTGCTGGTGGTGATGCAAAAGCTCGATTACGTCGACATCCCGCGCTGACGGGGCCTGCGCGGGAACCCTTCGGCCTCGCGCCGCTTGACTGGAAACCTATGCCCGATCTCAACCGCATCCTCGCGGCCCGTGAACCGCTGACCCTCGCCTCGCTGCCACGCGGGAGCTTGCCGTTGGTGCTGTCCGATCTGGCGCGGGCGGCCAAGCGCCGGGCGGTGTTCATCGCGCCGGACGATGCGGCCATGCGCGCTGCGGCTGAGGCGGCGCGGTTCTTCGCGCCCGAGATCGAGGTGATCGCTTTTCCCGCGTGGGACTGCCTGCCCTATGACCGGGCGAGCCCGGCGCTGACGATAAGCGCTGAACGGCTGGCCGCGCTGCACCGCTTGCAGCAACCGGGCAGCGCGCAGCAATTGTTGGTGACCACGGTCAACGCCGTGCTGCAACGGGTGCTCACCCCGTTCCGGGTGCGCGAGAGCGTGCGCGAATTCCGCGTCGGCACCACTATCGGTCACGAAAGCCTCGCCGCGCTGCTGGTCCGGCAGGGATACGGCCGCACCGACACGGTGATCGACCACGGCGAGTTTGCGGTGCGCGGCTCGATTGTCGACATCTTCCCCTCCAGCCTCGATGCCGGGCTCAGGCTCGATTTCTTCGGGGACGAGCTGGAGAGCCTGCGCCTGTTCGATCCCGCCACGCAGCTCACCGTGGAGCGGATCGACGAACACCTGCTGCTGCCCGCCTCCGAAGCTCTGCTCGACGAGGAGAGCATAAAGCGGTTCCGCAGCCGCTACCGCGAGTTGTTTGGCGCAAACGCCACGCAAGACCCGCTTTATGAAGCCGTGTCCGAGGGGCGGCGGCTTGCGGGGATGGAGCACTGGCTCCCGCTGTTCGAAGAGCGCATGGCGAGCCTGTTCGATCATCTCGCCAAGGATGATGTCGTCATCATCGACCAAGGGGCGCTCGGCGCGGCGGAAGAACGGCTCAATGACATTGCCGATTACCACCAGCAGCGCGGCCGGATCGCGAGCGAGAAGAAGGGCAGCTACCGCCCGCTGACGCCCGATGCGCTGTACCTGACGCGCGCCGAGTTCGACGCGGGCCTTGCGGCCATGCCCGCGCACCGCGCGACAGGCTTTGCCAGCGAGGAAAAGGCAGGCACGCTCGATTTCGGGTTCCGCTCCGCCCGCGATTTTACGCCGGAACGCGGGCGCGGCGAGAATATCTATGAAGCCGCTGCCAAGCACCTGAAATCTGTCGCAAAGGGATCACGCAAGTCGCTGGTGGCGGCCTATTCGACCGGTTCCGCCCGCCGCATCGCGTCCATTATCGAAGAGGCTGGCGCGCCCACCGCGCTCGCCGATAGCTGGCAGCAGGCATTGGGCCTGGCGGCGAAGAACAAGACCGCCGTGGTCGTCCTCCCGCTCGAAACCGGTTTCGCCAGCGATACGCTGGAAGTCCTGACCGAAGCCGACATTCTCGGCGACCGGCTGGTGCGGCGCAAGAAAAAGCGCAAGGATTCCGACGCCTTCCTCGCCGAGCTTCAGGCACTGTCGCGCGGCGATCTGGTGGTGCATATCGAGCACGGGATCGGGCGTTACCTCGGCCTCGAACCGATTCCAGTCGGTAAGAGCCAGCATGATTGCGTCGCGCTGGAATATGCGGGCGGGGACAAGCTGTTCATTCCGGTCGAGAACATCGACGTGCTCAGCCGCTACGGCTCGTCGGAACTCGCCGTCCAACTGGATCGGCTTGGCGGTGAGGCATGGCAGCGCCGCCGCGCCAAGCTCAAGGAGCGGATCACCGCCATCGCGGGCGAGTTGATGCAGGTCGCCGCCGCCCGCGCGCTCAGGCAGGCCCCTTCCCTCCCCGCCGATCCCGCGACCCTCGGCCAGTTCACCGACCGTTTTCCGTGGTCGGAGACCGAGGATCAGGAACGCGCGATTGCCGATGTGCTGGGCGATCTGGAAAGCGGCCGTCCGATGGACCGGCTCGTCTGCGGCGATGTCGGCTTCGGGAAGACCGAAGTCGCGCTACGTGCCGCCTTTGTTGCAGCAATGAATGGGCAACAAGTCGCCATCGTTGCGCCAACGACCCTGCTTGCGCGCCAGCACTACCAGAACTTCGCCGAGCGGTTTGCCGGCTTCCCGCTGAATGTCGGGCGCCTATCGCGGCTGGTCACGGCCAAGGAAGCAGCCGAGACCCGTGAGGGGCTGGAGAACGGTCAGATTGACCTTGTGGTCGGCACCCATGCGATCCTCTCCAAATCGACCAAGTTCAAGAACCTCGGCCTCGTCATCGTCGACGAGGAGCAGCGCTTTGGCGTCACGCATAAGGAGAAGCTCAAGCAGCTGCGCGCCGATGTTCACGTCCTCACCCTCACCGCCACGCCGATCCCGCGCACGCTGCAAATGGCGATGAGCGGCCTGCGTGAACTCTCCACCATCCAGACCCCGCCGGTCGACCGGCTCGCGGTGCGCACCTATGTGATGGAGTGGGACGACATGGTCATGCGCGAGGCTCTGCTGCGCGAACATCACCGCGGCGGGCAGAGCTTCATCGTTGTGCCCCGCATCTCTGACATGGCCGATGTCGAGGAATGGCTGCGCGAACACGCGCCGGAGATCAAATCCGTCTCCGCCCATGGCCAGATGTCGCCCAGCGAGGTCGAGGAACGCATGGGCGCTTTCTACGACCGAAAGTATGACGTGCTGCTTTCGACAACCATCGTCGAAAGCGGGCTCGACATCCCCAGCGCCAACACCATCATCATCCACCGCGCCGACCGCTTCGGCCTTGCCCAGCTTTATCAGCTGCGCGGCCGCGTGGGCCGGGCCAAGCTGCGCGCCTATGCCTATCTGACGCATGAGGCGGGCGCGGCCCTGTCGGAAGTCGCGCAGAAGCGGCTGAAGGTGCTCGGCGATCTCGACAGTCTTGGGGCAGGGTTCCAACTCGCCAGCCACGATCTCGACATTCGCGGAGCGGGCAATCTGCTGGGCGACGAGCAATCGGGCCATATCCGCGAGGTCGGGTTTGAACTCTATCAAGCGATGCTGGAAGAGGCGATCATGGCCGCCAAGGCGGGCGAAATGGGCCTCGACAAGCCCCGCGACAAGCTGACCCCGCAGATCACCGTCGATGCGCCAATCATGATCCCCGAGGACTACGTCCCCGACCTCGCGGTCCGCATGGCGCTTTACCGCCGCCTCAATCAGGCTGAGGGCCAGCACGAGATCGAAAGCCTCGCCGCCGAGATGATCGACCGCTTCGGCGACCTGCCGCAGCCGACCAAGAACCTGATCCGCCTGATCGAGATCAAGCATCAGGCGATCCTTGCCTGCGTTGCCAAGATCGATGTCGGCGCTCGCGGCACGCTCGTCACTTTCCACAACGACCACTTCCCCGATCCTGTGGGTCTCATCGCCTATGTCGAGCGGCTCAATGACGGCGGCAAGGACACCGCCAAACTGCGCCCGGATATGAAGCTGGTCATCAACCGCGCCTGGGCCGATCCGCTGAGCCGCCTCAACGGGCTGTTCCAACTGACCAAGGGGCTCTCCGGGATCGTCAAGCGGGCGACCAAGGCGAAGAAGGCGGCGTGAGGGCGAGCTTGATTGACCTTACGGCATCCCGGGCCTAGTTTCCAAGGATGGGACGGAGGGAAGCGATGCCGGTTTCTGGAGCAAGGCTTACCCTTATCATCGGAGCGCTAGCCCTAGTGGCAACGTCCATGCCCGCGCAGGCGCAACTCAGCACCCTGCTTAACCGCGGCAAGCGCGGAGCGGATCGCGCCGAAACCTGCGGCGAGGGCAAAAAGGGCGACACGGCGCGCGGCGTGGTTGGTGGCCTTCTCGGCGGCGCGGTTAGAGATATGGCGCGCAAAGCTCGCCTCCCATCGTTCGTCCCGGTCCCTGCATTTTCCGACCAGCTGACCGAAAGCATAGCCTGCCGGTTAGACCCCGAAGAGCAGAAACAAGCAGCCGAAGCGACGCTTCAAGCCACCCGCGCTGATACGCAGGACGGTGCGGCGCAAGTAGGGGCGACCGCATCATGGAACTCATCCACGCGCGATGATGTGAGCGGCACCTCTACCGTCACCCGACGCGAACGCGCCAAGGGCGATCTCGATTGCATTACCGTGACCGATGTCGTGATCGTTCAGGGCGAGGAGACCCGTGCGGACAAGCGGATGTGCCGAGCGCCCGGTTCGGCGCGCTACTCGATCATCGCATGATGCGCGGCGTCCGCGCATTGGCTGTGTTGGCGGCGTTCGTGTTCCTGACGGGCGCGACGGCGATGGATCCGGACAATCCTACCTGCCCCGCTCAGCCCGATTTCGGGCCGAAAACGCCGATGACGCTGAAAACGGCGCAGCGCGGCGGCAAGCGCGTCTTGCTGGCCGAGGGAACAGTTGATCCGACCTTGCCGACCCGGTTGAAGGCGGCAATTGAGGCGGACGACCAGATCGAGGAAATCTGGCTTCGTTCGCGGGGCGGCGATGTCAGCGCGGGGAATGAAGCGGGGCGGGTCATCCGGTCCTATCGCGGGATGCTGACCCGGGTGCCTTCAGGCTGGACGTGCTTTTCGGCCTGCAACTTCGTCTTCATGGGCGGCGACCGCCGGGTCATCGACGAAGGCGGGGTGTTTATGGTTCATATGTTCACTCACACGAATGACCGCGCGCTGATCGATGAAGTGGTGATCGAAGGGAGCAAGGCGACCACCGAGCTAATCACCAGCATCGAGCAATCCTCCGCAATGCTGGCAAGCGAGGATAATGATTTTCTCATCCGCATGGGCATCAGCCGCAAGCTTTTGACCGACATCATGTACAAGCAGCAGGCCGTTAAGCGCGACGACAATCCAAGCACGCGCTATTGCCTCAGCCAAGCTGAAGTGCGCGAATACAATGTCATGCCGGTCGAGAAGCCGGCCCCCTGACGGGCGCGAATTTAATCCCTACCCGTGCCCCATGCCTCGCGCGGTGCGGGCCAGCGCCAGCACGCTTTCGCTGGGCATCGGTTGGGCGCGCAGGAAGCCCTGCCAGTAATCGCAGCCTTCAGCGGTGATCGCGGCGCGCTGGATTTCGTCCTCGATCCCCTCGGCATAGACCGCGAGGCCCAGCGCCCGGCCCAACGCCACAATCGCGCGCAGCACAGCCAGCGCAGTGGCGTCGCCCGGCACGCCTTCGACCATCGCCTTGTCGAGCTTCAGCGCATCCAGCGGCAGTTCGCGCAGGTAACGGAAATTGCAGAACCCCGCGCCGAAATCGTCGAGTGCGGTGCGGAAGCCCAGCCCCCGCAGCGCCTTCAGCGCGGACGCCGCTTGGGCAAGATTGCGCAGCAGCAGATCCTCGGTGATCTCTAGCATCAGCCGCTGCGGCGCGATTTCCGAACGGCCAATCAGCGCGGCGAAATCGGCGGCAAAGCGCGGATCGCCCAATTCCTCGGGCGTGATATTGAGCGACAGGGTCAGATTGTCCGGCCAGGTCGCCGCATCCTCCAGCGCGCGGGCGACCACGTGGCGCGACAGCGGAGCGACCAGTGCGGCCTTCTCGGCCACGGCAAACAGATCGCGCGCGCCAATGGCGCCCAGCGTCGGGTGCCGCCAGCGCGCCAACGCCTCAGCCCCCACGACAGCGCCGGTGACGCAGGAGAATTGCGGCTGGAACAACACTTCGATCTCGCGCCGGTCGAGCGCGCTCAGCAGATCGGCTTCGAGCACACCAGAGCTCACGCCCGGAAAGCGCCCGCGCACTGCGCCCCGCAAGGATGTCCGACCCTGTTCCATCATATTCCTTATGCCCCGCTCCCCCATAACCATTGAATGCAAGCCTGCCTCGCATCAATTGCAATCCGCCCGAATCTGGCACATCAGGGACCACGCCGAGCGATGCGCCGGGGATAAGTGGCGAGCGCTGCCTGAGGGGGATGAATGGCGAGCAATGGTACGAGCTTTCAGCGGTTGGCGCTGCTCGCGTCGGACACGGCACGCGCGCAGGAAGCCCATGATGCGCTACTGAGCCAAGGCGACTGGGTGCCGCTGGACGAGGCCGATGCCGTCGTCGTGCTCGGCGGTGACGGGTTCATGCTCCAGACTCTGCACGCGATGCTGGATGAAGGCCGCGTTGTCCCGGCCTTCGGGATGAACCTTGGCACAGTCGGGTTTCTGATGAACCGTTATGACCGGCGGGCGGCGATTGCCACGCGGGTCAACAAGGCGCGCCACTGGTCGATCTCGCCCTTGCGGGTCGAGGCGGTGACGCAAGACGGCGAAACGCATGTGATGAGCGCGATCAACGAAATCTCGCTGCTGCGCGAGACTCGCCAGACCGCTAAGATCGAAGTCTCCGTGGGGGATCGGGTGCGCATCCGTGAGCTCGTGTGTGACGGGGTGCTGGTGGCGACGCCGGCGGGATCGACCGCCTATAACCTTTCGGCCAATGGCCCGATCCTGCCGCTGGACAGCAAGATGCTGGCACTGACCCCGATCAGCCCGTTCCGCCCGCGACGCTGGAAGGGGGCTATCCTGCCCGACCGGATGAAGATCGTCCTGCGCGTGCTCGACCCGGCCAAGCGCCCGGTGGCCGCAGTCGCCGACCAGAAGGAACTGCGCGACATCGCCGAAGTCCGGCTCGAGATTGCGCGGGACAGCGCGCTCACGCTCCTGTTCGATCCGGGACAGAGCCTTGAGGAACGGATCGTCGCCGAGCAGTTCATCACGGCGTAGTTTTTCCCAAGGCTAGGCCGCCTTGCGATCACCTTGCGCGCAATGGTACGAACGAGCGATGGCCGGTCAAAACCCTCTTGCAATCATCCGCACCGCCCCATATAGGCGCGCTTCCGCTCTTCCTGAGACCGCTTGGAAGAGTTGCTCCCCGATAGCTCAGCGGTAGAGTAGGTGACTGTTAATCACTTGGCCGTAGGTTCGAATCCTACTCGGGGAGCCAATTTCTTTTCTCAGAAGGCCAGCTTTGTTCCCGAAGGTTCCTGCATCATGTGGGCGCCGCGCGGTGGATCGCCGATCTGGCGATGGGGCATCCGCTTCTGATTGACCGGGCCTGCTAGAACGCCCTGGCCGCCCCCAAGAGGTAGCGCGGATTAGCCCTTCGGTTTTCACATAGATCAGTTTATTGCTGCGCGCCTGTTCTCGCCTTCAGGAGGCGCATATGCCAGCAACTGATGAACCGACTCACCACAAGCATGCTCGCACCAAGTCGGCACGCAAGGCCGCAGAAGACAAGCTGGCGCAGGAATCGTTGGAGGCCAAGATCACGAAGCCGGACTCAGCGGACGGCAAATAGGCCTAGTGATTTGGCGATAACGCGGGATGGGTTGTCGCTGCTACCCCCTCTGCTCACCGCAATCCTGCCTGAGCGCAGCCTAAACGCCCACCAGCAACCGCACGCCGACTACCAGCACCAGAAGCGCGGTCAGCCAGCGGATCCACTGCGGCGGCAGCACGCGGGTCGCCATCAGGCTGCCCACCTGCCCGCCGATCACCACCGCAATCAGCAAGGGCAGCGCTGCGCCGAGCGCCTGCCCGAATAGATCGGGGCCGTTCTTCACCAGCTGCCCCGCAAGCCCGAATAGCGAATTGACGAGGATGAACAGGCTCGCCGTCGCCGCGATCCCGCGCGCTTCATGCCAGCGTACAAGATGCAGCAAGGGGCTGAGGAACACCCCGCCCCCGATCCCGACCAGCCCGGCAAAATAGCCCAGCGGCGCGGCGGCGAGCGGCATCCAGCGCGCGAACCGGGTCGGCGCGCCCTCGGCGTTCTCACGCACCGGCACTAGCATGAAGAGGCTCGTCAGCACAAGACTGGCGCCCAGCAGCGTCAGAAAGGTCGCCTCCTTGATCGGGGTCAGACCGCCAAGGAAGCTCGCCGGAGCGCCCAGCGCCACGATCACCAGCGCTTTCTTCCACGGGGTCAGCCCCGCGCGGGCGAAGCGGATCGAACCGCCCGTCACCACCACGATATTGCAGGCAAGCGAAACCAGCGGCAGCAGGCGGTAATCGAGGCCCGACAGCGCCAGCAGCGCCGAATAGGTCGACCCGCCGCCGAAGCCGACGCTGGCATAGAGCAGCGCGGTGACCAGAAAGGCGAAAGCCAGCAGTGCCGGAACCGCCCCGATCATCATCGCCTTCGCCTAAGCCTGCGCGCGCCGGTCAGACGTTCTGCGCCGCAGCGATGGCGCCGTGGCAATGCTTGTACTTGTTGCCCGATCCGCAGGGGCACGGCGCATTGCGGCTGATGTCGAGATTGGCGAAGGGGTTGTCGGTATTCGCCCCGCCTGGCCCAGTGGCTGCGCGCGGACTTCCGGCGAGCGAACCGAACAGTTCGGGCCGCAGTTCCGATCCGTCGCCATCGGCGGAATTGTCCATGCCGGTAAAGGGATCGATGTGGCCGGTGAGGAAGTCGGGCAGATCGGGCAGCGCCTGCATCGACGGCTGCTCGACACGCAGTTCCGAGCGGAACAGGATCTTGGTCACTTCCTCGCGCAGGGTTTCGAGCATCGTCTCGAACAGGGCGAAGGCTTCCTGCTTATATTCGTTGATCGGCTGCTTCTGCGCGATGCCGCGCATCCAGATCACCTGACGCAGCGCATCCAGCGTGGCGAGGTGTTCCTTCCAGTGGTGATCAAGCTGGCGCAGCAGCACGTCCTTTTCAACGATCCGCCAGATCGCAGGATCGGAGGCGGCGATCTTGTCGTCCATCATCGCGTCGGTCAGTTCGCGCAGGCGTTCCTCGATCAGTTCAGGTTCGACCTCATCTTCGGCGAGCCAGTCGTCGATCGGCGGGTTGAAGCCCAGCACCTCTTCAGCACGGGTCTTGAGGCCGGTGACGTCCCATTGTTCGGGATAGGAGCCCGGGGGGCACGCGGTGCCGACTATGGCGTTGATCGTGTCATGCCGCATGTCGAGCACCACATCATCCACCGCCTCGCTGTCCATGATCTCGGAGCGCTGTTCGTAGACCACCTTGCGCTGGTCGTTCATCACGTCGTCGTATTCCACCACCTGCTTGCGCATGTCGTAGTTGCGGGATTCGACCTTCTTCTGGGCGGTCTCGATGGCTTTGGAGAGCCACTTGGAACCAATCGCCTCACCATCGGCGAGGTTCGACTTCATCATCTTGGAGAACAGCGTGTCGGGGCCGAAGATGCGCAGCAGATCATCCTCGAGGCACAGGTAGAAGCGCGACAGGCCGGGGTCACCCTGACGGCCTGAGCGGCCGCGTAGCTGGTTGTCGATCCGGCGCGATTCGTGGCGTTCGGTGCCGAGCACGAACAGGCCTCCGGCCGCCCTCACCCGATCCTTTTCCGCAGCCACTTCGGCCTTGATGCGGGCAATCGCTTCATCGCGCTCCGGGCCCTCGGGCATGTCGGCCAGTTCGTCGAGGATACGGTATTCGATATTGCCGCCCAGCTGAATGTCGGTCCCGCGCCCGGCCATGTTGGTGGCGATGGTGACCGCGCCGTAGCGTCCGGCCTGCGCCACAATCCGGGCTTCCTGTTCGTGGAAGCGGGCGTTCAGCACCGAGTGCGTCACGCCTTCCTTGTCGAGATACTGGCTGAGCAGTTCGGATTTCTCGATCGAAACCGTGCCGACCAGCACCGGCTGACCGATTTCCTGCTTTTCCTTGATCGCCTTGGCGATGGCGCCGAACTTGTCGGCGATGTTCTTGTAGAACTCGTCTTCTTCGTCGATGCGGGCGACGGGCAGGTTGGTCGGGATTTCGACCACGCCCACCTTATAGATGTCCCAGAATTCCGCCGCTTCGGTGGCCGCGGTGCCGGTCATGCCGGACAGCTTGGGATACATCCGGAAATAGTTCTGGAAGGTGATCGAAGCGAGCGTCTGGTTCTCCGGCTCGATCCGCACGCCTTCCTTGGCCTCGACCGCCTGGTGCAACCCGTTCGACCAGCGGCGGCCATCCATCATGCGGCCGGTGAATTCGTCGATGATGACGACCTTGCCGTCCTTGACGATGTAATCGGTATCACGCTTGCGGGCGAAGTTGGCGACCAGCGCCTGATCGAGATGGTGCACGACCTGCGTGTTCTCGACATCGTAGAGGTTGTCGGTGGCCAGCAGCTCTTTCTCGATCAGCAGCTGCTCGACCTTCTCCAGCCCGTCTTCGGTCAGCTGGACGCGCTTCACCTTCTCGTCGATATCGAGCCATTCGACCGGGATCTCGCGCGCCACCTGATCGAGTGCGACGTAAAGCTCCGACTTGTCCTCGGTCGGCCCGGAGATGATCAGCGGGGTGCGCGCTTCGTCGATCAGGATCGAGTCCACTTCATCGACAATCGCGAAGTTGAACGGCCGCTGCGCCATCGCACTGCGTTCGTGCTTCATGTTGTCGCGCAGGTAATCGAAGCCGAATTCGTTGTTGGTGCCGTAGGTGATGTCGGCATTGTAGGCGTCGCGCTTGTATTCCTCGGGCATCCCCGGGACGATCACGCCGACCGTGAGGCCGAGCCAGTTGTAAAGCTTGCCCATCTCGGCAGCGTCGCGCCGGGCGAGGTAATCGTTGACGGTGACAACGTGCACGCCCTTGCCTTCGAGCGCGTTGAGATAGACCGCCAGCGTCGCCATCAGCGTCTTGCCTTCACCGGTGCGCATTTCGGCAATCTCGCCGCGGTGGAGGACGAGGCCGCCGATCAGCTGCACATCGAAGTGGCGCATCCCGAACACGCGGACCGAGGCTTCGCGGACAGTGGCGAAGGCTTCGGGGAGGATCTCATCAAGGCTTGCACCCTTGTCGACCAGCGCGCGCAGCTTGACGGTCTGGTCTTGAAGCTCAGCATCGCTGAGCACCTGAATTTGCGGCTCGAGCGCGTTGACCTGGGCGATGACCTTGCGCGCGGACTTGATGTAGCGGTCATTCGCCGAACCAAAGACCGACTTGATGACGTTGTTGAACATAGGGGCAAACCTTTGATGCGGACGGCAGCCCGGCGTGCGGGCCCGAAACGGAAAATGGGGAAAGAGCACGCGGCCTTGAGGCCCGGCGCGCAGAAATTAGTACGGGAACGAGGAAACGCGCCTATTCGAAGGCGCGTTCGATACCCATCAGGACCGGCAGACGCAGCGTTTCCGGCTTGGCCGGAGCGCGGCGCGGCGCTTCAACCGCGCGGGTGGCGCTGATCGTCGCGGGTGCAGGCTGCACGGCGACGTGTTCGCCGCCAACCGCCTCATCGCCCGCAGCAGCAGCGATGCTGGAACCACAAGCCAGCGCTTCAGCCAAAGACGCCTGCGCCGGGCCGCCAAGAGCGACAAGGCCTGTAAGCAGGGCCAGAAAGGCAAGAAAACGCCGGGTCATTGTGGACATAGATAGGGAATCGCGCGCGTTTCGTCCACCTGATTTGCGGATTTACGCCGCCGCGTCCCCCGCCTAGATGCGCTCGCCATGAATATTCAACGCTCGCCCCTCGCTCGCCCCTTCCCTGAACTGCCCCCCATCGCGGGCGTCACGCTGCGCGTTGCGCGTGCGCGGTACAAGACGTGGGACCGCTGCGACCTGACCTTTGCCGAGCTGGCCGAGGGCACCAGCGTCGCGGGCGTCTTCACCAAGAGCGCCTGTGCCTCGTCCGAAGTCGAACTCGGACGCGAGGCGGTGAAACAGGGGCGCGCGCGGGCGCTGATCGTGAATGCGGGCAACTCCAATGCCTTTACCGGCTGGCGCGGGCGTGAGGCGGTCGAGGCGATCCAGGCGCAAGTGAGCGCAGCCTTGGGCTGCGGCGTGGCCGAGGTGTTCGTCTCCTCAACCGGGGTGATCGGCGTGCCGCTGCCCAAGGACAAGGCGCGCGCCGGGATCGAAGCTGCTCTGGTGGCGGAGCCCTGCGGCTGGGAGGATGCGACCAACGCGATCGGCACCACCGATACCTTCGCCAAGGGCGCTGGCGCTTCGGCAATGGTGGGCGGCACGCGGGTGGAGCTCGCCGGGATCATCAAGGGCAGCGGCATGATCGCGCCCGACATGGCGACCATGCTCGGCTATATCTTCACCGATGCCGATGTGGCCCCGGCCTTTCTCCAAGAAGCGCTTGAACGCGCCAATGCGGCGACATTCAGCTGCATCACAGTCGATGGCGACACCTCAACCAGCGACACGGTGATGGTGTTCGCTACCGCCAAGGCGGGCAATGCGCGGATCGACAGCTGGGACAGCCCCGGCGCGGATGCCTTTGCTGCGGCGCTGGCCGATGTGTGCCGCCAGCTTGCCCAGCTGGTGGTGCGCGACGGGGAAGGCGCGGCCAAATTCATCACCATTCGCGTTAGCGGCGCGGCCAGCGATGACAGCGCGCGGCGCGTGGGCCTCAGCATCGCCAACTCGCCGCTGGTGAAGACCGCGATTGCGGGTGAGGATGCGAACTGGGGCCGCGTGGTCATGGCAGTTGGCAAGGCGGGCGAACCGGCTGATCGCGACAAGCTCTCAATCGCGTTCGGCGGGGTCGGGGCCGCGCGCGACGGCTTGCCGGTCGAAGGCTATGACGAAGCCCCGGTGGCCGCTCACCTGAAGGGCGAGGACATCGACATCGCCGTCGATCTCGGCCTCGGGGACGGGCGCGCAACGGTGTGGACCTGCGATCTCACCCACGGCTATATCGCTATCAACGCGGACTATCGTTCGTGAGCCTGTCTGCCCTCGACGCTGAAATCCGCGATCTGATGCGGTTTGCGGCGCAGCGCTCGATGCTGCCGCGCTTCCGCAACCTTGCCGCGGGCGAAGTCGAAATGAAGGGCGCGGATGATCCGATCACCATCGTCGACCGCGAAGTCGAAACCTTTCTTACCGAAGCGCTGACCAAGCTTGCTCCGGGCGTTGCAGTGGTGGGCGAGGAAGCGGTGCACGTGGACAAGAGCGTGCTCGATCACCTCTCGGGCCAATGCTGGATCATCGATCCGCTCGATGGCACCGCCAACTTCGCGGAAGGCAAGGAACCCTTCGGCATCATTATCGCGCTGGCCGACGCGGGCCGCGCGGTCGCGGGGTGGATCTATGATCCAAACAAGGATCGCTTCTGCCACACTCGCTCGGGCGAAGGGGCCTTCGTCAATGGTGAGCGGATTGCGGCGCGCACCACCGGGCAGGAACGCCCCGTCTCCGCCGTCAGCCGCATTTTCCTCACCCCCGAGCAATCGGCGATGGTCGATGCCAAGCTGGCGCCGCACTACACGCTGGTCGACATCCCCCGCTGCGCCGCCGAACAATACCCCCGCCTCGCGCTGGGCGAGAACGACGTCTCCAGCTTCAAGCGCACGCTGGCGTGGGATCACGCTGCCGGCATCCTCTGGCTCAACGAAGCGGGCGGCAAGGCCGCGCGGCTTGATGGCAGCGAATACCGGGTGGACGAGGCCGACAAGCCGGGGCTCGTCGGCGCGTCCAGCCCGGCAATCTGGGACGAATTTGTCGCGCGGGTGCTGGCTTAAAACAGCTTTCCTACTCGCGCGCAGTTTGCCAGCCATGCGCGCATGACCCGCACCGCCGCCCAGCCCGCCCCTGTCACGTCGTCCGGAATGGGGGCCGGATCAGGGGCAGTTTTTCTGTTTCTGGACAGTGTCTCATGTGTCTCCAACAGGCCCGCAGATGCAGGCCCGGTTGGCAAATCAGAGCTCGCTTTCGAGCCAGGCCTTGAGCTGTCCCTTGGGCGCCGCGCCAAGCTTGCGCGCGACCGCCTCACCGTTCTTGAACAGCACCATCAGCGGGATCGACTGCACGCCCATCTGCGCGGCGATATCGGTGTTCTCCATGATGTCGATCTTGGCGATCTTCACCTTACCGGCGAGCTCGTCGCTGATCTCTTCGAGTGCAGGAGCGATCATCTTGCAGGGGCCGCACCAATCGGCCCAGAAATCCACCAGCACGGGGGTGTCGCTGTCCAGCACATCGGCCTGAAAGCTTGCATCGGTCACGTTGACGGTCGCCATTTCGAATTCTCCTTTGCCGACGACCATAAGAGCGCCGGTCATGTGAATGCAATCTAATGCGCAGGGCTGTTCACTCAATATCGAGCGGCAACAAGGATTGCTGCGCGGTCTGCAACGCGTTCTTGTGCGCCGCTAGCATTGCGGGGGGGAGATCAAACAGCACCGGGGCATGGGTGTAAAGCACGCCCGCGCGCACCTCGCGGCCCGGATAGATCACCTCAAGCGCTGCGACATAAGCCGCCATCTGGCGCAACGTCGCCACCGGGATTGCGGCGGCACTGACAGGCGGGCGGCGGGTGGTCTTGAAATCAACCACCGTTATGCGGGCCTCCTCGATAAGCAGCCGGTCAGCCGTGCCAGCCACGACCACGCCCTCAACAGTCGCTGCAAGCGGCACTTCGGCAAGCGCTTGGGCGGAGAAGATGGCGGCGAACTGCGGGTGATCAAGCACGGCCAGCGCGGCGGCGAGCATCTCGTCCCGAAGCGCGGCGTCGAGATCGCTCGCCTGCCGCTCAAGCCACCCGCGCGCCGCGGCCTCGCGGTCATCCGCAGCGACATCGGGCAGGCGTTCGAGCAGCGTGTGGATCAGGCTCCCACGCCGCGCCGAATGACGCGCGGCTTCAGGCGGGAGCGGCGGTGCGGCCCCGCCATCCTCGCCCGCGCTCGACGGTGCCAACGGACGCGGCGGGCGGGGCTCGGGACCGATCGGCGTGGTGATCCAGCGCGGCAGCGCGGGCGGCGCGGCAGCATCGGTGGTGGCATCCTCCGGCACCAGTGGCTCAGCCCGCTCACCCCATTCCTTGCGCCAATGCCACACCGGATCGGTGATCTCCTCACCCTCGAACAGCGGCGCGAGGCGGGCGTACCAGCTGTCGTCGTGGGGCACGCCCTTCTTCGCCTCGTTCTTGTTGAGCGATCCGCCGATGAACAGCGCCTCCTCCGCGCGGGTCAGCGCCACGTAGAGCAAGCGCCAATGCTCCTGCAAAAGCGCTGCCTTCTTGGCTTCCTCGGCTTCGGCGATCCTGCCCTTCTTCTCGTCCTTGCCGAGCGGCGGGAGCGGCACTTCGCGCCTGCAATCGCCCATCTGGCCGAGCGGATCATCAACCAGCACCAGATCGCCCGCCTCGCCGGGCGCGCCGGTGGCATCGGCGAGGATCACGATCGGCGCCTGAAGCCCCTTGGAGCCATGCACCGTCATCACCCGCACCTGCCCGGAGGCGCTGTCGGAATCGCGCTTCAGATCGCCCGTCCCGGCGTCGAACCATGCGATGAAGCCGGACAGGCTCGGCCAATACTCGGCCTCATAGGCGAAGGCGGCGTTGATCAGCTCGTCGAGCGGATCATTGGCTTCGGCCCCCAGTCGTTCGACGAGCCGCGCCCGCCCTTGCCACGGGCCAGTCAGCAGCCACGCGATTAGCGCTTGCGGGGTCTGGTAGTCGGCGCGGCGCAGCAGATCCCTCAGCTTCTCCGCAGTGGCGGCAACTTCAGGCGGTGCGTCCTTGCGCTTCAGGTGATCCCACAGCCGCACCTTCTCGGGCCGGGGCACGTAGGCGAGGATGTCATCCTGGCTCCACCCCACCAGCGGCGAGGCGAGCAGGTTCGCAAGGCTCAGATCGTCCTGCGGTTGCGTGGCAAAGCGCAGCGCGGCGAGCACGTCCTTCACCGCCATCGGCGCGCCGAGCCTAAGCCGATCAACCCCCGCCACCGGCACACCGCGCGCATAGAGCTTGGCGACGATCTGCGCGGCGAGCTCCTTCCTCTGACGCACCAGAACCATGATGTCGCCCGCCTGCGCATGGCGGCGGGTGCCCTTGGCCAGGACAAAGGGCTCATCGGTCAGCCAGCGCTGCACCTGATCGGCGATGTTCTGCGCCAGCAGCGTGTCGTGCCGGGGCAGCCAGTCGCGGTTCTCGCTGTCGTCAGCGTCGTCATCCTGGTCTTCCTGCCCCTCGCCCTGCTTCGGCGCAACCGGCGGCCAAAGCGTGACAAGCCCCGGCCGCTGGGCGCCGACATGGGGCGCCGGTTCCTTGTCCAGCCCAAACTCGGCAAAGCCCAGGAATCCAATCATGCGGTTGACGAAGCCAAGCACGATATCGGCAGTGCGGAACGAATGGCCGAGGTCGAGATCCTGCCAACCCGGCTCCCGCCGATTGACGCGGCCTTGCCGGATGCCCTGCTGCGCCGCCGTGATCCGGCCGTGCACGCGCTGCTTGGCGCGGGCGAAGTTGTCCGGGCTGGTGCCTTGAAATCCGAAGATCGCCTGCTTGTAATCGCCCACGGTGAAGATCGTGCGCAGTTTGTCCCCGCGCGCGCCTTCGCCGCTGAAGAAGTCGTCGATCAGCGCTTCGACGATGTCCCATTGGCTGCGGTTGGTGTCCTGCGCTTCGTCGATCAGGATGTGGTCGAAATGGCGGTCGAGCTTGTAACGGATCCAATCAGCCGCCTCTGACTGGTCGAGCAGCGCAGCGGCCTTGCGGATCAGGTCGGAGAAATCGAGCAACCCCTCGCGCGCTTTGCGGGCCTCCCACCGGACAGCGAAGGCGCGGCCGATTTCCAACGCCGAGGTAACGATTTCGGCGCAGGCGAAGAGCGAGCGGCGGTCTTCGTAAAGCGTCAGCGCCTCGGCAATATCCTCCTGCCACTCGGGCAAATTGGGTTCAATCTTGGCAGCCCCTTCCATCTTGCGCGGGGTCCCGTCGGCCTTGAGGATCGTCTTGCGAAACTGCGCTGCTTCAGCAACCCGGTGCGCCACATCAAGCGTCAGCCAGTGCCGGATGAAGGCAGCGGCCTCCTGCCCAGTCTTGGTCTTCCAGCCATCGAGAGCAGGCAGCATCGCGGCAAGCGCGTCATCAGGGAAGATATCGGGATGCAGCGGCTCGCTCGCCCAGACTTCGTCCGCGTCGGCGGGAATGCCAAGTGTCTGCCGCACCCGCCCGGCCATCGGCGATTGCCAACCGGACGGCCCCTCCCACATGTCCTGCGCCTCGGCGGCGCGCATCAGCCATTTGTGGAGCGCTGCGGGGTCCTTGCGCGTCGTGAACAGTTCGATGCCGTCGAGCACCTGCACATCATTGGTACGCTCGGCTTCTTCGAACAGGTCGGTCAGCACTTCGCGGCTCAGCAGTTCGCGACTGCGATCATCCAACACCCGGGTGCCGGGGGCGAGGTTCGCTTCCTCGGGGAAGTTGCCGATCAGGAACTGCGCGAAGGCGTGGATGGTGTCGATGCGCAGGCCGCCGCCGGGGCAATCGAGTACGCTCGCAAACAGGCTGCGCGCACGTTCCTGCGTGGCAGGGCCGATATCCGCGCCGAGATAGCCGAGCTCTTTCGCCAAGGTAACAGTAGGCAGCCGCACCCAGCGCGCCAGCACCGCGTTGATGCGGTTCGCCATCTCGGCAGCGCCCGCCTTGGTAAAAGTCAGGCACAGGATCTGCGACGGCGCGACATCCTCGCGCAGCAGTAGCCTGAGCACGCGCGCAGACAGCACCTGCGTTTTGCCGGTCCCCGCCGAGGCCGAGAGCCAGACGTTGTCCTCTGGGTCCGCTGCCAGCAGCTGGTTGTCCATCAGCGGGAAGACGAGACCATTTCCGCCGCTCATGGCTTGGTCTCCGGATCGGTCAGGCGGATCGCCCACTCTTCCAACCGCATCAGCTGGTCGTATTCGTTGTAGCCTTTGTAATCGGGGTTCTCGCGCGCAATGAAGGGCTTGCTGCCCTTGATGAACAGCCGGATCGCCTCGCTCAGCCGGTCGGCGTGGAAGTTGAGATAATCCTCTTGGAGCAGGCCTGTCTTTGCGCTGCCTTCCTTCACCGGGGTTTCCTGATAGCCGAAGCCGTCTTCTTTCTTCGCTTTGCCGAGCGACCAATATTCGAACCGGGTCGGCGTGCCTGTGACCACCTGCCCGGTCTTGTCGTTCGCGAACCGACCGGCCTCAGCAATCAACCCGAGCAACCCCAATTGCAGGGCATAGCCCGACGTCACCTGCTTCTTTGCGGGCGGCGCGCCGGTCTTGTAATCGACAATTGCCAGCGTCCCGTCTGCCAACCAGTCGATCCGGTCCGCGCGGCCCATGACGGTGACACCGTCATACAGCATCTCACCCGAAATTTCGGTTGCGAGAACCGTGCGGCCTGCTGCGGCACCATCGGCGATCCATTTCTCGAACCGCTCAAGCGCGGCGATCAGGCGTGGTTGCCATAGCGCGCGGAACAGCGGGTGGACGCGCTCCCGCTCAAAATAGGCGGTGGCAAAGGGGGCAAGCGCAAGGCCCGGATCTCTCGCCTTCGCCCTGTGCCACTTGTCGAGGAGATCATGCACCAACGTGCCGCGCAGTGCCGGATCGCTGAACGGATCGGCGGCGAGTGGTTGCAACTGGCGCAGATCAAGGATCGCCTGCGCGTAAAACTGGTAGGGATCGCCCAGCAGCCGGTCGAGCGCTGTCACCTTGATCGTCACGTCACGCAAGGCGGGCGAAGGATCGGGAGCGGGGCGCGGGTATTCCGGCGCGGGGGAACGCAGCCGGTCGAGATGCGGCAGCAATGCCGGGATCGCGCGTTCACGGTGCTCCTTGTCCAGATCATCGCCGAGCAGTGCCTCGACCCGCAGCAGGAAGCGCGAGGGCAGCGTCGGCCCCTCGGCATCGCGCAGGCTCCGGCTCAGCACCACCTCAGGCGCGCCCATCGCGCCCGCCAAGTCATGCGCAGCAAGGCCGATACGGAATTCAGCCCCCGGAACGCCGAGCGCGCGCAAAATGGCAGGGGCCAGCAGCGCGTCGGCCCCCGGCGGCTGCGGCCATGAGCCTTCGTTGAGCCCCCCGCAGATCACCAGATCGGCCCGCGCCATGCGCGCTTCGAGCAAGCCATAGATCGCCACACGCGGATGGCCGCCGTAACCGGGGCGCACCGCAACCGCCTCCATCGCATCGCGCAAGATCCCCGCCAGATCGGCGGTCTCGACGAAAGTGCCTGCCGCCTCAGCCTGAGCGCGCAATTCCTCGATCATGGTGCCGAGCGCGCGTCCATCCTCGCGCTCCCACACCAGCGACTGCGCGAAACCCTCGGCGGCGTCAGCGAGCCGGGTCAGCGCATCGGCCAACGCGATTTCGCGCGGCCAGTCGATTAACGGCGCGAGCAAACCTTCCGCTTTGGCCCACCACTCGGCGACCTCCGCTTTGGCTGCGGCTTTGCGCAATGGCTCCATTCCGGGCGCAGGCGCTGGCCCACGCAAGCGGCGGTCGAAAGCGCGCAGCCCTTTGAGCCAATCGCGTCGTACCTCGCCATCGTGGCCTCGCACCAGGGGGTGCCCGAAAGCGGCGACAAGATTGGCCGGATCGGGGCCGTTCGCGGCCACCTCCGCCAGCAAGCCGAACAATCGCCCCGCCGGGGTCAGCGCCAGTGGGCGACCAGCGGTGTCGTCAGCCGCAATGTTCCAGCGTTCGCAATGCTGCGCCACTCGCCGCGCCAACCCGCGATTCGCGGTGATCACGGCGATACGCTTTTCCGGCTGTTCCAGTGCCTCGCGCACCAGCAGCGCGATGGCCTGCGCTTCTTCCTCGATCGTGGCACTGGCGAGCAAGCGCACGCCGGACAGCCGCCGCCGGTCGGCATTGAGGTCGATCCACGCGCGGCTCGCCTGAGGCGGCAGGAACAGCGAGGAAATCGCCCGGCTGCGGGCCGGTTCCGCCGCCCCAATCCCGCGCCGGTGCCACGGCTGCACCTCGGCGCGGTTCACACCCATTCGGTTCAGCAGCAACTTGAGGTGATATTGCGGATGGCTGAGCGCGTCACCCGATGCGAATACCGGCCCGCCGGGTTCCTCGGACGCGCCAGCAAGGCCGAGCTCCGACCACGCCGCGTCGTCCATCGCCAGATCGAGATCGGGCAGCACCACCGCGCCTTCCGGCAATTCTGCCACGACCTTCAGCAACCGCGCAAGCGCAGGCGCGGCGCTCGTCACCCCGGCGGCGACAATCGGATACGGCGGCGGGGTCTCGCGCCAGCGGCGGGCGGCGCGGTCGAACAGCAGATTGCGGCGGGTCGAAGCGTCAACCTCACCCCGCACCGCCAGTTCCACCTGCCAGCGCGCATTGACCCGCGCAAACAGGCGGATCGCGCGCTTCCAGTGTTCCGCGAGATTGCCGAGCTGGTCCATCACCGGATCGGCCCACAACTCCTCGGGGGCCTTTTCCTCGACCAGCAGCCGGTCCATCGTCCGCGCCATCTCGCGCGCGAGGTTGAGGCGCGCACGGCCCGGCAGCGGCTCCATGCCTTCCTCGGCACGCTCCTCAGCAATCAGACGGTCGAGCGTCAGCCACCGTGCCACCGGATCGCAGGCCGGAGGAACATCCGCCGCCCCCAACGGATCGAGCGCCGCGCCCAGCTTTTCATCGAGATCGAGATCACCCACCGCAATCATGCGCGGCATAAGCAAACCGCCCTCACCCGTGTCGCCAGCATGGCGGATGAAGGCTTCGGAGAGGGTGCGCGCGGCGCGGGTCGACGGGACCAGCAGAGTGAGACGCGCCAGCCCGAAACCCGGCTCACGGTATCGCGGGACAAGGCCTGCCACCAATGCATCGGCAAAGCCGCGGTGCGCGGCGATGGAGTAGACCAGCGGGCCGATGTGGCGCGGGTCAGCCACCCAGCAGCGCCTCCTCGGTCGGGCGGATCGCTTGCGGCGTGCCGACTTCGAACCACAGCCCGGTGAAGCTGAGACCGTAAAGCCGCCCCTGCTCCATCGCCCGGTTCCAGAGGACGTTGGTGGAGAACGGCCCCTCTGGCGCCTCGCGCATCAGCCGGTGGCTGACGAGCTGGATGCCGGTGTAGATGAACGGGGCAATCCGCCCATCACGGCGGCGCGAGAGGCGGCCGAGCGGGTCCATGTGAAAATCGCCGGTGCCGTTGAAATTGGCCGCGCGAGCGTGCGGCACAACCAGCAGCAGCGCGTCCATGGCTTCGGGATCCCAGCGGCGCGACAGGTCATGGAATGCGCTCTTGGGGCCATCCAGCCAGATATTGTCAGCGTTAAGCGCGAAGAACGGGTCAGGCAGTTGGCTGAGCGCCTTCACCATCCCGCCACCGGTCTCGAGCAGCTGCGCGCGTTCGTCCGAGACGATGATCTTGGGGACGGCGCGGGCGAGCACATGGGCTTCAAGCGCGTCCGCGAGGTAGTGGACGTTCACCACCGCCTTGGCGACACCAGCTTCGGCGAGCCGATCAAGCGCGTGGTCGATCAGTGCCTTGCCCGCCACCCGCACCAGCGGCTTGGGCTGACTGGCGGTCAGCGGCCGCATCCGTTTGCCGAGGCCAGCGGCGAGGATCATCGCGGTGTCGGATGCGAGCTTCGTCATGCGGCGAAAGCGCCGTTGGCAGCGCGCAAATCCGCCGGGATATTGGCATCGAACCAGCGCGCCACGGGGGCGAGCGCCGGATGCGCCAGATCGCGCTCCATCGCCGCCCAGACGCGCGGGATCATGGTGAGGTATTTGGGCTTGCCGTCACGCCGGTCAAGCCGGGTGAAAATACCGACGATCTTGGCATTCCGCTGCGCGCCAAGCCGAGCGTAGTCGGCTAGGAAATCATCGCCGCTGAGGCCTGCCGCAGCGCAGTAATGCGCCAGCATTGCCGCCTCCAGCGCCTCAGGGACATCCCGCCGCGCATCCTGCAATAGTGAGACGAGGTCGTAGGCCGGGTGTCCCACCAGCGCGTCCTGAAAGTCGATCAGCCCTTGCGGCGCTGTCGCCTTGCCGCCCAGCAGCATGATGTTCTCGGCATGATAATCGCGCAGCACCGTTACACCGGGGTTCTGGCGGGCGAGCATTGGTGCGAGGGCTTCTTCCCAAGCGGCGGCATAGCCCGCTGCATCCACCGCAAGGCCCTGCGCGGGGCAATACCATTCGGTAAGCAACGCCGCTTCGCGCGCATAGACCGCCATGTCGTATGCCGGAAACGGCCCTGGCGGCACGCGGTGGAGCTCTGCCAGCGCTTCGACGGCGGCTTCGTAAGCGGCGCGCTCGTCCGCAGGGTTTAGATCGAGCCAGTCGCGCATCCGGTCATTGCCGAAATCCTCGGTCAGCACCCAGCCCTGGGCCGCATCCTCGGCGAGGATTGCAGGCGCGCGCATCCCGTGCGCGTTGAGCCAATGGGCGACGTGGAGAAACGGCGCGGGGTCTTCGTGCGGCGGCGGCGCGTGCATCAGCATCGCCGATTCGCCATCGCGGGTCAGGCGGAAATAGCGCCGGAACGAGGCATCGCCGGGCAGCGGGTCGATGTCCGCTCCCTCCCATCCGGCGTGGGCGACGAATTCGGCAAGGCCTTGGGGAAGCGGGTTCATGGCATCCGCCCTACCCAATCCGCCCCGCCGCGGGCAATCGCAATCCGGCCACCTTCCCCGCTTTCTCCCACCGGTTCCAGCGTGATCGACAGGCATCCCGGTTCATGGGCGAAGCCGCCCGCGTGATCCGGCCATTCCGCCAACAGCACCGCACCCTCGCGGTAATCATCGAGACCGATTTCAGCGAGTTCGGCAGGGTCATCCAAGCGGTAGAAATCTGCGTGAACAGCGGCAAGCCGGAGCGGCGGCGAATCGTAAGTCTCGATGATGGTGAAGGTCGGCGACGGCACTTCGCCTTCATGTCCCAGCGCCGCCAGTATCGCGCGCGCCAGTGTCGTCTTGCCCGCCCCCAGCCCGCCGGTCAGCGCCACCACATCGCCCGCCCTTAGCCTCCCAGCAATCGCTGCGCCGTAGGAAGCCATAGAGGCCAAGTCGAGGAGGCTAGACCGCGTCTCGGTCACGGCAGGCGGATGGTCGCAGTGGTGCCCGCGCCTTTGCGGCTGACGATCTCAAGCGTCCCGTCATGCGCGGCAATCAGCTGCCGGGCGAGCGGGATGCCGAGGCCGGTGCGGCGCTCAGGCACGCTTTCGCCTGCGGGCTTAACCCCGCCCTGCGCGCGGGCGAGTTCCTTCGACGTCATGCCCCTGCCGTTATCGGCGATGCTGATCTCCACCCCCCACTCCGTGCCCTCGGGCGCGCGGCGGATCTCAATCACGATGCGGCCGCCTTCCGGCGTACCGACCACGGCATTGTCGAGCAGGTTGCCGATCGCCCGGCCCATCTGGCGCGGGTCGGCCTCAATCACCCGGCCGCGGCGGCCCTTGAGATCGAGGCTCAGCCCGGCGGCGACAATCGCCCCTTCGCGCTCGCGCACGAGCGTGGTGAGGAAATCGAGGAGGTCGAGGCGTTCCTTGCGGATCGGCAGCAACCCCGCCTCGCTTTGCGACAGGTCGAGAACGTTTTCGACCTGTTCGGTCAGGCGCTCGACCGCGCTCAAGATCGCATCAACATATTCGCCCGCAGCTTCGGGATCAGCCGCCGCGCCGCTTTTAAGCAGTTCGGCATAGCCGCCGATGGTGGTGAGCGGCGTACGGAATTCATAGCTCATGTTGGCGAGGAACTTGGCCTTGACCGCGTCAGCCTCCTCCAGTGCCTCGGCCCGCTCACGCAGTGCCTGTTCGGCCTTTTGCGAAGCGGTGATGTCGAGCACGGTCAGCAGGCCGTTGCCATCTGGCAGCGGTATCCCGGCAAAGCGCAGCGTGCGGCCATCGGCCAGATCGACCTGCCCGCCCTTCTCTCGCCGGTCGAGCGTCGCAGCGCGCACGGCAGCCCCGATCAGCCCGGCTTCTTCGGGTTTCACCAGATTGCGCCCGATCGCGCTGAGCAATTCATCCGCGCTTGGATGCAAATCGAGCAGTTCGGGCGTGAGGCCCCAAGTCCCGGCAAAGCTGCGGTTCCAGAGCTGCACCGACCCATCTGGCGCGAAGATCGCCAAGGCTTCGAATAGGCTGTCGAGCGTCGCAGTACGGGTTCGTAGTAGGGTGTCGCGCACGGCGGAGAGCGCGAGGCTTTCGGTGCGATCCTCGGTGATCAGGATGAGGCCGCCATCCGGCATCGGCTGGGCGACAACGCGCAAGTGAGTTCCGCCCGGCAGCGGCCAGGCTTCTTCTTGAGTATCCTGCATCCCGAACCAGCCAGTGCGCTCTCGCCGCCACTCGGGGAAATCACGCACTTCGGGCGTGCGCCCACGCTCACGCGCTTCAGCGAGGAAGCGTTCGAACGGCGTTTGGGCCTCGATGGTTTCTTCGGTCAGACTGAACAGGCGGCGGAACGGGCGGTTGGCGAAGGTCAGACGTTCCTCGCCGTCAAACAACGCGACGCCGACCGAAAGCTGGTCGAGCAGCGCGCGCTGGGCATCGCGGAAGGCGCGGAATTCGCGCGCAACCTGCTGCTGTTCCTCGATGTCGATAGCATAGCCCGCCACCCCCTCCAGCCCGAGCGGGAGGTCGCTGACCCGCAGCGTGCGGCGTGCGCCGTGGATGGTCGCAGCGATGATACGTTCGGACTTGGCCTGACTGGTCAGGGTAGCCCGGGCGATATCGGCGGGCGAGCGGCCATCCTCGGGCTCGAGCAGTTCGATCTGGCTCTGCACCACTTCGGCCGCCGTGCTTGCGCCAACAGCATCGACATAGGCCTGGTTGACGAGTTGGAGCGTAAGGTCAGACCCGCGGAACCACATCGGCATGGGCGCGGCTTCGATTAGGCCGACGAGCGCGGCGAAATCCCCCGTCGCCCGCGCAGCAGCAGCGCGCAGACGAGCCATTTCGGAATGGCTTTCGGTAAAGTCGAACACCCACACCAGCGCGGCCCCACCGGGCGAGACCTGCGGATCGGCGAGCGTCCCGTAGAGCGCGAGGCTGCGCTGTGCGCCTGGCAGGTTGATGGCCATCCGGAAAGGCGCAGCGCTTTTCTGAGTGGTCTGGATCCGGGACCACAGCTGGTCGAGCTGGGCCTGCGCAAGCCCGCCGCCCTTGGGATTGCCCGCTGGAGCGGCAAGTTCGCTGAGATATTTGGGCATCGCGGTCAGGCCCAGCATCCGGGCCAGCTTCTCAGGCGCCTCGATCCGCCCGTCCACGCGCACCAACAGCGGCAAGGCCGGCGCGACGTCGAGCAGCGTCTGCATCCGCTTCAGGCTGGTGCGCATCGCCTTGGCGCGCTTGACGCTCTGGTTCGCGCGCAGCACGACCATCGCCGCACCCACCGCCCAGGCGGCAAGCACGAGTGCGATCAGCACCAATGAAAGAGGCGAGAGGTCCATCGCTCAACCGCTATGCGCGTGCGCGCGGGAGTGCAACGGGGATGAACCCATGCGCCCCCGAACCGCTTGGAAAAACGGTGCGGGGGCGCCGGTTTCGCATTGCTTAGTAGCGGTAGTGGTCAGGCTTGAACGGGCCAGCCTGCGGTACGCCGATGTAGCTGGCCTGCTTGCCCGACAGTTGGGTCAGCTTCACACCCAGCTTTTCGAGGTGCAGCGCGGCGACCTTTTCATCGAGATGTTTGGGCAGGACGTAGACATCGTTCTGATATTCGTCAGCCTTGGTGAACAGCTCGATCTGGGCGAGGGTCTGGTTGGTGAAGCTCGCGCTCATCACGAAGCTCGGGTGGCCGGTGGCGCAGCCGAGGTTCACCAGACGGCCCTTGGCGAGGATGATGATCGACTTGCCATCCGGGAAGGTGACGATGTCGGTGCCTTCCTTGATTTCCTTCCAGTTGTAGTTGGAAAGCGCGGAAATCTGGATCTCGCTGTCGAAGTGGCCGATGTTGCACACAATCGCCATCGGCTTCATGTTCATCATGTGATCGGCGGTGATGACGTCTTCGTTGCCGGTGGCGGTGACGAAGATGTCGGCGCGCTTCACGGCGTCTTCCATGGTGACAACTTCGAAGCCGTCCATCGCGGCTTGCAGTGCGCAAATCGGATCGATTTCAGTGACCATCACGCGGGCGCCGCCGTCACGCAGCGAGGCTGCCGAGCCCTTGCCGACATCGCCGTAACCGGCAACGCAGGCGACCTTGCCGGCCAGCATCACGTCGGTGGCGCGGCGGATCGCGTCGACCAGCGATTCCTTGCAGCCGTAGAGGTTGTCGAACTTCGACTTGGTGACCGAATCATTCACGTTGATCGCCGGGAACGGGAGCTTGCCCTGCTTGGCGATCTGGTAGAGGCGCATCACGCCAGTGGTGGTCTCTTCCGAAACGCCCTTGATCGCCTTCACGGTCTTGGTGAGGTAGCCCGGACGCGCCGCAACGAAGGCCTTCAGCGCGCGCTGGAATTCGATTTCCTCGGCGTTGGTCGGCTCGCCCATTTCTTCCCCGGCTTCAAGCCGCGCGCCCCACAGCGCGAACATGGTGGCATCGCCGCCGTCGTCGAGGATCAGGTTGCAGGTGAGATCGGGGTTCTCGTCGGTCGCCCAATCGAAGATGCGGCCCACGTAATCCCAGTAATCCGCCAGCGTCTCGCCCTTGATCGCGAAGACCGGGATGCCGGCATCGGCGATGGCAGCGGCGGCATGGTCCTGCGTCGAGAAGATGTTGCAAGTCGCCCAACGCACTTCGGCGCCGAGAGCCACGAGCGTCTCGATCAGCACCGCCGTCTGGATGGTCATGTGAAGCGAGCCGGTGATGCGAGCGCCCTTGAGCGGCTGGGCCGCGCCATACTCTTCACGCAGCGCCATCAGGCCGGGCATTTCGGTCTCGGCAATCATGATTTCGTCGCGGCCGAACTGGGCCAGCGCGATGTCCTTGATCACGTATTCGGTGGTCGGGGCGGCAGCGAGGGTAGCCATTGCTTCAATCTCCTAAGCGCAGATCGGCACTTTGGTGTGCGAAGGTCTGCTTATGCGCCCTGCCCCTAGCGACAAGGGCGGCTTGAGGCAAATATAAACTTATCTTTATATGTCTATTTGTTGCCCGTCTGCCCGCACCCGCTATAGAACAGCCCGAACACACCCCCCAAGGCATGAGGATGCACATACAATGACCATTTCCATTGGCGACAAGATCCCCGAAGTCACCCTGATCAAGGCGACCGCCGAAGGCCCCCAGCCCGTCAAGTCTTCCGACTATTTCGCTGGCAAGCGCGTGGCGCTGTTCTCGGTCCCCGGTGCCTTCACCCCGACCTGCTCGGCCAAGCACCTTCCTGGCTTTGTCGAAAAGGCGAGCGACCTCAAGGCCAAGGGCGTTGACGAGATCGTCGGCACCGCAGTGAATGACGCCTTCGTGATGGGCGCTTGGAACAAGGCCGCTGGCAGCGACGACATCACCATGCTGGCGGACGGCAATGCCGAGTTCGTCGAAGCCATCGGCCTGACCATGGACGGTTCGGGCTTCGGCCTTGGCAAGCGCGGCCAGCGGTTCTCGATGGTGATAAATGATGGCGTAGTCGAACAGCTCAATGTCGAAGAGCCGGGCGACTTCAAGGTCTCGAGCGCCGACCACATGCTCGGGCAGCTCTAAGCCTTCACTCCAAAATCCAGAGCAACGGGGCGCTTTTCCGAGAGGGGGAGCGCCCCGTTTTCGTATCAGGTCAGCGGCGGCGCGCCGTACGCCACCCATAGCGCAAAGCCGGCAGCCAGCCCCACCGCGAGCGCCGCGCGTCCCCACGGCGTCGGGCCAATCCCCGCCACGCCCGGCATCGGCGGACGGTCACCGCTCACCATCGGGCTCAACAGATCATTGCCCTTCACCGCGTAAAAGGTGATCGCGGCCAAGTGCAGGCCGATCAGCCCGACGATCACCCAGAAGAAAGTCTCGTGCAATTCGGTGATTGTATCGGCGGTCATCACGCCAACCAGCGGGTTGAGCGGCCCGGTCATCCCGTCATAGGGATCGCCCGCAAACAGCCCCATGCTGACCTGAAGCAACATCGCCCCGAGCAGTGCCAATGTGCTCCACCCGCCAATGGGCGAATGTCCGATGCGGGTCGCGGCATCTGACAAGGCCCCGCGCAAATAGGCGACGACCGCACCCGGCCCTTTCACAAAGCTGGAAAAGCGCGCGGTCTCAGGCCCCAGAAACCCCCACAGCAGGCGGAACACCAAAAGGCCGAGCAGCACCAGTCCGGTGCGACGATGCAGGGCCCACTTGGAGTTTTCCGCCGTCCACCACATCATCGGGATGATCAACAAAAAGCTCCAATGCGTGATCCGCAGCAAGGGATCCCACACCTTCACATCATGCAAGGCAGCGGGCGGCGTACCGAGCGGATCGGTCATCAGGGCCTACTTCTTGTCGTCGAGCCGGAACTTGTCGTGGCAGCCCTTGCAGGCGCCGCCCATCGCCATCGCCTGCGCTGCGGTGGCGGCCTTGTCGCCCTCACCCGCAACGGCCACCAGCTTGGCGCTTTCATCGACCAGCTTTTGTGCGGCGGCCTTGAATTCCTCAGGCTTCTCCCAGATCGACGGCAGAGCTTCGGTCTTGAAGCCATCGTCGACGCTGGTGCCAGCCGGGAAGTGGGTTTCGATCAGCTTCGCGCGCGTGTTGATATCGCTCGCTTTGGCGCCGATCAGCGTGAAATCGGGCGCGTCTTTGTCCAGCTCCCCGCGAACTGCCTTGAAGGCATCGCCGATACCTTCGAAATTGTCATGCCGCTCCTTGAGCACCGGCGGGACTTCGCCCGCAGCTGCGACATCACCGCTGGGCGCGGCATCGGAGGCACCTTCACCCGAACAGGCGGCAAGCACGCCCGCCAGCGCGGCGGCAACGATAAAGCGGGTGGCAGGTCTGCGCAGCATCAGCAATCTCCGTCGGTAAGGCTTATCGGCTGGGCCGAACCCGAAGGCTACGACGCTTTGCCCCTGATCGCAAATGCGAAAACGGGACGCCTCCGCAGTGGAAGCGCCCCGCTCCGCTACGGCTCGTTACTAAGATCAGACGCCGCGGCGGCGGTTCTGCGCGCTCTCGGCCTCGGCCAGAAGCTCCGCGCGATCCTGATCGATCAATGCGAGCATGGCGGTGCGAATGTTGTCTCGGCGGGTGCTTACCAGCCGGTCGATCGCCTTGACATGGGTTTCGCACCAGCCGGACCGCGACCCGCTGACCACATCATCGCTGGTCAAGGTGCGGCGCGACTGCACCGTCTCGCCAACCTTGGCGACCCGCTCGACATTCAGCGTAGCGGTCCAATTGCAGCGCAGCGTGTTCGGCCGTCCGGCCGGGCCGGTAGTCCCGACCTGTGTGGTTTCGATCGTGACCGACCCCTTGTAGTCGGCCGCGATCGGGCCATCCTCATGGTCGATCACGACCTCATGCTCTAGTGCGAAAGTAGGCGAAGCGAGACAGGCGCTCAGCGCCAGCCCGGCAAAGACGTACTTCTTCATGGTACTCTCCTGCTTGATCCCGACCGTTAGGGCCGTGGATCAGACAAGACTACCATTGCGAACCGCACAAACCAAGGCTTGGCCAAGGCTTAGCCAAGGAGTGGAATGTGCATTTTGAACACGGAAAGATAAATAAATTCAAAGACTTAACATTCGCAGAAATGCGATCAATATCCCATCAGGCTCATGACTTCCTTGCGGCTGCTGTCATTGTCGAGGAAGCAGCCCAAAATCCGGCTGGTGATCATACCCACGCCCGGTGTTTTGACGCCCCGACCGGTCATGCAACCATGCTGTGCTTCGATCACAACGGCCACGCCATGCGGATCGAGATTGTCCCAGATGCACTGCGCGACCTCAGCGGTCAGGCGCTCCTGAATCTGCAAGCGCTGGGCATAGCCATGCAGCACGCGCGCCAGCTTTGAGATTCCGACCACCTTCTTCTTCGGCAGATAGGCAATCGCAGCCTTGCCGATGATCGGCGCCATGTGGTGTTCGCAATGCGACTGGAACGGAATGTCCTTGAGCAGCACGATCTCGTCATAACCGCCCACTTCCTCGAAAATGCGGGACAGATGGATCGCCGGATCTTCCTTGTAGCCCTCACAATATTCGAGCCACGCGCGGCCGACCCGCTTGGGGGTATCGCGCAGGCCTTCGCGGTTCGGATCGTCGCCCGCCCACTCGATCAGGGTGCGGATCGCGTTCTGCACGTGATCCGGCACTTCCGGCTTGCCCATCGGGTTTTCCGGATCGAACTCATCATCGTGATCGTGGGCCGAAACGTAATTCATGGTCTGTCGTCTTTCTTTACTCATTGGCCCAGTCGGAGCCCCCTCGCCTGTCGATCCCGAGTGACGTCAACCCGTCAACCCCCAAGGCGTTCCATGCAGATACGCCGGTTGCGCGGGAAGGATGCTGTCCCCATCTTGCTTTATGTAAGGGATTGCCCCGGCAATTCATCCCCCATGGTGCCGAGAAAGGACATCGATCTTGCATCAGCCCAGCATCGCCGACTTCGAAGCCGCCGCTGCTTTAGTTGTCGCTCGCCTGCCGGATGCGTTCCGTCAGCCACTGGCCGATGTGGTGCTGCGGATCGAGGAATTCGCGACCGCCGAGCAATTGCACGCTGTCGGGATTGCCGATCGCTGGGAGTTGACCGGGCTGTATGAAGGCGTCGCGCTGACCGAACGATCACAGTGGGACAGTGACGGGTTGCCACCAGTCATCACGCTGTTCCGCCAGCCGCTATTGGCCGAGATGGAGGAAACCGGCGTCAGCTTTTCCGCGCTGATCCGCCATGTCGTGATTCACGAAGCCGGGCATCATTTCGGCCTGTCGGACGACGATATGCATGCGCTCGAGGAGAGTGTGGCGGACTAAATCCGGCCCAGAACCGACAAAGCCCGCTCCTTTTTCAAGGAGCGGGCTTTGTTGGCGCACCCGGAACGATTCGAACGTCCGACCCTCAGATTCGTAGTCTGATGCTCTATCCAGCTGAGCTACGGGTGCGCGCTGAGGGGCGGCACATAGGGGGGTGCGTCAGGCTTGGCAAGAGGCGTTTGGCCCTGAACCGAGATTTTGAAACAGTCGCTGAGCCAGCACAACATCGAGCGGCGGCTTTGGCAACGCGAGCGCCTCGTCCGGCGTGAACCAGCCCACGGCCCCGCCCTCCAGCGCCTGCGGCTCACCCTGCCAACCGCTCACCGTGTAAAGCAGGATGACAATCGGCTGACCGTTGGCAGTAGCCCCGCCTTCGGCAAAACCAGCGGGTGCGCAATCGGAAAGACAACAAGAGATACCAAGCTCTTCTTCTAACTCCCGCACCAAAGATTCTGCTGGCATTTCATGGGCTTCAACCTTGCCGCCAGGGAATTCCCACAACCCGGCATGGTGTTTGCCCACAGGCCGCTGATGCATCAGCCAGCGCCCATCACTTCGGTGCAAAGCGCCTGCGACGACTGTCAGCCAGCTTCCCGTCATGTCGGTTTTCTTTCCATCAGAACCGCTCGTCTCAACTCTTTCTTAATCTTCCTCAACGATTTTTAGGGGATCAGTTTGACGACAGCACAGGTGCATGTGTCATGAGGGCAACTTTTTTCAAGCGTTTGCAGCATGACACAGCCGGTGCAACAGCCGTGGAATATGGCCTTGTTGTCGGACTGATCGCCGTTGCGATGGTTGGTGCGCTTTGGGAGGTTGCCAACACAGCTTCCGATATGTGGAACGACATTGAAGCCCGCAGCACCGCAGCAATGACGAATTAAAGGCAATTAGGATTTTCTAAAGAAATATATCCTAGTTCAACGTTTGTCCGCACCGAGCCGAACTTAGGACGGGCAGTATTATCGAAGACCAACCAGGAGACCGACCATGAACTTCATCAAGAACCTGATCCGCGACGAACAGGGCGCCACCGCCATCGAATACGGCCTGATCGCCGCTCTCATCGCCGTCGCCGCGATCACCGCCATGACCTCGCTGGGTTCGACCCTCGAAGAGACCTTCACGGAAGTCGACAGCGAGATGCAAGAAGGCCTCGACGCCAACTAATCGTCTGCCTTCGGGCAAACAGGAAAGCGGCGGGGAGCAATCCCCGCCGCTTTTTCTTTGTGCATTCGCGATATTGCTCATTCTGACAGCGGGACCGCCAGCCTGCTCGTAAATCAGCGCGCCCGCACGACCAGCTTGACCTTCTGACCCGGCGTCAACGTCGCGCTACTGCTGAGCGCATTAAGCACCCGGAAGCGATCTTCCTGCGCGCTGTCATAGGCCATTCGCCGCGCCAGACTCGCCACCGTATCCCCGCGGGCCACCGTCACCACCTGCAATTGCTTCGGCACCACTGAGGTCGCTTCGACCTGAGTGATCCGCCGCATCGACTGGAACATCGGATTGAAGGTCGCTGCGCGGCCCGCAGGCGCGATCGCGGTAAAGTGATAGGCCCGGTCGCGCGCGAATTCATAGGCGAACACCACCACATCCACCTGGCTCTGGCCATTATTGACGCGCGCAGTGCCATACACTGCGGGCAGACCATTGACCGTCGTGCGCTCAAGCTGAGCCGGTGCAAGGGTGCTGTTCTGACCGCCCAGCGCGGTGAACTGCTGACGCACATAGGTTTCCAAGTTGCCGCTATAGGCCGCCAGCGTCATCTGCGCCTGCCCGCCCTGCCCCTGGATGCTGACCGCGCGGGTGCCATTGACCATGTAAAAGCCCTGAGGCGCGGTAAAAGCGAGGCGCATTTCGGGGTGAATGAAGGTGCTGCCCTCGATCATCCCCTGCGCTGGATCGTCCCCGTAGAGCATTCCATCGATTCGCGTGAGGAAGGTGTCGCGATTCGTTACACCGCCAGCACCCGCGGCACTGGCCTTGGAAAGCGCACTTTGAACCCGGCTGGCGGGATCGGGATGGGTCGAGGCCCATTCCGGAACGCTCGCATTGCGCCCCGCGAGACGCGCATCAAGCCCGTTTTGCGCAGCAAGGCTGGCCAAAACGGTGCCCATCGCACGCTGATCATAGCCCGCGCGGCCCAAATACTGGATGCCCAGATCATCCGCTTCCAGCTCCTGCTGGCGCGAGAATTTGAGCGTCAGCATCTGCGAGCCTTCCATGAAGGTGCGCGATAGCGTGTTGCCCAGCCCCGAATCGCCCAGCAATATCCCCGAAAGGATCGCCAGCCCGCCGCCGAGCAGCGTATTTTTCTGCGATTCAGCCTGGCGCCGCTGTGAATGGCGCGCGGCGACGTGGCCGACTTCATGCCCCAGCACGCCGGCGAGTTCCGCCTCGTTGTTCATCAGGGTGACGAGCTGGCGGGTGGTGTAGATATAGCCACCCGGCACCGCGAAAGCATTGTGCACGGGCGAGTTCAGCAGACTGACGGTGAAGGCCTCACGCGCATTGCCGAGACCTGATTGCACCGCGATATTCTTGCCCACCTGTTCGACATATTGGGCATGGGTGCCGGTCATCGCGCCGCCGAATTCTGCCAGCAATTGCGGGTGATATTGCGCGCCCTGCTGCGCTTCAGTCTGCGTAATCGGGGCCGAGGCCGAGGGAATGGCTCCGCCTGCGCCCATGCATCCGGTCAACGCCAGTGGCGCCGCGCCGAGCGCCAGTATCTTGCGTGAAATGCGTGCCATGAGTGGCTCCTCCCGCTGTTATGTCCTGCTGCCAGCCTATCGGCAAAGCAGCGCAACGGAAAGCCTTGGCAAACGAAACCTTAACTTGGGATGGCGCCTTTGCTGGGCTTAACCCCCGATGCCGAGGAAGCGCTCCTCGCGCTGGGCGACCAGTTCTGTGCGGCTGAGGCCCGACAGCTGTTCGATCTCCTCGCTCAGCGCAGCGCCGAGCATCCGCGCTGCGGCCTGCGGATCACGCTGTGCGCCGCCGACTGGCTCCTTGACGATGCGGTCGATCACCTTGTCGCGCTTGAGATGCTGGGCGGTAATCTTCATCGCCTGTGCGGCATCGGCAGCCTTTTCGGACGTGCGCCACAGGATCGAAGCGCAGCCTTCCGGCGAAATCACCGAATAGACCGCGTGCTCCATCATCAGCACCCGGTTGGCAGAGGCCAGCGCCACCGCGCCGCCCGATCCGCCTTCGCCGACGATTGACGCGATCATCGGCACTTCGAGCGCCAGGCACGCCTCGGTCGAGCGAGCGATGGCTTCAGCCTGGCCGCGTTCTTCCGCCTCGATCCCCGGAAACGCGCCCGAAGTGTCCACCAGCGTTACAACCGGAAGACCGAATCGGCTCGCCATTTCCATCAGGCGGATCGCCTTGCGATAGCCTTCGGGTTTGCCCATGCCGAAATTGTGCGCGATGCGCGTGGTGGTGTCGTGGCCCTTTTCGTGCCCGATCAGCATCACCCGGCGGCCATCCAACCGCGCAAAGCCACCCATGATCGCCAGGTCATCGCCATACAGACGGTCCCCGCCAAGCGGCACAAACTCGCTGAACGCATGGGCGACATAGTCGCGGAAATGCGGGCGTTGCGGATGGCGGGCAACTTGCGTCTTCTGCCACGGTGTAAGCGAGGCATAGGTGCTGGCGAGCAGTTCGGCGCTCTTGGCCTCAAGCCGGCCGATCTCACTGGCGACATCGACATCATGCAGCGCATTGACGCTGCGCAGCTGTGCGATGCGCTCTTCAAGGGCGGCGACCGGCTTCTCGAAATCGAGGTAGGAAATCATCGCGCGGGGCTAGTCGGATGTTGAGCGGGTTGCAAGCGGGTGGCGGGAATTGACGAGCGCAACCAGCCGCGCAGCATCGACATGGGTGTAGATCTGGGTGGTGGAAATGTCCGCATGGCCGAGCAGTGTTTGCAGCACGCGCAGGTCCGCGCCGCCTTCCAGCAGGTGGGTGGCGAAGGCATGGCGCAGGACGTGGGGGCTGATGGTGGCAGGGTCGAGCCCGGCGCGTGCCGCCAGTGCCTTGAGCAGCTGGAACAAGCGCACCCGGCTCAGCGGTTTGCCCCCGCCCGAAGGAAACAGGTAGCGAGACGGGGGCACCATCTGCGGACGCAACGCCACCCAGCGCGCCAGAGCCTCCAGCGCCCGCCCACCGACGGGGACCAGCCGCGTCGTCCCGCCCTTCCCCGTCACTGTCAGGAATGGTGCATCGCGCGGCACGGCGTGAATTGGCAGCGTCACCAGCTCGCTTGCTCGCAGGCCTGAACCGTAGAGCAATTCGATCAGCGCCAGCAGCCGCACGGCCTTGGGATCATCGCCCGATGCCTCCTCCTCGGCGCGGGCGAACAGCGCGGTGATCTGGTCATGGCCGAGCACCTTGGGGAGCGGACGACGCGCGCGGGGGCGCGGTAGCGCGCCTGAGGGATCGTCGCTGCGCCAGCCTTCGTCGATGGCAAATCCGAAGAACTGGCGAAGGGCCGAAGCTTTGCGCGCGACGCTTGAAGGCGCAAGGCTTGCCCATTCGCTCGCCAAGCTGGCCACCGCATCGCGCGATGCCACGGCCAGATCGCCGATGGCGTCTTCGGCTTGATTTAAGTCGCGGCGATAGGCGGCCAGCGTGTTGGCCGCAGCCCCGCGTTCGGCAGCGAGCATCGCGAGGAAAGCCTCGGTGCCGGCGGACATTATCCGCGGGCCACAGCCTCGGCGGCGATCATCCGGGCTTCGGCCTGCATCCCCACACGGGTCAGCGCGGCGGTGATGTGATAGAGGTGCAGCGGCGTCATCTGCTGCCAGCTTGTCCCCTGCATCCCGAGCCCGGCAAGGAACACCACCAGCGCCGGATTGCCGACCTCGGCCGCGCGGGCGATGGCGCGGCTCCAGCGGGTTTCACGCGCCAGATCGAAATCGAGGTCGCCAGCGAGCGCATTGGCATCGCCTTCGCTGAGCCGTCCAATTCCGGCGAGCCCCGCCACGAGGAAGGCTGACTTGCGCGCGCCTTCGCTGTCGTCACCGCTGGTAAAGCTCTCAACCGCGCCTTGGCCAACTTCGTCCCCGCGCGGATTGGCGAGCGCGATGAGCGCCCAGCCGAGCGAGCCTTCCTCGACCACATTGGCCCAGCGCACCGCATTGCCATCAAGCCCGGCGGCCAGCATCGCCGCGATCAGCTCGCCCGCAGCATCGGCATGGGCAGCATCGGCGGGAATGCGCGCGGCGGCATAAGCGGTCAGAACCCGCGCGCCGTACCCGTCCCCGCCACCAAGCGCGGCGCCTGCGGCCCATAGCCGCTCCATCGCGGCAATGCGGGCGCCGGGGTCTGCGGCAAGATAGGCCTCGCGCAACGTGGCCGCGTGGGTCTGCGGATCGCCGCTGGCGGCCGGATCGCCGTAAACTTCGGAATAGAGATCGACCATCGCATCGGCCGACATGATCCCCTCGCGCGCGGCGCGCCCGGCAAAGGCGGCACGCTGAGTCGCCGGCAGCATCGGCAGCAGCGCCCCGGCACGGGCGTAATAGGCGCCGCCCTTCGCATTCATCGCGCCATTGAGCAGGCCATCGGGCAGGGGCTCACCAAGCGCGGTCGCAAGGCCGAAGCGCCAGGGGTTGAGATCGTCCACCCCGTTCCATTCGATCTGGACGCCGCGCTGCCCGCGTCCAGCTGCACCCGCAAACCGGCGCGCCAACAGGACGTCGATCCGCGGCGCAACGCCCCGGAACAGCGCGCGGTCCAGCTGCGACGCGGCGAGCGCGCTTTCCCCGGCATATGCGTTGCAGATTGCCTGCCACATCTGCCACTCGCCATCCTCACGCGCGGAGCCTTGCAACCGCACCGCGGGACACGCGCCGGTGATGTCGCCGCTTCCGAGATAGGCGTTGAGCGCTTCCTGCGTCAGGCCGGGCGACCAGTCGGCGCTATCGACATCCTGCACCACCGCGCGGGCGAGTGCATATTCGCCCATTCCGTTGAGCACGCCGACGCGCAGCGCTGCAAACTCAATCGGGTCCATGCCGAGCGGCGCAGCCAAACGGCTCGCGAGTGCGCGGCGCATGAGGATGTGTCCCCAGCGCGACACCATCGGCCCACGGGTGCCTGCCAGAACAGCGCGCACCAGCTTGTCCGGCTGATTCGCGAGCGCGGACGGCGGCAACCCGCCCTCGTCAGTCGCCAGCACGCCGATCCGCGTCAGAGCCCGCCGCGCACCAGCGGGAATATCGGACTTGGGCTTTAACCCGAGCAGCTGGTCCAGCTCCTCAGTCGACATGTTCTCCAGCGCTTCAAGGCTTGGCAGGCGGGAAAGGTCGCCGCGCGTGATGCTCGGCATCGGCGGCAGGGTCGACGGATCGACGGGCACGCCGGGCACCGGCGCTGTACCGGGCTGGGAGACAGACGGAGGCGCATTGCCGGTCTGTGGCGCCGGAGCGGGGCTGGGACGCGGAGACGGCGCGGGTGCGGGATCGTCAAACCCCGGCGGAAGCAGCGATTCGGGCTTGCCCTGAGCCCCAGCGAACCCGGCGAGGCCCGCCCCGCCCAGCACGCCTGCCAGCGCAATTGCCAGCACGCTTGCACCATAACGCTTGCCGCTCATTGAGCCGGCTCCGGCAGAGCCACATCATCGGCGATGGGGTGTAGCGGTTCCTCGCCCCCATCGAACCACGCGAGCACCATTAAAGCGGCCACCACAAGGCCCGCAATCACCATCCAGCGCCGCCCCACCGGAACACTCGGAGCGGGTGCCTCCTGAAGGCCAGTCGGTGAGAGACGCGAGGGGCGAGAGTTTCGCATATTGCGCGTGCCCTAGCCCATCTATAGGCCCTGCGGCAATGTCCGCCGCGCCGCCTCTCAACGATCCTGCCCCGCTTGCCGCGATTGCTGCGCGCATCACGCGGCCTGTGGTGCTGGTCGGGCTGATGGGCGTGGGCAAATCAACCGTGGGACGCAAGCTGGCAGGCCTGTTGCAGCGCGATTTCGTCGACGCCGACGAAGCGATCGTCGAAGCTGCCCAACGCTCGATCCCCGAAATTTTCGAAACCTTTGGCGAGGCCTATTTCCGCGATGGCGAACGACGCGTGATCGCTCGACTGATGGACGAATCCCACGGCGTCATCGCCACCGGCGGCGGAGCTTTCGTCGATCCCGCCACTCGGGCGCTGGTGCTGGAGCGCGGGATCGCGGTGTGGATCGATTGCGACATCGACACGCTGGTCGAACGCACCGCGCGGCGCGGCAACCGGCCGCTGCTGAAAAATGGCGATCCGCGCGACATTCTCACCCGGCTGGCGCAGGAGCGCGCACCTTTCTATGGGCAGGCCCATATCCGCGTCATCAGCGAAACCGGCCCTCACGCCGACACCGCACGCGCGATCATCGAGGCGATTGATCAATGGCTGTAATTCCCGTCGCTCTGGCCGGGCGCGAATATGATGTGGTGATTGAGGAAGGCCTGCTCGGGCGTCTTGCCGAGGCGGCCGCGCCGTTTCTGAAGGCTTATGCCGGTGGACGCCGCGTGCCGTTCGTCGCCGATACCAACACGCAGCGGCTTTATGGCGCGGGGTTCGACGCCGATCTCGCTGCAAGTGGGCTGAAGGCCGAATGGTTCGTAGTGGAACCGGGCGAGGACGCCAAAACCTGGGGCGTGCTTGAGAAGCTGTGCGACTGGCTGCTGGCAATGGGGGTCACCCGCAAGGATCACGTTTTCGCGCTAGGCGGCGGAGTGGTAGGCGATCTCGTTGGCTTCGCCTGCGCGATCACCAAGCGTGGCTGCGGCTTTGTGCAATTGCCGACGACCCTGCTGGCGCAGGTCGATTCGTCGGTCGGGGGAAAGACTGCGATCAACACCGCCGCGGGCAAGAACCTGATCGGTGCCTTCCACCAGCCAAGCCTTGTGCTGATCGACCCCCTGGTGCTCGCCACTCTGCCCGACCGCGAAATGCGCGCCGGGTATGCCGAGGTGCTGAAGTACGGCTTGCTCGGCGATGCGGCATTTTTTGCTTGGCTGGAGGCCAATGGCACCAAAGTGTTGGCGCGCGATCCAGTGGCGCTCGAGCACGCGATTGCCACCAGCATCGCCATGAAAGCGCGGATCGTTGCCGAAGATGAACGCGAGACGGAGGATCGCCGCGCGCTGCTCAATCTCGGCCACACCTTCGGCCATGCGCTTGAGGCGGAGACCGGGTTTTCTCAAAGGCTGCTGCACGGAGAGGCGGTGGCATTGGGCATGGTGCTGGCTGCGCGATATTCGGCGCGGCGGGGCGAGATTTCGGCGGATGATGCTGATCGCGCGGCGCGCGCCATCGCGGCGTCCGGTATGCCTGGCAGCCTGTCCGCGCTTGGTCTCACCTGCGACGGCGCGGCGCTGGTGGATCATATGCGCCACGACAAGAAGGCGGAGGCGGCCACCCTGCCCTTCCTCCTGCTGCGCGCGCTAGGCGAGGCCTATGTGGCGCGCGATGTCGATCTGGCTGATATCGCAGCGTTTCTGGACGGCGAACTGGCCGCATGATCATCGCGCTCGCCGATCTTGGCGATGCGGATGTGCAGGCGCTAATCGCTTTTCACCAGCAGGCGATGCAAGCAGGCTCACCCCCTGGGCTCAGCTTTGCGCTCGACCCGTCGGGGTTGGCCGATCCGGCTGTGACGGTGTGGACTGTGCAGGTAAATGATCGGGTGGCAGCGATCGGCGCGCTCAAGCTTTTGGGCGGCGGCCAGGCCGAGCTCAAATCAATGCGTACCCACCCGGATTTCCTGCGCCGCGGGATCGCCGCCCGGCTGCTGGAGGCGATCATCGACCACGCCCGCAGTCGAGCAATCACCCGGCTCAGCCTTGAAACCGGCAGCGGCCCGGCGTTTGATCCGGCGCTGGCGCTTTATCGCAAGCGAGGGTTTGTGAATGGCGCGGCGTTTGGCGACTATGTGCTCACCGACTTCAACCAGTGCCTGCATCTGACGCTGACCTGATCGGTCTAACTTAGCCTAGGGCACAGCGACAAGCTGCAAGCTCACAACCTGCCGCACCGACCTTGCGCCGCGCGTATCGCCTTCAATGGCCAGTCGGAACGGTCCGTCCTCCGCGTCCAGCATCACGCCGTTGCACCGATCCGCCAGCACCACCTCTGCCTTGCCTAGCAACGGATCAAGTTCGCCGAGGGTGAAGGCAACCCGGTAACCGTCCCGCGCCTCGACCACCACGGCCATCAGCAGCGCAGGGCCGCGCAGGGCACTGCCAGAGGGTGCGCCAAGCCTTGCCATCACATCGGCAAGCAGCGGCCCAGTGCAGGTCTGCGTCTCGCCGTGATGTGTCAGCGTCACGTCATGAGTGGGCAGGCCCGCGATCATCGCAGGCTCCACCGGCACCGCCATATTCAAGGCCAGGGCTTCGAGCATTGGGCGCGTTACTCCAGTTCGAGGATCACCGCGTCCACCGCAAGGCTCTCGCCCTCGGCCGCATTGATCTTGGCGATCACACCTTCCTTCTCGGCGCGCAAGATGTTCTCCATCTTCATCGCTTCGACCGTGGCGAGCGGCTGGCCCGGCTGCACCGTCTCACCCTCGGCCACGTGGAGCTTCACGAGCATTCCCGGCATGGGGCAGATCAGCAGGCGCGACAGATCAGGCGGGACCTTTTCGAGCATCAGCGATTCGTGCCGTGCCAGCCTGAGCGGCAAGACCAGCGCGGTGTGCGCAGCACCGCGGGTGGTCACCTTCCAGTGATTGCCGAGACGCTCAACGATCAGACCATAGCTGCAACCGAGTCCATCAGTCGCGGTCGCCTGCACCATGCCGGGCATCCAGTCACAGGTGCCTTCGACCCGCACGCCGTCGACCATAGCGTGACCATCGCCAAGGATGACTTCAAAGCGCTGATCGCCCAGCTTCACCAGCCATTCGCTCGCCACGCGCTGGACGCCAGGGCGTCCATCATCACCGTCCAGCTGGCCGGAGATGCGCCGCGCGCGGCTTTGCAGGGTGAATTCATTGCCCGCGCAGACTGCGGCGAGCAGGCGGTTCAGCTCGACACTGGTGGCTGCGCCGTGGAACCCATCGGGATATTCCTCGGCAATGAAGCCGGTGGTCAGCTCGCCCGAGCGGAAGCGCGGGTGCTGCATGATCGCGGAGAGGAAATCGACATTGTGGCCGAGGCCCTTGATGCGGAAATTGTCGAGCGCTTCGATCTGGAGGTCGGCCGCCTCGTCGCGGGTCGGTGCCCAGGTGATCAGCTTGGCGATCATCGGATCGTAGAAGCGCGAAACCTCGCCGCCTTCGTAAACGCCGTCGTCGACGCGCACCGAGCCAGTGCCACGCGCCACCCCGCGCCGTGCCTTGCCTGCGACCGTCTCATCCTCAGTCCAGCCAGCCAGCGGCGGTGAATACTGCACCAACCGCCCGGTGGAGGGCAGGAAGCCGCGATAGGGGTCTTCGGCATAGACGCGGTTTTCGATGGCCCAGCCGTCGATCCCGATATCGTCCTGCGTCATGGCGAGCTTCTCGCCCGCTGCCACGCGGATCATCTGTTCGACCAGATCGATACCGGTGATCGCTTCGGTGACGGGGTGTTCGACCTGAAGCCGGGTGTTCATTTCGAGGAAGTAGAAGCTCTCTCCCGTCGGGTCTGCGCCGGAGACGATAAGCTCGACAGTACCCGCCGAATAGTAGCCCACTGCCCGCGCAAGAGCGACGCATTGCTCGCCCATTGCCTTGCGCATCTTGGGCGTGACGAAGGGTGACGGCGCTTCCTCGACCACCTTTTGATGACGGCGCTGGATCGAACATTCGCGCTCGTTGAGGTAAAGGATATTGCCGTGCTGATCGCCGAGGATCTGGATTTCGATGTGGCGCGGATTGAGGATGAATTTCTCGATGAAGACGCGGTCATCACCGAAGGAGTTGAGGCCTTCGCGCTTCACACTTTCAAAGCCTTCGCGCACGTCGGCCTCGTTGTAGGCAAGGCGCATCCCCTTGCCCCCGCCGCCGGCGCTGGCTTTCATCATCACCGGATAGCCGATCTCGTTGGAGATGCTTACCGCGTGCTCGGTATCGTCGATCTCGCCGACAAAGCCGGGGACGACATTGACGCCCGCCTGCATGGCGAGTTTCTTGGATTCAATCTTGTCCCCCATCGCGGCAATCGCACCGACCGGCGGGCCGATGAAGGCGATGTTTTCCTTGGCAAGTGCCTCCGCAAAGGAGGTGCGTTCCGACAGGAAGCCGTAGCCGGGGTGGACAGCCTCTGCGCCGGTTTGCTTGCAGGCAGCGATGATCTTGTCAGCGATTAGGTAGGATTCGGCCGCAGGCGACGGCCCGATGTGCACCGCTTCGTCAGCCATCGCCACGAAGGGCGCGCGGGCATCGGCATCGGAATAGACCGCGACGGTCTTGATCCCCATTTTCCGGGCGGTGGTCATAACCCGGCAGGCGATTTCGCCGCGGTTGGCAATCAGGATTTTCGAGAACAAGGCGGACAACCTCTCGTGCAGATGCTTAATCTTCTGCTCGGGCTATGCCGAGGGTTTGCGGATGCTGCAAGCTAGCGGATTTGGGGCGTCCCAGTTCGTGCTTCGTCACCCCCCTGCGCGGGGATGACGGTGACAGGCGCTATGCCGCCACGCGCTCCGCGTAGCCGATCAGGCTCCCCGCATAGGCAGGCGCGCCGCGCCGGTCGCCCTCGCCGCTGACGAGGGTCTGCACGGCTTTGCCCAACATGGCGATGTTGGCGGGTGAGAGCTTGCCGAGCGGTTCAACGTAAATCCCGATGCCAAACAGGATCGCGCCCGTTTGCGGCAGGCGGCGCAAGGTCTGCCGTTCGGAGCGAACGAACAGGGTTTCGCCTGCGTTCTCGGTCGTGACATGAGCGAAGGCCTGTTGCGGCGGTCGGTCGGGGAGCCATCGGCGCGCGCCCGTTGCCGCGATGAACCAGTTGCAGCGGGCGTAGATCGGGCCGGGCCGGAGCGTCTCCATGAAGCGGTCAACCCCGGTCGCGAGTTGCTCCTCATAGCCCGCGATGGGCGCATGGAGCGCGCGCAACGGCAAGCCGATTTTTTCGGCGGGGTGCCAATCGGAGGGCCATGCCACCGCCGCGCCGATCAGGCGGTAGACTTCCTCGCCTTCGCGCTTGGTGAGCAGGCAGAGGTCTTCGTGAGCGGCCAGCGCCGCTTCGGGGAGCGCGCCATCCACGCCCAGCATCGCAGCCAATTCGCGGCCCGGCGCATCAACTTCGGGCGTCAGTTGCACGCCCTGTGGCCACTCGGCAAACCCAGCGGCCCGCGCTGCCAGATCAGGCGCGGGTTGAAGCCACTCATGCTCCTCCAGCTTCACCAGCCCCATGCGCAATTGCCCACCCCCGCGCGCTTTGGGTAGCAGGGAGTCGACGGAGAAGCCTAAACTCATCCTATATCCCCGCCCCGGGCTTGACCCGGGGTCTCGCTGCCTTCCCTAGGACCACGCGCGAGAAAGCGGGGCCCCGGGTCAGGCCCGGGGCGGGGGGATAGGGCAAATATCACCTCTCCCCTCCCCGTCGCTCGCACCTCAGCACCATCCCGAATTCCTCCAGCCAATCCGCCTTGGTCGGCAGCAGATATTGCAGCGCTTCTGGCAGCAAGCCGTGCAAGCTGGTGGCATGACGCAACTGCTTGCGGCGGTCGGAGAAGCAATAAGGCTGCTCGGTCGGGAGCACTCCCAGCAGCCGCATCATCCCGCTCTCGGTCGCGCCGCCTTCATCCGCGAGACTGAGGTAGAGCGGCGGGCGCTTTGCGTCGCCCAAGGCGCGGCGGCTCAGAGCCTCGCTATCCCATTGCAGGCTCGGCGAGATCGCGGCGTAGCCGGTGAACAGCGCAGGGCTCTCAGCCCAAGTCTCGACCACGAAATGCCCCGCCGCGCTCTCGCCGACCAGAAACGCAGTGCCATCGTGGCGATAGCGCGCCTCAATCATCGGCTTGACGGTGTCGGCCAGCCATTGGCGGAACGCGGCGCTCTCGCCAGCGCTTGGCCACCGCTTGCGCTCGTCTGGGTCGGCAGAGGGCGGGAGCAGCTCGCGCTGGCGGTCCTTGGTCTCGATCCCGACGATGATCGCGTCTTGACTGCGTCCCCACAGCGCACCCCAGCGCATCAGACCCGCGCCCATCATCAGGTCCTGCTTCATCGCCCCGTCGAGCAGGTAGATCACCGGCCAGCGTTTGTCAGGTTCAGCCGCGTAGTCGGGCGGGAGGATGATGTTGACCTGCCGCTCGGCCCCCACTGCCTCCAGCACCACCGTCTCGCCGATGGTGAGCGGCTGCGGTTCCGATGCGGGGGAGGCGGCGAGCGCGGCGGCAACGAGGAATGCGAAGGTCATTATCTACTCCCGTCACCCCAGCGGAAGCTGGGGCCTAGAGCTGCGAAGTGCAGCGCGTGACGCCCTAGGTCCCAGCTTCCGCTGGGGTGACGGAAAAAGCACGATCACTCCGCCGCGACCGCCGCTTTACACGCGCGCGCCGGTTCCTCGCCTTGCAGCGGGGTGAGGCCCAGTTTCGCAAACAGCGCGTCGTCCTTGTCATCTCCCGCATTGGGCGCGGTCAGCAGCTTGTCGCCGGTGAAGATCGAATTCGCGCCCGCGAGGAAGCACAGGGCCTGCGTCGCCTCGGACATCGATTCGCGCCCCGCCGAAAGCCGCACCATCGAGCGCGGCATGGTGACGCGGGCGACGGCGACGGTGCGGACGAACTCGATATCGTCGATCTTCGCTAGCGGCGTGTCGGCCAGCATGTTGCCCAGCACTGTCCCCTTCACCGGCACCAGCGCGTTGACCGGCACGCTTTCGGGGTGCTGCGGCAGGGTGGCGAGGGTGTGGACGAAGCCCACCCGGTCCTCCCGCGTCTCCCCCATGCCGACGATCCCGCCAGAGCACACATTGATCCCGGCCTTGCGCACGTGATCGAGCGTGTCCAATCGGCACTGGAAATCGCGGGTGGAGATAACACGCTCGTAATACTCCGGCGAGCTGTCGATATTGTGGTTGTAATAGTCGAGCCCCGCCTCGGCCAGCTGTGCTGCCTGATGCGGTTCGAGCATCCCCAGCGTCATGCAGGTTTCCAGCCCCATGTCGCGCACGCCCTTCACGATTTCGACAATCGCAGGCATGTCGCGGTCCTTGGGATTGCGCCACGCTGCACCCATGCAGAACCGCTGCGAGCCTGCATCCTTCGCCTGGGCCGCGCGCTGGAGCACGGCTTGCACGTCCATCAGCTTGGTCGCCTCAACGCCGGAATCCGCGCTGACCGACTGCGAGCAATAGCCGCAATCCTCCGGACACCCGCCGGTCTTGATGCTGAGCAAGGTGCACAGCTGGACTTGCGTGGGCGGATGGAATTCACGGTGGACGCTGGCGGCCTGGAACAGCAGTTCGGTGAAAGGCAGGTCGAAGAGGCCTGCGATTTCGATGCGGGTCCAGTCGGTGCGGGGGGTCATAAGGGCTTCCTAGCGAGATAAAGCCCGAAGGCCATGATCGCGATGCCGAGCAGCCGCCGCGGTGTCAAACTGCTTTGGATCGCCCCCAGCCACCCGAAGTGGTCAATCGCAGCGGCCGCAACGATCTGCCCCAGCAACACGAAAAAAATCGCATTACCCAGCCCGATGCGGGGGGCAGCGAATGTCACCGACACGCCGTAGAACAGGATGAAGACCGCCCCGAACCAAACGTAAGGAACGTCGAAATGCAAGGCTGCCCTTTGGGGCAACCCGGTCGCAGCGAGCAAGGCCACGGCGATGATCAACCCCACTGCAAAGGCAGCAGCGGTTGCCGCAATGGGGCCTCCCAGTTGCTTGCTCAGTCCGGAATTAAAAGCAGCAAAGACCGGTATGCCAATCCCGGCAGCGAACATCATCGCGGCGATGGGCAAGAAAGCACTGGATTGCGGTGCGCTCACTCCGCCGCCTCGTCCAGCCCTTCGCCGAGCGGCGGCATATTATGGCCGAGCAGCACGAGAATATCCGCTGCGCACTCCACCACATTGGAGCCGGGGCCGTAAATCCCCTGCACCCCCGCCTCGCGCAGATAGTCATAGTCCTGCGGCGGGATCACGCCGCCTGCGGTGACCTTGATGTCGCCGCGACCGGCTTCGCGCAGGAGCCGGATCAGTTCGGGGATTAGGGTCTTGTGGCCCGCCGCAAGGGATGACGCGCCGACCACGTCGACATCGTGTTCCAGCGCCATTGCGACGGATTCCTCGGGCGTCTGGAACAGCGGGCCGGAGACGACCTCAAAACCCATGTCACCGAACGCGCTGGCGATCACGTTCGCGCCGCGGTCGTGCCCGTCTTGACCCATCTTGGCGATCATGATGCGGGGCTTGCGGCCCAACCGGCGGCCCACCGCCTCGACGCCGTCGGTGACCTGCGCCCAGCGGCGGTCGAATTCATAGGCGCTGGCATAGACCCCGCTGACCGGCGCGGGCGTGGCATCGTGGCGGCCGAAGACCTCTTCCATCGCCGAGGAAATCTCGCCCAGCGTCGCGTCATGGCGCGCGGCGGCAACCGCCAGCGCCAGCACGTTTTCGCCATCCGCGCAGCCCGCCGTCAGCGCCGCAAGCGCTGCACGGCACGCCGCCTCATCGCGCCCTTCGCGCACCTTGGCGAGGCGAGCGATCTGGCCGATGCGGACCATCTGGTTATCGACCTCGAGGGTCTCAAGCGCGTCCTCGGTCTCCTTGCGGTACTTGTTGACGCCGACGATCACCGTCTCGCCCATGTCGACCTTGGTCTGCTTTTCCGCGGCCGCACGTTCGATCGCGGCCTTGGGCGCGCCGGTGGCGACATAGGCGGTCATTCCGCCTGCAGAGTCCACCTCGGCCATCATCGCCTCGGCCTCAGCCACCAGCGTAGCCGTCAGCGCCTCGATATAGTGCGAGCCGCCGAGCGGATCGACGACGTTGCAGATGCCGCTTTCCTCTTGAAGCACCAGCTGCGTGTTCCGCGCAATTCGCGCGCTGAAATCGGTGGGCAGCGCGATGGCTTCGTCCAGCGCATTGGTGTGGAGCGACTGGGTGCCGCCCAGCACCGCCGCCATCGCTTCAACCGTGGTGCGGATGACGTTGTTGTAGGGGTCCTGCTCCTGCAAGCTTACGCCCGAGGTCTGGCAGTGGGTGCGCAACATCTTGGAGCGTTCGTCCTTCGCGCCCAGATCGTCCATCACCTTGTACCACAGCGTGCGCGCGGCGCGCAGTTTGGCGATCTCCATGAAGAAGTTCATGCCGATGCCGAAGAAGAAGCTGAGGCGGCCCGCGAAGGCGTCGATGTCGAGCCCGGCCGCCATCGCGCGGCTCGCATATTCCTTGCCGTCGGCGATGGTGAAGGCGAGCTCCTGCACCGCGGTCGCCCCGGCTTCGTGCATGTGATAGCCCGAGATCGAAATCGAGTTGAATTTCGGCATGTTGGCCGAGGTATATGCGATGATGTCGGAGATAATCCGCATCGAAGGCTCGGGCGGGTAGATATAGGTGTTGCGGACCATGAACTCCTTGAGGATGTCGTTCTGGATGGTGCCTTCCAGCTTGTCCTGCGACACGCCCTGCCGCTCCGCCGCGACGATGAAGAACGCCAGCACCGGGATCACCGCGCCGTTCATCGTCATCGAGACGGACATGGCATCGAGCGGGATCTGGTCGAACAGGATCTGCATGTCCGCGACCGTATCGATCGCCACCCCTGCCTTGCCGACATCGCCGACCACGCGCGGGTGATCAGAGTCATAGCCGCGGTGGGTGGCGAGGTCGAAGGCGACCGAAAGGCCCTTCTGCCCCATCGCCAGATTGCGGCGGTAGAAAGCGTTCGATTCCTCCGCGGTCGAGAAGCCCGCATATTGCCGGATCGTCCACGGACGGCCCGCATACATCGACGCCTTCACCCCGCGCGTGAAGGGCGCAAAGCCGGGCAGACCTGGGTCGAAATCCGCGTGGTCCTCGGCCGTGTAGAGCGGCTTGACCGCGATGCCTTCGGGTGTGTGCCAGGTCAGGTCGCGCCCGCGCACTTCTTTGGCGGCGAGGGTGTTCCAGTCGGTGAGGGTCGGTTTTTGGGTCATGGCTTCTCAATCCCGTCATGCTGAACTTGTTTCAGCATCCATGGCTCGGCATTCGGCCAAGGTTCGTGCGGCAAAATGGACCCTGAAACAAGTTCAGGGTGACGAACAGGGCGGAGCGTTACTCCCCCTTGAACTCGGCCTTGCGCTTCTGGAGGAAGGCCATGCCGCCCTCCATTGCGTCCTTGGTCGCGCCGGCGATCCGCTGGCCCTCGGCCTCGGCGAGCAGCACCATCTGGAGGTTCTGGTCGAGCGCCGTTGCGATGTTGCGCTTCATCGTCGCGTAGGCCACGGTCGGACCGTTCGCGAGCTTCTCGGCCAGTGCGCGCGCCTCGGTCATCAGGTCGGCGTCATCGACGCACTTATAGATCAGCCCCCATTCTTCGGCCTGCTGACCCGAAATCTTCTCGCCCAGCATCATCATCCGCGTGGCGCGCGCGCGGCCGATGGCGCGGGCGAGCAGCCAGGTCGAGCCGCCATCAGGCACAAGGCCGATATTGACGAAGGCCTGGAGGAAATACGCAGAGCGTCCGGCAATGGTGAAATCAGCGGCCAAGGCGAGTGAGCAGCCCACACCCGCCGCCGGACCGTTGACCGCGCAGATCACCGGCACCTGCGCGCGGATCAGCTGGCTGATCGCGGGGTTGTAGTGGTTGCTCAGGGCCTCGTGGCTGCCGCCCTTCCCGCCGAGCGCGCTTCCGCTGCCCCGCGCCGAAAGATCAGCGCCCGAGCAGAAGCCCTTTCCCTCACCCGTAATCAGAACCGCGCGCGCGTCCCCGAGGTCGTAGAACGCCTGCCCAAGCTCATCAGCCATCTGCGGCGGCATGGCATTGAGCCGCTCGGGGCGGTTGAGGGTGATGGTGAGCAGCGGGCCGTCACGGTCGACGCGGATGGTTTCGTAGGACATTTTATCAAACCTCTCAGTTTCCCCGCCCCGGCCACCGAGCCGGGGCCCAGCTTTCTTCCGCGCGGCGCAAGAAGGAAAGCGGGGCCCCGGATCAAGTCCGAGGCGGGGGTTGTTCTCAATTCGACCAGTGCGCATTCTCGCGCGGCGTTTCCATGATCTCGGTAAGCATGCCGCCCATGTCCTTGGGATGGACGAAAAAGATAGGGGTGCCGTGCGCGCCGATGCGCGTGGGGCCGAGGATGCGCTTGCCGAGCGCCTCGAATTCCGAGCGCGCCTCGGCGATGTCGGGCACTTCGAAGCACAGGTGATGCTGCCCGCCCAAGGGGTTCTTGGCGATGTAGCCCGCGAGCGTGGAGTTCTCCCCCAGCGGCTCGATCAGCTCGATTTGCGTTCCGTTCATGGCGCCATCGGCACCGGGGGTGTCGACGAAGCAGACCTTCACGCCCTGCTCCTCAAGGTCGAAGGGCTCGCAAATGACGCTCGCGCCCATCACGTCGCGGTAGAACGCGATGGAGTCCGCAATGGAGGGCGTGGCGACCCCGATGTGGTTCAGTCTTCCCAGCTTCACTGGCGCATTCCTCTCTCAGTTCCCGTCATGCTGAACTTGTTTCAGCATCCATTCTTCGGCCTGCTCTGCCGGTGTTTTGGGCGAGATGGACCCTGAAACAAGTTCAGGGTGACGATGGTGGTTATGCCGCGATCACAGCGGAATATTGTCATGCTTCTTCCACGGGTTTTCCAAGCTCTTCGTCCGCAGCTTGCGTAGCCCCAGCGCGATCCGCCGCCGCGTCGAGTGCGGATGGATCACCTCGTCGATATAGCCGCGCTGCGCTGCCACGAAGGGGTTGGCGAAGCGGTCTTCGTATTCTTTGGTCTTCTCGGCGATCTTTGCCGCATCGCCGCGATCCTGCCGGAAGATGATCTCCACCGCGCCCTTCGCGCCCATCACCGCAATTTCCGCCGTGGGCCAAGCGTAGTTTAGGTCGCCGCGCAGGTGCTTGGAGGCCATTACGTCATAGGCCCCGCCGTAAGCCTTGCGGGTGATGACGGTGATCTTGGGCACGGTTGCCTCGGCATAGGCGAAGAGCAGCTTCGCGCCGTGCTTGATGATCCCGCCGAGTTCCTGCGCGGTGCCGGGGAGGAAGCCGGGGACGTCTACAAACGTCAGGATCGGGATTTCGAAGGCATCGCAGAACCGCACGAAGCGCGCGGCTTTCTTTGACGAATTGATGTCGAGCACGCCCGCCAGCACCATCGGCTGGTTCGCGACAACGCCCACGGTGCGCCCTTCCACCCGGCCGAACCCGCACAGGATATTGCCCGCGTGCATCGGCTGGATTTCGAAGAAATCGCCCTCGTCCAGCACCTTGGCGATGACTTCGTGCATGTCATAGGGCTGGTTGGCATTGTCAGGAATCAGCGTGTCGAGGCTGTTGTCGATCCGGTCCCACGCGTCGCTGGTGGGGAGGATCGGGGCGTCGTCGCGGTTCGACAGCGGGAGAAAATCGAAGAAGCGACGGGTGGCCAAAAGGGCCTCGACATCGTTCTCATAGGCGAGATCGGCAACCGAGGTCTTGGTGGTGTGGGTGATCGCGCCGCCCAGCTCCTCCTGCGTCACAACCTCGTTGGTGACGGTCTTCACCACCTCCGGCCCGGTGACAAACATGTAGCTCGAATCCTTCACCATGAAGATGAAGTCGGTCATGGCGGGCGAATACACCGCCCCGCCCGCGCACGGACCCATGATGAGGCTGATCTGCGGCACTACGCCGCTCGCCAGCACATTGCGCTGGAACACCTCAGCATAGCCGCCGAGGCTTGCCACACCTTCCTGAATCCGCGCGCCGCCCGAATCGTTGAGGCCGATCACCGGCGCGCCGACCTTCAGCGCGGTGTCCATCACCTTGCAGATCTTCTCGGCATGGCGCTTTGACAGGGAGCCGCCGAACACGGTGAAATCCTGCGAGAACACGTAAACCAGCCGCCCGTTGATCGTGCCGCTGCCCGTCACCACCCCGTCACCCGGAATGCGCTGGGTTTCCATGCCGAAATCGTTGCAGTCGTGCTCCACATAAGCATCGACTTCTTCAAAGCTGCCTTCGTCGAGCAGCACGTCGAGCCGTTCGCGCGCGGTCAGTTTGCCCTTGGCGTGCTGGGCGTCGATGCGCTTCTGGCCGCCGCCTATGCGGGCGGCTTCGCGGCGGCGTTCCATTTCGGCGATATTGGCGGACAATGGGCATCCCCTTGTTTGGCGTGTTTGGCCGCTGCGTTGCCTTAGCCTGTCCCAAGCGTCAACGTGGCAAAAGTGCGGGCGGTCAGAACCGCAGGGTCATGCGCCGCGCCAGCCACGGGGCCACCGCCTCGACCATGCGCAGCATCTTGGTCATGCCGATATTGGCCTCGTCGTGGTCCTGCTCGATCGCGGCGATGATCTGGCGGGCGCATTCCTCGGGCGGCATTTTCTTCATCGGGTTGCCGTCATTCATCTGGGTGTCGACCACGGGCGGCAGAGCCTCGATCACCTGAATGGCGCTTTCTTTGAGCTGTTCGCGCAGCGCCAATGTGTAAAACCGCAAGCCCGCCTTGGTGGCGCAATAGACCGGCTGGCGCGCTGCTGGCGCAATCGCGAGGCCGCTGGTGACGTTGACAATCGCCGCCTGCGGACGGGCGCGCAGCCGCTCCACCAGCGCCGTAATCAGCCGGATCGGTGCGGACAGGTTGGCATAGATGCCGGCATCCGCCGCATCGGCATCAGGCGCGGCCTTGCGGAAATCGTGATCGACCAGCTGTCCGGCATTGTTGATCAGCACGTCGAGTTCAGTGTCGGCCAGCTGCGCGATCAGCGCATCGACCCCGGCGGCATGGGACAGATCGGCCGCGATCACCTCGAACCCCGCGGCCCGCATTGCGTCGAGCCGTTCGGGGCTGCGTCCGGTTAGGATTACCCGCGCACCCTTGGCCTTGAGTTGCAGCGCGATCTCGCGCCCGATCCCGGCGCTGCCGCCCGTCAACAATACCGTCTTTCCTGCAACCTGCATGACACCAGCCTCCCTGCCTGTGGCTTACGAACAACAGTTGCATAGGGCAACGCATTAGGCGAGACCGGCGTCATGGAGCGGTGCGATTTTCTGGTGATCGGCGGCGGGATTGCGGGGCTGAGCTGCGCCGCGCGGTTGGCCGCGCATGGGCGGGTGGTGGTGCTGGAGGGCGAAAGCGCGCCCGGATACCACGCCTCGGGCCGCAGCGTGGCAGTGGCGCATTTCGGGCTGGGCGAGCTGCTGGTGCGCACGCTGACTGCGCTGAGCCTGCCTGTGCTGGCCGAGCATGGCACGCGGCACCCGGCGCTGCACATCGCCTCCGCAGAGCAGCTTGGGGCGCTTGATGTGTTGGAAGACACGCACCGCCAGTTCGGCTGCGACTATGCGCGGATGAGCGGCGCCGAAGCGCGCGCGCTGCTGCCGGTGCTGAAGTCTGAGGCGTGCGCGGCCGCGCTGGTCGATTACGGGGCGCTGAAGCTCGATACGCACGCGATGTTGCAGGCCCACATCGCCGCCTTGCGCGCGGCGGGCAGTACGGTGGTTACCGGCGCAAGGGTCACCGCGATTGTGCGCGACGGGACTGGCTGGCGGGTCGAGACCTCGGGCGAGACTTACGCTGCGCCCTTGCTCATCAACGCTGCCGGAGCATGGGCGGATGAGATTGCGCGCCTTGCGGGCATAACCCCCATCGGGATCGAGCCGCGCCGCCGCACCGTCATCTCTTTCGCCTCCCCTGACGGCGAGGATGTGCGGGCCTGGCCCTTCACCAAAACGGTTAGCGAAGGCTTCTACGTGCTGCCCGAAGGTGCGGGACAACTGCTCGCGTCATCGATGGACCAGACCCCCAGCGCGCCGTGCGACGCCGCGCCTGAGGAGCTCGACATCGCCATCGCCGCCGACCGGGTCGAGCAGGCAACCACCCTCCCCATCCGCCGGATCACGCATAGCTGGGCGGGCCTGAGAAGTTTCGCACCCGATGAATTGCCAGTGATCGGCCATGCGGCGGGCGCGCCCGGCTTTGTGTGGGTCGCGGGACAAGGTGGCGCTGGCTTCCAGACCGCTCCGGCCCTGTCACGGATTGCCGCAAGCGCGGTGCTAGGCCTGCCCTTCCCTACGGATTGCACCGCCGCAGGCCTTGCGCCTGAGCAATTCGCCCCGGCGCGGCTCGGCGCCTAGACCCGAACGATCCCCTGTTCGACCAAGCTGCGCGCGGTCGCTTCGATACTGTCATCGGCGGGGATAAAGTCCATCCCCAGCACACTCCGCGTATGCTCGCCCGAGACATCGCGAGTGCGGCCGAGTTCCGCCTTCACCTGCTTCATCTCGGCCATCAGCGGCGCGAGCAGGCTGACGACGAAGTCCGGCAGTTTGCGGGTTGGCACCTTGCGCGCAAGCTCAGGCGTGCGGGCCCGCAGCACTGCGGCAATTTCGGTCATCCACACGAAGCGATCCTGCACCGGAAAGCGCTCCCCCCGCACGGTTTCAGCAGGTGCATCAAGCGCCAGCAGATGGGCGCGGGCAACATCGCGCACATCGATAATGCCGAAGCCGACCGCGGGCAGCGCCGGGATCTCGCCGGTCAGCAGCTTGCGCACCAGCTCAATCGAGGTCGACAGATCGTCATTCACCACCGGCCCCAGCACCGCGACCGGATTGACCGAGCAGAACGCCAGATCGGGCGCATTCGCCGCGACCCATTCGCGCGCGGCTTTTTCGGCCACAGTCTTGGAGCGGTGGTAGGGCGGCACGGCTGGATTTTCGAGCACAGTCCAGTCACGCTCGTCAAAGCGATCCTTGCCGGGGCCGTGGCCATAGGCAATCGCGGCCGCCGAACTGGTCAGGACGAAGCGCTCCACCCCCGCCGCATGGGCAAAGCGTAGCGCCCGCAAAGCCCCTTCGCGCGCCGGGATCACCAGCTCATCGGCGTGTTTCGGCACCGCGAGCGGGAAAGGCGAGGCCACATGGGCCACGCCGTCGCAGCCCTTGCAGGCTTCGGCCCAGCCCGCGTCATTTTCCAGATCGGCCTGAAACACCCGCAAACGCTCGCCTGCCTGAGGCCAGCGGGCACGCAGGCGCGGTTCGCTTTTGGCGGCATTGCGCACCGTAGTGTGCACCGCCTTGCCCGCCGCCAGCGCCTGATCGATGATCTCGCCCGCGATATAGCCAGTGCCGCCGGTCACAAGGATGGTATCGGCCATGCTGCGCTTCCCCTATTTGAGTGTTGCTACACCTTAGCAGCACGGCGGCGGCGCGCAGCCTATTTGAACAGCACCAGCTCTTCCGCCATCGTCGGGTGGATCGCGACCGTGGCGTCGAAATCGGCCTTGGTCAGCCCCGCCTTCACCGCAATCGCGGCAGCCTGCATGATCTCGGGCGCGTCAGGGCCTATCATGTGGATGCCGACGATCCGGTCATTCGCGGCATCGACGATCATCTTGTAAAGGCTGCGCTCGTTGCGCCCGGCCACCACGTTCTTCATCGGCCGGAAATCGGACTGGAAGACCTTGATATTGCCGAGCTGGTTGCGCGCTTCGCTTTCGGTCATGCCAACGGCGGCGATCGGCGGGTGGCTGAATACGGCGCTGGGCACGCAGGAGTGATCAACCGCATAGGGCTCGACCCCTCCGAACACAGAGTCAGCAAACGCCTGCCCTTCGCGGATCGCCACCGGGGTCAGTTGCACCCGGTCGGTCACATCGCCCACAGCATAGACGTAGTCGACATTGGTGCGGCTGAAGGCATCGACCACGATTTCCCCGCGCTTGCCGGTTTCAATGCCGACAGTTTCAAGGCCCAGCCCTTCAATGTTAGGCACTCGTCCCGTTGCGACCATTACCGCGTCATACTCGCAGGCGTCCTGCCCGGTCAGCTTGACCAGCAGAGTGCCGTCGTCCTGCTTTTCGATGTGCTCGAACTCGGCGTGGAACAGGAAGGCGATGCCCTTGACCATCGAGATTTGCAGCAGCCGGTCGCGGACGCTCGCATCATAGCTGCGCAGGATCGTGTCCGAGCGGTTGGCAATCGTCACCTTGCAGCCGAATTCGTTGAAGATCCCGGCAAATTCATTGGCGATGTAGCCCCCGCCTGCGATCAGGATGCGGCGCGGGAGGGTGTCGAGGTGGAAGGCCTCGTTCGAGGTGATGACGTGTTCGCTACCGGGAAACTGCGGCACAAACGGCCGGGCGCCGGTAGCGATGAGGATATGCGCGGCGGTGACCACCTTGCCGCTCGCCAGGGTGATCTGGTGATCGCCCGTTATGATGGCGCGTTCATTGAAGATGGCGACATTGTGGTTGCCCAGGGTCTGACCATATAGCCCCTCGAGCCGCGACACATCGTTCTGGACGGAATCGCGCAAGGCCGCCCAGTCGAAGCTCTTGCCCGTGATCGTCCAGCCGAAATGCTGTGCATCGACCAGATCCTCCGCGAAATGGGCACCGTAGACGAGCATCTTCTTGGGCACGCAGCCACGGATCACGCAGGTGCCGCCGACGCGGTATTCCTCTGCAACGGCCACCTTGGCGCCGTGGGCTGCGGCCACCCGGCTGGCCCGCACCCCGCCTGACCCTGCGCCGATGGTGAAGAGATCAAAGTCGTATTCGGCCGTCATCATGCTGCTCCCATCGTCGCGGACACGCATATGGCGTCACAGGGGCGGAGCGGCAACCATGCGCGGATGAAATGCCGGATTCAGATAAGGAAAGGGCGGGAGTTTGCCGCTCCCGCCCTTTTTGTTTTAATTGTTAGACGCTGGCTGCACGGGGACGACCGCCACCGCCGCCGCCGGGACGACCACGGCCGCGGTTTCCACCGCCATTGCCGCCGCCATTACCAGCGGGACGCCCGCCGCCACCGGGGTGACGCTGGCCGCCGCCATTGCCGCCGGGCTTGGAGCCGAAAGCACGGCGATCACCCCCTTGTCCATCGGCAGGACGACGCTCGCCCTGCGGCTTGCGATCACCTTCTGCGCGGCGCTGTTCGCCCTGCTGCGGACGGCGCTCGCCATCGGAGCGACGATCACCTTGCGGCTTGCGGTCACCCTGCGGGCGCTGGCCGAGCGGGCGCGGGTTGACGCGCTTCATCGGCGTGCGAGCGGCTGGCTTGGTCGGGCCTTCGCCTTCCACCACGGCACGGAAATTGTCCGGCAGCGGCAGACGGTCAAGCTCGGCGCCGGTCACCTTGCGGATATCCTTGAGGTATGCGCGTTCATCCTCGGCACAGAAGGCAATCGCGATCCCGCTCTTACCCGCACGCGCGGTGCGGCCGATGCGGTGGACATACTGCTCAGGCACGTTGGGCAGCTCGTAATTGATCACGTGGCTGACGCCCGGAATGTCGATCCCGCGCGCGGCCACATCGGTCGCGATCAGCACCGGCACGCGGGCCTTGCGGAACTCGTCGAGTGCGCGCTGACGCTGCGGCTGCGACTTGTTGCCGTGGATCGCATTGGCAGGGATGCCCGCCTGCTCCAGCTTCTTCACCACCCGGTCCGCGCCATGCTTGGTACGGGTGAAGATCAGCACGCGTTCGACCGTACCGGGCACGGTGTGACGGCCCTTGAGGATCATTTCGAGCAGGGCCAGCTTCTCGTCCTGCTGGACCATGAAGAGATACTGGTCGATGCGTTCGGCTGTGGTGCTTTCCGGCGTGACCGAAACCTGCACGGGATTGTTGCAGAAGCCGCTCACCAGCTCCTTGATCGCCTTGGGCATGGTCGCGCTGAAAAACAGCGTCTGGCGATCCTTCGGCGCCAGTTCGCGGATCTTGCGCAGCGCGTGGATGAAGCCGAGGTCGAGCATCTGGTCGGCCTCGTCGAGCACCAGAATTTCGATGCCCGCAAGGTTCAGCGCCTTCTGGTCGATCAGATCGAGCAGACGGCCCGGCGTCGCCACCAGAATATCCGCGCCGCGGTGCAGTTTGTTGCGGTCCTTGCTCACGCTGGTGCCGCCAACGATGCATTGCACCTTGAGACCGGCGAGCGCGCCGTAATCCCTTGCGCTGTCGGCAATCTGCACCGCGAGCTCGCGGGTCGGGGCTAGCACCAGCATTCGGCAGGACTTGAAGGGGATCTGCTTGTCGGCTTCACGCAGGCGGTCAATGCTGGGGAGCATGAAGGCGGCGGTCTTACCAGTGCCGGTCTGCGCGATGCCGAGCAGATCGCGGCCCTTCAGCACGGCGGGGATGGCCTGTTCCTGGATCGGGGTCGGCACGGTGTAGCCCTTGAGGTCAAGAGCCTGGAGCACGGGCTGCGACAGCCCGAGGTCAGCAAAAGTCGTCATATGAAAAAAACTCGCAAATAGTCTGCGACGCGCGCTCGGCCGCCCTTGACGCAAATCGTCGACGGGCACGCCACGCGCGGCGCGGGGGTTGAAACCGCCCGCGTGAAAAGGGAAGTCTTGGAGGTAGAACCGAAGTGCGGCCGGGGCGGATGTTTTCAGATTTCCGCCGCTTCACGCATGGCTAGCGCGCTTCGATGGCGGCCATATGGGCGCTCGTGGCCGAAATGTCAAAGGATTATCGATCCGGCTTGATCCGCATATTGAAATCGATCCGTCCGGTATAGGTTCCGGTGACCGGCCTGCCCTCGCCATTGAGCGTCGGGCTCAACTGCGCGCGGCGCATCAGGATTTCACACAATTCCTTGGTAACCAGCGGGCTTCGGAATGTGCGCGACAGCTTGCACCCGGTCGCTGTTCCATCGGGTGCGACCTCCAGGGTGAATTCAAGCTTCTGGGCCAACACGCCTAGCCTTGAGGACGTGAAAGCCAGTTCACGCACGCCGTCAAACGCGATGAGTTGCGCAGAGCGCGGGCCTTGCGGTGCCTCCTCGGCACGGGCCGCAAGAGGAGCACCGGCCGCAAGGCCAGCGATCATCAACCCCGCCGCGCGTATGATCTGACCTGCCATTGCCTCTGCCCCCGTGCCATTCTTGTGACCATGCAAACGGTTTTAAAACAGCACTTTACCGGATCATATTCAACCCTTGGCGCGGATGTCCATGAAGTTCAGCCGGCCTTCGTAGCTGCCCTCTACCGGAGCGCCGCTGGAGTCCTGCGCGGGCTCAAAGCTATGGTGCTTCATCAGCACTTCGCACAGCTTGTCGTTGACGTAGTTCATCCGAAACTTCTCGGCGAGTTCGCAATCGACCGGCGTTCCCGCTGCATCTACTTCGAGCGTGTAACCCACCTCCCCGCGCCAGACGCGCAGCCGGGAAGATTCCTTGAGAAACTCCCGGTCGCCGGTGAATTCGATCAACCGTGCCGGTTTGACCTTGGAACGCGCCGTCCCGTCATTCTGCATCTGCTGCTCCTGCGCAAAAACCGGGGCAGCTAATACCCCAAACGCCGCAATAGCGGACAGAACGAAGGAGGTTTTCATTGAGGCGGCCTTGCTGGTCATCAGGTAGGCGGCGTTCTTGAATGTCGCCAGGTGACTGCAAGCATACGAAAATGTAGCAGGTGCGCAAATCGAACGCGGTGAGCCGTTCAACTTCGCAGAATGTTACAGGCAGTCCCAAGTGATTGCCAAAATATTACCCACGAATGATCAATTACAACTCATGCGCGGAATAACACACCCCGTGCGCGCAATCGTCTCATTCAGGTGTGGCGAATCTGCAACCGGCCGCGTGCGTCAGCCCAGTCCCGCTGCTGCCAGCAAAGCTCGCGTACTGGCATCGAACTCGCCCTCGCCGCTTTCGATCTGCTTGGCGATCGCCTTGCCCAGCTCCACGCCGAACTGGTCGAAGGGGTTGATCCCCATCAGCACCGCATTGGCGAAGGTGCGGTGTTCGTGGAAGGCGATCAGCGCGCCCAGTGCAGCCGCATCGCAATCGTCGATCAGGAAGGTGGTCGAAGGCCGGTCGCCCGGATAGGCCCGCGCCGGATCGTCAGCCGGCTTGCCCGCCATCAGCGCGGCCCCCTGCGCGAGGCAGTTCATCAGCAGGATGCGGTGATGCGCCGGATCGAGCTGGTCGCCGGGCCCAATACTGACGAGGAAATCGACCGGGATCAGATGCGTGCCCTGATGCAGCAGCTGGAACACCGCGTGCTGCGCGTCGGTCCCCACCCCGCCCCAGGTGATCGCCGCCGTCGGCCCGTCGACCGGGCTGCCATCGGTCTTCACGCTCTTGCCGTTCGATTCCATCTCGAGCTGCTGGAGGTAATCGGGCAGCAGCGCGAGCCGCTCGTCATAGGCGAAGACAGCGCGGGTCTGGCAGCCGCGCAGGCGGGTGTAATACTGGTCCGCAAACGCAGCGAGCAGCGGCGCATTGGCCCGGCCTTCCTCCGCGCGGAAGTGATCATCCACCGCCTTGGCCCCCGCCAGCATCGCGCGGAATTCCTCCATGCCGATGGCGAGCGCGACCGGGAACCCGATCGAGGAGAACAGCGAATAGCGCCCACCCACGCTTTCGATGAAGGGCAGCACGCGGGTCTCATCCACGCCCCACTCGACGGCCTTTTCCGGCGACGCGGTGAGCGCGACCACCCGGCCACCCGGATCATCTACACCGCTTTCGGCCAGCCATTTCAGCGCGCTTTCCGCATTGGTCATCGTCTCGATGGTGGTGAAGGTCTTGGAGGCGACCGCGATCAGCGTCGTCTCCGGATCGCAGGCCCGGAACGCCTGCTCCAGCGCCAACCCGTCGATGTTCGAGACCACGTGGACATCGACCAGCGCCAGATCGCGGGTCAGCGCGTCGATGGCGAGCGCGGGGCCAAGCGCCGATCCGCCGATGCCGATTGCGATGCAGTGCTTGATCTCGCCCAGCGCGCCTTCGTGGATCGCTTCGACCAGCAGGCTCATGCGGGTGAGCAGCGCCTCGGCCTCATCGACCTGCGCAGGAGTGCCGCTGCCGCGCAGCGCGCCGTGGGTCGCGGCGCGGCCTTCGGTGACGTTGATGATCCCCCCGCCGAACAGCGCCTCACGCGCCGCGTCAAATCCTGCCGCTTCGGCCAGCGCTTCGAACGCGGAGAGCGCGTCATCGCTCAGATGGGTCTTGGAAAAGTCGATCCGCATCCCGGCCTCGGCAGCGCTGCCGGGCTCCACCGGCCAGGCGATCCGCCGAGTCAGGCTGGCGGGACGATCGCGATCGGCGGCAAACAGGTCGGCGAGCTTGGGCTGCGGCAGAGCCTTCAGCCGCGTCCATGCTGTCCCAATTGCCGCATCACCCTGTGCCCCACCCGAAGTGCTCATCGCCGTTTCCCTTTACGCAAGTGTGCGGCTGCGAGTAAGGGCAGAGACGATGGATGTTAAGACCCAATCGCTTGAGACCCAAACGCTCGACGCAGGCCAGACCGCCGCAAACGGCACTCGTGCCCGTGAGAGCTGGGGCGGCTTCATCTGGTTTCTCATCAAGCTTTTGCTGGCGGTGCTGGCGTTCCGTACGCTGGTGTTCTCGCCCTTCTCCATCCCATCAGAGAGCATGTTGCCGCGGCTGATGAACGGCGATTATCTGCTGGCGGCCAAGTGGCCCTATGGCATCTCGCGCCATTCGCTGCCCTTCGATCTGCCGCTCCCGAGCGGACGCTTGCTGCCCGGCACACCCGAGCGCGGCGATATCGCGATCTTCAAGCACCCGGTGGACGGGCGCGAATATATCAAGCGGGTGATCGGCCTGCCGGGTGACCGGGTGGCGGTAATCGGCGGCGAGGTTGTGCTGAACGGTGCGCGCCTGCCCCGGCAACGGATCGCCGACGTGCCGGTGACGCAATCGTCCAATACCGGCTGTGCTTGGGGCGGCGATCTGGCCGATGAGGCGGACGGCGTCGAGGTATGCCGCTACCCCGCGTTCCGCGAGACGCTGCCGGGCGGCCTGTCTTACACCACGCTCGATTTTGGCCTCACCCCTTACGATGGCTTTGCCGAGGTCACTGTGCCCGCAGGCCGCCTGTTCGTGATGGGCGACAACCGCGACAGTTCGCGCGACAGCCGCTTTCCGGCGGTGGCGGGCGACGGGGTCGGTTTTGTCCCGCAAGACCTGCTGGTCGGGCGTGCCGCGATCATCGTCTGGTCAACCGATGGCAGCGCCGATTGGGGCAAGCCGTGGACATGGTTTTCCGCCGCGCGCTGGGACCGGATCGGAGCCACGCTGTGACCGGCCTCGCCCCCGCTACCCGCGAATGGCTTGAGGCCAAGGGCTTTGTCATCGCCAACGAGGCTCCGTGGATCGAAGCGCTGACCCACGGGAGCTTCAACGGCTCGGGCGCAGAAGTGGCCGATTACCAGCGGCTGGAGTTTCTGGGTGACCGGGTGCTGGGGCTCTCGGTGGCGAGCTGGCTGTTCCGCGCTGGAGATGCCCCCGAAGGGCGGCTTTCGCAGCGTCTGAACGCGCTCGTCAGCGGGGCGACCTGCGCACGCATCGCCCGGGCGATTGACCTCCCTGTCCACATCCGCCTCGGCAAGCAGGCGCGTGACGATGGCGGGGCAGACAGCGACAAGATCCTCGGCGATGTGATGGAAGCCCTGATCGGCGCCTGCTTCATCGAGAGCGGCTTTGACGCCGCGCAGGCCATGATCTACCGCCTGTGGTCACACGAGCTGGAGGGCGACGAGGGCAAGTCCAAACACCCCAAAAGCGCCTTGCAGGAATGGGCCGCAGGCAACCGCCGTGCGCCTCCGCTCTACGAAGTCATCGACCGCAGCGGCCCTGACCATGCCGCCCGCTTCACCGTGCAAGTGAGCGTGCGTAATGTCGGCGCAGCCGAGGCGACCGCCACCAGCAAGGGCGAAGCCGAACGGCTCGCGGCCAAGGCATTTCTGGAGGCGTTCGGGTGAGATAAAGCGGCGATGTTCTGCATATGTTTCACGTGAAACATTGCTGGCCGCTCCTTGCTCCCCCAACGCTGACGCCCGATAACCGATGCATAACCCGCGCAACGCCTGCGTAAGCCGCGCCAATCGCTGCCCACTCCTTCGAAACAGCCCTTCGACAATGTCAGGGCGAACGGATACAATCGAACCATGACTCAGACACCCCCCTCGTCCCCCCCGACCCGCTGCGGAGTCGTTGCCGTGATCGGCGCGCCGAACGCCGGCAAATCGACTCTGGTGAACCAATTGGTCGGCCAGAAGGTCGCGATCACCAGCGCCAAGGCGCAGACCACCCGCGCGCGGATGCTCGGCATTGCGCTGCATGAGCTGGACGGCGCAGGCGTGCAGATGATCCTGGTGGACACCCCCGGCATCTTTGCGCCGCGCCGCCGGCTCGACCGCGCGATGGTCAGCGCCGCTTGGGAAGGCGCGGAAAGCGCCGATGCCGTGCTGCTGCTGGTCGATCCGATCAAGCAGCGCCGCCACGAGTTGGAGCCGCTGTTGGAGGCACTGGCAGGCCGCCCTGAACACAAGATCCTCGTCATCAACAAGGTCGACCGCGCCAAGAAAGAGCCGATGCTGGCGCTCGCGCAGGATCTGGCGGGCAAGGTCGATTTTGCCGAGATTTACTTCGTCTCGGCCCTAACCGGGGACGGGGTGCCGGAACTGAAGGACGCGCTGGCGGGCATGATGCCCGAGGGCGAATGGATGTATCCCGAAGATCAGGTCTCCGATGCGTCGGAGCGCCTGCTCGCCGCCGAAATCACCCGCGAACAGCTCTACCAGCAGCTCCACGAGGAACTGCCCTACGACAGCGCGGTGCGGCCCGAGAAATACGAGGTGCGCAAGGATGGCAGCATCGAGATCCACCAGCAGATCGTGGTCGCCCGCGAAACCCAGCGCGCGATTGTGCTCGGCAAGGGCGGCGCGCGGATCAAGCAGATCGGAGCTGCGGCGCGGGCGGAATTGAGCCAGGTGCTGGGCGTGCCGGTGCACCTCTATCTCCATGTGAAACAGCTGGAAAACTGGGCTGAGGACAAGGAGATTTTCGAGGAGATGGGGCTCGATTGGGTGCGGTAGTGGGGCGTTGCTGATTGATCTGAGATGGATGGATCTTCCAAGCAATGCCAATCCTCGCTTTCGTCATCCCAGCGAAAGCTGGGACCTAGAGCGGTATGTGCCAAGTTAGCGATGGAAGCGCTTGATTGCCCTAGGCCCCAGCTTTCGCTGGGGTGACGGTTGGGCGAAGTTCAGCCCCAGCCCAGCTTATCCAGCCCCCCATCCTCGTCATCGCGAGGCTCGTAGAGCCGTGGCGATCCATGAACCGCTGCTTTCGGCTTGTGAGGTCATGCCATGGATTGCCGCGTCGCCTGCGGCTCCTCGGAATGAGGTAACTCCGTCGCCCCGTGCTTGCCTGACCTGGCGCAGGCCGGGGACACCGGGCCCCGCTTCTCCCCTCCCCGGGGGGAAGGGTTGGGGGTGGGGGTGGGGGTTCGACATTAGCGGGCGTCGCACACCCATCCCCAGCCCTTCCCTCTAGGGAAGGGAGTTTTTAGCGCGATTTGAGAGCGTAAAGCCGAGCCCCGTGTCAAGCACGGGGCGACGGGTGGAGGGTTCACCCCCGCCCCAGCTTCTCCAGCTTCGCCTTCAGCGCCGCCTCGTCGAAGGGCTTGACGATGTAATCGTCCGCGCCTGCCGCGATGCCGTCGTGGATGTCCTGGGCCTCGCCGTTCGAGGTGCAGAACACCACCACCGGCTCCTTGGGCGTGGGGATTGAGCGCAGTTTGGTGACGAAAGTGATGCCGTCCATTTCAGGCATATTCCAATCGGTCAGCACCAGATCGGGCATCGACTTCTTGCAGCGCGCCAGAGCTTCTTCGCCGTTTTCGGCTTCGACCGGGACGTAACCGAGGCTCAATGCAATCTTGCTGGAGACCTTGCGGATCACCCGGCTATCATCGACGATCAGGCAAGTCTTGGCGGCTGCGGCAGGCGCAGGCTGGGCGGAATAGCGGTCGCGCATCGCCTTGGCGGCGGCGACGATGGCGGCGGTGTCGTCAAGTTCCGGCGTGCTGTCAGCAGCGGGCGCGGCAGGCGCCGGACGCGGCGGTGCGGCTGCCTCGGCCGCGACGCGGGCTTCGTCCTCGTCGGCAGCGGCGGCCAGCACTTTTTCGTTCTGCGCGAGCTTTTCCGCCAGCGTCTTGCCATCTGTCACGGTGCGGCGATTGGGGCCGGAATGGCGCTTGATCAGGTTCTGCACGGTTACCGTCCCCCGCCCATAGTCGCAAAGCCCGACTCGTACGCCTTGGCGGCGTAATCATCGGAATAGGGATCGGCAGAATCGAGCGTGCCGACCTCTTCGCCGGGCGTCATGCGAATGTGAAGATAGGGCATCCAGACATCGCCGAATTCGGCCTTCTGGTACCACACGTCGAGCACATCATAGCTCGCCCACATCCCATCGGGTTCGCGCAGGCGGATACCTTCGCCGATGCGCGGCACCGCAGCAAAGCGGATGCGGCTCTGGGTCTGATGGGTCTCGTTCTGGATTTCGATTTCTATCACGGCGGGAGCCCTTTTTCCGGGCACCGTGGTAAGGTCCAAATGCTTTATTATTTGCAAACGTCCGAGCGCCGGAAGGGTCTTTGTCGCCCTCCGGCGCTCGGTTTGTCGTTTTGTCAGGCCTTCTTGGCCGGAGCCTTCTTCTTCGCGGGTGCTTTCTTGGCTGCGGGTTTCTTCGCAGCCGCCTTCTTGGGCGCGGCTTTCTTCTTGCCCTTTTTGGCGGGCGGACCCTTGGCGATGCGCGCATCGATCAGTGCGATCGCGGCTTCGATAGTCACGTCTTCAGGCTTCACGTCGCGCGGGATGGTGGCGTTGGTGGTGCCATCGGTCACGTAGGGGCCATAGCGCCCCGGCATGACCTTGATCTCGCCGCCGCTAGTCGGGTGCGCGCCGAGCGTCGCGATGGGCTCTGACGTCCCGCGTGTCGCACCGCCGCGATTGGCGGCCTGCGCCAGCAGATCAACCGCGCGGTTCATCCCCACCTCGAACACTTCGCGGGTGTTGGTGAGCTTCCCGTACTTGCCATCATGCCGCAGATAGGGGCCGTAACGCCCGATATTGGCTTCGATTTCCAGCCCGGTGTCTGGGTGCGCGCCGACGATGCGCGGCAGATCGAGGAGCTTGACCGCCCAATCCAAATCGAAATCGTCCAAGTCCTTGGGGATGCTCGCGCGCTTGGCGTCCTTGCCGTCGCCCATCTGGACATAGGGGCCGAAACGCCCGGTCTTGCGGTGGATATCCTCGCCCGTTTCGGGATGCTGGCCCATGATGCCATCATCCGCGCCGCCCTCACCCTCGCCGCCCGGCTGGGCAAAGCGGCGGGTGAATTTGCACTCGGGATAATTGGCGCAGGCGACGAACGCGCCGAACTTGCCACCGCGCAGCGCGAGACGGCCATTGGCGCGGCCTTCGCTGGCGCAGAGCGGGCAGGCGCGCGGATCGCTGCCGTCTTCGCGCGGGGGGAACAGGAAGTCGGAGAGGTATTCGTCCAGCGCCTCGGTCACTTCCGAGGGGAGCTTCTCCATCACCTCATCAGCCTTGGGTTTGAAGTCCTTCCAGAACCGGGCGAGCAGCAGCTTGTAATCCTCGCGCCCGTCCGAGACGATATCGAGTTCGTCCTCCATGCCCGCCGTGAAATCATAGGCGACATAGGTGGGGAAGAAGCGTTCGAGGAACGCGGTCAGCAAGCGGCCCGATTCCTCGGCGAAGAAGCGGTTCTTCTCCATGCGCACATAGGCGCGGTCACGCAGGGTCTGGATGGTCGAGGCGTAGGTGGAAGGACGCCCGATGCCGAGCTCCTCCAGTCGCTTGACGAGGCTGGCTTCGGAGAAGCGCGGCGGCGGCTGGGTGAAGTGTTGGGTGGCATCGACCGCGCGCTTCGCGGGGCAATCGCCCGATTTCATCACCGGCAGCAGGCTTCCGTCTTCATCATCGCTATCGTCGAAGCTCTCCTGATAGACCGCAAGGAAGCCGGGGAAGCGAACCACCTGACCCGTGGCGCGCAGCTCGTGCTGGCCGGTCGCATCGCGGAAGGTGACCGTGGTGCGTTCCAGCTGCGCGGTCGCCATCTGGCTCGCCATCGCGCGCTTGAAGATGAGGTCGTAAAGCTTGCCCTCGTCCCCGCTCGCAGCGCGCTCACGGGTGAAATCGGTCGGCCGGATCGCTTCGTGGGCTTCCTGCGCGTTCTTGGCCTTAGTGCTGTACATCCGCGGCTTTTCGGGGCGGTAATCCTCGCTGAAACGCGCGGCAATCGCATCGCGGGCGGCCAGAATCGCGCTCATGTCCATCTGAACGCCGTCGGTCCGCATATAGGTGATCGCGCCCGCTTCGTAGAGGCTCTGGGCGAGCCGCATGGTGTGCTGCGCCGAGTATCCCAGCTTGCGCGCGGCCTCCTGCTGCAAGGTCGAGGTGGTGAACGGCGGGGCGGGGTTGCGCTTGAGCGGCTTGGTCTCAACGCCTTCGACCGTGAAGCGCCCGGCTTCGACGGCGGCCTTGGCTTCCATCGCGATGCCCTGCTGGCCGAGGCTGAGCTTCTCCAACTTATCGCCGCGGAACTTGACGAGGCGGGCATCGAACTCGGTGCCATCGTGCATCATTCGGGCGACGACTGACCAGTATTCGTCCGCCCGGAAGGCTTCGATCTCGCGCTCGCGCTCGACGATCAGACGCAGCGCGACCGACTGCACGCGGCCCGCGCTCTTGGCACCGGGCAGCTTGCGCCACAGCACGGGCGAGAGGGTGAAGCCGAACAGGTAATCCAGCGCCCGGCGCGCCAGATAGGCGTCGATCAGCGGCTGATCCAGCTCACGCGGGCGGGCCATCGCTTCGGTTACGGCCTGCTTGGTGATCGCGTTGAAGGTTACGCGCTGGACGTTGGCGGGGACGCTTTTGCGCTTCTTCAGCAGCTCCAGCACGTGCCAACTGATCGCCTCGCCTTCACGGTCAGGGTCAGTCGCCAGCACAAGGCGGCTCGCGCCCTTGGCCGCGTCGGCGATTTCCTTGAAGCGGCTCTGCTTGTCGCGGTAGAGCTCCCACTCCATCGCAAAGTCAGCCTCAGGATCGACGCTGCCATCCTTGGGCGGCAGATCGCGGACATGGCCATAGGAGGCGAGAACCTTGAAGTCCTTGCCGAGATATTTCTCGATGGTCTTGGCCTTGGCGGGGGATTCAACGATGACAAGCTGCATGATAGTGCCGGGGTGTCCCTTACGTGTGTACGCGCGAGGGTGGAGCGGCGCGGCTTACAGCGTCAAGCGGGTTGTGCAAGGGGGCGCTTATCCAGCGCGGCGCACGGCCCCGTCGGCCTCGCGCACCAATTCACCTGCCAGCTCCAGTTCCAGCAGGGCCATGTGCACCTCGGCGGCGGTGGCGGCGGACTGACGGATCAACTCGTCCACCGCGACCGGCGCGTTGGTCAGCAGGTTGGCGATGTCGCCGCTAAGATCGGCGCGGGCCTCACCCCAGTTGAGCTTGGCGAGTTCGGCGTAGTCGAAGTCTGCCGCCCCGTCGCTCACCCGGAAGCGGGAGCGCGGGGCGCCGGTGAAGCTTTGGAGGAGTTCCACCACCTCGTCCGGGGTCTGCACCAACACCGCGCCTTCGCGGATCAGCTGGTTGCACCCGGAGGCCCGGGCATCGAGCGGGGAGCCGGGAATCGCCATCACCTCGCGCCCCGCCTCGCCCGCCAGCCGCGCGGTAATGAGCGAGCCCGATTGCGGCGCGGCTTCGACCACCAACGTGCCACTGGCGAGGCCTGCAATGATGCGGTTGCGCGAGGGGAAATGCCGCCCGCGCGGCTCGGTGCCGGGGGGTTGTTCGGCGATCAGCAGGCCGTCTATCGCGATGCGCTCCTGCAAGCCCGCGTGCTGCGGGGGGTAGGCAATATCGATGCCGCTGGCGATCACCCCGATGGTCTGCGGGAAGGCGCCTTCATGCGCCGCGCCGTCGATGCCGCGCGCAAGGCCCGAGACCACGGTGAACCCCGCCTCGGCCAGAGCGGCGGCGAAATCGCGTGCCAGCTTGACCGCCGCCCCGCTGGCGTTGCGCGCACCGACCAGCGCGACGCAAGGTTGGGACGCCAGCGCCAGCCTGCCCCGGCAGGTGACGATTGGCGGCGCTGAGTCCAGCTCGGCCAGCAGCGCGGGGTAATCGGGTTGATCGTGGAACAGGTAGCGCGCGCCCGCTTGGCGCACGCTAGCGACCTCGCGCTCGATGCTGTCGGCATTGGCCGGACGGTAAGGCCCGCGCGCCCGGCTCGCCAGATCGGGCAAGGCGTCGAGCGCCGCCGCCGCCGTGCCGAACCGCGCCAGCAATTGGCGATAGCTCACCGGCCCGATATTGGGCGAGCGCAGCAGGCGGATCCGCGCGAAGGCTTCCTGTTGTGAGAGTTTGAGTGCGACCTCTTCCACTTACGTCATCCCAGCGAAAGCTGGGACCTAGGGCGGCAAGCCCTGCACCCAGAAGTCCTAGGCCCCAGCTTTCGCTGGGGTGACGATCGAAGGGAGGGTTTCACGATGCCTTACCCGAGGAACCCACCTTCGGCTCCTCCCCGCGCATCAATCGCCCGATATTGGCGCGGTGCTGCAACAACACGATGGCCGCTATCGAGACCAGCGGCGGGATCGCCTGCGGATAGCCCAGCCCCCACGCCACCAAGGGCGACGCGACCACTGTCACCATCGACGACACCGAGGAAATCCGGCTGACATACAGCGTTATCGCCCAGATCGCGGCGCAGGCCAGCATCGCCGGCCATGCCAGCGCCAGCAGCGCGCCAGCAGCGCTCGCAAACCCCTTGCCGCCCTTGAATGCGAGCCACGGCGTGAAGCAATGCCCCGCAACCGCCGCAATCGCTGCAACGCCCTCTGTGCCGGGCCAGAAGTGTCCGGCGACCAGCACCGGCACCGCCGCCTTGGCCGCATCGAGCAGCACGGTCGCCGCTGCCAACCCCTTGTTGCCGGTCCGCAGCACATTGGTCGCGCCAATCGAGCCGCTGCCGATCTTGCGAACGTCCCCCAGACCTGCGGCGCGGGTGAGGATCAGACCAAAGGGGATCGAGCCGAGGGCAAAACCCAACAGGGCAGAGAAGACCAGTTCCATCCCGCTGTCATAGCCGCACGATCCGATTCGTCTAAGCCCTTGTGCCAGCCCGCTTCGGCGGAGCAAGAATTGCGGTTCGACCATACTTTCGTCCGCATCACCGGGCCGCTAGGCTGACCGACATGGAAGCAACCAACCCTGTGACGCGGCTGACCGAGCGCGAGAAGGAGGTTCTGCGCGCGTGGCTTGCGCACAAGTCCGCCAAGGAGATCGCGATTGATCTCGGCATCACGCATCATGCGGTGGAAAAGCGGCTGAAGATGGCGCGCACCAAGCTGGATGCCGGATCTTCGCTCGAAGCGGCGCGGATGCTGGCCGGGGCGGAAGGGTATGGTCAGGCCGTAACCGCCCCGCCGGACCTTCCTGCGCCCCCTGCCTCCCTGCCATCCCGGCGATACCGTTCCGTTCTGTTTGGAGGTATCGCCATGTCGCTTGCTCTTATTGTCGCCCTCGCCCTTTCCGCGCCGCACACCGCGCCTGATGGCACGCAGCCCGCCGCCAGCGCCGAGATTGCTCTGGACAACAATCTCGAACCGAACTTCGCCCAGCTCGATGCAAACGGCAGCGGCTATCTTGAAGGCCCGGAATCGCCGTTCGTCGAACTGGCCCTGCTCGATACGGCGTTCCCCGTGGAGCCCGGCGCCGACCACAATGGCAATGCCATTCTTGGCGACGGGCGCGACCCCGCGCAGGTCGCCGAGTTCTATGCGGCGGCCGACACCGATGCGGACGGGCGTGTGTCCTTCCGCGAGTATTACGCCTGGAGCGTGGCGCAGCTCGACCAGCTCGGCGTCGAGGTTACCATGGTGGTGAAGGCCCTGCCCGATCCGCAGAGTTGACCTCGGGCAACGGGTCGGCCATCGCCTCGCTTGCGATGACCGACCCGCGCGCGCCCATCCTGCTGTTCGATTCCGGCGTTGGCGGGCTGACCGTTTACGACGCCCTGCGCAAGGTGCTGCCAAATGCTCCGGTGATCTACGCCGCCGACCTCGCGGGCCTGCCCTATGGCACCAAGACCGAGGCGCAGATCGCCGCGCGGGTCGCGGGATTGCTGGGGCGGATGGCGGAGCGGTATCAGCCGCGCCTCGCCTGTATTGCCTGCAATACCGCTTCCACCATCGCGCTGGGCATGGTGCGCGATGTGCTCGAGATTCCGGTCGTCGGCACCGTGCCTGCGATCAAGCCTGCCGCCGCCCTCACTCGCACCGGCACCATCGGCCTCGTCGGCACCGAAGCGACGATCCGGCAAGCCTATGTCGATGATCTCGAAGCGCAGTTTGCCAGCGGCAAGCGCCTGCTGCGGGTTGCTGCCCCCGGCCTTGTCGCCGCTGCCGAGGCCAAGCTGCGCGGGCGGCCGGTCGATCCTGCGCTGATTGCAGACGTTCACGCGCGGCTTGCCGCCATGCCGGGCGGAGCGGATATCGACACGCTGGTGCTCGCCTGCACCCACTTCCCGCTGCTGGCTAACGAACTGGCCGCCGCTTTCGGCGATGATGTCGCCCAAGTGGACGGCGCCGAGGGCATCGCGCGGCGGATCGCCCACTTGCTCGAAGGGCAGAGCTTCGCCGCGCAAGGCCCCAACCGCTTCGTCGTCACCGGGCCGCTGACCGGGGCGCAAGGGCTGGAAGAAGCCCTCGCCACGCGCGGTTTCGGGCCGGCAGAAGCGTTCTGATCGGGGCCGCCAGCCTTGCGAAACACTCGCAAAGATCGCTGTGGCAAAAACTGCACTCGCACCCTAGATAATCGCGCGAAACCAACCGCCGTCTGGCACGTTATGGCGGGACAAAAGAAGCACGGCAGGAACGTAGCGCCCGCGTGAGCGGCCGCGAGAGCAGCGAGATGCGAGTGAACTACGATCAGATCTTCGATTCCGCCATCGACCGGTTGCATGAAGAAGGCCGGTACCGCGTTTTTATCGACATCATGCGCAACAAGGGCGCCTATCCCAACGCGCGCTGTTTCCACGGCCACAATGGCCCCAAGCCGATCACCGTATGGTGCTCGAACGACTACCTGTGCATGGGCCAGCACGACAAGGTGATCGGCGCGATGGAAGCTGCGCTGCATGATGTCGGCGCAGGTTCAGGCGGCACCCGCAATATCGGCGGCAACACCCACTTTCACGTCCAGCTCGAAAATGAACTGGCCGACCTGCACGGCAAGGATACCGCGCTGCTGTTCACAAGCGGATACGTGTCGAACGACGCAACGCTTTCGACGCTCGCCAAGCTGCTGCCGGGCTGCGTGATCTTTTCGGACGAGCTGAACCACGCCAGCATGATCGCCGGCATCCGCAATTCGGGCTGCGACAAGAAGGTGTTCCGCCACAATGACGTGGCGCACCTCGAAGAACTGCTCGCCAGCGTCGACATCGACACGCCCAAGCTGATCGCTTTCGAAAGCGTCTATTCGATGGACGGCGATGTCGCCCCGATCCACGCGATCTGCGATCTCGCCGAGAAGTACAACGCACTGACCTATATCGACGAAGTCCACGCGGTCGGGATGTACGGCGCGCGCGGTGGCGGCATTTCTGAGCGCGACGGTGCGGCCCACCGGATCGACATTATCGAAGGCACGCTGGGCAAGGCGTTCGGCGTGATGGGCGGTTATATCGCGGCGAGCCACAAGGTGGTGGACTGCATCCGCTCCTACGCGCCGGGGTTCATCTTCACGACCTCACTGTCGCCGGTGCTGGTGGCGGGCGTGCTGGCTTCTGTCCGGCACCTCAAGGAGTCCTCCGTCGAGCGTAATGCGCAGCAGCGCGCCGCCGCGATGCTCAAGCTGAAGTTTGCGGAAGCAGGCCTGCCGGTGATGGATTCTGTCACCCACATCGTCCCCTTGATGGTTGGCGATCCGATCCGCGCCAAGAAAATCAGCGACGTCCTGCTCGCCGAATACGGCGTCTATGTGCAGCCGATCAACTTCCCCACCGTCCCGCGTGGCACCGAGCGCCTTCGCTTCACCCCCGGCCCGCACCACACCGACGAAATGATGGACGAGCTGACGGCGGCGCTGGTGGAAATCTGGGACCGGTTGGAGCTGCGGCTGGCTGAGGCGGCGTAATCGCACCGCCCTGCCGTAGCGTCCTTTGAGCGGCGCTCCGGCTGGGCTAACGCCTCCCGGAACACAGATTCGGGAGAGAGAAAAATGGGCGGCACGCCTGACCAGACTTACGCCGAGGTCGTCCTCGGGCGGCGAAGCATTCGCGGCTATCTCGACAAGCCCGTGCCGCGTGCGTTGATCGAAGAAATCCTCACGATGGCGATGCGCTCGCCCACGTCGATGAACACCCAGCCGTGGCACTTCCACGTTATCACCGGCGAACCGCTTGATCGCATTCGCAAGGGCAACACCGAGAACATCCTCGCCGGCGTGCCCGACAGCCGCGAATTCCGGCGGGGCGAGGCGTTTGCAGGCGTCCACCGCGACCGGCAGGTCGAGGTCGCCAAGCAATTGTTCGGCGCGATGGGGATCGAACGCGATGACAAGGACGCGCGCCAAGACTGGGTGCTTCGCGGCTTCCGCCAGTTTGACGCGCCGGTGTGCGTGATCGTCACCTACGACCGCGAGCTTGGCGGATCCGACGACACAGCCTTCGATTGCGGCGCGGTGACGACCGCGTTGGTCAACGCGGCATGGTCACGCGGGCTGGGCTGCGTGATCAACTCGCAAGGGATCATGCAGAGCCCGGTGGTGCGCGAACACGCGGGCATCCCCGAGGATCAGGTGATCATGAAGGCGGTTGCGCTGGGCTGGCCCGATCCGGACTTCCCGGCGAACGCAGTGGTGAGCCTGCGCAAAAGCGTGGACGAGGCGGCGCGCTTCATCGGCTTCGACTAGCGCACTACTCGCAAAGCCCCGCCGCGCGTTCGGCAAGGCCCTTCAGCCCCTTGCACTTTTTCTTGGCGGGCTTGGCTGGTTCTCCGCTCCCCTCGGCGGCGGTATCCGTTCCCCCCATGCTCCCGGCCATGCCCTCCATCCCCGGGAGCAGCATGGTTGACGAGCGGAACCTGACGCGGGCGATCCATTCGGGGTTCCAAGGCTTGCGGGCATCGGCCGGACGCGCCGGATAGGCAAAATCGACCTGCGGGCCATAGGCTTGGAGGTTGACCATCATCGCCTCCCCGCTCGCCTGCATCACCTCGGCAGGGATGGTACAGTCGCGCTGTTCGGGCGGCATGACCGTTCCGGCCGCGATCAGCTTGCGCACCCCGGCGGGCGAGATCCAGTCCCACAGCGGGCCGCCGAAGGCCTGGTCTTTCGATGACGCCCACCACACCATTTCGGTCGGCGTACCGCCGCGCCCCATGCCTTTCGCCCCCATCGCCCAGGCATAATAGCCGGTAGCCTTGTCGAGCCCGGTCCATGCGAGATTGCTGGCACCACCTGCGACATCGCTGGTGCGCGCTTGCAGCGGAGGCATGAAATCCTCGCCAAGGGTGAAATTGATTTCCTTGGAGTAGTTGGCGGCGATGCGGTGCGGGCCGATCAGCGATCCGTTGGCGGGGACGGACTTGTTGTCCTTGCCGTGGGGCCAAGAGGTGTAGGTCTTGCTTCCCGAGATGCCCATGGTCCAGTCTTCGGGCAGATTGACGCCGCTCGTGAACAGGCCGGGAGGCATCTCGCCAGCGGCAAGCTTGGCGAAATCGATCACCACCGGCTGCCCCTTGGGCGCGCGCGCGCCGCAGCCCCAGTAGAGCAGCAGCCGCCCGCTCGGCCGCTCGAAACTCGGGGTCCCCTCGTATTCCGTTTTGGCCGGCGGCAGCAGCCGCAGCGAGGTGCCGAGGCCCGCGCCTTGGGGCATGAAGTGATCGGCCTGAGGCTTGGGTGCCGTGGTGCTCGCGCCATGCTGGAGCAACAGAGTGCGGACCGCTTCGGGGGGCCGGCCGCGCATCATGCCCATCATCGCCCCAAACCCGCCGCCGCTGGCCATCGCGCCCATGCCGCTCATGGTGGCGGCATCCATTGCATAGCGCACCGGAGGGCTGGCGGATGATTGCGACAGAGCGGTGGTTGAAACCAGCGTGGCGGCGCAACCGAGCCCCGCGAGCGTGACGAAAGCCGAGACAGTCAGACGCATAGTGATTCTCCCCCCGAGACGATCGGAGGATACCACAAGATGCACAGCCTGACATAGCCGGTAGCGGGGGGCCGACCCCCCCGCCCCTTTAGCGCGGCAGTTCGCTAACCCCCATCAACGCCTCGTCCACGCTGCGCGCGGCTTGGCGGCCCTCGCGGATCGCCCAGACCACAAGGCTCTGCCCGCGCCGCATATCGCCGCAGGCGAAGACACCGGGTTCGGAGGTGGCGTAGCTTTCGGTGTCAGCATCGACATTGCCGCGCGGGCTCAGCGTGACGCCGGCCTGTTCGAGCAATCCGGCCTTCTTCGGCCCGACAAAGCCCATCGCCAGCAGGATCAGATCGGCGGGGATGGTGAATTCGCTGCCCGCCATTTCCTGCATGGACCCGCCAACCCACTCGACGCGCACGCATTCGAGGCCGGTGACTTTCTGGCCATCGCCCAGCACGCGCTTGGCCAGAACCGCCCAGTCGCGCTCCACGCCTTCCTGGTGGCTGGAGGAGGTGCGCAGCTTCATCGGCCAATCGGGCCAGGTCAGCGCCTTGTCTTCCTTCTCCGGCGGCTTGGGCATGATTTCGAGCTGGGTGACGCTGAGCGCACCCTGACGGTTCGAGGTGCCGACACAGTCGCTCCCCGTATCCCCGCCGCCGAGCACCACGACGTGCTTGCCGGTCGCCAGCAAAGACCCGCGCGGTGCGGCGCGGAGCTCGTCATCGCCCGCGACGCGCTTGTTCTGCTGGGTCAGGAATTCCATCGCCAACCGCACGCCCGACATTTCCGCGCCGGGAATCTGCAAAGGGCGCGCATCCTCTGCGCCGCCCGCCAGCACCACCGCATCAAAGTTTTCGCGCAGGGAGGCAAAGGAGATGTCGACGCCGACTTCCTTGGAGGTTTTGAACGTCACCCCTTCCGCTTCCATCTGCTGGGCGCGGCGGTTGATGAGGTGCTTTTCCATCTTGAAGTCGGGGATGCCGTACCGCAGCAAGCCGCCGACGCGATCCGACTTTTCGAACACCGTGACCGAGTGCCCCGCACGCGCCAATTGCTGCGCGCAGGCGAGCCCTGCCGGGCCAGAGCCGACGACCGCGACCGACTTGCCGGTCTTCTTCGCAGGCACCTGCGGGTGGATCCAGCCTTCCTTCCACCCGCGATCGACGATGGCGCATTCGATCGACTTGATGGTGACCGGCTGGTCGATGATGTTGAGCGTGCACGCCGCCTCGCACGGAGCGGGGCAGATGCGGCCGGTGAATTCCGGGAAGTTGTTGGTGGAATGCAGCATCGCCAACGCGCGCTTCCAGTCCGCCTCATAGACGAGGTGGTTCCAGTCGGGGATCAGGTTATTCACCGGACAGCCATTGTGGCAGTACGGAATGCCGCAATTCATGCAGCGCGAGGCTTGGCCCGCCAGCGTGCCCTCATCCGGCTGGATGACGAATTCGCGGTAGTTCTTCAGCCGTTCCTGCGGATCGAGATAATCCCGCTCACGGCGGTCCAGCTCGAGAAATCCGGTTTCCTTGCCCACGAGGTCAAATCTCCGATTTGGCCGAAGCCCCCGCGAAGGCGGGGGTCCAGCTGACTTTGGGGTTGTGCGCTGCCGTGGTGGCAGCTGGGTCCCCGCCTTCGCGGGGATGACGAAATTGGAAACTCACTCCGCCGCGACGCTTTCGGCCTCGTGGCGCTCGGCCTCGAGCCGTTTGAGCGCCGCCGCATAATCGCGCGGCATCACCTTTACGAACTTGCCCAGCGCCGCGTCCCAATCGGCCAGCAGCGCGCCCGCAAGCTTGCTGCCGGTGTGGAGCTGGTGGCGTTCGACCAGAATGCGCAGTCGTTCAGCATCGTGCCGCAGCATATCGCCCATGCCGAGGTCATTGACCGAGCGCGGACGCTGCGAGGGGCGTCCGGTGCCTTCCTCGGCATCCGGCCCGGCTGCAATCGGCAGCAGATCGACCTGCGCATGGTTGACCAGATCGGTAAACGCGCCGTCCGGGTCATAGACATAGGCGACCCCGCCACTCATTCCCGCTGCGAAATTGCGCCCGGTCTTGCCGAGTACGACCACTACGCCGCCGGTCATGTATTCGCAGCCGTGATCCCCGGTTCCTTCGACCACCGCAATGGCGCCCGAGTTACGCACCGCGAACCGCTCACCCGCAACGCCGTTGAAGTAGGCCTCGCCTGCGATGGCGCCATACATCACCGTATTGCCGACGATGATGTTGTCCTGCGCATTGCGCGGGGCTTCGGCGGGCTGGCGCACGATGATGCGCCCGCCTGACAGGCCCTTGCCGACATAGTCATTGGCATCGCCGACCAGATCGAGCGTCACGCCGTGGGCCAGCCACGCGCCGAAGCTCTGCCCGGCCACGCCCGTCAGGTTGATGCGGATCGTGTCGGTCGGCAGGCCCTCATGCCCATGCGCCTTGGCGACCTCGCCCGAGAGCATCGCGCCGACCGTGCGGTTCACATTGCGCACGTCGTAGGCGAGTTGCACCGGAGCCTTGGTATCGATGGCGCTCCGGCAATCGGCGATGAGCTGGTTGTCGAGCGCGCCTTCAAGCCCATGATCCTGCGTGCCGCGCTGGCGCAGCGAGGCGCCTTCCTTGATCTCAACCTGATGCAGGATGCGCGCAAGGTCGATCCCCCGCGCCTTCCAGTGGCGATGCATCCGGCGCGTGTCGAGCAGGTCGACCCGGCCGACCATTTCGGCGACGGTGCGGATGCCCATCTCAGCCATAATCGCCCGCAGTTCCTCGGCGACGAAGAACATGTAGTTGACGACGTGCTCCGGCTGACCAGTGAAGCGCGCGCGCAGCACCGGGTCTTGCGTGGCAACGCCGACGGGGCAGGTGTTGAGGTGGCACTTGCGCATCATGATGCACCCGGCCGCGATCAGGGGAGCGGTGGCAAAGCCGAACTCGTCCGCGCCGAGCAGCGCCCCGATGGCAACGTCGCGGCCCGTACGCAGTCCGCCATCGACCTGCACCGCGATCCGTTCCCGCAGATCGTTGAGCAGCAGGGTCTGCTGCGTCTCGGCAAGGCCGATCTCCCACGGCGAACCCGCGTGGGTCAGCGAGGTCAGCGGCGATGCGCCGGTCCCGCCGTCATAGCCTGCAATCGTCACATGGTCCGCGCGCGCCTTGGAAACGCCCGCCGCGACCGTGCCGACGCCGACTTCGGACACCAGCTTCACGGAGATGCGCGCGACCGGGTTCACGTTCTTCAGATCGTGAATGAGCTGCGCGAGGTCTTCGATCGAATAGATGTCGTGGTGCGGCGGGGGCGAGATCAGGCCCACGCCCGGCGTCGAGTGCCGCACCGCGCCGATGCGCTTGTCGACCTTGTGGCCGGGCAGCTGGCCGCCCTCACCGGGCTTTGCGCCCTGCGCCATTTTGATCTGGATATCGTCCGAATTGACGAGATATTCGGTGGTCACGCCAAACCGGCCCGAGGCGACCTGCTTGATGCGGCTGCGCATCGAGTCCCCGTTCGCCATCGGCTTGAACCGGAATGGCTCCTCCCCGCCCTCACCCGTGTTCGAACGCCCGCCGATACGGTTCATCGCGATCGCCATCGTTGAGTGCGCTTCGTGGCTGATCGAACCGAGGCTCATCGCGCCAGTCGAGAACCGCTTCACGATTTCCGCTGCGGGTTCGACCTCGTCGAGCGGGATCGGTTTGTCGGCCTTCTTGAATTCAAGCAGGCCGCGGATTGTCAGCAGGCGTTCGGACTGTTCGTTGATTGACGCTGCAAACTCGGCGTAGTTCTTGGGATCATTGCCGCGCACCGCGTGCTGGAGCTGGGCGACGTTCTGCGGGGTCCAGGCGTGTTCCTCGCCGCGCAGGCGGTATTGGTAGATGCCGCCGACATCGAGCATCCCGTCATACAGCGGGTTGTCGCCATAAGCCTGCCCGTGACGCCGCAGCGCTTCCTCGGCGACTTCGGCCAGGCCGATGCCTTCGATGGTGGTGGCGGTGCCGGTGAAGTACTTCTGGGTAAATTCGGTCGACAGGCCCACCGCATCGAAAATCTGCGCGCCGCAGTATGACTGGTAGGTCGAAATGCCCATCTTGGACATGACCTTGCGGATGCCCTTGCCCACCCCCTTGATGAAGTTCTGCTGCACCTTGGTGGCGGGCAGATCGGCATGGCGCTTGACGCGCAGCGCCTCGATCGTCTCGAAGGCGAGATAGGGGTTGATCGCTTCGGCGCCGTAGCCCGCCAGCACGCAGAAGTGATGCACTTCGCGCGCTTCGCCGGTTTCGACCACGAGGCCGGTCTGCATCCGCAGGCCCTGCCGCACGAGGTGGTGATGCACCGCCGCCGTCGCCAACAGCGCGGGCATCGGCACGCGCGCTTCGCTCTGGCCCCGGTCGCTGAGGACGAGGATGTTGTGATCCTGCAACACCGCTTCGGTCGCGGCCCAGCACATTTCCTTGAGCGCCATTTCAAGGCCCTCGGCCCCGGTGCTGGCATCCCATGTCATGTCGATGGTGGCGCAGCGGAACGCGCCGTCGAGCGCTTCTTCGACCGACCGAATCTTGGCGAGATCCTCATTCGTCAGGATCGGCTGATGCACTTCGAGCCGCTTGTGCGTCCCCGCATCGCGGCCCAGCAGGTTCGGGCGCGGGCCGATCATGCTGGTGAGGCTCATCACCAATTCTTCGCGGATCGGGTCAATCGGCGGGTTGGTGACCTGCGCGAAGTTCTGCTTGAAGTAATCGTAGAGCAGCCGCGCCCGGTCAGACAGCACGGCAATCGGCGTATCGGTGCCCATCGATCCGATTGGATCGTCACCATCCACGGCCATCGGTTCGAGGAAGCGGGTGATGTCTTCCTGCGTGTATCCGAACGCCTGCTGGCGTTGCAGCAGCGTGGTTTCCTCAGCCGGGATTGCGGCGAGTTCCGGCACGACATCGGTGATGTCTTCAAGCTTGTACTGCGCCTGCTGGAGCCACTCGGCATAGGGCTCGGCATTGGCGAGTTCGGCCTTCAGCTCGTCATCCTCGATGATGCGGCCCTGATCGAGGTCAATCAGCAGCATCTTGCCCGGCTGGAGCCGCCACTTGCGCACAATGTCTTCCTCGGCAAACGGCAGAACGCCGCTTTCCGAAGCGAGGCAGACGATATCGTCCTTGGTGACGCAGAAGCGCGCAGGCCGGAGCCCGTTGCGGTCCAGCGTCGCGCCGATCTGGCGGCCATCGGTGAAGCACACCGCCGCCGGGCCGTCCCACGGCTCCATCAGCGCGGCGTGATATTCGTAAAACGCGCGCCGTTCGGGCGTCATCTGCGCATTGCCGCTCCACGCTTCGGGGATGAGGATCATCATCGCGTGGGCCAGCGAGTATCCGCCCGCGATCAGCAGTTCGAGCGCGTTATCGAGGCACGCCGTGTCCGATTGCCCGTACGGGATGATCGGCCACATCTTGTCGAGATCGGGTCCGAGCAGCTCGCTTTCCATCGTGCGGCGGCGGGCGTTCATCCAGTTGACGTTGCCGCGCACCGTGTTGATCTCGCCGTTGTGGGCGATGAAGCGGAACGGGTGGGCGAGCCGCCAGCTGGGGAAGGTGTTGGTCGAGAAGCGCTGGTGGACGAGGCCTAGTGCCGAAACGCAGGCCGGATCGCGCAGATCGTCGTAAAAGCTGCCCACCTGCGTCGCCAGCAGCAGGCCCTTGTACACGATGGTGCGGGTCGAAAAGCTCGGGATATAAGTCTCGGTCACGCCCGGCAGGCCGTGCTTTTCCGCGAGCATCGCCAGCGGGTTCTGCACCTGCTTGCGGATGGTGAGCAGCTTGCGCTCGAACGCGTCCTGATCGGCGCAGATTGCCCCGCGGGCGATCACCGCCATCTCGATCACCGGCATGGACGCGATCACCGCAGCGCCCAGCCCGTCCATCGTGGTCGGCACTTCGCGCCAGCCGATGAAACGCTGGCCTTCCTTGGCGGTGAAGGCTTCCATCCGCGCCTTGACAAAATCGCGCGCGGCATCGTCCTGCGGGAGGAAGCACATGGCGACGCCATAGTCACCGGGCGCGGGCAGATCGTGACCATTGGCGTCGGCCCAACCGCGAATCAGCGGATCGGGAATCTGGATCAGAATGCCTGCGCCATCTCCCAGCAACGGATCGGAACCCACCGCGCCGCGGTGATCAAGCCGGTCGAGAATGTCCAAGGCCTGCGCAACGATCGCGTGGCTTTTTTCGCCCTTGATATGCGCAACCATACCGACGCCGCAGGCGTCATGTTCGTTGGCGGGGTCATAGAGACCCTGGGAGGAAGGGTATCCCATGGCAAAAGTCCGATCTGTCAGATGCCGACAGGCGCGAACTCTGCGGCAGACAAGCTCACGCAGGGAACACGCCTCTTGGCAGGTCTATCGGGCGCGCCCAGCCCTTCTCAGGGTTGCTCTTGCCCGTTTTCGGCCCCCTCATGCCGACAGGATGCGGGTTTGGCAATGGGGTTGCGCGAAGTAATATTTCTCGCAGACCTATTCAAACTATCGTTAGATTGCGCATGATGCACGCCCAGCCGGGTTAGGTTGCAGCTTTTGCGCCAGTATCCCGGCTCAGCCCACCCCGCCCCCGGCTTTGCGCGGCGTCTGAAGCTGGGCCAAAGCCGCTCGCAGCGGTTCCTTGGCCGCATCGCCAGTGCTTTCCCCGCTCAGTGCAGCGAGCGCCTTGAGCGCCTCGGCGAGCGCGGCTTCGCGTGCGGCGAGATCGGCGGCGGTCAGCGCGCGGGTCGGCGGGCTGGTGCGGTGTTCGTGGAGCGCACCGGCAAAGCGTTCGACCATTTCGGCCATGCTCAACTCGCTGGTCGGCTGCGCGCGCAGACGGGCCAGCGCAGCGGTGCCGGGATCGGGCAGCGGCGCGGTCTGGCGCAGGGCGGTAACGGGGATGTCGGTCACGGGTTCGTCGGCAACCGGCTCGGCCACCGGTTCGGCGACTGGCAGGGGCTCGGGTGCGGGCTCAGGCGCGTGTTGGGCAACGGGCTCCGCCACATCTTCCACCCACACCGCATTGCGACCGGGCAGTTCGGCAAATTCGGCAAGTTCGAGCTCACGCGGCACGATGAGCGGATCAGCCTCGAAGTCCGCCTCCTCCGCATCGCGCCAGGCGGGCGTCGCGAAGGGCGTGGCCTCGATCGGATCATCAAGGCTGTTGCTGCCGAGATCGCGTACTGGATCAAGGGGTCGGACCGAGCGCTTAGCTACGGATGGCTCAACCGCGCCGCGCCGCGCCCGATGGCTTGCGACAGCGGCAATCGCGAACAATCCGCCGCCCAGCAATAGTGCCGCAATGGCAGCTGCAATCGGCTGAACCGGCAGGCCCGATGCGCCAATCATCGTCCCGCGCAGTGCCTGTTCGATCAGCGCGGCAGGCAGGACCATAATGGTCAAACCGGCCAGCATCGTGCCCCACAATCCGAGGATGGGCGCGAAAGCGCGGTGCGCCACAAGCGATCCCGCTGTGCGTCCGCTCGACTTGCGCGGCCCGCGCTCTTTCGATCGATCCTGCTGCCCGAACTTCATTGTCATGTCATCCTGCCACGGCGGCCATGCGCCCCGCAGCGCCGCTCTGGGTCTGGCCTAGCAACAGATGGTAAACGGAGAGATAATCTCGGGCATTGGCCGCCCAGTCATGGCGGGTGCGCACATGAGTAACGGCGCGGTCCTTCATCGCCTCCCAGCCTTCGCGCGCATCGAGCAACCGGGCGAGCGCGGCGGCGCAGGCGGCTGGATCATCGGGCGCAAACAAAGTCCCGGTCTCGCCATCGGTGATCAGCTCGCGGTGCCCACCCACGCTGGACGCGGCGACCAGTCGGCGCTGCGCCATCGCTTCCAGCGGCTTCAAAGGCGTGACCAGATCGGTCAGGCGCTGGGCCTTGCGCGGATAGGCGAGCACGTCGACCAGCGAATAGTAGCGCTCGACCGCAGCGTGCGGCACGCGCCCGGTGAAGATCACCGCCTCGGGTTCGGGCAACTTCGCCGCCGCCGCGCGCCAGCTTTCGTCCATCGGCCCCGCGCCCACCAGCAGCAGCCGCGAATCGGGGTGCGAGCGGCGCAGCAGCGGCATGGCGGCGATCAGATCATCGACGCCCTCATAGGCATAGAAGCTACCGATATAGCCGATCACCGGCGCGCCATCGGCAATACCGAGCTCGGCCGCCAGCGCGCCATCACGCGGAGGCGGGTCGCCGAACAGGTCAAGATCGACCCCATTGCGCATCACGTGAATCCGGCTGTCGGGAATGCCCCGCTCGGCCAGATCTTGGCGCAGCCCCTCGCAGATCGTGAACAGCGCGTCCGCCGCCTTGGCGACTTGGGTTTCGAGTGCGCGGGTCAGGCGATATTTGATGCTGCCTTCGGTGCCGGTGAGATTGCCGACGGCGGCATCCTCCCAAAAGGCGCGGATTTCATAGACGAAGGGAATGCCGAGCGCACGCGCCGCCCGCTGCGCCGCCGCGCCGCACAGGGCGGGCGAATGGGCGTGGATGATGTCGGGCCGCCATTCATCGGCAAGCGCGATTATGGCAGTCGTCAGCGCTTCGATCTCGCCCATCTCGCGCAACGGCGGGGGCCCAGACGGAGTGCCGGGGGTGCGGTGGAACGTCAGGCCATCCGCTACCTCGGGCGATCCATTCAGCACGGCCTCTAAGTTATGACGCTGCCCGGTGATGCCGCGCACCTCCAGCCCCAGCACCTCCTGCGCCTTCAGGATCGCGCGGGTACGGAAGGTGTAGCCGCTGTGGAGCGGAAGCGAATGATCGAGCACATGCAGAACGCGGGTCATGCGCATCCATCTATCGCAGGCGTGCTTAACGCCGCGTCAACTGGAGGCGCGTAAAGCAGCACAAGCCCCGCCGTCTGGACCCGCCCGACCTATGATCGACTATTTCGCGCTTGCTCTTGGACATGGCCTGCTGGCCATCGCCTTGCTGCGCCTGATGCTGCGCGAGGGGCTGGACGCTGACCCGCTGATCGGCGCGCTCAAGGCCGAGACCGAAGGTAACCGCAAGGCGACCAGCGTTGCGGGCCGCAACGCCGCGCGGCGCGCAAAGATCAACGAACACGACGAAGCTGAGGGTGACCCACCCGCCGATGCTTGACCTCGTCTTCCTCGCCTTCATCGGATACGTGCTGGTGCTCGGTCTCCGGCGCCCGTTCCTGTGGGTGCTGCTCTATGTCTATATCGACATCCTCGCCCCGCAGCGGATCGGCTATTCCGCGATTGCCAGCCTGCCGGTCTCGCTGATCGCATTTGCTGCAGCCTTCGGCGGCTGGGTCGCGCTCGACCGCAAGGAGGGCGCGCGCTTTACCCTCAGGCAGGGGTTGATGGCGCTGCTGCTGGTCTATTGCTTCTGGACGACGGGCCATGCCGATTTCCCGATCGAAGCCGCGACCAAGTGGGACTGGGTGTGGAAGGCGCTGCTGTTTGCGATCTTCCTCCCCCTTACCCTCACCACCCGTGCGAGGATCGAAGGGCTGGCGCTGGTGCTACTGCTTTCGGTCGCGACGATCGTGATCGGCACGGGGATGAAGACCATCCTGGGCGGCGGGGGCTATCAGAACCTCAAGTTCTTCGTGAACGACAATAGCGGCATCTATGAAAGCTCGACGCTGGCGACGGTCGCGATCGGGCTGATCCCGATGCTGTGGTGGTTCGTCAAGCATGGCACGATCTTCCGCCCGCATTGGCTGGTGACGGGTTTCGCTGTGGCGCTGACCTTCGCCGCCCTGCTCGTCCCCATCGGCACCGAAGCGCGCACCGGCCTGCTGTGCATCGCCGCGCTGGGCGGGTTGATGCTGCGCTATACCAAGCAGCGCTTCCTGTTCATCGCAGGCGCTGGCGTGCTGGGGCTCACCGCCCTGCCCTTCCTCCCGCAATCCTATTACGAGCGTATGGCGACCCTTGCGCAACCGAGCGGCGATGAAAGCGCTTCGACGCGGATTGCGGTGTGGGAATGGACCATCGATTACGTCGCGCAGAAACCGTTGGGCGGCGGGTTCGATGCCTTTCGCGGCAACAAGTTCAACTACGTGATGCCGGTCAAGCAAACCGACAGGAACACCACCACGGTCACCTATCAGCCGGTCGAGGACAAGGGCCGCGCCTATCACTCCTCGTTCTTCGAGATGCTGGGCGAACAGGGCTGGCCGGGCCTGATCATCTGGCTTTCGCTCCACCTGATCGGGCTGTGGCAGATGGAGCGCATCCAGCGCCGCTGGAAGAATGCCGAGGCCGAGGCCGAACGCTGGATTTCGCCGCTTGCCGCCGCCTTGCAGATGGGGGCGCTGATCTATCTCGTCGGCGCGACCTTCCAGGGGATCGCCTATCAGCCGGTGATGCTGATGCTGGTCGGCCTCCAGATCGGGCTCAACACCTATTGCGCACGGATCGATTCGGCGCGCGGGCTGCTGGAGCGCAGCGCGTTGCGCAAGCAGGCCATCGCAAGCAAGATGGGCGGTGCCGTAGCGGCATAGATCAGAGCGTTGCGCTCCACCTTGTGTTGCGCCATGAAGCCGCCCACGGACAAGCACGGCGGGCACGGGATCTCGCCGGCACAATGTGAGGAGGAGCTCCCATGAACCCGCAGGAATTGGCCGCCAAGGTCGGCGAAGTTATCGGCACCAGCGAATGGGCCGAAATGAGCCAGGAACGCATCAACCAGTTCGCCGAGGCGACCGGTGATCACCAGTTCATCCACGTCAACGAAGAGATGGCCAAGATGACGCCGTTCGGCGGGACCATCGCGCACGGCTTCCTGACCTTGTCGATGATCCCCTATCTCGGCGCCCAGGGCGGTGCCCCGCGCATCGACGGGGTGAAGATGGGCGTAAACTACGGCGGCAACAAGACGCGCTTCATCGCCCCCGTCCGCGCGGGCAAGCGCATCCGCGGCGTCTGGAAGCTCACCGAAATGGTAGAAAAGCGCCCCGGCCAGTGGCAGCAGACCTGCGAGATCACCATCGAGATCGAAGGCGAGGAAAAGCCCGCCCTGATCTGCGAGTGGATCACGCAATACTTCGTGTGATTTTGCTGCTTATCGTCACCCCAGCGAAAGCTGGGGCCTAGGGCCGCGAGCGCCCAAGTTGCCGCTTGAGGTCCCAGCTTTCGCTGGGATGACGTGGCTTGAAAATAACCAAAGGATACCCCCAACATGGCACGTGACGCCGTCATCGTCTCCACCGCCCGCACGCCGATTGGCCGTGCTTACAAGGGCGCTTTCAACGCCACCCCCGGCGCCACGCTTGGCGCGCTCAGCCTTGCTCCCGCGATTGAACGCGCCGGGATCGAAGCGGGCGCGATCGACGATGTGGTATGGGGCGCGGTCCTCACGCAGGGCACGCAGGCCGGCAACATCGCCCGCCAGGTCGCGCTGCGCGCCGGTTGCCCGGTGGGCGTGTCGGGCCAGACCATCGACCGCCAGTGCTCGTCCGGCCTGATGGCGATTTCGACCGCCGCCAAGCAGATCATCGTCGACAACATGGATATCGTCGTCGGCGGCGGGCAGGACTCGATCTCGATGGTGCAGACCCCGGAAATGCGCGTGGCGATGGATAAGTCGCTGCTCGCCATGCACGGCAATGTCTATATGCCGATGCTGCAAACCGCAGAGACGGTGGCCAAGCGTTACAACATCAGCCGCGATGCACAGGACGAATACGCCTACCAGTCGCAGATGCGCACCGCTGCCGCGCAGGCCGCTGGCAAGTTCGATGACGAGATCGTCCCCGTCACCACCACCATGAACGTGATGGACAAGGAGACGAAGGAAGTCAGCCAGCGCGAATTCACGCTGACCAAGGACGAAGGCAACCGCCCTGAAACCACGCTGGAAGGCCTGCAAAGTCTTCAGCCGGTAATGGGCCCGGGCATGAACATCACCGCCGGCAACGCTTCGCAGCTGTCGGACGGCTCGTCCGCCGCTGTGCTGATGGAAGCCAAGCTCGCCGAACAGAAGGGCCTTCAGCCGCTCGGCCGCTATGTCGGCATGGCGGTTGCGGGCACCGAGCCTGACGAGATGGGCATCGGCCCGGTTTTCGCGATCCCCAAGCTGCTGAAGCAGACCGGCCTCAAGATGGACGACATCGGGTTGTGGGAGCTGAACGAGGCTTTCGCGGTGCAGGTGCTCTATTGCCGCGACACGCTCGGCATCGATAACGACATCCTCAATGTCAACGGCGGCTCGATCTCGATCGGCCACCCCTACGGCATGACCGGCGCCCGCTGCACCGGCCACGCGCTGATCGAAGGCAAGCGTCGCGGCGCGAAGTATGTCGTTGTCACCATGTGCGTTGGTGGCGGCATGGGGGCGGCTGGTCTCTTCGAGGTGTTCTGATCCGGAACAATTCTCCGCGTCGGCACTAGGGCTCCCTGCAAAATAGCAAGGAGAGTACCATGGCGACCGACGCGGAGATGCGGACCAAATTCTGGAAAGCCCTGAAAAGCGACAGGACAATGTTCCTCGGCATGGCTGAGGGCGAAGATGGCCACGCCCGGCCGATGACGGCCCAGCTCGAAGACGAGCTTTACAACGACGGTGAATATCGCGGCCCGGTGTGGTTCTTCACCTCGACCGACAACGCACTGTATCAGATGATCCAGCAGGCCGAACTGGCGAACACCAACCCCCGCGCGATGGCGCACTTCGCTTCGAAGGGCCACGATCTGTGGACGAGCGTTCAGGGCACACTGACCACCACCCGCGACCGCGCAACCATCGACCGGCTGTGGAACCGCTTCGTCGCGGCGTGGTATGATGGCAAAGACGACCCCAAGATCGCGCTGATCCGGCTCGACGCCGACAAGGCCGAAATCTGGATTGACGCGTCATCCTTGGTGGCGGGGATCAAGATGCTGATCGGGATCGATCCGAAGCAGGATTACGAGGGCAAGGTTGCCGAGGTGCGGCTGTAAGCGCCCAATTTCAGGCAATCACCGCAGCAAAACAAGATCCGGGAGTTGGTGGATCGAACTCTTGGCCCTCTCCCCTTGCGGGAGAGGGTTGGGAGAGGGGACCGGAGCAAAGCTCCGGCCCTGCCCCTCTCAACTGCGACTAGGCGGCAAGCCGCCAAGTCTGCGCATCTCTCCCACAAGGGGAGAGATACGCATCGCCATGACAGAGGTCGTTTCCCCAAAACTTTCAGCGCAGCGACACCACGTTATCGGTCGCCTCACGCTTGCGGGTGCCGTTGAACAGGCTCATCATCGGCTCGTCCTGCACGGTCACGACCTGGGCATTGCCATAGCCATTGAAGCCGGTCTTCATCGCCGCGCCATAAGCGCCGAGCATCCCGATCTCGATATAGTCGCCCGCCTGAATGTCAGCCGGGAGCCGGAACGGGCCCTTCATGTAATCAGCGTCGTCGCAGGTCGGGCCGTAGAAGGCGAAGTCTTCCTCGTCCTCGATCAGATCGTCCTCAAGCGCCTTCACCGGGAAGCGCCATGCGACGTGGGCCGCATCGTAGAGTGCGCCGTAAGCGCCATCATTGATGTAGAGCTCTTCGCCGCGACGCTTGTTCACCTGCACGATCATCGAGGAATACTCGGCCGACAGCGCGCGGCCGGGTTCGCACCACAGCTCGGCGTTGTAGGCGATCGGCAGGCTTTCGAAGTGCTTGGCAATTATCGCGAAGTAATCTTCCATCGGCGGCGGTTCGAGGCCCGGATAGGCGCTCGGGAAGCCCCCGCCCACGTCGATCATGTCGATCACCACCGACGCCTCGGCGATGGCCGCACGGGTGCGATCCAGCGCCTGCACGAAGGCGAACGGCGTCATCGCCTGGCTGCCGACATGGAAGCACACGCCCAGCCAGTCGCAATGCTGACGGGCTTCGCGCAGCAGCGCGGGCGCTTCGATCAGATCGCAGCCGAACTTCGACGCGAGGCTCAGCTCCGAATATTCGGACGAGACGCGCAGCCGAACGCACAGGCGCAGATCGCGCGGCGCCTCGCCCGTTTCGCGGTTCCGGCAGGCGTCGATGATCTTCTCCAGCTCCTCGAGCGAGTCGAGGCTGAAGGTGCGCACGCCATGGTCGAAATAGGCTTCGGTAATCGCCGCCGGGGTCTTCACCGGGTGCATGAAGCACAGCACCGCGCTGGGCAGGATGCCGCGCACCAGCCGAACTTCGGTGATCGAGGCGACGTCGAAGTGGGTCACGCCGGCATCCCACAGCACGCTGATCAGATCAGCCGCAGGGTTAGCCTTGACCGCATAGAGCACCTTGCCCGGAAACTTCTCGACGAAGTAACGAGCGGCGCGCCGCGCGGCGTGCGGGCGGTTGAGGATGACGGGTTCGTCCGGACGAAGGTCGCGAACTACAGCCAGTGCGTCGGGATAAATGTGCAACTCAAGGGACCCCCAAAACGGTTTTTGAAAACCATAAAACGACAAGCTGCCTTGCGGTTTGGAAGTCCCCTTGGGGCAGCGGAAGGGGGCAATTAGGGCTTGGGGGGGGAAATGCAAACGAAAAATGCGGGCCGCCGGGGTGAAATGTTTCTTTTCGGAGACACCCCACCAAGCACGACCGGAATGTGACGGAAATCCGCCTTTTTTTCGTGTCAGAAGCCGATTTTGGGAACCTTATCGACCGTCCCTTGTTCGCTCGCGTCCAGCCGGTGGAAATCGGCTTCGGCGAACCCGAGGCTGCTCGCAAGCAGCACCGCCGGGAAGGATTCGCGCGCGCCGTTGAAACGCGCCACCGCCGCGTTGAGCGCCCGGCGCGCGGCGGCCAGCTTGTCCTCGACATCGGCGAGTTCATGCTGGAGCGACTGGAAGTTCGCGCTCGCCTTGAGGTCGGGATAGGCCTCCCCCAGCGCCAGCAGATTGTCGAGCGCACCGCGCAATTGCTGCTCACTGCCTGAATCCGGGGTGCCTGCCGCCGCCGCATTGCGCGCCGCGATCACCGCTTGTAGCGTCGCCGATTCGTGTCCGGCATAGCCCTTCACGGTCTCGACCAGATTGGGGATGAGATCATGCCGCTGACGCAGCTGCGCGTCGATATCGGCGACGCCCTGACGCACGCTTTGCCGCAGGCCGACCAGGTTATTGTAGATACCGATCACCATCAGCACCCCCACGACAACCACGCCAATCGCCACCAAGCCGATCAAATTCATTGTCATCCCCTTTACCAGACGGCCCCATTTGTGCTGACACAGGTTAAAGAGTCGCGCGGGAGAGGCAATGCGCAACGGGATCGAGGGCCTGATGCAGGGCGGGCTGGAACAATGGCTCGCCGGACAGGCGGATATGCGCGAGGGCGCGAAGAAGCAGGCGACGTCGCGCTGGACGTGGGGCGCAGCGATTGCAATGCCGGTGCTTGCCTTCCTGTGGTTCGGCCCTGCCATCGACGTCGAGCTGCGACTATTCGCCACTCTCGCCGCCGCCGCGCTGATCGCGTGGTGGGGCTACCGCCCGATCGACGCCGCCAAGCAGGCGATCAAGATTGGGATCAACTCCGCCATCGCCGCCAGCTTTGGCGTCGCCTATGCCCATGAGGTCGAACCGGGGGCCGAGTTCGAGGCTGCGCGAACCTATGGCCTCGTCCCCGGCTATGACCGGTCGAACTTTGAAGATCGCTGGTACGGCAACCTTCAGGGCCATGACTTCAACCTCTATGAAACCCACCTCGAAGAACAGCGCGGCTCGGGCAAGAACCGCCGCTGGGTGACGGTGTTTCGCGGCCCGGTGATCCATATGGGGTTCGGCAGGAGCTTCCACTCCACCACGCTGCTGGAACGCGCGGGAAAGCATCGCAAGTGGCTGGGGCTTGGCGGGGCGAGCGATCATGTCAGCTTTGATGGCCACCGGCTGGACCGGGTCGATCAGGTGCATCCGGCGTTTGGTGAAACCTTCGCGCTCTACAGCGACGATCAGGTCGAAGCGCGGGTGCTGGTGCATCCGACCTATATCGAGCACCTGCTGCGGCTGGAAAGCGCGTTCGAGGCGCAGGAACTGCGCGCTCTGTTCACGCGCGGCGAGGTGATCATCGCGGTCGAGGCGGACAATATGTTCGAAAGCGGCGCAATGGACGCCAGCGCCGACCGCGCCAATGCCGAACGCGCCCAGCGGCAATTCAGCGCAATCTCGGGCCTCGCGCTGGCAATCAACCAGAACGAACGCGGGCGGGTGATCGAGGGCAACCTTCCGCCCGCGAGCGACTTTAGCTGAGCCGGTCGCGGAAATCGGCGTAATCGAACCGCTTGATGCAATCGAGCGCGTCGGTTTCGGAATCCCACATCCAGATCGACGGCAGGGCAACCCCGTTGAAGGTGTTGGTCTTGACCATCGAATAATGCGCCTGATCGAGGAAGGCGAACCGCGCTCCCGGTTCGGCAGGCGCCGGCAGAATGTAATCGCCGATCACATCGCCTGCGAGGCATGACGGGCCGCCCAGCCGGATCGGAATCATCTCATCATCCGCAATCTCGCCGAGCATCGCCGGGCGGTACGGCGCTTCCAGCACATCGGGCATGTGGCAGGTGGCGCTGATATCGGTGATGCCGACCGGCACTTCGTTGAACATGGTATCGAGCAGCGTGCCGACCAGAATGCCCGCGTCGAGTGCAACCGCCTCGCCGGGTTCGAGGATGATCTGGCAGCCGGTGTCCTCGGCCGCATCCTTGAGGAATTCGACCAATTCCTCGCGCTGGTAATCGGCGCGGGTAATGTGGTGGCCGCCGCCCATATTGATCCACTTCAGTTGCCCAAAGAACGGCTCGATCACGTCGAACACGCGGTCCCACGTGGCTTTCAGCGGTTCGAAATCCTGTTCGCACAGGTTGTGGAAGTGGATGCCCTCCACGCCCTCCATATGCTCCTCGGTCAGCTGGTCGAGCGGGAAGCCGAGCCGCGATCCGGGGGCGCTGGGGTCGTATTTGGCGACCTCGCCGGTCGGAACCTGCGGATTGATCCGCAGGCCGACGCTGACCTTGGCACCATTGGCTGCCGCGTGGTCGAGGATCAGGCGCGCCCGTTCGTGCTGGAACGGCGAGTTGAAGATCACGTGATCCGACAGGCGGCAGATTTCCTCCAGCTCATCCGGCTTGAAGGCGGCGGAATAGGTCGCGATCTCGCCGTCGTAAAACTCGGACGCGAGCCGCGCCTCCCACAGGCCCGAGGTGGAAACGCCGTCGAGATATTCCCCGATGATCGGCGCGGCCGACCACATCGAGAACGCCTTCAATGCCGCGAATACCTTGATATCAGCGCCATCCGCCGCCGCCGCATCGCGCACGTCTGCCAGCACACGGCAATTGGCGCGCAACTTGGCGGCGTCGACCACGAAGGCGGGGCTATCGACGCGCGACAGATCGAAATGGGCGAAAGCGCCCGGATCACCGGCTTTGGTTTGCATCAGCCGAGCGGGCTCTTGAAGATCATGAATGCACCTCCTGCAATGAGTGCGAAACCGGCGAGTTGGCTAGGCCCCGGCGTCTGCCCGAACAGCGCCCAAGCCACCAGCACAAAGCCGCCGAGAGATAGGACCTCTTGAATGGTCTTCAACTCGGCCAGCGAATAGGACTGAATGCCAATGCGATTGGCGGGCACGGCGAGGCAGTATTCCAGCAGCGCAATCCCCCACGCCAGACCAATTGCCGCCAGCAGGCCGAGCGAGGGGTGCTTGAGGTGCCAATACCAAGCGACATTCATGACAACGGCCGAAGCGGCGAGCAGCACGATGGGGAGGATTGCGGGGGTGGTCATGTGACGGGGTTTCTCGCAGAGATCGCAGAGGAGCCGAGGGCGCGGAGGGATTCAGTCGGGGCGATAATTGTTGACCACCCGTTTTATGCCTTCTTTCATCGTCGGCGCCGAGAAGTTCATGAGCAGCCCTACGGGCTGTTTGGTCAGTCTGAGATAGGTCGTAAGTTGCCGGGAATGCAGCGCGGTCAGCGCTTCAACCGATTTGACCTCCACAATAAGCTGCCGTTCGACAAGGATGTCGATCTTGAACGCCGCGCCAAAGGCGTGGCCATCAAACTCAATCGGAACTGGCACCTGACGTTCGGCCAGCAAGCCCCGCGCGTTCAAACGCCCCGCCAACACTGTCTCGTAAACGGTTTCGAACAATCCCGGCCCAAGCTCTCGGTGAATGCCGATTGCCTCTTCGATAACGGCAGAGGTGATGTCATTGATATTCATGCAACCCTCTCTGCGTCCTCTGCTCCTCTGCGCCCTCAGCGTGAACCCAAAAGCCGTCAGAACCCAACCGGCCCGGCCATCTCTTCGACTGTCCACGGCAGGCCATGCGCGTTCAGCATCGCCATGAACGGATCGGGATCAAGCTGTTCGATGTTGAACACGCCCTCGCCCTGCCAGTCACCGCGCACCATCATCGCCGCGCCGATCATGGCGGGGACGCCGGTGGTGTAGCTGACGGCCTGGTTGCCGGTTTCCTCGTAAGCCGCTTCATGCGAGCAGATATTCTTGATGTAGAACGTCTTCTCGCCCGAACCATCCAGCGCCTCGCCGGTGGCGATCACGCCGATGTTGGTGTTGCCCTTGGTGGTCTCACCCAAAGTCTCGGGTTTGGGCAGCACAGCGGCGAGGAATTGCAGCGGGATGATGTCCTTGCCCTGATAACGTACCGGCTCAATCGAGGTCATGCCGACATTCTGGAGCACGGTCAGGTGGGTGATGTATTGATCGCCAAAGGTCATCCAGAACCGCGCGCGCTCCAGTTCGGGGACGAACTTGGCGAGGCTTTCCAGCTCCTCGTGATACATCAGGTACATATTCTTCTGGCCCACGGCTTCGAAGTCGAAGGCGACCTTGTTCGACATGGCGGGCGTCTCGACCCACTCGCCGTTCTCCCAGTGGCGCGCGGGGGCGGTCACTTCGCGGATGTTGATTTCCGGGTTGAAGTTGGTGGCGAAATGCTGGCCGTGATCGCCGCCGTTGCAATCGAGAATATCGAGCTGGCGAATGGTCTTCAGCTTGTGCTTCTTGAGCCACATGGTGAACACGCTGGTCACGCCCGGATCGAAACCCGAACCCAGCAGCGCCATCAGGCCTGCATCCTTATAACGATCCTGATAGGCCCACTGCCAGTGATACTCGAACTTAGCCTCGTCCTTGGGCTCGTAATTGGCGGTGTCGAGGTAATCCACGCCCGCTTCGAGGCAGGCGTCCATGATCGGCAGATCCTGATAAGGCAGCGCGAGGTTGACCACGAGGCCAGCGCCGGTCTTACGGATCAGATTGACCATCGCCGGGACTTCCTCGGCGTCGATCTCGTAGGTCGCGATATCGCGCCCGCAGCGCTCTTTCACGCTGGCGGCAATCGCGTCGCATTTCGACTTGGTGCGGCTGGCGAGGTGGATTTCGGGGAAGATCTCCGGATTGAACGCCATCTTGTGGACGCAGACCGAGCTGACCCCGCCCGCGCCGATAACAAGGACGGTGCTGGATTTTGCTGCCGACATTTTGGGAACCTTTCGTGATGCGAATCTTGCGCGCGCCCTACCCCAACGCAGCCGGGGGGACAAATGATCCGCGTTTCCTACTCGGATATGATGAGGCAGGCTGACCGGATGATGACGCTCTGCCGCCGCCCCTTGCCTGCTTCCAGCCGCCACAGGGGCTTTGCGGGGGGGCACTTTTCTGCTTCAGGGCAGTGTCTCATGTGTCTCCAACAGACAGGAACCGGCCCGCGTGACTGAGCGAATCCCTACCCATGACGGCGTGCTGGCGGCGGCCGATGCGGTCGCTGCGATCCTGCCGCCCACCCCGCTGTTGCCGGTGGAGATCGGCGGCGTGCAGGCGTGGGTCAAAGCCGAGGTGCTGCAACCCATCGGCGCCTTCAAGATCAGGGGCGCATGGTGGCGGTTGGTGAGCCTGTCGCCGGAAGAACGCGCTGCGGGTGTGGTCGCGGTGTCATCGGGCAATCATGCGCAAGGCGTGGCCTGGGCGGCGCGGCGGCTCGGGATGAGCGCGACCATCGTGATGCCGCATGATGCGCCTGAGGTGAAGCTGGCGAACACCAAGGCGCTTGGCGCGGAGGTGGTGCTGTACCAGCGCCCCGGAGAAGACCGCGATGCAGTGGCAGCGCGGCTGATCGAACAGCGCGGCGGCACGCTCGTTCATGCCTTCGGCGATCCGTGGGTAATCGAGGGACAAGGCAGCGCCGCGATCGAGATCGCCGCTCAACTGGGCCGCGCGCCTTCGCGGATCGTTGCCTGCTGCGGCGGCGGTGGCCTAGCGGCAGGGCTGGCGCTGGGTGCACCCGACAGTGCGATCCATCCTGTCGAGCCGGTGGGTTGGGACATGGTCGGGCAGTCGCTCGCCGCCCGAGCCATCGTCCCCGCCGCGCCCGATGCCCCCAAGACCATCTGCGACGCGCTCCAGCCGCTCGCGACCAAGCCGATCAACCTCGCCGTGCTGCAAGACCGCGCCGAGCCCGGTGTTGCCGTCACCGATGCCGAGGTGCGGGCGGCGCAGCGGTTCGCCTTTGCCAACCTCAGGCTGGTGGTCGAGCCCGGCGGCGCAGCGGCGCTGGCGGCGGCACTCGCTGGCAAGGTGCCGGTGGATGAGAGCACGGTGATCATGCTCACCGGCGGCAATGCCGATCCGGCGGCCTATGCGGCAATGCTGACCGGCGCCGACTAGCCTGTGGATAGCGTCACATTGCCGACACTCTAGCGCCATATGGCCACCACCTGACGGTACGTAAGGACACCCCCTCCCCATGGCGACACAGGCAAAGCGGATCATCGAGGATGCAGTGGTCCGCAAGGATGCGAAGGTCGGCGACAAGCTGCTCGACAAGGCGTTCGCGCTGGCGTTCAAAGGCCTGGTCTATGCCCAGATCTGGGAAGACCCGGTGGTCGACATGGAAGGCCTCGCCATCCAGCCTGACAGCCGCGTGATGTGCATCGCCAGCGGCAGTTGCAACGCGCTGTCCTATCTGACGGCAGGGCCGGAAAGCGTCACGGCGGTTGATCTGAACCACGCGCACGTGGCGCTCGGGCGGCTCAAGATCGCGGCGATCAAGCATCTGCCCAATTACGAGCGGTTCCACCGCTTCTTCGCCCACGCCGATCACAAGGAAAACGCCGAGGTCTACAAGACCATGATCGCGCCGCACCTCGATCTGGTCAGCCGCGCCTATTGGGAACAGCGCGACATCCGCGGGCGGCGGCGCATCTCGTACTTCACGCGTGGGATCTACCGGAAGGGTTTGCTCGGCAACTTCATCGGCTTGGCGCATGTCTTTGCCAAGCTGTACAAGATCGATCTCAGCAAAGTGCTCGAAGCCCAGACGCTGGAAGAACAGCGCGAGGTGTTCGAGCGGGAGCTGGCGCCGGTGTTCGAGAAGAAGTTCATCCGCTGGCTGACCGATCAACCGGCCTCGCTGTTCGGCCTCGGCATTCCGCCCGCTCAGTTCGAACACCTTGCGGGCGATGAGCGCATGGCCGAAGTGCTGCGGCGGCGGCTGGAAAAGCTCGCTTGCGATTTCGCGGTGAAGGACAACTACTTCGCATGGCAGGCGTTCGGACGGGGCTACAGCCGCGGGGCCGATGCGCCGCTGCCGCCCTATCTGCAACGCGCCAATTGGGAGGTGATGAAGGACCGGATCGACCGGCTCGACGTCACCCGCGCCAATATGGTCGACTGGATCGGGGGGCGTGAGGAAGCGAGCATGGACCGGTTCGTGCTGCTCGATGCGCAGGACTGGATGAACAACGCGCAGCTCGATGACCTGTGGGCCAAGATCACCCGCGCCAGCCGCCCCGGCGCGCGGGTGCTGTTCCGCACCGCAGCTGAACCGAGCCTGCTGACGGGCCGTCTGGATGACACGATCCTGTCGAAGTGGCGCTATCTCGAGGAAACCTCCGCCGACCTGACCCGCCGCGATCGTTCGTCGATCTATGGCGGCGTGCATGTGTACGAGCTGGCGTGATGGCGAGCGCGGGATCGTCACACGCGGCGCTGATGGACGAGGTCTATCGCGGGCAGCGGCATATCTATGACCTGACACGCAAGTACTACCTGTTCGGGCGCGACACGCTGATTGCGGGGCTGGATGCGCGGCCCGGGATGCGGGTGCTCGAGGTTGCTTGCGGGACGGGACGCAATCTGGCCAAGGTTGGCAAGGCGTGGCTGGGGGTGCGCTTGTTCGGTCTCGATATCTCCACCGAGATGCTGAAAAGTGCCCGCGCCGCGCTGGGGACTGAGGCGCGGCTGGGCGAAGGCGATGCTTGTTCGTTCGATCCGCAGGCGCTGCTGGGAGAGCCGGCGTTTGAACGGATCGTGCTGTCCTATTCGCTCTCAATGATCCCCGACTGGGAAGGCGCGCTTGATCACGCGGCGGGGCAGCTGGCGGATGCGGGCGAGCTGCACGTGGTAGACTTCGGTGACCTCCAAGGCCTGCCAGGCCCCTTCCAGGCTCTGCTAAGAGGATGGCTTGCCAAGTTTCACGTGGCACCGCGTATGAACTTGCCCGCTGTCGCCGCCCGCATTGCCCATTCGCGAGGGCTTCGGCTGGAAAGTCGGCGCGGCCCGCTCGGATATTACCAGATGCACGTGCTGAGCGCCTGATAAGAGCTCGAATCGCTGGAAAACTCTGGCGTCCGCCCTTGCCTGATGCTGCCGCCTCCCTAATCCCTTGCGGGTGAGCGCACATATCGACATCGGCCAGGATTCAGGGCGGCAAAAGGTCACGATCGACCTTGAGGAACTGCTCGCGACGCGCCTGCTGGTGCAAGGCAATTCGGGCTCGGGCAAGTCGCACCTGTTGCGCCGCTTGCTGGAGGAATGCGCCGGACAGGTTCAACAAGTGGTGATCGATCCCGAGGGCGATTTCGTCACGCTGGCGGATGCGTTCGGCCACGTAGTGATCGACGGCGCGGCCTATTCCCCGCGCGAAATTGAAGCCTTGGCCGGAAGGGTGCGGCAACACCGGGCATCGGTCGTGCTGACGCTTGACGAGCTTGAGGTGGAACAGCAGATCCGCTGCGCTGCCCTGTTCCTGACCGCACTGTTCGACGCCCCGCGCGAACATTGGTATCCCGCGCTGGTGGTGGTTGACGAAGCGCAGATGTTCGCCCCGGCCGCCGCGGGCGAAATGAGCGATGACACCCGCCGGTTGACGCTGTCGGCGATGACCAACCTGATGTGCCGCGGGCGCAAGCGCGGCCTCGCCGGGATCGTCGCAACCCAGCGCCTCGCGAAGCTGGCAAAGAACGTCGCGGCTGAGGCCTCCAACTTCCTGATGGGCCGCACCTTTCTGGATATCGATATGCAGCGCGCCGCCGACCTGCTCGGCATGGACCGGCGGCAGGCCGAGCGGATTCGCGATTTGCAGCGCGGGCAGTTCCTTGGGCTTGGCCCGGCGATCAGCCGCCGTCCTGTGGCGGTCAATGTCGGCCCGGTCCGCACGGGAGGCCGCAGCGGCGGCGGCGGTCTGCTCCCGCTGCCTCAGGCCGATGGTGACGCCATGGAAGCGCTGCTGACCGATCGGCTGGCCGAAGCGGCCAGCGACACCGGCATTCGCCGTCCGCCGCCTGCGCCCCGCCCGGCGGTCGATCTCGAACAAGCCCTGCGCGCCGTCCCGCCCCTGCCGCCCGCGCCCAAGCCGCTGCCAGAAACTAACGTTGCCCCCTCGGCTCCCAAGCCTGCCACTCCGCCCGAGCCCGCCAAGCCATCAGCCAGCGCCGAAGATGTGGTGCGAGAACTCGCGCTTAGCGAAGGCGCGACTTTCCGGCCCGCAACCGCTCTGTTCCGCGATTTCGCGATTCGGTGCCGGCAGCAGGGTGTCGCCAGCGCGCAGATCGACCTCGCCCGCTTTCGCCGCATGTTCGCCTGCGAAATTGGCGGCTTCGGGCGCCTCGAAGGTGCTGTGCGCAGCCAAGTCGAGGCGATGATCGCAGGCGTCGATGACGATGTGCTCGCCCCCTACCTCGCCATGCTTGTCGCCGAGGTGCTGGGTGAGCCGATGCCGGGCGAGGAGGAACTCGCGCGGCTCTACGGCAGCTCCTCACCCAGCCGCATCCGCCGCTTGCTCGACCATCTCGAGCGCAACGGTTTGATTGTGGTGCGCGAGGAATTCGGCGGAGAGCGGGTTATCACAGTCCCCGGCTTACCCGCCTGCGAAGATACGACCAAAGCCGCCTGACCGCAGGCAGGCCGCGCGGGTGTCAGCCAGCGGCAGCTTCCCGGAAGGTGACCAGCCTGCGCTTGTCCTCGTCCCACAGCGTCAGCAGCAACGGGCTGAGCGTCTCGGGCACGGTAAAGCGGTTGAGATCACGCAGCTGCGGATGGGCCTTTAGCACCTCTTGCAAGCGATAGAACGGGATGCGGCTCGCAAGGTGATGGACATGGTGCACGCCGATATTGGCGGTGAACCAGCGCAGTGGCTGCGGCAAATCGAGATGGGAGCTGCCGTGTACCGCCGCCTCATGGAAGGTCCAATCCCCCCGCCGGTCCCAATGCGCATCCTCAAACTGGTGCTGGATGTAGAACAGATAGACGCCGGTCGAAGCAGCGATCAGCAGCGCCGGGAGCACCACCAGCAGCGTCGTCCCCAAGCCAAAGGCGTAGATCAAACCTGCGATGACACCGGCGGTCGCCAGATTGGTCGCCATCGAGCTGACCCAGTAGATCGACCCTTCCTTCATCAGGCCAATCGGCAAGCGATGACGGATCAGGAAGAGGTAGGCCGGACCGACCCCCAAGAGGATCAACGGGTGGCGATAAGCGCGGTACAGGAAGCGTTGCAGCGGGTTGAGCGCCTGAAACTCCTTCACCGTCAGCGTATCGACATCGCCAAATCCGCGGGCGTCCAGATTGCCGGTGTTGGCGTGGTGAAGCGTGTGCGCCCGGCGCCAGCAATCATAGGGCGTGAAAGTCAGCACCCCCAGCGCGCGGCCGACCCAGTCGTTACCGGCGCGCTTAGTGAGGAAGGCGCCGTGCCCGCAATCATGCTGGATGATGAAGACCCGCAGCAGCAGCAACCCCGCCACCGGCGCCAGTGCCAGCGCCGCGTAATAGCCAGCGTCGATGGCGAACAGCATCCCGAGAATCACCGCGAGGAACGGGACCAGAGTGATCGCCAGCTCCCAAATACTCCGCCCCGTGTGTGGCTTGATGAAGGGCTTGAGCTGCGAAACCAGCTTTCGTGGTTCCAGCGAAACAGCGTCCGCAGCGGCCGCGGACATAGGAGCGTGCATTAATTCTCTTCCCAAACCAATAGCATTCCAGAACCTGATACAGGCATCTCTGCCAAACCACCAGCCTGCGCGGCGCTAGCAGATGCAAGTATTCTGATGCATCGCAAAGCGTGAACGGGCGGTGGCTATGCATCGTGCATCGCCAAGCATTGCCAGTCCCTTAAGGCTAGCCGCATCTTGCGCTTCCCAGACGTCAAAACCGAGACAGGTGGCCGCTTGGCACGCCCGATGGGGGGTCAGTCGGTGGCAACAACAGGGCTGGCAGCGGCAACCGTCACGTTCTGGCTGTTCATCTCCAGCGGCCCGAAGGCGGTCAGAAAGGCCACATCACCAATATCGCGGCCCACCCCGATCAGGACGGTTTCGCTCGCCTTGGCCATGTCAGTTGCATCGACCAGATGCCATTCGCCATCGAGGAACACTTCGACCACGGCGTGGAAATCAGGCGGGGTCACGCCGAGCGCGTAAACGCTGGCGATCCGGGCCGGAATGTCCGCCGCGCGGGCGAAGGTGATCATCAGATGGGCGTAATCGCGGCAGATGCCCTCGCGGCCATGGAAGGTGTCGACCGCGGTCGTATCCGAATTGCTGGAGCCCGGCACATAGGACAAGTGCCCGGCAATCCAGTCCCGCATCGCAGCGATCTTGGCGCCGCCCTCCAGCGCGCCGAACTCGGTCTGTACCAGATCGACGAACTGGTTCGACGGGCAGTAGCGCGAGGGTAGCAGGTATGGGACAGCCTCACCCGGCAAACGGTGAAACGGCACCGCCGAAAGAATCGCGTAATCGACGGGGTTGCGGTCGATCGTCACTGTGGCCTGATAGTCCACCAGCATCCGCCCCGCGGTGCGTAGCCAGATGCGCTCACCGATGTGGTCCTGCGCGGCGACGCGGCCAAAATAGTCGTGCGGCGTGACAGACATATGCGATTGCTCGATCCGCTGCCCGGCAATCGTTGCAGCCTCCACTTGCAGCAGGACATCGCATGGTGCCTCGAACGAGTAATCCAGCTGCACGTTGATTTGGAGAGTCACGGTCAGCGTTCCATTTGCAAAAAGATCCCAGCGGGTGCTGCGGCCAATGCCGCAAGAACCTCGCCAGCCGGTGCTTTTTTTCTGAAGCGATAGAAAGAATCAGCACGCCGCCAATCGCGTCTTGCCAGCGCGGGCCAGTAACGCACCGCAGGCTTGCAAGCCAGCCTCCCCGCGCGATGCATACCGGGGCTTGGAGACAAAGGCGCTGCCTGCGGATATAGGCCCCTGAATGGCCCGGCTGATCCTGTTCAACAAGCCCTTCGGGGTGCTCTCGCAATTCACCGATCGCGGGTCGGAGACGGTGCGTGCGACCCTTTCGGACTTCATCACGGTGCCGGATGTCTATCCCGCCGGCCGGCTCGACCGTGATAGCGAGGGGCTGCTGCTATTGTGCGATGATGGCCGGTTGCAGGCGCGGATTGCCGACCCGCGGTTCAAACTGCCCAAGACCTATCTGGTGCAGGTCGAAGGCGATCCGCAGGACGAGGCCTTGGCGGCATTGCGCAAAGGCGTCCGCCTCAAGGACGGCATGACCCTGCCCGCCGAGGTCGAGCGGATCGATCCGCCTGAGCTATGGCCCCGCAATCCGCCCATTCGCCAGCGCAAGTCGATCCCCGATAGCTGGCTGAAGCTCACGATCCGCGAAGGGCGCAACCGGCAGGTGCGGCGAATGACGGCGGCGGTGGGTCTGCCGACCTTGCGGTTGGTGCGCTGGTCAATCGGCGACTGGACCGTTGCCGGGATCGGCCCCGGCGAATTCACCGAAATGACGGTCTAGTCAGCCCCGCGGGCGTTAGTCCTCGGCTTCGAAGGCAAGGCTGCCCGCGTTCACCAGCAGAGCGATCACCTCCAGCGTTGCGGGCGCGCTGTTTGAAGGCACCGCAAGCTCGGTTTCGGCGCAGACCCGCTCGGCAAAGCGGGCCGTATCATCGCTACACGCAATGCAGTGGCCGTCGACGAACAGGAGAAGCGATGTGTCCGTCTCACGGATCAGGGAGAACCGGCTGGCGGGATTGCGGACCAGAGTCATCCCGGCGGCCAGCCGCTGCTGGACGTCATCCGCGTCTTCGGCGTGTTCCGGACGCCAGTCGATCTCGGAGTTCTTCGGCGTGGTGTTGTATTGACCGAACCACCGGGCAAACCGGGTCTTGTCGAGCAGGATCTCGGCAATCATCGCCTGCAACTGTGCGAGCGCTTCGGCGCTGATTTCACCTGGATTGTCCTGCTGCAACAGGTGCGGATCGCCATAGCGGTCACTGTCCGACAGATCGGGGATCATGTCATCAGCCCAGGCCTCGATCAGCTCCGCACGCGACGGCGCGCGAAAGCCGATTGAATAGGTCATGCAATCATCCCCGATTGCTACGCCGCGATGGGCTATGCGCGGTGGGACGTAGAGCATGTCGCCGGGTTCGAGGATCCATTCCTCGGTCGCCTGGAAATCTGCGAGCAGACGCAACCCGTCATGCGCCAACAGCTCGGTATCGTCATCGCACAGCGCGCCAACTTCCCAGCGGCGGCGGCCGAGGCCCTGCACAAGAAACACGTCATAGTGGTCGAAATGCGCGCCCACCCCGCCGCCATCGACCGCATAGCTGACCATCACGTCGTCGATCCGCCAATTGGGCACGAAGCGGAACGGATCGAGCAAAGCGGCAACGCTCGGCAGATGGTGATCGACCGACTGCACCAAGAGCGTCCACGGATCGCGGCCCGCCTTGGCAAAGCGGCTTTCGGGCACCGGACCATGTTCCAGCTCCCACGCATGATCCCGGCGCGTGATAATGCGCGATTCGACCAGCGGCTCGCAGGCGAGGCCCGCCAGCTCGTCAGGGTCGACCGGGTTGGTCCAGCAGTCCCATGCCGAGCGGATCAGCAACGGCTTTTGTTGCCAGTAATCCTTCAGGAAGGCGGTGACATCGAAATTGCTAAGCTGCATTCACTTGCGGCTTTTGCGCGCAGCGTAACGCGCGTCGCGCGCCGCCTTCTGCTCGGCCTCGGACTTCTTGGGAGCGTCGGCCTTCTCGCTTTTCCGCAGCGCTTCGGCGCGCTTCTCGTCGAGCAGACGCTGCTTTTCCTCACGCAAAAGCCGGGCTTTCTCGCTCTTTTCAGCGGCAAGCGCTTCACGCTTTGCGCGGCGTTCGAGCCGTTCGGCCAATTCAGCAGCGTCCGGCTGGGGCGCGGCCTTCATCTTTTCCAGAGCCTTGTCCTTCGCCCGGGAAGAGGCCGCAGCCCTGTCCTGAAAGCTCGGCTCTTTGAAACCTCTCATCGGTATTTTCTCCTGCCGGCATGCCAGTCGCAGCACGGCCAAATTGAATGACTACGGGAAGACCCCGGCAGTGGCTTGTCTTCGGCGCCTGATGGCAACCGGTCGTATCCGCGCCACAAAAACGCGCGGATCAAACGCTCACGGTGTGGCCCCTAGAGGATCATGGCCCGGATCAACAGGCCTGATCGGCGATGAGCGTGCAATATTGCGCCATGCGTGAGAATATCTGGCGCTGCGCCAATGGTGCGAGGCCCACCGCGCAACTTCCGCAACCTTGCTGCAAACCGGACGGGACGAGACCGCTGCCACATCCCCCTGTGAGCTAGCCACCGCGCAAAAATCAAATTGGACGAACGGCTTGCAGACGCCAATTGACAAAAGTCAAAAAATAATCTGATTATGTTATTGTTGCAGCCATTGGGAGCGCTGCTGCCAAAGGGAGGGTCATGTGGCCAGATCAGCTTTGATGTCGAGTGCAGCAGCGGTGTTGCTGGCGGTCAGCCCGGCGGTCGTCGCCGCGCAGGATGAGGCCCCAGCAGCCGCGGACACCGGCAGCCGTGCGACCACCGGCGAAATCATCGTCACCGCTCGCAAGCGGGAAGAGCGGCTGGTGGATGTGCCGGGGCCCATCACCGCGCTCTCGCCCACCACAATCACCGATGCTCGCCTGCAGGAACCGCGCGATCTGCTGTTGCAGGTGCCGGGCGCCTTCCTCGTCGAAAACAATGCTGGTACCGCCCGCGACATCTCAATCCGCGGGGTCGGCACGCCGACACTGTTCGCCGAACCGGGTGTCGCGATGTATGTCGACGAGGTCTATTCGAGCGGGTTCATCAGCTTCCCCACTCAGTTCTACGATCTTGAACGGGTCGAAGTGCTGCGCGGCCCGCAAGGCGCGCTCTACGGACGCAACGCGGTGGGCGGCGCGGTCAATGTCATTTCCAAGCGTCCGACCGACGACCTATCCGGCATGATCCGCAGCACCGTCGCGCGCTATGACCGGCGCGAGGTTGAGGCGATGGCGAACCTGCCGGTCGGCGACAGCTTCGGCGTGCGCGTCTCGGGCCTTTATATCGATCAGAACAAGGGTGAGTATCTCAATACCGTCACCGACGAATTCATCGACAAGCAGGATTCGATCAGTGGCCGCGTCGTCGCCAAGTTCGATCCGGGCAGCGGGTTCAGCGCAACCCTGATCTACGAGCACACCGATGCCGACACGCCCGGCACAGCGCTGTTCTTCCGCGATGCGGGCGAAACCCGCCGCACCATCCGCCGCGATACCCAGCCGCGCAACAGCTACAATGTCGATCGCCTCGCCGCAGAGCTAGCCTACGATAGCGACAACGCGGGCACTTTCACGCTGATTGCCGGGGGTCGCGATTACAAGCTGCGCGGGACAGAGGACACCGACCTTTCGGACAACATCATCCCCGATCTGGCCACCGGCAATCTCGGCCAGCAGGTCACCACCCGCTTCAACCGGGTCGAAAGCCGCTTTGGCGAACTGCGCTGGCTTTCAACGCAATGGGGCGCTGTGTCGGTGCTGGCGGGGATCACCTATCTCGATGAAAGCGCGGTCGGCGACATCGCCACCGATCTCGTCAGCATCCGCACCTTCCTTGGCGGCGGGACGGTGCCCTTCGTGCTCGGGATCGCCAATGACCAGTCGCTGGAGTCATGGGCAGCCTTCCTTGAAGCCGATGTCGACCTCGCGGATGACGTCAGCGTGATCGCGAGCGCGCGCTATACCGACGACACCAAGCGGGTGAACTTCGCCTTCAACCCCACGCCGGCGCTCGCCGGGTTCGGGCTGGTGCCGCAGACCGCAAACCTGTCGCGCGGGTTCAGCCGCTTCACACCGGGGATAACGCTGTCGTGGACGCCGGGCGATGCGAATATCTATGCCAAGATCCAGACAGGCTTCCGCGCTGGGGGCTTCAACTTCAACGTCGCCAATGCAGCAAACCTTGAATACGGGCAGGAAACCTCGGTCAATTACGAGATCGGGGCGAAGACCACGCTGCTGGACGGCAAGGCGCTCATCGGTGTGTCAGCCTATCTGCTGACGCAGGACGATGTCTTGGTGCCGTTCTTCGATTTCACCGCCGCACCAGGCCTCCAAGGCTTCCTTGCCAACGCCGGCAAGGCCGAAACCTTGGGGATTGAGCTGGAGGGTTCGATCACGCCGATTGAGGGCGTGACGCTCGGCGGTACGATCGGATGGATGGACCCCGAATTCACCAGCGGCAGCTTCATCGCCGGACTGGCCACCGCCACCCCGCTCGAAGGGTTGCAATTGCCCGCCACGCGGCGGTGGAGCTTCTCGCTCAATGCCGAAGTGCGCCGCCCGCTATCGGACAGGATCGATCTGATCGCCAACGCTGCCTATGCAAGCCGTTCGGGCGGTTTTCAGGACGTGGCCAATGCCTTCCGCACTGGCGACATCGATCTGCTGAACTTGTCGGCAGGGCTCGATTTCGGGAAGTTCGATGTGCTCGCCTTCGTCCAGAACGCCGGAAACGACCGCTTCGATATTGCGTTCGGTGGCAACCGCAACGGCACTTCGGGCGTCACTCAGGCGCCGGGGACGACCTATGGCGTATCGACGCGCGTGAACTTCTGACGGGTCGCAACCGGGGCGGGCGTTCAACCCGCCTCGGTCAGCCGCGCCAATTCGGCGATGATCGGGCGGCACAGCTGTTCGTCATTCCAGCGATGCCCTGCCGCGGGAACGATGTGCAGCCGTGCATCCGGCCACGCCTGCGCCAGATCCCACGCGCTTTGCGGCGGCGTGCACATGTCGGATCGTCCGGCAACAATCGCGCCGGGGACACCCGCTAACCGCCCCGCATCGCGTAACAATTGATCGGGCGCGAGGAAGTAATCATGCGCCTCGAAATGGGCGAAAATCCGGGCGGATTGCACGGCGGCATCGGTGATTTCGGACAGGTCGTCTCCCGGGGTGGCGGGCCACAAGTCGAGCGTCTGGCTCTCTGCCATGCCGAGGATGTGCGCCGCCGTGCGGTGGATCGCGGGATCGAGATCGAGGATGCGGCGTATGAACGCGCTGCGCGGATCGCTCCGCTCGTCCTCGGGCAGCCATGCATCGCGTGCGGCGAAGACCTCAGGGAAGACATGGCCCCCGCCCTGCCACCACCACCACACGTCAAACGCCCGCGCCAGATAGACCCCGCTGACCACCAGCCCCGCAACCCGCTCCGGATGCGCCTCGGCATAAGCGAGTGCGAGGGTCGAGCCCCACGATCCGCCCAGCACGGTCCAACGCTCGAACCCGAGATGGGTGCGCAGTCGCTCCATATCGGCGACCAGATCGGGCGTGGTGTTGTGATCGAGCGCGCCTGCGGGCAGCGACTTGCCGCAGCCCCGTTGGTCGAAGAACACACCTTGCTGGTGGTCGGGATCGATCAGGCGGCGGTAATAGGGCCGGATCGACCCGCCCGGCCCGCCATGCACCACCACCACCGGTACGCCAGCCGGGTTGCCCGTCAGCTCCCACCACACCTGATGCCCGTCTCCACAATCGAGATGGCCGGAAGCCCGTGGGTTGGCCACAGGGGGGAAGAAGACAGAGTCCTGCCTCAATGGCCATTTCATCGGGCGGGTACCTTTCGGGTCAGACCCGCCAGCGGCAGGGCGAAGCTCTGGTAGGGGTCGATGCTCACACCGCTAAGGTCGGCGCGGTAGGCGATGATCGGGTTGGCGCCGAAGATCATCACCAGCGGGCGATCGGCGCGCAGCTTGGCATCGATCCGACGCAAGATCGCCGCGCGCGCCTCAGTCGAGGGCGTGGCCGCCGCCTCCAGCAGCCAGCGGTCAACCTGCGGGTCAGCATAGCCCGAAACATTGGTGCCATTCGCCCGCGCGCGGCCCGATAAAAGTGCTTCGAGCATCGCGGTCGCCTCGGGCGAATCCAGCGTCCAGGCGTCGTAGATCAGATCGAACTCACCCGCCTGCGCCAGCGCCACCATCGCGCCGGGCTGGCGGCGTTCGATCACCACGTTGATCCCGGCCCCGGCGAGGTTGGATTGGATGAATTCCGCCACCGGCCCGAGCATCGACACCATCAGCCGCACCGGTTCGCCCTTGTATCCCGCCGCAGCCAGCTCGCGGCGCGCGGCGGCGAGATCGCGCTGCGGGGGCGGTTCGGCGGGATCAAAGCCGGTTGAGCCAGGCGGGATATAGCCCGCAATCTGCACCGCATTGCCCTTGAGCACCTGCACCCGCAGCGCCTCGTAATCCAGCGCATGGGCAATCGCGCGGCGCAGGTGGACGTTCGCCAGCGGGCCTTTGCGGGTGTTGAGTGTGAGGAAGGACTGCGACGGCCCGCCCGCAATGCTGGTGACGGCGACGCCTTCCAGCCCGCGATACCGCTCGGTGAAAGCGGCGGGCACGGCTACGGTTAGGTCGATGTCACCGCGTTCGAGCAGCAAGCGGCGCACGCCTTCATCGGGCAGCGCAACAAACCGCGCGCGGGTGAACTGGCGCGGCGGCGCAGCGGCGCGAGGGTTGGCCGCGAGCGTCACGCTTTCTCCCGCGCGCACTTCTGCCAGCACATAGGGGCCGGAACCTGCGCTGTGCGACGACAGCCACAGCCGCGCCTCGGCGTCCGCATCGCCCGCCCCAGCGAGCGCCGCTTTGCGGCTAATCACCGAGGTCGCCGGATGGGCGAGCAATTGCAGCGCCAGCGCGTGTGGTCGCTTGAGGGTGAGCGTCAATGTGCGCTCCCCCGTCACCTCGGCCCGCTCCAGCCATTCGAGGAAATAGGCCGAGCCCAGTCCTAGCCGTCTGACCCGGTCGAGCGACCAGACCACGTCTGCGGCAGTGACCGGGGTGCCGTCGGCGAAGACGCGGCCGTCCTTGAGGACGATGTCGATCCGCAAGCCGTCTGCCGAAATCTGCCAGCTTTGCGCCAGCTCGCCTTCGATCTCGGGCTTGCTTGTGCCGCTTCGGAAGCACAGAAGTTGTTCGTAAAGCTGGTCGATGATCGGCAGGCCAGCGCCGGTCGCGCCCTGCGCTGGATCGAGCGACTGCGGCGGGAAGGCGGTGGCAACGACCACAGTCCGTGCGCGGTCCTCGACATCGGGCTCGGGAATGCAGCCGACGAGCGCCAAAAGCATCGCGGCAAGCGCCAGCGCGCGCGCGATCATGGCGCGTCTCCGGCGAGCAGCTTGGGTGCAGCCAGCCCGAGGTCACGCCATTGTTCAGCAACGGGGGGTTTGATCCGCGCGAGCGTAATCCGCAGCAAGCGCAGGAAGCCGAAAGAGACGTGGGTCACCGGGCCATCCGCGTCGGCTTCAAAGCGCAGATGCACTTCGCTGGGCGCGCCGTCGGGCATCGTGCAGCGGAACAGCGCGCCGCAGACCGGCACCAGCGGCCAGCCTTCCCCACCCGGCCAGACGGGGCCGGTGAACACTCGCAGCACGCCGCAGCTGTCCGCTTTGATCGTCACCGGATGCGGCAGGCTGGCGCAGGCATATGTGCCGATAATCGCCTCGGCAGGCAGCGTAGCCGCATCGTCCACCCGGCGGTAGTTCACCGCGTGATTGCCCTCCCACCGCGTCAATTCAGCTGGGGGCGTGGCGGTGTTGGGGCCTTCGATCACGAACGGCTCGACGCCAAGCGTGCGGCGGAACACGCCATCTTTCCCGCGGGGCATCCGCCGACCATCCACAGCGATCTCGCCGGGGCCGCCCTTGACGCTCAGCGAAGCAATCGCCTCGACACTGGCATAGGTCGCCTCCCACACCGGTTCAGGAGCCGAGCTGGTCAACGCGGGGGTCGCCCCGGGATCGGGCGGCACGCCGAGCGCGGTCACCAGCATTTCGCGCGCACGCTCGTAGACATTGGCATCGGCCCGGTTGGCGAGGATGATCACGGCCACATCCTTGTCCGGCGCATAGAGATAGTCGCTCGCCCAGCCCGAATGCCCGCCTGCATGGCCGATCACCTGCACGCCGCTCAGCGACTGGCGCACGAAGCCGTGGGCATAACCACTTGACGAGCCGTCGTTGTGAGGCACGGCTCCGGCAAGCCGGGTGCGCCACCCACGCGGATTGCCACGCAGCCAGCGGTGCCAAGCAATCATGTCGGCAAGCGAAGCGATCACGCCACCAGGCGCGGCCTCGACCGAGACGGGATCAGCCGGGACGAACCGCTCGCCGGACCGCGCATAGCCGATCGCCGTTTCAGGCAGGCGGTGCGCGAGGCTATCATCCAGCACCGCGCTCACCATCCCCGCCGGATCGAAGACGTGCCGCTGCATCAGGCGCGCCAGCGGTTCGCCCGTCGCCCGCTCTGTCACCAGATGGAGCAGCACGGTGTTGGCATTGGCGTAAAGCGTTCGCTCACCGGGAAGGAAGTTCAGCTGGCGCTGAGCCAACAGCAGCGCCAGCAAAGCCTGCGAATGCTCGGCCAGCCTCGCCGCATCCCCCAGCGCCAGCCACACCAGCGGGTAGGTCTCGGGAATGCCGCTCTTCATCGCCAGCATCTGCGCCAGCGTCGGGTCCGCCTCGAAGCGGTGTTCGGGCACATGGCGGGAGAGGGGATCGGTGAGCGCCAGCTTCCCCTCATCCTCCAGCGCGGCCAGCGTGAGCGCGACCATTGGCTTGGTGATCGAAGCGATCCGCATCCGGGTTGCGGGTGTCAGGATCGCGGTGGTATCGAGCCGGGCGAGGCCGAAACACCCCTGCCACGCCACAACATCGCCATCTAGCAGCGCGGCGACACAGCCCGGTGCGGCGGCAAAATCCTGCCCGGCGAACAGCGCGTCAAGCGCCGACGGGTTCACCGCGTCGCTCCCGGCATCGCGGCGATCAGACCTTGGGTATAGGGATGCTGGGGCGCGGCAAACACCGCCTCGGTCGGCCCGCTTTCCACAATCTGCCCGGCAGTGATGACATGCACCTGGTGGCACAGGTGGCGCACCACATCGAGATCATGGCTGATGAACAGGTAAGCGAGCCCGCGCGCCTCTTGCAGCGCCAGCAGCAGGTTGAGGATCTGCGCCTGCACCACCAGATCGAGCGCCGAGGTCGGCTCGTCGAGCAGCAACAGATCGGGCTCGACCGCCAGCGCGCGGGCAATCGCGACCCGCTGACGCTGTCCGCCCGAAAGCTCGTGCGGACGGCGCGCAGCCAGCGCGGGATCGAGGCCGACATCGGCCAACAATGCCGCCACCCGTTCGCGGCGTTCGGCGCGGGTGCCGATGCCGTGGATCGCCATCCCCTCGGCAATGATCGTACCAATGGTGAGGACAGGGTTGAGCGAGCCGACCGGGTCCTGAAAGACCATCTGGATGCGGCGGCACTGTTCGCGGCGGCGCGCACCGGGGGCGATGGGCACCGCCTCACCCGCTAGCCGCAATGTGCCGGTCGCGCCCTCAGCCAGCCCGGCGATGACCCGCGCGAGGCTCGACTTGCCCGAGCCAGATTCGCCGATCACGCCAACACACTCACCGTGCGTGACCGAAAGGCTCACCCCGTCCAGCGCCGCAAACCGGGCGGCACCCCGGCGATAGGTAAGCCTCGCGTCGGCCAGTTCCAGCAACGGCACGCTCATGCCTCGGGCACCGGCAAGGGCGTGCGCGGCGGGGTGTTGGCGGGCAGCGCGGCGATCAGCGCGCTGGTATAGGCGTGGCGCGGCGCGGCCAGAACCTCGGCAGCCGTGCCGCTCTCGACAATCGCGCCGCGCCGCATCACCGCCACCCGGTCGGCATAGCGGCGTACCAGCGGCAGGTTGTGGCTGATCAGCAGCACGCCTGCGCCTTCATCCCGCGCCCGTGACACAAGCAGATCGAGCACCGCGCCTTGCGCGCTCATATCGAGCGCAGTGGTCGGCTCGTCGGCGATGATCAGCTTCGGACCGAGCGCGAAGGCGAGCGCGATCAGCACCCGCTGCAACTGCCCGCCGCTGAGCTGGAAGGGATATGATCCAAGGATGCGCGGCGGATCGGCGATCATCACCGAAGCGAGCGCGTCCTCTGCCAGCCGTCGCCGTGCGGGCGCATTGCCCTTGCCATGTTGGCGCAGCACGAAATCAAGCTGGCGGCCGATCCGCAGCGTCGGATTGAGCGCGGCCATCGGCTCCTGTGGGATCAGCGCAATGGTGCAGCCGCACAATGCGCGGCGCTGGGCGGGAGGCAGGGCCAGCAGATCATCGCCGTCCAGTATGATCCGCCCTGTCTCCACCCGCGCGGCCGGATCAAGCAGGCCGAGCACCGCCATGCCGAGCGTAGATTTGCCCGACCCGGATTCGCCCACCAGCCCCAGCACCTCACCGGCCGCCACAGTCAGCGATACCTCCCGCACCACCGGCACCGCGCCATAGGCGACCGTCAGGCCCTCGATCGCGAGCAGCGCGCTCATTGCCCGCCTCCGCGCGGATCGAGCCAGTCGCGCAGCCCATCGCCCAGCAGGACGAAGCCCAGCGCCGACATCGCCACCGCCAGACCAGGGAGCACCGCAGCCCACCATTCGTACATGATGGTGTTACGCCCCTCAAAGATCAGCGCGCCCCATTCGGGCGTTGGTGGCTGCGCGCCCAGCCCGATGAACGATAGGGCAGAAGCTGCGACCAGCGCAGTCCCGAGAGCGGTCGAGGCCAGCGTGGCGAACAGCGGGGCGATGTTGGGCAAGATATGCACCGCCAGAAGCCGCCATGCGGGTGCGCCATTGGCTCTGGCGGCGAGGACGAAAGGCCGCTCGCGCAAGGACAGCGCCTCGCTGCGGAACAGCCTGAGGTAAAGCGGCACGCCCAACCCGCCGAGGATCAGGACAAGGTTCACAAGGCTCGGCCCCACCGCCGCCGCCAGCGCCAATGCGATCACCAGCGAGGGGATGGCGAGCGCGACATCGACCAGCCGCATCGCGATCCGGTCCACCCAGCCCCCCGCCAGCCCGACCGCGCACCCCAGCAGCGCGCCTGCCCCCATGCCGATCGCGACGATGCCAAAAGCAACGCCGAGCGAGGTGCGTCCGCCGTAGAGGATCCGCGCAAATAGATCGCGCCCGAGATTGTCAGTCCCCGCCCAGTGCCGCGCCGAGGGTGCCTCAAGGATCGCGCCGGTATCGACCTCGTTCGGGCCATAGGTGGTCAACAGCGGCGCAAGCAGCGCGAGCAACGCGATCATCGCGACAATTCCGCCGCCAATAATGATCGAACGCCGCGCGTTACTCATGCCGGGCGCACTCGCGGGTCGATCAGGCCAAGCGTGATGTCGGCCGCTGTGTTCACCATCACATAGGCAATTGCTGTCAGCACCGCGAAGCCCATGATCACCGGGAAATCGAGTGCGAAGATCGATTGCACCACATAATGCCCCGCCCCCGGCCAGCCGAACACGGTTTCAAGGCTGACCGATCCGAACAGCATCATTGCGATCGACGCGGCGACCAGCGTCACCAGCGGGGTCAGCGCATTGCGCAGGGCATGGCGCCACAGGATCGTGCGCTCGCTAAGCCCGCTAGCGCGCGCCATGCGGACATAGTCGGACGCCAGCACCGCGCGCATCTGGTTTCGCACCAGCCGAGCCAGCGGCCCCGCCTCCAGCAATGCGAGCGATAGCACCGGCAGGGCGAGGTGAGCTGATGCTGCGGAAAGCGCCCGGAAATCGAGCGCTATCAGCGCGTCGATCAGCAGGAAGCCGGTCAGCGAAGGCGGAGGGTCTCCGGTGAAGCGGCCCGAAGCGGGAAACCACTCAAGCTGGCGGTAGAACAGGATCACCATGACCAGCCCGAGCCAGAAAGCGGGCACCGAGATCCCCGCCACCGACAGACCCGACACCAACCGGTCGAGCCACCCACCACGCTTCACCGCTGCGCCGATGCCGAGCGGAATGCCGACCATCAGCGACAAGAGCAGCGCGCTCCCCATCAACTCGATTGAGGCAGGCGCGCGGGCGAGTATTTCGTCCAGCACCGGCTCGCCCGAGACGTTGGAGGTGCCGAGGTCAAACCGGAGCAGATCGCCAAGATAGCGCGCATATTGCTGCCACAGCGGGAGATCGAGGCCGAGCTCGGCGCGCAGGGCTGCGACCGCGTCCGCAGAGGCGGCTGGCCCCGCCATCATCCGCGCCGGATCGCCCGGAGCAAGGTGGGCAATCGCAAAGGTGATGAGCGACACGCCGAGCAGCACCAGCCACAGGAAGGCCAACCGTTGCAGGACGAACCGCGCCATTACCCGGGCTCGCGATCGGCGTCAGACGGCAATCGTCCGAGCTGGCGACCTGCGACCATCACAATGATGATCGCCAGCACGAACAGGATCAACGTGCGCAGGTCGAGCACGCCTAAACTGGGCGCGATGTGGTCGCTCAGCGCCTTGGACCACAGGTTGGTGCCGCCATGCACCAGCACCGCAGGCCACACCGATCCGCCCGCCAGGTTGACGCAATATCCGGCGACAATCGCGAGTGCGAGGCACAGCGCCCAGAAAACGCCTTGCGTGACCAGAAAGCTCGCCAGATCGACCCCGCCCAGCAAGGTCAGTACCTCGCGCGGCAGGTGCCACGCCCAGTGCAGCGTGCCCAGTACCAGCGCGGCACGCAGCGGGTACTTCATCGCCGCTTGCAACAGCGGCCAAGCAAAGCCGCGCCAGCCCAGTTCCTCCAGCGTTCCGCCCTCGTCCATCAGCAGTCCGACGACGGCGCCCAGCAGCACACTGCCGCCGAACATCGCCAACCGATCGGTAATGGTGGTGCCCGGCCCAGCAACGAAATCGAAGGCGGCAAAGCCAGCTGCATAGACCGCCAGCATCCCGGCATAGACCGCGACGGCCCGGCGCATGGTGGTCGCGTGACCGACCGGCCGCAGCCGTCCGGCGAGCACCGCAAGCCCTCCTCCGCCGCCCCGCGCCGCGATGACGACAGCGGCGATGCTCGGCGCAGCGGCGAAGATGAACACCCCCAGCAAATCGGGCCGCGCCAGTGCATAGGGCAGCATCGAGGCGATGTTGATGTATTGCCCGCTCGCATAAATTCCGGTGACCATATCCCCCAGCATCCCAGCCAAGGCAGGATCGGTAGTGAAGCGGAACACAGTCCAGACCATCACCAGCGACGCGATCAGGAGCGCCAGCAGGTAGAAGGCGAGCACGGGCCGCCGCTGCGAAAACCGGATCATCTGATCCCCCGATGCCGACACGCGAGGCTAACCACCCCGCGCCGCAAGGGCAAGCAGAGCATAATCGGATTACGGCGCGGGATCAAAGCCCGACCACGCCATTGGGATTGAACAGGATGAGGAAGGAAATGAACCGCATCAGCGCTGTCATTGTCGGGAATTCGGCGGCAACCGTCACCGGCCCGGTTTGGCCGATGAAAGGCAGATAGGCGGCCATTTCCGCTGAAACGCGGGTGCTGAAATCAATCTCCAACCGGTATGGCCCTTGCACCCGGAACGGTTCCGGTCGCGGGGCGGCGAGCGCACTGGCGGCCGACGTGCGGATCGCGGCGCAAGCCTCACGCGGGGTGAGCGCGGCGGCGGCGCGGAAGCCGTAAGATTGCTTGACGACGCAGGCCTCGGCCCCCGGCGCATAACGCTGGGCATCGGCGGCCGTCTCGGCATCGCCGGTCACCAGCACCACGGGCACGCCGAACTCGCCCGCCAGCGCGGCGTTGAGGTAGCCTTCGGACGCGCTGACCCCGTTCAGGCGCAGATCGCGGAACGCGGCGCTGGAATAGGTGTGGGCCAAAATGCCGCCGTCACCCATCCCGCCATTGTGGTAGCCGATGAAGAACGCCGCCTCGATCCCCGGCGCATCGATCCCCTCCATCTGCAACAGCGCGCGCGGCCAGGATCGCAGCAGCCGCACGCCATCGGGCATGGAATCGGGCAGCAGGTTGTGACCATTGCCATGACCATCGACCACCAGCACTTCGTCATAGCCATGAGCGAGTGCAGCTTCGGCGGCGGCAACCACCTCGCCTGTCATCCACCGACGCGCATCCTGCCATTCGAACCGGTCAGCGGCGAGCGCGTGCTGGCTGGCGACCCCGGCGCACCCTTCGATATCCGCCGAAATGTAAAGCTTGCGCATCGCTGGTTGCCTCTCGCGTCTTGTCCTGCCAGATACATAATCTGATTATGTTACGGAGAGCAAGCCGCGATGCCATTTGATCCTGCACAAATCGTCGATGCCCAGATCCTCGCATACGAAGCGGGCGACACGGACGAGTTCGCCGCGCTCTATGCCGAGGACGCGGTCTGCGTGGCGCTGCCATCGGGCCGGGTGATCGCCGCCGGACGCGCGCAGATCGCCGAGGTGTGGGGCGCGATGTTCGCCCGATCCAAGCGAGAAGTGACGATTGCTCAACGGATCATCGACGGACGCTATGTCATCGATGCCGAACAGGTGCGCATCCTCGCCACCGGCCAGCTGGTGGAAGCCGCCGCCATCTATCTGGTGGGAGACGGCCTGATCGAGCGGGTGTGGTTCCTCGATCAGCCTACACCGAGCAGCGCCCCGTGATCGGCTAAGCCCCGGTTGCAGCACTGGCGTCGATACCATAAGGGGCGTGAGCAAACGTCGAGGTGAGAGAGAGTGGTCAAGGCTTTACGCAAGCCAGCGCAGGCAGCGGGCGATACCGCCCCGGTTTCCGACACGCGCGGGGACAAGACCCGGCGGCAGATCAAGGCCGTGATCGCCAAGCTCGCCAGCAAGCGCGATCTTGCCGATATCTCGCTGTCGGATATCTGCAAGGGCACCAAGCTCACCACCGGCGCGGTCTATTTCCACTTCAAGGGGAAAGATGAAGCTGTCGAGGAAATGGTCATCGACGAGATCGAGACTATCTACGGCGCATTGATGAAGGCCGACCACGCCAGCTTCGAAGCCATGGCGCGTGCGATCATCGCCCAGTGCACCGCCTACGAACAGGCGCATGGCCGCCGCACTAGGGCAATCCAGCTCGTCATCAACTCGCGCCCGCGCGCCTACCAGGCGTGGCTGGCAGCGCGGACCCCCGTGATCGAGCAGTTAACCCAGCTCATCACCCGCTCACGCCGCGAAGCCGGGCTCGACGCTGATGCCAGCCCGTTCCTCGCGCTGTTCATCCTCAATTCGATCGAGGATCTCAGCATGGACGTGTTCCAGTGGGGCAACCCGACGCTGAAGCCCTATGCCGAAAAGCCTGAGGACTGGATCGCCCGCCAGACCGCGCTGTGGTCCTACGCCATTCTCGCACCGATGCCGGCGCTTTAGGCCTTTCCGGCGATCACGCTGCTGGCCAGATCGCGCAGCGCCTGATTGATGTCCGGGCCGTGATCGGTGTTGAATTGCACTGCCGCGGCAAAGCCATGATCGAGGAAATAGCCGACGTTCGAGGTATAGCCGGGAAAGAAGCCGGAATGGCTGATATAGCGCCCAAAGCCTGCACGCTCGTTCACAAACACGCCCAGCCCGTAAACCGATGTTACCTCGGCGGTCTTGACCACCGGCAGGGTTGATGCGGTCATCTGGGCAAAGCTGGCGGGCGAAATGATCTCCCCGCGCGCCAGCTTCCAGTAGAATCGCGCCAGCGCGCGCGGGGTCAGGGCAAGGCCGCCACCGGTGTATTCGAGCGAAGGATCGTGGCGCAGCACGCCAGCATCATCGGTCACGCGACCAGTCATGCCTGCCATCGCCGCAATCACGTCGCCGCGCGCGAAACCTGCCGCAAGCCCTGGGATCGTACGGGTGTTGGCGGGCAGCACATCGCCGTGCGGATCGCCGAGCTTGGCCAGCACCCGCTCTTGCAGCAGCGTGTAGTAGGGCTTGCCCGTCACCTTCTCGGCCGTGATCCCGGCGAGGTGGTAGTGCAGATCGGAATAGGCATGGGCCGCGCCGGGCTCATTCAAGGGCGCAGCATCAAGGATGAAGGACAGCATCTTGCGCGGCGAATAGGCGATGTCCTCTCCCGCCACCGCGTCCCACATATAACTGCGCATGAAGGCGCCGATGTCGAGGAACTGCGGAAAGCCCGCACCGTGCATCAGCAGCATTCGAAGGGTCAGCGCCTTGGCATTGGGCAGGCGCGCGAACCAGCTTTCGTCACCGAACACCGGCGCGATGGGCGCATCGAGATCGAGGATGCCGTCCTCGGCGAGACTGAGCAGCGTGGCGGCGCAGAAGGTCTTGCCCGTGCTGCCACCCATCAGCCGGGTGGCATTGGTCATGGCCAATCCCACCTGCGGATCGGCCAACCCGGCGACGGCTGTGACAATCCGCGCATCCGCGGTTGCGACGGCAGCGGACACACCCGGCGTCATGCGGGTCGCAAGCGTGGTGGTTGCGAAATCACCCACCGCCGAACCCGTTTTGCTCTCTGCCGCCAGCAGCCTGCCCAGCGGCGTGCCGAAGGGCAGTGCCGCCAGTGCCAGACCTGCCCCGCCAAGCAACTTGCGCCGCGAAATCCGAGGTGCCGTCATGCTGCCCTCCCTTGCGCCCCGCGCACCACCCGTCCGGGCCGCACGCCTGTCAGCATATCATTGGCGGTAACCACTTCGCCAGCCACCAATGTCGCAAGGTAGCCGCTGGCCGATTGCACGAAACGGGTGCCGCCTGCGGGGAGATCATTGCGCAACGTCGGCTTGCCAATTGCCAGCGCGGCGTGATCGATCACATTGATGTCCGCGCGATATCCCGGCGCGATCCGGCCCCGGTCATGCAGGCCGATATGTTCGGCAGGAGCGGAGGTCTGCAACTGCACCGCCCGCTCGATCCCGATGCGCGGGCCACGGGTGCGATCGCGGGTCCAGTGGCTCAACAGATAAGTCGGGAAGCTGCCGTCGCAAATATATCCGACATGCGCGCCGCCGTCGCTCAACCCTAGAATGGCCCAAGGGTTGGTCAGCGTGTCGTGGACGAAATCATAATTCCCCCCGCCCCAGTTCATGATCGGCACGAAGACTTGGCCGGTGCCGTCCTGCGTGAGCAGCTGGTCATAAAGCAGATCGGGTACGCTCCGCCCGGTCGCCTGCGACTGGCCGTAGAGTGAGGCTTCGAGCGTTTGTTCATAGTCCGGCACCGGATCGAGGCAGAAGGTCCGCTGCGCCATGCGGATCGGATCAGCGCCCCATTCCTCGACCCGCGGGCTGACCGACATGACGAAGTCCGAAATCGGCCGGTCCGCCTCGGTAAGCAGCTGCGACTTGAACGCCGGGTCGCGCATGATCCGCACCCGCTCAGCGTGGGGCAGGTGCATGATCGCCATGTAGCTTGGGCGGGTCATGAAGGGGTTGATCGTCCCTTGCAGGCTGTGGATGCCGCCAATCGCGCGCGGCGCGACCTGCGCGCGGATCGGGACGCCGGCGGCGTTGAGCGCGTCCATTTCTCCGGTCACGTATTCGTGGAAACCCTCCGGCCAGGCGTCGTCCTGTTCATACGTGAAGGATAGTGGACGGCGACTGCGGCGCGCCAATTCGGCGATGGTAGGAAAGTCGCCCGCGTTCTCGCGGTAGAAATCGTTGAAGATCTGGATCACGCCCTTGCCCACGCGCCCCATCGCTTCGCCCAGCGCATAAAGCTCGCTCGCGGCGACCTGCCGGGCATAGGTGGGGTTGCCGTTCGCATCGCGGTGGCCGACGGTATCGGCGGTGGTGAAGCCGAGCGCGCCGGCTTCCAGACCTTCGGTCAGCAGCGCCTGCATCGCGGCGATATCGTCAGGCGTGGCAGCTTCGCGCCGCACAGCCCGCTCGCCCATCACATAAAGCCTGAGCGGATTGTGCGGCACCTGAACGCCGATATCCATCGTGCGCGGGATTTGGTCGATGGCGTCGATATACTCGCCCATCGTCTCCCATTCCCAGGTGATGCCTTCGTGCAACGCCGTGCCGGGAATGTCCTCCACCCCCTCCATCAGCGCAATCAGCGTGTCGCGGTCGCGGCTGCGCGCCGGGGCAAAGCCGACCCCGCAATTTCCCATTATCGCGGTGGTGACGCCGTGGTTGGCGGAAGGGAGCATCTCGGCATCCCACGAGACCTGCCCGTCATAGTGCGTGTGAATGTCGATGAAGCCGGGGGTGACCAGAGCACCGTAAGCCTCGATCACGCGCGCGGCGGGCGTGGTGACCTTGCCGACCTCGATGATCACTCCGTCTTTGATACCAACATCAGCCGTGAAGGCCGGACGTCCCGTCCCGTCCACCACCGCCGCGCCCCTGATAAGGACATCGAGCATTGCCACCTCTCCCTTGGCCTGTTGCCGAAGGACTGTATGCCGGACAGTCGCGGATGAAAACATAATTCTGTTATGTTTTGTTGCAGCAAGTGCGCTGGCCCGCTAAATTGATGGCATGTCCAGCTTGATCCCGCCGCAGCGCCACCTGTTCGACATCCCTGCCGACCGGGCGTGGTTCAACTGCGCCTATATGGGCCCGCAGCTTCGTGGCGCGACCGCAGCCGGCATCGCAGCCGCCGCGCGCAAGGCCTCACCGTGGAGCATCACACCGAACGACTTCTTTGCCGAAACAGAAAAGGTGCGCCGCCTGTTCGGTGCTCTGATCGGGGCCGATCCCGAATGTATCGCGATCATGCCCTCGGCCAGCTACGGGCTGGAGCTCGCCGCCCGCACCTTGCCCCTTAGCCCCGGGCAAAAAGTGCTTGTGCTGGCCGAGGAATTCCCGAGCAACTACTACCCTTGGGCTGACCGTGCTGCGCAGGTTGGCGCGGCCATCGAGACCGTCCCGGCCCCGGCGGACGGTGACTGGACGGCAGCGGTGCTTGCGCGGCTTCAACCCGATGTGGCGATTGCCGCCCTGCCCCATTGCCACTGGGCGAGCGGACTGGCGCTCGATCTTGTCCGCATCGGCGAGGCGTGCCGCGCCAATGGCACCCGGCTTGCGCTCGATCTCACCCAGTCCTGCGGCGCAATGCCGTTTTCGGTGGCGGAGGTGCAGCCGGACTTTATGGTCGCCGCGACCTACAAATGGTTGCTGGGCCCCTATTCAGTGGCGCTGGCTTATGTGGCGCCTGAATGGCACGGCGCGCGGCCCATCGAGCATGTCTGGGCCTCCCGCGCTGGGGCTGAGGACTTCTCCGGCCTCGTCAATTACCGCGACGAAACGCAGCCCGGCGCGCGGCGGTTCGACATGGGCGAACGCTCCAATTTCGCGCTGCTGCCGGTTGCGATCGCGGCGCTGGAACAACTGCTCGACTGGCGGGTGGAGCGGATCGCGGCGAGCCTTGGCGCGCTCAATGCCCGTATTGCCAAGCGCCTCGCCGCTATCGGATATGCGCTGCCCCCGCCCGAGGTGCGCTCGCCGCACATCCTCGGCGTGGCGGTACCGCCGGGCAAGAGTGACATCGTCACGCGCCTCGCGGCGCAGCAGATCCACATCAGCCAGCGCGGGGCGATGCTGCGGATCTCGCCGCATCTGCATGTGTCCGACCACGATATCGACCGGCTTTGCGATGCGCTGCACGCCATCGGGCAAGGCCAATGAGCACAACCGCCGACGTCATCGTCATAGGCCTCGGCGCAGCGGGCAGCGCGGCGCTGTATCAACTTGCCCGCGCCGGGATAAGCGCCATCGGTATCGACCGCTGGGACCCGCCCCACGCGATGGGATCGAGCCACGGCGAAACCCGCATCACCCGTCAAGCCATCGGCGAGGGCGAGGTTTATGTCCCGCTGGTCCTTCGCTCGCACGAAATCTGGCGCGAGCTGGAGCAGGACACTGGCGAGCGCCTGCTGGAAGCCTGCGGGGTGCTAATCATCGGAGCAGAGGGCGGCGCGGCGATGCACCATAGCCGCAGCGGTTTTGTGCTGAACACCGTCGCCGCTGCGCAGGCGCACGGGATCGTGCATGAGGTGCTGAGTGTCGACGAGGCGCGCCTCCGCTTCCCACAATTCGCCCTCACCGGCGATGAACTGGTCTACTTCGAACCCGGCGGCGGCTTCGTTTATCCCGAACGCTGCATCGCGGCGCAACTGATGATGGCCCGCAAGCTGGGTGCACGCATTCTCACCGGCACGGAGGTCACCGCTATCAGCGAAACGGCAGGCGGAGTAGCGGTGCAAGCTGGTGGCACCACCTATCATGCCGACCGTGTGATCCTTGCGGCAGGCGCGTGGACCCCCTGCCTCGGCGCCAGCCCCGCCCTCGCCCCGCTCACCCTGCGGCGGCAAGTGCTGCACTGGTTCACGCCCGCGCGCCCGAAAGACTTCGCCGTCGGCACCTTCCCTGCTTTCATCTGGCTGCACGGCAATCGCGCCGAAGACAGCTTCTACGGCTTCCCGATCCCGGACGATCTAGGGCACGGGCTCGTCAAGGTCGCCGACGAGAACCAGACCCGCGCCACCGCCGATCCCGATCAGCTGGACCGCGAGGTGCGCGCTGAGGAAGCCGCCGCGATGCACCGCGATCACCTCGCCGGAAGGATCCCCGGCCTCACCCTGCCGCCGGTGCGCTCGGCCGCCTGTCTCTACACTTGCGCGCCGGATGCTGACTTCGTAATCGGGCCGCTTGATGAAAGCGAGCGCATCACGGTGGTTTCGGCCTGTTCAGGCCATGGCTTCAAGCATTCCGCAGCCGTGGGCGAACACGCCGTGCGGTTGATCACGCAAGGCCCAGCCGCGGCCATCCCCGCCTTCGATCCGCGCCGCCTAGCCGGAAGCCAGCTCGCATGAACGCCCCCGCCCCCCTGATCGCCGCCGAGAACCCCGCACGCGCCGAACAGGTCGCGCTGCTGACCCAGATCGAACAGCGGCTGCGCTGGCTGTCATCATGGACGGTGCACAACGCGAACAACCTGCGCGAGAAGCGCGATGGGCTGAAGGTCGGCGGGCATCAGGCGAGCTGCGCCTCGATCACGGCTGTGATGACCGCGCTCTATTTCCACGCGCTGCGCCCGCAGGACAAGGTGGCGGTGAAGCCTCACGCGGGGCCGGTGCTGCACGCGATCCACTACCTGCTGGACGAACAGGCCCGCGAGAAGCTGGAGCGATTCCGCGGTCTCGGCGGTGTGCAGTCCTATCCCAGCCGCACCAAGGACACGATTCCGGTCGACTTCTCCACCGGCTCGGTGGGCCTCGGCGTGGCGGTCACCGCGTTTAGCAGTCTGGTGCAGGATTATCTCGTCGCGCACGGCAAGCTGGCCGAGGCCGACACGGGCCGGATGATCGCGCTGATGGGCGATGCCGAGCTGGACGAAGGCAACATCTACGAATGCCTGATCGAAGGCTACAAGCACGACCTCAGGAACTGCTGGTGGATCGTCGACTACAACCGCCAGTCACTGGACGCGACCACCGCCGACCGGATGTTCCGCCGGTTCGACGACATCTTCGAAACCTGCGGCTGGCGGGTGGTGACGCTGAAGCACGGACGGTTGCAGCGCGAGGCGTTCAAGCGCCCCGGCGGGCAGGCGCTGGAAGACTGGATCGAGAACTGCCCTAACGCCGATTTCGCGGTTCTGACCTATCTCGGCGGCGCGGCGTGGCGCGAGCGGCTGACGCGCGATCTGGGCGATGCCAATGGCGTTGCCGAACTGCTGGCTGCGCATGATGATGCGCAGCTCGCCCGGTTGATGACCAACCTTGGCGGGCATTGCATCGAGACGCTGATCGACGCGTTCGACAATGTGACCGACGACCGCCCGACGCTATTCATCGCTTACACCGTCAAGGGTTATGGCCTGCCGCTCGCGGGCCACAAGGACAACCACTCGGGCATGATGAACACGGCGCAGATCGAAGGTCTGCGCGCCGAACTCGGGATCGAACCGGGCCAGGAGTGGGACAAGTGGGCGGGTCTCGGCGACAATCTCGCCGCACGGCTCGAAGCGCTGGTGAAAGATAGCCCGATTGCGCGCAAGGTGGCGGAACATCGCGCGCCCGCCGTGCCCGTGCCCCCGCGCCTGCCGGTGCCTGAGGGCGCCGTGCAATCGACCCAGGCCGCCTTCGGGCGGGTGCTGTTCGATCTCGCCAAGTCGGACGAGGCGCTGGCCGACCGGCTGGTGACAACCGCGCCCGATGTGACACAGACCACCAACCTCGGGGCCTTCGTCAACCAGCGCGGGCTGTTCCGGCGGCAGGAACTGGCCGACGTGTTCCAGAAGGCGCGCATCCCTTCGGCGCAGAAATGGACGGCGACGACCGCAGGCCAGCATATCGAGCTGGGCATTGCCGAGAACAATTTCTTCCTGCTGCTCGCCTCGCTTGGCCTCTCCGCACCGCATTTCGGCACGCGGCTGCTGCCGGTGGGGACGGTCTATGATCCCTTCATCGCGCGCGGCCTCGATGCGCTCAACTACGGCTGCTATCAGGACGCGCGGTTTCTGCTGATCGGCACGCCTTCGGGCATCACGCTGGCGGGCGAAGGCGGCGCGCATCAGTCGATCAACACGCCGCTGATCGGGATGGGACAGCCGGGCCTCGAAAGTTTCGAACCCGCCTTTGCCGATGAGGTCGCCTTGCTGATGCGCTGGGCGTTTGCCCATATGCAGGCAGACGACGGCAGTTCGGTCTATCTGCGCCTCACCACCCGCCAGATCGAACAACAGCCGCGCGGCAGCGACGCGTGGGAAGCGGATGCGCTTGCCGGGGCGTACTGGATGCGCGAACCTGCACCGGGGTCAACGGCCGCCATCGCCTATTGCGGCGCGGTTGCGCCCGAGGCGCTTAGCGCGTGGGAGGCGTTGCAGGACGATCTCCCCGGCCTTGGTCTGCTCGCAGTGACCTCGCCCGACCGCTTGCACCGCGATTGGTCGGCTGCGCGGGCCGCACGCTGGAACGGGAGTGCACGCACGCCGAGCCACATCGAGACGCTGCTCAGCCAGCTTGGCCCCGGCGCAGGCCTCGTCACCGTGCTCGACGGCTCGCCCGCCGCGCTGTCGTGGCTTGGCGGCGTATCCGGCCACAAGGTCAGCCCATTGGGCACCGACCGCTTCGGCCAGACCGGCGATCTGCCCGATCTCTACCGCACCTATCGCCTTGATGCCGAAGCCATCATCGATGCCATGGCCGAACTGTTCCTGCATTGAGCGCAGAGCGTCCCTCCGCGCCGCTCGACGCCTATGAAAAGCGCATCTTGCGGCTGTTGCAGGAAGACGCCTCGCTCTCGAATGCCGAGATCGCCGAGAAAGTAGGCCTGTCGGCCTCACCCTGCTGGCGGCGGATCGACCGGCTGGAGCGCGAAGGCTTTATCAAGAGTCGGGTGGCGCTGCTGGATCGCCGCAAGGTTGGGCTGAACGCGCAGATCTTCGCGCAGGTCAAACTGAACGCCCACGGCCGCGCCAATCTTGACGAATTCGCCGCCGCGATCCGCGATCTGCCTGAAGTGCTCGAATGCTACGTGATGATGGGTTCGGTCGACTTCCTGCTGCGCATCGTCGCGCCCGATATCGAGGCTTATGAAAAGCTGTTCTTCAACCGCCTGTCGCAATTGCCGGGCGTGCAGGAAGTGAACTCGACCGTGGCGCTGTCAGAGATCAAGTCAACCACGGCGCTGCCCCTGGACTAGGAGCCGGGTTTGGCGTTTCGCACGATTTGACCGGCTAGATGAAAATTATCGCAAGAACTGACCGATAATTCATCCAAACCCGCAATCTTGGGTGAGATTTTCCCGGCTAGAACTGCACAATGGGCCCTACCAATCAGGAGCCCTTTGACCATGCACCATCTTCACCAAAGCCCCGGCACCCCGCCCGAAGCGGTCCATGTCATGCGTGACCCCGCCACCGGGCTTGAAGGCGTGATCGTGCTCCATTCCACACGCTTGGGCGCCGCGGCCGGGGGCTGCCGCTTATGGAGCTATCCCGATGCCGCTGCGGCTGCGACCGATGCGCTGCGGCTGGCTGAGGGCATGGCCTACAAAAACGCGCTTGCCGATCTGCCGCTGGGCGGCGGCAAGGCGGTGATCCGCTTGCCCCAAGGCAACTTTGATCGCGCCGCGCTATTCCGGGCCTTCGGGCGCGAGGTCGAGCGGCTTGAAGGTCGCTACCTCACCGCTGAGGATGTCGGCACCGGGGTGGCGGACATGGAATGGGTGCGCACCGAAACCGCCCATGTCGCGGGCCTCCCCGCAGCGCAAGGTGCGGTCGGCGGCGATCCCTCGCCCTGGACGGCGCTTGGCGTGCTCAGCGCGATGGAGGAAGCGGTGCGGCGGCACCATGGCAGCGGCCTCGCTGGCGCGACTGTCGCCGTACAAGGCCTCGGCCATGTCGGCACTCACTTGTGCGAGCTGCTGGCAAGCGCTGGCGCGCGGCTGGTGGTGGCCGACGTCGACCCAGGACGCGCCGCAGCCTGCTCCGACCGGTTCGAGGCACAATTGGTCGCCCCCGATGCAATCCTCGATGTGCCCTGCGATGTGTTTGCCCCCTGCGCGCTGGGAGGCGTCCTGGACGAACGCGGGGTGGTCCGGCTCAAGGCCGAGATCGTCTGCGGCGCGGCCAATAATGTGCTCGCCAGCGATGCCGATGGACTGCGGCTGGCGACACGCGGCGTGCTCTATTGCCCCGATTATGTCGTAAACAGCGGCGGCATCATCAACGTCTGCGCCGAACATCTGGGCTGGAGCACCGCCGAGGTCGAGCGCCGGGTGGGGCAGACCGGACAGCGGCTGCGCGCGGTGCTCGATCATGCCGAGCAGCGTAGCTTGGCCCCGCACCGCGCGGCCAATGCGCTCGCTCAGGCGCGGATTGCGGCGGGCTACACCGCGAGCGCGCAGGCTGCCTGAGGGAGCGCATGACAGCGCAGCGCAGGGCAGTTTCCCGCTCGCCTAGAAGGTCGACGTGCCAATCCCGCCATCGACCACCAGCGATTGGCCCGTGACGTAGCTCGCCTGAGCGCTGCAAAACATCGCGACCAGCGCGCCCAGATCCTTGGCATCGCCGAACCGCCCGGCGGGGAGGCGCACCGCGTTGACGAAGGCGGCAACCTCTTCGTCATAGCTGCGTCCACTGGCGGCGGCGCGCGGTGCCAGAATGTCCTCGATCCCCGGCGTGTGGTGCATCCCCGGCAGCACCGAGTTGATTGTGACATTGTGCGGCGCAAGCTCCTTCGAGATTGCGTGGCAGTAATTCGCCAGTGCCGCGCGCGGCGGGCCGGATAGCACCCGCATCGCGGCGGGATACTTGGCCGCTCCCGTGCTGATATTGACGATTCGCCCCCAGCGCCGCGCCACCATCGGGCCTGTCACTGCCTTGATGTAATCGATTGGGCTCAAGAGCGCGGTCGCGACCGAGCGTTCGAAATCTTCGCGCGAAACCTCGCGAAAGTCGCCGGTGAAGGGCGGCGGTGCGCAGGTGGCGACCAGTATGTCGGGATCGGGGATCGCGGCGAGGATCATCGCCCGCCCTTCATCCGAGGCATGATCGGCGACGAGTGCGTGAACCTTGCCGCCGGTTTCGGCGGCAATCGCCTTGCAGGTCGCCTCCAGCCGCTCGGCCCCGCGCGCTGAAATGAACACCTCCACCCCTTCGCGTGCCAACGCCAGCGCCGCTCCATGCCCCATCCCGGCGCTGCCGCCGTTAACCAGCGCCTTGCGCCCCGCGATGCCGAGATCCATGCCCGCCCCCCTACCTGCCGCCGGTGACGTAGAGGCACTGCCCCGTCACCCAGCTTGCTGCGGGCGAGGCCATGAAAACCACGGCGGCGGCGATATCTTCAGGGTCGCCATAGCGGCCCAGCGGGATACCGATCATGCCGAGCAGCTTCTCGCGCTTCTCCTCGGTGTCGGTGCCCATGCATTCATCGAAATTCCCGGTCGGCACCGGGCCGGGCGCAACGGCGTTGACTCTGATCTTGGGCGCCAGCTCGACAGAGAGCGTGCTTGTGAGGCTGTTCACCGCCGCCTTGGCTGCACCATAGGGCCCGTTCTTGACCTGCGGGCCGAAGGCCGAGCGTGACGAGATGTTGACGATCGCCCCGCCCCCCTCGCCCATATGCCGCGCCGCCACACTCGCGCCCATCCACACGGCTTTCAGGTTGAGCGCGATTTGCGCATCGAAATTCTCTTCAGGCGTCCGGGTGAGATAGCGCGGCGTGGCATCGGGGATGCCGCCCGCATTGTTGACCCAGATGGTCAGCTTGCCGAATTGCGCGATGGTTGCCTGCGCCAAGCGTTCGAGCGCAGCACTGTCAGTCGCATCGGTGGCCAGCGGCAGAGCGCGGCGGCCCAAAGCAGTGACCTCTCTCGCCACGGCATCAAGATCAGCTTGCGTGCGTGACGCCAGCACCACATCCGCCCCGGCCTCGGCCAAGGCAATCGCGATAGCCCGCCCGATGCCCTTGCCCGCTCCGGTGACCACCGCCACCTCGCCATCGAGCCGAAACCGATCCAGAATCCCCATGAAACCCCCTGCGCTGCAAAGCCGGCAGCAAACCTACGGCCACCACGGACAAGGAACACTGACGCTTCAAATAGGCGTAACAGGGGGTGAGCGGTTGGAGCCAAAGGGGGCAGTGTTGGAATGGCGGGAAGGTAATGACGCGCATCGCCGGTGCTTATGGCCCAAGGTTTGGTGGATTCGAGAATAGCAATAGCTTGCTTGATCTCACCGATGTGAGCCGTTAGGTTTTGCCTTAGCGGGGCAAAGCAACCTCCCGTTCAGGCCGAGAAAAGCCCAAGCGTTGCCTCGTAATCTTGCCTCATCGGGCAAGGTGTATTGTGCGAGGTTCACTTGGCGTCACTGGTTATTACCCCTTCGATCACATTCACCGATCTGCTGCGCGTTTTTACCCGCATCGGACTGCTTAGCTTTGGCGGGCCTGCCGGCCAGATCGCGCTGATGCACCGCGAGCTTGTCGAAGAACGCACATGGATCACCGAGGACGATTTCCTCCACGCGCTCAATTTCTGCCACCTGCTGCCCGGGCCCGAGGCGCAGCAGCTTGCCACGTGGATCGGGTGGCGGCTGCATGGGTGGCGCGGCGGGCTCGCGGCGGGGCTGCTGTTCGTCATCCCCGGCGCACTAATTATTCTGGCGTTGTCGGTGCTTTATGGGATCGCGGCTAATCTCAGCTGGGTTGAGGCGCTGTTCCTTGGCGTGAAAGCGGCCGTTCTGGCGATTGTGGTGCAGGCGCTGCTGCGGATCGCGGGTCGCGCGCTGGACACCAAACTGAAGCGCGCACTGGCGATTGCGGCATTTGTCGGACTGTTCCTGTTTGATCTTCCGTTCCCCCTGATCGTGCTGGGTTCGGGTGTCATCGGCATGGTGGTAGCGTCAAAGCGGCCGGATCTGCTGGCGCTCAAAGCAGGCAAAGCGGGAGAGGTGCTGCCGGAACGTCCGTGGCGCAGCACGGTCTTGTCGGTGGCGGTGTGGGGCGCGGTCTGGGCGGCGCCGATGTTGCTCATAGCGGTAACGCTGGGTCAGGATCATGTGCTGTGGGAGATCGGCGCATTCTTCTCGCAATTGGCGATCGTCACCTTTGGCGGGGCGTATGCCGTGCTAGCCTATATGGCACAGGAAGCGGTGCAGGGTTTCGGCTGGCTTCAGCCCGGCGAGATGGCCGACGGCTTGGGCCTTGCCGAGACCACACCGGGGCCATTGATCCTGGTCACGCAATTTGTCGGCTACCTCGCGGCGTTTCGTGCGCCCGAGCCGTTTTCGCCCCTTGGTGCCGGGCTGCTCGGCGCCGGGCTGACGACGTGGGTGACCTTTGCGCCATGCTTCATGTGGATCTTCGCCTTTGCGCCGTGGATCGACCGGCTCGGCAATGCTGTGCGGCTAAAGGGCGGACTGGCGGCGGTGACGGCAGCGGTTGTCGGCGTGATCGCCAACCTCACCGCTTGGTTCGCGCTGCATGTGCTGTTTGCCAGTGTCGGTCAGCGCCCATTCGGCCCCCTGCGGCTCTATTGGCCGGACCCGGCGAGCTTCGACTGGCGTGCAGGCGTACTGGCGGTGGTCGCCTGCGGGCTCGCATTCGGTCTGAAATGGTCAGTCCTGCGCATTCTCGCAGTGTGTGCGGTGGGCGGAGTGGCATTGAGCCTCCCGCTTTAGAGCCACCCGGCCGCCCAGGCGATCACCACTGCGGCTGGCACCAGCAGTGCCTGCGCCAGCAGCGTGCCAGCGAGGCGGCTCAGCGACACCCAGATCATGGCACGTCGGAAGGTCGCCTCGCTCACGCTACCGTCGACCACGTCATCGGTCAGCGCGGAGATCTGCGGGTCGATCAGGGCGAATAGCAGGATGGTCGCAAAGCCGTTCACGATGGCGGTCATCTGCGAGGCGGTGACCCGGAATTCGGGCACGAGGTATCCAGCATAGAGCGAGGCCAGGACGCCCACCGCCAGCAAGCCTTGCGCGGCGGCATTGGCGATCAGCACCGGCCAGCTCACCCCGCGCGGGCCTTTAAGCGATCGCAGTGTCTCGGCAGAGGGCAGCGCGACCGAATCCCGGATCGTGCTGAGGCCCGCCGGCGTGACGCTCCTGAGCAGCAGCCGCGTGGTGGAACGGTTGACTTGAAAGAAGCCGATCGCGGCGGCGAACAGGCGCTGAAAGGTCGGCACCAGCACGATCCCGAGTGCCACAGCCGCAGCGGCGGATAGCAGCACCAGCCGCAGGTCGAAAAGCAAGGCATCACCCGCGCCGTTCGCCAGCCCGGTCTCAATGCGTTTTGCAAGGAACGGGCCGAGGAACCCGTTCGAAGTGCGCGACACCAGCAGCAGGACGTTGAACAGGGCAAAGCTGAGCGCGATCCGCCCAGTGCGCACCCCGGCGATGCGCGCGGCATAGGCCAGCGCGCCAATGAGGTTGATCACGCCGGTCAGCGCGCAAATGGCGATCAGTTCGGTGTCCATGCTGCTTCCCAAGGGCCTAGATGATCGGCCACGCCTTGATGATGCTGTAGCTGCTGGTCACGATCAGCACCACTGCCACCGCCAGCAGCAACGTGCGCGGCTGAACGCGGTTGGCAAGGATCGCACCGAACGGCGCGGCAATTACCCCGCCGATGATCAGGCCGACAGTAATCGTCGTGAAGGCAGCAAAGCCGAGCGTCGCGATAAAGGCGATCGAGATCGACAAGGTCAGCAGGAACTCGGCGGAATTGACCGTGCCGATGATCTTCCTCGGATCGCCGCCCTGGATCAGCAGATTAGAGGTGACCACCGGCCCCCAACCGCCCCCACCAGCCGCATCAAGGAACCCGCCAGCCAGCGCCAGCGGCCGGGTGTAGCGCGGGTCCTCAAACCGAGGCTTTGACATACGGATCGCGCGCCACAGCAAATAAAACCCGATCCCCGTGAGGTAGAGCATCACGAAAGGCCGCGCCGCCGATGCATCGATGCTCGACAACAGATAGGCGCCGCTCACCCCGCCGATCACGCCGAAGGGGACAAGCCGCCAGAACAGCCCCCAATCGACATTGCGGTGCCAGATATGGCTCGCCCCCGATGCCCCGGTGGTGAACAGCTCGACCAGATGGACACTCGCCGACGCCGTGGCGGCTGGCACCCCCAAGGCGCTCACCAGAAGAGTCTGGGTGATGACCCCAAAGGCCATGCCCAGCGCTCCGTCGATCATCTGCGCGGCCATGCCGATGGCAATGAACGGCGCGATGTCGATCAGGAGCGAGGTGATGTCAGGCATGAGGCGGTCCTCTCTGCACGTGGCAGGGCTAGAAGGTGATTGCGGCGGTCGCGCCCCAGGTGCGCGGATCGCCCGGAAGCCCTGCGATCAGCCCGGTATTGCCGGGGCCGACGAAGAGCTGCTCGAAGTAGTTTTCGTCAAAGGCGTTCCTGACCCAAGCGAACAGGTTGAACCCGTCATCCGAGCGGAATCCAATACGGAAGTTGGACAGGTGGTAACCCTCAATATTGGTGAAGGCCGAGGGCGAAGGGTTGGAGGAAAAGCCCGAACGGTAGGAGCCATCATAGCCGAGATAGACCTCGCCCGGTTTGCCGAGGAACTCGGTCGGCAGATTGCCCTCCGCCCCGAAGGAGAATGCCCACTTCGACACGCCGGGCAGACGCTGCCCTGAGATATCGCAATTGGCCGGGCTGATCCCGCCGGGGGTGCTCGGCGCGGACGGGGTTTGGCCGGCGGCGGCGGTGGTGCCGCCTGACAATTCGGGCGGGCACGGTGCATCGGTGAAGCGGACGTATTTGGCGTCGGTGTAAGCGCCGCTGGCATAGACGGTGAAACGCTGGCTGGGGCGGATGGAGAAGTCTGCCTCGATCCCTTGGGACCGCACCTTGTCCGCATTGGCGAGGAACCCGCGCAGCACACCGAATTGGCCGTTGTTTACGGTCGCCTGATAGTCGCTGATCTCTGTGCGGAAAGCGGCAAGGTTCAGCGTCGCGCGCCGATCCCAGAACTGCGACTTAAGGCCCAACTCGAAGTGGTCGACTGTTTCGGGCCGGATCGTGCCTGCCGCCGCAATCGGCTGGCCATTGGCATCGGTCGGCAGCCCGTTCTGATTGATCCCGATCGTCTTGAAGCTCCTGGCATAGGTGCCATAGGCCATCACATCGGGCGCGACTTCGTAGCTGAGCGTCAGGTCATAGGTGAGGTTCCAGTCGGTATCCTCGGGCGCGCTCACCTGCGGCTGGAACACCCCCAGCTGCGCACGGCTGCGGGCGTCGGTCTCGGTGCCGAGCAATTCGGTACCTGTGCCGGTGAACACGCGGCGCTGATAGAAGCCCTTCTTCTTGTCGTAATTTACCCGCGCGCCCGGCTGGATTGTGAAGGCGTCGGTGACCTTCCAGCTGACCTGCCCGAACAGCGCCAGGCTGGTGCTTTCCAGGAACTGGGTGTTGCGCGCCGTCAGCCCGTTCAGAACGCTCGGATCGTTCGAGAGCGCATTGTTGGGCGCAATGTTCCAGCGGCTTGCGGCAAGGCCCTGAGCCTCTGTCCCCTGCGTATCGATGCGCTGGTCGAAGGCGAAGGCGCCGAGCACGAAGTCAAACTTGTCGCCCGTGTAAGCGTAGCGGAATTCCTGCGTATACTGGTTCTGCTGCGAGGGATTCTGCGACAGCGAGACAATCGGCAGGCCGGTGAAATCGCGGTCATTCTCGGGCTTCCAGTCCCAGTACCGCCATGCCGTCACCGAGGTGAAAGTGCCAGGCCCGATGTCCCATACCGCCCTGAGCGACGCGCCAGCGATCACGTTGCCGGCGTTGAGTTGCGAGTCCAGATCGGTCAGGCGATCGAACGGGTTGGTGCTGGGCGGCGCATAGTTCTGCGCGGCGGCGAGCGCGGCAAACTGGCGGTTAATCGGCCGCTGAGTCGTGCCAGTGCGCACGAACACCGAGCCGCAGCAATTGGCGTCCTGCTTGTTGTAATCGCCCACCAGCGTGATCTTGAGATTGTCGGTCGCCTCCCACAACACCTGCGCACGCACACCGAGGTTATCGAGGCTTTGGATGTCCTGCCCAGTGACGACGTTGCGGATCGTGCCGCGCCGCGAGGTGCCGGAGAACGCCACCCGCGCCGCCACCCGCTCGGACAGCGGGCCGGAGACCGCAAGCCGTGCCTGCCGGAACTCGTAATTGCCAAGGCTGATCTCGGCCCGGCCTTCGAAATCGAAGCTCGGCTGGTTGGTGGTGATGTTGATTGCGCCCGCCGTAGTGTTCTTGCCGTAAAGCGTCCCTTGCGGCCCGCGCAGCACCTCGATCTGCGCCACATCAAGGAAGTCGAATGTGGCCGAAGCGACGCGCGAGTAATAGACATCGTCGACATAAATGCCGACGCCCTGTTCGAACCCGTCGCTGGTCAACCCAAACGGAACGCCCAGCCCGCGGATGTTCACCGCCGTGTTGCGCGGGTTGGAGGAATAGAACTGCAACGTGGGGGCCAGTTGCTGGAGCCGGTTGACGTTGAACGCCCCGGTTTCATCGAGCTGGCGGGCATCGATCACCGACACGGCGAGCGGGATATCCTGCGCGCTTTCGGAGCGGCGGCGGGCGGTGACGATGATGTCATTGCTGTTCGGCTCCTCGGAGGTGTCGGCGGCTTCGAAAGGCGCTTGATCCTGTGCGAAGGCGGTAGAGGGGGCGGAAAGCAGCGCGGCAAGGCCTGCGCCGAGCAGCAGAGTGCTGCGGGTGGAAAACGGATACATGGTCTCGCCTTTGCAAGCGGGTATGCATCCGGCGGTCCGGTCTGCTGGTCCCTGTTGATGTGTGGTGGGATTGGGTCACGGTGCCGATCAATCGGTCAGCCGCTTCCTTTCGGTCACGTCGATCTGCATAACCTTGCCGTCATGCACGGTCAGCTGGATCGCGCCGTAGCGCAAACGCCCAAGCGCCTCGCTGACCAGCGCAAGCGCCTCCGGCAGAATGCCGCCAGCGCCAGATTGTTTTTCATCACGGTCCATAAGTGGGCCTTTCATTACGCAGATTCGATCCGCAACGAAGCAATTAAACTCAAGTGTTTTGCTTGACAATAGGGTGAAGGCGCAGATTTTCTGTCAGGCGATGAAAGGTGGGGTTTGCGCGCCGAGGCGAATGGCCGAAGCGGTCAGGCCTCTTCGCCGGTGAAGGCTGGCACCGGCGCGATAGGGTCGGACAGGCGGATACCATCGAGGATTTGCGCGGTCCGGTCGCGCACATCAAGCAGCAACGCGCGCGTGCGGCACTCCCCTTCCTCTAGGCAGTTCTTGCATTTTTCATGAGCATAGCGACTAGCGCATGGCACCAGCGCCAGCGATCCGCGCATATGCCGGATAAGGTCGCCATAAGTGATATCAACCGGCGGTATCGCCAGCCAATAACCACCGTCGCGCCCTCGCTGGGACTCAACAAGGCCCGCGCGGGTCAATTCCGATAGGATGACGGTGAGAAACTTCGCAGGGATATTCTGCGTGTCCGCAATCGCGGCCAGTTGCACCGGCCCTTCGCCAAAGTGATCAGCAAGGTGCTGCATCGCGCGGATGGCATAGCGGGTCTTCTGGGACAGCATCGCGCATTGTCTATCTGACAAGTAGGCAAAACGGTCAAGCCACCCCGCATCGCAGATTTGCGCCCATTGGTGGTCAGATAGAGCGGGCTGTCGGCGCTAACCAGCCACGCTCGTTGCGTTCAATGGCCGCCCGCGCAGCGCTTAGCGATGCCTATCTCACAGGCGCCGAAGTATTTGTCCTTTCGAGCAGATCGCTGAGATCCTCCTTCCAGAAGCGAGCCCAAGTGTGCGTTCCGTGACCTTGCGTTTCGTCGCTCTCGGGGATCAACCGAAAGCGCGCGTTCGGCATTCGCGCAATCGCGCGCTGCGGGATGTCGAGATTGTGGGGGTTGATGAAATCATCCGCCGAGTTGATCCAGACAACCGGCGCCGTGATTGCTTCAAGGTTCGGCCAGGGATCGTAGGTTCGAGATGCCTCAACTTGGTAGATCAGGTCATTGGCATCCATTGCAGCGATTGAAGCCTCGACCCTTGCACGGGCCTGCGCAGTTGCCGCCTCCCTCGTTGCGTAGGCCTTTTGAAGATTGAGGGGCGCCGCGCCCGCAACGATCAGCAAAGAAGCGGCGGTGCGCAATCCTTGGAGTGGCTGGCTCGTGTATTCACCCTCTGCCCAAGCGGGATCGGACCTTATTCCATCGACAAGAAGCTGTCGCCACATCCGGTTTAACCCGCCGATTTCGACCGGTTGGCACGCCAGCGGCATCAAGGCGCGGGCAAATCTTGGGTAAACCTCGCCCCACACAAAGCTGTGCATGCAGCCCATCGATGTGCCCATGATCAGACGCATCTGACGAATACCAAGCCCCTTGGTCAGCAGTTGGTGCTGAGCTTCAACCATGTCTCTGTAATCGTAGGCGGGGAAGCGCATACGCGCGCCGTCAGACGGCTTGGATGATTGCCCATGGCCGATATTATCTGGAAGGATTATCCAGTATCGGCTGATGTCGAGCGGCTGGCCCGGCCCATATAGATCATCTGCGAACTGGGGGCGCAGGAATTGCTTTCCGCTTCCGCCCGTGCCGTGCAAGATCATCACCGCATTGTCGATTTCGCCCTGAGCATTCCGATGGGGCTGACCGAGCGTCGTGTAGTGAATGCGAAGGCTAGGCAGGCGCTCGCCATTTTGGAAACGGAAGTCGTCAGTGACGAAGTCGGCTTCCTGAATCGGCCAAGTCGATGCCGCATTCATGGTGGTCGCAGCGGGCGCTGATGGGGGCGCGGGCGACGCGGCCTGCGCCGGCGAGGAAGCTTGCGAAGCAAGTCCAGCAAGAAGGTGAAGCAATAAGGTCATTTGTTTGTTGTGGCTTGCTTTCGTCACAAAACCAAGCTGATTGACGCAGTCGCAGTTTATAGACGAAGGTAGGTCAGCTTTGAAATTTCAGATGATTTCACTCGTCAGTTTGGTGCTGAGCAGTTTCGTTGCCGCCTGCTCAGGGCAAGGCGTCCCTGCATCACCCAGTCTGCTTGCGACCGTTGGGACACCTCAGGCTCAGGATGGTCGCGTCGTGCACATGGCGGGGCCAAGCTACGAAGTGCTTCGGTCTGGCCCGTCGGATGGTCCGCGTCCGCTGCGATCGGATGATGTGTCGATCCGCTACGTTGGACGTTTGGCGGATGGAAGCATCTTCAGCACATCGGCAAATGGCGGCGCGGAGCCTTCGACTTTCTCGGTCCGCTCCGTCATCCCCGGCTTCAGTGCGCTTGTGCAGCTTATGCGCCCCGGCGACCGGTGGCGGTTCGTGATCCCAGCCTATCTCGGATATGGGCACGCGGGACGACGCTTCATTCCCCCTGAAGCAACGCTCAAGCGCGATATCCCACCAGGAAGCGAGCTGATATTCGATGTTGAGCTCGTTTCCATAACGCCGAGCAGCCAAGACTAGGATCGGCCATGGCGAAGCGGCGTATTTAGAGCATCAATCATGTCTGCCGCCATACACGCCGCCAACTAAGTTTCTGAAAAGTGGTAGCGGAGGAGCCGCTATAATTTCCGTGTCAGGCGAGCTCAGAGCGTCTCCAACTACCCTGTAAATTCAGCAGTTTATCAAGTACCCTGTACGTGGTTGGTCGCCCAAAATCGCCTCAATTCTCGCCGAAAGGTGGGAAGGATTGTGGGACGGAAATACCCCTGATTTTGGAGGTATGAATCCCTGACAGGGACTCTAACTTTATGCCACTGACGGTACTGAAAGTTAAGAATGCTAGGCCCGGCCGCCATGTCGATGGAAGGGGCTTGTGCCTGCTCGTAAGGCCCAGCGGCGCGCGCACTTGGGTTCTGCGTATGCAAGTGAGAGGCCATCGTCGCGACTACGGGCTGGGATCGGCGTTTGATGTTTCGCTCGCCGATGCCCGAATAGCTGCGGCAGAGTTGCGCCGCCGCGTACGTGAGGGCTTCGATCCTGTCGCAGAGCGGCGAAGAGCGCGAATGGTTATACCTACCTTCGAGGCTGCAACCCGCGCCTGCCACGAAGCCTTGAGCGATGGTTGGAAGGCCGGACATAATACCCGCTGGCTGTCTGGTTTCGAGCGTCACCTCTTCCCGCGGATCGGCAAGAAGCCTGTCGATAGGGTCGACAGTGCCTGCGTAGTCGAGGCGCTGTCCCCGATATGGTTGGAGATACCCGAAACGGCACGGCGCTTGCTCCAGCGCATCGGCGTGGTGCTCGATTTCTCACATGTGAAAGGCTGGGTGCCGGAAGAAGTGTCTCTGCGCGCGGTCCGTAAGGGCTTGCCGCGTCAGAATTACAAGCGCGGACATATGGAAGCCATGCCCCATTCAGAAGTCCCGGCGCTGATGAAGAAGCTTGTCACCTCCGCTCCGACGTTGGGACGCGAGGCCTTACGCTTTACGATCTACAACGCTGTGCGATCAGGCGAAACGCGTCTTGCGGTATGGACCGAGTTCGATCTCGAGAACGCGATATGGACCATCCCCGCTGAACGGATGAAGGCCGGCGAAACCCACATTGTGCCTCTATCGCCACCGGTCGTGGCTTTGCTGCGTAAGCGCTGGGATCAGCGAACCAGCGATACCGACCTGGTCTTCTCCAAAAACGGGAAGAAGCCGATCAGTGACATGACAATGACCAAGCTCTTGCGCGACCACGGTTTTGCTACCGTCACAGTGCACGGCTTTCGTTCAACCTTTGCGGATTGGGCCGCTGAATGCTCCGAGTTTCCCAAGGAGGTCGTCGAGAAAGCACTCGCCCACAAAGTGCCTAACAAGGTCGAAGCCGCCTATCGTCGGACCGACTTCTTCGAAAAGCGCCGGAGCCTGATGAAGCAATGGGCGGACCATCTGAGCAAGTGCGAACCAGCCGTGCATACGGCGATTGCCGAGCCTATTTAGGCACACGCTGCCGCCTGACGAGTTCGTGCAGACTGGAAGTTGTAACACGGGTAGATTTGCCGAGCTTGATGACCTCAATCTCGCCCGATGCAATCAGTTCATAGAGCTTGGTCCGACCGACGCCAATCATGCGGGCAGCGTCAGTAACCTTTACGCAGATCGGGTCGGGTGAAGGCGGGCTTGTCACTGCTCCGCGCTTTCATTTCTGTAAGATACCGGGTCTGCGATCCAGCGATTGATGGCGGACTCCCGCCAACCTGCCCCGTGCACACTGATCCTCACTTGGCTTGGAAACGTGCCCTCGGCTATCTTGCGGTATACGGTCGAGCGGGAAAGGCCCGTCCGGTCGAGAACGGTCCTGAGGCGGATGATCCTGTCGGCTGCGTCTGACATGGGACTAATCTCCATCGTTTGGTCCTGATTGGCACCCCGTAACCGAAGTCACCGCAACCGCTGGCCATCGGGCAAGCAGAAAGTCTCGTTCGGCTATTGTGGCGTAGCGACGGCGGCAGATAGCGAGTCTGAGACGCGGCAGCCGTGCAAAGATGCGAAGTTTGGTCCGAGTCTCACCGCGGCAATGGAAGGCGAGTCGGGCTGTCATCTGCGTGGACTTCGTGTGTGTGCCTGCACCGCCATGGCATCACCCGCCCTGCCCTTGGAATGAACTGCTCCTTTGTGACGGCCCGTGCCGGGCGAGATCAACAGCCTGCCCGCTCCTTCGGGCTATCGCCCTCCCGTGTTGGCTGTGTCGCGCTTTGCGCTGACCCGCCCGGCCATCCGGCCCGTCCCTTCATCCGCGTTCCCAACGACAGGACGAAGGAATTCTCTCATGGCCAGCTCCGCAACCGCCAGCATCTACGACACCATCACCAACCAGATCATCGCCGCGCTGGAGCGCGGCACCGGCGACTACACCCTTCCCTGGCACCGCAGCAGCGCCCCGCTCACCCGGCCCATCAATGCGGTCACCCGCAAGGCCTATCGCGGCGTCAATGTCCTTGCCCTCTGGGCCAGCGCCGAGGCGCAGGACTTCGGGTACGGTCTCTGGGCCACCTATCGCCAGTGGCAGTCATTGGGCGCGCAGGTCCGCAAGGGCGAGAAAGCCTCGCCGATCGTGTTCTACAAGGTCTTGGACAAGGTCGAGGGCAACCAGGACGAGGCGCGCGAGGGCGCGGGCCGGATCTTCGCGCACAGCTCACATGTGTTCAACATCGTGCAGGTCGAGGGCTATGCCTTGCCCGATGTGCCGAAAGCCGAGGCCTTTGATCCCATCCCGGATGTCGAGGCCTTCATCGCCGCCACAGGTGCCGCCATCCGCATTCAGGGCGACAGTGCCCACTACACCCCTTCCACCGACATGATCACCATGCCCGACCGGGAGCGGTTCTTCGCCACCGATACCGCCAGCGCGGTCCAGAACTGGTATGCCATCCTGCTCCACGAAATGGTTCATTGGACCGGAGCCGATCATCGCCTCGCCCGCACCTTCGGCAAGCGTTTCGGCGACGAGGCCTATGCCATGGAAGAGCTGGTCGCCGAGCTTGGCTCAGCCTTCCTGTGCGGCGACCTTGGTCTATCCGTGACCCCGCGTCTCGATCATGCCTGCTACCTCGCCAGTTGGCTCAAGGTGCTCAAGGGCGACAACCGCGCGATCTTCACCGCTGCCAGCGCGGCAGCGAAGGCAGCAGACTGGTTATCCGAAGAGCGACAAGGGTGATAAACGCTGCTGTCGATCAGAGGCGGTCGCTAGCGGCCGTCACATCAAACATTTGGTTCCGCCAACTCTGGCCATGAGCAGGACTGATACGCGATCCCAAAAGCGGCAGGGCGGCTTTGCTGCACTTGTGAAAAATTCCTGCCGTTCAGCAATCGACCCCAATCTGGACATTTCGAACCGGGTCCATTCTTCCTGATAGCTGTCCAAAAACGGAAAAAATTTGGAGGGCACTGTGCTACCAACTGGCACGATGCGGATCGATCAGGTAACTGGTATGGGAACCTTGATCGGAAGTTGAGCGAATATGGTTCTCTCACGACTTGGCATGGCGATTTGTATTGTTGCGCTGACGATGGGTTGCGAACCTCAGGCATCGCAGGTTAAAGCCGTCAGCGGCGACGACACGCGGGTCGAACCTTCAGCAGCGAAACGGTCGCCTCAAATGCTATCAACCCAAACTCCTGAATTGCAGGGAGGAATGGCAGATTTGGCCTTTTCGCGTCCCACAAGTGGAGCCCGGTTGCGGACCCTGATTTCGGATAGACGGTTTGATCGTCGCAAAGGTCAACCAACGCCAACCCAAGCCGAGCAATTCAATGCTGATGGAACTTGGTGGGCGAGTCGCGAAGAGACGTTGTTCGCGCTGTTTAATGGCAGTTGGAGAGTGGTCGAGCAGCAAGGCTCACCACCACAAGTTTGTGTTTCACTGCTGACTAAGGACTATTCACCGATGGATCAGCGCAAGGAAATTTGCCGAGTTGTGGAGTTTTCTGAAGACCAGCGCATTGCAAAAATTCCCGACCTTTACCACGCATCGGTGGTCTCAGAATTCGATGTAATCACGCTTGAGGATACCTGACGCAGGCAGATGTCCGTTTGGTTTGAAGCGTCTAAAAGCAGACCGTCTGTTTCCCACCCATTTCTTGCCGATTCACTGATCGTCAAACTTCGACAAAAGCGGCCATCGGAGCATGCCCGACGGCCGCAAGTATTGTCAAATCTCGATGCGCTCGGCCAGGACAAGAGCATCCTCAATGTCGACCCCGAGATACCGGACCGTGTTCTCGATTTTGGAATGGCCGAGCAAAATTTGGACCGCACGCAGATTTCCAGTCGTGCGGTAGATCATGGCCGCTTTGGTGCGCCGCATGGAGTGGGTGCCGTAGTCTTCCCTCCGCAACCCGACCGCGGTGACCCATTCATCGACGAGCCGGGCATACTGCCGCGTGCTCATCGGATGGCCGGAACGGATCCTGCTTGGGAACACGAAATCATCGATGGCGCCACCCCGCCGCAGCAGCCAAGTTGCGAGGCTCGTGCGGGCGTCCGCCGTAACTTCAAATTGCACCGGTCGCCCGGTCTTCCGCTGAATGATCATCGCGCGGTCGCGGACTTCAGTTCCGGCCACGAGATCGCCGATCTTCAGCTTAACCAGATCGCAGCCCCGCAGCTTGCTATCGATCGCCAGGTCGAACAGGGCGCGGTCTCGGAGCCGCTCCTCGCGATCAAGGAAAAATCGGATCGCCCAGATCTGCTTTTGGGTAAGCGGCCGCTTGGTGCCGACGGTTCTGCCGGCATTCCATGAGACACGATTTTGGATGGCGGGGTCGAGGTGAGAGTAGGTCATCATCTTTCTCCATGGCCCTGATTGGCCAGGATGAAAGAACGCGCGCCAAGCCAAGCACATCGCGCTGGGCACGCCGATGCACTGTAATAACGGTCCACGCGGCCTCAGGCGCATGCTCGCAAAATGGCAGCTTTCGGGTCCGTCCACCGACCCGGCCCATGGCAGCTCGTGGGTGGGAAGCTGCCTGACCGCTTTCGGGTTACAGGCCCCGATAGCTGCCGTTGATCCCAGCCGAGAAATGAGTCGCCTCCCGACCCAGACCCGGTCGTTCAATGCGGTGACTTAAACGTCCACTCCTGACATTAGCTGCCGGTGGGCGCATCTTGGCCTTTTCCACTCAAGGCCGAGAAGAATCCGCAACCGTGCTCACTCTGGTAGATCGGTGATGCTGTTCGCATACCAGTCCATGATCTGCGTCAGATGATGATGGTCGCTAGTCGTCGTCACCTCGGCAACGAGGTCGGTGAGCCTTATCGACTGTAATGCTTGACGATAGGTTGTCTCGGCCTGAGCAAAGGCCGCCGCGATCGGACAAGCTTGCCTGCATTGGTCCCGAGAGAGAGCGCACGGCCCCTTCTGACGAATCTCGGTACAGCGAAACGCCGGTAATGTACCATCGATCGCAGCCTTGATATCCCACAGCGAAATGGAGGAAGCAGGGCGAGCCAGGCTGTATCCGCCGGTTTTGCCACGGCTCGTCCGCACGATGCCTGCCTTGCTCAAAGCCTGCATCTGCTTGGCCATGTAGGCCGGAGGCACGCCGTGATATTCAGCCAGATGAGCAAGGCTCAGTCCCTTGCCCGGGCCAAGCGGGGCAAGCAGCGTGCACGCATGCACACCCCATTCGACACCCTTGTTTATCCGCATCGAACCCTCCGCCGCACTTAACTTGTACCACGAGCATAAAGCGGATATCAAATATCCGAATTTAGAGTCAGGGGGATTGCAATGTGGACGCGGGCGCACAGGATAACGGGGTTGGTGATCCTGATCTTCGTGGCATTGCACCTTGCGGTGCATTTGACCGCCTTGGCCGGTATCTCGGCGCACAACAGATACCTGTCATTTGTTCAGGCCCTGTATCGTAGCCCGGCCATCGAGCCGCTATTGCTCGCAGCCATTTTGCTGCAGATCGGCATCGGTGTGCATTTCGCCTTGGCGCGCTGGCGTTCGACAAAGGGCGATCGGTGGGGGCGGTTGCAGCTTGTCAGTGGCTTGTATCTGGCCTTTTTTGTCATCAACCACACAGGCGCCGCGCTATATGCGCGCTACGGCGCGGGGCTTGAGACTGATTTCTTCTGGGCTTCCGGCGTGCTGATGCACCCGATGTTACGCTGGTACTTCTACCCCTATTACACACTGGCGATCCTTGCAGTTTTCACCCATGCCGCTGCCGCTGTGTGGTATAGAGCGCACAGCACCAAAGGTGTCCGGCTTGTGATGATTTTTGGCGGAAGCATTGCCGTTCTCATCCTGCTCGCGTTTGGTGGATGGATGTATCCCATCGAAACACCGGGCGCGTACCAGCGCTATTACGACAGCCTGATGTCCTGGTAGATCACTCGTCATCGCCAACGCTGCGTCTTGCTTGCAATCAAAGCAGCACCACGAGATCGGCTTTCACAACTTTTTGACATGGCATGTTCCTACATACAGGACTGCCAGACCAGCGATCACGAGGCATCGTCCGCCTACGGCTTCTGGTTTCAAACAGGCTCGCATTCTGTCTTTCGTCGTGATGGCAGGATAAGGACATTCGATGAAGGCTGGCCTCGACATACTTCTGATCGAAGACAATGATGCGCTGGCCGCGAACATTTCCGATTATCTCGAGGCGCGCGGACACCGGATGGATTTTGCGGTCGATGGCGCCAGCGGCCTTGCCGCCGCGACAGCATCGCATCCTGACATTATCTTGCTCGACATTGCGCTTCCCAAACTGAACGGATTGTCGCTGTGCGAACAACTGCGAAGGAATGCGTCACATTACATCCCCGTGTTGATGCTCACCGCGCGCGACACGCTCGATGACAAGCTGGCCGGCTTTGCCGCCGGCGCCGATGATTATCTGGTCAAGCCCTTCGCTCTGGCTGAACTTGCCGCTCGGATCGACGCCTTGTCGATGCGACACCGCGTCGGCACACGCCATTGCATTCAGATCGGCACCTTGATGCTCGATCGGCAAGAACAACGCGCATCCCGATGCGGAACAGAACTGCGGCTCTCGCCGATTTTGTGGGGGATCCTGTTGCTTCTCGCTGAGTCATACCCCCGGCCCATCTCGCGCTCTGAACTGACCAGAAGGCTGTGGGGTGATGATCCGCCGCCCTCCGATGCCTTGCGCAGCCATATCCATCTGCTGCGTCAGGCTCTGGACAAGCCGTATGCCGGGCCGATGCTGGAAACCGTTCATGGAGTGGGCTTCCGGTTGGTTGCTGACCAATGAGGCTTGCACCATCTTCGTTGCGGGTCAGGATTGTTATCGGCGCAGTCCTGACCGCCATCATCACCAGCGCGCTGTTCGGGCTGGTGACTTTCATTTTCGCTTACACGGTCGAAGACCGGATCTTTGGCGGGGCGCTTGAAAGCGAAGTCATCATCCAGCAGGCTCACTGGAAGAAGCACAGCCGCCTTGCCGAGCCGTCGCGCGAGTACATGCGAATTTATCGCCAGACATCCGAGCTACCCCGGGACTTGAGGGCGCAGTTCGATCCCGGCAGCGACAAGACCGAGTTTTTCGGAACAGCCGACAGATACTACCACGTGAATCAGTTTACCCTGCCCAATGACGGCGGAACCGCCATCGCGGTCGCCGAGGTGGGGGCATATCTGGTGGTGAGGCCGCGGCGCGACAAAATGATCAGAGCGCTGCTGGTTGTGGCGACTTTCATTGCGCTCGTGTCCGGGGGCATCGGATACTTCATTGCCAGTCAGGCCGTGTCACCCCTGTCGAAACTCGCTGCCGATCTGTCCGCTCAAGGTAACGAAGCGGTCCCCATTATCGACAGCAGCGCTTACCGAACCAAGGAAGTCGCGATTTTGGCATCGGGGCTGGAACATGCGTTTGACAGGGTGCGCGCCTTTGTCGGCCGCGAGCGTGCCTTTACCCGCGATGCCAGCCATGAACTGCGAACGCCGCTCGCTGTCATTCGCAGTGGCGCGGAGCTGCTGTCGTCCCGAATTGCGCAGGACGACGTCGACGCCGGACCGATCAAACGCATCGAGGCTGCAGCCGATGACATGGTATTGATTCTGGATCTGCTGCTCACGCTTGCGCGCGAGGATGGCGCACCGCAGGCCGTGATGCCGCTTTTGCCGCTCGTCGAAAAAGCCGTTTTCTACGCCAGCGAGCGGTTTTCGCACAGCAAGGTCCGTGTTGTGGTCGACCTGTCGCCAGATCAGACGGCGACCATCAACCCGGTCGTCACGCAGCTAATCCTCAACAACATCATCGGCAACGCGTTCCAGCACGCAGATCACAGCACCTTGACTGTGTCAGGCAGCGGCAGCGTTCTATCCGTTACGGACACCGGGCCAGGGCTGGGCGACAAGCCGATGCTGGAGCCTTTCCACAAAGGCACTTCGAGCACGGGGGACGGGCTCGGGCTGTCGATCGTGCGCCGACTGTGTTCCCAGTCGTCGATCGGGCTGTCGATCAAGTCCGGCGACGACACGGGAACGTGCTTCACACTGGACTTCGCCCACACCGACGAGGTTCTCCTCGGAAAGGAACAACCGTGAAGCATGAGCGATATTTCTGGCGCTTCTGGTTAGGCGGGCTTGCCATCATGGCCATCATGATCGCCCTGAATCCAATGTTCGTCAGCGATGTTTCGCCATGGGGCATACGCAACCATCAATCAGCAGGCAGCGCCGCGCAGGTCGATGCGATCCAATCGGCCTGGCAGGCTGCGGGTGTGATGGAATATGCACAGGCCATGTTGGCTTTGGACTTCGCATATATCGCGATGTATTCATTCGGTGCCTTTTGTGGAGGCCGAATGTTCCTCGCTGCAAATCGGGCACCCTTGAAATGGCTGGGCGCGATCATTCTGGTGGCGGCGGTGCTGATCGCGGTGGCGGACAGCATCGAGACGGTCTGCCAGTTGATCCAGGCCCTGCAGGTCAAGGGCGACGACAGGCTCGCCGGGATTGCGGCAGCAGTCCAGCCCATCAAATCCACCGGGTTCTTCACCAGCCTCGTTGCAATTCCTCTGGCGTTGGCTGTGAGAAGGCGGGTGGCCAAGCGGGCATAGACGGTCAATCGAACCTGAGTGTCAGCGTGCGATTGGGACCGAGCCGTGCGGTGTAACTGCCATCTGTCAGGGCCCGCGCATCGAATATGCCGATCGGCGTAACCAATGCCGCCCGCGACAATCCGCCCGCCACATCAATCCCCACGACCCGGAGTGCCGCCGCATCCTTCTGAGGGAACGAATTGAAATAGTCTGCCAACGGCTTGTCGAGCAGGATCTCGCCAGCGCAAACGCCGTCCTCTATAACGAAACGGACGCGTCCGGAGACCCGGCTTTCGCCAAATTGTCCTGCATAGCGGGTGGTTCCGGTCGGGCATTCCGAAGCCACGAGTCCTGAAGGTGCCGGCCTGAACGGGGCGGCGATCATCATTGCGGATTGTTCGATCGATGAAACCCAAAGCGCGTTCGAAAGCAGGCTGACCGCCATCGATTGATCGGGCCAAAGCACCAGCGCACTGCGGGCGCCAATGGTGACGCCGGCGTGATGGGCGATGCGTTCGCCATCAAAATCGGTGCCGGTGCGCCAGCCAAAGCCAACGGCGTCCTGATTATCCATCACGATGCTGCCATCGTTCAGCCGGGCTGGCGTCAACATCCGATTGAACGTCGCAGCCGACACGATCGTGCCGCGCATCATCCTGCCGCCGAATTCCGCCAGCGCAGCGGGTGTCGCACCCATTCCGCCGCCGGCCCATGTGTAGCTGAAATCGTGCGGTTCGACAGGTCGCGCCTGTCCATCGGCGAATTCGTAAGCAATCGACGCGTCCGGATTGCCGCTATCCGTGGCATCGGGGACGATCATCAGGCCGGGCGTGATCGTACCCGCCACGTAGTCCAGGAATGACACTCCCGCGCGTTGTTCAACCACGGCACTGAGCAGGGTGTAGCCCCACGACGAATAATTGTATTTGCTGCCGGGTGCGAACAGCAGATCCCGGTCCTGAAAGATGCCCACCGCCTCGCGGACGCTCGCATAACGTTCTCCTCCGCGCTGCGCGTCCACGTCCTGATAATGCGGCAAGCCTGCAGTATGGGCGGCGAGCTGCCGTGTAGTGAGCGGTGCCCAGCGGGACGAAAGCCAGGGGAGGATCGATGCCACGGGCTGATCGATGTCGAGGGCGCCATCCTGCTCCAACCGCGCCGCTGCCGCGACGCCGACGAGTTTCGACACACTGGCAAAGCGAAAGATGGTGTCTGCGTTCACAGGCAGCCGCTTTTCGACATGTCGATGGCCGGCTGATCCGGACCATATCACCCTGTCGTCATCCCAAACGGCCGCGCCCATGCCTGGCACGCCGTTCGTTTCGATCAGCGCCTTGAGGATTGTCCCGGCAACCTGCGAGGCGTGATTTGTCGCTTCATCCGCGTCAGGTTCAGCCGCCAAGGCCTGAGACGCCAAGACACCAGCAAGGACACCGCTTGCAGCGGTCCGCGCCAATCCAATGCGGCTTTTCATTCCCAACATTTTGTTTTTCTTCAGACTCTTGGGTTCACACAGGATCAAATCCGGCCAACGCCCACCATGATCGGGCGCCAACGGAAAAGCGGGCTGCCTGTTGCTTGACGAATGCCATCATCCGTACACGCTCATCAGGCCCGTAAACGACGCCATTTGCGATGACGGTATTGATCGCTTGGGTTGCTGCAATATCGGACAGCGGGTTATGATTGAGCAGCACGAGATCAGCGCGATTGCCAACACCGATCGTCGCCGTCTCATCCCCTTCGCCGAGAATCATCGTAGGCGACATTGTCGCAGCGCGCAGGACCTCGGCAGGCGAAAGTCCGGCACGCGCCAGGTAGGCAAGCTCCTGATGCAGCGCCGGCCCGTGAAGCACAAAAGGGTCAAGCGCATCGGTGCCTGCCAAGATCGGCACCCCTGCGCGCTGGGCCTTCAACGTGAGGCGAAGCGCATCACGGTGGATCTGTTTGAACGCGCGCAGATCATGCACATCGGTGCTGCTGCGGTGCAACCAGCGATAGGCTCGCCAGATCGCAGCAAGAGCAGAACTATTGAACGGCAAGAGCGCGTCCTGCTCCGGCTGGTGGCGGGCCAGCGCGAGATCCTGGCCGGTCGATGCAATATGCGTGGGCACATAGGCTGTGCGCCGCTGCGCCAGTGTGGCCAGCAACGCGTTGCACTGCACAGGTTCATCGGCGCGGCAGAGCGGCATGAGTTGGCTGTCATGCTCGATACTGACCAGTGCCTCGAATAGGGAATCTGTCAGGCGGGCTGTCGACGGCACATGACCTGTTGCTGGAACGCTTAAACGTCCTGATGCTCGAACAAGCGCAGCGAACTTTGAAGCATCGGGATCGCTTTCATCATCAAGCTGGATCTTGATGAGATCGTCGCCTCTGGCTTTGATAGCCTTCACCAGACGTTCTGCATCCTCAGCACTGTCCAGCTGTTCGATATGATAACCTGCCGAAGCGATGATCCGCGGGCCTTGCGCTGAGGGCTGCCATTGATCGCGGTCGGCAACGCAATCGAGAGTGCTCCGCCACGAACACCCGTCGCCCATGTTGCGGATCGTGGTGACCCCATGCGCCAGCATCAGCGGGAAATGCAGCCGGTCCGATAGGGCCAGCGTGTGAACATGCGCGTCCCACAGTCCCGGGATAAGGAATTTGTCCTTGCCGTCGATCACCATCGCTCCAGCGGGCCGGTTGGCATCTTTGACGGCTCTGGCCACGCTAACGATCTTGCCGCCCTCGATGGTGACGGTCTGGTCGGGTCTGGCCGTCCCATCGGCCACGTCGATAATGGTGACATTGGCGATCACCAAGCGGTCCGGGCGCGTGCCGAATTGCGGGATTGGATCGAGCGGCTGCGACAAGCCAGCTCCGAGGGCCAGACCCGCCACAACGCTGACCGTTCCGATGGACACTGCTGTCCACTTTAGCACGCGGCGCACGGGGATCATGTTTGGCGCGTGCCAGACATCGACGCATTTGCGTCGCGGTCGGCTGCGATGATGACGATCAGTGCCGCCATCAGCGCGACGCTGTATTCGCTACCCCCAGTGCCATGTTCGCCAACGAACCAGCCGAAATGCCGGTGGATCAGGAGGATGCCGGTCGCGGCGATCATGATCAGCGTGGCTGCTGCCTGCGTGACATACCTGTTTGCGATCATCGCTGCCCCGGCGACGAGCTCTGCCAGCGTGATTGCCCATACCAGCACCTCGCCTTCCGGAAATCCGACTGATTCCATGAAGGCACCAAATTGCGGAATGGTACCATGAACAATCCGCACAGCTGCATGGGCCATAAACAGGAGAGCCGTAACGATACGGAGCATCATCAAGGCATGGCGCAGCGACAAAGGCGCAATTCGCTCCATAACAAAATCCTCAGAGGGTGAAATGCGCGAAAGGGGCCGCGCAGATGACGACCGATCAGCGTCTGATCGCACGAAAATTCCTGATGTATGCGGTCGTGCCGTCGCCGACCCAGATCCCGACATCGCCCTGCTGCGTGGCGTATTTGAGATCATCGAATTGGAGAACCGCATTCGCGTCCACGAATGCCGCTAGGTCACCGCCCTCGATCTCGAGCCGGAGCCTATGCCAACGCCCCAGCTTGACCGCTGCCGGCTTTTCATAGCGCCCCGGCGCTGCCGCACGGGAATCTGCGAAATGAAATCCGGGATGCGCCACATACTGCACCGCGCGGACATCGCGGGGTGCAGGCGGCAGGGGATCGTTCAGAGTCCCGTTCGCCATGCGCAAGTAGACGGCTTCGAAGTTCTCTCGCCGATCATCGATATGGAAAGCGATCCCGACAAAGCCGCGCGCATCGTTGCCTCCCATCCCGTTGATGACCGCGGCCACATCGACCTCGATCACGCCATTGGTGAAGTCTCTGCCAAGCACCACAAAGGTCGGGCGATTGCCGCCTGCGCCTTGCAATTGGCGTGTCTGTTCTTCCGCAGTCAGTTCCAGCCGGGTGGCTGGTTCTCCCAGCCAGGAACTGTCCGCCAGACTGACGTGCTGTGCCATGATCGGGGCCAATCCTCGCTCCGGTCCCGCATCGGATGGAATGGCACACCCCACAAGCGCACTTGCCGCAGCTAGACTCACTATCGCCGCCCTAAGCATCGCTCAGCATCCAATGCTGAAGTCGAAGACGCGGTACGCCTTCTCGCCCACCCCGCCCTCTTCCAGATGCAACGTGCGCGAACATTGCCGGGAGCTTGAGGTAACGCCGAGCTCGTACGTCTGCCCGACCTGTCCGCCTGCTCCGAGGATATCGACGCGGTTGTTGGCGACGCCATACTGGGTGTCGCTGAAATAATAGGTCAGTGTCCGCACGCCGCCGCTGTCGATCGAACTGGCAGGCGCCCCCCAGCGGGCGATCACTTCGGCTTCGGTCATGCCGCCGACACCCGCCATGTCGGAGGCGAACTTGTCTCCCATCCGTTCGGCCTTGTCCGCCAGCTTGATGGCGATTTCGGCCCATTTGCTGCCTTCGTTGAGCACGCCGCGCGTCTGTTCTCGCAGCGCGGTCAGTTTGGCGGCGACTGCGGCCTTTTCTTTGGCTGTGCCCTCGTAATAGGCAGGTTGGACGGCATCGCCCCATCGGGTGTTCCAGACCAGATCGACGATCGCTTTCGTGTCGAAAAAGTTCGCTTCGCCGAGATATTCCATGCCGAGCGAGGCAAAGGTGGGCGCAGCTTTACGCGCCTTCTTGCGCTTGGCGGCGGGAGCGCTAGCCCCCTTCCACGCCTGCCGTGCTTCTTGCCAGTCCGACCACCGGCACGCGATCATTTCGGCCCTGCCGATCCAGTTGTCGGTCACTTTCATCCAGCCGGGTGCGCCGCCTTTCTCCGTCTTGCCCGCACGGTCATAGCTTGCCGCCTCGGGTATGCTGACCAGCCCTTGCTGGCATTTGAAGTCGAGGCTGTAGCTGATGAAGTTGGTGCCGCCGGCATCTTCGAACACCTGGTACACGATCACGCTGTTGATGGTGTTGGCCCGAACCTGAGCGATCACATCGTCATTGCGGTTGACCTTGGATTGGCCAAACCCATCGGCGAGGCGTTCGAAAATCCACGCATCGTCCGCTGCCATAACATAGAGGCTGCGATGCGGAGCGGATTCGGGTTCCGCGCCGATCACCATCCACTCGGCTGCGGCCAAAGGTGAGGGAAACGCCGCCGCCAACAGAACGGCTACCCCGTGCAAGAGCGGGCGATCATGGACCGCTTTCATGGCTTGGCGCTCGCGGCTGGCAGACTGGCGCGCAGGCACTCTTGCATCGCCGCACGCGCCTTGTGCCCGCCTTGCCAGGCGATGGCGAAGATCTCAGCCTTGTCCAGACTGACGACAATATCCTCGGCATCGCTGATGTCAGCCATGGCCGCTTCGATATCAGTAAGGCGGAAAAAGATGATCCCGCCGCCATTTTCGGCGGTGTTGGGCGCGTGGAACGCTTCAACCGCCTGCGTTTCCCCGTTGGACGAGGTGTAGAGCGTCATTTTCCTGTTTCTGCCCGCCTTCGTTGGCGGAATGGCGGGGCCACTGAAGACGATGAACGCGGCGTCGCTGCCACTGGTGGGGGCGACATATCCCGCTTTGTTCGGGCCCGCCTCGTAGGTGACCGAGCATGAACCTCCGGCTGCGCGGTTGTCGTCGACGCGCCAGAAGCCGCTTGAGCCTTCAAACACCTTTTTAGCATTGCCTGTCGTGGTCGAAGCATCGCCTTGCGTGCTTCTTTTCAGATACTTGTCGAGCGTGGATTGCGCATGTGCTGCCGGGCTGGCGAGCGCTACGCAAAGAGTCGTTATCCATGCACTGCGGGACTTCATCGGCGGGTAGCCTTCGTTGACTGCAGCGATCTTGCGACCACTGTCACATGCAAATTCGTCACCCTTGATCGCGCATCCGCTGTCAAATGGATGTGAAAGCGGGTTGGTTTCGCTTGAAGGTGGCGTGCCATGCCGCGCGGTGAGGCGGCTAAGGTTGGTGCCCGGAGTGTGGCAGGGCGATCGCGTTTGGCTTGCGCGACCTTGCACGCAGCAGAAGGGCGAGGCTCGCCACGGTCAGCAGGGCAAGCGTGAACACACTTCCTTCCGGTCCTTCCCCGGCACCATGGAGATAGGCCGGTCCGACAGGCACCAATTTCACGACCAGTGCAGGCAGATGGCTCTCCAAACCCGTAATCGGCACATCAAAGCCGGTGCCGCCAAACCAGTTCCAGCCGGTGTGCCAGCCCATTACCCCCCAGATGGAATTCGAACGACGCACCCAGGCGCAGGCGAAAATCGCGAATATGAAGGTCATGGCCAGTATCATCAGTGATGTTCTGGGTGAGAAGTGAAGAAAGGTGAAAGCGGCGGACGACAGTATATAGGCGGCCGTCGTGTTCCAGCGCCGCATGATGGTTGAGAACAGCCAGCCGCGAAAAACGAATTCCTCGATGCTTGCCTGCACTGTAAAGCAGGCGAGCAACAGGGCGATCCAGCCGAGCGCAGCAGGGCTGGCAAAAGCAAGTGCGAGATCAGCGACACGGTATCCGCCAGAAAGCGCTATCGCCGTCACGACTGCGCCCATCATGGCAATGCCTAGTGCCAGTCCGATCAGGAACTTTTTGAGCCGTCGTTCTCCGCAAAGTCCGACACTTGCGAGGCTTCTCTTTTCGACCCAGCGCACCCAGCCAGCTACCGCGAGCCCTACGGCGATGAACGAAGCCAGCAGCAGGCAAAAGCCCAAAGGCCCCACCGGCGAACCCTTCTCGTCAGTCAAGCCGAGATATTGGAGCCCAAGATCGCCCGGCGTCATGCTGATCGCAAAAATGAAAATGCAGATAAAGGGGGCAGCGATACTCGGCGGTATCCAGCCCTTGGCCGGCTCGTCGGAAAAGATCATTTGTGTCATGCCGTCGGAGCTACCCGCAGGCAGCGGACGGCTATAGAATGATCGTGCGGAACAAGTCCGAACGAAGCCACCCCCTTGGCGTGAGACCAACTGTCTTGCGGAATGTGCGACCAAAATGGCTCTGATCCGCAAAGCCGGCGCCATGGGCTGCGTCGGCCAGCGTCGCGCCTTCACGCAACAGCCGCTTGGCAAGGTCGACCCGCCGATACTGCAGATAGCGATAGGGGCTGGTGCCAAGCAATGCGCGGAAGTCACGCGAAAGCTGCCAACGGTCACAGCCAGTCACTTGCTCAAGTTGATCGAGTCGCGCCCCGAAAACGACAACGGTTTCGAGAAATTCGCGCGCCTTGATAACGGCTGTTCGGTTGGCGATCCGTATGGCTGTCGGCTTGCCAGCCGCATTGTTCATGGCATGGGCCAGATCGTAAAGCGCGTCTTCATAGGCACCGGGATCCTCGATGCCTGCGCAGTCGACAACCAGATTGAAGGCTGCCGCGATCAAGGCGGGATCCGTCGAGACGCCATTCGTGACAAATGGCAGCTGCGCGCCTTCTAGCACCGCCTGAACATGCGTGGGCGGAACATAAGCCGCCTGATAGCTGAATCCGGCCTCATCATGGCACTGTCCATCATGCAATTCGTCGGGATGAAGAATCAGCACCTGACCCGGCAACGAATACCGTATTTCCCTGCGATAGTTGAACGTCTGCACCCCCGCCATCGTCACAGCGACGGTGTAAGTATCGTGCCGATGTGGCGAAAACGCGGCCCTGACCAGCCGGTTTGTGACGCGTTCAATCGGCTCGAACGAGTCGACCGACTGCGATCGGTTCGAGGAATGCGCTGCAGAATTCATCGAGAAAATATTAGGCGCAAAGAGCAGAAAGGCAAACCTGATGAATTCGAATAGGTTTGTCAGGTCGTTCGCATCGATTTGAGGCCTATACTTTCTTTCCCTACAAAAGCGGCCTCAGTTCTACCTTGGAGGTCCGTCGGCCTGGCCTTTTCCAGGTCTGCAAGCCACAACAAACCTCCCGCATGTCGTGTTTCAGAAAGCGAACCTCAGATAGCCACCATCTGCGCTCCCGGATCAAGGTTGTGTCCGCTCCTGGTAATACCGGTCATCTGGCATGCCGTTCGGGGCCGACTGCTAAGTCCCAATTTCAGCTGTTCCGAGCCCCATGAACCCGTGGCCGCTTTCAGGAAGTTGCAGGTCGCAACTGAACGTCTGACTTGGGGTCGATAGCCGAACGGCAGCTTTTTTCCGACGATGAGCCAAATCGGACATAGCAACGTCTCGCCTGGTCATCGGGTCTTGTCAGGCTTCGCCGTTGCTTCTGCCTCCAGTTTATCAATCCGCTCCGAGCAGACCTCGTGCACCACACGACCAAGTTCCTCGACCTGTGCGCCGAGCCATTCGAGTTCTTCCTTGGTTACGCGATAGTGCTTGGAGTAGCGCGCCTTGACATAGGCGTCCTTGAGCTTCTCGAACCGTGCCCGATCCTTCTTGAGTTCTCGCGGCCAGACGTAAGTCAGGCGGGGATCGATCCGCTCAGCCTGCGTCCGCAGGAGGGCAATGTTGTGGTTGTGCGGAGTATAGAAGGTGCAGACCAGAAGCACGCAGTGGTAAAGACGCTCACATGATTGGTGCAGGATGAAGGCGGGTTCTTTGGTCCTACCTTCCGCAATCAGGCTGCGCGCGGTGTTCAGATAAACCAGCGAGCTAGGGAACCACTCGTCCAAATATTCCTGCGCCATGGCGAGCGCCTGATTCGGGGTCTTTGGCTTGGGCGTATGCAGCTCGGTGTCGTCGGACTGATAGACCGCGATCCCTTCGGCCTTCACGTCCATGAAGAAGTAGCGCCCGTGTGCCAGACCGTCGTTCACTTCCTGCAAGGTATGGACGATGAAATTGACCGGCGTCTGAAGCGTGCCGGTAACGCCATACTCACGCATCAAGCGCTCATCGAGCTTGGCCCAGTACTTGACGCGGTCGGTCAGCCGCTTGTCGCTGACGATGATGAGCAGATCGAAGTCGGAGCGGTACCCTTTGGCGGTGTGCGGCTCATCGACCCAGGTGCCGCGCGCATAGCTGCCATAGAGGATGACCTTGAGGATGCGCCCGGCTTTCTTCCACTCGTGCTTCGCGAGCGCGAAGGCGTCATCGAACTCCTCGAAGATCAGTTGCACCACGCGCTCGAGCTCGCGCTGCTTTTGCGGGGGCAGATGATCAAGATCGGTGCGCATGGTCAGATGAGTGTAGCAAAGGCGGAGTCGCGGTGCACCTTTGTTCTTACTCTGTTTGTTCGAAGGCGCGTTTCCCGCGCCGCCGCCACAGGGCCAATGCCTGTTCGCGTTCCTCGCCCTGCAATTTGGCAGCAATGGCGAGGAACGCGCCCAGCAGCACAGGCCGGTCATCGTCGGTGAGCTCGATGAGCCCAACTTTCTGGACGAGCCCGCCGAGCTCGATCAGTTGTTTGGTTCGTTCACGTCGTTTGATCTGCCAGTCGCGCATGTCGGTGCGTGCTTTGATAGCTTCACGCCTGTGCCGCGCTGCTGTCAGGCGGGCGAGCGCGGTCCGGCTGGTGTTGAGCTCCTTTGCCAGCATTACGGCCCTTGCTCTGAAAGAACGCCGCGCCGCGTTTGCGCCAGCTCTCCCTCTTGGCCGGATCATTGGTCTCGGCGATCACCAGCAGTGCGCCCGCCAGGGTCTCGGCGTCGATGGTGTCGGCACCGGTTGCAATTACCAGTTCGCCGAGCTGCTGCACGCGGCGTTCCTTGAGCTGCTTCGCCTTCTCGGCAAGCGCCTTGAGCTCGGCATCGATATCACGTGGTTTGCGCATCATTGGTCTCCGTTTTGAGTTGATGCGCGGATTGTAGTTGGTGAACGCCGCCAATGCTTTAGGGTCGTCGGGACCGTCTGAGACCGGGTAGTCCCGCACAGGATTTTATCATGTGAGGGCGCGCTTATACGTCGTGCCGACGTGGCTTGTGTGCCGTAGATGGATTGCCGTTATGGCGATCTACCATCTCTCCGTAAAAGTCATCAGCCGCTCTGCCGGGCGCAGCGCTGTTGCTGCCGCCGCCTATCGGTGTGCCGGTCGGCTGCATGATGAGCGCATCGATCGCACCCATGACTTCACCAACAAGGGCGGTGTGGTTCATTCCGAGGTGCTGCTGCCCGAGGGCGCGCCCGAACATCTGTCTGACCGCGAGCAGCTGTGGAACACGGTCGAGGCATCCGAGAAGCGCAAGGACGCGCAGCTCTCGCGCGAGGTCGAGTTTGCGATTCCGAGGGAGCTGAACCAGGAACAGGGCATCGCCCTCGCCCGAGACTTTGTGCAGACCGAGTTTGTCGAGCGCGGCATGATCGCCGATCTCAATGTGCACTGGGACCTCGGTGTTGATGGTCTCGCGAAGCCGCATGCGCATGTGATGTTGACCATGCGCGAGGTTGAAGGTGACGGCTTCGGCGTAAAGGTGCGTGACTGGAATCGCACCGAACTTGTCGAGCAGTGGCGCGAGCGCTGGGCCGAGCACGTGAATGAACGGCTGGCTGAGCTCGATATCGATGCACGCATCGATCATCGCAGTCTGGAAGCGCAAGGCATTGGTCTTGAGCCGCAGGACAAGATCGGCCCCGCTGCCTCGCGCATGGAGGGGCGCGGACTTGAGGCCGAGCGGATCGAGGAGCACCGCGGGATCGCGGAGCGCAATGGCGCGCGGATCATCGCCGATCCGTCCATCGCGCTCGATGCGATTACGCACCAACAGGCGACTTTTACCAACCGGGACCTTGCCCGCTTCGTGCACCGGCACAGCGACGGGGAGGAGCAGTTCGACCAAGTCATGAGCGCCGTGCGCAGCGCGCCTGATCTTGTCGCGCTCGGCAAGGACGGGCGCGGCGAGGAACGGTTCACTTCGCGGCAAATGATCACAACCGAGCAGCGGCTTGAGCGCGCGTCCGCATTGATGGCTGAGCGCCAGCAGCACCCGGTCAATGAGCGTGGCCGGGAAGCAGCGCTGGCGCGCGCGACAGAGCGCGGGCTGGTCCTTACTGGCGAGCAGCGCGCAGCCTTCGAGCATGTCACCGGCGAGCGCGGTCTCAGCGTGGTGGTCGGCTATGCCGGCACCGGCAAGAGCGCGATGCTCGGCGTCGCACGTGAGGCCTGGGAGAGCGCGGGCTACAACGTGCGCGGCGCTGCTTTGTCGGGCATTGCCACTGAAGGTCTTGAGAACGGTTCGGGCATTGCGTCGCGCACCGTTGCGAGCCTTGAGCACCAATGGAGCGAGAAGCGCGAGTTGCTCACTTCGCGCGATGTTTTGGTGATCGACGAGGCCGGCATGGTCGGCACGCGCCAGATGGAGCGCGTGCTGTCCCATGCCGCCGATGTTGGCGCAAAGGTCGTGCTGGTCGGCGATCCCCAGCAGCTGCAGGCGATCGAAGCAGGCGCAGCGTTCCGCGCGATCCATGAGCGGCATGGCGGGGTCGAGATCACCGAGGTGCGGCGTCAGCGCGAGGACTGGCAGCGCGATGCAACGCGGCAACTGGCGACCGGGCGTACCGGGCTTGCCGTCGCGGCCTATGACGAGCGCGGCATGGTGCATGCTGCCGCAACCCGCGAGGCGGCGCGCGGTGAGCTGATCGAGCGCTGGGATCGCGAGCGGCAAGCAAGCCCAGCCAATACGCGGATTATCCTCACCCATACCAATGACGAAGTGCGCGCACTGAACGAGGCGGCGCGTGCGCGGCTGCGCGATGCTGGCGAGCTCGGTGAGGAAGTCACAATCAACGCCGAGCGCGGGGCGCGGCAGTTCGCGAGCGGGGACCGCATCATGTTCTTGCGCAATGAGCGTGAGCTCGGCGTGAAGAACGGTACGCTTGGCACGGTCGAAGAGGTGACGCCGCAGCGCATGCGCGTCCGCATCGATGACGGGCGCAGTATGGCCTTCGACCTCAAAGACTATGCTCACATTGATCACGGTTACGCCGCCACGATCCACAAGGCGCAGGGCATGACTGTGGATCGCGCGCATGTGCTGGCGACGCCCGGCATGGACAGACACGGGGCCTATGTGGCGCTGTCGCGGCATCGCGAGGGCGTGGCGCTACACTATGGCCGCGATGACTTTGCAGATCAGAGCAAATTGGTGCGCACGCTGAGCCGCGAGCGCGGCAAGGATATGGCCAGCGACTATCAGCGCGCCGATCCGGCGCAGGCCTTTGCCGAACGGCGCGGGATCACCTTCCGCGAGCGGGTGGCTGAGATCATCCGCAAGGTGCCGGAGAAGGTGCGCGGCATATTTGATGGGCTGCGCTTGCCCACCGCTGGTGCCGATGTTCGGGAACCGGCGGCGCCGGAACGCAAGGTAGCCGAAGATCCCGAAGCAGAACTGCGCCGTGCCCGCACCCGAGCACTCATTCGTCACGCCCGTGCGGTCGACGATATCTTTGCCGTCCATGACGCCGGAGGCAAAGGCAGCCCTGAACAGCTGCGCGAACTTGGTGCTGCGCGGAAAGGCTTTGAAGAAGCGCGTCCATATGGCCCGACCGATGCCGAGGCTGCTTACGTCAAGAACCCTGAAATCGCGCGCGAGGCTGGCAGCGGTCAGGTCCGGCGCGCGGTCCAGGCGCTCCAGCTTGAAACCGAACTGCGCACAGATCCGCAACGCCGCGCCGATCGCTTCCTCGCGCGCTGGCAGGAGCTCAAGAAGGCCGGAGAGCGTCAGTACCGCACCGCCGACATGTCCGGCTATAGGGCAACGCGCTCAGCGATGGGCGACATGGCAAAAAGCCTCGAACGCGATCCGCAGCTGGAATCAATCCTGGCCAATCGTAAGCGCGAACTTGGCATCTCCATCAGTTCAGGCAGCAGCCTCAGCGGTGATCTTACTCTCGCCTATGGTCTCGGTCGCGGTAGGAGCAGGGGAATTGAGATTTGAGGCGGAGCGGCGCTCCACCCCCTCCCCTGCCCCTTCTGAGTTATGGCTTCGTCCTGGTGCGGCGCGGCTTGGGCGCTACCTTCGTGCCGGGCTTGCGGCCGAGGCCATTCTTCTTGGCTAATTCGCGGCGCTTCTCAGCATAAGCAGGCGCGATCATCGGATAGCCGGCTGGCAGGTTCCAGCGGGCGCGGTATTCCTCAGGACTCATATCGTAGTTCGTGCGAAGATAACGCTTGAGCATTGTCATCTTCTTGCCGTCTTCGAGGCAAACTATGTAGCCGGGCTTCACCGAACTGCGGATCGAGACGGCAGGTTCTGGCCTGGCTTCTTCCACCACTGGCGCATCGCCAAGACCGGCCAGCGCTGCGTAGACGTTGCTGATGAGAGCAGGCACATCGGCAACCAAAACATCGTTGTTGCCAACATGCGCTGCGACAATGTCGCAGGTCAGCGTGATGAGAGTTTCGGGTGACGACTTCTGATTTTCTTCCACGACTGCATTCGCCTTCTTGATGCATCAATGACTGTGCTCGCCATGGACGAAGGAGTGGACCATGACAACTGCACGAGCCATGCGGTGCTGTTCTATTTTAGAAATGGCGGATTTACCGATCAGCTTTGCGCCCTCTTCCCACTCATTGCTGCTGGCTTGCCGAACGCTCAAAAGCGGACGAAGGTTTTAGTCGCCGTGATTGGCTGAACCTGGGACAAAGCGGCCGTCCCTTTGCCATTTTTCGAACGGTGGGTTCTGCCAACAGCTGTCATTCCGGATTCGTTTGACGAGCCCTGGAGAGCAAAAAGAAAGGCAGCCGTCTGCGGGAAGTTCGGTTGCTTTTTGCCTGCCGAGCATTGCCGCCATTCGCCGTGCGACGTGATCGCGGCGGCTGAATGACGGTCACAGGCTGAGGCTGCCGGGCACAACCGGCTTAACCGCCTGTAACGTCGGTAAAAGACAGAGGCCGCCTCATCATTTCATTGGATTCGCCGAGCTGCGCTGGAAGGCGAAGCGGTGCGGAATGAACGGCGCAGGGCCACATCGGTGCAAAGTGATCGAAACCGGGCCGTTCAAAGCTTGCGCTGATAAGGCAGCCAAAGCATGATGATAGTCCCTTGTGCACTGTCGCTGGTGCTGCTGAGGAGACCGTGGAGGGCGACGGCACGGGCGCTCATGTTGGCGAGGCCCTTGCCGGACCGCTCCTGCGCCGGATCGAAGCCCGTTCCGTTGTCCGCGACGTAGGCGGCAATGCCGGGCTCGCCATCGCGCACTTCCTCGCGGCACCCGATGCGCATTTCGTTGGCTCCGGAATGGGTCAGCACATTGCCGATCGCTTCCTGGAAGATGCGCAACACGTGCAGCGCATTGGCAGCGTCAAGCCATTCGAGCGGGCCGCAGGTGTCGACCTCCCAACGGCACACCACGCCCGCATCGCGCAGGTCGCCTTGCATCCGGTGGCGCAGATTGCCGATCAGCGCGACCAGATCGCCCTCGACCGGTTCGAGCGAATCGACCGTGATCTTGAGGTCGGCGAGCGCGCGGTTCAGCGTCTTGATGGTGCTGGAGGGCTGGTTCTGCTGGCGCGCCACGGCAAGCGCGGTGATGAGATTGGAGCCGATGCCATCGTGCATTTCCTGCATGAGCCGCTCGCGCTCGCCCGCCAAAGCCTGCCCCACGACGAGTTCCTGCCGCGCCGCCTCGCTCGCGGCGAGTTCGGCGCGGGTTTCCGCGATGCGGCGGGCGAGATTGGTGTTGGCAGCGGCCAGATCGGCAAAGGCCCCAAGCGCACGGCGGCCGAACGAGATCAGAAAGGCGACTGAATAGATGAACCCGCCGAACACGGCGAGATAGAAACCGCTGCCGTCCCAGCCCCGGTGGCCGTTGGCGAGCGTTACGTCGTAGAGGCTGAAGACGGGCGCGATCACCATCCCCACGGTGATCGCACCGTGCTCGGCATTGCGGTGATGCAGGAAATCCCTGAGCGCGAGCGCGGCGACACAGAATATCAGGATCGTCGTCGGGATGTAGAAGACGAGATTCGAGGCGCCATAGGCCGTGTGGGCGACCGACAACGGCACACCGGCGAGAAACGCGAAGGCGATGATCCGGTTGGTGTATGGCAGCTTGATGAAGTGGAAGTAGAAGGCGGCTGTAGCAACGCTGGCGAAATAGGTGGCGTAAACTGTCACCGCGTTGAAGACCGCGATATCGAACGGTGTGGTCTCGGCAAAATACTGGTAATTGCGCAAGAACCACAGTGCGGTCGACAGCGCGAGCCACACCAGCTCCACCTCCTGCCGCCGCCCGAGCCAGAACAGCAAGGCCAGTCCGCCCATCACCAGCATCGCGAAATTGGCCGCGAGCGGAGCGGTGATCTGCCAGAAGAACTGGGTTTTGTAATTGTCGCGGATGGCGCTGTTCGGGCCGATCACCACCCGGCCGATGCCGACCGAATCCTGCGAACTCACCCGGATTTCGACCGTATTGGTGCCAGCGACCAGCGAGCCGGCCGGAAGCGGGATCAGGTAAGGGCGGTACCAGGCCAGCACCTGATCATCGGGCCGCGCGAAATTGCGCCCGATTTCGCGCCCGTTGACGATCACCGAGAACTGGTTGCGGGTGCTGACGGTGTAAAGCGCGAGCGGCTCGGCCCCCAGCGCTCTGCGATCGAACCGGAAGCGACCGGCCATGATGTGGAATTCGCCCGTCTTCCAATCGGTCTCGCGGATCCGGACGATGTTCGGGTTCGTAGCGCGCTTCCAACCAGTGGCCGGGAGCCGCAGGCCTTCGGCAATGATGAATTCTCCGCTGGTGAACTCGATTACCCGGCCGTCCGGCGTGGAGGCCGAGCGATAGTCGGACACAGCCTGTGCTGCCAGCGTCCCGCTCCACATCAGCAGGGCCAGCACAAACAGCACACGGCAGAACTTCATCCGGCCGATGCCCGGCTATTGCCGCGCCAGGAACCCTTGAATCGACGCCTCATACAAGGCCTCCGCCCGGCTGTTGACTTCCAGCTTGCGGTAGATGTTTTTGACATGGGTGCCAATCGTGTTGGCCGACACCGTCAGTATCTCGGCACATTCGGCGTTTGAGAAGCCGCGCGAGAGCAGGTTGAGCACCTCATACTCGCGCTCGGACAGGGGCGACGCCAGCGGCGGTCTGGCCGCCTCGGGCTCGGGCGCGATCTGGCCCAGCAATTGTCGCGCGATGATCGGGCTGATGGGAGAGCCGCCGCGGCGGATGTTGCGGATAGCCTCGATGCAATCCTCGATCCGTTCGTCCTTGAGCAGGTAGCCGCGCGCGCCGGCGCGGATCGCATCGAGCACCTTGTTCTGGTTGGCGAAAATGGTGATGACCATGATGTCGGTATCGCGCCCGGTCAGCGCTTCCTGCCGGATCAGGGTTGTGCCGCTGCCATCGGGCAGGCCGAGATCGCACAGCAGCACATCATAGCCGCCCGCCTCGATCATGCCCGCAGCCTCGGCCACATTCTGGGCGGTGCCGGTCACGATCATGTCCGCACTGGCATCGACCGAGGCGACCAGCAGATCGCGCATCGCTGGATCGTCTTCAACGATAGCCACTCGGATCATGTGTCGCTCCCACTTGCATGAGACTTACCATCCCTGCCCCTGTCGCACTACGCCCTTTGCGCCAGCCGCCCCATCACCCGATCAGGTGATTGCTGCGGGAGTAGCATCATCCCCATAAGCGTCGTCGTCAGGCCGCGTTGGCTGACGCATCGGGGGGTACCGAAGATGGCGCGAAAAGCCTGGCTCTTGCTGAACTGCATGACGTTGTGCGCTGCCGCGCTTGTCCTCCAACCCGTGCCGATCGCGGCGCAAGAGCAGGGTGTCAACGGCACCAATGTCGCGCGGGTCGAGTTCAACCAGGGCGCCGTGCTGCAGAAGGCCGCCCCCGGGGTGTGGGTGGAATATGACTCTACCGGCCGCCAGACCAAGCGCTTCGTGGAGCGCGGGCGGGACGAATGGTCGGTCTATCTCTACGATCCGAGCCGCGACATGCAGGTGCAGATCGATCTGTACGTCCGCCAGCTGCTGATCGTGCTGCCGGGCGGGGAGCGTCAGGCCTTCGGTGCCGTGACGCGGGCTTCGGTAACGCCGCAACTGGCCGCGCGCCAGCCCGCGCCGGAACCGGTGGCTCAGCCATTTCCGACTGTTCAGAGTACCCCGCAGCAGCCCGCTTTCACAAGCCCACAGACCCCAGCCAGCGCGGCGGAACCGGCGGCGTCGGGTCAAGCGGATGACGACTTTAATCCGTTTGCCGAACCGGCCACAGGCGCAAGCACGCCGGCCACCAGCGGGCAGACGTTCACGCAGAGCGGGACGACCCCGCGCACGCCCCGCGAGGTCATCGCTGCCGCGGCTCAGCCTGGGTTCACCCGCCGCGATGCGGCCGAGACCGGCGGCGCGGCTTCGGTAGCGGCCGCGGCTGCGCCGCTGTTCGACGGCCCCTGGGTCGCCAACACCAAGATCGCGGAATCCACTGGTGACGGGATAAGCGATGCGGTCAGCTGGAAATTCCGCGAGGCGCTGTGGATCGACACTTCTGAGGACGGTTCGATCGCGATCCATTTCGATGCTGATCCGTCGCGCTCGATCACGCTCGGCAAGGTCGCCGAGAACCGCTATTCGGGAGCAGGCTACACTGCCAATTTTGCGGTCATCGGCCCCAAGAACATCCGCCTTAATCTCGCCGGTGGAGGAACTTCGCGCGAGTTCGTGATTTCCACCGTGCCTTCGGGCGCGCGCCTGTCCCGCGCCCGCAGCGCGCCAGAGACCGACGACGAAATCGACACCTTCACCGCGGGAAATCTGGTGCCGCGCTTCAACGACATACTGTTCAGTTTCCGCAGCGAGAAGATGGACCTGTTCAACGCCAACCGCGGGCGGGCGCTGCAAATCTTCAAGTCGCCGGGCAACAACGAATTCTCGATCGAGAATAATTTCCAGGCCAAGACCATTCCCTACGGGCTGCGCGCGGCCGAACTGCGGCGCACCGAAGGCAGCCAGCTGGAAGCGGTGATCACCAACACCAGCTCGTTCGAAAAGTCGATGTCGCTCAATTTCGGTGTGAGCGGGTCGTTCAGGGGCGCCGGCGGCGGGTGGGAAGCCACGCGCGAGGAAAGCAAGGGAGCCGACCGCACCGACGGCACCACCAAGGCCTTCGGCCTCGCCCGGGCCGAGGTCTATGCCCTGTTCCTCGATAAGCCCAACATGCTGCTCGATCCCGACTTCAAGTTCGACATCTTGCAACTCGCCGAGGGCGGCATGAGCCCGCAGTCCTTCGTCGCCAAATATGGCACGCATTACGCCAACGCGATCCACTACGGCGGCATCGGCAAGGCGCAGCGCACGGTCACCACCCGCGAGTTCAAGCAATGGGCGCGCGAATCCACCTCCTACAAGCAGGAGGGCGGGATCGACGCCGGCCCGGTAGGCAGCCTCAAGGCCAAGGGCGGGCTGACAATCGCGAGCGGGGATTCGCGCGGCGGATCGAGCATGTTCTCGAACGAGAACTGGTCGGCTTCGGGCGGATCGGGCAGCATGACCTCGCTCGGCTGGAACGTCGATGAACGCAATGCGGTGCCGGTGCGCTATGACCTGCGTCCGCTGTCCGAACTGATCAGCCCGATCTTCTTTGGCGAGGAATGGAGCACGCCGCAGCGTGCCGGGCTGCTCAATGCCCGCACCGCCCTCGACGCCGAAATCACCCGCACCCTGCGCAGCCAGCCTCCGCCGGACAACCGCGATCTCGGTCCGGCGGTGTACCGATTGACTTTCCACTCGCTGAAGTGCCTCAATAACGGCGATGAGGGTAAGGTCGACGCCTGGCTTTATGGCGACATCAACGTGCAGGTGATCGGTCAGGAGCCGGGGCAGACCGTCAACCTGTTCAGCGCGCAGGAAAGCAACCCGACCAAAATTTCCTGCAATGGCGGGGCGGAACATCCGATCAACCGGACGGTGATCGTCACCGGATCGCGCAAGGGCGATGGAGCAGCCGCCTTTCTGGTGTCCGCGAGCGGTCTGTACGAAGACGACAACAGCTTCACCGATCTTGACGATCCGATCAGCGTGGAGAGCAAAATCAACACTCCCGGTATGCCGCATTTCAATCCCGCCCAGCCGCTGTTCGGCGCGGTACCAATCTATGTCACTCTGCGTGATTGGCAGGCCGACAATCCGCGCACCGATATCGAGGGCACCGCGATCGGCAATGCGCCGGGGGTGACCTATGGCCCGTCACTGCGCGTCAGCGTGTCCTTCCAACAGATCCAGTAAGGAGCCAGAGCCATGCAAATAGTTGAGAAGTATCTGCTGCCTGCTGCGTTGATCCTCGGACTTACTCCTCAGCTCGCGGCCGCGCAGGATCAGGCCTTTGCCCCGGTGATGATGAGCTTCGACGGCACCGTTGCGCTCAGCTATGTCGCGACCTCGGCGCTCGATATCGACGGGGCGGGCACGCTGGAACTGTGGGTGCGGGCCGCATGGCAGACCAACCCCGGCTATGATCCGGCCGTGATCTCCTATCAGGGCGCGACCGGCGCACGCATGGCGCTTGTGGTGACCGGCGATGCTCAGTCGCTGGGAGTGTTTGCCGGGCCGTATTTCGCACGCGTCCCGTTCGATTTTTCCGATCAGCAGCTGCACCATGTCGCGCTGATCCTGCTCGGCGACGAGACGCTGGTGATGATCGATGGCGAAGTGCGCGAGACGCTGGGTTTCGGCATGGCCAACCTGCCGGCCGACACCCTGAGCATCGGCGCGCTCGGCGAATATTCGCCCTTCATCGGCGACATCGGTCAGATCCGCATTTGGGACGAGCCGATCGATCCCGAAGTTCTGGCCAATTACGCCTGGGCCCCGATCGCGTCGGCGGGCCCCGATGCTCATCCCGATCTGGATGCGCTGGTGGGCGTAAGCACCTTTGCTAACCCCGAAACCGGCGGCTTCGTGTTCGTCGGCCCGACCGAGGACGGCAACCCGTCGGCCGATTTCAACGATCCGGTCGACGATGCGGAACTGGAACTCGATGCACCCGAACTGGCCGATCTGGATGGGCAACCCTGACCGTCAATGACATTTCCCAAGGGGACAGGTATCATGAAAAAATGGCATCTTTTGGTAGCGTTGACGGGCTCGTTGATGGTCATGGCCGCGCCTTGCGCCGCGCAAAAGCGCCCGGCCCCGCCCAAGCCTTCGATTGCGTCGCAATCAGCCAAGCCGTCCTCCAGTCGGTCGCCCCGCACCGCCTCGGCGCGCGGGCAGGTGACCGGAGCCAAGGCCGTCGCTCAGCGCGGCAAGCCTTCGCTGCGCCAGCAAAAGGACAACATGATCCGGCTGATCGGCCGGGCCGAGGGGCTCAAGCCGCAGCGGTTCCGCCTGCGCCAGCAGACCATCGACGCGGCCCGCACATACCGGGCCGATCCTACAACAGCTAACCGTTCGGCGTGGCGCGCTGCGGCGCGCGCCTACATGCCGGTGCGCCAGGCTCACGAAACGGCCCGCGGTCAGCGTGACGCGGCGATTGCCCGGTACAGGCAGAGCAAGGCCCAGCGCCTTGCGGCAATGCGGTCGGCCAGCCAGGCCGCCGCCACTCCGCCGCGCCTGCCGCCTCAGCCGGGCCGTCCCGCAGTCCGTCGGCAGGCGGCAGTCAGGCAATTGCCGATCCGCCCGACCGCCGCTGCATCGGCGCAACTGCTGTTCCCGACAGCAGCCCCGCTCAATGGCTACGCCTCGGGCGCTGCCGCTTTCAGAGCCGGCCTGCCTCAAGGTCCCAATTACTCGTCGCTGAACCCCTATGTCTCCAGCGCCGCCGCTTTCAGAGCTGCGCTGCCTCCGGGCGTCAATTATTCGTCCCTTACCCCGGCCGAGGCAGGTGTCGCCAGGCAATCCTCCTCTTCAGGGACAGGCAGCGTGGGCGGCACCGCTGGCTCGTTCAATTCATCGGGCACCCTGCCTTATGTGCAGCTCAGGAGCCTGGGAACACTGCCGACCTTGAACCTCGTCCAGAACGCGGCAGGCGGCAATTGACGTCTGGGAAGGGGGCACCGGCCATGCATCACTTGGCGACATGGATGGGGACAGCCCTAGTCGCTGCGCTGGTCTGCACGACCGCCGCATGTTCGGAGGCGGCGGAGGAACGCGATGCACCCGGCCTGACCGCCGCGGGTTCGGCAACGGTCGCGGGCGAGGAAGCGAAGGCCGGCACCAGTCTTGCCGCAGAATGGAGCGCGAACGGCTTCGAACACGTTGAGGCGCGCTACGAATGGTCGGGCTCCGGCGTGAGAGACCATGTGTTTGAACCCCATCTGTCACTGAGCGTTCCGGAAACCGATGATGCCATCTGGTCATCGAGCTGCGTGGCTGGCGGCAAGGTCGAAACCCGGTTCTACCTCGCCCCGCCCAAGGGAATGCAGGACGGCAAGGCCACCTTGCGGATCGAAACCGACACGTCCCCCGCCACCCGCAGCTATCCAGCCCGCTACGTCGCCGATGGCCAATATGACGGGTTCGCGATCTTGCAGCGTGCCGACGACCCGATGTTCGCAGAGATGAAGGTCGGGAAATGGGCCTATGTCCAGATCGGCGAAGGCAGCGATGCGGCAAAGCTACGCATCTCTCTGGCGGGGGCGGGGCGCGCGCTAGGTGCTTTCCTCCCCGCCTGTACGAGAGATGCCCGTAAAACGCTGCCCGCCTCTGACACCACGGCGATCGCCTATGCATGTGACGATGGACGTACCGTCACCGCCAGCTACATCGGCAATGATACCGACACACCCGTCGCCCGCCTCGTGATCGACGGGAGAGTCGTGCTGCTCTCGCAGGCGATTGCCGGCTCGGGCGCTCGCTATGAGGGCGAGAGCGCGGGTGTCCGAATAACCTGGCTGACCAAAGCGGATGAAGGGTTTCTTGCCATGGGCGACACCGGAGATGCGGCAGGCGAAAGCCGACAGACCTGCCGGTGTTCGGCTCAGTAATTTACGTGATGTCCCGTCGTCATGAGGCAGCGCGCAAGAAAGGACCTCAGGCCTTTAGGCTCGACCGAATTGGCGATCATTCTGAATGGGCGTGCGTACTTGCCTTTGGGTAATGACGGCCCTTGGTCTGATGACCGGGATCAAGGCCCAATGCTGGCTTAGTCTGAACTGCATAAATGTCGGCTTCTGTCAGGCGAGGACTTTCATGGCAGCGGATTTGCATCACCGCCTCTGGGTCGGGAACAGTCACTGGTCAGCTCGGGCCACTAATGGCGGCTATGCCCCGGTTCAAAAAGATTGCTGCCGTTCAGCTATCGACCCCGAAGCGGTCAGTCCACAAATCCCATGTCTGTTGCCGTCGTGCAGAATTTCGGCTCATCCGAAAAGCAGAGCGCACCGGCGATTGGCACTTTCGAGCAGGTCATATTTTTGAACAGCGACATCGTGAATCGGTGTTGAATGATCTTCAGGGGGAAAAGGGTGAATTTTGCGAAGGTAATTGCGGCTAGCGCCATATTCGTGGCCTCTTGCTCCGGCGCGGAATCGTCGCAAGCCGATAGCAATCCCGCTGCGACCATGACGAGCCAGCGCGCGCAAGGACATCCATACGAAATTCTTGGAACCCGGGTCTTCGACCTGACTGATCCGGCAAGCCAAATCCCATATCAGATATTCGTGAGCCTTCCGCCAAGCTACGAGCAGCAGCCCCAGCGAAGATATCCGACCGTTTACGTGACGGACGCGGACTACGGTTTCCCGATGCTGCGACTGATCGGCCGACGGCTGAACGGTGCGCGACCGCAAGTCGAAGAATTCATAATCGTAGGGCTGTCCTATGAAAAAGGGCAAGATCCCATGGTGAGCCGGAGGCGCGATTACACACCTACAGCCAAGGGAGCCTCGGACGCGCCGTCGAGTGCAAGACACGGTGAATCGCTGCGTTACCGCAACTACATACGAGATGTGGTCATCCCATTCGTCGATGGCGAGTGGCGCACACAGACAGACAAGCGCGTGTATCTCGGCCACTCCTATGGTGGTCTCCTGGGCGCGCAAATCCTGCTGACAGAACCAGAGATATTCGATGCCTACATCCTTGGCAGCCCGTCATTCTGGTACGACAAGAAATACTTGTTGCGAGAAGCGCCGGGGCTGTTGGATCAGCGGCGCGCGATCAATGCCGACGTCTATCTATATGTCGGTGAGTTTGAAGCGCTGCGGACCGGTGACAGCCGCTATCAACAGGAAGTCGATATGGTGGCCGATAATCGGGCTTTTGCAGACATTTTGCGGTCCCGGGGCTATCGAGGACTGAAACTTCAGGCCGACGTTCTGGCCGATGAGGACCACATGTCCGTCGCGCCGCGAGGCTTCACGCAGGGCCTGCTGTATACTTTGCCTGCCAAGGAATAATGAACCACGGGGGGATTCATCCGAGTGTGCCTATCTTTTAAGTAGCCGCAACTCGTGGCAGTCAACGATGATCCGGATCCGCAACGGGTCTTGCCGCTAAGCAGTGGTCAGGCGGGATGACGTTCCAGTGTAATGTTCCGCCTCGCTAGCCACTGGCCGGTGGCGGCCCGCACTAGTTTTGTGATGCCGCTGCCGCCGCGCAGTTCCTGTTGGTCGCGATAGGATGGGGTTACTCCGAACTCGCCATCAAACACGATATCGTCGATGTAGTAGGCGCGCCGGCCTGGCTCAGCGACCACCAGATGGACATGGGCTGGCATGGTCATGTCCGGGTAAGGGGCAGGCTTGATCGTGTTGAAGGCATAGCGCCCGTCGGCGTCGGTCCTGACCCAAGCCCTCAACCTGCCATGTCGCTGGCTCCACTCAGACTCGGCCGAACCGTTCGCATAAAGGCCATTAGCGTTGGTATGATGAGCATAGACCACCACGCCCGCGGCAGGAGTCCGGCCATCGCTGTTCAGAATGATGCCTTCGATTCGCATCCTTTCTCCGGGCTCGCTTGGAGACGCCATTGTTGCCTGCCAGCCAAGCGTGTCGGCATCCCGTTCAAGGGCACCCTCGCATCCTTCACAGTGGTAAAGGTTGGCGCGCGCGCCGGAAGCCTCTCCTGCTCCTGTCCGCGCACTGCATGCCGCACCAAGGCTGGCGATGCTCAAAACTGCTAACAGATTGCGTCGAGTGATGGCAGAAAGGACCATGATGACGTCTCGCTATAACCTGCCTGCTCGGCTGCTGCATTGGATAGTGGCAGTGCTCGTGCTTGCCCAATTCTTTCTTGGCTTTGCCGCAGACCAGGCAGACGGCAGGGCAGCAGAGGCGCTCGTCGACAGGCATGTTCAGCTCGGACTGCTGATCCTTTCGCTGATGTTGGTGAGACTATTGTGGCGATCCATCAAGTCTCCCACATGCCCTCCGCAAGAGGACCCGCGGTGGCAGCGCTGGCTGGCGAAAGTCGTCCATCATCTGATCTACGCGCTGATTATCATCATCCCTGTCAGCGGTTACGTTCTATGGGCATGGATGGGCCAGCCCTTGGACTGGTTCGGGATTTATTCCATACCCATCCTGTTCGAGGGCGGAGATGACGAAACGTGGCGATCCGTGGCGGGATATACGCACTATTTCGCAGGCTTTGGCCTAATCGCGCTTGTGGCCGTCCACGTCTGCGCGGCGCTATGGCATCAGTTTGTCAAGCGCGATGGCTTAATCACAGACCGCATGATGTGACGTCGAGGCGGCGCATACCCGTGTGAACCGCATGTGGGGGAGAATTCGACCTTCGCCTTTCCACCCACGACCGGCCATGAGCGAGGCTGATGCGCGATCCTGATACCTGCCGGTCAGCTTCGGTGGGTTTTTCGCCAGCAGCCGACATTCTGAAATCGACCCCTATCCGGACATCAGCTGGGCTGTGGTCTTTGTTTCTTTGTTTACGTCTCCACTGATAATTTATCGGCATGGAAACGATCACTGAAGAACTGCTTTCCCGAATCGCCGAGCGCGCGAGAGACCCGAAACGTCGCTACATGCTGGCTTCTGAAGATGAAGCGCGGATCGAGCTGCCGCTTGATGAGATCGAGCGTCGTGAGGAAGAGTGGACTCGGAGGAACTTCATCCGATCAGCCGCTATCATGGGCCGGGACATGCCTGCTGAGGACATCGAGCGCTACATGCACGAGTGGCGCACCAGTCGTGATACCATCCGCGAAGAAATGGATGCCCAGATGCGGGCCTGGGGCCAAAGGCTCCCCACTACGAGGTCCCTTATCGAAACCGACGATGCATTTCGTGTGTCGTCCGATCCCCCCGGTGCGAAGCCCTTGCAACTTCCGCCCTCTGAAAGCGACTGGGAAGCGCTGGATAATGTTGTCGGGCGGTCCGTTCCGGAAGATCTGAGGCGCCTCTATTCGATTTCAGACGGTGGCTTTGGTCCTGGATTCTATGGCCTCAATTCGGTGCAGCTCATTACAGCCGGTTGCGATGATTTCCGTCGTCGGGGACCAGACTATTGCAACTCGATTTCATACCCCCCGAGCTTTATCCCTTTGGCGGGCGAGACCCTCGATTATCACTATGACTTGGATACCGGCCGGATCATCTCAAGCAACGCACATTGGGAGAATGATGATCTGGATGTCGAAGATATTTATAATGTTGAATTCCAAAGCTTGGCCGCGTTGATGGAAGATTGGTTGGGGCGGTCATGACGGGAGGCTTCGATTCTTACTCCTCGCTTGGAAGCGTCCTTGATGCCCGATTCCGGGGTCATTCCGATCGCAACTGGGAGGAATGGAGACAGCTGCATTACTATGAGACGGCTGATCAGATCTCCAAAGATGCGGCGCGGGCGTGGGTCAACCGGCAGAAACTCAACTATCGAAGCATTTCCGACAAAAAGGCGTTGAGGCACCTCATATCTGCCAACGTCAATCAAGCATTCCTCGAGGAGATAGGGAAGCTTTGCAATCTTCGGAGACTTGAGCTCGAATGGCCATTTCTCGGGACCGACCTGACGCCGCTTCTCGCCCTTAGGCGGCTCGAGCATCTCAGCATCGACAGCCCTAGAAATCTTTCCGATTTCTCGCCGCTCTTGGCGCTGCCCTCGTTAAGAACGCTGCTGATTACCAATGCCAAGAGAATGACCAATGTCGAGTGGCTGAGCGGTGCGCATCATCTTGAGGTGATCGGCATCGAAGGTGCCATCGATAGTGAACCCGAGATCGAAAGTCTGGAGCCACTTGCGGGTCTCCGCTCTCTACGAGCATTCTTCGGGGTCTCGACGCGGCTTGCAGATAAACGACTGACGCCATTGGCCCAATGTCCAGCGCTGGAATATGTCAGCATCGCTCGGTGCGCCCCTCGTTCTGAGTTCGACATGCTGCATCATGCTCAGCCTAATCTTGTTTGCCATTGGTTTGATGCCGAGGCTTGGGGAACGCTTGGCCTAAAGGCAGTTGGGTGACCGAAAATTTGAGATTGTGTCGCCAGATCTAAGAGTGTCCGTTTCCCACCCAATTGCGGTCATACGCACTGTCGTTCCGCGATCCTAATGTCGGAATGGCCGCTTCTGGTAGAACCAGACAGTTAATGGGATGGGATGGACTTGAACAACCGCCTCTTGGTCTACAGCTGCAATTGCTGCTTGGCTGCCTCGCAGGCACTAAAGCGCACCAGAAATATTGGATCGTGCCGGTAAGCTCATTTTCTGCCGAGTTGCAGCGCGGATCCCTGCTCCATCGAATTATGGTCCGATGAAGGTCCAAGAGAGACCACTAAATCCCGCTCAAAGTGTGGGACTGAATGTGGTGCTCATTTCCAGAGAAGTAAAATTTCTCCTTTGCATTCAGTAATATAAGGGACTTGACTGGTAGCGGAGGAGGGACTCGAACCCCCGACACGCGGATTATGATTCCGCTGCTCTAACCGGCTGAGCTACTCCGCCCCATGGGCATCCGGCGGTGTTTCGCAGCCGGATTCGGCGCCGGGTGTCGGCCCGGGCGAGGCGGGCACTTAGGGCGGGTGCGTTGCGGGGTCAAGCCCTGTTGGCGCGCTTGGCTCAGAGCCGTTCGCGGCCCCGGAAAGCGCACGTCTTGACCTGCTCCCACGGACCGCCGCGATAGTGCCACAGCTCCAGCGCGGGAAAGGCGAAACGCCCCTTGGCGATCCATGGGGCAAGGTCGCGCGCAAGCGCCGCCTGAAGCGCCCGCGCCTCATCCTTGGTGACCTTGTTCTGGATCGTGATGTGCGGGCGCGGCTCGTGAAGGTCCTGCGACGTCAGGCTGCCGTGGAAATGTTCGGCAATCAGCGCGCGCAGATCAAGCAGCTGCGGTGCTTCCAATGCGATGGCGGTGCCCTTGCCCAGATCCATCACGCCCTTCACCGCACCCTCGGGAGCGGCAAATTCACGAGCCACCTTGGGCAGGAAATCACGCAGTTCCTCCAGCAGCGATGGGGCGAAGGCATGGAACAGGGTCACGTGGGCGTGGAGGTGGTTCTTTTCCGCCGGATAGTGCGCCCGCCGCAGCCCTTCGGCAAAGCCTGCCAGATCGGGAGGCAGGGCTGCGGTCAGGATGAAGGGATTGGGCACGGGGCGGGTGTGCGGCGATAGCGATCCCGGATCAAGTCCGGGATGACGGGTGGGATGCTACATCTCGCCCCGTTGGCGGCGGATCGCGTACCACTTGGCGACGTTGGCATTGTGTTCGGCAAGGGTGCTGGCGAACCAATGCCCACCCGTCCCGTCGGCCACCATGAACAGCGCAGCCGTTTTCTCGGGGTTCAACACCGCCGCGATGCTGGCGCGGCCGGGGTTGGTGATCGGCCCTTCCGGGAGCCCGGTGCGGGTATAGGTGTTGTAGCCATTGACCGCGCTGATCTCCGACTGCTTGATCCTTCGCCCGAGCGGCTTGCCCTTGGTGATCGGGTAGATGATCGTGGGGTCGGCTTGCAATTTCATGCCAGTGCGCACCCGATTGGAATATAGCCCGGCGACCATGCGGCGTTCTTCGGGCTTGCCGGTTTCCTTTTCCACGATCGACGCGAGGGTCAGCGCATCACGCATCGTATCGACCGCGATGCCGGGCGCGCGTTTGCCCCATTCTTCGGCCAGCGCCTTGTCCATCGCGGCCTGCATCTGCTCGACAAGGGCTTTGCGAGACTGGCCGCGTTCGAAAGCATAGGTATCGGGCAGGATCGAACCTTCGGGCGGCACATCGACCTCCCCGGTCAACAGCTCCTCAGCCATCAGCCGTTCCCAGACGAGGATCGAGGGCATTCCTTCGGGGATCGTAACGAACCGGCGGATCACATCGCCCGATTGGAACGCGGCGAGGATGTCACCCTGGCTCATGTCTAGGGTCAGCAGGAACTCGCCCGCCTGAATCGGGGTGTCCGAACCGAAGATGCGCGCTTGCAGGACAAAGCCCGAGGCTGACGAGATCAGCCCCTCGGCTTCCAGCTTGTCCGCGACCGATGCCACTGAGGCGCCAGCGGGGATGGTGAAGCTGGTTTCCTTGGGAATCGTCGCCGAACCCAGAAAGACCCACGCCAGCACCACGGCTGCAAGGATGGCCCCGAGGCCCGCCAGGGCAAGCCGCAGCATCCTCACCGGATCAGTCGACCTTTTGCATGATGATCGACGCGTTGGTGCCGCCAAAGCCGAAGCTGTTGTTCAGCACGGCGCGCACTTCACGCTTCTTCGCCACCAGCGGCACAAGGTCGATGCCTTCAGTGCCTTCGTCGGGATCATGCAGGTTCAAGGTCGGCGGGACGATCTGATCGCGCATTGCGAGGATACAGAAGATCGCTTCGACCGCGCCCGCGCCGCCCAAAAGGTGGCCGATCGCGCTCTTGGTTGAGGACATCGACGCCCCGCCCAGCCCTTCGCCCAGCACGCGTTTGATCGCAGCGAGTTCGATGGTGTCGGCCATGGTCGAAGTGCCGTGGGCGTTGATATAGTCGATATCGCCCGGCCCGAGACCCGCCTTCTTGAGCGCCATCCGCATCGCCAGTTCCGCGCCCTTGCCTTCGGGGTGCGGAGCGGTGACGTGATAGGCATCGCCCGACAGGCCATAACCGGTGACTTCGGCATAGATCTTCGCGCCGCGCGCCTTGGCGCGTTCGTATTCCTCGAGCACGATCACGCCCGCGCCCTCACCCATGACGAAGCCGTCACGGTTACGGTCGTAAGGACGGCTCGCCTCAGTCGGACGGTCGTTCATGCTCATGTTGAGCGCCCGCGCCTGCGCGAAGCCGGCGATCCCAAGCGGGTTGATGGTGCTTTCCGCCCCGCCCGCCAGCATGATGTCGGCATCGTCCGCCATGATCATCCGCGCCGCATCGCCAATCGAGTGCGCGCCGGTGGAGCAGGCGGTCACGACAGCATGGTTCGGCCCCATGAAGCCGTACTTGATCTGCACCTGACCGGTGATGAGATTGATCAGGCGTCCATGCACAAAGTGCGGTGACACGCGCGACGGACCGCGTTCATGGAGATTGACGCTCTCAATCTCGATGCCCGGCAAACCGCCGATGCCTGAACCGATGGAGCAGCCCGTGCGCTCCTTCTCGGCCTGGGTCATATCGGTGAGGCCAGCGTCTTCGAGCGCCTGGCCAGCAGCATCAATGCCATAAATGATGAAGGGATCGACCTGACGCTGGACCTTGTGATCCACGCGCTTGTCAGGGTCGAAGCCCCAAGGGTGATCCTTGCCCTTCACCTCGCAGGCGATGGTGCACTTCTGGTTCGAGGCATCGAACCGGGTGATCTGGCCCGCCCCGCTCTTCCCCGCAATCAGGTTCGCCCATGTCGTTTCGACATCGGCTCCAAGCGGGGTGACGAGGCCAAGCCCGGTAACAACCACACGGCGCATTCGCGTTCTCCGATAAAGGGGCTGGCTTGCAAAAAGGCAACAGGCCCAACCCGCCTAGGGCTGAGCCTGTCTAAGCCCTGATCCGCGCTCCGGCAAATGGGTTGCCGGACAAATGCCCCGCCTTTTGCCGAACGGGCAATAGGCTGGCAGGCGCGGACACCGGGGCGTCCTTGCGGGTGTTAGCCCTTGTGCTCTTCGATATACTTGGTCGCGTCGCCGACGGTGGTGATCTTCTCAGCCGCATCGTCGGGGATTTCGACACCGAATTCCTCTTCGAAGGCCATCACCAGCTCGACGATGTCGAGGCTGTCCGCACCTAGATCATCGATGAAGCTCGCATCCTGAGTGACCTTGTCAGCTTCCACGCCGAGATGCTCGACGACAATCTTGGCCACCCGGTCGGCAGTATCGCTCATGGTATTCCCTCTTGAAACTGGGGTTAAGTGATGTCGCAATCGCCCTAAAGAAGGGCGCGATGATGCGCAAGTGGGGATGAGGCTTCCCTCCGCACTCGCTTCCGAAGGGGAAATTGCGCTTCACTTGCGCCCTTGGGCGCGATGCAATTTGCTGGGCGCCAGCTGGCGCGTTGAGCATCGAGTCGACCGACCTTGCAAGCCACGGCGCGCGCGTGCGAAAGGGCTGCGCCATGCTGACCTTTTGCTCGCCCGCCCAGATCACTCACGCGCCGACCCACGAACTCGTCAATGGCGCGCGCGAAGAACACGCCGAAACCCCCGCGCGGCTTGCGAATATGCTGGCGCAGATGGGCGCGGTGCGGAAGCCAACCGACCACGGGCTCGCCCCGATCCATGCCGTCCACGATCCTGATTACATCGCCTTCCTGCAAAGCGCGCATGATGCTTGGGTGGCAGCGGGGCGCGACGGCGATGCGATTGGATACGCCTTCCCGGTGCGCGGACGGCGGCCGCTCAGCCTCGAACGGATTGATGGCAAGCTTGGGCAATATGGCTTCGACACGGTGACGCCGATCGCGGCCGGTACGTGGGACGCCGCTTACGGCGCGGCACAATCGGCTGTGAGCGCCGTCGCGGCAGTCGCTGCGGGCGAGGCGCATCAGGCCTTCGCGCTGTGCCGCCCGCCCGGGCACCATGCGGGTGCAGATTATTTCGGCGGCTATTGCTACCTCAACAACGCCGCCATCGCTGCGCGCGCGGCTGCGGCGCAGGGCTTGGGGCCGGTGGCGGTGCTCGATGTCGATTATCACCACGGCAACGGCACGCAGGACATCTTCTACGAAGACGGGGCCGTGTTTGTCGCCTCAATCCACGCCGATCCGCGCACCGATTTCCCCTATTTCTGGGGCCACGCGGACGAGCGCGGAGTGGGAGCGGGCGAAGGGGCAACCTTCAACCAGCCGCTACCGCGCGGCACCCGCTGGGATACCTACGAAGGCGCGCTCGGCAAGGCATTGGAGGCGGTGAGCGCATTCGGCGCGCGCGCACTGATCGTCAGCTACGGCGCGGACACCTTTGCCGAAGATCCGATTTCGCAGTTCGCGCTGACGACCGACGATATGCAGCGCATGGGCGCGCAGATTGCGGCGCTCGGCCTTCCGACCGTCGCAGTGATGGAAGGCGGCTACAACGTCGCGGAGCTGGGCCGCAACGTCGCTGCTTTCATCGCGGGGTTGGAGCGCGCTTAGGCGGCAGTCGGCTTCACCGGCGGTTCAACCACGCGAAGGTGCAGTTCCCGCAACGAGCGCGGCTCAGCCGGGCTCGGCGCGCCCATCAGCAGGTCTTCGGCGCGCTGGTTCATGGGGAAGAGCGAGATTTCGCGCAGGTTCTTCGCGCCGCACAGCAGCATCACGATCCGGTCGACGCCTGCGGCCATGCCCCCGTGTGGCGGCGCGCCGTATTGGAAAGCGCGGTACATCCCGCCGAAGCGCTCTTCCACGTCCGCCTTCGTCAGGCCGGTGACCTCGAACGCCTTGACCATCGTTTCCGGCATATGGTTGCGGATCGAGCCCGACGCGATTTCGAATCCGTTGCAGACCAGATCGTACTGGAACGCCTTGATCGTCAGCGGGTCCTGCCCATTCAGCGCTTCGATCCCGCCCTGCGGCATCGAGAAGGGGTTGTGGCTGAAATCGACCTTCTTTTCGTCCTCGTTCCATTCGTAGAACGGGAAATCGACAATCCAGCACAGCGCAAAGCGGCTTTCGTCGATCAGGCCCAGCTCTTCGCCCACACGGATGCGCGCGGCGCCTGCCAGCTTGGCAGCGTCGGCTTCCTTGCCAGCGGCGAAGAACAGCCCGTCGTTCTCGCCAAGGCCAAGCTCGGCGTAGAGTTCCGCCATCCGCTCAACGCCGTGGTTCTTGGCAATCGGCCCGCCGAATTCGCCGCCCTTGCGGGTGACATAACCGAGGCCCGCATAGCCTTCCTTACGCGCCCAATCGTTCATGTCGTCGAAGAACTTGCGGCTTTTCTCATGAGTCGCAGGCGCCGGGATCACGCGCACGACACCGCCGCCGCCGACGATCTTCTCGAACAGGCCGAAGCCCGACTGTGTGAAGTGCGCGGACACGTCGCTGATGATCAGCGGGTTACGCAGATCGGGCTTGTCGCTGCCATATTTGAGGATCGCCTCATCGTAAGGAATGCGCGGGAACTCGCCCGCCGGGGTGACTGTCTTGTCGCCCGCAAACGCCGCGAAGGTGCCCTGAATGACGGGCTCCATCGTCTCCCACACTTCTTCCTGGGTGACGAAGCTCATTTCGAGATCGAGCTGGTAGAACTCGCCCGGAAGACGGTCAGCACGCGGGTCTTCGTCGCGGAAGCAAGGGGCGATCTGGAAATAGCGGTCGAAACCGGCGACCATCAGCAACTGCTTGTACTGCTGCGGCGCCTGCGGGAGCGCGTAGAACTTGCCCGCGTGGATACGGCTGGGCACGAGGAAGTCGCGCGCGCCTTCGGGCGAGGACGCCGTCAGGATCGGGGTCGAAAACTCGTTGAAGCCCACCGCGCCCATCCGCTGCCGCATATCGGCGATCACCGCCACGCGGGTCATGATGTTCTTGTGCAGCGTCTCGCGGCGCAAATCGAGGAAGCGGTACTTGAGGCGGATGTCCTCAGGGTAAGGCTGTTCGTCGGCCACGGGCAAAGGCAGTTCTTCTGCGGTGCTCAGCACGGTGATCTGCCGCGCATAAACCTCAACCTCGCCAGTCGCGAGGCGCGGGTTCACCGTCTCGGCCGAGCGCGCCTTGACGTTGCCTTCGATGGTGATGACCGATTCCACTCGGAGCCGGTCCAGCACCGCCAGCGCTGGCGAATCTGCATCGGCGACAATCTGGGTGATGCCGTAATGATCGCGCAGATCGACAAACAGCAACCCGCCGAAATCGCGCTTGCGATGGACCCAGCCCGAGAGGCGGACGGTCTCGCCGACATGAGCGGAAGTAAGCTGTGCGCAGGTATGCGTGCGATAGGGGTGCATTTTTTGACTGTCCGACACTGTAAGGATTGCGAAGGCGCGCCTCTAAGCGAGCGGGCGGCACAAATCCAGTGGGGGATGCACAAGCGAACCAGGCCAGCCGCGCCCACTGCGATCTGTGGGCATCACGGCCCCGCCTCTAAACTCTTTTCCATTTTGACTGTATCAGAGTAAGCGCGCTGCGGGTTTGGCAGCGTTCAATGTGATGGGGCACGACCCCGAGGGCGGCACTCCGCTCGCTAACCGCGAAAAGATGACATGAAAATCCATCCGCTGATTACCACCACCGAGGCCCTCTCCGACCTCTGCGACCGTCTCGCCAAGTCCGAATTTGTCGCGGTCGACACTGAATTCATGCGCGAGAACACCTATTGGCCCGAACTGTGCCTGGTGCAGATCGCCAACACCGAAGAAGCGGCCGCGATCGATCCGATGGCGCCGGGCATTGATCTGAAGCCGCTGCTCGATCTGATGTGTGACAATGAAGATGTGCTCAAGGTCTTCCACGCCGGGTCGCAGGATGTCGAGATCATCGTCAACCTGACGCAGCGGACCCCGCATCCGATCTTCGACACCCAGATCGCGATGATGGCGATCAGCCAGTCCGAACAGATCGGCTATGCCAACCTGGTGGAAACCTGGATGGGCCTCACCATCGACAAGGGTGCGCGCTTTACCGACTGGAGCCGCCGCCCGCTCAGCGACCGTCAGATCGAATATGCCATCGGCGATGTCACGCACCTCGCCACGATCTTCCCGCGCATCCTGAAAAAGCTGATCAAGACCGGACGCGGCCTGTGGCTGGATGCGGAGATGGAAAAGCTCGCCGATCCGTCGAACTACATCACCGATCCGGGTCAGGCGTGGAAGCGCATCCGCCAACCGGGTCGCAATCCGCTGGTGCTCGGCCGGATGAAGGCGCTTGCCGGATGGCGCGAGAGCGAGGCGCAGCACAAGAACATCCCGCGCGGGCGGATCATGCGCGACGAAACGTTGGCCGACATCGCCAGCCACCCGCCCAAGACGCAGGCTGATCTGGCCAAGGTGCGCGGACTTTCGGCGGCGTGGCGCGACAATGACATCGGCAAGCGATTGATGAAAATCCTCGCCGACGCCGAGCCGCTGCCCAAGGACGAGATGCCCGAGAAGATCAAGCAGGGTGCCCCGCTTGGCAAGGAAGGCGCATTGGTGGCCGATCTGCTCAAGCTGCTGCTGAAGATCCGCGCCCGCGAAATCGACGTCGCCCCGCGTCTGCTGACCCGCGCGGACGAGATGGAAGCGCTGGCCGCGGGCGCACGCGATCTGCCGGTGTTGCAAGGCTGGCGCTTCGAAGTGTTCGGCAAGGACGCGCTCGATCTGGTCGAAGGCAAGCTCGCCTTCGCGGTGGAGCGCGGTAAGCTGAAGATGACCCATATCGACGATGTGGTCGTGGTGGCCGCGTCTGAGGTTGAGCCTGAGCCTGCCGCTGAGCTTGCAGCCGATCCCGATACGCTGGCCGCGGAGTAGCGCGCACCAGTGTCCACCTACCTCCCCACCATCAAGCAGCTGCAATATCTCGTAGCGCTCCACGAACACGGGCATTTCGGCAAAGCCGCCGATGCCAGCTTCGTGTCGCAATCGACGCTGTCGGCTGGCCTGCGCGAGCTGGAATCGCTGTTGGGCGTGACGCTGGTCGAACGTTCGCGCCGCGTGGTGCGCTTCACCGCCCTGGGCGAGCAAGTGGTGGCCAAAGCCAACCGCTTGCTGCGCGAGGCTGAGGAACTGGCCGACCTGGTGCAGGCTTCAGGCAAACCGCTTTCCGGCGAGCTGCGCATGAGCGTGATCCCGACCATCGCCCCCTTCCTCCTCCCCCGAATGCTCCCGCGCCTCAAGCGCGAGCGGCCCGACCTCAAGCTACTGCTGCGCGAAGAAACCAGCCACGATGCGCTCGAGTCGCTCAATCATGGGCGGGTCGATTGCGTGCTGCTGGCTCTGCCCTTCGACACCGGCGATGCGGCGATTGCCCATATCTCCGACGACCGCCTGTTCATTGCCTTCCCCAAGGACGACCCGCGCGATCCGCCTGCCAGCATCAAGCCTGACATGATCGATCAGGGCCGGTTGCTGTTGCTGGAAGACGGTCACTGCCTGCGCGATCACGCGCTCGCCGCCTGCAACCGCGCCGAATTGCGCGCCAGCGCAGCAATGATCGGCACAAGCCTGCACACGCTGGTGCAATTGGTCGACAACGACCTCGGTTTGACCATGCTACCGGAGATGGCACTGAAGGCAGGCATTCTGGCGGGAACACAAGTGGTCGCGCGGCCCGTCGACAGCCCCACCGCCAAGCGCGAGATCGTGCTCGCCTGGCGCAAGAACTCCCCGCGCGAGAGCGATTTCCAACTGCTGGCCGAGGAACTGCGCGCTGGGTGAGGCCATTGGTTTGGCTGGTATCTGGAATTGTGGGGCGAGCGAATGCTCGGCGATGTTCAGGACAATGTGCTGGCGATCATCAAGCAACGCGCTGAGGGCTGCGCCTCACCACTCGGTCAGCGCGAGGCTCATCAAGAGGCTGGCGCCGAGCGCCACGCGCACCCGGCGCGGGGGTAGTGCGAGGCGTATCCGTAAACGGGAAGGCGCGCGCTGCGCCACATCCCTTACATCGTAATCGTTGAGCATCATTAGGCCGCCGATCTCATGCCGCTCGAGATCGCTGACAAGGTGATGGACATCCTCGGCCAGCAATTCGGCATCGCCGATCAGCGCGGAGGCGCGGGTATGGTTACCTTGCTCCAGCGCGTTGCGCGCTTCTTGCTGAAGCCTCCTCGCCTCATTGGCGAGCAAGCGGGCGTACTCCTTTGCTGAGGGTAACCTCTGCCTCTTCATTCAGCAGGTTGTAATCCAAAGCGCGGTGTTACTGCCACCGGAAACTTTGCTAGCCCGGATCAGGCGTCTCAATCCATATGCTTGAGGCCGACCCGGAGGTAATCCCAGCCCGTCACGCAGGTCAGCACTGCGGCAGTCCACAGACTGACCAGCCCGATCAGATGCACCCAGCTTTCGGCGATCGTGCCGCAGCCTTCAAACACCGACTGACACGGCTGCCCATGCACCGCGCCGCCCAGGATCAGCGCGCCCAATGACACAAGCTGGAAGGTCGTCTTCCACTTGGCGAGCTTGGAGACCGGCATCGAGACCTGAAGCCCACCGAGGAATTCGCGCAGGCCCGAGACCGCAATTTCGCGCACCAGAATGACCAGCCCGGCGATCACATGGACATCGCCCGCATAAGGCCCGCGCAGGTATCCTTGCGCGGTCAGCACCAGAATGACCGCGGCCACCATGATCTTGTCCGCAATCGGATCAAGGAAGGTGCCCATCTTCGACACCGTGCCCTGCGCGCGGGCAAGGTAGCCATCAAGGTAATCGGTCAGCGCAATAATGCAGTACAGCCCGAAGCCGATCAGATAGCCCAGCCGCCATTCCGGCCACCACAGGAAGAACGCCAGCAGCGGCACCGCAAAGATGCGCGAGAGCGTGAGGATATTGGGAAGGCTCGACATGGTTGATCCCCGCTCTAGCGCGGCAAGACCTGCTGCAAAACCCCTCGTCCCCACTTCCCCCACATTGATGCGGTCAGGGACCCGCGCGCCTTGCGCTCTTGTGAAAGCCTGTACGCCCGCTATGTCGCGGTAACTCACAGGGAAGCGCCAGCGTAATCATCGCATGACCACATCGACACACCTGATGCGCCAGCGGCGATTTTTGCCGCTGTTCCTGACCCAGTTGCTCAATGCGTTGAACGACAATCTCTACAAGAACGCGATGGTGCTGTTCGTGGTCTATCAGGTCTACGATTCGCCCGAGATGGAAACGCTGATCAGCGGCGTTGCCACGGCGCTGTTCGTGCTGCCATTCGTGCTGTTCTCGGCTACCGCCGGCCAGCTCGCCGATATGCGCGACAAGACCAAGATCATTCGCTGGATCAAGTTTGCCGAGATTCTCATCATGTCGGTCGGTGCCACCGGCCTGCTGCTGGCGGCGCGCGGTGTTCAGATCGAAAGCCTTGCGATCCCGCTGATGTTCGTCGCGCTGTTTGCGATGGGTGTGCACTCGACCTTCTTCGGCCCGATCAAATACGCCATCCTGCCGCAGCACCTTCACAAGGACGAAGTGTTGGCGGGCACCGGTCTGGTTGAGGCCGGCACCTATGTCGCGATCCTCGTCGGCATGATGCTCGGCGGGGCGATGCCGATCATGTATTCGATTGTTGGCGTGATCGTAATCGCGGTGATCGGTTATATCACCTGCCGCTGGGTGCCGTCTGCGCCTGCCCAGAGCGACGAAAACACGGTCGACTGGAACCCGATCCGCGCCTCGCGCGATCTTATCGCCTTTTCGATGGGCAATCTGGAACTGCGCTATTCGGTGCTGGCGATCAGCTACTTCTGGGCGATTGCCGCGATCCTTTCGGTGCAGTTCATCCCGCTCGCCAAGAATGTGCTGCTGGCGGACAAGCAGGTCGCTGCCGTGCTGCTGGTGGCATTCTCGGCCGGGATTGCCATCGGTTCGGTCTCGATCAATGCGCTGCTCAAAGGCGACATCTCGGCGCGATATTCGGCGCGTTCGGTGCTGGTGCTAGGCGTGCTGCTGATCGCCTTTTACGGTGTGTGCCGGATGTGGAACCTCCAGCCGCAAGGCGAGCTGTTCACTGTGTGGGAATTCCTAGCCCAGCCGCTCGCATTGGTGCTGACGTTCAATCTGCTGCTGATTGCCGTGGCGGGCGGGATGTTCGTGGTGCCGCTCTATGCGTTTCTCACCACGCGGGTCGACAAATCGGAGGCATCGCGCTCGGTCGCGGCCAATAACTTCATTTCTTCGATCTTCATGGTGATCGGCGCTGGCGTTGCGGGAGCGCTGGGGTTCTTCGGCATCCCGTTGCAGGAGCAACTGCTGCTCAGCCTGATCCTGTGCCTGTTCTCAGCCCAGCTTGCGCGCAAACTGCACGCTACCGAAGCGCTGCGTGACGCTGAAGGCGCATCCCTCAGATAATAAAGGCGAAAATCGCGAGCGTCATAGCCACGTAAGTGCTGGCGACGCCGCGCACATCGGCCACGGTGAGCCGCCACAAGGCCTCAGCCGGGATCGGGATCAGATCGCGTTTCACATGCGGCGGCAGGCTCGCCCGGAACCAGTGGCGGGCGGTCTCGTCAGTGAGAACCAGGCTGCGGCGCATTTACGACTCTCCCGTGGCAGGAGGGCCAGCTTTAAGACTTTCTTAACCATTGGAAACGGTTTGCGACGAAGCTGTCGCAAGCTGGGACAGGCTGTGATGGGGGCAATCCGGGACCGGCGGATTTGCACCGCTCCGCCCACGCCGGTAGAGGCCGCAAAAGACGACGGGAGACTTTTCGATGCCTGATTCCACGCGCGCCGATGCCACCAGAAGCGCGGCTGCCCTGCTGGTCGATTGCCTTGCTGTGCAGGGGTGCGAGCGGATCTTCACCGTGCCGGGCGAAAGTTTCCTCGCCGTGCTGGATGCCTTGCCCGACCGACCCGAAATCGACGTGGTCACTTGCCGACAGGAAGGTGGGGTCACCTTCATGGCCTGCGCCGATGGGGCGATGCAGGCAGCAGGAACAGGCCGCCCCGGCGTCGCCTTTGTCACCCGCGGGCCGGGCGCGACCAATGCCAGCATCGGCGTCCATGTCGCGCATCAGGATTCGCAGCCGATGATTCTGTTCGTCGGCGATGTCGCGCGCGGAATGCAAGGGCGTGAGGGCTTTCAGGAGGTCGATTTTACCGCCTTCTTCTCGCCGATCTGCAAGTGGGCCGCACGGATCGATGATCCCGCACGCATCCCCGAATACATCGCCCGCGCCTATTCGGTCGCGATCAATGGGCGGCCCGGCCCGGTGGTGATCGCTCTGCCCGAAGATATGCTGGTGGAGCAGGTGCCCGCCAGCCTCCAGCCCCGCCCCTTCGTCACCCGCACCGCACAGGCCGCCTGCCCCGATGCGATGCAGGCGCTGTTCGATCTGATCGCGGACGCGGCGAGCCCGATCGCGATCATCGGCGGCGCGGGCTGGAACGCCAAGGCGCGGGAATATTTCCAGCAATTCGCCGAGCGCATTGGGCTTCCTGTGGCGACCGCCTTCCGCCGTCAGGACGCGATTGCGCCCGATAGCCCTGTCTATGCCGGGAACCTAGGCTATGGCCCCGGCCCCAAGCTGGTCGAGCGGGTCAAGAACGCCGACCTCATCATAGCCGTCGGCGCGCGGCTGGGGGAGGCGACCACCGATGGTTACGAAGTCCCCACGCTCGAACATCCCGGACAGCTGCTGGTCCACATCCACCCCGACCCGGAAGAGCTGGGCCGGGTCTATCGCACCGATCTCGCACTGTGCTGTTCGGTGGATGAATTCGCCGAATGTGCCGCGCTGTGGGAGGATGCCGGGATTATCCCGTTCGACGCGGGCGGTGAAGCACACCGCGAATGGCTCGATTGGTCCACGCCTCAGCCGTCCGATGCGACCATTGATCTGGCCGCCTGCGTCGCCGCGATGCGCGCCGCGCTTCCGGCGGACACGATCATCTGCAACGGCGCAGGCAATTTTGCCGGGTGGTGGCACCGCTACTGGCGCTATGCCGCCTATCCCGGCCAACTCGCTCCGACCTGCGGCGCGATGGGTTACGGCGTGCCTGCCGCCGTCGCTGCGGCGTTGCGCTTCCCTGACCGCACCGTGGTGGCTGTAGCGGGAGACGGGGATTTCATGATGAACGGCCAAGAACTCGCCACCGCCGCGCAATATGGCGCGAATATGATCGTGGTGGTGGTCGATAACGGCGCTTACGGCACGATCCGGATGCATCAGGAGCGCGAATATCCCGGCCGCGTGTCGGCGACTGAGCTTGCCAACCCCGATTTCGCGATGCTGGGCGCAGCCTATGGCGCATGGAGCACGCGGGCCGAGACGACTGCGGACTTCATCGCCGCGCTCGATGAGGCCAAGGGCCGCAGCGGCATCCGCCTGATCCACGCCGTAACCGATCTCAACCAGATCGCCGCCAGTGGTGCGACCATCACCGGCCTTCGCGCCAGAGCCAAAGCCAGCGCCTGACACGAAAAGGCCGCCCCGGTCGGAGCGGCCTTTCCTGCTTATCAGCGCTGACGCGTGGTCAGATCTTGTCGCCGAGCGCGCCCTTGATCGAGCCTTTGACCTTGTCGGCCTTGCCTTCGAGCTTCTGGGCCTTGCCTTCGGCGCGGGTTTCGGGATTGCTGGAATGCTGCTTGGCCTCGCCAATGATTTCCTTGGCCGTGCCCTTCACCTTGTCTGTGAATTCACCCATGATAGTCTCCTAGGTTAAGCCAATGACTTTATTGGCTTTTCAAGAGACTTACGGCTGCCAGCGATGTTCGTTCCACGAAGCAGGGCGAGAGGTGGCACCGGCGCGACAGCCCGTTTTCCGGGGCGAACTCAGCCGTTCGCCATCTCGCAAATCACCTGCCATTCGGCCGGGGTCACGCCGCACACCGACAGGCGTGATTGGCGGATTAGCTGCATCTCGGCCAGCCTCGGCTCAGCCTTGATCTCCACGAGCGTGACTGGACGGGCGAGCTTTTCTTTCGCCTTCACCTTCACCGCCGCCCACTTGCCGGTATCATCCGTCGGATCGATAATCCCAGCAACGCTGACCGTGCAGATGCCGACCACCTCCAGCCCTTCGCGCGAGTGGTAGAAGAACGCCTCGTCGCCAACCTGCATCGCGGCGAGATTGTTGCGCGCCTGATAGTTGCGCACACCATCCCACGTCCCCTCGCCCTCAGTGACAAGATCGTCCCAGCTGTACTTGAACGGTTCGGATTTCATCAGCCAATAGGCCATGCTGGCAGCGCGCTCCCTTGCTCAAACAGCGCCCACGTAGCCCGCACACCCCCGCCTCGCCAAGCCCCGATCCACAGTATGCAAGTTAACCCGTTCTTTAGTGCAATCTGCGATGAATCACACGAGGGCACTGATAGTGTGCCTGCCAATCGACGTGCACTGGACGATTAAGGCAACGATTTTGAAAGATCACGAGCCCAACAACCCACTGCAAACAGCTGAGCGCGATATCATCGCGCTGGGAATTGCTGTGGCGGCCATCATCATGCTGGTCGGAACCGGCGGAACTGTGCTGCCCAAAGTCATGGACGCCCTGTTCGGCAATGGTTCGCGTCCGGATGTTCTGTTGGTCAATGCCCTGCTGCTGAACATCGCCCTGATCATCTTCGGCTGGCGGCGTTACCGCGAACTCACCCGCGAAATCGAAGAGCGCCGCCGGGCCGAAGCGCGCGCGCAAGTGCTTGCGGCCACCGATCCGCTGACCCAGTGCCTCAACCGCAGAAGTATGCTCGAAGCGACCGAGGAGCTGCGGTCGCGCGCGGCCGTTCGTGGTGAGGCTGTCGCCTATTGCATGATGGATCTCGACAACTTCAAGCAGATCAATGATATGCACGGCCACCCGGTGGGCGATGCGGTGCTCGTGATGCTGAGCGAGCGGGTGCGCGCAATACTCCCGCGTGACGCGCGGCTGGCGCGGCTCGGCGGGGACGAATTCGCCTTCGTGATGCCCTACCCCGCAGGTCACGCCGACCGGATCGACGATTTGGTCATCCGCCTGTTCGAAAGCCTGGCCCAGCCCTTCCGCCTGCCGACGATCACGGTTGAGCTGACCTTGTCGATCGGGCTTTCCGCCGATCATGATGCGGATGGCACAATCGGCCTCGTGGTCGATGCCGGCACTCTGATGCAGCGTGCCGATATGGCGCTCTACCATGCCAAAAAGCAGGGCCGGAACCGCTACTTCTGGTTCGAGCCGAGCATGGAAAGTGAGATGCGCTTCCGCAACCAGCTCGAAACCGGCATCCGCCGTGGCCTCGCGCGCGGCGAGTTCGTGCCGTTCTACGAACAGCAGGTCGATGTCGAAAGCGGCGCGCTGGTCGGGTTCGAGATGCTTGCGCGCTGGCGCTCCCCGCAGCTTGGCGTGATCAGCCCCGATATCTTCGTGCCGATCGCCGAGGAAATCGGCCTGATCAACGAAATGTCCGAACGCCTGATGGAACAGGCCTTCGCCGATGCACGCGAATGGGATGACAGCCTGACGCTGTCGATCAACATCTCACCGGTGCAGTTGCGCGATCCGTGGTTTGCGCAGCGCCTGCTGAAAATGTTGGTTGCTGCCGGCTTCCCGCCGCAACGGCTGGAGATCGAGATCACCGAAAGCTGCCTGCACGAAAACATCGGACTGGTGCGTTCGATGATCATGAGCCTGCGCAATCAGGGCGTACAGATCAGCCTCGACGATTTCGGCACGGGCTATTCCAGCTTTGAACAGCTGCGCAACCTGCCGTTCGACCGGATCAAGATCGACCGCAGCTTTGTCAGCGAACTGCGCGAACCGGGCAGGCGTTCGCGGATTGTCGAAGCGATCATCTCACTCGGTCGCGGGCTCGATCTGCCGCTGACGGCGGAAGGTGTGGAGGACGAACAAATCCTCCAGGCATTGAAATCTATGGGCCGGTTGAAGGCGCAGGGCTATCTCTATGGCCTGCCCGAGGATGCCGACGCCGTGCGCGCGCGGCTGAAAGCGGCGGGCAAACTGACCAGCACTCCCGGCCCTACCCAATCGCTGCCGCGCACCGGCACGGACGACGGCCCGACACTCTACCGCACCGCCCGCCCCTAAGATTGCGCCGCCTGCCCGCGGGCAGGACTGGACGCAGACGGCCTGCGTGCATAGATGCGCATCCGTGACGCAGACGATTTCCTTCATCAAGATGCACGGGCTCAGCAACGACTTCGTCGTGCTCGACGCGCGGCTGACACCGCTGCCGCAGATGACGCCGCAACTCGCACGCGCGCTGGGCGACCGGCGCACCGGGATCGGCTTCGATCAACTGGTGCTGCTGGAGCCGAGCGAGGCGCACGCGTTCCGGATGCGGATCTTCAATTCCGATGGCAGCGAGGTCGAGGCTTGCGGCAATGCCGCGCGGGCCGTGGCGCTGCTGCATGGCGAGCCCGCAGTCATCGAGACTGGCGGGGGGCCGATTGCGCTCGAACCGCTCGACGGCGGCGCACGGGTCGACATGGGGGCGCCGCGCTTCGATTGGGACGCGATCCCGCTCGCCTACCCGATGGACACCTTCACGATGCCGGTCGGGTGGGAGAGCCTTGAAGGGCCGATGGCAATCAATGTCGGCAATCCGCACGCGATCTTCTTCGTCGATGATGCCAATGCCGTACCGCTGGAAACGCTTGGCCCGGTGATCGAGCATGACCCGCTGTTTCCCGAGCGAGTGAACGTCAACGTAGCGAGCCTCGCCGGGTCAGATCACCTGAAGCTGAGGGTGTGGGAACGCGGTGCGGGGCTGACCCGTGCTTGCGGCACCGGGGCCTGCGCCACGGCGGTCGCGGCGATCCGGCGCGGGTTGGTGGCGAGCCCGGTGCGCGTCAGCTTGCCCGGCGGCGATCTGGTGATCGCGTGGCAGCCGGGCGGCACGATCCTGATGAGCGGCCCTGCGGCAGAAAGCTATCGCGGCACCTTCAATTGGGATGATTACGCCGCAGGAGCCGGAGCTTGAACGCTCCGCAGATTATCTCACTCGGCTGCCGCATGAACATCGCCGAGAGCGATCGGATGCGTGCGATGCTGGCGGGCGAAGCCGATCTGGTGGTGGTCAATTCCTGCGCGGTGACGGGTGAGGCGCTCAGCCAGACCCGCAAGGCAATCCGCCGCGCTCGGCGCGATCATCCTGGGGCGCGGCTGGTGGTGACCGGCTGCGCGGCGGAGATCGACCGCGCTGCGATTGGCGCGATGGACGAGGTTGATGGGGTGGTGGCAAATGCGGCCAAGCTCGATCCGCGTGCGTGGAATGTCGCGGGCGATGCCCCACCGGTTGCCCCAGCGCGCACCCGCGCATTTGTGGCGGTGCAGAACGGCTGCGATCATGCCTGCACATTTTGCGTCATCCCGCAGGGGCGCGGGGTCAGCCGGTCGTTGAGCGTGGCGGACGTGCTGCGCGAGGTTGAAGTGCATCTCGCTGCCGGAGCCAAGGAGGTTGTGCTCACCGGGGTCGATCTGACCTCATGGGGGCATGATCTGCCGGGCGAGCCGCGCCTTGGCACGCTGGTCGCAGCGATCCTTGCAGCCTTCCCCGGCGTCCCCCGCCTGCGTCTGTCCTCGGTCGACGGGATCGAGATCGACGAGCAGCTGTTCGACCTGCTCGCCCACGAGCCGCGCGTGATGCCGCACCTGCACCTCTCGCTCCAGCATGGCGCCGACCTGATCCTCAAGCGCATGAAGCGCCGCCATCTGCGCCGCGATGCGGTGGAACTGGCCCAGCGCCTCAAAGCGCTCCGGCCAGATATCGCCATAGGCGCTGACCTGATCGCCGGCTTCCCGACCGAGACGCAGGCGCATCACGCCGAAAACCTCAGCATCATCGACGAACTCGACATCGTCCATGCCCACATTTTCCCCTTCTCGCCCCGCCCCGGCACGCCTGCCGCGCGGATGCCGCAGGTGCCGCGCGACGTCGTGAAAGCCCGCGCTGCCGACCTGCGCGCCCGTGCCGCCGCGCGCCGTGCCGTTTGGCTCGACAGCCTTGTGGGCGAAACGCTCCCCGTCCTCGCCGAACGCGACAGCACGGGCTATGCCCCCAACTATGCCCGCGTCGCTCTGCCTGAAGGCACTCGCGCGGGGGACATCATCGAAGTGAATGTGCGCGAGGTCAGGGAGGGCCTGCTCGGATGAGTGAAACCAGCTGGAGCCAGCGCCTGTTCGGCGGCTTCGCCAAGACATCGGAGCGCCTGACTGCCAACCTTGCCGGGGTGGGCGGGAGCGCGAAGCTTGACGACGCCACGCTCGACGAGGTCGAGGATGCGCTCATCATGTCAGACCTCGGCCCTGCGGCGGCGGCGCGCATCCGTGCGCGGCTTTCTGACAAGCGCTTCGGGCTGGAAATCACCACCCGCGAGCTGAAGGAAGCGGTGGCGGAAGAGATCGCAGCAATCCTGCGTCCCGTTGCCAAGCCACTCGAGATCACCGCCTTCCCGCGCCCGCAGGTGATCCTTGTGATCGGCGTGAATGGCAGCGGCAAGACCACCACCATCGCAAAGCTCGCCCATCTGTTTCAGGAAGACGATTACGGAGTGCTGCTGGCGGCGGGCGACACCTTCCGCGCTGCGGCCATCGGCCAACTGGCGACATGGGCGGGCCGCATCGGCGTCGATTTGGTGCGCGGGCCTGAAGGCGGCGATCCTGCGGCGATTGTGTTCGATGCGGTCAAGCAGGCCACCGACACCGGGATCGATGCGCTGATCGTCGACACCGCAGGACGCTTGCAGAACAAGACCGAGCTGATGGAGGAGCTGGCGAAAATCCGCCGCGTCCTCGGCCGGCTCAACCCCGAAGCGCCGCACGATGTCGTGCTGGTGCTCGACGCTACCAACGGGCAGAACGCGCTGGCGCAGATCGACGTGTTCAAAGAGGTGGCAGGCGTCACCGGCCTGATCATGACCAAGCTGGATGGAACTGCACGCGGCGGGGTGCTTGTCGCAGCGGCAGAGCAATATGGCCTGCCGATCCACGCAATTGGTGTCGGCGAAAAAATCGAAGATCTGCGCCCGTTCGATCCCGATCTGGTCGCGCGCGTGATTGCAGGAGTGGCGTGATGAGCGAGACCGAAGGCAAAAAAGCCGCCTCCAGCTGGATCAGCGTCGCGGTTGATTACGGCCCGCTGTTGGTGTTCCTCGGCGTCTATCGCTGGAGCGCGCCGGCCGAGCCGGGCCCGGTTGGCGAGCTTTCCGCGATCATCGCCGGCACAGGCGCGTTCATGGTCGCGGCGGTCGCGGCGCTGATCATCTCGAAATGGCGGCTGGGCATAGTCTCGCCGATGCTGTGGTTTTCGACCGCGCTGATCGTCGGCTTCGGCAGCCTGACGATCTTTTTCGGTGATCCGACCTTTGTGCAGATCAAGCCGACCATCATCTACGCGGTGTTCGGCGTAGCGTTGCTAGGCGGGTTCTTTGCGGGCCGAGCGCTGCTCAAAATCCTGCTCGAGGCCGCGTTTGAAGGGCTGTCTGATGCAGGCTGGCTGAAGCTTTCGCGCAATTGGGGCGTGTTTTTTATTGCCCTTGCCATCCTCAACGAAGTTCTGCGAGCGCAGCTCGATTTTGAAGGCTGGCTGTGGGCCAAGCTTTGGGTGTTCCTGCCGCTGACCTTCCTGTTCACCTTCAGCCAGATCCCGATGCTGCTGAAAAACGGGCTCAGCTTTGAAGACCGCGACGAGCCGCTGAAGAACGAACCGCCGACCTCTTGACCATCCGCTCGTCGCCCCGGACTTGATCCGGGCCTTGGCTTCCTTCCCCGGGAGGACCGGATCGAAGTTTAGCCGAACCCCGGATCAAGTCCGGGGCGACGGGGTTGGAAGTGCCCTAAATCTCCACCTGACTCCCCAGCTCCACCACGCGGTTGGTCGGTAGCCGGAAGAACTCCATCGCGCTCGCCGCGTTACGCAGCATCCACGCGAACAGCTTCTCGCGCCAGATCGCCATGCCCGGCTTGGCCGATGCGAGCAGGGTCTGGCGGGACAGGAAGAAGCTGGTGTGCATCATGTCGAACGGTGCGCCGCACAGGTCGAGCGTGCGCAGCAGTGCGGGCACATCGGTTTCTTCAAGGAAGCCGCAGCGGATCGTGACCCGGTAGAAACCGTTGCCCAGATCCTTGCACGAATAGCGCTCGATCGATTCGAGATAGGGCACATCCTGAACCGCTACAGTCAGGATCAGGATGCGTTCGTGCAGCACCTTGTTGTGCTTGATATTGTGCAGCAGCGCCGATGGCACGCCGGTGTTGGTCGAGGCCATGAACACCGCCGTCCCAGCCACGCGGGTGGCGCTGTTCTGCGCGCTCTTGGCGAAAATCTCGATCGGCAGCGCACTTTCGCTCATGCTCGCCCGCATAAGTTCACGCCCGCGCGACCATGTGGTGAGCAGGGTGAAGATCACGAAGCCGATCAGCAGCGGAACCCAGCCGCCCTGCGGCACCTTGATCAGGTTCGCACCGAAATAGGCGACGTCGACGATCAGGAAAGCCGCGACCAGCGGAAGCGCCTTCCACACCGGCCAGCGCCACAGCGAGAACAAGACGGCTGCCAGCAGCAGCGTGTCGATGAACATCGCCCCGGTCACCGCGATGCCATAGGCTGCGGCAAGGTTGGTCGAAGACTGGAAGAACAGCACCAGCAGGATCACCATCACCATCAGACCCCAGTTGATCGTAGGGATGTAGATCTGCCCCGCAGCTGAAGCGCTGGTGTGGCGGATTTCCATGCGCGGGATGAAGCCGAGTTGGATCGCCTGCTGGGTTAGGCTGAATGCTCCCGAAATGACCGCCTGGCTGGCAATGATCGTGGCAAGCAGCGCGAGGATGATCACCGGCACGCGAACCACGTCGGGGATCATCAGGAAGAACGGATCCTTGACGAGCGCAGCCGCAGCCGCGGGCGAACTTGCCGATAGGATCATCGCACCCTGCCCCATGTAATTGAGCATCAGCGCCGGAAACACGAAAGTCAGCCACGACAGCCCGATCGGCTTGCGCCCGAAATGGCCCATGTCGGCGTAAAGCGCCTCGGCCCCGGTCACCGCCAGCACCACACTGCCCAGCGCGATAAAGGCGGTAAAGCCATCCGCCTGGAAGAACCGCAGCGCATTGATCGGGTTGATCGTTTCCAGAATGATCGCGGGATTAGCGCTCAGGTGCATCACCCCCAGCGTCGCCAGCATTCCGAAATAGGTCAGCATGATCGGGCCGAACAGCTTGCCGACTTTGCCGGACCCGCGTGACTGGATCGCGAACAGACCAAACAGGATCGCCACCGCAGTCGGCACGATCCACGGTTTGAACCCGGGAACGATGTATTGCAGACCCTCGGTCGCGGACAGGACCGAGATCGCGGGGGTGATCATGCTATCGCCGTAGAACAGCGCAGTGGCAAACACGCCCAGCAGGATCAGTGGCGCGGTCCACCGGCGATTGTCCGAGGCGCGCCGGATCAGCGCAAGCAAAGCAAGGCTGCCGCCTTCGCCCTTGTTGTCCGCGCGCATGATGGTGAGGACATATTTGACCGTCACCACCATCATCATCGACCAGAACACGAGGCTCAGCACACCGTGGATATGCGCGGCATCGGGCGTGATGCCGACTGTGCCGTGATGCGCGGCGAATGTCTCGCGGAAAGCATAAAGCGGGCTGGTGCCGATGTCGCCGAACACCACGCCTACAGCGCCGACCGCAAGGGTTAGCGTCGAAGCGCTGTGCCCGTGGCCCTGGGCACTCGCGGCGGCAGGCTCGTCAGTATTGGCTATGCTGCTCATCTTGATCGGATTTCCCGTATCCCGCGGTACTGCCCATCCTGCCGGAACCATTCAGGCCGATGAGGCAGCGCGCCTAGCACTGCCCATTCGCACCTGCAACATTATCAGCGTAGGTCCCGCGCACCAGAGAGAAAGGCGTCATTGGCCCTGAAGCATCGGCGCGCGGGCGATCATGTCGTTGAGCCGGGCGACGTCAGCCTCAAGCCCCTCGCGCCAAGGCGCATCAGGGGGTGAGTTGGCGAGCAGGCCTTGCCAGACATTGCGCGCCGCAACGATCTCACCGCTCTGACGATAGGCAGCGCCGAGAAAATATTCCGCGCCCGGATGGCCCGGGTCAATCGCCTTGGCTCGCCCGAAAGCCTGCACAGCGGCCGGCGTCACGAAACCATCGGCATGGCCGACCAGTGCAAGACCCAGCGCCAGCCAGCTTTCCACATCGCGCGGGTTATCGGCCAATCCGCGCTGGAGGAGATTAGCCGCATCGGCAAACTTGCCGCGGCGGGCAAAGGCGTCTGAGGTCACAAGGTAGTCAGGCGCAGGCAGTGTGCGCGAAAACAGCGCCGCACGCCCTTCAACCATTGCCTCGCCCTGCCCCGAAGCAGCCTCCGCCTCCCCTTTAGGCGCGGAGGCCTGCCCAGGTGAGCCCTGCCAGGCATAGCCCGCCAGCCCGAACACCAGCACAGCGCCGAACAGCGTCATGCCTTCACGCGGGAGCTTGAGCAGCAACACCGCAAGCGCAAAGGCTGCCAGCGCCAAAGCGCCGATCGCCAGCCAGCCGCCGATCATGCCGTATCCCCCCCCGCATCGCTGCGTCGCTTGCCCAACCGCCGCAGCAGCACGCCTCCTACGATCAGCAGCAGCAACACCGGTGCTGCGAACAGCGGCCAAGTGGTCGCGCTGACCTCAGGCTCGTAGCTGACGTAATCGCCATAGCGGTCGATCAGCCAGCCACGGATCTGGTCGGGGCTTTCGCCTGCCAGAATACGGCTGCGCACCTGATGGCGCATATCGCCCGCCATCGGCGCGTCGGAATCCGCGATGCTCTGCGATTGGCACTTGAGGCAACGCAGGGTGTGCATCAGCGCGGTCGCCTCGGCCTCAAGCCGCGGATCATCGAGCTGATTATAGGCATAGGGCGCCGGCGGCATGGAATCCTGCGCCAAGGCCGGAATGGCGAGCAAAGCCAGCAGCAAAGCCACGACGGCGCGGATCATCGGGCCTTCTCCAGTTCGTCCAGCAGCACCGCGACATGCTCGGGCCGGATGTCACCGATATGCTGATAGCGGATCACGCCCTTGGCATCGATCACAAAGGTTTCCGGCACCCCCGACGATCCGATCGCCAGCTGTACCTCGGAAATGCGGTCGCTGCCGATCCGCGAATAGGGATTGCCGTAACGGCCAAGGAAATTGGCAACGTCTTCGGGCCGGTCACGAATGGCGATGCCGACAATCTCGACGCCTCGAGCTTGCAGCGCTTCGAGTTGCGGTGCTTCGGCGATGCAGGGTGTGCACCAGCTGGCCCAGATGTTGAGCAGGCGCGGCTTGCCCCCTACGAGGTCAGTCTTTGCCGCGCCAGGCAGGCCGCTGAACGCAGGGTCGAGCGCGAAATCGGGCAAGGGCTGACCGATCATCGTGCTTTCGACAAACTCGTCCTTCTCCTGCGTGAGCACATAGCCAGCGACCCCAGCAAAGAAGGCGAACAGGGCGAGCGGCACCCACAGGAACAGACGCGAGCGCATAAGCCTACTCCGCCGGGACCGGCGAGGCGGCATCAAGCGCCTCGACATCGGCGCGGCGCTCTGCTCCCTTGGTTACCGCCGCGCGGCGCTTCACATCGACCTTCACTCGGCCCGCAATCGCCAGAATACCGCCCAGCGCGATGAGCAATCCGCCATACCAGATGAAGGTGACAAACGGCTTCCACCACACCCGGATCTGCCAGCGCCCATCCTCGGCCTGATTGCCGATCACCGCGTAAAGCTGCCCGTCCCAGCGGGTCAGCAGGGCGCTTTCGCTGGTGGATTGCGGCGGCGACCAGAAGTTGCGCGCTTGGGGATTGAGGATCACCGGCTCGCCGCCGTTCCTGCTTACCGCAAGCCGTGCTTCGATCGCGGTCCAGTTCGGCCCCGCGATGGGCGAGACGCTCTCGAGAGTGACCGCGAAGTCGCCGATCTGTTCGGTGCCGCCCGGCGCGACCGCAGCTAGGCGCTCCTGCGAGAACGCGCCTTCGCACGCCATGCCGAACAAGGAGACCGCTATACCGAAATGGGCGAGCACCATGCCCCAGGTTGCAACCGGCACGCGTGCGATATTGCGCCCACGCAGCGGCAGGAAGGCGGCGACCGCCAGCGCGGCGGCAAGGCCAAGGCCCAGCAGCGGCAACAACGGGAACTGGCCGAAGAAGCTCACCAGCGCGATCACGCCGATCACCAGCGCCGCAATCAGCGCCAGCTCGAACTGGAGCCGTGCAGGCTTGTCGCTCTTCCAGCGCAGGAGGGGGCCGACCGCCATCACGAGGAACATCGGGATCGCGAAGATTGCACCCGCCGGATTGAAGTAAGGCGGGCCGACCGACACCCGCACGTCAAACACCTCGGTCAGCAGCGGATAGAGCGTGCCGAGCAAGACGATCGCAAGGATCGCGGACAGCATCACATTGTTGAACACCAACGCGCCTTCGCGGCTGGCAATGGCGAAGCGCTTACCTTCGGCCACGGCGCCAGCGCGCAGAGCGAAGATCGTGAACGCGCCGCCGATGTAAAGCCCCAGCAGCCCGAGGATGAACGCCCCGCGCTCAGGATCGACCGCAAAGGCATGGACGCTCGTCAGCACGCCCGAGCGCACGAGGAAGGTGCCGAGCATCGACATTGAGAACGCCAGCACGCCCAGCATGATCGTCCACGTCCGCAGCGCATCGCGCGCGGCGAGCACGCTGACCGAATGCATCAGCGCGGTCGCAGCCAGCCACGGCATCAGCGAGGCATTCTCGACCGGATCCCAGAACCACCAGCCGCCCCAGCCCAGCTCGTAATAGGCCCAGTAAGAGCCGGCGGTGATCCCGAAGGTCAGCAGCACCCACGCGCCCAGCACCCAGGGGCGCAGCACACGGGCGAAGGAGGGATTCACCTGATTGGTCAGCAGCGCGCCCATGGCAAGGCTGAACGCGACCGACAGGCCGACATAGCCCGCATAAAGTGTCGGCGGGTGGATCGCGAGGCCGATGTCTTGCAGCAGCGGGTTGAGCCCCGTTCCTTCAGCCGCGGGGACCGGCAGCCGCTCGAACGGGTTGGAAGAAAGCAGCAGGAAGGCATAGAAGCCCAGCGCCACAAACCCCTGCACCGCCAGCGTCGCGCCCATAGTGCGCTCAGGCAGGCGCTTCTCGCACCCAGCCAGCAGGCCGCCCGACAGCGCCAGCACGCCGACCCACAGCAGCATTGAGCCTTCGTGGTTCCCCCATGTCCCCGTCAGCTTGTAAAGCAGCGGCTTCATCGAGTGGGAGTTGCTCGCGACCAGCTTGATCGACAGGTCGGTGATCGCGAAGGACCACAGCAGCATCAGGAAGGCCAGCACCGCAAGGAATGCCTGCACCACCGCCGCGGGGCGCGCATAGATTGCCAGCGGATTGACCGCGCCGTCCGCCGCCTTCAGCGCAAAGGCGCCCGAAACCATCTGCAACACCGCCAGCGCGGCGGCGAGCCACAGGGCGGCCAGTCCGATTTCGGGAATCATTGCTTGGCCCTCATCTGTGCCACGATGTTACTTCAGCCCGACGGTGGTTTCGGCTGCCATCTTGGCGGCCTGATCGGTGCCCATGCCTTCGAGTTCCTTGGGCACGTAATTCTCGTCATGCTTGGCGAGCAGATTGGTCGCCATGAACACCCCGTCCGGGCCAAGGCTGCCTTCTGCCACAACGCCCGAATTCTCGACGAACAGATCGGGCAGTATCCCCCGGTAGCGGACTGTAACCGTATCTGAGGTATTTCCGGCCACCACGAAGGTGACGGTCACGCCATCGGCCTCCGTCTTAATCGAACCTTTCTGAACCATCCCGCCAAGGCGCACGGCGCGTCCCGATTGAGGCGGATCCGCGACGATTTGTTCAGGAAAATAGAAATAGCTAATTTGATTGCGTGTCGCCCAAACGAATATCATCCCTGCAGCCATTAACGCAGCAAATGCAATAATCACAAGGATCAGACGTTGGTGCTTGGCTTTCATTACATTGTCCCGTTCAGCGCCGCCGCGACGCATCGCGCCGCGCCTCGGCGCGCGCCATTGAGCGCCAGGCCCAGACGATCAGCAGGGCCAGCGCAATCGCGCCTACGCCATAGGCGAGCCACACAAAATCCCACTGGTTCAATTCTTCGCGCATCACGCCTGTTCCATCGCGGGCGCTACCGGCGTCGACGCATCATCATCAAGCGCACGGCGGCGCAGGCGCGCTTCGACCTGTTGCTCTGCAATCAGCGCGCGCATCCGCATCAGCACAATTGCCCCGAACAGGAGCGAGAAGCCCACCACTGCGACCAGCAGCGGCACAAGGAAGGTTGCCTCAATCGCGCTTTTGCCTGCCGTGATGCTGGGGGGCTGGTGGAGCGAATTCCACCACACCACCGACCGGTTGATGATCGGCACATTCACCGCGCCGACAAGGCCGAAGATCGCGGCGATTTTGGTCGAGGAGCCTTCTTTCTCGGCCGCCTCGGTCAGGGCGATGTAACCGGCGTAAAGGAACAGCAGCACCAGCATTGAGGTCAGCCGGCCATCCCACTCCCACCAGGTGCCCCAAGTCGGCCGGCCCCAGATCGATCCGGTGGCGAGGCAGATCGCGCAGAACACCATTCCCGGCACCGCAATCGCGCGGGCAGACAGGGCGGCGAGTGGATGCTTCCAGATCAGCAGCATGGCGCTGGAAATCGCGATCCCCGCCCATCCGCCCATGCCGAGCCATGCGGCGGGCACGTGAATGAACAGGATGCGTACCGTATCGCCCATCAGCCGGTCGGGCGGCACCATGAACAGGCCCCAGCCCACCGCGCCAACAGACAGCACCAGACCGCTCCAGAACAGGAGCGGCATGAGCCACTTTGCAAGTGACAGAAAACGGGTGGGGTTGGCGTAGATGTGCATGATCGTTTGCGTCTGGCCGGGCTTGTAGCCTTACACCCGAACCGGACAAGAGAGCAAATCACGCGCGCGCGGAATAGTTCCCGCAGCGCCCCGCATCTTCAGCCGCGGCCGATGAGCTTTTGCGCCATCCTGTCGGCCACCACATCGGCCGAAACGCCGGTGCTTTCGCTTTCCTGCCAGATTGTTTCGAGTCGCCCGGGGATCTGCTCGACCAACGCATTGACCTCGGCAACATCGCCGGTGCGACTGTCGCGGCGGGCGAGGTATTCGGTCGCGACCGAGATAATCCCGCCAGCGTTGATGACATAGTCAGGCGCGTAGAGAATGCCGCGCGCCGCCAGCAGTCCGCCGTGCTCGGGACGGGCGAGCTGGTTGTTAGCCCCGCCCGCCACAATCGGACAGTCAAGCGCGGCAATTCCCGCATCATCGAGGATCGCGCCCAATGCATTGGGGCTGAACACGTCGCATGGCGTCGCCATGATCGCATCCGAGGACGTCGCCACGCCGCCCAACTGCGCTGCCAATGCCGCTGCGCGGTCCGCGTTGATATCGGCCAGCGTCAGCTTCGCGCCGTCACGCGCCAACAACCGGGCAACCCCGCCGCCGACCGAACCGGTGCCTTGCACAGCGACATGGACGCCCGCGAGGCTCTCCTTGCCGAGCTTGTGCCGCACCGCCGCCTTGATACCGAGATAGATGCCATAGGCCGTGAACGGGCCGGGATCGCCGCCCGCGCTGCCCTCGCCCGCCACCGGCAGGCCCGATACGTGCGCGGTGCGCTGCGAGACGGCAACCATGTCCGCCTCAGAGATGCCGACATCCTCGGCCGTGACGTAGCGCCCGCCGAGACCTTCGACCGCATCACCGAACGCGGCAAGCATCTCGGGGGTCTTGATCCGCTGCTCGTCCGCGAGGATCACCGCCTTGCCGCCGCCCATCGGCAGACCGGCCATCGCGTTCTTGTAGCTCATCCCGCGCGACAGGCGCAGCGCATCGCGCATTGCGCCTGCGGGATCGTTGTAATGCCAGAAACGGGTGCCCCCCGCAGACGGGCCGAGGTGGGTCGAATGGACCGCAATGATCGCCGTAAGTCCGCTCACCCGGTCGTGGACCAGCTGCACAAGCTCATGCGCGTCGAAATCGGGCTCGGCCCAGAATGCGGTCATGTCGTCTCCCCTGTCGGGCGCGGTGCTAACATGCTGCATGGGGGGAGATGGGGCGATCAACGGGGTTCGAACCCGCGACCTCCGGTACCACAAACCGGCGCTCTAACCAACTGAGCTATGATCGCCACACGCCCCTGCCCGCATACCACCATTTCGGTCGCTGCCAAGCCCGCGCGAAGTGGCGCGGTGTACGCTAGGCAGACGCACGTCAAGTGCGCTGGCGAGGGAGGCGCGCCTCTTGCACAAAGGCCTCTTCAAGGGAAGCGAAAACTGCTTTCCGCCGCCTCGCACGCAAGATTGTTACGCACCCCGGTGAATCATTGCCAAGCCACAACCCGCATCTATCCTTGGGCGGCCATGACAACCCTTTCCGATTCCATCGCCGCCAAGATCGCGGCGCAACCCGGTGTGCAGCGCGTACCGACCCCCAAGGCGGTGCTGTTCCAGCTTAAGCGATTCGTCGCGCCTGATCTGGCGGAAGAGCTGATGGCGCTGATTGATACAGGTCGCCGCCCCTCGACCATCGCCGACGACAATGGCGATCCTGTGTTCCGCACAAGCGAGACCTGCGATCTCTCCGCCGATCTCCCAGCGGTCCAGAAGATCGAGGCGCTGCTGGCCGAGCTGTCCGGCATCAACCCTGCCTTTGGCGAACCGCTGCAAGGCCAGCGTTATGCCGAAGGGCAGGAATTCAAGCCGCACACCGATTACTTCGCACCGGGCGGCCGGGATTTTCAGAAGTTCTGCGCCTTGTCAGGCAACCGCACCTGGACCTTCATGGTCTATCTCAATGATGTGGGGGCTGGCGGCGCGACGCGGTTCAAGCTGCTCGACAAGACCTTTCAGCCGGAGCCGGGCAAATTGCTGTGCTGGGACAATCGCCTGCCCGATGGCGGCGTCAACCATGCGACGCTTCACCACGGGATGAAGGTCAGGAAGGGCGTCAAATACGTGATCACCAAATGGTATCGCGAACGCGAATGGCAGGGCTGACGCCTGCGCCGGAATCGAAAAGGGCGACCCCGTCAGGCCGCCCTCCTCACGCAGCCCGAAGGCTGCGAACCGGTTGGCGCAGCCACGAAGGCCGCGCCGAATCTCGGGTTACTTGTTCTTGAGGCTGAGCCCGCCGAAACGCTTGTTGAACTGGGCCACACGGCCGCCTTCCGACGCCTGCTGACGGCCACCGGTCCAAGCCGGGTGGCTCAGGGGATCGATTTCAAGCGACAGGGTGTCGCCTTCCTTGCCCCAAGTCGAGCGGGTCTGGAATTCGGTGCCATCGGTCATCTTGACCGTGATCATGTGGTATTGGGGGTGACCTTCGGCCTTCATGACGTGATCCTTTGCAGCGTGGCGCCGGTACCGACCGGCGCTGCTATGAATGGGAAGCGCGCGCCTTAGTGAGGAACGCAGCGCAATGCAACCTTAGATGTTCACCCAGTCATCGGTCGCGAAGCGACCGCGAGGCCACGCGGCCGAGCCGCAGGTGCCTCGAAGCGAAGCGAAGAGAACAGCATCGAGGACGCGCGCCCGGAGGGGTGCGCGCATCAAAGACCGTCCGTCATCATGGCCGTGAATTCGACCTCGCAGGTGGTCTTGCCCTCAACACTAGCAACGCCCTTGAACTTGTAGACGCGGCTGCGCTTCTGGGTGAATTCCACGTGGAGGTCGAGCAGGCAGCCCGGCGTGACGGGAGCGCGGAATTTGGCGTTCTCGATCCCCATGAAGATCACCAGCTTGCCAGTGCCGGCCAGTTCCATCGTCTCGATCCCGAGGATGCCGGCAGCCTGCGCCAGCGCCTCGATCTGCAGCACGCCCGGCATGATCGGCGCACCCGGGAAGTGGCCCTGGAAGAACTGCTCATTCATACTCACGGCCTTGACCGCGTGAATGCGCTCACCCAGCGTGATCGACCGCACCCGGTCAACCAGAAGCAGCGGGTAGCGATGTGGCAAGGCCTTGAGGATCTTGACGATATCGTAATCCAGCACCTCGGCCGGCGCGCTACCCGCTTCGCTCATCTTACGTTCTCCGTCAGGATCAGCGACCGACCGGCGCGGCCGTGTCGCCCTGCGGTGCGGGGGCAGCCTGCTGTTGCTGCTGCATCTGCGCGGCCATCGCGAGGCGCTGCTGGATTTCCTGATAGACCTGCACGCCTTCACGGCTCGGCTGCCAGCCAGCGGGCGGAACCACGCCGACGGCGGGAACGCGGGCGTTGAGTGCGGCAGTGACCTTGGGGGTGATGTCCATTTCCGGCACCGCGAACAGCACCGTGCCCGGATCCAACACGACCTTGATCTGGTCAGCCGTCGTCACGTCCTGCAAGGCCGAACCATACTGCATGATGATCTGCTCGATCGCGAAGACGCGGGCGCCGTCGATCTGGTTGGAAAGGCCCTGAATTTCCTGCTCAAGCGCCTGAAGCTTGGGGAAGTCGGCCGACTTCTGCATGGCGGCTTGCTCGGTCTCGTCGACCTGCTTGTCAGCGTTCTTGTCGAACTTGGCGAGCATGGTCTGCCGCTCCAGCGCCTTGGTGCGGCGCAGTTCGTTCTGCTGAGCATAGGTCGTGTTGACCTGCTCATACGAGGTCTGGAAGGCGGTAGTGCCGATGATGGTGCGTGTAACATCGACCGAGGCCATGCGGCCATCGACCTGTGCCTGTGCGGGAAGCGCGGCGGTGGCGGCCAGCACCAGGCCGGCCGGAGCAAGAAGCTTGGCAAGACGTGTCATCAGAATTGGGTTCCTACGTTGAATGTGAAGCGCCGCTCGTCATCGCCTTCGACCCTACGAATGGTCTGAGCGAAGTCGATGCGGAACGGTCCGAAGGGCGAGTTCCAGTTCACCCCGATCCCGGCCGTGATGCGCGGGCTCGGCGAGTTTCCGAGGAACAGCTCGCGGATATTCGAATTCTGCTGGATCAGGCGAATATTGGGCGATCCGTCAGCTTGGGTCGGGCTGGTGGTCGTGGTGTTAGTACTCGGAACCTGGAACAGTGCTTCGCCTGCCGCATTGGTCAACGGAATGCCGGCGGGATTGACCGTCAGGATCGGTTGCTCGACCCCCCACAACGCGCCAATGTCGGTCCAGATCGAAGGCCGTAGGCCCAGTTCGCGAGCGCCGGTGCCAAGCGGAATTTCCAGCTCAGCGCGGCCCAGGTAGTAATTGCGCCCGCCGATAGCGTCATCACGAACCTGATTGCGGTCAGTGAAGAAGGTGATGTTGCCATCCGCATCGAGGATCGGGCGACCAAAGCTATCAAGCTGTGAGGTCTGCGTCAGGATGCGCGGGCCAACGCCGCGGATCGCGAAGCCGCGGAACTGCGGTTCACCGAGGAAGAAGCGGTCGGTCAGCAGAACGTCGTCAACACCGGCTCCGGGCCGTTCCTGCAACGGGATGATCGTGCCGCCTTCGGCGAGGATCGAGAAGATGAAGCCCGAATTGCCAACATTCCAGAACTGCTGCCCACGGCCGCGGAACCGGACAAAGCGTTGATCGCCGCCAAGCCCGGCAAACTCGCCACTGAGCGAAATGGTCTTGCCGCGCGTCGGGCGGACGCGAGAATTCAACGAGTTGTAGTTGAGGCTCAAACCGACGATCGAACTCAGCCGGTTGCCGAGTGTATCGCACAGGAAACGGCCTGCGCGTAAAGGATCGCATTCACGCGTGCCATCGCCATCAAGGTCGGAGAAGAACAGGTTCTCGTCGAGGCCGACCTCGTCGTAGTTAAGAGTATAGCTGCCGACCAGCGACATGTACTCAGTCAACGGCACCCCGGCCCGCATCGAGAAGCCGGTGGTCGCCTGCTCATAGGTCGTGTTGCGCTCATTACCGGTAAAGTTGAAGCTGTTGAAATCGCGGCGGTAGATATCGATCCCGCCAGAGATGTTGCGATCAAAGATGTACGGATCGGAGAAGCTGACCTGCGCCGAGCGCGAGAACTGCGAATAGTTGACGCTTAGCCCGATCGTCTGCCCGCGCCCGCGGAAATTGCGCTGCCGGATGCTACCGGCCAGAATGAACTGCTCGATCGAGGAGAAACCGGCCGAGAACTGCAATTCACCGGTCGGACGCTCTTCGATGTTGGCTTCCAGAATGATCCGGTCAGGCGCGCTGCCTTCGGTCTGGGTGACCTCGAAGTTTTCCTGGAAATAGCCGAGCGAGTTGATGCGTGCGGTGGTGCGCTGGACGCCCAGCGAGTTGAACGCATCGCCTTCGGCCAAGCGGAACTCGCGGCGGATCACCTTATCCTGGGTCAGCGTGTTGCCGTTGATGTCGACCCGCTCGACATAAACGCGCGGTGCCTCGCGAAGAACGAAGGTGATGTTCATCTTGAGGTTATCGGGATCGCGGTTGAAGCGCGGCTGGACGTCGGCAAAGGCATAGCCGTAGCGGCCTGCCAGCTCGGTCAGCTGCTCAACCGTGTCTTCGACGATCTTGGCGTTGTAGAAATCGCCCGCCTTCATCGGCAGCTGCGTGCTCATCACATCGCTGTCGAAGTCGCGCAGCTGGCTGTCGACCTTGACGTCGCCAAAGGTGTAGCGCTCACCCTCCTCCACCACATAGGTGATGATGAAGTCCTTCTGGTCGGGCGTGAGTTCCGCCACGGCGGAGACGACGCGGAAGTCGGCATAGCCTTCGGTCAAGTAATACTGGCGCAGCTTCTGCTGGTCGAAGGCCAGACGATCCGGGTCGTAGCTAGTGTTGGAGCTGAAGAAGCTGGTGATACGCGCCTGCTTGGTCACCATTTCGCCGCGCAGCTGGCCGTCAGAAAACTTCTCGTTGCCGAGGATGTTGATCTGGCGGACCTTGGACTTGGGGCCTTCGGTAATTTCGAACACGATATCGACGCGGTTCTGCGGCAGCTGCACCATCTTGGGTTCAACCTGCGCGGCGAACCGGCCCTGGCGCTTGTACAGCTCGATGATGCGGGCCACGTCGGCGCGCACTTTGGACCGGGTGAAGATCTGGCGCGGCGAAAGCTTGATTTCCGGCAGGATCTTGTCGGCCTTGAGGCGTTCATTGCCTTCGAGCACGATGCGGTTGATCACCGGGTTCTCGGTCACGGTGATTACGACATTGCCAGCATCATTGCGGATCGAGAAATTGGCGAACAGCTCGGTCGCGCCAAGATCCTTCAATGCCTCGTCAGCGGCAGACGAAGTGTATTCCTGGCCAACCCGCAGACGGATGTAGCTGAGGATGGTGGTCGGCTCGAGCCGCTCGGCCCCAACCACAGTGATGGTGCGGATGACGTTGCTGCGCGCAGCAGGCACCGGAGCCGAGGCAGTAGCAGGCTGCGCGGCGGGGGCCGGGCTTGCTTCCTGTGCTCCGGCCATCGCCGGCAAACCGGCGAGGATCGAGCCGCAGCACAGCAAGCTCGCCAGCCGGATCGGGCCGCGCGAGGGGGCGGGATTGCAAATGACCGGCCCAAGGCCTGTCTTGCTCAATCGGTTCATGCAGCTAAAATCCCGTTTCCAACCCTGCGACCCGCGTCGTCAAGCCTTGCCAGTCACTAATCGTGCCCAGATCCATGCGCCCCCGCTCATGGCTCCATCCCCACGGTCCCCGCCTCTGCCCCATGTGCCCCGCGCAATCAAGCCGCGTGGTCGCCGGAAGAACGCGGATGGTCGCGCTTTCCCCGGCAAAGCACTGAGACATCAAGCGCGGCTCCCTCGGCCGCGCTATCAGCTTCCAAAGATAGGAAGCGAGACAATGTCATTCACCGTCACCACCACCATCAGCATCAGCACCAGCGCAATGCCGGTGCGGTAGGCCCATTCGGTCGCCTGCGGCCCTACCGGCTTACGGCGTATCGCCTCGGCCGCGTAGAACATCAGGTGCCCGCCATCGAGCGCGGGGATTGGCAAGAAATTGATGAATGCCAAATTAAGCGAAATCAGTGCGGCAAAATGAAGGAAGGCCGCCGCCCCCATGCTCATCTGCTCGCCAGAGTATTTTGCGATCTTGAGCGGGCCGCCCAGTTCCTTCACCGAACGCTCGCCCGTGACGATCTGCTGGATGCCGGTGATCATCATGCCCATGAAGTCCCAGCTCTGCTTCGCGCCGAGCGGGATCGCCTCAAGGACGCTCACCTTTTCAAGCTCGTACTTGCCGCCCGCAGGCGCCACGCCGATCAGGCCTTCGGTGCTGGTATTGCCGAAACTGTCCTTGCGTTCGATGCGTGCGGTAGTGAGCGTGTAGTCGATTTCCTCGCCCGCGCGCTTGATGGTGAAGACCATCTGCTTGCCCGGATGGAGCGCGACCTTGGTCTTCAGATCGGTGAAATCGCGGATCGAGCGCCCGTCAATCTCCACCACCACATCGCCCACTTGAAGGCCTGCCGCTTCAGCCACACTGCCTTCGCTGAAGGCGCCGATGGTGCGCGAATCCTCTTCGCCAACGATGACCGGCTTGCCGATGATCGCGAAGAAGGCCGCAAATATGGCAATGGCGACGACGAGATTGGTGACTGGCCCAGCCGCGACGATCAATGCGCGCTTCCACAAGTCGGCGTGCTGGAAGCTGCCTTCCTCAACCGGAGCATTGGCATCGGGCACGCTCGCCGGGTTCATGTCACCCTTGAATTGGACATATCCGCCCAATGGCAGGGCTGAGAGTTTCCACCGTGTCCCCCGCTTGTCGGTAAAGCCTGCCAGTTCCTTGCCGAACCCGACCGAGAAAGATTCAGCCTTCACGCCGAACAACCGGCCGACCAACAGGTGGCCAAGTTCATGCAGGGTGACGAGCGGCCCGAGCAGCAGCAGGAAGCCGATGACGTACATCCAGAAAGGGGGCGATTCAAACAAGGGCGTTGGTCTCCAACAGGCTCATGGCCTGCATCCGTCCGGATTGATCGACGGCCAGCACTTCTTCAAGGCTGGTCGGGCGCGGGGCATCATTGTTACGTGCGAGCGTCTCTTCCACCACTGCCGCGATCCGGGTGAACCTGATCTGACCGGCAAGGAAAGCGGCAACCGCGACTTCATTGGCGGCGTTGAGGATTGCGGGCGCTGAGCCGCCCGCACGGATCGCTTCACGCGCAAGCCGCGTCGCGGGGAAGCGGCCTTCATCGGGCGCATGGAACGTGAGTTCGCCAATCGCAGCCAGATCCAGCGGGGCGAGCGGCGTTTCCATCCGCTGCGGCCAAGCAAGGCACGAGGCAATCGGCACGCGCATATCGGACGGCCCAAGCTGTGCGAGCGTCGACCGATCGCGGAATTCGACCATCGAGTGGATCACGCTCTGCGGGTGAATGACGATGCCCAAGCGATCGAGGCCAACGGGGAAAAGATGATAGGCCTCGATATATTCGAGCCCCTTGTTCATCATCGTGGCGGAATCGACGCTGATCTTGGCGCCCATCGACCAGTTGGGATGCGCCACGGCCTCAGCCGGGGTCGCCGCATCGAGCTGCGCCTGCGTCCACGTCCGCAAGGGGCCGCCGCTGGCCGTCAGGGTGATCTTGGCGACATCCTCGATCCGGTTGCCATTGAGGCACTGGAAGATCGCATTGTGTTCGGAATCGGTCGGCAGCAAAGTCGCGCCATGCTTGGCGACGGCCTGCATCAACACCTCGCCCGCCGAAACCAGCGCTTCCTTGTTGGCGAGCGCAATAGTGCCGCCCCGCTCTACCGCCGCCATGACGGGAGCAAGACCGGCGCAACCAACAATGGCGGCGACCGTCATATCAGCAGGTCGCGCCGCCGCTTCGACGAGCGCCGCGCGGCCGCCAGCCGCCTCAATCCCGCTATTGCCGAGTGCTTCGCGCAGTTCGGGCAGGCACGCCTCGTCACCGACCACCGCCAGCTTGGCACCGAATTCAATCGCGAGCGCTGCTAGTTCTGCCGCGCTCGCTTGCGCGGTCAGCGCCTCGACCTGCCACTCGTCACGATTGCGCCGCACCAGATCGAGCGTCGATGCGCCGATCGAGCCGGTGGCGCCTAGCAGGGTGAGGACACGCGTCATCTCCCTATCATCCCAGCAAAGTGGTGGCTGTGGCAATGACAAACAGCACGAAGAACACCGCGACAAAGCCATCGAGCCGGTCAAACAATCCGCCGTGTCCCGGAATGAGGCTGCCTGAGTCCTTCACGCCCGCGCGCCGCTTCATCCAGCTTTCGAAGAAATCCCCGCTCTGCGCGATCACTGCGATCAACAAACCGCCGATCACCGCTCCGGCAATGCTGACCCAAGTGAAGCCCGGCACTGCCGCCGGTCCAATATCGGCAAGCTCGACCGCGATGCCCGCCAGCCCTGCCAGCAGCGCACCGCCAAAAAGCCCGGCCCAGGTCTTGGCCGGGCTGATCCGCGGTGCAATCTTCGGCCCGCCAATGGCGCGCCCGGCGAAATAGGCCCCCACATCAACTGCAACGATCGGCAGCAGGAACACCAGCAACACTTCAAGCGGGCCGTAACCTCTGATCGGCGAGTCCGGGAATGCATGGGTCAGGCCATTGCGGACGATCTCCATCGCGAGCGCCGCTCCGCCGACATAGACCACCCCGCCAAAGAACCACAGCGTCTCGCCCAGCCCGGTCAGGCGGAAGCGGCCGATCAGCTTGTTCCATTCCCACAGCACACCGCAGGCGACGAGCGCCACGAAGGCAGTCCAGAACCACCCGCCCAGCCACAGCGCTCCGCCCGCCAGCACCAGCATGACGATTGCGGAGGCCAGCCGCACCGGCAAATCGGTCACGCCAGCTTTTGTGTCGCGCACGCGCGCCTCACCGTCCGCCATACCGCCGCTCCCTCCGGGCAAAGTGATCAAGTGCCGTGGTGAGATGCGCCGGTTCGAAGTCGGGCCACAGCGTATCCACAAACAGCATCTCGGCATAGGCCGCCTGCCACAGCAGGAAGTTCGACAGGCGGATCTCCCCGCTAGTGCGGATCAGCAGATCGAGCGGCGGGAGATCGGCGGTGTCGAGATGCGCGGTAATGGTCTCAATCGTCACCTCGCCCGCCGTTGCCGCCTTGGCGGCGGCGCGAGCGATTTCGTGCTGCCCGCCGTAATTGAGCGCGACAGCGATCGTCTGCTTGCCATCCGCGGTCTGCGCCAACGCATCTTCCAGCATCGCGACGATATCGGGCGCGAGCGATTGCCAGTCGCCGATGATCTTCAGTTTCACATTGTTGGCGACGAATTCGGGCAAGTCGGATTTGATGAACCGGCGCATCAGGTTCATCAGATCATCGACCTCGTCCTCCGAGCGCTTCCAGTTTTCCGAGGAGAACGCGTAAAGCGTAAGACACTCTAGCTCGGTCGGCTCAAGCGCGCGCACCAACCGGCGCACCGCCTCCACGCCGCGCTGATGGCCAACCGCGCGAGGCAAGCCCCGTTTCTTGGCCCAGCGGCCATTGCCATCCATGATGATGGCGACATGTTTGGCGCGCGATTGGTCCAAGCCTGTTCTCTACACTCCGAACGCTGCAATCACTGCGTCAGGATTTCCTGTTCCTTCTTGGCAGCAGCCTCGTCAGTTTCCTTGACGTATTGATCGGTCAGCTTCTGGACCTGCTCTTCAGACCGCTTGCGATCGTCTTCCGAGATTTCCTTCTTCTTCTCGTCGGTCTTCAAGCTTTCCATCGCATCGCGGCGCACGTTGCGTATCGCGATCTTCGCCTTCTCGGCATACTGACCCGCCAGCTTGGCAAGCTCCTTGCGGCGATCCTGCGTCAGGTCAGGGATCGGGAGGCGCAGAGTCTGGCCGTCGATGATCGGATTGAGGCCGAGGTTTGCGTGGGCAATGCCCTTTTCGACGGGGGTCATGTTCGACTTATCCCATACCTGAACGCTCAGCATCCGCGGCTCAGGCGCCGAGACGGTCGCGACCTGCGAGAGCGGCATCATCGAGCCATAGACTTCGACCACGACCGGATCCAGCAGGCTGGTGTTGGCGCGGCCCGTGCGCAAGCCTTGCAGATCGCTCTTCAACGCTTCCACAGCGCCCTTCATCCGGCGCTCAACATCGGCCTTGTCATATTGCGGCATGGCTGGGGTTTCCTTCGGTTGTCTTAGCTGTCTTGAACAATGGTCTGCACGCCCTCACCCGCGAGCACACGGGCAAGATTGCCTTTCTCGCGGATCGAGAAGACCACAATCGGGATCTTGTTGTCACGGCACAAAGCCACCGCAGAGGCGTCCATCACCTTGAGATTGTCGGCCAGCACGCGGTCATAGGTCACGGTGTCGAACCGCACGGCTTGCGGGTTGTGCTTGGGATCGCTGTCATACACCCCGTCGACGCTGGTGCCCTTCAGCAACGCGTCGCACTTCATCTCCGCCGCACGCAAGGCAGCGCCGCTATCGGTGGTGAAATAGGGCGCGCCGACACCGGCGGCAAAGATCACCACGCGGCCCTTTTCCAGGTGGCGTTCGGCACGGCGGCGGATCACCGGCTCGCACACCTTGTCCATCTCAATCGCGGACTGCACGCGGGTCTGGACGCCGAGTTGTTCCAGCGCGTTCTGCATCGCCAGCGCGTTCATCACGGTCGCCAGCATCCCCATGTAATCGGCCTGCGCCCGGTCCATCCCCTTGGCCGCGCCCGCCATCCCCCGGAAGATATTGCCGCCGCCGATCACGAGACAGATTTCGAGCCCGGTTTCCTTGGCCGCTTTCACCTCTGCCGCCAGCTCGGCGACGAAGGCCGGGTCGATCCCGAACTGCTGGCTGCCCATCAGCACTTCGCCTGACAGTTTCAGGAGGACGCGCTTGATTGGGGGAAGAGACATGGGGATGCGGGGCTCCGGGCGGGAATCTGAGTGGGGGCACTTAACCGGCAATCCGCCGTTGCGCAAAGGGTAAGGTAACACCGCGCGCGCTCAAGCAAACGGCCGCCGCAGCATCTGCTGCGACGGCCGTCCGTTGAGTGTTAGCGAAAGATCAGCCCTTGAGCGTCGCTGCCACTTCCGCTGCGAAATCGACTTCTTCCTTCTCGATGCCTTCACCGAGCTGGAACCGGGCGTAGTCCTTGAGCACGATCGGGGTGCCGGCGGCCTTTCCAGCCTGCGCGACGAGATCAGCGATGACGGTCTTGTTGTCCATCACGAAGATCTGGCTGAGCAGCGCGTTTTCCTTGGCGAACTTCTTCACCGCGCCATCGACCATCTTGGCCTGCACGTCTTCAGGCTTGCCGGTTTCGGCAGCCTTTTCGGCAGCGATCTTGCGCTCACGCTCGATCACTTCAGCATCAAGCCCATCAGCGTCGAGCGCCATCGGGAAGGCGGCGGCGGCGTGCATGGCCAGCTGCTTGCCGAGCGGTTCGAGCACGTCGGCGCCCGCTTCGCTTTCCAGACCGATCAGCACGCCGATCTTGCCGAGGCCTTCGGCAGCGGCGGTGTGCATATACGAAATGACCGCGCCCTTCTCGACCGCGACGGTCTTGATGCGGCGGATTTGCTGGTTTTCACCGATGGTGGCGACGTTGTCGGTCAGCTTGTCGGAGACGGTGCCGCCTTCGGGGTAGGCCGCGGCCTTGAGTGCTTCGACATCATCATTGCCGAGTTCGAGCGCCACAGCCGTCACGTTGCGGACGAAGCTCTGGAACTGGTCGTTCTTGGCGACGAAATCGGTTTCCGAGTTCACTTCGACAGCCACGCCCTTGGTGCCCGAAACGGCGACGCCGACGAGACCTTCAGCCGCAGTGCGGCTCGACTTCTTCTGAGCGGTGGCGAGGCCCTTGGCGCGCAGTGCGTCAACCGCGGCTTCGATGTCGCCGCCGGCTTCGGTCAGCGCCTTCTTGGCGTCCATCATGCCAGCGCCAGTGCGCTCGCGCAGCTTCTTCACGTCAGCGACGGAAAAATCAGCCATGAGAAATTCCTTTTCGTGTGTTGTTCGGGCGCCCGGCCCTGCCGTCTCCTGATGGAGGGCAATGCCGGGCGCGCTAGAGTGGGAATGTGACGCGGAAGCGACGGTGTGCGTCGCCGCTGCCGCGTGAAGAAAATCAGGCTTCGGTTTCTTCCGCAGCCGGCTCGTCAGCGACCACGACCTGCGCGGGTGCTTCAGCCGGAGGTTCAGCCATCGCGCCGAAATCGCTCGACACGTCCTGCTGGAACTTGCCCTTGCCGGCGAGCGCTGCTTCACCGATCGCCTGGCAGTACAGGCGCACTGCGCGGCTCGCATCGTCGTTACCCGGAACCGGGAAAGCAATGCCCGACGGATCGACGTTGGTGTCGAGGATGCCGATCACCGGGATGCCGAGAACATTGGCTTCCTTGATCGCGAGATCTTCCTTGTTGGCGTCGATCACGAACATCACGTCCGGAATACCGCCCATGTCGCGGATACCGCCAAGCGAGGCTTCCAGCTTCTCACGCTCACGGGTGAGCTGCAGAACTTCCTTCTTGGTGAAGCCCGACACATCGCCCGAAAGCATTTCTTCCAAAGCCTTGAGGCGGCGGATCGAACCCGAGATGGTCTTCCAGTTGGTGAGCATCCCGCCCAGCCAGCGGTGGTTGACGAAGTGCTGGCCCGACATGCGCGCGGCTTCAGCGATCGGCTCCTGCGCCTGACGCTTGGTGCCGACGAACAGCACCTTGCCGCCCGAACGCACGGTCGATTCGACGAAATCGAGCGCGCGCGCAAACAGCGGCACGGACTGCGACAGGTCGATGATGTGAACACCGTTACGCGCGCCGAAAATGTACGGCTTCATGCGAGGGTTCCAGCGGTGGGTCTGGTGGCCGAAGTGAGCGCCGGCCTCGATCAATTGCTGCATCGTGACGACAGGTGCCGCCATAAGTAATTCCTTTCCGGTTGTTCCTCTGGAAGACTGGAACCGTGATGCGGAGCTCCCGCAAACGGCACCGGTATGTGCGCCTTCCATGTGAATTTGCTTGGCGCGAAGACCGAACGCCTTGCCTCAAGCGAGCGCGCCCTTAACCGCGTCGCGGGCGGAAATCCAGACATGAATGCGCGCGCTTACGAAAAATCGCCCCAGGGTCGGTGCGAAAGGCGCTTGACAGGCCGGAACAGGTAGGGAACAAGACGTAGGAACAAAGAACGAACAATTCAGGGGAACCCGCCATGCTTGCTCTTGCCATTTCCGCCCTGTTCACGCTGACCGGTATTTTCGCTGTGGCGACCATCGCGCACAGCCTGATCGGCGCGCGCGCTGCCTATGCGCAGCTGATGCGGGAAGGTGAAGTGATGCGAGCGGGGTTTGCGCTTCAGGCTGCGGCGGTAGAAATGCAGCTGCGCGCCGCCCGTCGTCAGGACGTCACGCCGCGTCGGCGCTCAGCTCCGCTGCGGAGGCTGCCGCATCAAATTTGCGCCGCTGCTTGATCCGCCCGTACTTCACAAGGCCGTAAGGCATCAACGCAAGATAGGCGATGCAGATCGCCGCTAGTGTCCACCACGGCTCCAGCAGCAGCGCGGCAAAAGCCAGCCCCGTAAAGGCGATTAGCGGCAGACGGATCGAACGGCGCGGCCGGATTGATGCCCAGCTCAAGGTCGCCATGTTCGAGATCATCAGGATCGCGATCACCGCCAGCCAGAGCGTCATCAGCACCGGATCGCGGAACAGGGCGATGCCGGTCTCGTGCCACAGGTAGAACGGGGTAAAAGCCAGCCCTGCCCCGACCGGAGCAGGGACGCCGGTGAGGAACCCGGCCGATTTGTGCGGCTGATCGTCCAGATCAATCCGGGCGTTGAAACGTGCAAGCCTCAGCGCACAACAGATCGCAAAGGCGAGCGCCGCAAACCAGCCAAAGCGCTGCCAGTCCTGCAAGGACCACAGAAACAGGATCAACGCTGGCGCAACGCCGAACGAAATCGAATCTGCCAGACTGTCGAGCTCGGCTCCAAATCGGGACTGCGCGTTGAGCAGCCGCGCAATGCGCCCGTCGATCCCGTCGAGCACACCGGCCAGGACCACGAGACCAATGGCAAAAGTCCACTGCGCATCAATTGCGAAGCGAATGCCGGTCAGCCCCGAACACAGCGCTGCCGCAGTGATCGCGTTGGGCAGCATGGCTCGCAAGGTCAGCCCGCCGGCACCCGGACTGCGCACTCCTTCGTCCTCGTCCTCTGCTGCCTTGGGCCCGAGCCGTGCCGGGAAAAACCGCGCACCCGGAATCTTGCGCGGGCCGCGCTTGCGGGGCGGCTGGCTCACTGCGAGATCCCCTCGATCAGCCCGCGCTGGCCGATTTCGGCGATGACGGTTTCACCAGCGATGGTGGTCTGGCCGATCATGACCTTGGGATCGGTTCCGGCCGGAAGATAGATATCGACCCGGCTGCCGAAACGGATCAGCCCGACGCGCTGCCCCTTGGCAACCATGTCTCCCGGCTTGACGAATGGCACGATCCTCCGCGCTACCAGCCCGGCAATCTGAGTGAAGCCGATCTTAAGCCCGTCACTCCGCTCGATCAGGATATGCTGGCGTTCGTTTTCCTCGCTCGCCTTGTCGAGCTCGGCGTTCATGAACTTGCCGGGGATGTAGACCACCCGCCGCACCGTTCCGCCCACCGGGGTGCGGTTGATGTGGACATCGAACACGCTCATGAAAATCGACACCCGCGTCACAGTGCCGTTGGGCAAGCCTGCAATGCCCGAGCCATCATCGATCTGCAATTCGAGCGGTGGTTCAACCTCTTCGATCAGCGTGACGATACCGTCAGCTGGAGCGATGATCGCGGCCTCACTCTGCGGCACCACACGTTCGGGATCGCGGAAAAAGGCAAACACGCCAAAGCTGAGCAACAGCAGCGGCCACCCGATCAGCTCCCAATCGAGCGCGAGCAAGAAGAACAGGCTCACCGCCAACGCGATCAGCCCGAACTTGCGACCTTCCGGATGGATCGCGGGCCAATCCCAGCCCGCCTCGCCGCGACCTTTGTTATCGAGAATTTCGCCTGCCATCGGAGGGCTTCTAGGGAGTGGGGCGCGTGGCCGCAAGCAACTCGACCCTCAGCTCACCTTGCGTACGAACACCGTGCCCGCAGAATAGCCCGCACCGAAGCTGCAAATGAGGCCGGTATCGCCAGCCACAAGATCGTCGCTATGCTGGTGGAAAGCGATGATCGAACCCGCGCTCGAGGTGTTGCCATAGGTATCGAGCACCGTCGGGCTCTCGTCCTCGTTGGCCTCGTGACCCAGCACCTTGGTCGAAATCAGCCGGTTCATGCCCGCATTGGCCTGATGCAGCCACAGGCGGCGCAGGCCTTCCGGATCGATCCCGAGCCGCTCGGCTTCATCAAGGATCATCTGCGCCACCATCGGCACGACTTCGCGGAACACCTTGCGGCCTTCCTGCACGAACAGCTTGTCAGCGGTATCCGCCGTCTCGGGCGCTGCGCGGTTGAGGAAACCGAAATTGTTGCGGATGTTGTTGGAGAACACCGTCTTCAGCTTGGTGCCGAGGATCGCCCAATGCTCTGCCGGAGCGATAGCAGCATCCTCGACCAGCACGGCCGTCGCGACATCGCCGAAGATGAAGTGGCTATCGCGGTCGCGCCAGTTGAGGTGGCCGGAGGTGATTTCCGGGCTGACCACCAGCACAGACCGGGCATTGCCGGCGCGGATGTAGTCAGCGGCGGTCTGGATGCCGAAGGTCGCCGAGGAGCAGGCGACATTCATGTCGAAGCCGAAGCCCTCAATGCCAAGCGCCTGCTGGATCTCGATCGCCATCGCCGGATAGGCGCGCTGCATATTCGAGGCCGCGCACAACACCGCATCGACATCTTCAGGCTTGCGGCCTGCGCGCTCCAGCGCCTGGCGCGCGGCAGCCACGCCGATTTCGGCCATAATCGATAGCTCGTCATTGCCGCGTTCGGGCAGGCGCGGGCACATGGTGTCAGGATCGAGGATCGGCGCCTTGCTCATCACATGGCGCGATTTGATCCCGCTCGCCTTCTCGATGAACTCGACCGAGGAATAGGCCAGCGGCTCGGCATCGGGGTTCGCCGCATTGTGGCGATCGACGAAGGCGTTGAAGCTGGCGACCAGTTCTTCGTTGGAGATGCTGTCCGCGGGGGTGAACAGGCCGGTAGCGGAGATGGCCGGGCGGCCGGTAAGGGGGGCTTGCATTTCCTGCATGGGACTCTCTTGCATGGGGCGCACGCCTTACTGCCCCCCCTCTCCTGCCGCAAGCCCTGCCGCCTGCGCCTCCGGTTCGAGCACCTCGCGCAGCAGCGGATTGGGGAAGGTCCGCGCGATGGTGACGGCGTAGAATTCCTCGGTGATTTCGGGCAGCTGGAACAGCTCATAGAGCGTGCCAGCGGCCAATTCATCACGCACCACGATTGGCGGAATCACCGCGACGCCGACATCATTGCGGGCCAGAAGGCGGATCATCGCCATGTCGTCCGCCTCGGCGGCGACGCGCGGGACGATGCCCAGCCCTTCGATCATCGCATCGAACCCGGCCCGCAGCGCGGTCTCGGGCGTGGGCAGGATCAGCGGCGCGGTGGTGAGCAGGCGGGTCAGTCCCTGCGCCGCCATGGCGAGACGCGACCGCGTACCGACAAGGCTGACCGGTTGCTCTGCCAAGCGCCGCACGAGATAGGGGCTCGCCGCATCGCGAGCGGGCACTTGATTGGTCAGCAACACGTCGATTGTCAGCGCATCGAGCGTGCGCAGCAGGCTCGCCTGCGTGCCCGACCGCAACACCACTTCGACATCGTCGCGCCCAATCAGTGGTTCGAGAAAGCCCATCTGGAAGTTGCGCGACAAGGTCGCCAGCGCGCCGATCCTGAGCACCTTGCGTTGCCCGCCCACCGCGCGGAAGGTGGCGGTGAGCTGTTCGGAGGCGCGGAAGATCTGCTCGGCATAATCCAGCGCGATCCGCCCCGCCTCGGTCAGCACCAGATTGCGCCCTCGCCGCTCGAACAGGTCGTGACCGAGATCGGCTTCGAGCGCTTTGATCTGGGTGGATACCGCGCTTTGCGAGATATTGAGCGCCCGCGCCGCCGCAGTCAGCGTGCCTTCGCGCGCGGTGGCGCGGAACAAGCGCAGGTGGTGCAGGTTGAGGGTCGCCATGGTGCTATTCCCGCTTAATCGTTCGATTGAGATGAACGTTTGGCCGCAAAATATGTATTTTCTTTAATTTCGTCCACCCCCTATCCAGCGAAGCGTTCCCGAAGCCCTCTCTTCTTGCCGGAGCGCTGCCATGCCTGACGCCATCGCCCTCACGCTGTTTGCCCCGCTGGCGCTTGTGCCGGTTATCCTGTTTGCGCTTGCCCGTCCCGGTAAGCGTCCCGGCAGCCTGCCGCGCTGGTCGGAAGGCGCGGCGCTTACTGCTTTTGCGCTCGCACTCGTGGGCCTTGTCCAGACCGCTCTGCTTTCCTCTCCGGGTCTTGCGATGCGGGAGGGCCCTTTCGCCCTCGGCCTGCGCAGCGATCTTGTCAGCGCGAGCGTTGCGACGCTGGTCGGCTTCATCGGCTGGATCGTCATGCGCTACAGCCGCACCTATCTCGACGGCGAAGCGCGTGAGGGCGCGTTCCATGGGCTGATGCTGACCACGCTCGCGGCGGTGCTGCTGTTTGTGCAAGCGGGCACGCTGCCCACCATGATCCTCGCCGCAATCGCTGTCGGCCTGACCCTCAAGCGCCTGCTGCTGTTCTACCCCGACCGACCCGAAGCCCAGCGCGCCGCGACCAAGTTTGGCGCCGTTTGGCACACGGGTGACGTGATGCTGGTGATCGCCGCCAGTCTGCTGTTTGCCCGCTTCGGAACGCTTGACGTGACCGCACTGCCCGCCGCGGCCGCCGCCGCCGGGCTTGGCCTTGCCGGAACGCTCGGCGTCGCCGCCATCGTCGTCGCCGCTGCCCTCAAAACCGCCGCTTTCCCGCTCCACGGCTGGCTGACCGAAGTGATGGAGGCTCCCACCCCCGTCTCCGCGCTGCTCCACGCCGGAATTATCAACTCGGGCGGCGTGCTGCTGATCACCGCTGCGCCGCTGGTACAGGCGAGCACCGGAGCGATGGCCGCCCTCGTCCTGATCGGCGGGCTGACCGCCTTGTTCGGCGCGGCGGTTATGCTGACCCAGAGCGCGATCAAGACGGCGCTGGCCTGGTCGACCATCTCGCAGATGGGCTTCATGCTGTTGCAATGCGGGCTTGGCCTGTGGACGCTGGCGCTGCTGCACATCATCGCTCACTCGCTGTACAAAGCGCACGCCTTCCTCTCCTCCGGCGGCGCAGTCGCCGAAGTCGCCAATATCCGCCGCCCCGGCCTGGTCGCCGTGCCGAGCGTTGCGGCGGTGCTCAAGAGCTTCGCCCTGGCGCTCGCTATCTTCGCCGCGATTGCCGGAGCCTTCACCGCTGCCTTTGGTCCCAAGTCCCCGCAAGCGCTGGCGCTGGGGGCCATCTTGATCTTCGGGGTGGCTTACCTCGTCGCTCAGGGCCTCGCCGACCGTGCGCCGGTCGCCCTGACCAAGCGCACCGCTGGCGCCGCGCTGGCCGCCGCAATCGGCTACTTCAGCTTCCAGACCCTTGCCCAAGCCATCTGGGGCCCGATCCTGCCGCCTGCGCCAATGCCGACCGAACTCGAATGGGCGATGCTGGTGATCGCGGTGGCAAGCTTCGGCCTGGTCGCCTTTGCCCAGGCTCTGTTCCCGCTGTGGGCGCACCACCCTGCCACCGCCGGGCTGCGCGTCCACCTTGCCAACGGCCTCTACCTCAACGCCCTGCTGGACCGCGCAATCGGCGGCTTCCGCACCACAACGACCCGCTGACGAACGCACCAACGGAGACAATGCCATGCTGATGAACCACGCTGACATCGCCCCGGCCCGCTTTTCCGCGGTGCTCGAAGCCGCTGAGGCCGCCGGCCGCGCCATTCCGCCCGCCTTCCCGCTGGATGCGACCGTTGCGGTGAACCCCTTCCTCGGGCAGACCGGAGAAGACCTTGCCAGCACCGCCGCGCGCCTTGCCCGCGTCGCCGGGGTGCGCGTCACCCGCACCGGCGCCGAATATGCCGCCACCGTCAAGAATGGCCGGATCAGCGCCGATGACCTCGCCGAAGCGCTCACCGCTTCGCCCTCGCCTTTGAAGCCTGCGACTGTCACCGCCCTGCGCGAAGTGGCCGAGACGATGGGTGATGGCCCATCCCCCCGCGCTTTGCCGACCGTGGCCGATCTCGCTGCCGAGGCAACCGGCATTGATTGGCCCGCGCTGATCGACAAGTGCATCGGCCTTTGGGCCGCAGGCCACTTCGACCGCGGCCAAGCCCTGTGGTCGCCTGCCCCTGGGGCCGAGGCCTTCACCGCTTGGCGCGGCTGGGCGCTGCATGACCTCACGCCGGAAATCGCCGGGCTCGAAGGCTTCTGCGCCCATGTCGCCTGTGCGCCGGACACAACCGAGCGCGCGATCCTCTCCGCCGCCGAAACTCTCGGCCTGTCTGACGCCGCAGCGCCCACCGCGTTCCACCGCCTCGCCATGAGCCTTGGCGGCTGGGCGCAGCACGCGCGCTGGCTGCTGTGGCAGGCGGAGCTCATCGGCGATACCGACCGCACGCTGATGGACCTGCTCGCGATCCGCTTGATCTGGGACGAAGCGCTGCTGCTGCGCACGCCCCAGATCGCCGACCGCTGGGCTGCGAGCGTCGCGGCTCACGCGGTGCCAATCACTCCGACCGCCGAGGAGGTGGCGCTGGCGATCCTGCAAGACGCCGCCGATCGCGGCCACCAGCGCCGCCTCGCCGCCGCGCTCGACGGCGCGCTCAACGGCACTGGCCCGCAAAGCGAGCGGCCCTTCCTCCAAGCGGCCTTCTGCATCGACGTGCGCTCCGAAGTGTTCCGTCGCGCGCTCGAAGCTGTCGACCATTCCATTGCAACCATCGGTTTTGCAGGCTTTTTCGGCCTACCGCTGGCGCATCACGCGCATGGTTCGGACATTCTCGAAGCGCGCCTGCCGGTGCTCCTCAACCCCGCGGTCAACACCACCTGCGCGGGCGATCCGGCCAAGGATCAGGCCGCCCGCATTAACGCCCGCAGCCAGCGCGCCTGGGGCCGGTTCCGGCAGGCGGCGGTGTCCTCCTTCGCCTTTGTCGAGGCGATGGGGCCGGTTTATGCGGTGAAGCTGGTGAAGTCGGCGCTCGGCCTCGGCAGCGCGGCGAAAGCGGAGCCTGCCCCCGAAGTGATCGGCGGCATGAGCGCCGCAGCCAAGGCCGATACTGGCGCGGCGGTGCTCAAGGCAATGAGCCTGACGCGAGGCCACGGCGCAATCGTGCTGCTGCTCGGCCACGGCGGCAACACCACCAATAACCCGCATGAAAGCGCCTACCACTGCGGAGCTTGCGGCGGGTACACTGGCGAAGTCTCCGCGCGGCTTCTCGCAATCCTGCTGAACGATCCTGAAACCCGCGCCGGATTGGCCGAACGGGGCGTGGATGTTCCGGCGGACACCCTGTTCGTGGCCGGACTGCACGACACCACCACCGACGACATCACGATCTACGAAGATGGCCTCCCCGCCACCCGCAGCGGCGATCTTGCCACGGTGCGCAAGTGGCTGGAACAGGCCGCCAAGCTCGCCCGCGCCGAGCGTGCGGTGCGGCTACCCGGTGCGCGCTGGAACACCATCGCCGCCCGCGCCCAGAATTGGGCCGAAATCCGCCCGGAATGGGGCCTTGCCGGATGCGCCGCCTTCATCGCCGCACCGCGCAGCGCCACCGCAGGCCGGAACCTTGGCGGACGCGCGTTTCTGCACTCCTATGACTGGCAGGCGGACGCAGGCTTCGGCACGCTGGAACTGATCATCACCGCCCCGGTCGTGGTGGCGAGCTGGATCAGCCTCCAGTATTACGGCTCCAGCGTCGCACCGGAAATGTTCGGTGGCGGCAACAAGCTGATCCACAACGTGGTCGGCGGGATCGGCGTGATCGAAGGCAATGGCGGCCGCTTGCGCGCCGGCCTGCCGTGGCAAGCGGTGCATGACGGCGAGCGCCTTGCGCATGAACCCCTGCGCCTCTCGGTCATGGTCGAGGCCCCGCGCGAGGAAATGCTCAAGATCCTCGAAAAGCACGCGAGCGTCCGGGCGTTGTTCGATAATGGCTGGCTGCACCTCTTTGCGCTGAAAGACGGCAAGATCGATGCGCGCTATCTGCCGGGCCTCAAGTGGGCCGATCAACAACCGGAAATGCTCGCCGCCTGAGCGCAGGCGAACGAACTGGCGTCGCCCGCTCAGCAGTCGCAACCCGTCGAGCCATCGGCAGGGCGAACGTGCGACGAATTTTTTGCCGACGGGGATGAACCAAACGTGTTTGGTCAGGAACAAGCGGAGGAAGTGGTGGACAGGGCTGGATTCGAACCAGCGTACGCTTGCGCGGGCAGATTTACAGTCTGCTGCCTTTAACCACTCGGCCACCTGTCCACACAGTCCCCTGCCATGAGGGGGGCGATCCTGAGCGCGTCACGCTCTGAAATTGCGCGAGTCCGTTGCCGGGCCCGCCGCCGAGAGGCGCCCCTTTGGCGAAGCACTGCTTGCCTGTCAATGCCCCTGCTGGCAGGGGGTGCCTTTGAAAAGCCTCAGGCGGGAAACAACATGATCAAAGGTGAAAAGAAGCGCGCCCTGCGGGGCCGCGCGGGGCGCATGAAGGGCGGGCGCGGCTCGGGTCGTGGCAGCGCGGGGCAGGTGCGTCTATGGGGCCGCCATGCGGTCGAAGCCGCGCTCAAGAACCCTGATCGCCAGCACCGCAAGCTGTGGGCCACACCGGAGGGGCTGGAAAGCCTCGACGGCGAATTGCCCGCAGGTTTCCCGGTCGAACATGCCCAAGCGGCCGATCTCGCCCGCCTGGTCGCCAAGGACGCGCCGCACCAGGGGCTGGTGCTGGAATGCGCCGCGCTGGAGGACGTGTTCCTTGACGAGGTGGCAGATGGCGAAGCGGCGCGGCCCATCGTGGTGCTCGATCAGGTGACCGATCCGCACAATGTCGGCGCGATCCTGCGCTCGGCGGCGGCCTTCGGGGCGGCAGCGATCGTGACGCAGGACCGCCATGCTCCTTCAGAAGGCGGCGTGCTGGCCAAGGCCGCCTCAGGCGCGCTTGAGACCGTGCCGTGGGTCCGCGTGGTGAACCTCGCCCGCGCCTTAGAGGAGCTGGCTGAGGCAGGGTATTGGCGCATCGGGCTGGCGGGGGAAGCCGAGGCGGTGCTCGCCGATGTCATGCCCACCGGGCCGCTGGCGATCGTGCTCGGAGCAGAAGGCGAAGGCCTGCGCCAGAACATCGCCGCTCATTGCGACGTGCTGGCGAAGCTGCCGATCACCTCGGCCATTGAGAGCCTCAATGTCTCGAACGCTGCGGCGATTGCGCTTTATGCGGTGGCAACGCGCAGCTAGAAGCAGGGTCAGGGAGGGAATTGCCATGACCATGTTTTCGACCATCCGCCTGCGCGCCGCTGCGGTGCTGGCGAGCTTCGCGCTCGCGCTGTCGGGCTGTTTCCTGTCGCCGGGCAAGTTCACGTCTGAACTTGTGTTCACCGGGCCGGACAGCTTCACGTTCAGCTACGAAGGGGAAATCTTCTTCCTCGGCCTGAGCAAGCTGGCACAGATGGACGCCGCGCAGGCGGAGTTCACGCCGCCCGAGTGCTACAACCAAGAGACATACGAAAGTCAGGAATGCAGCGCAGAGGAACTCGCCGATGCGCGCGCCAACTGGGAGTCAGGCGCAGCTGACCGCGCGGCAGAGGCCAAGAAAAAAGCTGAACAGATGGCAGCCATGATGGGCGGGATCGACCCGTCTGACCCCAAGGCCGCCGAAGAGCTCGTCAAGCGGCTCAAGCGCCAGAAGGGCTGGGAACGTGTAGTGCACAAGGGTGACGGAGTGTTCGATGTCAGCTACCGTGTGACCGGCACCATGGGCCATGATTTCATGTTCCCCCTGATCGAAGGCTTTCCGGCCACCAATCCTTTCGTGCAGACCTTCGTCCGTCAGGGCGGGCAAGTGCGGATCAATGCACCGGGCTTCGCCACCCAGAACCCGGAGCAGGCCGGTATGGGCGCGATGATGGGTATCGGTTCACTGGCGGGATTGGCGGCAATGCGTGCTGAATTGGACGGACAGGGCGACGCAATGCCGGGCATTCCGGTGATCGACGGCACCTTCACGGTCCGCACCACGCGCGGTATGCGCGTGCTCGCCAATAACACCGATGAAGGGCCCGAACCCAACAACACGGGTGAAGCGCTGACCTGGCGCATCACCACCCGCACTGCGCAGGCACCCACCGCACTGATCGCTCTTATACCGTGAGAACAAAGTAAACCCCGCCAGCCTGGGTGGCTGTCGGGGTTTCTCGCCAGCTTCGGCCGGCCCTGCTAATAACAATCGGTACCGGTCAGTTGACTGCGTCCTTCAGCCCCTTGCCCGCCTTGAACTTAGGCTGATTGGAGGCCTTGATCTTCATCGGCTCACCGGTGCGCGGGTTGCGCCCGGTGGACGCCTTACGCTTGGCGACCGAGAAGGTGCCGAAGCCCACCAACCGCACTTCGTCCCCGCTCGAAAGCGCCTTGGTAATTGCGTCGAACACGCTTTCGACGGCGTTCGAGGCATCGCTCTTGGACAGACCGCTCGCGTTGGCAACTTCGCCGATCAGGTCGTTCTTGTTCATATGGGAACCCCCTAGCTGCTGGATATCGATTATCGGTGTGAATCGCACACATAAGAAACGGCGAGACTGAGACGTTTTTTGATAGGCTGTCAAAGGCAAATAGCCCGATCACCGCCACCAGGCGAAAAGCCAAAGCAGTTTATGCGCCCAACATAGGTTGGGCGCTCGGGGGCCTGATGAATACGGTCTCAGGAATCTTGCAGACCTGCCGCGAAGCACGGCAGCGTGCAAATCCACTGGACTCAATGCGCGGTTGGCACCTCTGAGGTTGCCGGACCCGCGCTCGAAGCGGGATTGGCTGGCTGACTCGCCAGATCGTCCGCTTCGGTCCACTCGATCGCCACCAGCGGCTCGGTCAACGCACGGGCCAGCACCTCGTCAACATGAGACACCGGTATAATTTCCAACCCCGCCTTGGCATTCGCCGGGATTTCGGCGAGATCCTTGACGTTCTCCTCGGGGATGAGGACGGTCGTGATCCCGCCGCGCAGCGCTGCGAGCAGCTTTTCCTTCAAACCGCCGATCGGCAGCACCCGGCCGCGAAGCGTGACCTCGCCCGTCATCGCCACATCAGGGCGCACCGGGATACCGGTAAGGGTCGAGACGATCGAGGTGACCATGCCGATCCCGGCACTCGGCCCATCCTTGGGCACTGCGCCTTCGGGCAAGTGGATGTGGATGTTCTTGCGGTTGATCAGGCTCGGCTTGATACCATAGGCAGGCGCGCGCGCCTTCACAAAGCTGAAAGCGGCTGAGACGCTTTCGTTCATCACTTGGCCGAGCTTGCCGGTCGTCTTGACCTCGCCCTTGCCCGGGGTGGTGACGCTTTCGATGGTGAGCAATTCGCCCCCCACCGAAGTCCATGCCAGACCCGTCACAGCGCCGACCTGCGCCTCTTCCTCCGAAACGCCGTGCTTGAACTTGCGCACACCGGAGAAATCGCCGAGGTTTTCGGGCGTGATCGTGACGCTGGTGGCCTTCTTTTCGAGGATCTGTCGCAGGCTCTTCCGGCACAGCTTGGCGATTTCGCGCTCCAGTGTGCGCACGCCCGCTTCGCGGGTGTAGTAGCGGATCAGGTCGCGCAGGGCCTCTTCCTCAAGAGTGAATTCACCCTTCTTGAGTCCGTGCGCTTCGAACTGCTTTTCGACCAGATGGCGCTGGGCGATTTCAACCTTTTCATCCTCGGTATAGCCCTCCAGCCGGATGATCTCCATCCGGTCGAGCAATGGCTGCGGCAAATTCAGGCTGTTCGCGGTGCACACGAACATGATGTCGCTGAGGTCGAGATCGAGCTCCAGATAGTGGTCCTGGAACTTGGCGTTCTGTTCGGGATCGAGCACTTCGAGCAGCGCAGATGCCGGATCACCGCGGAAATCCTGACCCAGCTTGTCGATCTCGTCGAGCAGGAACAGCGGGTTCGACGTTCCGGCCTTCTTGAGGTTGGCGACGATCTTGCCCGGCATCGAGCCGATATAGGTGCGCCGGTGACCGCGGATCTCGGCCTCATCGCGCACCCCGCCCAGCGACTGGCGCACGAATTCGCGGCCCGTCGCCTTGGCGATCGACTTGCCCAACGAAGTCTTACCCACGCCCGGTGGGCCGACAAGACACAGGATCGGCCCCTTCAGCTTGTTGGTGCGCGCCTGCACCGCCAGATATTCGACGATCCGGTCCTTGACCTTCTCCAGCGCATAGTGATCGGCATCAAGCACGGCCTGAGCCTGCGCAATATCGCGTTTCAGCTTCGACTTCTTGCCCCACGGCAGGCCGAGCAGCACGTCAAGATAGTTGCGGATCACCGTCGCCTCGGCGCTCATGGGCTGCATTCCGCGCAGCTTCTTCAGTTCGCTGAGCGCCTTGGCCTTGGCTTCCTTGGAAAGCTTGGTCTTTTCGATCTTCTCGGTGAGTTCGGCGATTTCATTGCCTTCGCCATCATCGCCGCCGCCGAGCTCGCTCTGGATCGCCTTCAGCTGTTCGTTGAGGTAATATTCGCGCTGGGTCTTTTCCATCTGGCGCTTCACGCGCCCACGGATGCGGCGTTCGACCTGCAACACCGACAGCTCGCCTTCCATGAAGGCCATGACGAGTTCGAGCCGCTTCAAGGGATTACCCTCGGTCAGCAGCGCCTGTTTGTCGGAAACCTTGGCGCTGATTGCAGCAGCGATCGTGTCGGCCAGCTGCCCGGCATCGTCGACCTCGGAAAGATCGATCGCGGCATCATCGCCGAGCTTCTTGTTGAGCTTCACATATTCGCCGAACTGCTCGGTCACTTGCCGCATCAGCGCCGTGACTTCGCTGCCCGAAACGGTCTCGGGCCCAAGTTCATCGACTTCGGCCAAAAGATACGTGCCAACGTTTTCAAGCGCCGAGAGCCGCGCACGCGCCTTGCCTTCGACCAGCACGCGCACCGTGCCATCGGGCAGCTTGAGGAGCTGAAGCACCTGCGCAATCACGCCGACATCGTAAAGGTCATCACCCTCGGGATCGTCACAGCCCGGATCGAGCTGAGCGAGAAGGACGATGTCCTTCGACGCCTCCATCGCCGCTTCCAGCGCCGCCACCGACTTGTCGCGCCCAACGAACAGGGGGACGACCATGCCGGGGAAAACGACGATGTCGCGCAAGGGGAGGAGAGGGAAAATCTGGGTCATTTGTCTATTTCCGCGGCGGCCGTTTGGACCTGCCTTCTGGGCGAATATGGGTAGCGGTCAGGCGGGCCGCAATCCCTTTTGCGCAAGAGCTGTGGAACATGAAGCATGGCGTTAACCGCCTACCGCTATCCTATGCGCGGGAGCGAAAGAGGCAGGCGATGAAACCGATTGCTTGGATTGCCGCTGGCCTGGCCTTGTCATGGCTGGCCAAGCTGGTTGAGGGCATGGGCGATCTGTCAGCCCAGGCATCCGAACGCCTGCCGCTGTATATCCCTGCGCTGCTCGTTTTGGCGGCGGGACAATATTGCATCTACCGCGGTTTTCGCAGCGGGATTGCTGCGGTGTGGTTGGGAGTATTCGACCGGCGGCAGGGCAAAGCCCCGCCTAACGCGAGGCCCGCACAGCGTTCTGAAGAGGTCGACAGAGACAGCGATTTTGATGCTGACGCCGTATTCGCGCGTTATCTCGAAAGTCGGCAGGCCGTCGAACCGGCCGAGGATACCCAGCCGCTGCCAGCCCGCCCGCCTGCCGTACCATCATCTGCTATACGACCAGCCAAGTGTCAGGCGCCGGCGCGGCCCGGCTTTGGTCGTCGGGTTGTTTAGGATCAGCGCTGGCGGATTGCGATGGTGGCTGTGACCCGGTCGCCAAGGCCCACCCCTTCGGCGCGCTGCACTGCGACCTTCACGGGCAGAAAATAAGTTGCACCGCGCGGAAACAACGAGGTGGTGAAGTCGGTATCGCCGATCCGCGCGGTCGCGGGGAGACAACCCCAGCCATAGCTCGCCTCGCGCGCGGCATAGCGCAGTTCGGCAACGTGCTCGTCTGGCACCGGCACGAACAGGAACGGCGCCGGGCCGCGCCATTCGACGATGGCGCCGGTAAAGGTGATCCGGGCGACGGTGTCGTCCCCAATCATGCAGCCTCACGATCCGGGACTTCATCGCGAAGTCGCGTCGGAACACCCCTCACCCCAAGCCGGGCAGGTTGAACCCCGGCGGCAGGCCCATCGAACCCTGCATTTCGCGCATTTGCTGGTCCGACACGCGGTCCGCCCGGTCTCGCGCGTCGTTGAAGGCAGCGGTGACTAGGTCTTCGAGGATCTGCTTGTCGTCCGGCACCATCAAGCTGTCATCGATGCTGACGCCGAGAATGCGGCCCTTGGCGCTGGCGCGGACCTTCACGAGGCCACCGCCTGCCGTGCCTTCAACCTCGATCGAGTCCAGCTTTACCTGCATCTCGTTCATCTGCTTCTGAATCGTCTCGGCGGCCTGCTGGGCGGCGGCCATCATCTCTTCCATCGATTTCATTGCGGGGGACTCCTCAATTCCAAGGGGGATTGCCAGCGCCGCCACTGGCAGCGCGGCTGGGGGTTGTGATCAATTCAGCCTCGGGAAAGGCTTCGAACGCGGCCTTGACCAGCGGGTCGGACCGGATGCGCGCATCCGCGGCGGCGGCCTCGGCCTCGGCGACTTCGCGCAAGCTCGGCTGCGCGGCACCCGTGCCGCGTTCGATCAGCCAGCGCTTGCCAGTGACCTTGAACAGGGCCTCACGGATGTCAGGCGCGGGATCATCGGGGAAGTTGTCGGCTTGCTGATAGGCCAGCCTTTCGCCAGCGAGTTCGATCACCCGCACCCGGTCCCGCATCATCTGAGCAACACGCAACTGCCCTGCGGCATCGACCGCATCGACCAGCGCGGCCCAATCCTGCACAGGCGAGGCTGCAGCAGGTGCGGGAGCGGGAGCGGGAGCGGCCCCCTCAGCAGCCGCAGCAGGAGCGGCGACAAACCCGCTCGCCGCAATCTCCTCAATCCGCCGCGCGAGCTTGCCGGGATCTGGCATTTGCGCCGCATGGAGAATGCGCAGGAGCGCCATCTGTAGCGAGACGAGCGGATCGGGCGCGGTGCGCACCTCATCGTGGCCCTTGAGCAGCAATTGCCACAGCCGGTGCAATTCGCCCGCACCCAGCCTTGCCGCAAAATCGGCAAGCGCTGCGCGCTCTTCCTCGGCAGGCGCATCCGGCTCACCGCCCGATACCTGCGCCAGTGTCACGCGGTGGGTCAGGTCCATCAGCGCGCGCATCAAGGCCAGCGGCTCGACCCCGAGCGAATATTGCTCGTCAACTGCCGCAAGCAAATCCTTGGCATCGCCTGACAAAATATGACCTAGCACCCGACGCTGCGCGCTCTTGTCCGCCAGCCCGAGCATATCGCGCACCCGGCTGCCGCTGACTTGGCCCTCGCCATCAAGATCCGCGTGAGCAATCGCCTGATCCAGGATCGAAAGCCCGTCGCGCACGGATCCTTCGGCGGCGGCAGCGATGATGCTGAGCGCCTCGGCTTCGGCCTCAACGCCCTCCAACCGGCACACCTTGGCGAAGTGCTCTGCCAGCATGGGTGCGGGGATACGGCGCAGGTCGAACCGCTGCGTGCGGCTCAGCACCGTCACCGGCAGCTTGTCGACTTCAGTGGTTGCAAACAGGAACTTCACATGAGGAGGTGGCTCCTCAAGTGTCTTCAGTAACGCATTGAAAGCATTGCGAGACAGCATGTGGACTTCATCGATGATATAGATCTTGTAGCGCGCCGAAACCGCCGCATAGCGCACCTGTTCAATGATCTCGCGCACGTCATCGACGCCGGTGTTGGAAGCCGCATCCATCTCGATCACGTCGATGTGGCGCCCCTCGGCGATCGCCGTGCAGGCCTCGCACACCCCGCAAGGGTCGATGGTTGGCCCGCCCTGCCCGTCCGGCCCGACGCAGTTGAGCGCCTTGGCAATCAGTCGCGCGGTCGAGGTCTTGCCGACCCCGCGCACCCCGGTCATCAGGAAGGCATGGGCCAACCGGTCGCGCGCAATCGCATTGGCGAGCGTGCGCACCATCGCCTCCTGCCCGATCAGTTCGGAGAAAGTCTGCGGACGGTATTTGCGGGCGAGCACGCGGTACGCCTGTCCAGTGGCCTGGGCAGGCCGGGCAGGCGCTACCGGCGCGGCTGCGGGAGGCGCAGGCGCAGGCGCTGGTGCCGGATCGCCAAACAGCGCGTTTTGCCCCGCCGCCTCGAGCTCGGCGGCGGTCGGCCCGGTGTCGTCCTCGGGCAGTTCGGGATCGGAATCGCTCATCACCGAGTCATCTTAGGCCCGCGATCCGGCAATGTCGAAGCCTTGCGGGCGATCGTCACCATCATCGCGCTTGACCGATAGGTTTCAGTTAGTATTCAATACTTTCGAGTGCAGGAGACCGACTTGATCATCACCCCCGGCCGCGTAACCGACAACCATTCCGGCCCGCTGGTGGTCTTCGTGATCGGAATGCGGATCAACCACTTCCACAAGGTCGGGCGGTGGCTCCCGGTGTTCAAGGCAATGGGGCCGATGCTGCGCGAGCTTTACAGCAATCCCGAGTCCGGTTTTCTCGGGACGGAATTTGCCCTCACCTCTCCGCGCCAGATCCTGCTGCTGCAATATTGGCAGGATTTCGACGCGCTCGAGACCTACGCCCGAAACAGCGAGGCGCAGCACTGGCCGGCATGGACCGCCTTCAACAAGGCGATCGGAAATGACGGGACGGTGGGAATCTATCACGAAACCTATGCGGTGGCGGCAGGGGCGCACGAGAGCGTCTATGTCAATATGCCGCCGTTCGGGCTCGGGCGCTTCGCAGGACTCGTGCCCGCAACGGGCTCGCGCAATGCGGCGCGCGAGCGGATGCGCGTGAGCGCGGGCACCGGCGGCGAGGCGTGACGGATTGTCGGGTAAAGGAGCCGGGCGACCCGCCGCAATCCACCTGAGCTGCTTCCTTCCGGACCTGACTCGGTGAGCGGACGCAAACGTCCACCCGACTCCCACGTGAGCATATGGCGCGGGTCGAACAGAAAATCAACTCGGCGAAAAAATTGGCCCGCAGGGCCGCAAGGGCAAACGCCCGCCGCGGCTTATGCCGCGTAGCCAAGGCGGGCGGACGCCCGCCGCCCGGCGCTTGAGGGCCTAACGAAAGTTATCCGCGTAGGCCTGTAGCTTGAGCCGCTTGGGCGGGGTCGCATGGACGCGCGCAGCGATGCCGTATTTTTCGGCATAGGCCTTGGCCGCATCCTTCGAGGGGAAGGTCAGGTTCACCTGCGACTGCGTGTCGGCGCTACCGGTCCAACCCATCAGGGGATCGGCGAACCGCGCTTCGGACTGTTCGAACTCCAGCACCCACTCATCGGTGTGCGCCTTGCCGGACTGCATCGCGTGCTTGGTCTTCTGATAGATACGTGCGGGCATTTCTTTTGCGATCCTCGCTCATGCTGGCTTCGCCAGCGTCGCTGCGGGCGGACGGTCGGCCTTGCGACCTGCTAATGCGGGTCGAATTGCGCTCTGCCGATAGCGCAATCCTATTGGCGGTTGAAGGCGTTTTTGGTCTTGAGACTCGGCTTTTCCAGCCAGGGCTCGTCGGGCCAGCGGTGCTTGGGATAGCGGCCCTTCATGTCCTTGACCACATCGCGCCAACTGCCGCGCCAGAATCCGGGCAGATCACGGGTCGACTGGACAGGGCGACCACCGGGACTGGTCAGCTTCAGCAGCAAAGGCGTGCGACCGATCATCGGCTGCACATCCAGACCGAATACTGCCTGCACCCGCACCTCGACGCTCGGCGCATCGTCGCCCGCATAGTCGATGGCGTGGCGGGTATCGGCGGGAGAATTGAAATGCGTCGGCGCGGCGCCGTCGAGCTGTTGGCGCGTGTTCCAGTCGAGCTGGCCCAGCGCGGCCTCGGCGAAACGATGGGGAGGCAATTCAAGGTCGCGCCGTCCGGCGAGCAGCGGCGCCAGCCATTCGTCCGCCCGGTCGTGCAGGGCCTCCTCCGACAGCGCCTCGACCCCGGCAAAGCGCGCGCGGGCGAGGAAGCCTTGGGGCAGCACCTCCGCCAGACGCTCCACAGCCTTGCCCACAAGGATATCCACAAGCAGCGCCGGATCGGGCGCGGGTTCAGGCACGCTCGCCAGAACGATCGCACCAAGCCGCCGTTCGCGCCGTGCCTCGACACGGTCTTTGTCATTATTCCAGAGAGTTGTGATGCGTTCTTGCAGTTCTTTGGCAAAAAGCACAGCAATCCGGTCGGGTGCGACTTCCGCTCCAGCGGTGATCCGCGCACCCTTGGCTTGCCCTTGCGCATCACCGATCACAATCCACTCGGCGCGGGCCAGAGGTGAGGCTATGTCGAGCTGGTAGCCCCGCCCCCCGGCACTCAGCCAGTTCTCGCCAGAAGAGTCGCGCCGCCGCGCGACGAAATCGAGGCGCGCGAGTGCGAACGCTTCGGCGGCATCGGTAGCAGGACTATCCCCGATTACGTGCGCCAGCTTCGCCGCCTGCCGCGCCCAGCCATCTGCAATCCGCGCTGCCGCCACGCTGCGCGGTGCCCGGTCGCCGCACCAACGGGTGAGGCGTTGCAGGAGGTCTTCGCCCCGCCCGCCCAGCCCGCGTTCCTGCAACAGCATGATAAGCCGCGCCGCATCCTCGCCGCAGCTCGCGCTCGCTCCGTGCAGCACGGCTGCCGCCTGATCGGGCGACATCGGCAGGCTGGCAATCGCTTCGCCCAAGGGTGTGATCCGCCCGCTGGCATCAAGCGCGTCGAGCGCTTCCAGTGCCCCCCTCGCCGCTGCGACCGAGGCTTCGGGCGGCGGATCGAGCCACGGCAGCGCCTGCGGGTTAGCCGTCCCCCACTTCGCCAGCCGCAGCAGTAGCGGCGCGAGGTCAGCCTGCATGATCTCGGCCGGGGCGAATTCGGGGCGGCCGGCATGGCCCGCCTCCTCCCACAGCCGATATGCAACACCCGGCCCCTGCCGCGCAGCACGCCCGGCCCGCTGCGCTGCCGAGGCTTGGCTGGCGCGGCGGGTGACGAGGTGGGTGGAGCCTGCCGCCCGGTCGAATTCGGCGAGTCGCGCGAGGCCGGAGTCCACGACCACGCTTACCCCGTCCAAGGTCAGCGAGGTCTCGGCAATCGCGGTCGCCAACACAATGCGGCGGCGCCCTTCAGGATCGCGGCGGATCGCGGTGCGTTGGGCAGCGGGTTCGATCTGGCCGTGGAGCGCATGGATCGGCACATCCTTCAGGCGCGGTTCCAGCCGCTCGCGCACCCGCTCGATCTCGCGCACGCCGGGGAGGAAGGCGAGGATGTCGCCCGCTTCCTCACGCCATGCGGTCAGCACAGCAGCGGCCATACGATCCTCGATTTTCTGCGAGGCATCGCCGCCAAACCATTTGATCGTCAGCGGAAAACTACGACCTTTGCTTTCGATGATTGCCGCGCCTTCGCCCAGCAACCGGCCGAACCGCGCTCCGTCGATGGTCGCCGACATGACCAACACCCGCAGGTCTTCGCGCAGCACGGCGCGGGTCTCCAATGCCAGTGCGAGACCAAGATCGCTGTCGAGCGCGCGTTCGTGCGCTTCGTCGAAGAGCAGCGCGGAAACGCCGGGAAGCTCGGGATCGTCCACCAGCCGGTTCACGAGGATCGCTTCGGTGACCACAAGGATGCGGGTCTTGGCGGAAACTTTGCTGTCGAGCCGGGTCATGTAGCCGACGGTCTCGCCCGGCTTTTCTCCGAGCATTTCGGCCATGCGCTCGGCTGCCGCACGGGCGGCGACGCGGCGGGGCGAGGTAAGGATGATCTGGCCGGTGCACCACGGCTGGCTCAGCAGATCAGGTGCCACCGCAGTGGTCTTCCCTGCCCCCGGCGGCGCGATCAGCACGGCTGCGCCTTGCTCTGCGAGTGCAGCGCGGATCTGCGGCAGGACTGCGTAGATGGGCAGGTCTGTCATCACTTCACTCGTCATGCTGAACTTGTTTCAGCATCCATGCCAGACATCATGCTCAGAGCTTGCAGCCAAATGGACCCTGAACCGAGTTCAGGGTGACAGAAGAGGAAATCAATGCCCGCGCGCGACTGCGAATTGCGCCGCTTCGGCCATCGCCTGACGGGCCTTGCCGTCCGGGAAGATCGAGATCGCATCGATCGCCCGGTGCGCGAAGTGACGCGCGCGTTCGCGGGTGTCTTCCAAGGCGTTGTGCTTGCTGATCAGGGAAATCGCATGGGCAAGGTCGGCATCGGACGTGCGATGCCCGATAATCGCGTCCTTCCAGAACTTGCGCTCTTCTTCGTTGCCGCGGGCATAGGCGAGGATCACCGGCAGGGTCATCTTGCCCTCGCGGAAGTCGTCGCCCTGATCCTTGCCCATTTCAGCCGCGTCGGAATCGTAGTCAATCGCATCGTCGACCAGCTGGAAGGCGACACCGAGATTGCGGCCATAGGATTCCAGCGCGCGCTCCTGCTCTTCCGAACATTCGGCCACCACGGCGCTGATCTGGCTGGCTGCGGCGAACAGCGCGGCGGTTTTCGCGCCGATGATGTGGAGGTATTGTTCTTCGCTGGTGGCGATCTGGCGCTGGGCTGAGAGCTGCGAGACCTCCCCTTCGGCGATCACGGCGCTGGCGCGCGCGAGGATCGAAAGGACGCGCAAGGAGCCGTCCTCGGTCATCAGTTCGAACGCGCGGCTGAACAGGAAATCGCCAACCAGCACGGTTGCCGGATTGCCGAAGATGATGTTGGCCGCCGCCTTACCGCGCCTGAGTTCGCTGCCGTCCACGACATCGTCGTGCAGCAGCGTGGCGGTGTGGATGAATTCAACCGCAGCGGCGAGCTTGTAATGGCGTGTGCCTTTATAGCCGACCAGTTCCGCCCCCGCGAGCGTCAGCATCGGCCGCAGCCGTTTGCCCCCGCCCGAGATCAGATGCCCGGCCAGCCGCGGGATCAGCGGGATCTCGCTCTGCATCCGCTCAAGGATGACCGCGTTGACGGAGTTCATGCCCGAAGCCGTCAGCGACAGCATCGGATCGAGTGTCGGCGCCTTGCGCGGCAGGGGAATGATATCGGCACTCATGCTACCTGCGGCTCTAGGGCGGCCCCAGCGTGCTTGGCAAGCGCAGAATTGCTGCTAGTTTCGCAGCCGATGTCCGACAAAACGCAAACTCCGGTCGAGCCCGATCCGATGCTCGCTGCCTTCCGCAAGAGCATCGACAATATCGATGCGGCGCTGATCCATATGCTTGCCGAGCGGTTTCGGATCACGCAAGCCGTGGGTGAGTACAAGGCCAAGGTGACGCTGCCACCCGCCGATCCCGACCGAGAGGCGCGGCAGATTGCGCGGCTGCGCAAGCTGTCGGAAGAGGCCGATCTCGATCCCGAATTTTCCGAGAAGTTCCTGCGCTTCATCATCGACGAAGTGATCCGCCATCACGAGCGCGCGGCTGCGGGTTAGAGCCTTTCGCTGCCTTCGGCGGCGGTGGGCAAGGTCGGTTCGGGCGGCGGAGGCGGCGGGGCAGATTGCTCTTGCCGTTGCTGCTGGCTGATCTGCCTCAGCAGTTCCGCCCGTTCGCGCAGAAGGCGCCGTTGGTTGCGATTGTAACTGCCGAAGCTGCCTTCGCCGATGCTATTGCCCCGCCCCTTGCGGGTCAGCGGCACCCCTAGGCAGGTCGCATCCCGCCCCCGCGCGAGATTGCATTCGGGGCCAATTCCCGTCTGGTCGATAACTGGCGCGACGTAGGGATTGTTGAACACGGTGCGCTGGCCTTCCAGCGAATCGCCGGTGGCGCATCCGCCGAGCAGCGCCGCGACAAGGATCATGCTGGGGCGGATCGGGTTCATGCCGGTACTTCTCCGGATTGTGATGCACTTTCAATCGCTTGCACGCCATGAACCGAGAGTGAATTGGGCAGGAAAAGGAACAGCGGCGATCACTCTTCCCGGCGCCTGGGCTTACTTACTCGGTTGGCGCGTTTTCGACCGGGACTGCGGGTATCGGTGCTGCCGCGCCGATGCGTTGGGCGCGATATTCCTCGATCAGCGCGCGGCGTTCTTCCGGCGGCAATTGGCGCAGGGCCTCGCGCCGCTGTTCGGGTGACATGCGCCGCAACTGCCGCAGCCGTTCCAGCGCGCGGGCATCTTCGCGCAGCGGCTGGACGATATCCTTGCGGGTCAGCGCCTCGCCATTTGCAACCTTGCTCTCCATCTCCGCACGCCGCGCGGCGATACGCTCGTCGGCAAGCTGCTGGCGGCGGGCCTGCGCTTCCTCGACGCGCTGGCGGAAGGCCGCTTCTTCCTCAGGAGTCGGGACCGGGAGCCCGGCGGCGCGGCGTTGCTCAATCGCCTTGTCGATACGCTGGTCGATATTCTCGCGCCGGGTGGCGTAGCGGCCCGCGCGCACTTCATCGATCCGGCGGAAGGCTTCGCTGAGCTCCTCGGGCGTGTCGACTGGCCCGACGATTTCGACCCGAGCAAGGCTCGCCGGTTCGCTGGCGGTGTGCGGTGCTGCGGCGATCACGGGCGCGAGCGCTGCGGCGCGGGCGGGCGGCTTGCCGGTAATGCTGGCCCAGACCTTTTCAGCCGAGGGCACCGGAATGTCGAATTGCTGGAGCAAGCCCGTCGCCGCCGCTGCTGTGGCGAGTGCGCCGAAGCTGGCGATGCCGATGGCGATCCCCCGCCCCAGCCGCCACCCGCGCCCACTCCGCCGCTGGCGCAAATCCGGCAGCGGCGCAGGACGCGCCTCTGCGGCGGCCAGCACGCGGTCGGCAAACCCGGCGGAGAGGCCCGGCACGGCGTAATCGTCCAGCGCCCGGGCCAGCGGGCTACCGGGAGCAATGGGCGCGCCCTGATCCTGTTCACTCACGCTCATGGCGCGTCTCCTTGCGCCGTCCACGCCTGCCGCAAGGCCGCGCGGGCGCGGTGCAGCAGGCTCTCGAACGCCTTGATGTTCATTTCCATTGCCTCGGCCGCTTCGGCATTGGGCAATTCTTCGTAATAGGTCAGCACGATCGCGGCGCGTTGCCGTTCGGGCAACGCCAGAATGAGCGCGCGGGCGGTGCCGTCACGCTCGCCCGCTTCGATCAGCCTATCGGCCAGCGGAGCCTCGTCGGCGTTGTCCGGCACCTCGCCGTCCGACAGCCGCCGGGTACGGCGCAGGCGGTCAATCGCGAGATTGGTGACCACCCGTTGCAGCCAGCCGCCAAGTCTCAGCGTTGCCGCCGCCTGACTGCCGACCGGATGACGCGCGGCGATCGTCGGCGCCTGATCCCACAATCGCAAACAGGCTTCCTGCACAATATCCTCGGCCTCATGGGCATCGCCGGTCATCCGGTAACAGGCGCGGTGGAGCGCGGTGGCGTGGCAGGCGATCACCTCGCGCAGCGCCGCAGGATCGCGTGCCGCCAGCCGTGCCGCCAATGCCGCATCATCGCCGGGACCGGCGGTGCGCAGAGCAGAGGTGGAAGGCTCGCTGCTGGCGTTCATATCTTGGCGCAAATGGCCCCGTTTGCGTGTGGACCGGTTCAGTCCGTTGCGCTTACAACGCGGGGCTTGCGAAAACCCTTCGCGGCCTGCGTCAATCGACGCGCGGCAGGCGCAGTTCGACCAGTAACCCGCCCAGATCCTCGCTCTCGGACAAGGTGACGCTGCCGCCGTAGATCTCCGCCACATCGCGCACGATCGCGAGGCCAAGGCCGGTGCCCGGCTTGTCGGTGTCGAGCCGGACGCCGCGATCGAAGATGCGAATACGCTCGGCCTCTGGGATGCCGGTGCCGTCATCCTCGACCCAGATCAGGCACATCTTGGGATCGCGGGGAATGCCGGCCTCATCGGGGTCGATGGTGACGAAAACCGAACCGCCGCCATATTTGGCCGCGTTCTCGATCAGGTTGCCGAGCAGTTCGTCGAGATCCTGCCGCTCGAGCGACACGGCGGCGTTCCGGTCACCGGCGATGTCGAGCCGGCCATTGGGATAAAGCCGCTCGACCGCACGGCGTACGGCTTCGGCGCTGGCCATCACATTGGTGCGCGCATGGCCCACCGCGCGGCGGCCGACGGCGCGGGCGCGGGCCAAGTGGTGGTCGACATGGCGCTGCATCGTGCGGGTCTCACGCATCACCGCTTCGCCAAGATCGGGTGCACGCGCGGTGGCCGCGTTGGTCAGCACGGTCAGCGGAGTCTTCAACGCGTGGGCAAGATTGCCCGCATGGCGGCGCGCTTCTTCGGCCTGCCGCTCGGAATGTTCGAGCAGCGCGTTCAATTCCTCGACCAGCGGCTGCACTTCGAGCGGCAGCGGTTCGGTGATACGGTTCGCGCCGGTGGTGCGCAGGTTCTGGATCGCCGCCCGCACGCGCCGCAAGGGCGAGAGGCCGTAGCGGATCTGGAGCAGTGCCATCACCAGCAGGCCAAGGCCCAGCACCGCAAAGCTCCAGATCAGGATCAACCGCACCCGCCCGATCTGCGTGTCCATCTGCTCGGTCGCGCTGGCGACGGCGAAGGTCCAGCGCGTCTCGCTGCCGGGCAGGATGACGGTGCGTTCGGCAAGGCGCAGCGGCTCGCCCTTGAACTGGTCGGAGTTGTAGAAATGGATATCGCTGTCGAAATGGTCGCCGTTGGTGTCAGCACCTTCCAGCTTCAGTGTGCGATCCCACAGGCTGCGCGAGGGCCAGGGTTCGTAATTGCCGCCGCTGATTTGCCAGTATAGCCCGCTGCCCGGCTCAAGAAAGCGTTGGTCGCCGAGGGTGCGGTAGAAATAAACCTCGCCGCTCGCATCGATTTCGGCCGATGCAATCATGGCGGTCAGGATGTAGTCGAGCTGTTCGTCGAAATTGGCTTCGACCTGCGTGGTCAGCGTGCGTTCGAGCGCGATGCCGCCGCCGAGCAGGAGGACGAAAATCCACCCTGCCGCAATCAGCCCCATCCGCCGAGCGAGACTCGCGCGCGGTTGCGGCGCGGCAGCTGTGCTCACGTCATCCGGCACACCCCCAGCCTCGCCCGCAGGCAAGACAACAGGTGCATCGCCGCCGGGCGCCGCGGCCTCAGGCGCGGGGCTGGTCGGCGGGGTCGTCGAGGCTGTAACCGAGGCCACGGATGGTCGTTATCACGTCTGCGCCAAGCTTCTTGCGAATGCGGGTGACGAAGACTTCGATGGTGTTGGAATCGCGGTCGAAATCCTGATCGTAGATATGCTCGATCAATTCGGTGCGGCTCACTACCTTGCCCTTGTGGTGCATCAGGTAAGAGAGCAGCTTGTATTCTTGCGCGGTCAGCTTGACCGGCTCGCCATCCAGCGTGACGCGGCCCGAACGGGTATCCAGCCGCACATCGCCAGCGGTGAGTTCCGAAGAGGTGTTGCCCGAAGCGCGCCGGATCAGCGCGCGCAAGCGGGCGATCAGCTCTTCGGTCTGGAACGGCTTGGCGAGATAGTCATCCGCACCCGCATCCAGCCCTGCGACCTTGTCCGACCAGCTGTCACGCGCAGTCAGCACCAGCACCGGGAAGCTCCGCCCTTCGCGCCGCCACATGCCGAGCACGGTCAGCCCGTCGATCTCAGGCAGGCCGAGGTCGAGCACCACTGCGTCATAATCCTCGGTCGAGCCCATGAAGTGCCCGTCCTCACCATCGACTGATAGGTCGACAGCATAGCCCTGCCCTTCAAGCGTCGATTTGAGCTGTGCGCCAAGGGTCGGTTCGTCTTCGACGATCAGAATGCGCATGATCCACCATTTCCAAGCTTAATGTTGCGCCGGGTCGTGCGCTTTTGCCGCTCACGCGTCAAGCAAGCGCCGCGCGCCTGTGCCGCTGCTTTCCCCCGATGAAAGAGCATCGCCGCCCGCCCGTCAGCGCGAACGGCCGATGATCCGCCCGGTGCGGGCGTCCACATCGACATGGGTGACGCGGCCATCCTTGATGAACTTGAGCCTGTAAGCCCGCGCGGTCGAATCATAGGCAAAACCGAGATATTCGGCGCCCTTCATCATCGGCAGGATCTTCGCCTCAATCTCGCCCGAACGCATGATGTTGCCCGCTTGCGCTTCGCGCCGGGCCTCACCCTGATCCCCGCGCGCCTGATCCTGCTGCGCCGCGGCGGGCGCAGTCACCAGCGCCGCAGCGGCCAGCGAACCAAGGATCAGGGCGGGAAAGCGTTTCATGACAGGATCATGCCTAGCTGTGGTCCATTGAACAAGTCGTGAATGGCACTACTTCGCGGGCGCGCCGGAATTCTTGAACAGTTCGTAAGTGATCGAAATGTTCACCCCGGCCTGAACCATACCCGGCTGCACGGGCGCAGCATCGGCCTTCGTGGCGCTCAACCGCATTTCCGCCATCTGCGGCATCGGGCTATTGCCGGTCAGTCCTTCGCTGATCGCCAGCACCTTGGCCCCATCATAGCCGAGCATCGCGGCATAGGCCTTGGCCTGCGCCTGAGCCCGCTCGACCGCGCGCTTGCGGGCTGCGTCCTTGGCGGCAGTGTCATCGTCGATGCTAAAGCTCGGCCCGTTAATGTCATTCGCCCCGGCTACGACCAGCGCATCGAGCACCCGGCCCGTATCGTCGATCTTGCGCAGGATCACGCTCACCCGGTTCGAGGCCATGTAGCCGCGAAACACCTGGCGCTGGGTGGCCTGGTCGTAGTCGTAACGCGCGTTGAGGTTAATGCCGGTCGTCTGGATGTCCTTCTCGGCCACGCCCAGCGCCTTGATCCGGGCAATCACCTTCTGCATCTCCGCAGAGTTCAGCCGCAAGGCCTCGGTCGCGGTCGCAGCTTCGGTGGTCACGCCTGCGCCGATCGTGGCAGTATCCGGGGCAACATCGACGCTCTCATAGACGTTGAGTTCGACCACCGGGCCGGTCGCGGCAATATCGACATTGGCGGCAAGCGCCGCCGCAGGAAGCGTCAGCGCCGAGGCGGCAATAAAGGCAATGGCGGGTTTCATCATGGTAAGTATTCCTCCGATTGGTCGCGCCTCTGCACCCGTTCAGCTTTCGCTCCACTGAACCGGCGGGAAACGCGCTCTTGTGGCGCGGGGGCCAAGCCCCTACTTGGCCCATCCCATGGCACAGCCCCCCATCTTCTCGCTCGAAGGCGTCGCAATGCAGCAAGGCGGGCGCTGGCTGTTCGGCGGCCCGACGCCCACCAGCGGTGCGGCACCCATCGATCTCCACGTGCTGCCCGGTGACCGACTGGCGCTGATCGGGCGGAACGGCGCGGGTAAGACGACGCTGCTACGGCTGATCATGGAGCGGATCGATGCCGATCGCGGCGCGCGGCGGATCAAGCCGGGGACGCGGATCGTGTTTCTGGAACAGGACCCGGATTTCGGCACCGCGGAAACGCTGATGGACTTCGCGCTCGGCGGTGAACTGCCGCCTGAGCGCCACGAGGTCGAAGCCATCGCGGGCCAACTCGGCATCGACATGAGCCGGGAGGCTGCAACGGCCAGTGGCGGGGAGCGCCGCCGCGCCGCCCTAGCCCGCGCGTTGGCGCAGGACCCCGATCTGATCCTGCTCGACGAGCCGACCAACCACTTGGATCTGGCCGCGATTGACTGGCTGGAGGACTGGCTCTCACGTTATCGCGGGGCCTTCATCACAATCAGCCATGACCGCACCTTCCTTACCCGCCTGACGCGGGCCACCCTGTGGCTCGACCGTGGGACGCTGCGGCGTAAGGAGGTCGGCTTCGGCGGGTACGAGGCGTGGGAAGAACAGGTCTATGCCGAGGAAGCCCGGGCGGCAGAGCGGATGGATGCCAAGCTGAAGCTGGAGGCGCACTGGCTCGAACGCGGAGTGACTGCGCGGCGCAAGCGCAATCAGGGGCGGCTGGAAAAGCTCTACCAGATGCGCGCGGCGCGGGCGGCGATGATCTCGGGCGCGGGGACTGCGAAGCTCAAGCTGTCCAGCGATGATGACTTCAAATCGAAGTCGGTGATCGTCGCGGAGAACATTTCCAAGTCCTACGGTGATCGCCCGATCATCAAACCCTTCACCCTGCGTATCCAGAACGGCGACCGCATCGGGATCGTCGGTTCGAACGGCGCGGGCAAGACTAACTTGCTGAAATTGCTCACCAAAGAGCTTGAACCCGACACCGGCTCCGTCACCCACGCGCGCACCCTGACAGGGGTGATGATCGACCAGCAGCGCAAGCTGCTCGAGCCCGGCGCTACCGTGCGCCAGATCGTCGCCGAAGGGGGCGACTGGGTCGATGTTCGCGGGGTGCGCAAGCACGTTCAGGCCTATCTCAAGGACTTCCTGTTCGATCCCGGCCTGGTCGATACCAAGATCGGCATTCTGTCCGGCGGCGAACGCTCCCGCCTGCTGCTGGCGCGCGAATTTGCCCGCACGGCCAACCTGCTGGTGCTGGACGAGCCGACCAATGATCTCGACCTTGAAACTCTTGATTTGCTTCAGGAAGTCATCGCAGATTTCGACGGCACGGTGCTGATCGTCAGCCACGACCGCGACTTTCTTGACCGGACGGTGACGGTCACTCTGGGGCTCGACGGGTCCGGCAAAGTGGACATTGTGGCGGGTGGCTATGCCGATTGGGAGGCCAAGCGCAAGGCGCCGATAACCTCGACAAAACCCGCGTCAACCGCTGCACAAGCCCGGTCAAACGCCCCGCAAGCCGCAGCTGACAAGGGTGGGGCAGCCAAACCCGCGCCGTCCGTCAAACTCACCTACAAGGACCAGCGCGATTACGAGATCCTTCCGGCGCGGATCGAGGAACTGGAAGGCGTGATCGCCAAAGGCGAAGTGCTGCTGAACGATCCCGAACTTTACGCCAAGGACCCGCAAAGGTTCGCGACCATCAGCAAGGGCATTGAAAATGCCCGGGCGGAAAAGGACGCGGCGGAAGAACGCTGGCTGATGCTGGCCGAGTTGGTCGAGGGGTGAGCGCCCCCGCATCGGGGGACCACGTCGAAGCGCTGCGAAAGCGGATCGCGGCCTGCACCTTATGCGCCGAGCACCTCCCGCTCGGCCCGCGACCCATCGCGCGCTTTTCCGCGACCAGCCGCCTGCTAATCGTCGGGCAGGCGCCCGGCACCAAGGTCCATGCCAGCGGCGTGCCGTGGGACGATGACAGCGGGGACCGACTGCGCGATTGGCTGGGGCTGGACAAGGCGACATTCTACGATCCCGCTCAGGTCGCGCTGGTGCCGATGGGCTTCTGCTACCCCGGCAAGGCCAGCGGCGGAGACGCCGCGCCGCGCAAGGAATGCGCGCCGCAGTGGCACGACGCGGTGCTCGGCGTGCTCCCGCCTGACCGACTGACCCTGCTGGTCGGCACCTATGCGCAGGCGCGCTACCTGCCGCATCTCAAGCGCCTCTCGCTTGCCGAAAGGGTGAGCCGTTTCGGGGAGGACGAGCCCTTCATCGCCCTGCCCCACCCCTCCTGGCGTTCACGCCTGCTTATGGCCAAACACCCGTGGTTCGAACGCGACATTCTGCCGCAACTTCGCACCAAGGTGCAGGCCTCACTCAATCACGTGATCCGGTAGAATTCTGCCACCCGTTCCAGCGCGATGCGCAGCACCAGCTTGCCGCTGCGCGCGGGCCAGCCGAGGGTCTTTTCTGCTTCGGGCAGAGCCTCGCCTGCGCAGACGACGCGCCACAGAATGTCTTCCAGCCCGCGTCCTGCCGCCTTGATCGCTCCGTCAAAGCGTTGGCGGGCGGCGACTTGGCGCTCGCTCGCCGATAGCCCACGCTCACCGGTGGATTTCACCCGCACCGGGTCCCACCGCATTGTAACGCTGGGGGAGAGCTGTGCGCGCTCGTAATCAGCCCGCAGCGCCTCGCCTGCATCCAACAAGCGATCGGAGAGATGTCCGCGCGCGTGCAGCCAGACGAGCGGGCTTTCGGAGAGATTGACCGTCACCGTGCGGCGCGGTTTTGCCCCGCTTTTGATCGCCTCCCGGCGCGGGCCTTCAGGGGTAAGTTCGCGTTCAACCAACTGGCGCTTCATGGCATATCCTCCGCTTGATGAGCGGAAAGCGACTTGCCAAGGGCGCACATCTGTAGGAAAGAAAAAACCAATTCGGTTAATTTAAGCGAGCACCTTATGACCAACCGCATCCGCGACATCCGCAAGGCCAAGGGGTTGACGCTGGCTGATGTGGCCGCCGCCTGCGACCCGCCGACCACGGCGCAGACCATCGGACGGCTGGAGACCGGGATGCGCCAGCTCTCGCTGACCTGGATGAACCGGATTGCCGCCGCACTCGGCGTCGAGCCCGCCAGTCTGATGCGCGCCGAGACGGCCGCTCCTGCGCAAATCGTTGCAGAACTTGCCGCCAGTGGCCCCGAAGCGCTGACTGCCCCGCGTGAAGCTTTGCTGCCGAGCGACTTCGCCGCCGAAGATGGCCCTGCCCCGATGGTGCTGGCAGTCAAGGACAGCGTAGGCGAATATCGCCCCGGCGATCTGGTGTGGCTGCGCCCGCTTGATCCCGCCGACGCGGCGAGCGCGATCAACCGCGATTGCCTGCTGCCCCGCCCCGGCGGACGCTTTGCTTTCGGGCGGCTGATCGACCGGCGCGGCACGCTGGTCGGCCTGCTGCCTCCGGGCGCGGGGCAGAAGCAGGTGGTCGTCGACAATCCGGCATGGATCGCGGTCGCCTTCATGCTGGTCAGGCCGCTGTGAGGCACCGACGATGAAACACGTCCTCGCCCTCTCGACCCTCTATCCCAATCCGGTCAATCCGCGGTTCGGCACTTTCGTGGCGCGGTCGCTGGAGGCGCTGGCCAAGCGCGGCGATTGGCGCGTGACACTGGTCAATCCCATCGGCCTGCCACCCTTGGCGCTGGGCCGCTACCGCCCGCTCGCCGATCTGCCCGAGGTGAGTGAGGAAGGCGGCATCACCGTCCACCGCCCGCGCTTCACGCTGATCCCGCGCATCGGCGCGCGCCGCAACGCCGGAGCCATCGCTCGCGCGTGCCTGCCGCTGGTGCGCCGCATCCATGCGGCGACGCCCATCGATATGCTCGACGCGCAGTTCTTCTTCCCCGATGGCCCCGCCGCCGCCGAGATCGCGCGGGCGATCGGCCTGCCGCTGTCGATCAAGGCACGGGGCAGCGATATCAGCTTCTGGGGCGAGCAGGACTTTGCCCGAAAGCAGATACTCGACGCCGCGCAGACGGCCACCGGGATGCTCGCCGTCAGCCGCGATCTGGCGGGGCAGATGGCGGCGATGGGCATGGATGCAGAACGGATCACGGTGCATTACACCGGGCTCGACCGCGACCGGTTCCGGCCCTTCGGCCATACGCAATTGCGCAGCCAGCTGAGCCGCGAGCTGGGTTTCGAGATGCCCGATAACGCACCCCTGCTAGCCTGTGTCGGCGCGCTGATCGAGCGCAAGGGTCAGGGCATCGCGATAGAAGCCCTGCGCGAAATTCCGGGCGCGCGGCTGGTGCTGATCGGCAAGGGTGAGGACGAAGCCCGACTGCGCGCGCTGGCGGTGAGCGAGGGGGTGGAAACCCGCGTGCATTTCGCCGGCTCGATCGACCATGACCTGATGCCGCTGATCCTCTCGGCGGCGGATGTCATGGTGCTGCCGACCGTGAGCGAGGGACTGGCCAATGCCTGGGTCGAAGCGCTCGCCTGCGGGACGCCGGTGGTGACGAGTGATGTCGGCGGCGCGCGCGAGCTGATTTCCTGCGATACCGCCGGGCGGCTGGTGGCGCGCAATCCTTCCGCCGTGGCGGCGGGGATCAATGCAGTGCTCAGCAACCCGCCCGAGCGGGAGGCGGTGGCTGCGCTGACGGAGGCATTCAGCTGGGAAGCCAATGCCGAAGCATTGGCCGCGCATTATGAGCGACTGCTGGAGTAAAGTCTCTCCCCGTTGCAGCGCAATGGGGAGGCACTTGAAAAGCCCTACCCCTCGCCCCGCGCCAGCTTGTCCTGACGGTCCGTCGGCGTCTCGGTCGGCACGAAGCTGGTCGAGGTGACGCCCATCCAGATCAGCAGCGGGCCCGCCATGTAGATCGACGAATAGGTGCCGATGAAGAGGCCCACGGTGATCGCCGCGACCATCCCGAACAGGCTCGGCGGGCCAAAGATCAGCAGCGGAACCAGCGCGATGAACAGCGTCAGCGAGGTCATCACCGTGCGCGCCAGCGTTTCATTGACCGAAAGGTCGAGCAGCGCGCCCATCTCCATCTTGCGATACTTCTTCAGGTTTTCACGGATGCGGTCATAGACGACGATGGTGTCGTTCAGCGAATAGCCGATGATGGCGAGGATCGCCGCCACGATCTGCAAGCTGAACTCCATCTGCGTCAGCGCAAACAGACCCACCGTGACCGACACGTCATGCACCAGCGCGAACATCGCACCGACGCCGAACTGCCATTCGAACCGGATCCAGATATAAACCGAGACCGCCGCCATCGCGGCCAACAGCGCGAGGATCGCCTGATTGCGGAACTCGCCCGCGACCTTGCCCGAAACGGTGTCGTTGCCGTCCTTGCGCGCGTCGGGATATTCCTTGGCAATCGCCGCGATCACCTTGTCGCCGATGGCTGTGGCGGCGCCCGGCGTATTCTCGGTGCCTTCGGGCAGGGAGACGCGGATCGAGACCTGATTTGGAGCGCCGAATTCCTGCACCACCGGCTCGCCATAGCCAAGCCCGCCGACCAGCTCGCGCAAGGACGGGATCGGCGCAGTCTCACGCTCCTTGAAGGTCATGCGGACTTCCTGACCGCCGGCGAAATCGACCCCGAAATTGAGGCCATTGACCGCCACCGCCGCCCAGCTGCCGAAGATCAGCACGAGGCTGAGAATGAAGAACGGGATCCGCAGTTTCAGGAACTTGATGTTGGTGTTGTCAGGGACAAGCTTCAGGAGTTTCATGGGTGCTTGCTCCTCAAATCGTGATGTCGTTGGGCCGCGCCTTGCGCAGCCACCCGGCGACAAACATGCGGGTCAGCGTCACCCCGGTGAAGACCGAGGTGATGATGCCGATCACCAGCACCACGGCAAAGCCCTTCACCGGCCCCGAACCGAAGGCGAACAGCGCCACGCCGGAAATGACGTTGGTGAGATTCGCGTCCCAGATCGCGCGGCTGGCTTCCTTGTAGCCGGTCTCCACCGCGGCGACGACCCTGCGGCCCCGCGCGCGTTCTTCCCGGATGCGTTCGTTGATCAGCACATTGGCGTCCACCGCCGCGCCGATGGTGATGACAAAGCCCGCGATCCCCGGCAGGGTCAGGGTGAACCCGCCCGCCGCCATCAGGCCGAGCAGCATCAGCACGTTGAGCACCAGCGCGATAGTCGCATAGACACCAAAGCGGCCATAGGTTGCGATCATCAGCGCGATCACCGCGATGCTGCCGATCGCCATGGCGAGCAGACCCTTGCGGATCGAGTCCGCACCAAGGTCAGGCCCGACCGTGCGTTCTTCGACAACAGTCAGCGGCACCGGCAAGGCGCCCGACCGCAGACTGATCGCGAGGCTGTTGGCACTTTCCGGCGTGAAGTTGCCCGAAATCTGGGCGCTGCCGCCGATGATCGGTTCGTTGATGTTGGGCGCGGACAGCACCTCACCATCGAGGATGATTGCAAAAGGCTTGCCCACGTTCTCGGTGGTCAGCTTTGCGAACTTGGCACCGCCCTGCGAATCGAAGGTGATGTTGACGATGCTGCGATTGGACTCAGGATCGACCCCGGCCTGAGCGCCGGTCAGATTGTCGCCGCGAATGCCGCCCAGCCGGTTGACCGTGACGAACTGGCCTTCCGCTCCGCTGCCCGGCGCATAGGGGAAAATCTCCGTGCCGACCTGTGATCCGGCCGGATCAGCCACAAGCTTGAATTCGAGCTGCGCGGTCTTACCGAGCAATTCGCGCAAGGCATCGGGGTCCTGCAAGCCGGGCACCTGCACCACAATCCGGGTCGAGCCCTGACGGATGATGGTCGGCTCCCGCGTGCCGAGTTCGTCGATCCGGCGGCGCACCACTTCGGTTGCACTGTCCATCGCATCATCAAGCGCCTGATTGACCCCCGCGTCGGTCTGGCTCAGCACCATGCGCTGGCCATCCACCACTTGGAGGCTCCATTCGCGCACCGTGGTCTGGCCCTGCATCACCGGCTCGATCAGCCCGCGTGCACGGTCAATATCAGCCGCGTTTTCAAGCATGAAGGACAGCTTGCCGTCCGCCGTCGAGACATCGCCGATGCGGATGCGCGGCTTGGCGTTGCGCATCAGCTGGCGCACGGTTTCTTCCATGTTCGTCAGCCGCTGCGCGCGCACATCGTCGGCCCGGGCCTCGAGCAGCAGGTGCGAGCCGCCCGCAAGGTCGAGCCCGAGATTGACCTGCGGATTGGGCAGCGCCGAAGGCCAATCGAGGCCGGAGACATTGAACAGCGACGGCAGGGCCAGCACGGCGGCGGCCAGTGTCAGCCCCCACAGCCAAAGCTTTTTCCAGAGCGGGAATTCGAGCATTGCGTCAGGGTCTCACGCGCAAAAGGTCAGGTAAGGCACGGCGTCAGGCCAATCATCAGTCGTTGGCGGGCTTGCCGCCCGGCGGGATGATGTCGCCCAGCGTGGCCTTGATCGCCTTGACGCGGACATTGGTGCCCAGTTCGAGCTCGACATAGGTTTCGTCGACCTTGATCACCTTGCCGACCAAGCCGCCAGCGGTGACGACCTGATCGCCCTTCTTGACGGCGGCGATCTTGGCCTGGTGCTGCTTCTGGCGGTTCATCTGCGGACGGATGATCAGGAACCAGAAGATGGCGATCATGCCGACGATCGGCAAGAAGCTGATCCAGGCCGGCGGCGCGCCTGCGGCACCTGCGCCAGCGGCGGCAAGAAGGTCGAATGTCATAGGTTAAGCCCGTCAGGATCCCGTGAAAGATATGCAAGGGTCACCCCTCGCCGTACAAGTGGGCGCGCCTAGCAGCATTGCAAGCGCCCCGCAATCGCGCCTTCTTGGCGGCCACCTGTCGGTGGCGCAGACCACCCGCCCCGCCTCCCCGCCCGGCCACCATAACATAGTGGTACTATTGGTGGCCGGGCGGGGAGGCGGGGCGGGTGGTCTGCGGTTCGCGCCAGCGAACCCACAAACAAGGGTGCCAAACCCGCTTGCCAGCCCCAATCATGCCCCCTATAGGCCCCGCTCCACTGGTGTCGGGACGTAGCGCAGCCTGGTAGCGCATCACACTGGGGGTGTGGGGGTCGGAGGTTCGAATCCTCTCGTCCCGACCAGTGGTTTCCCCCTTTTTGCCCCCACCACACCGCGCTGCGCAGGCAATTGCGCGCGGGGTGCGGGCGGGTTAGGCTGCGGGTCTTGCTTTTCACGAAAGCCCTGCCCCCATGAGCCGCTGGCGTCTTGCCGCTCCCATCGACGATATTCGCGCCGCCTTGCGAGCCGGGCCGACCATGCCTGATCGGTTTGCGATGGCGACGCTGGTGGAGGTGGACGGCTCGGCCCCGCGCGATGTGGGGGCGCAGATGCTCATCACCGACCGTGAATATTGGGGCTTCCTTTCGGGCGGCTGCATCGAAGCTGATGTCGCACGTCACGGGCGCGAGGCGCTCGCCGAAGCTGCGCCGCGCCTGCTGCGCTATGGCGAGGGCAGTCCGTGGATCGACATCAAGCTCGCCTGCGGGTCGGGAATTTCCGTGCTGGTTGAACCGGTCACAGCGGACGAACCGGCGGTCGCGGCATTGCTGGCAGGCTGGGACGCGCGCCATCCGGTCTTGTGGTCGAGCGATGGACGCGCGCGCCGTGCCGCCGCCAGCGACGAGCCGCATTCCGATTCATGGGACGGCGCGCGCTACACACGGCTGTTCACCCCGCCCTTGCGGCTGGTGCTGATCGGCGAGGACGGCGCGGTGCTGACTGCGGCGACACTGGCGCTCGAACTGGGCTGGGACGTGGCGCTGATCGCGCCCGGCGGGCCTGAGGCGGCGCCCTTCCCCGACATCACCTATCACCGCAGCGATCCGGCAAGCGCGCTGGCCACCATCGGCCTCGACCGCTGGACCGCGATTGCGGTGCTCTCGCATGACAGGGAGGACGATGAGCGCGGGCTGGCCGCAGCCTTGCAAAGCGAAGCATTCTATATCGGAGCCATCGGAGCGCGGGCGCGGCTGGATGCGCGGGTGGCGCGCCTGCGCGGTCACGGGGTGAGCGAGGCAGCGATTGCGCGGCTCCATGCCCCCATCGGGCTCTACGGTTTCAGCAAGGCCCCGCGCGAGGTGGCGCTGTCACTGGTGGCGGAGGTCGCGCAGGCGTTCCATGCGCGTGTCGCGGCGGCGAGATCGGCGGGCGTGTCGATGTCCAGCAGCGCGCCGCTTTCGGCCGTATCAATATAGGCGACCGCCTCGGGGCGCTGCTTCAGGAGCGCGGTTGCCCCCTGATCGCCCGTCAGCGCCAGCAAATCGGCAAAAGCTGCGCGGGTAAAAGCGACCGGGTGGCCGGGCTTGCCGTCCAGCCGTGGGCGGGCGGCATAGCCAGCTTGTTCAGCCGCCTGGGTCAGCGCTGAGCAAAGGGAAACCGGCACCAGCGGCATATCGCCGAGGAAAACACATACGCCCGTGGCGTCAGGCGCAAGTGCAGCGATGCCGGTTCGCAGGGTAGCGGCCATGCCCTCGGCCCAGTCCGGCGCGTGGAGGATGTGCGCTTCCAGCCCTACCAGCGCCGCACGAATGGCCGCGTCGTCCGCGCCGGTCACCACCACGAGCTCCGCAAAGTCCGCTGCCGCAACCGCCTCGGCAACGCGCCGGATCACCGGGGCGCCCGCTATGTCAGCGAGCAACTTGCCCCCGCCAAAGCGCCGCCCCGCCCCTCCGGCGAGGATCAGCGCGGACCAGCCCTGCAAGTTACGCCTTGGCTTGCGTGAGCAGCGGCAGGTTGCGGATGCGCTTGCCGGTCGCCGCGCTCAAAGCGTTGGCGAGTGCAGGCGAGGCAGGCGGCAGGCCCGGCTCCCCAATCCCGCCGGTCTTGGCGCCGCTTTCGATGAAGTGCACGTCCACCGCAGGCGGCGCATCCGCGAGCTTGAGGATCGGGTAATCGGCAAAATTGCTCTCCACCACCGCGCCCTTGTCGAGCGTGACCTGCTCGCCGATCGCCGAGGACAGGCCCATGTTCAGCCCGCCCGCGATCTGCGCTTCGGCGTTCAAGGGGTTCACCGTGGTGCCGCAGTCGACCACGGCCCAGGCTTTCAAGACCTGGGGGCTGCCGTCTTCCTTGACGCTGGCTTCGACCACTTCGGCGACAATGGTGTCGAAGCTTTCGACAATCGCAATCCCGCGCCCGACACCTTCCGGCAGCGGCGTGCCCCAACCGGAGCGCTTCGCCACCATATCCAGCGCCGCTAGATGCCGCGAGCCGGGGGCAAGGTGCTTGCGGCGGAACTGGTAGGGGTCTTCACCCGCCGCCGCCGCCAGCTCGTCCATGAAGCTTTCGGTATAGAACCCCATCTGGGTCGCATTCACCGAACGCCACGGCCCGTCGATCTGGTTCGACTGATAGGCAAAGTGACGGCGCGAGGTTGCGGGGATGGCGTAAATGAACGGCACCTCGCCTTCCGCACTGCCGCTTTGCACGTAATCGGTGCGCCAGCCGGTGATTTTGCCATCCTTGAGCGAGGCCTTGAGGCCCGCCGAGGATTGCGGGCGATAGGTGCCGTGGCGCACCTCTTCCTCGCGGCTCCACACCAGCTTGACCGGATAGGGCACCTGCTTGGCGAGCACGGCGATTTGGTCGATGATCTCGACGATATCAGGGAAGCGCCGGCCGAACCCGCCGCCCATGATCATTGGGTGGAAAACGACCTTGTCGACCTCCAGCCCGGCGGCCTTGGCAGCCTTGGCGCGGGTCGAGAGCGGGTCTTGCAAGCCGCCCCATAGGTGGAGCGTGCCGTCCTTGAAGTGACCGGTGAGGGCAAACGGCTCCATCATCGCGTGGTGGAGGAAGGGGACGCGGTATTCTGCCTCAACGACCTTCACGCCCGCCGCAGCGAAAGCCGCGTCGACATCACCGTCACCGCCCAAATTGTCAGGCTCACCGCCCGCCTTGCGCAGCTTCTCCTGCGCGGCGTAGATCTCAGGGGTCGACATGGCGCTGTGGCCGCCATCGGTGAACTTGGGGCTCAGTGCGGCGAGGCCCTTGGTCGCGGGCCAATATCCTTTGGCGACCACGATCACAGCGTCAGGCAGCTTCACCACCTTCTCGACGCCCGAGATCGCCAGCGCCGGGGCTTCATCGACCGATTCCAGTTTGCCGCCGCGCACCGGTGCCGCCGCGATGGTCGCGACGCGCATGTCGGGCAGCGTGAAGTCGATCCCGTAAACCGCAGAGCCATCGACCTTGGCAGGGATATCCCGGCGCGGAACGGGCTTGCCGATCAGCTTCCATTGATCGCGGGTCTTGAGCACCGGATCGCTGCTGAGCGACCGCGTCGCTGCGCCTGCTGCCAGCTCGCCATAACGCAAGCTGCGGCCCGACTTGGCGTGAGTCACCTTGCTGTCCGCGGTGCTGAGTTCAGCTTCCGGCACGCCCAGCCGGTCAGCCGCTTCGGCCACCAGCGCCGCGCGCACGGCTGCACCAGTCCGGCGCATTGCGACCTCCCCGGTGAAACGGATCGCAGAGGAACCGCCGGTGATCATCAGCGGCATGGACCGCGCCATCATGCCGATCACCGCATCGGGGATCAGCCCAGCCACCGTGTCGCCCACCATCGTGGGCAAGAAACCCTTGGCCAGCGCCGCGTTGGCGAAGGCCATATCGGCCGGGGCCTGTTCGATTTTGACTCGGTCCCACGCCGCATCGAGTTCATCCGCCAGCATCTGGCCCAGCGCGGTGTGCGATCCCTGACCGAAATCGATATGGGGCGAGAACAGCGTGACGGTGTCGTCTTCCGCGATGGTCATCACGCTGTTGAACGCGTGCTTGCCCTCACCCCCGATCAGCGTGTTGGCGCGCCCCTTGGCGCTGCTGTCTGTCCACCACACGCCGAAAATGCCGCCGCCCACCACCAGCGCGGAACCGGCGAGGAAAATGCGCCGCTTGACGCCCTTGCGCTTCGGCTTTGCCGCCGGGGCTGCGGTTTCGGGATAATCGAGATCGGGGTTGGGGTTGTCGGCCATTATGCCTCTCCCGTCTGAGCGGCTGCGCCGGTGGCGGCAAGGATCGCGGTGCGGATGCGCGGATAGGTGCCGCAGCGGCAGATATTGGTCATCGCCTCATCAATCTGCGCGTCGCTGGGCGAGCCAACCTGCTCAATCAGCGCCACCGCCGCCATGATCTGGCCCGACTGGCAGTATCCGCATTGCGGCACCTGCGCTTCGATCCAGGCCTGCTGCACCTTGTGGAGCGTCCCGTCGGCAGCCTTAAGACCCTCGATCGTGGTCACGGACTTGCCCGCGACATCGCTGATCGGCACGCTGCACGACCGCGTCACCGCACCATCGACATGGACCGAACACGCCCCGCAGGCGGCAATCCCGCAGCCGAATTTGGTCCCGGTCAGACCGAGATCATCACGCAGTGCCCACAGCAGCGGCGTATCGGCGTCAGCCTCCACGCTCACCGGTTTGCCATTGACCGAAAATGCGATTGCCACAACTGGCTCCCCCGCTGGTTGATATGCGTCCCATATAGCAACCTGTCGGCGCGCCGCCTAATGGAAAGACGCGCCCTGAGCGGGCTTGCAGGCGGGCGACGCGCTTCGTAAGCGCAGGGGTCAGAGAGGAACTCCCCATGGCCCACACCGCCCCCACCCCGCCCCGCCAAAACCTTCCCAAAATGCGTTCATGGCTGTTCGCGCCCGGTGACAGCGAAAAAAAGATGGGCAAGGCGATTGCCAGCCCGGCGGATATCGCGCTGCTGGACCTTGAGGATTCGGTCTCGCCCGAAAACAAGCCCGCCGCCCGCGCGATGGTGGCAGAGCAGATCGCCGCGTCGGATAATGCCGCACGGCTGTGGGTGCGGATCAACCCGATCAGCACCGCCGATTGCATCGCCGATCTCGCCGCGATCATCCCCGCGCGCCCGGGCGGGGTGTTTCTCCCCAAGGCTGAAGGGGCAGCGGACATCACCCAGCTGCACCACTATCTGACCGCGCTGGAAGCCGCGAACGGCATCCCGCAGGGCCGCACTCTCGTTGCCGCATTGGTGACCGAGACGGCGGCAGCGATGTTCCGCACCGGCGACTATGCGGGCGACTATCCGGGCAAGACGCGGTTGGTGGCGATGAGCTGGGGGGCGGAGGATCTGTCCTCGGCGCTGGGCGCGCGGGAGCAGCGCGGGCCGGACGGCGAATATTCGCACACCTACGAAATGGCGCGCAGTCTGTGCCTGATCGGCGCTTCGGCAGCGGGGGTTGCTCCGATCGAGACGGTGCAGCCGGAATTCCGTGATCTTGAAGCACTGGAGCGCCGCGCCAAATCAGTGCGGGCGCAGGGTTTTCGCGGGATGCTGGCGATCCACCCGGCGCAAGTCGATCCGATCAACGCGGCCTTCACCCCAAGCGCCGAGGAATTGGCGCACGCCCGCGCCGTGGTGCAGGCCTTTGCCGATCACCCAGGCGCCGGTGTGGTAGCGCTGGATGGTGCGATGCTCGACCGTCCGCATCTGGCACTCGCGCAGCGGCTACTGGCCGAGGCAGTTGCGAAATAGGTTAAACTTCTTTCCTACTTTAACCTGATTGGTCATTTCTGGCCCGACTCACCCAATCAGGAGCGCCCCATGTCCCTCGTCGACGCACTTATCGGCCCCATCGCCTCGATCATCGACAAGATCATCCCCGACAAGGAGGCGCGGGCGAAAGCCAAGCTGGAGCTGATCGCGCTGGAAGGGACGCAGGAAATGCGGATGATCGAGGCGCAACTTCAGGCGATTGTCGCCGAGGCCAACTCCGCCGACCCCTGGACCAGCCGCGCCCGCCCGAGCTTCCTCTATGTGATGTACATCCTGCTACTCGCCGCGCTGCCGATGGGCGTGCTGAGCGCCTTCCACCCACTGGCCGCGCGCGACATCGCGGCCGGGATGAACGCCTACCTCGCCGGCCTGCCCGAGCCGCTCTACGCCCTGTTTGGCACCGGCTATCTGGGCTACACTGCGGCGCGCCAGTGGGGGAAGGTCAAGGGCGTGGATCGATAGGCGGAGGTAGGCGCCCACCCTCCATCGTCACCCCTGCGAAAGCTGGGGCCTAAGGCCTCATGGAGCGGCGCTTACCGCCCTAGGTCCCAGCTTTCGCTGGGATGACGGAGGAAGCGTGAGGTTTCGCCGTCCGGACTCAAAACGCCGATAGACTGCGTCACTGCGACGCGCAGCCCTAGCTTTCCCGGGACGACTTTCGCGGCTAAGCCCCACTCCATGACCAACCTCGTCTACGTCCTCAACGGCCCGAACCTCAATCTCCTCGGCACGCGCGAGCCGGAGATTTATGGCACCACCACGCTCGATGACATCGCCGGGATGCTGGAAGATCGCGCCCGCGAACTGGGCCTCGAAATCGAGATGCGCCAGACCAATCACGAGGGGATGCTGGTCGACTGGCTGCACGAAGCACAGGCCGAAGGCGCGCGGGCGGTGTTGCTCAATGCGGCGGCCTATACGCACACCTCGGTCGCGCTGCTTGATGCGATCAAGGCGATCCGCACCCCGGTGGTCGAAGTGCACCTGTCCGATCCCAAGACCCGCGAGGCGTTCCGTCACCTTTCCTATGTCGGCATGGGCGCGGCGCTTACTGTCGAGGGCCACGGCGCGGATTCCTATCGCATTGCGATGGAGGCTGTAGCGTCCGGAAAGGTCTGACCTTCCCTCCAATCGTCACCCAACTTTCACATTTTGCACCCTTGCCACTTGCCAGCCGCAATTGGCGTGAATAGGTCGCTCGGACCAACGGGCGTACCATAGAACAAGGGGCATTCATGTCGAACGACGAGGGACAGGGCAAGGAAGGCGGAAAGCGCAAGTCGGGGATGAACATCGACACAGCGCTGGTGCGTGAACTGGCCGAATTGCTCAACGAAACCGGCCTGACCGAGATCGAGGTCGAAGATGACGACCGCAAGATCCGCGTCTCGCGCGGCGCGGTTGCCTCGGCTGCTCCGGTCTATGCTGCTGCGCCTGCTCCGGTTGCTGCGGCTGCACCCGCCGCCGCTGCGCCGGCCCCGGCAGAGCCTGCCGCGCCTGCTGGCCCCGATCTCAAGAACGCAGTCAAATCGCCGATGGTCGGCACCTGCTATCTGACGCCCGAACCCGGCGCTGCGCCCTTCGTAACGGTCGGTCAGGCGGTCAAGGAAGGCGACACGCTGCTGATCGTTGAGGCCATGAAGGTCATGAACCCGATCACCGCCCCGCGCGCCGGCACCATCACCGCAATCCTGATCGAAACCGCTCAGCCGGTCGAATTCGACCAGCCGCTCGTGGTGATTTCCTAACATCATGGGCATCAAACGCATCCTGATCGCCAATCGCGGCGAGATCGCTTTGCGCATCCACCGCGCGGCGCATGAAATGGGGATCGAGACAGTTGCGGTGCACTCCACCGCCGATGCCGATGCGATGCACGTCCGGCTTGCCGATCACGCGGTGTGCATCGGCCCACCGCCTGCGGGCGAGAGCTATCTCAACATCGCCAACATCATCTCGGCCGCCGAAATCGCCCAGTGCGATGCAATTCACCCCGGCTACGGCTTCCTATCGGAGAACGCCAAGTTCGCCGATATCGTCGAGGCGCATGACATCATCTGGATCGGCCCCAAGCCCGAACATATCCGCACGATGGGCGACAAGGTCGAGGCCAAGCGCACCGCAGGCGCGCTCGGCTTGCCTTTGGTTCCCGGCTCCGACGGCGCGGTCAGCGACTTTGATGAAGCGCGCAAGATCGCCAAAGAAATCGGCTACCCCGTGATCATCAAGGCCGCCAGCGGCGGCGGCGGGCGCGGCATGAAGGTGTGCGAAGCTGAGGATAAGCTCGAGACCCTGATGCAGCAGGCCGGCAGCGAGGCGAAGGCCGCGTTCGGCGATGCGACCGTCTATATCGAGAAATACCTCGGCAATCCGCGCCACATCGAGTTCCAAGTGTTTGGCGATGGCAATGGCAATGCGATCCACTTGGGCGAGCGCGACTGCTCGCTCCAGCGCCGCCACCAGAAGGTGCTGGAAGAAGCGCCCTCCCCCGTCATCAGTCCCGAAGAACGCGCCCGGATGGGCGAAGTCTGCTCCAAGGCGATGCGCGATATGGCCTATCGCGGCGCGGGGACGATCGAATTCCTGTGGGAAGGCGGCGAGTTCTATTTCATCGAAATGAACACCCGGCTTCAGGTCGAACACCCCGTCACCGAAGCGATCACCGGCGTCGATCTGGTGCGCGAACAGATCCGCATCGCCGAAGGCAAGCCACTGTCGGTCACGCAGGACGAGCTCGAGTTTCAGGGCCACGCGATCGAGTGCCGGATCAACGCCGAAGACCCGTTCAACTTCGCCCCTTCCCCCGGCCTCGTCACCTATTACCACGCGGCGGGCGGGATGCATGTGCGGGTCGATTCAGGGCTTTACGCCGGCTACCGGATCCCGCCCTATTACGACAGCATGATCGCGAAAGTCATCGTCTATGGGCGGACGCGCGAAGGCTGCATCATGCGCCTGCGCCGCGCGCTGGAGGAAATGGTGGTTGAAGGGGTAAAAACCAACATCCCGCTGCATCAGGAACTCCTGCGACAGGACGATGTGCTGAACGGCGACTATTCGATCAAGTGGCTGGAAAAGTGGCTGGAAGAGCGGGTCGGCTAGACACGCTCAAGCTTGCCACTGATGGCGCTCAGCTGTTTGCGGGTGCCGCCCGCGACATGCTGCCCGCCCTTGCAGATTGGTACGCCAACGCTCCGACTGCGCCCGGCACACGGCTCCACCAGCTGGGCGCCTTCGCTTCGTTCCTCGCGTCACCTGGGCCGATTGCCGCGCTGGCTTCACAACTGTTGGGACGGCCCGCGCGGCCTGTCCGTGCAATTGCTTTCGACAAGTCACCGGTTACCAACTGGGCATTGGGCTGGCATCAGGATCGCACCATCAACGTTGCTGCGCGCGCGGAAGTCGAGGGATACGGCCCGTGGACCGTCAAGCAGGGCAGCCCGCATGTCGAGCCGCCCTTTGCTCTGATCGGGGCGATGATCACGCTGCGTATCCACCTTGATCCCGTCACACCCGACAATGCACCGCTCGAAATCGCGCTTGGATCCCATCGGCAGGGTTACATCCCCGAAGCGCGCATATCGGCAGTCGTGGCCGCCAGCGAGGTTGCGGCGTGTCTTGCCCGGCACGGCGACATCTGGGCCTACGCTACACCGATCCTGCACGCCTCGCGCCGCTCGACCATCACGGGTTCGCGCCGAGTACTGCAAGTGGACTACAGCGCGGAGACGCTGCCAGCACCGCTTGAGTGGGTGCTGCAAAACTAGCGATCGGCATCGCAGCCAAAGTGCTGGAACACTTAGCGCTTGGCGCGCTGATGCTTTTTTGCTGCACCGCAACACAAGTTGCATGGCGCTACGTTGATTTGACGCGCAATTGTTGCTCTCACTCGCTATCAGGGCTGCGGGATTGCGCTGCACCGCGTGTGCCAAGGAGTGACGGATGAACCGCAAGACCCAGATTGTTGTCGTCGGCGGAGGCGCAGGTGGGTTGGAGCTGGTCCGCAGGCTCGGCGCGAAATACGGGCGCAAGCGGCACGACATCATTCTGGTCGACAAGAACCTCAGCCACATCTGGAAGCCGCTGCTGCACGAAGTCGCGGCCGGATCGCTCGACGCGAACCTCGATGAGGTCGGCTATCGCGGCCATTGCTACCGCTGGGGCTACCGCTTCTTTCAGGGCAGTCTCGACGGGATCGACCGGGAGGCCAAGACCATCAGCCTCGCTCCGGTCAAGGATGAGGACGGCAGCGCGCTGATCGAAGCGCACACCATCCGTTACGATATCCTCGCACTGGCGATGGGATCGGTGTCGAACGATTTCGGCGTGCCGGGGGTGAAAGAACATTGCCTCTACCTCGACAGCCGCGTGCAGGCTGACCGGTTCCGCACCCGGCTGCTCAACCATTGCCTGCGCGTCAGCCGGGCGATGATGAATGATCCGACCGCCAACGAACAGGTCCGCATCGCGATTGTCGGCGGCGGGGCGACCGGCGTTGAACTTGCCGCCGAGCTCTACAATGCGGCGGGCGCGCTGCGGCACTACGGGCTTGAGGTGTTCGATGAAAGCCGGATGCACGTGACCCTGCTCGAAGCTGGGCCGCGCATCCTCCCCGCCCTGCCCGAAAAGCTCGCGGCGGCGGCCACACATGAACTCGGCGTGCTCGGCGTGCTGGTTCGCCCTGACGTGCAGGTGGTCGAAGCCCGCCCGCGCCAACTCATTACTCGGACGGGCGAGGTGATCGAGGCCGATCTGATCGTCTGGGCGGCGGGCGTGAAGGGGGCAGACTATCTCTCAGGTCTGGGGTTGGAGACCAATCCGCGCAACCAGATCCTCGTTACCGATACGCTCCAGACCACGGTTGATCCGAGCATCTTCGCGCTCGGCGATTGCGCCAGCTACACCCCGCCCGGCGAAGACCGCCCCGTCCCCCCCCGCGCGCAGGCAGCGCACCAGATGGCGGGTACGGTGTTCGACAATATCTGCCGGATGCAGCGCGGGCAGCCGCTCCGACACTTCGCCTATCATGACAAGGGCTCGCTGGTGTCGCTCAGCCGCTTCTCGACTGTGGGGAGCCTGATGGGCAACCTGATCGGCGGGAGCATGGCGATCGAGGGGCGGCTGGCGCGGTTCATCTACACCTCGCTCTACCGCTTGCACCTGATCGGCATTCACGGCTGGGTGAAGGCGACGTTCCTGATGCTGGTGGGCCGCGTGAACCGCATCGTGCGGCCCAAGCTGAAGCTGCATTAGTCGCCGAGTTTAAGCCCCTGCGCGATCGCCTCGGCGATCACCTCGGGACCGGTTTTCATCGGGCTTTCCTGAGCAATATCATACCAATCGGGCTTCTCGTCGACGAAAATCTGCTGCTCGATCCCGAAGCCTGCTGGAAGGTCGAACAGGCCCGCCAGAAACGAGCGCCCACCGGTCGGCAGGAAGCAATACCACAGGTTGCTGCCGCAAGTGCCGCAGAAGGCGCGCTCGGCCCACGGGCTGGAGCGGTAGACGGTGACAGCGTCCTCGCCCGTGACCTCGGCGGCTTCGCCATTCACGCCCGCGTAGAACGCCCCGCCCCAGCGCTGGCACATCGCGCAGTGGCAAATATCGACCTCGGCCTGCATCGCTGTCACCGTAATCGTCACCGCGCCGCACAAGCAGCGCCCGGTGACAGGTTCTGCTAGGCGGGATGCGTCGGTCACAGCGGCCAACCTATCTACAAAGGAACGCCGGGTTCCTGCTTGGCGGTGCGGATGGTGAGCGAGGTCTTGACGCTTTCCACATTGGGCGCGGGCGTCAACTTGCCGGTCAGGAATTCCTGAAAGCTCTGCAAATCCTTGCTGACGATCTTGAGGATGAAGTCGATCTCGCCATTCAGCATATGGCATTCGCGCACTTCGGGCAGCGCACGCATATGCTCCTCGAACTCGCGCAAGGAGCTTTCGGCTTGGCTTTTGAGGCTGACCATCGCGAAGACGGTGATCGCAAAGCCCAGCTTCGACGGATCGAGATCGGCGTGGTAACCGCGGATCACGCCGTCCTCTTCCAGCCCGCGCACCCGGCGCAGGCACGGCGGCGCGGTTAGCCCGACACGCTGGGCGAGTTCGACATTGGTAACGCGGCCTTCTGCCTGCAATTCCGCCAGCAACCGGCGGTCGATATCGTCGAGATTGGCCACGTGGCTGAAGCTCCCCCATCACGCCAGCGTTCACCCGGCGGCAACGCGCGTGCATTATGATCGCAAAGAAACAAGACGCGCGCCGGATGGCTCGCTTGGCTAATATTATTAGGTCTGCCAGCAATTGTCCCGCTTTGCAACGCGCCTTGAGCGTTAGACTGTGACTATTGCTCCATCCTGATAAGACGAACCGGATGCCGCAGCGTATGGGTACGCGGCGCGGCGTTTCGGCGCATGTGATTCGTGCTGCCTACGCCCGCTTGAGGAGACGAGTTTGTTCTTCGATGATCGCCTTGCCACCGTGCTGCGCCAACGCGCCACTGGCGAGGCGAGCCTGCGAACGCAGTACCGGCAATTGCTCGATCTGCTGGGCAAGGACCGCAACCATGCGCGCGGGAGCGATCCCAGCCTGCTGGCCGCCGCTTGGCTGCGGATGGACGCACTGGCCGAGGCGATTCCCGCCGCCACACGGGCGCAAATGATCAGGGAGCCGGGCTGGCGGTTCCGCAGCCCCGATCTGGCGTCGCACCTGTCTGATCACGAACCCGATGTCGCTTCCGCCGCCTTGAACCGCGCCGAGCTGACCTCGGACGACTGGACCGCGCTGATCCCGCGCCTGCCGGTGCGTGCGCGCGGGTTTCTGCGACTGCGCCGCGATCTGCCGGTCGATGTCGAGGCTTTGCTGTCCCGGCTCGGCGTGCATGATCGCGGACTCCCCGCCCCTGAAGCAACGGACACCGATCCGCAGATTGCGCCAGCCGGGCCTGCGCCCGCTGCGGAGCCCCTTCCCGCTCCTTCGTCTGCACCGATCCTGCTGCACAAGGCCCCAGAAGTTTTGCGTCCCGCAGCACCCGCCATCCCGATCCGTCAGCGCGACCGGGACGAGAGTGGCCGCACCGAGATCTCTGCGCTGGTAGAACGGATCGCTCAGTTTCGCCGGACGCGTGGTGATGGCCCGCTCGATCTCGACAGCTCGCCGCGATTGCCGCTGGGCGAATTGCCCGAGCGCAACCAGCGGGCCATCGCAAGCTTCGGCTTTGCCGCCGACACCAGCGGGCGGATCGCCTGGGCCGTCAGCGAGGTTGCGCCGATGGTGGTCGGCACCCGCCTGTTCGCCTCGCACCCCGGCGGCGCGGATACCTCGGGCAGCGCCAGTCTCGCCCGTGCCTTTGCCCGCCGCCAGCCGATCACCGGGGGCGAGATTAGCCTTGACGGTGCGCCTGCCATCACCGGCGAATGGATCGTCGATGCCGAACCGCGCTTTAGCGAGGAGGGCCACTTCACCGGCTATTTCGGCCGCTTCCGCCGCGCGCCCGATGCGGCCAACGCCCCCACCGGCCCCGAGGCACGCGAGGCGGACCGCATCCGCCAGCTGCTCCACGAATTGCGCACGCCCGTTACCGCCGTGCAGGGCTATGCCGAGGTGATCCAGCAACAGCTGTTCGGCCCCGCCCCGCACGAGTACCGCGCGCTCGCGGCTGCCATCGCGGCCGATGCCGCGCGCATTCTTGCCGGATTCGAGGAGCTTGACCGGCTTGCGCGGCTGGAAACGGGCGCGACCCGGATCGAACCGGGTGAGGCCGATCTCGCCGCCTTAGTGCGCCGCACCGCTGCACAGCTTGATCCGGTGCTGGCGCCGCAGGGCGCAGGGCTTGCCCTCGCTTTCCCCGATACGGCCACGCTGCTGATCGGGCTCGACCCCGAGGACGCTGAGGCGCTGGTGTGGCGGCTGCTCGCCAGCCTCGGCGCGGCTTGCGGCGCGGGTGAGCGGATTGCGGTGCAGCTCGATCCGCTGATCGGCGCTGGCGGCGCGATGGCGCGTCTGATCTGCGCCCTGCCCGCGCGGCTCGCAGCTGAGGACAACCTGTTTGCCGCAACCACTCGCTCTGCGGAAAGCGCGATCAATGCCGGATTGTTCGGCACCGGCTTTGCCCTGCGCCTCGCACGGGCGGAGGCACGCGCGGCCGGCGGCGCATTGCGGCGTGATGGTGCGACTCTCGTGCTGACCCTGCCGCTCTTGACCGAAATTCCCGCTCTGCCTAGCGCCGTTGATGCGTAGGCTGATGCGCGGGGGCGTGCGGGGACAATGACCACAGGATCAATGCTCGATGTGCCGCCTGCCGGGCGCACGGCTGCCTTTGCGCCCGGCTTCGGCCAGCGCGTGCTGCTGACAGTCGATACCGAGGAGGAGTTTGACTGGACCGGCCCGTTCCGGCGCGAAGGTTACGGCCTCAAGCATGTCGAGGCGATCCCGCGCTTTCAGGCCTTCTGCGAAGGGATCGGCGCGCACCCGGTCTATCTGGTTGATTGGCCCATCGTTCAGGATGCCCGCGCGGTGGAGATCATCGGCGATGCGGTGCGGCGCGGCACGGCCGAAGTCGGCGTGCAGTTGCACCCCTGGGTCAACCCGCCCTTCGACGAGGAAGTGTGCGTCTACAACTCCTTTGCCGGCAATCTCCCGCAGGCGCTGGAGGTGGCCAAGTTCATGGGTCTGCGTGATGCAATTGAAGCCAAGTTCGGTACCGCGCCACTGATCTACCGCGCTGGGCGGTATGGCCTTGGGCCGCACACCGCCGACCTGTTGGAGCACGCCGGGATCAGGGTCGATACTTCGGTGCGTTCGCTGTTCGATTACAGCGCGGGCGGCGGGCCGGATTACACCCGGCATCCGCTCGACCCCTATTGGGTCGACGGCGCGATGCGACTGCTCGAACTGCCGGTGACATCGATTCATACCGGACGCCTGCGGGGGCTGGGCCGGCCGCTGCAACGGATTGGCGAGCGGATCCCGCGCGGGATGGGCGCACTGTCGCGGCTGGGCCTGCTGGAGCGGATCGCGCTGACGCCGGAAGGTGTATCCAGCGAAGAGGCGCTACGCGGCATCGATATCGCGCTGGATGATGGCCTTCCGGTGCTGGTGCTATCGTTCCACAGCCCCTCCCTTGCGCCCGGCTATACGCCCTACACCGCCACCCAAGCTGACGTGGAGGCCCTCTATGGCTGGCTGGAGGCGGTCTACGCCCGTCTGACCGCGCGCGGGGTGACGACGTGCAAGGTGACCGATATCATCGCAGCAACCGGCGGATAGGCAGCACGTTTACCCGCTTGTCTCCCTGTCAGCGGCAGAGTAGGGGCTGCAACTCGCCCTGCGTTCCGGTGCCTAGTTTCCAAGGGCCTGTAGCTCAGCGGTTAGAGCTGGCCGCTCATAACGGCTAGGTCGCGGGTTCGAATCCTGCCGGGCCCACCGGAGGCGAGCGCGGAGCGGGCGGGACGAAACAGAGTCGGGGAGTGGCGCAGTCCGGTAGCGCGCTTGCTTTGGGAGCAAGATGTCGCAGGTTCGAATCCTGTCTCCCCGACCAGTTTCTTTTCTCAGCCAATCCCACCTTGCACCATTTTGTTCGAATTATCTCATATTTTCATGTAGATAATTGAGCCAACTTGCGTCAGCGCATTTCATGCAATTTGATGAGTTACCTGCATTTTGTTGGTAAGAATTTTGGTAGCGATGGTCGAATCCGCTAGCTTCGCTTAACGCTTAGACAGGGCCGTATCGGTTTGTGCCACGAGCGGGCGCGTCGTCCGAGGTTTGGGGGGTAATCGTGAAGGTAGGCTTTTTCGTTCTCAGGTTGATCGGCTATTTGGTCTTGCCGCTGACGATCACAATTTCCTCGGCCGCACCGGCGCGCGAGCCGATCATCGACATGCACGTCCATGCGCTCGCCGCAGACGATCAGGGGCCGCCGCCAATGGCGATGTGCGTCCCCATCGATCCTATGCCGACCTGGGACACCGGCCTGCCGACGATCGCTAACTTCATCACCCCCTTCAAGAACCCGCCTTGCACTGACCCGATCTGGTCGCCCGAAACGACCGAAGAGGTCATGCGCCAATCGCTTGCAGTTATGGAGCGCAACAACGTTATCGGCGTGGTGAGCGGGCGGGTCAAAATCCTGTCGGCGTGGGTCGCTGCCGCGCCTGATCGCGTGATGCCAAGCCTCACGCCCGATCTTCCGACCCCAGACAATTTCGCGACCGAACTCGGCCAATTGAAAAAGGATGGCCGCATCGCGGTGTTGGGCGAACTCGGTTTCCAATATGAAGGCATCTCTCCGGATGACCCGCGGCTCGAACCGCTTTGGGCCGCCGCTGAGGCCAACGACATTCCGGTGGCGCTCCACATGGGGCCGGGGCCTCCGGGCATCGCCTATATGCCCGGCATGGGTTACCGCGCGCGGCTGTCGAGCCCGCTCCTGCTGGAAGATGTTTTGGTGCGCCACCCCAAGCTGCGCGTGAATGTCATGCACGCCGGTTTTCCAATGCTCGATGACACACTGGCGCTGCTTTACGCGCATCCGCAGGTCTATCTCGACACCGGCGTGATCGTTTACACGCAGCCACGCCCCGCGTTCTACCGCTACCTTGGCGCGCTGGTCGATGCAGGCTTTGGCAAGCGCATCATGTTCGGCTCCGACCAAATGGTTTGGCCGGAAACGATGGAGCGCGGCATCGCGGTGATCAAAGAGGCGCCGTTCCTCACGGCGGATCAGAAACGCGACATCCTCTACAACAATGCGGCGCGTTTCCTGAAGCTCGACGAAGCGACCATCGCCCGCCATCACGCGATGTAGGCGCTAAGTTCAGGACGCGTTCGCCCGAGCCAGCCAAGACGATGCTCCCTGCCCCGACGCACGATCTTTCTTTCTTGCCAGTCACGGCGAAGGAGAAAAATGATGACCCACTCTCACCTCGACCCTGCCATGCACAATCGACGCGGAGTTCGCTCGTCGGAGTCGGCAGCCCGCCCGAGAAGTTCGGCTCCAGCGTATCGAAGCCATCAACCTTGGGGCGCGGGAGATCGGCCTCGCTCGCCGGGAAGGTGATCGGCAGGCGGCCCGCGCAGCAGCGTGAGATCAGGCTGATCCAGCCCTTCAGTGGCCCACGTGGTGGCAAACACGATCACGACATCGGTCCCGGCGGCCTGCACGGCAGCCTCGGAAGGGTAGAAGCCGCTGCGGAAACGCACGTCCGCGCCGGGCGCGGCCGCCTTGATCGCCTCCAAGGGAACGGAGCGGTGATATTGCTCGGCAATGAAACCTGCAAATGGCCCGGTGCCGCCTTGGTTGATGAGCAGCGCCGGGCCGCCCTACCCGTGCACCTGGCTCGATCCGGCGCCGGATAGCACCCCGGTATCGGCCTAGCCGCCAATCACGAGGATTGTCTTGGCCGACCCGACAAGGGGCAGCGCACGGTCGCGGTTGCGCAGCAGGACGATGCCCTGCCGTGCGATCTCTTCCGCAACCGCGCCGTGCGCTGCAAAGTCGACTTTTCTCCCCGGTTGAGCCGGGTTCTTGTCGAACTCATTGTTGTCGATCGCCCACAGAATGCGGCGATTCATATCATCAAGCCTCGCGGCATAGCGCTTGTCGGTCTTCGCCAGCCTGCCCAAGGTCTTGGCATCGAAGAACACCGCCGGATCGAGCTGTTCGCCCGATTGTTGGTCAAGGCCCTTGAGCGCTGCTTCGACATTGGGAACCGCCCCCCATTCGGACATCACAAAGCCCTTCAAACCCCAATCACGCTTCAAGAGCTGATTGAGCAGGTAATCGCTCGCGCAGGCCTGTTCGCCCTGCACACGGTTGTAAGCGCACGTGACCGATCCGGGCTGGCCGATCCGGAACTTGAAGCCGCCTTCATAAGCGGTCAGCGTCTCGGGATCGTAGAACAGCGCGCTCTTACCCTTGATGGTGCTGTAATCGCCGACCAGCAGCAAGCTCAAATCCTCGGTCGGCTCGAACAGCGCCGAGACGCGGATCGACTTGTTTTCCTTGAACCGGTCGAAGGACATCCGGTCATTGGGGCGGCCATCGATAAGGAAGCTGTCGCGCTGATCGAGGTTGCCTGCGATGCGGAGCGCAATCTTGTCGCTGACTGGCAGTTTGAGCATCGCGCTCACATTCAACGCATCGAAGCTGCCGTAAACGATGTCGCCACGCGCCCCGAAATCGAACTTGGGCTCGGCGGTGAGGATATTGACCACAGCGGCGGTCGAATTGCAGCCATAAAGCGTACCCTGCGGCCCGCGCAGCACCTCCACGCGTTCGATATCGTAGAACGAGACTTCCTGCGATTGCGCGCGGGCGATGTAAATGCCGTTGACCATGAAGGCAGCGGAGGGATCACCCTTTTCGGCATTATCGGTGCTGGTGACGCTGCGGATAGTGATCTGAAGGCCAATGTTGCGCACGATCGAAAGGTTGGGCACCGTTTCTTCGAGCTGGGTTGGGCTGTTGATCCCGGCCTGGATCAGGCTTTCGCCCGAGGCTGCAGAGAGCGCGATCGGCGCCTTGGACAGCAACGATGCGGTGCGGTTAGCGGTGATGACGATATTGCCCGGTGCGGTTTCCTCGGCTTGGTCTTCTTCGGTGGCGATCGGTTCATCAGGCAGTGCATTCTGCGCCAACGCAATCGACGGCCAGGCCGCAGCCAAAGCCACGCTGCCGCGCAAGACTGCCCCGAAAGTCATGTGATTCCCCCTCTGCTGAGCAATCTTGCGTATCCCCTCCCGCCCTGTCTGATAAAATGACAGCGCTGTCAAGACAGCGCTGTCATTTATTGCTTCCTCCAACTTGATGGTTGACCGCCACGGCGGGCGTTTCTGCAAAAAGATGCGGCGCAGACAGTGGACCGGGGCCTGCGAGCTGAGGTAAGCGGGAGTGGGGTGAATCGAGATGGACGCAAAAAATCTGACCAGACGGGCCACACTTGATGATGTTGCAGCAGTTGCGGGCGTATCGCCCAAGACGGTGTCGCGCGTGGTCAATGGGGACAGCGCAGTCAGCGAAAAGACCCGCGCCAAGGTGGGCGAGGCCATTGCCGAAACCGGCTTCCAGATCAATCAGGCCGCCCGCGCACTGGCGGGCGCGCGGTCGTTCCTGATTGGCCTTTTCACGATCAATGGGTCGTCCTATTTCTTCAGTGAGCTGTATCGGGCCGCCGCGCGCGAGTGCAAGGCATCGGCCCATCATCTTGTGCTGGAGGAATATGCTGCCGGCGAATCGAGCTACATTTCGCTCTATGAAAAGGGCCTCAAAAGCATCCGGTGCGATGGCGTCATCCTGCCCCCGCCGGTGTGCGATGACCTTGCACTGCTTGATGCGCTGGACCGTGACGGTGTGCGCTATGTCCGGCTGGCCCCGAAGCTGGAACCGGAGCGTTCGACGGCAATCTATGCGGATGACCATGTTGGTGCTGCCGATCTTGCCCGCCATCTGTGGGCGCAGGGTTGGCGCAGATTTACCGTGGTCGTCGGCCCGGTGGATCACGCTTCGGCCGCCGTCCGCCGCGATGCTTTCGTTGACACCTTGCTTGGGCTGGGATGCGCGCGAAGCGAGATTCGCCTGATTGCCTATGAGCGGAGCAACAAAGCCTATTCGACGATGGCGCAGCTGGTCGAAGCCGTGTTTGACGGGCTTCGCGAGCAGGAAGCGGTCTTCGCCTTCAATGACGAGCTCGCGACCAGGGTGATGCTGCGCGCTCGCGCGCGGGGGCTTGATCTGCCGCGTGACCTGGCAATCGCCGGTTTCGATGACAGCGATGCTGCCAAGGTGACTTGGCCGACGCTGACAACCGTGCGCCAGCCAGTGGCAGAGTTAGCACGCCTCGCCGTGGCCGAGCTTACGGCCTATCCGGCCAAGCCGCCGCGGATCATCCGATGTCCAGTCAAGCTGATCGTTCGCGACAGCACAAAGCTCAGCTGATCGCTGGCGAGTCCATTCAGCTAGGTGTCGCCGCGTCGATTGCGGCGCCCCAAGGAGCGCGCATCGCTGCGGCTGATGACGATCCCCAGGATCGGGCCGATCACCGCGACGGCGTTGGTGGCGCTGGCACCACCGGCGGAGGGCTTTGCGAGGGGTCGTGACTTTGCAGCCTCACTCGGCCTCACGCCAAGGCAACTCTCGACCGGCGGCAAGGAGCGGCTCGGTGCAATCTCGCGGATGGGCTAGCGCACGCTGCGACGTTTGCTGATCTTCGGCAGCACGTCCGCGCAAACAGGCCGGACAGATGGCAGCAGCCGACTACCGCCAAGACCCGATTTTACTTGTGCATCTTCTGGTGCGTCCACGGAAGGAAATCGAGATCGCTGCTTCCCGCAATCTGCCTCATCAGGCAGGGCAGATGCTACACGACAACATGGCGGTACGCCTGCGCTAGCGGCGCGTCCGCAATGACCAGCCTTCGTGCTTTGACCCGCAGAAATGCAAGGCTGACGCTGATGCTTTTGGCGCTCGCCCTCGCAGTCAAGGCACTGGTGCCGGCGGGCTTCATGATCGCGCCTGCGGGCGAGCGTTTTCTCATGGTGACGATCTGTTCGGAAGCCACAGGCGTGCCCAAACAGATGCAGATCGCCATTCCCGAGAAGCCGGGCGCAGACGGCGATCATGCCGAGGCCGCCGACAAGGGCCATCCTTGCGCGTTCTCGGGGCTTGGCCATGCGCTGCTGGGCGGGGCCATTCCGGCCCTGTTGGCGGGTGCACTCGCATTCATTCTGTTGATCGGGCTGGCGCCTCTGCCGACCCTCCCCGCGCGGGCCATCGCGTTTCTGCGGCCGTCCCTGCGCGGACCGCCGACCTTTTTCTGTCTGATAGGTGCGCTTCGCGTCCCGGCCTGATCGGCTGAACCGCGACCCGCGATGGCTCATAGATCCGGCGTGTCCGGATCGTTGGCACTGTGCCCTGGCAGGGCCATGCGCCGACGGAAATTCAGGATAAGATCACTGTAAAGCGCGCTCTGCTGGGCGCGACCATGCTTGCCGCCAGCGCCAGTGCCTTCCTCGCACCCTTGCAAGCCCAAGGCATCGGCCAGCGACAGGACGAGATCATCGTCACCGCCAGCCTCCAAGGCGCCCCCACCGCCCCCACCCCAGAAGCCGCCCGGCAGGAGCTGGAACGCGTCCCCGGCGCGACGGGTCTGGTCGAGGATGAGAGCTTTGCCGACATTTTCGCGCGCACCGCCATGGCCAGATAGCTTCTGCGATTGGCGGCAACGGGGTCGTTTGCTGCAAGGCAGCTTTTTGGTGAGACGCTCAGCTGTGCTGACATTAGACCTTAGTGAGACAGTGAGGCCCAGGACATCAGCATAGTCGGATAACCGGAATCAACCGGGTTTGAGACATCGGAATGCCCCGCTTGCTCCGGCATCGCGATATGACGGACCCTTCTCTGGGTCATTTGCGCATCTCGCGAAGCAATGCAGACAATGCCGATTTTTGTGCGATAACCCTCGGCCAGCAACCCCAAGGCCGCCAAAGAGCAAACGTGAACCAGACATGGCGCCAGTCCCTGCTCACCAGTCCGTGGTCTCGGAATTTGCCGGGCGATGTCCAGTCCGAAATCATGGCCGCGGCAAGCTCGCACCGGCTTGAGCAGGACGCCGAAGTCATTCGGCAGGGTGCGCCCTTCTCGGGGCTGATCTGCCTGCTCACTGGTGAGATGCATGTGATCGGAACTGCACGCTGCGGCGACGAATTACTGTTGGGCGTGCTTCGACCGGGTGACTGGACCGGATTTCTCGCCGCTCTAGATCAGGGCTGCTACGCCTTCTCGGTGCGAGCAATGATCGAATGCCGCGTGGCGAGGCTAGACGCGGCTGCGACGCAGCGGATCTTCGAAAGGGATTTGGCACGGTTCAAGCTGCTGCTGGCACCTGAACTGGCGGTCTCGCGCGGGACATATCACTATTTCGTCGAGACTGCCTACCGGCCCCCGATGCTCCGGCTGGCAGAGCGGATGATCGGGCTGGGCCGCTGGCCCTATTCAGTTGCGCCCGGCGAGGCTTCGCGGCTGGAGAAGATATCCCAGACGGATCTTGCCAATGCCACGCGCCTGTCGCGCCAGACCATCAATGCGTGCCTCGGCAGGCTGGCCGAACAGGGCATTGTCAAAGTGGGTTATCGCACAGTGGAGGTGATCGATCTGTATCGCCTCGGCCTGATTGCCACGGGTGACTTGGTGCTGGAATAATTCCGCCCCAATTGTCGTTTGGCCGACAATCTCCCTAGCAATGCGGGGTATTTTCCACTGTCGGTGGGGAACCATTCAAAAGGGGATCATCCGGCCGGAGACGTTTGTTCAGCATGAGTGCGGCTGCACCACTTTCGGCTTTGTTGGCCATTGTATGCAGCGATGCAGCTTAGCTGGACAGCGCGCGGGGAGGTTGTGATGCGATTGCTCATCCGGTTGGCCTACGCAATGTCGTTGCTTGTCCCGTTCCACGCGGCAGTTCTCGTCGCGCAGGAGCCAGGTACAATCCTCGCTCAGGAGCCGATGGCTAGCGCACCGGCGGGGGTGACGGCTTGGCGCATCCGCTACCTCACCGGCGGCCGCGACGGGGTCGCACGTCAAGAAGCAACCGCAGTGATTATGGCGCCCGCCGATACGACTGGTCGTGCACCGCGCGGAGTTGTCGCTTGGACGCACGGCACCTGGGGGGTCGCCAGCAAATGCGCGCCTTCGCAAGGCCCGCGGTTTTTTGAGGTGACCCCAGCAGTCAGCGCAGTCGCGATGGGGTATGTCGTGGTCGCGCCGGACTATCCCGGTCTCGGCACCGAAGCGACGCACCCCTACCTGATCGGGCGACCAACCGGGCAATCCGTGATCGACGCGGTTCGCGCCGCACGCGCCATGCCAGCCGCCAATGCTGGCCGCCGCTATGTGGTGTGGGGCGAGAGCCAGGGCGGGCACGCCGCGCTGTGGACGGCGATGACCGCTTCGGCCGCACCGGAGCTTGAGCTCATCGGAGTGGCGGCCGGCGCTCCGCCGACCGATCTTGCCGCCAATTTTCGCGAGGCGAGCGATCCAAATGCCCGCGCCTTCCTGACCGCGCTAACTGCCGATAGCTGGTCGCGATACTTCGATATGCCGCTGGATATTGGTAAGCGCAGGACGCCCGGGATCATTCGCAAGCTGGCGAGCAATTGTATCTCCTCGACAGCAACACCGCGTCTGGGCGCGCTGGTCGGAATGATCGCGCTGCGCAGCGACCTGAAGAACGACGATTTCGCCGCGCGCACGCCGTGGTCGCAGATCATGGCCGAAAATTCAGTAAGCCCGAGCTTCTCAGTGCCGCTGTTGCTGGCTCAAACGCGGGAAGACCCGCTGGTATCGCCCAAGGTGACGCGGAACTTTGCGCACAAGGCGTGCATGCGGGGCCTGAAGGTTCGCTGGATCGACCTGCCGGGCAAGGATCACGCCACCACCGCCAGCCAAAGCACCTTTGCCACGCTGCAATGGATCGAAGACCGCTTTGCCGGTGCGCCAGCACCCGATGATTGCGGTACACTTCGTTAGCCCGCGCCCCACCGCACAATCTTTCGAGGAGTAGATAACGATGAACAAACATTTCCCGATTGCCACTGCGCTAGCGCTTGCCGGCTTCGTCGCCGCTTGCGCTCCGGCTGCCCAGAACGATGCTGATACAAGTGAGATCGTCGGCTCAGCGCCGACAGCCACAGCCGCCCCAGCCGCCGCCATGAGCCACGCCGAATGGGCCGGGAAGTGGATCGGCGTTGAAGGCATGTTTGTCGAAATCACGCCAAGCGCAAATGGCGGCTATTCGCTCGTCATGCAGTCGGACCTCGACACCGTGGGAACCTACATCGGCACCGACACTGAAGGCGGCATCGCCTTTGAACGCGGCGGCCAGCTGCTGCTGCTCAGGGCAGCGACGGGAGACCAGACGGGTCTCAAATACCTGGCGGGCAAATCGAACTGCCTGATGGTTGCCGAAGGTGAAGGTTACTGCCGCGATTGAGCAGTTTTTGAAGGAGAACGGGAGCATGAACGCGATTGCAAAACGTGCGGCCTTGGCCGCAATTCCGCTGTTGGCCGGTGCCGCGCTCGTCAGCGCCGATGCTGGACTAGCACAAGACGACAAGATGGCCCGCCCGGGCGGCGAAGCCACGATTTACCGCGATGCCGACTACCGCGGGCCGGCAGTGTTCGTCGGCGAAGCGAAGGCCAACTTGGGCCTTGCGTGGCCAGTCAATTCAATCCGCGTCAAAAGCGGCACCTGGGAGCTGTGTGAGCGTCCCAATTTCCAAGGCACCTGCCGTACCTATGATCGCAACACGCCAGTTCTGCTGTCGCGTTCGAGCGGGCTGACGATCCAGTCGATGCGTCCATCTGTGCCGGGCGGCGGCAGCTTTATCGGTGTCGAGGCACGCGATCAGGTTGCGACCGGCACTTTCGCCGAATTCCACACCGAACCTGCTGCAAGGGGTTACCGCATCCCGGCCTGCCCGCTGGGCCGCGCCACGGCCAATTGCGCCGCGCGGACCGCAGACAATTACTGCCGAACAATCGGCTGGAACGGCTCGGCGCGGGAGCACATGCAGACCGTGGGCCGGGTCGTGTTCCTGGCGGACGTGCTGTGTGTCAAATCGAACTACTGAAGGGGGCAAAGCACATGCGAATTTTCACCACGACACTTGCAGCGACGGGAGCGGTTCTGCTTTCTGGCTGCATGACCACGCAGCCGGCGAACCTTGGCACCACCTACGAATGTGATCGCGGCACACGGCTTCAAGTGAGCTATCTGCGTGAAGGCGCGTTGGTGCGCATCAACGGCGCACGCGCCATTCCCTTTCGCGAAACGCCGAGCAACGCCGGAAGCATCTATGAAAGCGGGGGCAACCGGCTCGCACGGAACGGAAACACCGTGACCTGGAACACTGCCGCCCGTTCGGCTCCGGAAACCTGCCGCGCCATCAACACGATCCAGTGAGGTTTGCAGCAGCAATCCTGGCTGCCTCCGAAAATGAGAGCGGCAATTGAACGAGGCCCAATGGCCGCTCTCAGACGAGACCTCATTCCTTGGCCTGTCCGGCTTCAGGCTTGGCTGAGTAGCGGCTTGCTGCGCTTGTAGCCCGCCGTAGCAGATGGTTGTTATCGGTTCCTGCCGCTGCGGTTGTTCGGCGCCCACAGAGGCTGTGTCAGATCAGAAACGTATTTTCGCCAAATGGTGAGAATATGCCACGATGCAAATCCTGCCTCCCCGGCCGGTTTTCGTCAGACACCGTACCTCAGACTGCCGACCAGCCCGCGTCGATCATCAGCGCAGACCCGGTCACTACGCGCGCGGGCTCACTCACCAGATACATCACCGCCGCTGCCGATTGCTCGGCGGTGATTTTCTCCTTTATGAGATGCGGGGTGAGCTGGAGTTCGTACGCTTCCTCGGTAGTGAGGCCGCGGGCGGCGGCGACTTCATCGGTGGCGTGGGCGACCATTGGCGTATCCACCAGCCCGGGGCAGAGCGCGTTGACCGTGATCCTCTCGCCTGCAAGCTCGCCCGCCATTGCGCGGGTCAGCCCCATGAGCCCGTGTTTTGAGGCGCAGTAATGCGCATAGCCGGGCGTGCCGACATGACCGGCGACCGAGGCGATGTTGACGATCCGCCCGCCTTCACCGCCTGCGATCATCACCGGCACTGCCGCGCGCGCCATGCGCCATGCGCCGGTCAGGTTGATGTCGATCATGGTGGTCCACATCGCATCGTCAAGCTCGTGCGCGGGGCGGCCACCGGTCAAAATTCCCGCGTTGTTGACCAGAATGTCGAGCCGCCCGAAGGCCTCAAGGGCGGCCGCCATGAAGGCATCGATCTGCGCTTGGTCGCGCACATCGCAGGCCATCGCGACGGCCTTGCGCCCCTGCGCTTCGATGGCGCGAGCGACGTCATCCAGCGCGCCGCCCATTGCATAGCCGACCGTCGGCATCGCTGCCGCGCCGACATCGCAGATCGCTACGTCCACGCCCGCTTCGGCCAGAGCGAGCGCGATTGCCCGTCCCTGCCCGCGCGCGGCACCCGTTACGATGGCCGCCTTCCCCGCCAGTGATCCCTGCATCGCCTATCCCCTCTCGTGCCCGCATTGCTGCCACGAGGTTACAACAGCCCCCCGCGTTCCCAAGCGGCTGAAGTGATAGGCGGGTGAGGCGATTGCTCCCGGCCCAGCCTGACCCGGCTGACTATTTGCCCATGATCGCCGGGGCCGAGGGGATCGGGGTGCCGGTCTGGATCGACGTGCCTTCATTCGCCAGAATGCCGACCACCTGAGTCCACACCGCGACGTTCTGGCGCAGTTGCACAATGTCGATCTTGTCGAGCGTGTCGTCGGGCGTGTGGTGCAGGTCGAAATAGCGGGTGCCGTCCTGCTGGAGATCGACCAGCGCGCCTTTCTGGTCGCGCACGATGTTGAGATCAGCGCCGCCGCCAGCGACATCGCTGCCCGCCGAAACCCCGAAGCGGGCTACGGCTGACGCGATCTTCTTGTGCAGCGCTGGATTAGTCTCGCGGAAATTGCTGTCGAAGCGCCAGATGCGATCCGCGCCGAAATCGCTCTCCAGCCCCACTGCGATGGGCTCGCTCAGGTGGGCCTTGCTGTAAGCCGCGCTGCCCCACAGGCCGGTTTCCTCCGCCCCTGCAAACAGCACGCGGATGGTGCGCAGCGGTTGGCCCGCCTTGCCCGCGTTGAGCGCCGCCGCCGCGATGATCGCACAGCCAGCCCCGTCGTCAAAGGCGCCGGGGGAGTTCCACCAGCTATCAATATGGCAAGCGAGCAGCACCGGCGGGAGCGAGCGATTGCGTCCGACAATCTCGCCGACCACATTGCCGCTTTGCGTCTGCCCCAGCTGGCGCGGGTTCATTTCTAGCTTCAATGTGATCGGACGACCACCGGCGCGCTCAAACATCCGTTCGAGATTCTCGGCATCCGGCAGGCTCAGCGCGCCTGCGGGGATCGGAGTGACGCCGTCAGGGAAGGTCGTGCCGCCGGTGTGCGGGTTGCGGTGATGATCGGTGCCGACCGACTTGATGACCGTGGCAACCGCGCCCTTGCTCGCGGCGATCCCAGCCCCGACCCAGCGCGCCGGGCCGGCAAAGCCATAATGCGAACCGTCCTGCGCGGGCCGCATCTGGTGGCTAATATAGGCGATTTTGCCTTTGAGGCTGCCTTCGGGCGCAGCGCGCAGTTCATCGACTGTGCGGAAGAACACCACTTCTGCCTCAACCCCGCCTGCTGGCGTGGCTGCGCTGTCACCCAGCGGCAGCACCACCAGATCCTGCGCGAAGGGTGCGGTGACGCGGGCGCGGGCGATGTCGCCAGGCACCCAGGTGTCCATCATGAACGGCTCGTCCGCGACATTGGCAAAACCCTTGGCCTTGAGCCATGCGACAGCCCATGCCCGTCCGCGCGCTTCAGCCTCGGTTCCAGCCTGACGCGGGCCGACTTCGGTGGTGATCCCCTCGACGAAATCCCAAGCAAAGGTATCGCTCTCCAGCGCCGTGTCCGCCTGCGTTTCCAGCGTCGGGGTTTGGGCCAGAGCGGCGGTTGAAAGCAGAGCGAGCGAAAGCGCGGCAAGCGCAGGTGTTATGCGGTTCATGGCGCAGGGTGCTATCCCCGCCCTGCGGCTAAGTCTAGCCGCTTGCCCTCGCCCTTCCCCTTCCCTATCTGCGCAGCCAAACCTCACCACCCGATTTATCGATCCCGAAGGACCAATCCGATGGCCGCGCAATACGCCTATGTTATGAAGGGCATGACCAAGAGCTTCCCCGGTGCCCAGAAGCCGGTGCTCTCGAACATCTCGCTGCAATTCTACCAGGGCGCCAAGATCGGCATCGTTGGCCCCAATGGTGCGGGCAAGTCGACCCTGATCAAGATCATGGCCGGGATCGACACGGATTACACCGGTGAGGCTTGGGCGGGTGAGAACATTACCGTCGGCTACCTTGAACAGGAGCCGGAGCTGGATAACAGCAAGACCGTGCTCGAAAACGTCAAGGACGGCGCGCGCGGGATCGCCGACATGGTCGACCGCTTCAACGAAATCAGCGCGCTGATGTGCGAGCCCGATGCCGATTTCGAAACCCTCGGCGCAGAAATGGGCGAGCTTCAGGACAAGATCGATTCCGTTGACGGCTGGACGCTCGACAACCAGCTCGAAGTGGCGATGGAAGCCCTGCGTTGCCCGCCGGGTGACTGGGCGGTGGAAAGCCTGTCCGGCGGGGAAAAGCGCCGCGTGGCGTTGACCCGGCTGCTGATCCAGAAGCCTTCGATCCTGCTGCTGGACGAACCGACCAACCACTTGGACGCAGAGTCCGTGCAGTGGCTGGAAAACCACCTCAAGGAATATGCCGGCGCGGTGCTGATGATCACCCACGACCGCTACTTCCTTGATAACGTGGTGGAATGGATTCTCGAACTCGATCGCGGATCGTACTACCCCTACGAAGGCAACTATTCGACCTATCTCGAAAAGAAGGCCAAGCGTCTGGAGCAGGAAAGCCGCGAGGAATCCGGCAAGACGAAGGCGTTGCAGCGCGAACTCGAATGGATCCGGCAAACGCCCGCCGCGCGCCAGACCAAGTCCAAGGCGCGTATCCGCAAGTTCGAAGAGCTCCAGAACAGCCAAGACAGCCGCATGGTCGGCAAGGCGCAGATCGTCATCCAGGTGCCCGAGCGCCTTGGTGGCAAGGTGATCGAAGCCAAGAACATCACCAAGGCTTACGGTGACAAGCTGCTCTTCGAAAACCTCAGCTTCATCCTGCCACCAGGCGGCATCGTCGGCGTGATCGGGCCGAACGGCGCGGGCAAGTCGACGCTGTTCAAGATCCTCACTGGCAAGGAAACGCCTGACAGCGGCACGATCGAGATCGGCTCGACCGTGCACCTCGGCTATGTCGATCAGAGCCGCGATCACCTGAACCCGGCGAACAATGTGTGGGCCGAAATCAGCGACGGTCTCGATTACATGAAGGTCAACGGTCAGGACATGAGCACCCGTGCCTATGTCGGCGCGTTCAACTTCAAGGGTGCGGATCAGCAGAAGAACGTCGGCAAGCTTTCGGGCGGTGAACGCAACCGCGTCCACATGGCCAAAATGCTGAAGCAGGGCGGCAACGTGCTGCTGCTGGACGAACCTACCAACGATCTCGACGTCGAAACGCTGGCCGCGCTTGAAGACGCGATCGAAAACTTCGCGGGCTGCGCCGTGGTCATCAGCCACGACCGCTTCTTCCTTGATCGCCTCGCCACGCATATCCTCGCCTTTGAAGGCAATAGCCATGTCGAATGGTTCGAAGGCAACTTCGAAGCCTATGAGGAAGACAAGCGTCGCCGTCTGGGCGATGCTGCCGACCGTCCGACGCGCCTCGCCTACAAGAAGCTGACGCGCTGATCCGCGAACGGGCCGGGCGAGTCTGTCCGGCCCAATTGCGTGCGCGCTCAGGGCGAAACCCAGCGCCCTTCCCAGTCACCGGTCGCCGCGCGGGCAAACTGCGCGCGGACGTGGCCGGTATGCGCAAGGTAGAGCCAGTCGAATGCGGTGAGCGTAATCCGCAGCAGCGCGAAATTCTCCCGCGCCGGGACAAGTTGGGCGTCATCGGGCTCGGCCCCTTCGAACTCCGCAGGCAGGCCCGATGTCGGCACGTCCGAGTCGCTCCCCGGTCCGTCGCCCAGATAGCAGCGCCGCGCGAAATTGGTGCTCGAGCCCCAAGCCGCGTCCACCTCAGCACCGCTGGTAACAATTTCAGCCGTGCCGCGTGCGCGAATCTGGATCTTGGTGCCCTTGTCATAGAACAGCACCGCAATGCGCGGATCAGCGGCGACCACCTTTGCCTTGGGCGCGCGCGCGTCGGTGTGAAGCCGCAGCGTCCATTGCTCGCTGTCGAAGGCACGCAGTACCATCACCCGTGCATCGACATCACCGGTCACAATCACCGGCGTGTGCAGCGGCGACTTGCGGTCACGCGGCGCACGAATCAGGCGGTTGCGACAATCGGTGAGGACTTCGTCGAGCGCTTCAAACATGGCGCACGCCTTTGGCGACAAGGCCTGCGCCGTCAAGCACGCCGCACCTATGTTCACATTCATCGCATTTTTTCTGAACATCGGCGAGCTGGTTCATCCCTGCGACAGTCTGCGAATCGTATTACACATCATCTCAACAAGCCGGTTGTGGTGGGCCGGCTCTTTTGGAGGCATTCCTAATGATGACTCTCTTCTCGAGAAGCGGATCGCTTGCGGCTTTGGCCGTGGCACTCGCCTTCTCACTTCCCGCCACCCCTGCCGCTGCGCAGGATAATCAGAACGGTCGCGGCGAAGCCCGGGCGCAGGCGCGAGCCGAACGCCAGCAGGTTCGCGCCGAAAATCGCAGCAGCCCGGCGCGGGTGCAGTCCGAACGGGCCGCTCCGCAACGTGCTGCGCGAGTCGACGCACCCAGGCCCGAACGGGCCGCTGCCCCGCGCCCGGCTTCCGCCCAGCGAGCTGAGCGTGCGGTCGCTCAGCGTCCTCAGCCGCCGGTCAGGGCCGATGCCCAGCAGCGTCCGGCTCGCGGAGGCTTCGGCGGCGACGTTGCTGCCCGAGTTCAGGCAGCCCAGCGCGCCAATGGCCCTGCGCGTGCCGACCGCATTGATCGCCGCAGCGAAGCCCGCGCTGGTCAGGTCGACCGTCGCAGTGAGCGTCGCGCAGACACCATCGACCGTCGCAGCGAACAACGGGCCGACCGGGTCGAACAGCGCGGCGATATCCGCGCGGGCCAGCTGGACCGGCGCGGGCGCGATGGTGCCGCTGTCCGCGTCGACCGCCGCACCGATGCGCGCGCCGACCGGATCGAAAACCGTGGCGATCGCCGGGCGGATCAGGTCGAAAACCGCGGGGATCGCCGCGCTGACCGGATCGAGGATCGAGGTGACCGCCGGGCCGACCGGGTCGACGGCCGCCGGGATGGCCGCTTCGACAATCGCGGAGGCGGCTTCAGCGGTCAGGTCGGCGATATCGCTCGCGATGCCCGCCGGGCCGATGCGCGCGGTAACGACTGGCGCGATGGTCGCCGCGACAATTACCGCGATGGCCGCAGCAACTGGCGGCGTGACGACTGGCGTCACAGCTGGAACGGCCGCCCGGGCTGGGACAACCGCGACTTCCGCCGCTGGAACAATAATGGCTGGCGCAATGACCGGCGCTATGGCTGGACCGATTGGCGGCGCAGCAACCAATACCTGTTCCGCCCCGGCCCCTACTATGCGCCGTTCCGGTCGCACCGCTACAACCGGTTGGATATCGGCTTCTACCTTGACAGCCTGTTCTTCCAGCCGCGGTTCTTCCTGAACGATCCCTACGCCTACCGCCTGCCGCCGGCTTACGGCCCTTATCAGTGGGTCAGGTATTACGATGATGTGGTGTTGGTCGACATCTACACCGGCGAAGTGGTTGACGTGATCCACGACTTCTTCTGGTAAGTCTTCACAGATGCGAACAAGCCCCGTCGGAGCGATCCGGCGGGGCTTTTTTTGCGGATGCCGGCTTGCTACCGGGCGGCGATGACCGGATCCGTGCCTGATCAGAACGCCCTCGCCCGTCTCGGTGAAGGGGTGCGCGCGCGGCTGGCGGACAATCCGGCAGTCTATCGGGTGCCTACGGAACCGGTAGAGCTGTTCGCCATCGGCGACTTCCTCAGCGCGGATGAATGCTCCCGCCTCTGCGCGATGATCGACGCGGTGGCGCAGCCCTCGGCGCTGCATGAGCTGGATTACGCGAGCGGATTTCGCACCTCCTATTCGGGCGATCTCGAACCGAGTGATCCCTTGGTTGCCGCCATCTCGCAGCGGATCGACGCGCTGCTCGGCGTCGAGGCTGCAATTGGCGAGCCGGTGCAGGGTCAGCGTTACCTGCCGGGTCAGCAGTTCAAGCCGCATAATGACTGGTTCTACGTCACCGAAGGCTATTGGCCGCAGGAAGAGGCGCGCGGCGGGCAGCGGTCCTGGACGGCGATGGCCTATCTCAACACGGTTGAGGCTGGCGGGGCGACCGCCTTCACCGCGCTCGGCATACAGATTGAACCCAAGCCGGGTGTGCTGCTGCTGTGGAACAATGCCCTGCCCGATGGTCGCCCGAATGAAGCAACGCTTCATGCCGGGTTGCCGGTGGAGCGGGGCGCGAAATACGTCATCACCAAGTGGTATCGCACCCGCGCGTGGCGGTAGGAAAGCCTCCGGCGCGCTCAATCCTTCGGTGAGGCTTCAGCGGCTTCCTTACGCTCGGCGTGCGCGGCCTGCGCCAGCTTTTCCACCCGGTGCGCCAGCCGCAGGATTTCCAGCTGGGTGCGCAGGTTCACTTCGTAATCGTGGCGCGCGGTGATGCGGTCTTTGCGCGCCTGCCGGTTCTGGCTCATCAGGATGATCGGCGCCTGCACCGCAGCCAGCATCGACAGCATCAGGTTGAGGAAGATAAAGGGATAGGAATCGAATGGCTCCAACCCCAGCAACTTCAACGCGCCGCTGTTAAGCACCACCCACACCATCAGCACCACGCCGAAGCCGATGATAAAGCCCCAGCTACCGCCAATCTCGGCGACACGGTCAGCCAGCCGGTCGCCCCGAGTTGTATGGCCCTGCGCCAGTTCATCAGCATCGCGGCCGGTGAAGCTGCCGGAAGCGACCCGCCGCAAAACGCGCTGCTCATCCGCCTCCAGATCGTCGAACTCACGGCCCAGCAGGTCGCGCGCGAGCTGGTGCGGATCGGCCTCGCGCCTCATGCCTTCGCCAGCGCCTCGGCAATCAGCGTGCGGGTCGGGGCGATGCCATACAGCGCGATGAAGCTGCCCATGCGCGGGCCTTGTTCCGAACCGAGCAGGGTTTCGTAGAGCGCCTTGAACCAATCACGTAAGGATTCGAACCCGAACTCCTCGATCTTGCCGATTTCATAGACGATGGTTTGCAAGTCTTCCGCGCTGGTGGCCGGATCAGCCTCGGCCAGCGCGGCGTCGAGCGCGTGCAAAGCCCCCACCTCGCCGCCCACTGGCGCGCGCTTGGCTAGCGTCGGGGCAACGAAATCGCGGCTATAGGCAAGCGCCTTGCCCACCAGCCCATCCAGCGCCGGGTGCGCCGCCGGATCGGCACCCTCGACATAATTGCCAAGGTAAGACCACACCGCCTCCCGCGTCGCGCCCGCACCGAGCACGCCCACAAGGTTCAAGAGCAGACTGAACGGCACCGGCAGCGTATCGCCCGCGCCGGGCGCTTCCGCACCCGCGAAAGTCTGGTTGGCACGCAGCAAGTGCCACACCGGGTTGCCCAGCTGCTTGTCGATTTCCTGCCCCGGCAAGGCGCTGCGGAACTGCCAGTAATCGTCCACCGCCTTGGGGATCACACCGGCGTGCAATTGCTTGGCGCTCTTGGGATTGGCGAAGATGTAATGGCCGAGGCTCTCCTCGCTGCCATATTGCAGCCATTCCTCGATCGAGAGGCCATTGCCCTTGGACTTGGAGATCTTCTCGCCCTTCCCGTCCAGGAACAGCTCGTAGATCAGGCCTTCGGGCTTGGTGCCGCCGAGCACGCGGGCGATCTTGCCCGACTGGATGCCGGAGTCGGTCAGGTCCTTGCCGTACATTTCGTAATCGACGCCGAGTGCGACCCAGCGCATCGCCCAATCGACCTTCCACTGGCACTTGGCCATCCCGCCCAATGCCGACTGTTCGACGGTGCTGGCGTCTTCATCGGTGAAGCGGATAATCCCAGCGGCAGCGTCCACCACTTCGATCGGCACCTGAAGCACCGCGCCGGTTGTCGGCGAAATCGGCATAACGGGGGAATAGGTCTGACGCCGTTCCTCGCCCAGCGTGGGCAGCATGATGTCGAGGATCGCGCCGAAATTGGCGAGCACGCCCTTCAGCGCCTCATCGAACTTGCCGCCGTTGTAGCAATCGGACGAGCTGACGAATTCATATTCGAACCCGAAGCGGTCGAGGAAGTCGCGCAGCATCGCATTGTTATGCGCAGCGAAGCTTTCGAACTTTTCGAACGGGTCGGGGATGCGGCTCAGCGGCTTACCGAGATGTTCGGTCAGCATCGCACGGTTCGGCACATTGTCTGGCACCTTGCGCAACCCGTCCATATCGTCGGAGAACGCCACCAGCCGCGTTGCAGCGCCGCCCGTCAGCGCTTCATAGGCGCGCCGCACCAGCGTGGTGCGCAGCACTTCCTGAAACGTCCCGATATGCGGCAGGCCCGAGGGGCCATAGCCGGTCTCGAACAGCACGCCGCCGGGCTTGCCGTCCGGAAAGCGCTTGGCGAGGCGCTGCGCCTCCTGAAACGGCCAGGCCTTGGAGGTTTGCGCTGCGGCGATGAGGGCTTCACAAGTGATGGTCATAGTGTGGCGGCTATTAGGCATGGCGCACCCGCTTGCAAGCGCGAAGGCAGCGGCGAAGTTGACAAAGTTGACAGCGTGTCAAGCAGCATTTTTCACATTTTCATTATATTTTTCCGTGCCTTGTGGTCGAAAAACGAAATTGACACTTGCCCCAAGACCGGGGGGGCTCCCCCCGCGTGCAGGGTGGAACGACAATGGGCTTACCTCCGCACGGCGCTGTAGGACAGCCGATTGCCGCATAGCGTGGGAATGGCGGGCACAGCGGCACGCCTGTGCGTTTACAAGCCAAGCGCGCTCGCCCATCGTGCGCCGCGTGACTCTGCCCGATCCCCTACCCCTTCCCGCGCTGCACGCCAGCCACGGCGGCCATTGGCTGCGTGCGGCCGACGGGCGCACCAATGCGGTGTCGAAGGGCGATGCGATCATGGCCGCCGCTGATACGCCGGTGCTGATGCTCAACGCGCCGCTGGTGGCGAGCCGATTGGGCTATCCTGACCTGTCCGGCCTCGATCTGCTGGAGGCTTTCGCTTTCATCCACCCCGCCCGCTTCTGCGTGCCGACCCCGCGCGGGCTGGCCGAGGCGCTGGGCCTGCCGGTGCCGGAAAGCGACGCTGCCGTGCCGGAAATGCTCCAGCTTGCAGCAGGCGCCCTAATCACCGCGTGCCAAGACCACGAATGGTTCGAGCGCGAAGGCGCGTGGAGCGCGGTGCAATCGCTGGAGCGCCTGCGCTGGCCGTGGGCCCAGGTGCTGCGGCCGCATATCGCCAAGCCGGAACGCGCCGAGCGCTGGCTGTTCGCCAAGCTGCCCGAATGGGACGAAGCGGGCGAGCGCCCTGCCCCGCGTCAGGTCGAACTCGCCGCGCCTGCGGTGGAGGCGCAGCTGGCGCGGCTGACGGGTGACGGCGCCGAACAGCGCGAAGGCCAGCGCGCCTATGCCAACGATGCCGCGCGCATCTTCGCCCCGCGGTTGCGCGAAGGCCGCCCGCATCTCGGGCTGGCGCAGGCGGGCACCGGGATCGGCAAGACGCTGGGCTATCTCGCGCCCGCCTCGCTCTGGGCCGAACAATCAGGCGGCACGGTGTGGGTGTCGACCTTCACCAAGAACCTCCAACGGCAATTGCGTGCGGAGAGCCGCCGGGCGTGGCCTGCCAAACGTACCGACGGCTCGCCCCCGGTGGTGGTGCGCAAGGGGCGAGAGAATTACCTCTGCCTGCTCAATCTGGAGGACGCGCTGCAAGGCGGGTTCGCGGGCCGGGCGGCGATCCTTGCGCAGTTGGTGGCGCGCTGGGGTGCCTTCACCCGAGACGGGGACATGGTGGGCGGCGATCTGCCGGGGTGGCTCGGCACCTTGTTCCGCAAACGCGGGATCGCCGCGCTCACCGACCAGCGCGGCGAGTGCATCTATGCCGGCTGTCCGCATTACCGAAAGTGCTTCATCGAGCGCGCAGCGCGGGATTCGGCGCAGGCTGATCTCGTCATCGCCAATCACGCGCTAGTGATGGTCAACGCCGCCCGCGCGCGCGACCCGAACCAGCGCCCGACGCGGCTGATCTTCGATGAAGGCCACCATGTGTTTGACGCGGCGGATTCGACCTTCGCGGCCACCCTGAGCGGGCAGGAAACGATCGAACTGCGCCGCTGGATCATCGGCCCCGAACGCGAGGCGCGCGGGCGCAGGCGAGGCCTCGCAGCGCGGCTTGCCGATATTGCCAGCTATGACGAAGCCGGGGCCGAAGCCATCGCCGCCGCGTGCAATGCCGGACAGCTCCTGCCCTCCGAAGGCTGGCTGCAACGCCTCGCCGAAAACGCGCCCTTCGGCCCGGTCGAAGCCCTGCTCGCCGCCGTGCGCACCGCCACCTATGCCCGCGACGAAAGCGGCGGAATTGACGCAGGCTACGGGATCGAGACCGAGGCGGCGGGCCTGCCGGGCGAAGTGATCGAGGCTGCCAGCAACGCCGCAGAAGCGCTGGCGAGCATCCGGGTGCCGCTGATCCGGCTCGGCGGGCGGCTGGAGGCGATCCTCGCAGAACCGCCCGATTGGCTCGACGCGCAAGGCCGCGCGCGGATCGAAGGGGCGCGGTTTGCGCTGGCGTGGCGGATTGATCTGCTAGCTGCGTGGGAGGCACTGCTGGCGCGGCTTGGCGGCCCGGCTGACCCCGATTTCGTCGACTGGCTGGCGGTTGACCGTTCCGACGCGCGCGAATTCGATGTCGCCATCCACCGCCGCTGGCTCGATCCGATGAAGCCCTTTGCGCGCGTGGTGCTCGAACCCGCGCACGGGGTGCTGCTGACCAGCGCCACCCTGACCGACCGCACCCCTAGCGATGACGTATGGGCCAGCGCGATCCAGCGTTCAGGCGCGGCGCATGTTGACAGCACGCCGCTGCTCTCGGCCGCCGAAAGCCCGTTCGACTATGCGACCCGCGCCGAAGTGCTGATCGTCACCGACGTTGCCAAGGGCGATCTGCCCGCGCTGGCAGGCGCCTATGCCCGGATCATCGAGGCATCAGGCGGCGGCGTGCTGGGCCTGTTCACCGCCATCCGGCGGCTGCGGGCGGTGCATGGCCGCATCGCCGACCGCTTGGCGCGCGCAGGCCTTCCCGTTTACGCTCAGCACGTCGATCCGATCGACACCGGCACGCTGGTCGATATCTTCCGCGATGACCCGCGCGCTAGCCTGATCGGCACCGACGCTTTGCGGGACGGGGTGGACGTTCCCGGCCACTCGCTCCGCTGCGTGGTGCTGGAACAAGTGCCGTGGCCACGCCCCGATATCCTCCATAAGGCGCGCAGGCTGGCGGGCGGCGGCTCGGCCTATGACGACCGCATCATCCGCGCCAAACTCGCGCAGGCCTTCGGGCGATTGATCCGCAGCAAGGATGATGCGGGGCACTTCATTGTGCTCTCGCCCGCCTTCCCTTCGCGGTTGTTGTCAGCTTTCCCCCCCGGCACCCCGGTGCTGCGGGTGACGCTCGATCAGGCTTTACAACGCCTCGCCGCTGGTGTTGTGGGCAATCCTACGTCCCTTGCGCAAGGTGCCCTGCTGCCATGAAGATCCTCGGCCTTCTGCGCCACGCCAAGTCCGACTGGGACGACACCGCCCAGCGCGATTTCGACCGCGGGCTGAACGCACGCGGTCGCAAAGGCGCGGAACTGATCGGCAAGCATATCCGCGACCACGGGGTGAAGTGGGACCGGCTGATCGCGAGCCCTGCTGTGCGGGTGAAGCTGACGCTGGAAGGCGCGCTGCCCGATATGCCGGTGATCTATGACCAGCGGCTCTACCTCGCCAGCTTCGACACCATCGTCGAGACGATTGAGGCCCATGCCGGCAGCGGCGATGACGAGGCGAAGGCGATCCTCATTTCCGGTCACAATCCAGGCTTGCAGGACGTGCTGCTGGAACTGGTCGCACCGGGCAAGGAGAACGCGCTGTTCAAGGAAGCGGTCGTGAAATTCCCGACCGCTGCTTATGCCGTGCTCGAATGCGATATCGAACACTGGGCCGACTTGAAGCGCTATTGCGCCGAACTGGTCCATTTCGCGCGGCCGCGCGATCTCGACGCGGAACTGGGGCCGGAGGGCTAGACCTCTTGAGCTCCCCTCCCCTTGCGGGAGGGGTTGGGGGAGGGGTCGAGGCCCCCGGCCTCGCCACATGGCCCCGGCCTGGTAAGCCCCCTCCCCCCGACCCCCTCCCGCAAGGGGAGGGGGAGAAGTCTTACGTTACCGGCACCAGATTATCGTCGGAATCCCGGTCGATGTAGAAGTTGTACGGATCAATCCCGGCGAAGGTCGGCTTGCCCTTGGTCACCACCTCGATCACCTGCTTGCCGCTGCGGACCGGATAGCGCTTCATCGATAGCACGTTGGCCTTGGCAAAGGCGCCTGAGCCCGGCCGGTCGGTGAAGACGCCAACTTCGATGCTCTCCGCCAGCTGCGCCGGGCGTTCATTGCCCTTGCCATCGGCGGTGAACTTGCCCGCTTCGATGGTGATGCGGGTGCGGTAGGTGCGATCGGGGAGCTGCGTGGTGACCGCTTCCTTCGCCTTCAGATCATAGATCGTGATCTTTTCGAACAGATCGGTGATCAGCGCCTGATCCTCGGGCGTCTTGGCTTCCTTGCGCAGCTCGGCGATCAGATCGAGGCTGCGGGCATAGGGGGCAGGCTTGAACTTGTAGCGCGCCACCAGCCGCGCCAGCGCGCGGTTCACCGCATCCTCACCAAGCCGGTGCTGGAGCAGATACATCGCGATGCTGCCCTTGCGGTAATGGATGTGCTGCTGGTTCTCGACCCGCATCAGCGGCTGTTCGTCCAGCACATCGCCCTTGCGCCCTTCGAGATAGCGGTCGAGCTCAAACTGCAGGAAGCGGCGAATCTTGTCCTCGCCGTAGAGCTGCTTCATCACCATCAGCGCAGAATATTGCGCCAGCGTTTCCGATAGCAGGGTCGATCCCTGCATATCTGCGCCCACAAGTTGGTGCGCCCAATACTGGTGGGCGAATTCATGCGCGGTGACGTAAGTGACATAGTCGATCGTTTCAGGATCGCGCACGTCGGCGGCAAAGCCGATGCCTTCGGAATAGGGCATGGTCCCGGCAAAGGCCTGCGCGAAATCGGCATAGCCCGGAAACTCGATGATCCGCGCATAACCGAACTGGTAGGGCCCGAAATTGCGCTCGAAATAGCCGAGCGAGGTCTGCATCGCCGTGAGCATCGCAGGCACGTTCCAGGCGTGCTTCGGATCGTGATAGACGCTCAGAAGCACCGGCCCCGCCTGCTGCTCGGCCACGGCATAGCGCGCCGATTGCACCGAGAAGAAGTTCAGGATCGGCGCCGGGCTCTGGAACACCGCAATGCGGCGGCCGCCCTTCACTTCGTCCGAAATCTTGTTGCCCGGCGCGATCGGCACCTGATCGGCCGCCGTGCTGATGGTGATGCGCGAATTGACCCAGTCCGAGCGGACGTAGTTTTCGCCCTGCGCCTTAACGTCCTCCAGCTTGGCCATGCGCAGCTCGTCCGGCAGGCCCTGACGGCGGCGTGCGGTGCGATCTTGCAGCAGGCCGCGCTGGTCCATGCCGATGATCGGCGCGAACACCGAATTGTCCACGAAGGTGCCATTGTCGACGATATCGGTCGCGGCCCCGCTATTGGCAAAGCCGCGCCGCCACACCAGTGATTTGAAATCGAGCCGCGTGGTCGCGCCCGGCGCCAGCGGCGTGTCGAAGCGATAAACGCGGTGGGAGTGGCGCTTGTCATGGCTCGCCAGCTTGGCACCTGCGATGTCGAGGCGGCTGTATTCGACCGCATTGTCGCCCTGACGGATATGCACCTCGGTGATCGGCACGCCGCTGTCGTTGCGCAGGTCATAATGGCCGGTCACATCCAGCCGCCGCTCGGCCGGGTCGATCGCAACGTCGAACGCCACATCGGTCACCACCGGACGCGGGAGATCGGCGAACTTGAGATACTTGCGCTCGTACTCGGCCATCCGCGCTTCGGCTTCGTCGGAGGTCTCGTAGGAATTGAGCTCCTTGATGTTGTGATGGATCACTAGGCCGGTGCCGATCATGCCAGCGACCGCCGCGACCGCGATCCCGCCTGAAGCAAGGCTGATGCGCTGCCCGATGCCTTTGAGGCGTGGCATCACCGCAACCACCGTGCCGCGCGGCCACGCCCAGTGCGCGAACACCAGCAGCAGCACGCCAAAGCAGCCCCAATAGGCGCGCGAAATCAGCCCCCCGACCCAGAAGCCGCCGGTGCCATTCATGTCGCTCAAAGGCTCACCCGGCCCGCCGCCGAACAGGTAGAGCATATTGGTGTAGCCAAGGTTGGACAGGAAAATGCGGCTGACGAACCACACCAGAATGAGGCCCCAGCCGACATATTTGTTGGGGCTAAGCACCTGGAAGAACACCGCCAGCACCGCGATCAGCAACAGATCAATGCTCTGCGGTAGGACGAAGGCCGACAGGTAGAGCCCCAGATCAATGCTCGGCGCGCCCTTGGCGAGCTGGTAGAGGACGCCCGCTGCCATCCCGGCCAGCGCCATCGCCAACAGCACGGCGAAGATCGCGAGGATCTTGGGAATGAACATCGCCCAAGCCGGAACCGGGGTGACGTCGATGATCTCGCCAATCTTCACGTCGCGCTCGCGCCAGACCAGCTCGCCGCCATAGAAGACGGCGATGATCAGCGTGAACAGGCTCATGCTGCCGATCACCGTGCTGATGACATTGGCGGTCAGCGGGTAGGACGCCGTGCCGAAGATCGTCTGCGAGAACACCAGATTGAGCGTGGCGAAGGCGAGCGCGATCAGCAGCAGCACGATCAGGCCGGGGCTTTTGACCACCATCAGCACTTCGGTCTTGAGGCGCACCCAGAAGCTCGCGAGCGCGTGACCTGTGCCGAACGTACGCTGCACCGGCTCAGTGAGCACGCGCGGCGCCGCGCTTTGCGCTTTGGCACTGTGCGCAGCCTGCTTCGCCAGCCGCCGTTGCCGCCAGCGCGACGGGGCGCGTTCGGTCATGCTGAAGCGCGCCCAGGCAAGGCCGAGGAACAACGCCGACAGCCCCAGCACAAAGACGCGGTTGAACAGCAGATTGCCTTCGAGCGGGATCGCGCGGGCGTTCATCTCCGCCGCCGTCCAGTAGCGCGCAACCTCGCCAATCGCGCCCGTGGCGAGTGGTTCGTAACGGGCAATCGCGTCCTGATAGCTGGGATCGGCCGACAGGATGATGCTGACGGTCAGATAACCCATCACCAGCACCAGCACGCCGATATAGCTCGCCAGCATCGACCGCGTGATGGTCGCAAGGCTGAACAACAGCGCTGATGACAGGATGAGGTTGGGAATGGCGATGACGAGGAAGGGCCAGGCATAGGTCGCAAAGCCGCCCGGCCCGACAGTCTCAGGGTCCACCCACGGCATCGCCGCGCCCAGCGCAATGCCGAGCGGCACAGCCATGTAACCGAGGATCGCAATCACCAGCCCGCCCAGGAAGCGACCGGCAAGGAAGTTTGTTCGCCCGACCGGCGTCGCCCGGATCATCGGGCCGAACCCCGTCGCATCATCACGCACCACGGCGTTGGCGACGAAGGAGGTGATGACGAACAGGTAGAACGTGCCCATCAAGGCCAGCGCGAAAGTCACCGCATAGGGCGAGTTTTCGTGCACCGAACCGGGCGTGCCGAAGCTGACATTGTCGCTGGCGCTGAGGCCGAAGCCGAGCAGGAAGAAGATCGCGACCGAGACCCAGAACACGGGGTTCTTCAGCTGGTAGCGGATTTCGAATGCAGCGATGCTGGCGGTGAGCATTTCCAGCGCTCCTTATGCGGCTTGAGCGGCAGGAGCGCGGCGGGTTTCGGCGAGCGTCGCGAAGTACACATCCTCAAGCCCGCCAGACACCGGCGTGAACCCTTCCGGCTGACTATCGCTGAGCACGTGCACCACGATGTCGCCCGCAAAGAAGCGGTGCGAAATGACTTCGTAGGCAGCCTGCATCTCGGCCAATTGCGTATGCGGCACGGTGCGCTGCCACACCCTCCCCTGCGTGGAGGCGATCAGATCATGCGGCGCGCCTTCCAGCCGCAGCTTGCCGCCTGCCAGCACCGCCATGCGCGGGCACAGATCGGCCACGTCATCGACGATATGGGTCGACAGGATCACCACCACATTCTCCCCGATCCCGGCGAGCAGGTTGAGGAAACGGTTGCGTTCTTCCGGATCGAGGCCCGCCGTGGGTTCATCGACGATGATCAGCTCCGGCTCGCCAATCAGCGCCTGGGCAATGCCGAACCGCTGGCGCATCCCGCCCGAAAAGCCGGCAATCGCCTTGCCGCGCACGTTCCACAGGTTGGTCTGATTGAGCAGGTGTTCGACCATCGCTTTGCGTTCGGAGGTGTTGTTCACGCCCTTCAGCACCGCCATGTGATCGAGCATCTGATACGCCGACACGCGCGGATAGACGCCGAAATCCTGCGGAAGATAGCCGAGCGTGCGGCGCAGCCGGTCAGGCTCGGCCAGCACGTCGATGTCGCCGAAGCGGATGCTGCCTTGGGTCGGCGCCTGTAGCGTCGCGATGGTGCGCATCAGGGTCGATTTGCCCGCACCATTGGGGCCGAGCAGCCCGAACATCCCCTTGGGGATCGTCAGCGTCACATCATCAAGTGCGCGCGTACCATTGGGATAGACGTGGCTGACGCTGTTGAGTTCAAGCATTGTAGTCCCCTGATTTTTAGCCCCTTTCTTTAATAGCACCAAGTCGCAGCCATGACAGCCGCGTTGGTGGAGCCTTGCGTGCAATTGATCGACGAGGTTGCCGTTCGTCGGGCCGCGTTGATCGTTGGTGGTGTGACTGCGCAGTCAGCCGATCAATTTGCGCGGGCCAGGGCCTTGTTCCGCCAGCTGATCATCGGGGTTCCAGATCGCGCAATGCGTGAGGCTGAGGCAGCCGCAACCAATGCACCCATCCAGCCGGTCACGCGTGCGGGTGAGTTCCGCGATGCGTTCATCCAGCCGCGCGCGGATCGCGGCGCTGATGGCCTCCCAATCATGTGTGGTCGGGGTGCGGCCTTGGGGCAGCTTGGCCAACTCCGCCTCGATCTCGGTCAGCGACAGGCCGAGCCGCTGGGCGATGAGGATGAAACTGAGGCGGCGGATGTCCGACCGCAGGAAGCGCCGCTGATTGCCACCTGACCGCACCGGCTCGATCAGGCGCTTGTCCTCGTAGAAGCGGATCGCCGAGACGCTGAGGCCCGTTCGGCGCGCGATCTCGCCGATGGAGAGGAGGTCGGATGGTTTGAGACGGGCAGTCATTGTGAGGCGTTCCGATAGAGCTTGACCTCAAGTTAGGTTGAGATTGCAGACTGGGCAAGGTGATTGATTCGCCCGCATCCCGGCGGGTGTTTCATCGACTTGAACGAAAGGACGCATCATGCCCAACGGCTATCTCGAACACATCAACATCACCGTCAGCGACATTGAACGCAGCGCCGCCCTGCTGCGCGATCTGATGGGTTGGCACGACCGCTGGCGCGGCCCGTCGCAGCTGGGCGGGGAGACGATCCATGTCGGCGGCGAAGCTGATTACATCGCGGTTTACACCAAGGGCGCTCCGCTGAAGCGCTTTAGCAAGGGGATGCCGCTCAACCATGTCGGGCTGGTAGTCGATGACCTCGACGCGGCCGAAGCGGTGGTCAAAGCCGCCGGGCTCGAGCCCTTCAACCATGCCGATTACGAACCCGGCCGCAGGTTCTATTTCTTCGATTGGGACGGGATTGAATTCGAGATGGTGAGCTATGCCTAGAGCAAGCCGGGTTGACTGGGAGTGGGCTGATGGGCCGCACCCCTGACCCACGGATCAGGCGTCCGGTCGATCGCCAGCGGCCCCTGCCATGCCCGGCACAGCGCCAGCGCCTCGTCCGGGGTGCCGCCCGTCCACTTTGCCTGATCGTCCGGAGCAAGCAGCACCGGCATTCGGGTGTGGACGGCGGCGGCGTCCGAGCCTTCGCTGTCCGTCATCACCATCGCATAGCACGCGCCCCACTCCTCGCTCTGCCGCCACACCCCGGCGGCGGCGAGGAGCGGCGCGTCCGGGACCGACAGCCACGTGCGCGTCATCCGCCCCTTGGCGCCTTCCGCCTCGGCCCATGCGGTGAGCGGGATGAGGCAGCGGCGTTCCTCGAAAGCGTGCCGCCAGAAGAAGGTGCCGAGCTTATCTGTGCGGGCATTGTTGACCGGCTTTGGCTTCAACGGCTGACCCTTGGCGCCCTTGAGCACCAGCGGGAAGCCCCAGGTCATGGGCCTGACCGCTCCGTCCGCCACGACGAGGCCCGGATAGCCGGGATAGACCTCCTCGGCGAAGTTCGCGCCCTCGGCCGCCGGCACCGCATCGAACCACGCGGCGACTTCGGTTACAGGCTTGGTCATGCGGTAGAGATTGCACATCGCGCGATCAGGCTCCCGCGTTGCCGACCACAAAGCACGCCGCCGCCATCAGCGCCCCGGCCCAGCGGTTCGACCGGAACCGGGCGAGCGGGTTCTCGGGATCATCCGTGTTAAGCGTAGCCACCTGCCAAGCGAGATGCGCCGCCACCGGCACCAGCGCCAGCAGCACCAGCGGATCGGGGCGATAGAGCCAGAAGCCCAGCCCCCACAGACCCACAGCGCCCGCATAGAATGCCGCCACACCGCCCGTCACCCGAGCGCCCATCGCCAGCGCGGATGAGCGGATGCCGACCATCGCGTCATCCTCGCGGTCTTGGAGGGCATAGATCGTGTCGTACCCAATCACCCAGGCGATGCACCCGGCATAGACCGCTGCCAGCGCTGGCCAATTGTCGAACCTGAGCTCGGTCCAGCCGACCAGCAGGCCCCAGTTGAACACCATCCCCAGCCACGCCTGCGGCCACCAGGTGATGCGCTTCATAAAGGGATAGGCCGCCACGAGGGCAAGGCTGCCGAGCGCGACCAACTGCGCCTGCCAGCGCAGTTGCAGCAGCACGGTCAGGCCGACGAGGCACAGCGCCAGCAGCCAGCCCCACGCGAGCCGCTTCGAAACCCGCCCGCTCGCCACCGGCCGCAGCGCCGTCCGCGCGACTTGCGCGTCGAGATCGGCATCGACGATGTCGTTATAGACGCACCCCGCCCCGCGCATGGCGATGCTCCCCAGCAGCAGCCAGCCAAGCAGCACCGGTTGCGGCCCCGCTCCCGCAAGCCATACGCCAAACACGCAGGGCCAGAACAGCAGCCACCAGCCAATCGGGCGATCAAACCGCGCCAGCAACGCCAGATCGCGCGGCAGTTGCGGCAGGCGGGCGACGAGGCCGCGATGTTCGCTGTCGGGGACGACCTGATCGGTCATGCCGATGCCTCGGCATTGGCAGCGCGCCATCCGATGATCGCCAGCACCAGCATCATCACGTTCCCCGCAAAGTCGAGCATCCCGATGCTGGTCAGCACCGGCACTTCGTAATGGAACCAGTAGTTGAAGCCGAAGAACGGCAGCAGCAGCACAGCGAAAACCGCAAAGCCCCGCGCGCTCCATCGCACCGCCAGCGCCATCAGCCCGAACAGCACCGCCTGCGCGCCGAAACAGGCTACGGCAAAGCGGGTGAGGAAGGTGTTGTCGCGATAGGGCTCGGTCACGCCGAGCGCGATTACGCTGGAGGGCGCAAACAACGCCCAGCCACCGAGCAGGAGGAAAACGGCGGCAATCCCGAATTGTGCGGTTCGCGCGGACATGGCTTGCTCCCTAGCGCTCCGTGCGCCTAGTGCAAAGCCATGCCTGCCACCCCCGCCTGGCCTCCGAAAAGCGCCCCGCGCCTGTTTGTTGCCGGACCTCTGGCGGCAGGCACAGCTGTGCGGATTGAAGGCAACCCGGCGCATTACCTCGCCCGCGTCATGCGAGTAGCGCCCGGCGATGCCGTGATCTTGTGCGACGACATGACCGGGGAATGGGCCGCACGCGTGATGGATGCGGGCAAGCGCGATGTGCTGCTCGACGTCGTGGAGAAGCTGCGCGAGCGTGAGGCGGTGCCGGATTTGTGGCTCTGCCCCGCCCTGCTGAAGAAGGACCGCTTCGACCTCATCCTCGAAAAGGCGACCGAGCTCGGCGCCGCGCGTATCCAGCCGCTCGTGACCCGGCGCTGCGTGGCGGACAAACTCAACCTCGAACGCGCCCGCACGATCACCACCGAAGCCGCCGAACAATGCGCCCGGACCGCGCTGCCTGAACTGGCTGATCCGGTGAAGCTCGACGCGCTGATCGCCAGCTGGCCGAATGACCGCGCGCTGTTCTTCGCCGACGAGAATGGGGGCGAGCCCGCCGTGCAGGCTTTCGCCTCTCTTGGCGAGTCCCCGCGTGGGCGGGGACCTCAGGCAGGTGAGCGCGAACCGGAAGAAGGCCCCCGCCTGCGCGGGGGCTCACAATATGCCAAGGCCGCCATCCTCACCGGCCCAGAAGGCGGCTTCGACGAGGCCGAGCGCGCCGCGATCCGCGCGCACCCGGCCGCCCGCCCCATCACCCTCGGCCCGCGCATTCTGCGGGGCGAGACCGCCGCCATCGCGGCGCTCGCAGCATGGATGGCCACTGCCGGGGATTGGTAGCGGCCCGCGCGCTCATCACTTTACGGCAAGACAATTCGGCTTCACCCCGCCAAACGCGAATTTGCCTTCCCACCGGCAAACCAGTTTTCTAAAGCAACCGGCCAGAGAGGGCCTCATTCCATGAGCACACGCGAAGCTTCCACTGCCGACGATCCGGTGATCGAAAGCCTCGACCAACTCGTCACGCCGATGCTGAAGGGCGAAAAACCGCCCGAGCGCTGGCGCATCGGCACCGAACACGAAAAGCTGGTCTACAAGCATTCGGACAAGCGCGCGCCGTCCTATGACGAGCCTTGCGGCATCCGCGATCTGTTGGGCGGGCTTGAGAAGTTCGGCTGGGAACCTGTTGAAGAGGTCGGCCCAGATGGAACAAGAAACGTCATTGCCCTGAAAGGCGAGGACGGCGCGGTCAGCCTTGAACCGGCAGGACAGCTGGAGCTATCGGGCGCGCCGCTCGAAAACCTGCACCAGACCTGCGCGGAAACCGGACGGCACTTGGTGCAGGTCAAGGAAGTCGGCGAGAAATGCGGCGTCGGCTACCTCGGCCTCGGGATGTGGCCGGACAAGACCCGCGCTGAGCTGCCGATCATGCCCAAGGGCCGCTACGACATCATGCTGCGCCATATGCCACGCGTCGGCACGATGGGACTCGACATGATGCTGCGCACCTGCACCATCCAGGTAAACCTCGATTACCAGTCCGAAGCCGACATGGTGAAGAAGTTCCGCGTTGGCCTGGCCCTGCAACCGCTGGCGACCGCGCTGTTCGCCAATTCGCCCTTTACCGAAGGCAAGCCCAACGGGTTCCTGTCCTACCGCTCGCACATCTGGTCGGACACCGATCCGGCGCGCACCGGGATGCTGCCCTTCGTGTTCGAGGACGGTTTCGGCTATGAACGCTGGGCGCGGTATATGCTTGATGTGCCGATGTATTTCGTCTTCCGCGACGGAAAATACATCGACGCAGCGGGCCTGTCCTTCCGCGATTTCCTCGATGGCAAGCTGTCCGTGCTCCCCGGCGAGCGCCCGACGCAGAGCGACTGGTGGGACCACCTCTCGACCGCCTTCCCCGAAGTGCGGCTGAAGAGCTTCCTCGAAATGCGCGGCGCGGATGGGGGGCCGTGGAGCCGCATTTGCGCCCTGCCCGCTTTCTGGGTCGGGCTGCTGTATGATCAAGGCGCGCTCGATGCAGCGTGGGATCTGGTCAAGGGCTGGACGATGGAGGAGCGCGAACGGCTCCGCAATGAAGTGCCGCGCCTTGCGCTTGCCACTCGCTCGCCGGATGGCGGCACCTTGCAGGATCTGGGGCGCGAGGTGCTCAAGATCGCGCATTCAGGGCTGAAGGCCCGCGCGCGCCTCAATGCCAGCGGCGACAACGAGACCGGCTACCTCGAAACGCTCGACGAAATCGTCGCAAGTGGCAAGGTCCCGGCCCAGCGCCTGCTCGATGCCTATAATGGCGAGTGGAACGGGGACATCTCCCGCGTCTATGAACAGTCGTTCTGAGGGAGAGTGACACTATGCTGATCGTGCTGGCCAAGGCCAAGGTAGGCGAAGGCGCAATGGAACCGGCGCGCGCGGCGATTGCCGATATGGTCGCGGCTTCCAATGCGGAGGCCGGGTGCATCGCCTATGCGTTCACGCAGGACGTGCTCGATCCTTCGGTGCTGCACATCGTCGAGAAGTGGGTGGACGATGCCGCCCTCGCCGCGCATTTCGCGACGCCGCATATGGCGGCCTTCGGCGCCGCGATCAGTGGGCTCGATTTTCAGGTGGTCGAAGCGCTCAAGTTCAACACCGATGAAGGCGCACCGGTGATGTGATCCTACTCCGCCGGGAAGGGATGCGTCTCTTCGCGGCGGGGCACGGAGCTACCGGTAAGCGTCCGCTTCAGACGCGCGAGCGGCGCGGTGATCAGGCCGTGCTGCTCCATCCATGCGTGATAATCGCGATACTTGGGATCTTCGGCGAGAAGGTGCGCCTCTTCGGTCCGGGCACGCCAATAGTAGATGCCGTTGACGACCAGCAGGAACACCGAATTGCGGATGGCATCCGCCAGCGACCCGTTGGTCACCAGGAACGGCAGGACTGACGCCCACCAGAACAGGTTCTTCGACAGATAGGCCGGGTGGCGGGTGAAGCGATACGGCCCGTGGGTCAGCACGCCGCGATAGGTGAGGTTCGAAAAGCGGATGCCGAACACCACCGTCGCCCAGGCGTAAATGCCTGTCAGCATCAGCAGGACGCCGCCCCACGCCCACAGCAGCGCGTCATTCCCGGCAAACCAGTGCGCCCAGCCGGGGGTGCCGAATTCATAGCTCAGGATTTGGTCGTTCGGCCCGATGATCCCCCACACGAACGGCGGATAGCACAGCAGCGCCGCCAGCCAGCCTGCGAGGAACGGGTTGCCGGAACGGATGTGGGAATCGAGCGGGCGCAGGGTCAGCAGGTAGCCGACCGTGCCGATCTGGGCGTCGATCACGAACAACAGCGTGACCAGCAGCATCACGAATTCGACAGGATTGGCAATAAGTTGCGCCGGACTGCTCTCGACGATCTGAGCAAAGCCGGGCGGCAGGATCGAGATCATGAAGGCGCCGAAAAAGCCCTTGATCGCCCACGCCCGCCAGTGCTTGGCGATGGTGCCGCCGTCCCATTGCTCGCGTCCGATGACCCCGCCGCCGAGCACGAAGGCACCGAACTGGAAGGTCGCATCGCGTGGCTCGACCAGATAGCGGTCGATCCAGATGACGTAGGGAACGGAGAGGATTACGAGCGGCAGGATGGCGATGGTCAGCACCTCCATCGCGAACAGATAATTGCCCGACCAGTACCACCGCGCCAAAGCATAGAACGCCGCGAGCAGCGCCCAGGTCGCCCACAGTCCGCACAATTTCACCACCGATACCGGCAGCACTTCGGCGACCGGGCGGGCGAGTTTCCAGTCGATCCCGGTTGAGGGGCGCAGGTGGACCTTGTCGATCAACACCGACCACAGGGCCATCGGCGCGGCCGTGAACAGCATCGCGGCGAGCGCGGCGTAAGGGCCGGAGAGCACACCCCGCTCCCCTGCCAAGCCGCCGCCCAGCCCCAGCACGCCCGCGATCTCGGGGTAGGATCGGCAGAAGGCGATCCATACAAACAGCCCCGCCAACCCGGCAAACCCCACGCCGGACGAAACGTCGCTTTCGGGGCGGCGCACCGGCGGCGCGGTGCGCGATGTTGGAACGGGCGAGAACGGCGCGGTCATAGCCGCTCTGCCCTACAGCCTATTGGTTAACAGCTCGGCAAAACGCGCCCGAAACCGGGTCAAAAAGGCATAGGCCGCGACCAAAGGCGGGTCAAACAGGGTTCAACCGGGGGCAAACGCCCATCAGCCGACAAACCCCTGTTGGAACCTACTTCCAGGCGTGGATCGTGCCAGCATCATCCATCAGGTAGAGCATCCCGTCAGCAACCAGCGGCGGCAGGCTGACCGGTTGGCCGATATCGGCAAACAGCGAGGCCGAGCCTTCGCCCGCGCTGATCTTCCACATCTCGCCGCGCGAGCTGGCGACCCACAGGTGGCCGCCTGCCAGCACCGGGCCGGTCCAGAAGATCGGGCCCTTCTTGTCCTCTTCGTCCTTGTAGCGCTGCAACTGCGTGATCCAGCGCACCCGGCCCGAAGACCGAGCGATGGCGAGCAGGCGCGCGTCATCGGTGAGCGTGAAGATCCACTCACCCGCAATCGCCGGGGTGGAAATGCCCGCAAGGTTCAATTCCCAGATGCGCTGGCCGGTGACCAGTTCATAGGCGGCCATGCGACCGCCTTGCCCGAGCGCATAGACCCGGCCGGAATCGATGATCGGATCGGCGTCGATATCGGTGATCGAGCCGACCGTGGTCGAGATATTGGTGCGCGCCAAGGCGTCCGACCACAGGGTGCGCCCGTTCTCGTAGCGATAGGCCGACAGCTCGCCGCTCGAATAGCCAGCGACGATCGTGCCCTGCCCGGCCGCGGGTGCCGCCACGCCGAACACGCCCGACTGGGTGTTCGAACCCGATTCGTCCCACATCAGCGAGCCATCGTTGATGTTGAGCGAGATGATCTGGTTGTCCTGCGTCATCACGAACAGCTGGCCGAAAGCAATCGTCGGCGATCCGCGCATCGGGCCTGCGGGCTTGACCTTCCAGATCACTTCGCCGGTCTCGGCGTTGACAGCCTTCACATCGCCCACGCCGTTGGTGGCATAGAGCTTGCCTGCTTCGTAGCTCACCCCGCCGCCGAAGGCGGACGGTGCCTGATCCTTGGTCATGTCATCTTCGCCGCGGGTCCACAGCTTGGCGCCGGTGGCCTTGTCGAAGGCGACAATCACGCCGTCCGTGCCTTCGGCGAACAGCTTGCCGCTGCCCACCACCGGGGCCGAGGCAAGGCGCATCCGATTGGTCGAGCCTGCGACGCTGGCGGTCCACACCTTGGTGGGGTTTTCCGACAGAGCGAGGTGGCCATAGGACTTGCTCGCCGCGCCGCCGGTCTGACCCCATTCGGGGTTGGTGCGCTGCGGCGGCAGGACGACAGAAATCCCGGCCAGCGCCGGATCGACCTCGGCCCCGCTTTCGATCCGCGAAAGGATCGGCGTACGGTTGCCAATCGTCGGCGTGGTCTTTTCATCCCCGCCGCCGAACAGCCCGCCCTTGCAGCCGGTCAGGCTTGCGGCGGCAAGGCCAGCCAGCAGGGCAGCGCGTGCAAATTTCATATCCGTCATTCCCGTCCGTCCTAAACTTCGAGCTTTATTCGGCCGCAGCAGCGTTCCCGGTGTTAGCCTCTGCGGGCTCAAGGGCGTCGTCCGTGACCCCTTCGTCCTTGAGCAGCTTCTTCACATCGACCACCGCATCCACGCCCATCAGGCCCGCCATCTGGCGCGCGCGGCTGCGCAGCGTTTCGGGCAGGTCTTCATCCTTGGCGATCGCGGCGAACAGCTTGCCCGCCTCGGCGCGGTTGCCCGCTTCAAGATGGGCCATCGCCACCAATTCCGCGGCCGAACCGAAATAGGCACTGCCCGGCTTGGCGAGCGGCGACAGCTGGGCGATCACATCGGCTGGCTTCATCCGGTCAAAATTGAGGCTGACGTCGCGCACGCGGGCCAGATCGCGCAATGCCGGGGGCGCTTCGGCGTCGGCAGCGATTTCCTTGAACAGGCCGGTCGCCTTGTCGTTATTGCCTTCTTCCAGCGCCGCCGCCGCTTGCAGGAACCGCGCGGCCGCGCGCGCACCGGGCGCAGAGCCATCGGCCAGCAGCGGAGCGACCTTTTCAGACGCGGTCTTGAAATCGCGCTTGTCCATGTAATCGAGCGCGGAGATCAGCGTTTCGGACTGCTCCTCCAGCGCCTTTTCCGAGTAATAATCCCAGATCAGATAGCCGCCCAGACCGGCCAGCCCGAGCAGGATCACGCCCAGCACCTTGATCCCGTGATCGCGCATGAAGCTGTAGAGCGCGTCTTCGCGCACAGCTTCGTCGATCTCGCGGATCAAGACTTCATCCTCATGCGAGGGGGTAGCGGGGGCCGGGGTCGTGGTAGGCGTGCGCGCCATAAGGGCCTCGTAATCCTGATCTGTGTCATGCGCCGCGCGTGGCGGCCGGAAGCGCGCTCTTTAGGCAGGTGAGGCCCTGCACGCAATGGTAGGCCTTGGGGGTAGGCCTTGGGGGTAGGCCTTGGGGTAGCAGCAGGGCGACGCGGGGAATGGCTCACGCGAATTGAACGGGGGATGAAGCGCGGGCCGCTTCAGAAATCGCGGCCCATCGCGCCGACATAGACGGCGGTGTAGCGCGCGAGCATGGCGGCAAGGCCAAACTCGGCCTGCGCGCGGGTCTGGTTGGCGGCGCCAAGGCTTGCGCGCAGGGCTGGGTCTGCCGCGAGCCGCGCCAATGCTGCGGAGAGCGCGGGCGTGTCCTTCGGCGGCGTGATGAAGGCGCGGTTCGGCTCAGCAAGGATCGCGGCAATATCGCCGACATCGGGCGCAGCCACGGGCAGCCTCGCCGCCATCGCTTCGACCACCGAGAGGGGGAATTGCTCGGACGCGGAAGACAGCGCGAAGATATCGAACAGGCCGACCACCCGCGCCGGATCGACCGCGCCGGGCAGGTGCAAGCGGTCAGCCATGCCGTAACGCTTGGCCGCGGCGAGGATCGCGGCGCGCTCCGGCCCTTCCCCGCAGATCACCAGATGCCATTCAGGCGGGAGCGCGGCGCAGGCTTCGACCAGTGCGGGGAGCTGCTTGACCGGGCGCAGGCCCGCCAGCGTGCCGACCCAGCGCTGGCCTTCGGGCTTGGGCATGGGGAGCGCCGCCGGATCGGGCACGGCGGCGAAGGCGGCGGTGTCGATCCCATTGGCGATGCGGTGGACACGCCGTGCGGGCTGGCCCCACACCTCGCGCGCGGTGGCTTCCAGCCCGGACGAAGGCACGATCACGGCCTCCGCCCCGCCCAGCGCGGCGCGGCGATAGAGATTGCGCGTGGGTTTGAGCCGCTCGGCCTCGTCCTCATTGAAGCCGTCTTCGTGATGCACCAGTGGCGGCAGACCGAAGGCGCGCGCGAACACCCGGTGCGCCATAACCACATCCATCGCGCCCCAGTTATAGGTGCAGACGAGATCGAACCCTCGCATCGCCCGCGCCAGACGCGCCAGCCGTGCAGGAGTGGGCTTGCCTTTCAGCGAGGGAAAGTCATGCGGATAATCCACTGGCACGCCCGGATGGATCAGCGCGGCGGCGGCCATCGCGACCGGCTCGGCGGAGATGATGGTGTGGTGAAGGCGGTGCCCCCACGCGTTCATCAGCCGGGCGCAGCGCACTTCTTTGCCGCCGGCACTGAAGGTCGAATGGAGGTGCAGGATCCGGGGAACACCCCCGGAGGTCTGGCTCACTCCACCCCGTCCAGCAGGTCGAGGATCGCGGCGCGCACCTCGGGTTCGTCCAGCGTCGGCGCATGGCCAACGCGCGGGACGGTGATCGTCCGCATCGCCGGATTGCGCACGCCCATCTGAGCAACCGTGTCGGCGCTGAGCAGATCGGACAGACCGCCGCGCACCAGCAGCATCGGCACATCGCGCAAGGCTTCAAAGGCGAGCCACAGGTTGGCTGGCGCCGCATTGCCCGGTTTGGCGAAGGGTTCAGCAATCGCCATGTCGTAGTCGAAGCTGATCCGCCCGTTCTGCGTCACCACCATCGTCCGCTTGGCCATTTCAAGCCACTGGTCGATGTCGTAATCAGGGAAGGCCGCGCCGTGCGCTTCGGCAAGGCCGCGCGCCGCGTGAACCCAGGTGGGATAGCTGCGGCCCTGCCCGACATAGCCCGAAATGCGCGCCAGCCCCTCGGCATCCACCACCGGGCCAATGTCATTCATCACCACCGCCGCCATCCGGCCGGGCGCGCCATGCGCCATCAGCATCGTCATCAGCCCGCCCATCGACGTGCCGATCGCCACGAAGCGGGTGATGCCCTGTTCGGCCAGCAGCTTTTCCACATCCGCGACATAGGTGACGGGGGAATAGGTGTCCGAATCCGGCGCGTAATCGCTTTCCCCGCGCCCGCGCATCTCTGTCACGATCACCCGGCGGGTGGCTGACAGCGCCTCGGCGAGCCCGGCAAAATCACGGGCATTGCGGGTGAGGCCGTGCATACACAGCACCGGGCACAGGGTGCTCCCCTCCGGGCCGGGATAGTTGCGATAATGCAGGTTCAATCCATCGCTGCTGGTCCAGAAGCGATCTTCGTATGTGGCGGCCATGACCGGCGATATTCCCTTTGGTCCAAGTGGCGCGCGCCTTGCGCTGCGCTACGCTTGTCCCCACTATCGCGGGATGAGCGAGCCTGTGCAACACCCGCCTGAAAATCACCCCTCCGCAATCTATCAGGGCGATCCTGCAATCTTGGCTCTGGCAGATTGGCTGGGCGACGCGGTGGCCCCGGCTGACTTCCCCGAGACGCGGCTGCGCTGGCGCAATGACCGGGCGGCGGCGAGCGTCGGGTTGGCGGAACTTTCGGACGCGGATTGGGCGGCGCATTTCGGGCGGTTCCAGCCCTTGCCGGATAACCTCCCCCGCCCGCTGGCGCTGCGCTATCACGGGCACCAGTTCCGGGTCTACAATCCCGAGATCGGCGACGGGCGCGGGTTCCTGTTTGCGCAGCTGCGCGATGCGTCCGGCCGGTTGATGGACCTCGGCACCAAGGGTTCAGGCACCACTCCGTGGAGCCGCGCGGGCGACGGGCGGCTGACGCTGAAAGGGTCAGTGCGCGAGATTTTGGCGACCGAGATGCTCGAAGCGCTTGGCGTCCATACCTCAAGAACCTTCAGCGTGATCGAGACGGGCGAGCGGCTGTGGCGGGGGGACGAGCCATCGCCAACCCGTTCCGCCGTGCTGGTGCGCCTGTCGCATTCGCACATCCGCATCGGCACCTTCCAGCGGCTGCTGGCGCTGGAGCAGGCGGACGAGATGGCGGCGCTGATCGACTATTGCCTCACCCACTTCCCCGGCCCGCCTCCGCCCGAGGATGCGCCGGGCCGGGACGAGCCTGCGATCCGGCTGATGCACAATGTCGTCGAGCGCATGGCCGATCTCGCCGCCAGCTACATGGTCGCAGGCTTTGTCCACGGCGTGCTCAACACCGATAACATGAACGTGACGGGCGAAAGTTTCGACTACGGCCCGTGGCGCTGGCTGCCCGAATGGGAGCCGGACTTCACCGCCGCCTATTTCGATCACGCGGGCCTGTATTCCTTCGGCCGCCAGCCCGAGGCGCTGCATTGGAATTGCGGTCAGCTGGCGGTCGCGCTCCGCCTCCATGCCGAGACCGCGCCGCTGGTCGCCGCGCTCGAACGGTTCGGGCCGCTGTACATGGCTGCGGTGGCGCGGCGGTGGTGCTGGCGGCTGGGCGTGGTGCCGCAGGGGCTTGAGGCCGACACGCAAGTGGTCGCTGCCTGCGAAGCGGCGATGCGCGACAGCAAGGCGCAGCCCGATGCCTTCTTCTTCGACCATCGCGGCGGGCGCCGCCCTGCGACGGGTGCCGTGGCCGAAGCACTGGCGGGTTACGAGCCAGTCGCAGAGACGCATCCATATTGGAGCGATCCCGCCCCCCAATCCATGCTGATCGACGAGGTCGAGTCGATCTGGGCCGCCATCGCCGAGGGTGACGACTGGGCTCCACTCACCGCCAAGGTCGCCGCGCTACGCCGCATGGGCGCTGCCCACGGCGCTGCGCCGATCCCTGCCGGTCATGGATAGCCAGCACCGCCCCTATCTTTTCCGCCCCAGCCGCGATAGGGCGCAAGGTGACTGCGGGGGCAAATCGATCAGGCGGATAGCGGCACAATGAACGGCGACGCGACCGACAATATCCTAATCTCCACCGAACCGGCCAGCGGTGAGGAATTGTGGCGCGGGCCGATCAGCGATGTCGATGCGGCGGTCAGCACCGCGCGCCGCGCCTGGGCCGCCTGGGCTGCGCGCGCGCTGACCGACCGGATCGCGGTGATGCGCACCTTCTCCAATATCGTGAAGCGTGACAACGAAGAGCTCGCCACGCTGATCGCGCGCGAGGCGGGTAAGCCGCTGTGGGAAGCCCGCAGTGAAGTCGATGCGGTGGTGAACAAGGTCGATATCGCGGTGCAGGCCTATGCCGAGCGCACCGGCAAGAAGAAGTTCGATTCCGGGATCAATGGCAGCGCCGCCGTCCGCCACAAGCCGCACGGGGTGATGGCGGTGCTCGGCCCCTATAACTTCCCCGCGCACCTGCCCAATGGCCACATCGTCCCGGCGCTGATTGCGGGCAATGCGGTGCTGTTCAAGCCTTCGGAAAAGACCCCCGCAGTGGGCGAGGCATTGGTGGCAGCCTTCCACCGCGCAGGCGTGCCTGAAGACGTGATCCAGCTCGTCATCGGCGGGCCAGAGGAAGGCAAGGCGCTGGTCGCCCATCCGGGGATCGATGGGGTGCTGTTCACCGGATCAGCGCAGGCGGGGATCGCGATCAACCGCAAGCTCGCCAGCAATCCGGGCAAGATCGTCGCGCTGGAAATGGGCGGCAACAATCCCATCGTGGTGATCGACACGCCCAAGCTGGCCGATGCCGCTGCGGTCATCCTCCAGAGCGCTTTCACCAGCGCCGGGCAGCGCTGCACCGCTGCGCGCCGGTTGATCGTGAAAGAGAGCATCTACGACGATCTGATGGCCGAACTGGTCCCGATGGCGCGCAAGCTGATGGTCGGCGACCCGATGGGCGAACCCCAACCCTTCATGGGGCCGGTGATCGACAACGAGACCGCCGATCGCCTGTCCGAAAGCTTCGTCGCGCTGATCACCGCCGGGGGCCGCGCGCTGCTGCATATGCGCCGCAGCGTGCCTGACCTGCCGTTCCTCAGCCCCGGCATCATCGATGTCACCGACATTCCCGACCGGCCCGATATCGAGCTGTTCGGCCCCCTGCTGCAAGTGATCCGCGTCCCCGATTTCGACACCGCGATTGCCGAGGCGAACAACACCCGCTTTGGCCTGTCGGCGTCGCTAATCGGGGGCAGTCCCGAGGATTACGGGCGGTTCTGGGCCAATATCCGCGCCGGGATCATCAACTGGAATTCGCCCACCAACGGCGCTTCGTCCAAGGCCCCGTTCGGCGGGATCGGCCTGTCAGGCAATCACCGCCCGGCGGCCTATTACGCCGCCGATTACTGCGCCTATCCGGTCGCTAGCACCGAGATGGACCAGCCGCGCGCCACAATCATGGTCGGCCTGCGTTCCTGATTCTTCGGCCTGATTTTCACGGTGCGCGGTAGATCAGTAGCACCCCGGTGAGGCCATTGGCGGCGGTGCGGATATGGACCAACAAGGTCTCCCCGCCCGCATCTGCGGCGGCGATGATGTCCTCCGGCTCGGCATAGCGCAGCACTCTGAGGCCACCGCGCAGCGCCTCGGTATAGTGATATTGCAGCACATCCTCGCGCGGGGCGACACTGTGATAGCGGATAATGCGCAGCCCGCATTTGTCGCCATCGGCCCCGCCCGCCTGCATCACCATAGCGCTTGGCGGGATGGCGGCGACCTGCGGCAAGTCGGCGGCGAGCGCGAAGTCCTCGACCAGCTGGCGCTCGCACACGGCCGGAGCGCCCACTGCGGCGAGCAGATCGGCGGCGCTGGTCAGTGGCCCCATCTCCTTACCGCCTGCACCTCGCGCGGGCGGCGGCAATTCGGGGATCGATCCGCGTTCGAGCAGGTCAAGCCGCAGCGCCTCACGCGCCTTGCTCGTCGCTTCGGGGCTGGCGGTGATGACGGGAAGCGCGCCCGAATCGACAAAGCCGATCGCGGCGTTGGCCTCGTTCCGGCTGGCGAGATCGGGATCGCTCATCAACGGATCGTGCAGCGCGCGCGCGATCACCGGGTCGCTTGCAATCAGCGCCGCATCATTGGCGACCTCCTCGGCCGGGTCCGAGCAGGCGGCGGCCATGAGGCACATCAGGGGGACAAGCATCCGGCGCATCGGCTCGCTGTGCCACGGGATGGTTAATTTGCGCCTTACCCGGACATGAAAACGCCCCCGGAGTCCGAGGACTCCGAAGGCGCTTTCCACGAAGGCGAGGTTGCCCGCGCGCTGGCGACCATTAGGTGGGAACGGCCGCAAGAAGGTGAAACACTCGCCAGAGCCGGGATCGGCGCTAGCGGGTCTCCAAATTGTTGTTCATGTATAACGCGGTCAATCTGAACGAATCGCCCGCGCGCCTGACAGCCGCCATTCATTCGGCCAGCGCGGTCCGGGCCGCTTGCGCGGCGCCGTTGCGGCCCCTATCGCCGCCCGGCCATGACCAGCCCCACCCCTTCGCCCGCCCCTGTGGTATCCGGCCTTGCGCCAGCGCTGGGAGCCTACCTCATCTGGGGCTTCCTGCCGCTCTACCTGATCCTGGTGAAGACCGTGCCGCCGTTCGAATTCGTCGGCTGGCGGATCGTGTGGACGCTGCCGCTGTGCCTGCTGATCGTCGCCTACCGCCGTCAGTTTCCTGAACTGCTCGCCGCTTTGAAATCCCCGCGCAGTTTGCTGGCCTTGCTGGCGAGCGCGGTGCTGATCGGGATCAATTGGTTCGTCTATATCTGGGCGATCATGGCGGGCGAGGTGTTCGCGACGAGCATCGGCTATTACCTCAACCCCTTGGTCAACGTGCTGCTGGGCACGCTGGTGCTGGGCGAAAAGCTGTCGCGCCGCCAATGGCTGGCGGTCGCCATCGCTGCCGTTGCCGTAGCGCTGCTGGCGGCAGGCGCAGTGACAAGCTTGTGGATCAGCCTGACACTCGGTTTCAGCTTTGCGCTCTATGGCCTTGTTCGCAAACAGGTGGCCGTGGGCTCACTACCCGGCCTCACCATCGAGAGCGCGATCCTGCTGCTGCCCGCGGTCGGGATTGCGGCATGGTATGCGATGAGCCCGCAAGGCTCGTCCTTCGGGCAGGATTGGTGGATGAGCGGCCTCATCATCTTCTCAGGCGTCGTCACCGCCGTGCCACTGCTGCTGTTCGCGATTGCGGCGCGGCGGATGGATTATTCGACGCTGGGCTTCATCCAGTATCTCTCGCCCACGATCGTGTTCTTCCTCGGCCTGTTTGTGTTCCACCAGCCGCTGGCCCCCGCAAAACTGGCGAGCTTCGTGCTGATCTGGGTCGCGGTCGGGGTGTTCGTCTGGGATATGTGGGCCAAGCGGCGGGCGGCGGTTTAAGTCACCATTCTCCGTCACCCCCGCGCAGGCGGGGGCCCATCGAAGCTAGCTTTTGATCGCAACCCTTGGATGGATCCCCGCCTGCGCGGGGAAGACGAGGGAAGGATATAAGCTTGCTTAGCCCAGGAACTTCCACCCCAGCGTCTGGCCGCCATGCCACGGCACGATCTCCTCGCCTGTCACGTGCAAGACTGGCGGGACGGGGAATTCGGTGCGCTCCAATGTCACCTCATCCTCATTCACCGGCAGCTTGTAGAACGCCGGGCCGTGGAGCGAGGCGAAGCCTTCGAAGTGGTCGAGCGCACCTTCTTCGTCGAACACCGTGATATAGCTTTCTAGCGCCGTGGGCGCGCCGAAGATGCCGGCGCACCCACAGGCGCTTTCCTTGGCACTGCGCAGGTGCGGGGCGCTGTCGGTGCCGAGGAAGAACTTCCCCGACCCGCCCGTCGCCGCCGCTCGCAGCGCAAGCCGGTGCGTCTCGCGCTTGGCGACCGGCAGGCAGTAATTGTGCGGCTGGATGCCGCCGACCAGCATCGCGTTGCGATTGATGTGGAGATGCTGCGGGGTGATGGTCGCGGCAACCTGCGGGCCGGCTTCGTTCACGAAGTCCACTGCATCGCTGGTGGTGATATGTTCGAACACCACCCGCAGCTTCGGAAAGCTGGCAACAATGGCGCGCAAATGCCGCTCGATAAATTCTTTTTCGCGGTCGAACACGTCGACATTGTGATCCGTCACCTCGCCATGGATGCACAGCACTATGTCCTCGGCCTCCATCCGCGCCAGCACCGGGTAGAGGTTCTCAATGTTCGAAACCCCGGCGGCCGAATTGGTCGTCGCGTTGGCGGGGTACATTTTGGCGGCGGTGAAGACGCCCTCTACCGCCCCGCGCGCCAGATCGTCGGCATCGGTGCTGTCGGTGAGGTAGCAGGTCATCAGCGGAGTGAAGCTGACGCCTTCAGGCACGGCGGCGAGGATGCGGTCGCGGTAGGCTGCACCCAGCGCGGTGGTCGTCACCGGCGGGGTCAGATTGGGCATCACGATCGCGCGGGCAAACTGGCGCGCGGTGTAAGGCACCACTTCGCGAATGATCGCGCCATCGCGGAAATGCAGGTGCCAATCATCGGGGCGGCGGATCGTGAGGCGGTCAGTCATGGCTTCCCCTTAGCTTTGCGGGTGCCTATCTGTCACGCATGACTGCAACCCATTTGACCGCCCGCGCGCTGATCCGCCTCTTGCCGTTGGAAGAGGCCGAGGATGTCGCCGCCTTCCTCCAGGGCCTCGTCACCAATGACGTACAGGGGCCGCTGCCCTGCTACGCTGCGCTGCTTTCGGCGCAGGGCAAGCACCTGTTCGATTTTCTGGTGTGGACCGACCCGGCAGGCCTGCTGCTCGATTGCGAGGCAGCGTTGGCGGATGATCTGGTCAAGCGCCTGTCGATGTACCGGCTGCGCCGCAAGATCGCGATCACGCGCGAGGATGCGCTGGCGGTGCATTGGAGCGTGGACGCCCGCGCAGGCGCTGTCCCCGATCCGCGCCTCGCAGACCTCGGCTACCGCTGGCTCGCCGCGCCCGAGGGGGAACCCGCCAATGCCGCCTGGCTCGCCCACCGCCTGTCGCTCGGCGTGGCGGAGGGACGCGGGGAACTCGGCGATATCCTGTGGCTGGAAACCAACGCGGTCGAGCTGAACGGCGTCAGCTTCACCAAGGGTTGCTATGTGGGTCAGGAAAACACCGCCCGGATGAACTGGCGGCAGAAGGTCAACCGGCGGCTGGTCGTCGTGCCGCTTGCCGGATCGGATGAGGCGCGGCGCGTGGCGACCTATCCCGAGCTCGGGCTGGCTGTCGATCATCTGCGGGTGGAGAACCTCGATCCCGCTGCCCTGCCCGCTTGGCAGCGCGCGGGTTTGACGAGCGAAGCCTAAGCCTTCTGGTGTCCGGCGAGACTCGCTTCGAGCATCGCGGTCGCCCGCTCACGCGCGGCATCGCGCGGCAGTTCGAGCGACTTGGCCAGCGCCCCGCCGATCAGTGCATCGCCCAACGCCATCAGCACCAGTGACAGCGTATCGCGGTGCAGCCGCCGCTCGGCCAGATGCTCCTCCGGCTCATCCGGAGCGAGCTCATCGAGCAGTTCATGGATGGTCGAAATGATCGGATCGAGCGCATCATCATTGCCCGTCAGCAGCATCCAGCTGGTGAGCGCTCCCGCCCCTTCACGGTCGAAAGCATCGAAGGCGAGATCCACCACCTCACGCGCCGAACCCATCCCAGCACGGCTGGCGTGAACGGCTTGCAGGATCGTCTCGCACACGGTGCGCGCGATGTGTTCCGCCAGCGCCTTTTGCAGGCCGGATGCCGAGCCGAAATGGTGCAGCAGGTTTGCGTGCGTGCGCCCGATCCGGGCCGAGACCGCCTTCAGCGTCACCGCCTGCGGCCCGGTCTCGATCAGCAGCGCACGCGCGGCGGCGAGCGCAGAACTGCGGGATTCCTCGGGCGTTAACCGTTTGCGACTGACCATAGGAGCGCCGCACTAATCGGTTTTGCGGTTGCGAACAAGGTGGCGGGAGGTCGGCGCGGTGTCAGGCTGCGCGGGCAAATGGAGCCGGGTCCATGTCCGCCTCCAGATCGAGCGCGTACTCGACCGATTCGACCGCGCCGCCGCGCGCCAGGCTATGCCGGCCGCCCGTCCGGCCCGTTGGCACGAAGCCGAGCTTGCGCAGCACCTTGCCCGAGGCGGGGTTGTCCACAAAGTGTCCCGCCGTCACCCGCCTGTGGCCCAGCGTGCGGGCAATCCGCAGCACCGCGCCAGCCGCTTCGGTGGCATAGCCGCGGCCCCAGTGGTCGCGCGCGATCCAGTACCCGATCTCGGGCTGGCCTTCATGTTCGCCCATCCCGGCCGAACCGATCACGCCAACGCCGGGCAGGGTCACGAGGAAGTGCGGCAGGCGCATATCCTGCGGCAGCGCGGCGAAGCTGCGCGCATCGTCCATGCCATAGGGCCACGGCGCGCGCGCCAGATTGCGCACAACCGCCTCGTCATTGATGCCCGCCAGAATGGCCTCGCAATCCTCAGGGAATGCGGGTCTCAGGAACAGTCTTTGGCTGCGATGGAACACGAGAACTCCCTTCCTCGCCCGGCGCACCCCTAGGGGCAACGCATGACAATTTCATGGCCGCGAAACTTTGTGATTCGCGGCGTTTCGAGGGAGAAAGCAAAAAGGGAGACGGACCCCCTCTGATGAGGACGGTCCTGTCTCCCTCTTATGGCAGGTTTTGCACCTGCCGGGACCATCCTTGCCGGACGATCCCTTTATCGAATCGTCCGCTTATTCGGCGGCTTCGGCCATCGCATCTACGCTGACGTATTTGCGGCCGAGCTTGCCCGAGTGGAATCGCACCACGCCTTCGGCGAGCGAATAGAGCGTGTGATCCTTGCCCATGCCGACATTGACGCCGGGATAGACGCGGGTGCCGCGCTGACGGATGATAATGTTGCCGCCGATCACTTCCTGACCGCCGAACTTCTTCACGCCGAGGCGACGACCGGCCGAATCACGACCGTTACGCGACGAACCGCCTGCTTTCTTATGTGCCATGGTTCAGTCGCTCCTTATTCGGCCGATGCCGCGGCTTCAGCCGGCGCTTCGGTCTTGGTCTTCTTGGCGGCGGCCTTCTTGGCCGGCTTCTCTTCGGCAGCGCCGACCGACATGATGCGCAGCAGGGTCATCTGCTGGCGATGGCCGTTCTTGCGGCGATAGTTGTGACGGCGACGCTTCTTGAAAACGATCACCTTCTCGCTCTTGGCCTGAGCGATGATTTCCGCCGAAACGGTCACCTTGCTCGCGTCGGCGAGATCGTCGCCTTCGCCGGCGAGCAGGATGTCGCCCAGCGTGATGGTGTCACCGGCTTCGCCAGCGAGCTTTTCAACGGCAATCTTGTCTCCGGCGGCAACGCGGTACTGTTTGCCGCCAGTGCGCACTACAGCGAACATGGCTTTATACTCTCGTGTCTGAGCCAATCGGGAACAGCCAGGAAACGCCAAGCCAACCGAACGGCAATGCGAGGCGTGCGCGGATGCAGCCCCGGAAAGATGCGTGCCGTTAGGGGAAAGGTTGGGCCAAGTCAACGCCCGCTTGATGGGAAAGCCGCCCGAAAAGGATCATGCTCTCTGGTGTGAGGTCTCTTTGCCATCCTTCGGCGTCATGCTAACGCGGCAGGAGATTTTATGCAGGCAAATTCGAAAAACACGCTCGTTCTGGTGCTGATGGTCGCGGCGCTGGCAGGGTGCGCCGCGGATGCGGGACGCTATCCCTCGTTGGCAATGCGCCCGTTCGAAAGCGGCCCTGCGCCCGAAACCCCTGCCCCGCCCCAAGTGATTCGCCCGGCCACGCCCGCGGCACGCCTCGCTGAATTACGCGGTGCTGCCACGGCTTCGCACGCGGCCTTTCTGGCCCGCGAGGATGACGCCGGGCGACTCGTGCGCAGCGCCGCCGGTCAGCCATTCGAAAGCGCTTCGCGCGCCGCCGCATTGGTAGCCCTGGCCGACCTCGATGCGCGGCGCGGGGCGACTGCCGGCACGCTGGCCGCGCTCGACACGCTCGCCGCCGAGGCAGCCGCTGCGCTCAGCCCCGATCCGGCACTCAGCCAGACGCAAACCGAAGTCGCCGCTCTGCTCGCCCGTGAGGACGAGGGGATCGCGCGTCTGTGGAAGGCGATGGGATCATGAACCTCGCGTGCAGCACCTGCCCCGTGAACGAGACCGCCGCCTGTGCGGTGCTGACCCCGGAAGAACGCGGCGCAATGGCCGCTGCCGGGCGCACCCGCACGCTGAAGCGCGGTGAGATGCTGTTTGCCGCAGGCGATGAAGACGCCGCATGTGCCACGCTGCAATCGGGCGCCTTGAAGGTTTCAGCCATCAATCAGGACGGCAACGAGCAGATCCTCGCCCTCGTCCACCCGGCGGGCTTCATCGGCGAGCTGTTCGCGCCGTTTGCGCATCATGATGTGGTGGCGTTGACCGAAAGCCGCCTGTGCACCTTCGCCAAGCGCGACATTGAGCGCGCAATCGAGGATTACCCCGCGCTGGCCCGCGCGCTGCTGCGCCGCAGTCAGGCCGATCTGCTGGCGACCCGCAATCTGCTGGAACTGACCGGCCACGCCAGTGCCGAAGCGCGGCTTGCGGCGTTGCTCCACGATTTTGCCGCGGCGGCGAGCGAAAGCTCATGCCATCTCGCGAAGTTTTTCGAACTGCCGCTGACCCGCGGCGAGATCGCCAATATGCTCGGCCTCACCATCGAGACGGTCAGCCGCAAGCTGGGCGAATTGGAAGACATAGGCGCGATCCGGCGCGAGGGTAAGCGCGGCATCGCGCTGCTGGATGCGACGATGTTGCAGGATATCTCGGGAAGGTAAGGATTTCGGGGCGGCACCTTGGGAGAGGGTTGCCGCCCCGAGGGGAGCTTGTCAGGTCACAATCGCGGCGATCAGCGCCACGGCGAGGCCCCACACCACCAGCAGCACTGGCAGGATCAGTACCTGAATGGTCGCGTCCTTTGGCGTCAGACGTCCGGTGTTGGTCATGATCCCGCGCGTCTCGAACTCGCCGAGCGTCTGGGGTTCGGAAGCATTATCCCGCAGCCGCGTCCAAACCGCCGGGACCGCGAAGGCCGCCACGATCAGCAGCACGATAATCGCCAGCGGGATCGCCAGCACCGGGTTGGCAAAGGCCGATCCGACAATCACCAGAAAGCCGAGATAGCAGCCAACGGTCGCGCCATAGAGCGCGGTGGGGAGGCCGAAGTTGCGGTCGCTTTCGACCTGATGGCGGACAGGTACCTCGGCGGGGGCGGCAACAACGCGGGCATCACCGCGGGCGATCAGGTCGTGGACGATGTGGCTCATGGTGATCCTCCTTGATGTTGGAGGCATGATTAGCGTGCGGCGCGGGGCCTTGCTTTGACCCGGATCAAATCAGCTTTGCCAGCGGGCGAGATCGCTGTGATCCTGTTCGCGCGGTTCGATCCAGTGCCACTCGCTTTCCCCGTTTTGGGTGGCACGCTTCTCGCGCTTCCAGAACCACGCGGCGCTCTTCAAATGATCCATGCAGAAATCCACCGCATCAATCGCATCACGGCGGTGCAGCGCGGCGGCGGAGACGCAGACGATTGGCTCACCCGGGCGCATCTGGCCGACGCGGTGGACCATCAGCAGACCCATCAGCGTGAAGCGTTCAAACGCACGGTCAGCCAAGGCGTGCATCCCCGGCAGAGTCAGCGGCTCGTAATGGGTGAGCTCAAGCGCCTCGACGCCTTCATCGAAGCGCACCTCCCCCACGAAAGTGCACACCCCGCCCAGGCCCTTGTTGGCCTGCGTGAAGGGGCCGATCAGCATTCCGGGCAGGAACATCTGATCGAGCAGGCGGATGTCGCGCATCAGCCCCCCGATACCGGCGGGAGCAGCGCAATCTCGTCACCCGCGCCGGCCTGCAATTTCGCTTTGTTGGGTAGCAGCGCGCCGTTGATCGCCACGCGGATACGCGGATCGTCAAGCGCCTCGGCCAGCGCAGAAGGCAGCGCGGCCTTGAGCCCCTCCCAATCGAGCGGCTTGGACAGCGGCAGCGGTAGGTCGATGGTCGCCGCCTGTGCCAGATCGGCGAGCTTGCCGAGCATCACGATGGTGGCCAACTCAGCCCCCCGTCATCGACATATGCCGCGCGGTCGCCGGATCGGCCCCGCGCGCGTCCATGCGGAAGTGGTGCTTTTCCGGCTTGATCCGCAGCGCCTCGTTCAAGGCGGCGGCGAGGTTTTCCTCCGGCGCGTCAGACCGCAGCGCGGCGCGCAGATCGACCCGCTCACCCCCGCCTAGGCAAGGGTAAAGCTGCCCGGTCGCCGTCACCCGCAGGCGGTTGCAGCCGGAACAGAAATTGTTGGTGTGCGGGGTGATGAGGCCCAGCCTGCCCCCGGTCTCGGCCACCTCGACATAGCGGGCCGGGCCGCCGGTCGAGAATGCCACGTCCTTCAGCGTCCAGCGCTGCTCCAGCGCGGTGCGGACATCATCGAGCGGGAGGTATTGATCGAGCCGTTCCTCCTCGACATCGCCCAGCGGCATGACCTCGATCAGTGTCACGTCGTGGCCCTGGGCATGGCCCCAGGCGATCAGATCGGGCAATTCACCTTCGGTGATGCCCTTCAGCGCCACGGCGTTCAACTTGACCTTGAGCCCCGCCGCCTTGGCCGCCGCGATCCCTTCGAGCACCTGTGGCAGCGCATCGCGCCGGGTCAGTTCGGCAAACTTCGCCCGGTCGAGCGTATCGAGCGAGACGTTGACCCGCCGCACGCCTGCCTTGGCCAGCGCCTCGGCGTGCTCGGCCAGCTGAGTGCCGTTCGTGGTCAGCGTCAGTTCGGCCAGATCATGCCCCAGCCTGCGCCCCAGCGCGGTGAACAGGTCGATGATGTCGCGCCGCACCAGCGGCTCGCCGCCGGTGATGCGGATTTTGGTGACGCCGCGGGCGATGAAGCCGGTGGCGAGATCGTACAGTTCCTCGAGGCTAAGCACGTCCTTCTTGGGCAGGAAGGTCATCCGCTCGGGCATACAATAGGAACAGCGCAAATCGCAGCGGTCCGTCACCGACAGGCGCAGATAGGTGATGCGGCGCTGGAAGCTGTCGATCAGCGGCGGCGGGCTGTCCGCCGCGTCGCGCAGAACGATCAGATCAGGCTTGCGAGGAGGATTGCGCGGCACATTGTCATTCATGGCACACGAGATACTGCCCTGTCACCCCGGGCGCATCTGACAAAAAGCGTAACGTCGCCTCTCGTGCCTCGCCCGGCAGTCCAGCAACCACATTGATCCGCTTGGGCGCAGCTTCGCGGGCCAGATCGCGGGCGAGCGCCAAGCGCCAGTCGCGGTGGTCGTGAGCGGCGGGCGGCAGAATGATCGCGAGCGCGGTGGTCTGCGCCTCCGCTAAGGCTGCGCGCGCGGCTTCGAGGTGGAAGGCCATGAACGCGCCTGCCGCGTCGAGCGCAGTATCCGGCAGTAATCCGACCTCGATGTGCCGCATCATGCCCTTACGCCCCGTGGGCCGCAGGCCGTTCGCGGTGGAGGGTGATGCCGATCTGCTCGTCCGCTTCGGCGATGGCGAGCTTGACGATCTTGATCGTCACCGCCTCCACCCGCGCGTCCTGCACGAACAGCGTGGTGCAGATGTGATCCGCCACCGCCTCGATCAGCTTGAAATGCACGCCCTGCGGCAACCCGCCCGAGGCAGCGAACTTCAGATCCATGTAATTCTTGGACGCATCGAGCGGCGTGTCGGGTTCGTAGCGATCCGCGATCTGATAACGCGCCGCGATCGAGATGCGCAGCGGCTGGGGTTTGCCGGTCTCCTCGGAATAGATGCCGGTCAGGACATCGACGACGAGATCGTTGACTTCAAGGGTGAGGGTATCGCGCATTGCGAGGCCGTTGGCAGGATGGGGCAGCGAAGTCCAGTGCAGTCCTGACGGGCGCGCGTCTAGCGGCTCCAGCGTGCAAAGATCGCAGTGGGGAGTAAGCGCCCGCCCTCGCCTTCCTCCCGCACGGCAAGGTCGCCATGCTCGATCCGGCCGGGCAGATGGGACAGCGCTTCTTCCAGCAGGCCCGCAATCGCAAGGCTGCTCATCCGCACGGCATAGACGGTGAGGAACAGAAACCGGCTGTCATTGTCGAGCAGCCGTGCGCAATCAGTGACGAGCCCGGCGAGGTGTTCCTCCAGCCGCCACACTTCGCCGTCCGGCCCGCGCCCGAACTTGGGCGGATCGAGGATGATCCCGTCATAGCGCTTCTGGCGCCGCACCTCGCGCGCGGTGAACTTGCTGGCGTCGTCGGTGAGCCAGCGGATCGGTCGTTCCGCCATCCCTGATAGCACAGCGTTCTCGCGCGCCTGCGCCACGGATTTCTTCGAGGCATCCACGTGGGTCACCCGCCCGTGGCCGGACAGCGCCAGCGTACCAAGGCCGGTATAGCCGAACAGGTTGAGCGTTTCCGCCTCGGTCATGTCGCCCAGCTGTGCGCGCATCCAGTCCCACACCGGGGCCATGTCGGGGAAGAATTGCAGGTGGCGGAAGGGGGTCGGGCGCGCGGTGAAGCGCACGTCGTTCCACGCTAGCGGCCAGCCATCATCGGGCAGGCGCTCACGGAATTGCCAGCGGCCGCCGCCATCTTCGTCCGAGCCGGGGATGAACTCGCCCGCCGCGGGCCAATCAGGCAGGCGCGGGTGCCACATCGCTTGGGGTTCGGGGCGAATGAAGGCGCGCTGGCCGAATGCCTCCCACTTGCGCCCCAACCCGCTGTCTAGCAGGCGATAGCCGTCCCATCCGGTGCACTCCATCACCAGCGGTTGCTGAATCAAGTCAGCCATTATCCGGCGCTGGTTGAGGCCGCGTGGCTCAGCACATGATCGCGGGTGGTGGCGTAATCGCCAGCCAGCTCGATGAAGCTCTCTTCCCGCCCGAACAGATCGCCGACCCGTGCAGGCAGCGACGGGCGCATGCCGATGGCGCGCTCGACCGCGTCGGGGAACTTGGCGGGGTGCGCGGTGGCGAGGGTGACGATGGGAACGCCCGCAGGCACCTTTGGCGCCACGGCCTGCGCGCAGTGAAGGCCGACGCCGGTGTGCGGGTCGATCACCTGTCCGGCCGAACGATAGGCCCATTGCAGCGCGCGGGCGGTCTCAACCTGATCGGCACGCGCGCTGGTGAACAGCGCGGATGCACCCTCAGCCTGCGCGGTGGTGAGCGTCATCGCCTTGGTCGCTTCAAAGGCGTGCATCTGTGCGGCCATAGCGCTGCCATCGCGCCCGCCTGCGTCGAACAGCAGCCGCTCGAAGTTCGAGGAGACCTGAATATCCATCGACGGCGTGATCGTGGCGGTTACCCCGCCCGCCGAGTAATCGCCCGAAGATAGCGCGCGATGGAGGATATCGTTGATGTTGGTGGCGACGATCAGCCGCTCGATCGGCAGGCCCATCTTCGCCGCGACATAGCCTGCGAACACGTCGCCGAAATTGCCGGTCGGGACGGAGTAGGCCACCGTCCGATCAGGCGCGCCGAGTTGCAGCGCGGAGGCAAAGTAATAGACCACCTGCGCCATCAGCCGCGCCCAGTTGATCGAATTGACCGCACCGAGGTTGAGCGTGGCGGTCACATCGCCATCGTTGAACATCCGCTTCACATGCGCCTGCGCATCATCGAAGCTGCCATCAATCGCGAGGTTGTGGACGTTAGGGCTCAGCACCGTGGTCATCTGGCGGCGCTGTACGTCGCTAACCCGACCGCTGGGGTGGAGCATAAAGATCTCCACGCGCTCCAGCCCGGCGACTGCTTGGATCGCGGCGGAACCCGTGTCACCGCTGGTCGCGCCGACGATGGTGAGCCGCTCGCCCTGCCGTTCGAGGAAGGTCTCGAACAGGCGACCAAGCAATTGCAGCGCCACATCCTTGAAGGCGAGCGTCGGTCCGTGGAACAGTTCCAGCAGCCAGTGCTGCTGATCGAGCTGCACCAGCGGCGTGACGGCCGCGTGGCCGAAATCGCCATAGACCGTGTGGCACAGCGCCAGCAGTTCATCCTCAGTCAGGCTGGGCGTGACAAAGGGCGCCATGATCCGCGCAGCAAGATCGGGATAAGCGAGACCGCGCATGTCGCGGATTTCGCTTTGGCTGAACTGGGGCCATTCGGCAGGCACGTAAAGCCCCCCGTCGCTGGCGAGGCCCGCGAGTGTCACCCCTTCGAAATCGAGCGCCGGTGCGCTGCCGCGTGTCGAGACGTATTGCATGGGAGCGCCGACTAGCGCCCTCGCCGCCGCAATGCCAGCACGTAGATGACGAGCGCAGTCAGGGCGAAGAAGAACCACTGCCCGGCATAGGCCAAGTGGTTGTTGGGCAGGTCGCCCGGATCGGGCTTGGCGAGCGGCTCAAGTCCGGCCTGCGGCGTTTCAGCGACAAGCCTGATCGTGTCACCATAGCTCGCGATGCGTCCCGTCACCGGGCCGCCGCTCCATTGCGGGGATTCAGGCGAGCGCGACCAGCCCATCGTGACGTCAGCCTCGCCCCCGCCTGCATGACTGCACCGCGCAATATGCACCCAGCCTGAGCGGCCAGTGGCAGACTTGCCGGAAATCGGATCGGTGCCGCGCACGGCGAGGCAATCGATCGTCGTGCGGCGGAACAGCTCGCGCTCGTAATTGGAGGGAGCGGGCCACGGCACCACGGTGTCGTCCTGCAAGGCCGCCTGATACTGCGCGATCAGGGCCTCTTTCTCGGTCTTGCGGCCAAGCTGCCAGATGCCGAGCCCGATCATCGTCAGGACAGCCGCGATCACGACGATGGTCGAGAATATCGGGATACGGCGGGTCATAGCTGCTGGCTCTCTTCGTATTGGTGGTAGACCCACATGGTCTTGTAGAACCTGAGGCCGAAGATCACCGTGCCGACCGTCACCGGCGCCCAGAATAGCAGCGAGGCCCAGATCGGCGGCCGCAGCCATTCGTCCACGCCCATCGCGGCCAGGATCAGCACCAGCGCCAGCAACATCGTCACCACGCCGACAAACCGGCCGCCGCGTTCAAGGCTGACGATGTCGAGGCCGCAATGCGCGCAGGACTCAGCCAGACCGGCGGGGGCGGCGAACAGGGTCTTGGCGCCGCAGCGGGGGCACAAACCGGAAAGGGCAGCCGGAACGAGTCCCGGCTGCCCTTTCTTTTCCGTCGGACCGGGGTCCGCGTTCATTAGTGGTATTCAGCGCCCCAGCCGCCCCACACGTAGATGGCGACGAACAGGAACAGCCACACCACGTCAACGAAGTGCCAATACCACGCGGCTGCTTCGAAGCCGAAGTGCTGGCGCGGGGTGAAATGGCCGAGATAGGCGCGGTAGAGGCACACAGCGAGGAAGATCGTCCCGATCGCCACGTGGAAACCGTGGAACCCGGTCGCCATGTAGAAGGCGCTCGAATAGGTGTTGCCGCCGAAGCCGAACGGCGCGGCGCTGTATTCATAGGCCTGGATCGAGCTGAACAGCACGCCAAGCGCAATCGTCGCCCACAGGCCCTGCTTCAGGCCCACGCGGTCGCCGTGAATCAGCGAATGGTGCGCCCAGGTCACCGTGGTGCCCGAACACAGCAGGATCAGCGTGTTGAGCAGCGGCAGCGCGAAGGGATCGAGCACCTCCATGCCTTCAGGAATGAAGGCAGCAAGCGCGCCCGCTTCGCCGAACAGGCTGGTGGTCGCGCCGGTCGTGTGGTCATAGGTCAGCGGGGTCGGGAACAGCGCGAAGTCGAAGAAGCTCCAGAACCAGCCGACGAAGAACATCACTTCGGACGCGATGAACAGGATCATGCCGTAGCGCATGTGCAGCTGCACCACGGGCGTGTGGTCACCGCGCTGGGCTTCGACGACGATGTTCTTGAACCACATGAAGAAGGTCGCGATCAGGCCCGCGAGGCCCGCCCACATCACGAAGCTGGCGGCCGTGCCGAACAGATCGGGGTGGAAACTCAGCACCATGCCGCTGGTGAAGGTGAGCGCCGAGACCGAGCCGATCAGCGGCCAGATATCGGGTTCAAGAATGTGGTAATCGTGGTTTGCCTTGCCAGCCATTGGTCGTTCCCGTCCCTGGGTTGTGCTTGAAGGTTCAGTTTGTGCCGTTGGACGCCGGGTTTACCGGGTCCTCGGCGCGGTGAAAAGTGTAGCTGAGCGTGATCTGTTCGACGCCCTGCATATTCGGATCGTCCAGCATCGCCGGATCGACATAATAAAGCACCGGCATCGTCACTTCCTGCCCGGGCTGCAATGTCTGCTCGGTAAAGCAGAAGCACTGGATTTTGTTGAAATACTTGCCCGCCTGCTCGGGCGTGACGTTGAAGGTCGCCATGCCGGTCACCGGGGTGGAGCCGAGGTTGCGCGCAACGTAAGTGGCAATGTCACGCTCACCGATAGTGATGGTGTCGGTCGGCGCGCTGGGGTGGAAGGTCCACGGCATGTCAGCGGGCACCGAAGCGTCGAAGCGGATCGAGATCTTCTGGCCGGTCGCGAGCGTGGCTGCGCGCGCGGCGTCACTTTCGGTCGCCTGCATGGTGGTGCCGCCGAAGCCCGTCACCTGACAGAACAGCCGGTAGAGCGGCACCGAGGCATAGCCCAGCCCCAGCATCGCCAATGCGCCCGCAAACGCCATCAGCCCGACGCGCAGATTGCGGCGTGCAGCGTCGTCAGCAACGGGCGGCAGGGTTGCCATCAGGTCTGGCCTCCAATGCGCACAATGGTGATGGCGTAGAACAACACCACAAAGAAGATCAGCGTGCCGGCGACAACCCAGTTGCGCGCCTTGCGGCGGCGCAGGAATTCGCGTTCTTCTTCGGGCGTCATGCGATCCACCCCTGATAGGCGGCGACGCGGTCCGCCACGAGCGCGGCGAACAGCACGAAGAGATAAACGATCGAGTATTTGAACAGCGTCTTCTCAGGCGTCATGGCGTCAACCTCGGCGCGCATCCGGGTGAACACCGGCATCGCCAACACCACGAACAGCACCGAAAGCACCACAGCGACCGAGCCGTAGATCCAGCTCGTCCCGCCGATATACCAAGGGGCAATCGCGATGGGGGCCAGCAACAGGGTGTAGATCATGATCTGGCGGCGCGTCACCTTCTCGCCCGCGACCACCGGCAGCATCGGAATGCCGACCTTGGCGTAATCCGACTGCACAAACAGCGCCAGCGCCCAGAAGTGCGGCGGGGTCCAGAAGAAGATGATCGCGAACAGCAGGATCGGCATGGCGGTAATATCGCCCGTCACCGCAACCCACCCGATCAGCGGCGGAAACGCGCCCGCGCCGCCGCCAATGACGATGTTCTGCGGGGTGCGCGGCTTCAGCCACATGGTGTAGATGACGGCGTAATAGATGATCGCGCCAAACAGCAGCGATGCCGCCAGCCAGCCAATCGCCACACCCATCAGCCCGACCGAGACGGCCGACAGGAAAATCCCGAAATCGCGTGCATCCTCGCGCCGCATCCGCCCGCCGGGGAGCGGACGGTTCATCGTGCGCTTCATCCCTGCGTCAAGGTCGGCTTCCCACCAGTGATTGAGCGCCGCAGACCCGCCTGCGCCCATCGCAATCGCGAGGATAGCGGTAAAGCCGAGCACCGGATGGATCGAACCCGGCGCAGCCAGCACGCCGCAGATCGCGGTGAAGATCACCAGCGTCATCACCCGCGGCTTGGTCAGCGTGAAGAAATCACGCCATTCCGTTGGCAGCGTTGCGGTGGTCTGAGGTGCGGTCGTAGCCATACTCTTGGGTTCCATCGGCAAGGAGCGCGGCCCTTGAAAAGCCGCGCCCCCTGCTTGTGCTCGTGTCCGGTCAGTGCGGCGCGGCTGTCACCAGCCCCGCTGCCTGTCCGCGATCAGGCCGTCACCGGACGGTGATCGTGATAGTCATGCGCGTCGGTGATCACCGGCAGCGTCTCGAACTGGTGGTAAGGCGGCGGGCTCGGCAAGGTCCATTCGAGCGTCGTCGCACCTTCGCCCCACGGGTTGGCAGCCGCCTTCTTGCCCGCCAGCAGCGCGTAGGCGATGTTGACGAAGAAGAAGATCATCGAACCGGCCATGATGTAGTACCCGTAGGTGCTGACCTGGTGCCAGAAGGTGAAGGCCTCCGCGTAGTCCGGATAGCGGCGCGGCATTCCCTGCATCCCGAGGAAGTGCTGCGGGAAGAAGATCACGTTCACGCCGATGAAGAAGGTCCAGAAGTGCAGGTGGCTCAGCAGTTCGCTGTGCATCCGGCCGCTCATCTTCGGGAACCAGTAGTAGAAGCCGGCGAACATCGAGAACACGGCGCCCATCGACAACACGTAGTGGAAGTGAGCGACCACGTAGTAGGTGTCGTGCAGGTTATCGTCGATCCCGCCGTTGGCCAGCACCACGCCGGTCACGCCGCCCACGGTGAACAGGAAGATGAAGCCCATCGACCAGACCATCGGCGACTTGAAGCTGAGGCTGCCGCCCCACATCGTCGCGATCCAGCTGAAGATCTTCACGCCGGTCGGCACTGCGATCACCATGGTGGCCGCGGTGAAGTACATCTTCGTGTTCACGTCGAGGCCCACGGTGTACATGTGGTGCGCCCAGACGATGAAGCCGACCACGCCGATCGCGACCATGGCGTAGGCCATGCCGAGGTAACCGAACACCGGCTTCTTCGAGAAGGTCGCGATGATCTGCGAGATCATGCCGAAGCCCGGCAGGATCATGATGTAGACTTCAGGGTGGCCGAAGAACCAGAACAGGTGCTGGTAGAGCACCGGATCACCGCCACCGGCCGGGTTGAAGAAGGTGGTGCCGAAGTTACGGTCGGTCAGCAGCATGGTGATGGCAGCCGCCAGAACCGGCAGCGCCAGCAGCAGCAGGAAGGCCGTGACCAGCACCGACCACACGAACAGCGGCATCTTGTGCAGGGTCATCCCCGGCGCGCGCATGTTGAAGATGGTGGTGATGAAGTTGGTCGCACCCAGAATCGAACCTGCGCCCGCAAGGTGGAGCGAGAAGATCGCGAAATCGACCGCGGGGCCAACCGAACCGCTGGTCGACAGCGGAGCATAGACCGTCCAGCCGGTGCCCGCACCGGGGCCAGTGCCGCCGGGGACGAACAGCGAGAACAGCAGACTGAAGAAGCCCGCAACCGTCAGCCAGAAGCTGACATTGTTCATGCGCGGGAAGGCCATGTCAGGCGCGCCAATCATCAGCGGCACGAACCAGTTGCCGAAGCCGCCGATCATCGCGGGCATGACCATGAAGAACACCATGATCAGGCCGTGGGCGGTGATGAACACGTTCCACATATGGAGCGCCGTATTCAGATCATTGGCGCCGCCCATGAACTGGGCCCACCATTGCAGGTACTGGATACCCGGCTCGGCGAGTTCGACGCGCATGATGCCCGAAATCGCACCACCCACGATCCCCGCGATGATTGCGAAGATCAGGTACATCGTGCCGATGTCCTTGTGGTTGGTCGACATGAACCACCGGGCAAAGAAGCCCGGCTTGTGGTCCGCGTGATCGTGGGCGTCATGCCCGTGATCGTGAATGTCGAAGCCTTCAGCGGTGGTTGCCATGGTCAGCTACTCTTCTGCTTTGTATTTCTTGTTCAGTCTCAGCGAGCCGCAGCCGGAGCGGCGGCGGCAGCAGTATCGGCAGCGGGCGCAGCAGCCGGAGCCGCCGCTTCTTCGCCCGGCATCGAGCCGCCCTGCGCCTTCACCCAAGCGGCGAATTCAGCCGGGGGAAGCGCTTCGATTGCGATCGGCATATAGGCGTGACGTGCGCCGCACAGTTCGGAACACTGGCCGTAATACACGCCCGGTTCTTCGATGGTCAGCAGCTTTTCGTTCAGACGACCCGGAACGGCGTCCATCTTGAACCACAGTGACGGCACGGCAAAGGCGTGGATCACGTCGCTCGCGGTGGTCTGGATACGTAGCGGCACGCCAGCAGGAACGACCATGCGGTTGTCGACGGCCAGCTGACCCGGCTCACCCCGGCGCACAGCCTCACCTTCGTCGAGCATGTTCGAGATCACCTCGATCTCGCCGTGGTCGGGATAGGTATAGCCCCAGTACCACTGATAACCGGTCGCCTTAATGGTGACGGCGTCAGCAGGCGGGGTTTCGTACTGGCGGGCCAGCAGGGTAATCGAGGGCACAGCAATCACCACCAGAATGATCACCGGAACGATGGTCCAGATCACTTCGATCGCGGTGTTGTGCGTGGTGCGCGAGGCGACCGGGTTGCGGATGCGGTTGAACCGCACCACCACATAAAGCAGCAGCCCAAGCACCAGCAGGCTGATCGCGGTGATCACCGGCATCAGGATGCCGTCATGCATCCACTGGGCATACTTGCCATTTTCGGAGTACTGGTCCTGGAAGGTCATGCTCTGAAGCGCACCATCTTCGTAGGACGTCGGCATCCCCTTGCCCTTGGTGGGAGCCATCGGGGTGTAGGCGCTTGCCGCTTCCGCGGGCGCAACATCAGCGGGCGCGGCTGCGGCAGGCTCGGCTGCGGCAGGCGCAACTTCAGCCGCCGGAGCCGCAGCTTCAACCGGAGTGGTCGTCGGCGCGTCCTGCGCCGCAACGCTCAGCGGAGCGAACGCCGCGAGCCCGGCAGCAATCGCCGCCAGAATAGCATTTTTCATACGGGTGTGCCTTTGACCCATTACATGTGTCCAAGTGGTTCTAATCTGATCCCATACCGTCCAGCACTCAGCCCCCTCGAGACCCGGTGCGGACAGCGTTTGGCCGACCCTAGGGCCAGCTTCAATCCTGCCCTTAGCCCCGCTTGCCGAGGGCCTCAAGCGCTTCTAGGGAGAAAATTATGCAAGGCTCCATGTCGCCAACGCAAGTCGGCGCTTTCTTTCATGTTTTCTAAGGGATTCCTCCGTGACGCAAGATGAAGTTCTGGCCGAATTCCGGGCCTCGGGCGCTCTGCTCGAAGGCCATTTCAAGCTGTCGTCCGGTCGGCATAGCGGACATTACCTCCAATGCGCCCGGGTGCTGATGAACCCTGCGCGGGCTGCGCGGCTGGCGGAAGCGGTGGTTGCGGGCATTCCTGCCGAAGTGCTTGATCAGATTGATGTTGTCGTCTCACCGGCGATGGGCGGGATCATCATCGGCCACGAAGTTGGCCGTGCGCTGGGCAAGGACGCATTGTTCCTCGAACGGCCGGACGGCGTGTTCCACCTGCGCCGCGGTTTTGCGCTGGCCAAGGGCGCCAAGGTGCTGATGGTCGAGGATGTGGTCACCACCGGCCTCTCCAGCCGCGAAGCCATCGCTGCCATCGCGCGTGAAGGCGGCGAAGTGATCGCCGAATGCGCGATCATCGACCGGTCTTGCGGGTCGGTCGATCTGGGCGTGCCATTCTTCCCGCTGCTCGCCATTGATTTCCCCACCTATGACGAAAACGACATCCCCGAAGCTCTGGCCCGCGTAGAGGTAACGAAACCCGGTAGCCGGAAGGGATGATGCCATGAAGATGCTCCTTGGATACGCAGCACTGATCCTAGGAGCGGCCTCAGCCGCAGCGCAGCCTGTTGCGCCCCCCGCGATTGACACTGCAAGCGTCACTGCGGCGCTCAATCCTGAGAAGGCCCCCGGCACGATCCTGATCGCGCGCGGCGACACAATCGTGTTCGAAAGCACGGTCGGCACCATCGCGCCCGGCGGCGATGCACCACACGAATTGGGCCAAGTCTGGCGCTGGGCTTCGGTCAGCAAGCAGGTCACCGCGACCATCGCGAAGCAGGAAGTCGCCGCAGGCCGCCTCGATCTCGACGCGCCGATCACCCGCTATCTGCCCGACAGCAAGGCGCCCTACGCCAACCGCATCACCTCGCGGATGCTGATGCAGCACGTATCGGGCCTGCCGCGCACCGAGGAAGCCCCCGTCGGCCGGGACGATTGGTCGACCTTCTACAGCGTCGACCTTGGCGACCCCGCAACCGGGCGGACTTGGTGCGAGGGGCCAACGAAGCGCGAGCCGTTGTCCGAGTTCTTCTACGGCGACTGTGACTTCATCATGATGACCGCGGTGATCGAGGCGACCAGTGGTAAGCCCTATGCTGACTTGATTGCGGAACGCATTGCACAACCGCTCGGCCTCACAAGCGTCGGCGTCTTCCCCCGCGCCGAGCCCACGGTGGCGGGTTTTGCCGAGGGCAAGCCTGAGTCGACGGCGTTCCGGCTGGAGAACTTCGGCGGTGCAGGCGCGCTTTATGGCACCACACGGGATCTGCTCGCTTTCGACCGCGCGCTTATGACCGGCAAACTGCTCCCCGAGGCCGAGCGCGCGCAGATGTGGGACGGCAAACCCGAATATGGCATGGCCGCGCTCGGCCAATGGTCATTCAGCTCGCCTCTGAAAAACTGCGGCGACACCTCGGTGCGGATCGTCGAGCGGCGGGGCTTCATCGGCGGCGTGGTGCTGCGTAACATCATCATGCCCGATCTCGACATGGTGATCATCATGACATCAAACCGCGCCGAGGCCGACGCTGCCTTTGGCGAAATCTGGCAGCAGGCGGGCATCTCCCACGATGTGATGCGAGCTGCGCTGTGCACAACGGGAACCCCGCTTTGAACCAGACCCTCCACCCCCGCCCCCTCCGGTTAGGCGTCAACATCGATCACGTTGCCACTATCCGTAACGCGCGCGGCGGGGATCATCCCGATCCGGTGCGCGCGGCGGAGATTGTCGCGGCGGTCGGCGGAGACGGGATCACCGCGCACCTGCGCGAAGACCGCCGCCATATCCGCGACGAGGATCTGGCGCGCATCCAGGCGGCGACCAACCTGCCGCTCAACCTCGAAATGGCCGCGACCCGCGAGATGCTCGCCATTGCCCTGCGTCACAAGCCGCACGCCGCCTGCATCGTCCCCGAAAAGCGCGAGGAGCGCACCACCGAAGGCGGGCTCGACGCGGCGGGAATGCACAACACCCTCGCCCCGATTGCCGAGGAGTTGCGCGCGGCGGGCATCCGCGTCTCGCTGTTCATCGAAGCGGACGAGCGGCAATTGGACGCCGCCCTTCGCCTCGGCGCGCCGGTGGTGGAATTCCACACCGGCGAATATGCCCACGCCTTCCTTGATGGCGACCGCGAACGCGTGGAGCGCGAGCTTCGCCGCATCACCGACATGGCTGCGCTGGCCGCCAAGAACGGGATCGAGGCGCATGCGGGCCACGGCCTCACCTTTGAAAACGTCCAGCCGATTGCCGCTATCCCGCAAATTGCGGAACTCAACATCGGTCACTACCTGATCGGAGAGGCAGTCTTCGTCGGCCTCGAAAACGCGATCCGCCGGATGCGCGAATTGATGGATGACGTGCGCTGAGCGAGCCTGACCTGCCTGCCCTGACTGGCGAACAGAAGCGCTGGGCCTTTGCGGCCTGTGCGCTGTTCCTGCTGGCGGTCGGTTTCCTGGGCTTTGCGCTCAATGCGCAGGTGATGATGGTCTTCGCAGTTGGCTGGCTCGCGCTGATGATCTTCGGTTTTATCGGCGCGCTGAAGATGGCCAAAGGCGACTTTGCGCATCCACTGTTCAAGAGCCAGGTCATGCTCCATGTTATCGCGCTGGCGCTGCTTGCCGCCGTAATCCTGAGGGCGTTCAAATGAAGCTGCGCGCACAAAGAAGCCTAATCCCGGATCAAGTCCGGGGCGACGGTTTGGGGGAACCGTCGTGATCATCGGCATGGGCAGCGACCTCTGCAACATCGAACGGATCGCCAATTCGCTCGCCCGCTATGGCGAGCGGTTCGAGAACCGCGTTTTCACCGACACCGAAATAGCCAAGGCCCGCCGCCGCCCCTTCACCATCGCGGGCACCTACGCCAAGCGTTTCGCAGCCAAAGAGGCGTTCAGCAAAGCTGTCGGCACCGGGTTCAAGCGGGGCGTATTCATGAAAGACATCGGTGTGGTGAACGCTCCCTCGGGCGCGCCGACCCTGATGCTCACGGGCGGGGCGGCTTTGCGGCTTGAAGAAATCACGCCAAAAGGCCATGAGGCCCGCATTCACCTAACTCTCACTGACGATCACCCTTGGGCGCAGGCCTTTGTGATCATCGAAGCCATCCCCCTTTGACAGGCCGCCCCATGGCACCCCCCGTGACAACAATCGAAAGCCCGCACGTGACTGACAGCAGCGCTCCGGACAAGGTCAATTGGCTCGCCGAAATCCGCGGTCTCGGGCTGATGCTGCTCGCCGTGCTGGCGTTCCACAGTCTGGTCGCCAAGCCGTTCTACATCCCCTCGACCTCGATGATGCCGAGCCTTTGGGTTGGCGACCGGTTGGTGGTGAGCAAATATCCCTACGGCTGGTCATGGGCCTCTGCGAGCTTCCACATCCTGCCGCGTGCCAGTTGGCGGGTGCTGCCTTCGACCCCGGAATATGGCGATATCGTGATCCCAGTGCACCCCGATCAGGACGTCGATTATATCAAGCGCGTGGTCGCGCTGCCGGGCGATACCATCGAAGTGCGCGGCGGCCAGATCATCCTCAACGGCAAGGCGATCAAGCGTGAGGTCGTGCCGCCAGTGCGCCTGCCGTTCGAGCCTGAGCTGATGTGTCAGGATGGCACGGGTGAGCGCCCCTGCCTCCAGGCCTTCGAAGCCTTCCGCAAGACCGGCCCCGACGGGCGCGACTATTTCGATCCGCCAACTTGGCGCGAAACCCTGCCCAATGGCGCGACCTATCTCACCATCGACTACCGCGATCAGGACCTCGACAATTACGGCCCGATCACTGTGCCTGAAGACAGCGTGTTCGTGATGGGCGACAACCGCGATCTTTCCGCTGACAGCCGCGCGCTGGCGATTGCCGACGGGCTTGGCGGGCCGGTGCCGATGGCCAATATCGGCGGGCGGGCCGAGTTCATCACCTTCAGCCTCAACGGGTCGACCACCTGGAATCCGGCGAGCTGGTTCTCCAGCCTCCGCGGCGACCGGGCGTGGACTACCCTGCGTCCGCCGCTGGCCGAAGGTGCAGCGCCCGAATAAGTTGAAAAGGCGCACGAGCAATGGTCAAGAAGTTCCTCTATTTCGTCGCTTTCTGCATTGTCCTCGTGATCGGCGGGCGGATTGCCTACGAATTGTTTCAGGAGGAATTGGCCCAGATCGCACTGGTGCCCTCGGCTGAGTTTACGCCGATCCCTCCGCTTCAGACCAATGCCTATGAAGACCCCACGCTGTGGTTTTCACGTCCCGGCATTGGCGTGAGCGACCCGGCGCGCTGGCAGCCGGCGTGGGGCGGTGACGGCGAACCGGTGCCGGCGCTGGCAAAGACCGCCAAGCCCTTCGCCGTTTTCTTCGTGCATCCCACCAGCTATCTCAACCGCTCGCGCTGGAACGCTCCGCTCGAAAACGGCGGCGATCCTGAGGCTGAGCGGATCGCCCGCGTCTATCTGCGCGGCATGGCTAGCCCGTTCAACGCCGCGACCGAAATCTGGGCACCGCGTTACCGGCAGGCAACGATGGGCGCCTTCCTGACCGATGCGCCACAAGGCAAGCAGGCGATCGAGGCCGCCTATGCCGACGTGCGAGAGGCTTACCGCTTTTTCCTTTCCAGCGTTGACCCCGCCACACCGATCGTGCTGGCGGGCCATTCGCAAGGCGCGCTGCATTTGAAGCGGCTGCTCGCCGAAGAGGTCAAGGGAACGCCTGTGGCAGGGCGACTGGTAGCGGCCTATCTGATCGGCTGGCCGGTATCGATGACCCATGATCTGCCGGCCATCGGCTTCCCCGCGTGCGCCGCACCGGGCCAGACCGGGTGCATCATCAGCTGGTCAAGCTTTGCAGAACCAGCCGATCCGGCGCCGGTGCTGAACGCCTATGGCAGCACGCCTGCGCTTGATGGCAAGGCGCCCGGCAAGGATCCGATGTTGTGCTCCAATCCCCTTACAGGCCGGATCGGCGGCAAGGCCCCGGCCAGCGCCAATCTCGGCACGCTGGTGCCCGAAGACAGCATGGAAAAGGGCGAATTGCGCCCCGGCTTCGTCCCCGCCTCGTGCGATCCGCACGGATTGCTGCTGATCGGCCCGCCCCCTGAAATGGGCAGTTACGTGCTGCCGGGAAACAACTACCACGTCTATGACCTGCCGCTGTTCTGGGCCAACACCAAGGCTGATGTGATCACGCGGGCCGGTGCATGGAAAGCCCCTTGATTTCAGGTGGTGCGCTGATTTTCGAGGACGCGCGCGGCTTTGCTGACGCTGTCGGAGAGAGCGGCGGCGTGCTGCTCGGGCTCGACCTCGGCACCAAGACTTTGGGCACCGCCACCTGCGATGCCGGATGGCGGTTCGCCACCAACGGCACCACCATCCAGCGCGGCAAGTGGGGGCGTGATCGCGAGACGCTCGCCGCCCTGATCAAGGCGCGCAGCATCAGAGGAATTGTGCTCGGCCTTCCGCGCAACATGGACGGCTCCGAAGGCCCGCGCGCGCAGGCCTCGCGCGCCTATGCCCGCAATTGCGCCGAGGCTTTCGGCCTGCCGCTGCTGCTATGGGACGAACGCTGGTCGACCCAGGCCGCCGAAGCCGCGATGATCGGGCAGGACATGAGCCGCGCCAAACGCGCCGCCGCGATTGACGCCCATGCGGCAGCGGTGATCTTGCAAGGCGCGATCGACCGGCTGGCGGGCGGCGTGCTGTAAGTGATCGAGGATGCCGCAGGGCTGGCCATAGAAGCATTAGGGGAGCTTGGTTCACTTGCCGACTCCTCGGCCCGCAGGCGGCGACGGACCGGTTGCAGGTGGTTCGCCCTGATCGGGACAATCGTTGTTCTGATCGCCGTCGGCGTGGCCCTGCTGAGCAACTGAAGCGCGTGCGCCCCTGCACGAAATAAACGATTGTGCGCCCCGCGCCCTCGCCCCTATGCGTGCCGGTTATGACCACGCCCCCTACCCGGTTCGACGCCCGCGAAGCCTCGCGCTGGTTCTTCCGCCACGGCCACACCGGCTGGCTCGGCCTCAAATTCGCCGATCAGGGCGATAACTGGGTCGAACTGGAACTGCCCTGGCGCGAGGATTTGCTGGGCGATGCCAGCCGTCTGGTGCTCGCCTCTGGCCCGATCATCAGCCTGATGGACATGGCCAGCGGCATGGCGATCTGGCAGGCAAGCGGCAACTTCAATCCGGTCGCCACGCTCGATCTCAGGGTCGATTACCAGCGTCCCGCGCGCGAACGGGCGAGCGTGCGCGGACGGGTTGAATGCTATCGCCGGACGCGCTCAGCAGCATTTGTGCGCGGGATTGCGCATGACGGTGATCCGGACGATCCGGTCGCCCATGTCGCGGGCGTATTCATGACGATTGCGGCTGATCCACGCGAAGCCAACCCGGCCCTTAAGGGCGGCGATCATGGCTGAGCCGTTGGAACTGCCCGCCTATGCCCGCTCATTGGGGATCGTGACGACGGGCGAGGCCGAGGGCGGAATGCCGGTGCTGTCAGTCGATTTCGGGCCAATGGTTGAAGGCCGCCCGCAGCATTTCCACGGCGGGGCAACCGCCGGATTGCTGGAGGCGGCGGGCTATGCTGCGCTCGGCGCGGCGTTGCTCGCGGCAGGGCGGGATCCGCAGCTGAAGCCGATCAACATCACCGTGCAATACCTCGCCGCGGGCAAATCCCAGGCCAGTTTCGCGGTCGGCCGGATCACACGGTTGGGGCGGCGCAATGCCAATGTCACAGTCGAGGCGTGGCAGGATGACCGCTCCCGCCCGATTGCGACGGCGGTGATGAATATCCTGATGGTCTAGAGCGGTGGCTGACCCGGCGAAGGCGACGCCGAGGGTTGCACCACGACCCCGCCCTCGTTCAGCCGGACTTCCACCGGGACGCCGTCCTGCCGGATGATGACGCCGCCCTCTTCGATCCGCAGGCTGGTGCCGTCCTGCCCCAGGGGAATTTCCTCGCCCTCCAGCACGTCGAGCGGTTGCACCGGCCCTTCAGGATCGGGCGTGTCTGACGCTTGGGGCTTCGGCGCAGCCTCTACTTTGAGTGCACCGCGCATGAAATCGCGCCAAATGCGCGCAGGCGTGCTGCCGCCGGTGACGCCGTTCAGCGGCGTGTTGTCGTCATTGCCGACCCACACGCCGACCACCAGATCGCCCGCATAGCCCACGAACAGCGCATCACGGTAATCCTGCGTCGTGCCGGTCTTGCCGAAATTGGCGACCGGCAGCACCGCATTGCGCCCGGTGCCGCGATTGATCGCGGCGCGCAGCATCCCTTCAAGGTCTTCGTGAGTGTCCGATGACATGGAATCCTTCGGCGTCGTCAGCCATTCCCACCACCCCTGCTCGCCGCGCGCAAAGGCATGGGGTTCGATCGGATAGTCGTTGGCCGCAATCCCGGCGTAGGCCGCGGTCAGCTCCATCAGCGTCATCGATGACGTGCCGAGCGCAAGGCTGGGATCGCCTTCGGTCATGGGCGCGGTGATACCGAGCTTGCGCGCGGTGCGGATCACCTTGTCGCTGCCCACCGCCTGAAACAGGCGCACGGCGGCGACGTTGCTCGATTGGGCGAAGGCGTTTTCGAGCGTGATCTGGTCGGAATACTGCTCGCGCGAATTCTTCGGGCGATAGCTGCCTTGCGTGATCGGCGTGTTGGGGATGGTATCATCCGGCTCCCACCCGGCTTCCAGCGCGGTCAGATAGACAATCGCCTTGAAGGTCGATCCAGGCTGGCGCCGAGCCTGCGTCACCCGGTTGAAGGGCGACTTGCCGTAATCACGCCCCCCGACCATCGCCACGACCTCACCATTGCGCCGCATCGCCACCAGCGCGACCTGCGCCCCGCCCAAGGGCGCGCGCGCGACGATGCGATTGGCTAGCGCCTGAAGCCGGGAATCGAGCGTGGTGGTGAGCACCTGCTGCGAGTAACTTGCGTCCATCCCCTCGCGTGCGAGCGGCAGCGCCCAGTCGGCGAAATAGGTGCCGGTCGGCAGGTTATCGTCGCGCTTGCGCACATCAACACGGGGATCGGGCAGTGCGGCGGCTTCGGCAGCGGTCAGATAGCCGACATCGACCATCGACTGGATCACCAGCTCCATGCGTGCCTTGGCCTTGTCGTAATGCTTGGTCGGCGCATAGCGCGACGGTGCCTGCAACAGCCCGGCCAGCATCGCCGCCTGTTCGGGGCGCAGCTTTTCGGGTTGGCGGTAGAAGTAATGCAGGCTCGCCGCGCGCAAGCCATACTGGTTGTCGCCGAAATAGGCGTTCGACAAATACCGTTCTAGGATCTCGTCCTTGGTCAGCCAGCTTTCCAGCCACACCGCAATCAGCGCCTCACGGGCTTTGCGGGTGAGCGATTGTTCGGGGGTGAGGAAGGTAAACTTGGCAAGCTGCTGAGTGATCGTCGAGCCGCCACCATAGCCCGTCCACGCCGCCCGGGCGATCCCGCGCGGGTCGATCCCCCAATGGGAATAGAACCGCCGGTCCTCGATTGCGAGGAAGGCCTGGGTGACATGCGGCGGCAGATCGGCGACCTTGACCGGCGCCTCCACCACCGCGCCTTGGCGGGCGATGGGTGTGCCATCGCTGGCGAGCAGGGTGACTTGCGGCGGGGCAATGGGCTCAAGGCTTTTGGACAGCGGCGCAGTGATTGTCAGCCAGCCGATCAGCAGCGCGAGCACCGCCAGCGTCGCCATGACGCTGCGTCCAGTCCACCACCATTTCGAGCGCGCGCGCCAGTAATCGCGCTGCCAGAACCGCAGGCGCTTCTTCTCAGTGGCGGCCAAGGCCTCATCGACCAGGCCAAGCTTGGCGTCCCACGCATCGAAATCGGGATTCGCCGAGCCGCGGGGGCGCGGTTCGTCAACTTCATCATCGTCCAACGGGCGGGTCGATTCGTAAAGCGGGAAAAACCCCGCAGGCGTGCCGTCCCCCTCGGGAGCGCCGGAGCGTGAGCCTTTCCAGAATCGGTCGAACAGCGCCATGATAGCCGCTGTGTTACCAGCCTAGGACACTGACCTGCAAGCGACTTGCTTAACGCTTCTTCGCCGCGCCTTCGGGCAGGTCTTCGCCAAACACCCGCTGGTAGTATTCCGCCACCAGTGTGCGCTCCGCCTCGTCGCACTTGTTGAGGAAGCTGAGGCGGAAGGCAAAGCCCACCGACTTGAAGATCGACGCATTCTGCGCCCAGGTGATGACGGTGCGCGGGCTCATCACGGTCGAGATGTCGCCATTGATGAAGCCTTGGCGGGTCAGTTCGGCGACCTTGACCATGTCGGCGATCAGCTTGTCATCGGTCGCCGGGGTCTTGGACTTGACGATCTGCTGTTCGACCTCGGGCGCGAGGTAGTTGAGCGCCACCACGATGTTCCAGCGGTCCATCTGCGCCTGGTTGATCGCCTGCGTGCCGTGATACAGGCCGCTGGTGTCGCCGAGGCCGACGGTGTTGGTGGTGGCGAACAGGCGGAACCAGGGGTTCGGCGTAATCACGCGGTTCTGATCGAGCAGGGTCAACCGGCCATCGAATTCCAGAATGCGCTGGATCACGAACATTACGTCCGGGCGGCCCGCGTCATATTCGTCGAAGGTCAGCGCCACCGGGTGCTGCAAGGCCCACGGCAGGATGCCTTCCTTGAACTCGGTGACCTGCAACCCATCCTTCAGCACGATCGCATCGCGGCCGATCAAGTCGATGCGGCTGATATGCGCATCCAGGTTCACCCGGATGCTGGGCCAGTTGAGGCGCGCGGCGACCTGTTCGATGTGCGTCGATTTGCCCGTGCCGTGATAGCCCTGCACCATCACGCGGCGGTTATGCGCAAAGCCTGCGAGGATCGCCAAGGTCGTGTCCGGATCGAACACGTAGGCGCCGTCGGTGTCAGGCACATGCTCTTCGGCCTGGCTGAACGCGGGAACCTGCCAATCGACATCAATGCCGAACATCTCGCGGACGTCGACCGTGGTGTCGGGCTGATTGGGCATGGCGCTATCGCCGGTGACATTGGTTCTGGAGGGTGCAGTCATCGTGGGTTTCGGTTAGAGCGCAAGTTGCTTGGCCGCAAGCAGTGGTTTGCAGCAAATCGCTGGCAATTTGGCGAGTTCGTTTCCCTCGGCCCCGCTGCGCGCCTATATCTTCCCAATGCCCGATCCCGTCGAATCGCTGCGCCTCAAACTGGTCTCTCAGGTGCGCGGCGTGTTTCACGATGCGAGCCAAGGCCAGACGCCGACCCCGCCGTCGGATGAAGCGCTGTTTGAACGCGATACGCCGATCCGGCAGGTGCACGCCGATATCGTGGGCATGATGACCGGCGGGGTGCGCGCGCTGCTGCTCCAGATGCTGCACCCCCATGCGCTGCAAGGCGTGCTCGACCACTCCAATTTCCGCGAGGATATGCACGGGCGGCTGCGGCGCACCGCGCGCTTCATTGCGGTGACGACCTTCGGCCACCACGAGGAGGCCATGAAGGCGATCGACCGCGTCAACCGCATTCACGCCAAGGTCGGCGGGATGCTGCCTGATGGTTCGGCCTATCAGGCGACCAATCCGCGCACGCTCGCCTGGGTCCATGTCACTGAAGCGCAGAGCTTCCTTGCAGGCTATATCCGGCACGTACGGCCCAATATGCCGGGCGGCGAGCAGGACGAATATTACCGCCAGTTCGCCATCATCGCCCGCGCGCTGGGCGCCGATCCGGTGCCAGAGACCCGCGCCGAGGCTGACGCGATCTTCCGCGAATTGCGCCATGTTCTCAGCGCCTCACCCGCCGCGCGCGAGGTTGCGCAGCTGGTGCTTAGCCAACGCCCGCAAGGCACCCCGCAAGCGGTGCAGACCATGGTCACAGCCGATGCCGTCGCGATGTTGCCCGATTGGGCAAGGCAAATGCTGCGGCTGCAACGCCCGATGCTCACCGCCCTCCCCGCGCGTGCGGCAACTTGGGGCATGGGCCGGACGCTGCGTTGGGCGTTCCGGCAAAATTGATACGCGCCCGTCCTTTCCCCCTGCTACAAGCGCGGCCGGGAGGAGATGCATCATGTACGTTCAGGGATTCGTGCTCGCCGTGCCGGAGGGCAACAAGGGCGCTTACCGCGAGGTGGCCGAGAAGTTCTGGGACATCGTCAAAGATTACGGCTGCCTGTCGCAGATCGAATGCTGGGAGGCCGACATCAAGGACGGTAACACCACCGATTTCCGCACGGCCGTAAAGGCTGAGCCAGGCGAGAAGATCGTGTTCGCTTGGACCACCTGGCCCGACCGCGCCACGGTGGACGCCAGCCACGAGAAGCTGATGGCCGACCCGCGCATGGCCGAGCATTTCGGCAATCCCGACGGCAGCGACATGCCTTTCGATGGCAAGCGCATGATCTTCGGCGGGTTCGAACCCATCGTCTGGAAGGAGGCCTGAGCCATGGCCGAATTCACTTTCTACACCGTTGCCATGAGCCGCGGGCAGATTGCACGCTGGGCGCTGCACGAGGCGGGCGCGGATTATGAGCATGTGGTGTTCGACTGGGCGACCCGGCCGGACACGTTCAAGACCATCAACCCGATGAACAAGGTGCCCACCCTAGTGCACCATCACGGAGGCCATGATCACGTCATCACCGAATGCGCAGCGATCAATCACTACCTTGCCGAGACCCATCCCGACAAAGGCCTGCTGCCGGACGCGCACGAAAAGGCGTCCTATTTCCGATGGCTGTTCTTCGCTGCCGGGCCGCTGGAACAGGCGGTGGTTGGCAAGGCGATGGGCTGGGAAGTGCCTGAGGGCAAGACCGGGATGGCGGGCTTCGGTAGCCTCGAACTGGCGCTAGACGCGCTCGACGGCTGGCTTTCGGCCAACGACTTCATCGCTGGCAGGCGTTTCACTATGGCCGATACTTATGTCGGCAGCCAATTCGTCTGGGGTCTGCGCTTCGGTTCGATCCCCGAACGGCCATCGTTCCGCGCTTATGTCGACCGGATCACCCAGCGCCCCGCCTACATTGAGGCCAACGCGATTGACGCGGCGATCATCAAGGAGGAGGCGCAATGACAGCCAAGAACACCATCTGCGTCTGGTATGATCGCGACGCCGAAGAAGCCGCCAATTTCTACGCCAGCGTATTTCCTGACAGCCACGTTGGACCGGTACAATACGCCCCGCTCGACAGCCCGGGCAACACGGCTGGCAACGTGATGGTGGTGCCCTTCACCGTCTGCGGCGTCGAATGCATCGGATTGAACGGCGGGCCGATCTTTCCGCACACCGAAGCGTTCTCGTTCCAGATCGCGACTGACACACAGGAAGAAACCGACCGCTATTGGAACGCCATCGTCGGCAACGGCGGGGCGCCAAGCGAGTGCGGTTGGTGCAAGGACAAATGGGGTGTGAACTGGCAGATCACTCCGCGGGTGCTGACCGATGCCCTGGCGCAGGGCGGCGCGGTGGCCGAGCGGTCGTTCGGCGCGATGATGCATATGCAGAAGATCGATCATGCCGCAATCGAATCGGCCATTCGTGGTGATGCGTCATGATCCTCTACGGGCATCCCTTTTCGTCCTACACTTGGAAAGCCGCGATTGCGCTCGACGAGAAGGGGCTGACGTATGAATTGCGGACAATCGGCCCCGACCAGCCCGAGCATAGTGCGCAGCTCGCCGCGCTCTGGCCGCTCGCCAAGTTTCCGGTGATCGATGACGCAGGAACGGCGGTGTCCGAAAGCTCGATTATCGCCGAGCACCTCGATCTCCACCATCCCGGCCCCCGCCTGATCCCTGTTGACCCTGAGCAGGCCCTGACAGTCCGCTTTATGGACCGGATGTTCGACAATCACGTGATGGGCAATATGCAGGGGGTAGTGAACGAGCATCTGGCCTTCGTTACGCCAACGCCCGACCCCTTCCGGATCGAACGCGCGAAGGCGGCGCTGGACACCATCTACAGCTGGCTCGAAACCGCCTTGCCCGATGCTCCGTGGGCCTGCGGGGACGATTTCACGCTGGCCGACTGCGCGGCGGCCCCCTCGCTGTTCTATGCCGATTGGGCGCATCCCATCGACTCAAAATTTGCGCGTCTACGAGCCTACCGCACTCGCCTGCTGGCCCGTCCTTCTACGGCCCGTGCAGTGGATGGCGCACGGCCCTACCGCCATTTCTGGCCACTCGGCCCGATTGACCGCGATTGAAATCAATACGGAGCCCCATTCTTATGACCGCCACCGCACAAAATGGCTGGGCGATGTCCGTCACTCGCCACATCGCCGCGCCGCCACACCACGTCTGGCACATCATGACCGCTCGGCAGGCCGAGTGGTATTGCCCCTTGCCCTGGCTCGCTGAAGTGATCTTCAAGGATTGGAGGGCAGGCGGACGCGACGCGATGCTGTTTCGTGGACCCAACGGCGAAGAAATGCCGCAGGAGGGCCTTTTCTTGGAGGTCGTACCCGGGGTGCGCTGGGTCTCGACCGACGCGTTCGTGCGGGCGGCGGACGGAAACTTCATGCCGACGAGCCCATTCATGGTCGGATGCTGGGAGATCAAGGCGGAGGGCGAAGGAACGCTCTATACCGCCACAGCTCGCCATTGGGATGAAGATGCGGCCAAACGCCATATCGACATGGGTTTCGAAGACGGCTGGGGTGCCTGCGCCGACCAACTCAAAACGTTGTGCGAGGCCGCGTCAGGCGAGCGCTAGGCTTTTCCTTAGCAGTTGATAGGCTTCAACCACTTCCCCCAACCGCGCCTCATGCTGCCGGTCCCCGCCGTTCCGATCGGGGTGATAACGCCGCACAAGTTCAGAATAGCGCCGCCGCAGCCGGGTGCGATCGATGTCGCTGCCCAACCCCATCACCTCAAGCGCGCGGGCTTCATCGGCCGAGAAGCGCACATTTGCCGCCGCTTCCCGCGCGCGCCCTTCGGCACGGCTGCGGATACCGCGCGCGCGGGCGGCGATGGCGTCCAATGGGTCGGCATAATCGGCCCAACGCGGCACTCCGTCCACGCCCGCGTCAGGGCGGAAAGCGCGGGTTTCGGTGCGCCATCCGGCAATGGGCGACTGCGCGGCGATGATCTCTTCGGCGCTCATGCCTTCGAACCAGTCATAGCCCGCGTTGAATTCGCGCACATGTTGGAGGCAGAACCAGCGCCACTCGCCCGGCCCGTCAAATCCGTTGGGACGGCGTCCGGGCGCACGGAATTCGCCCGCCTCGCGGCAGCCGGGCGCTTGGCATGGGCGTCCCTCGCTCTCGACGCGGCCGTGAAATCGTGGTGAAGGCATAGCCCTTGAGAATGGCGATTGGGCTCCCAAGTTCCAACCCTGAATTTGGCCGATCAGCTTGCAAAGAAGGAAAGTCCCCATGAGTGTCGCCGAGGAAATGCACGTCCTGCTGACAGAGGCCTTCGCGCCGGCACGGCTCGCGATCATCAATGATAGCGCCAAGCATTCGGGCCACATGGGCGACGATGGCTCGGGCGAATCGCACTTCACCATCGAGATCGACGCGGCGGCCTTTGCCGACATGAACCGCCTCGCCCGCCAGCGCGCGGTGATTGCGGTGCTGGGCGATATTGTTGGCAAGCGAGTCCATGCCGTGGCGATCAAGGCTGGCGTGCCGGAGGCGTGAACACGCTCAATCCCGACCTGCGCTTGCGCCGCGCGGCGCGTCTGATCGTGCTCGACCCGGAAGGCCGCGCGCTGATGTTCCGCTATGACGTGCCGGGGCGCGATCCGTTCTGGGTGACGGCGGGCGGCGAATGCGAGCCGGGCGAGAGCTTCGAAGATGCCGCGCGGCGCGAATTGCTGGAGGAGACGGGCTTTACCGCCGATCCGGGGCCGCAGATCGCCCGGATGACGCCGGAGTTCATCACCGTCCAAGGCGAGCCGGTGCAGGCGGACGAACGCTTCTTTCTGGTGCACGTTGCTGAGCCGGTCATCGATACTAGCCGCCATACCGAAACCGAGCAGGCGCTGATGACGCAGCATCGCTGGTTCACCTTGGGCGAGCTTGAAGACTGGCCCGAAGCGGTGTTTCCGGTGAACCTCGCCGACATGATTAAGTCGCAAACCGCAACCTGATTGCGCAGCCCCCGCCCGCCCGCTACCTCTCGCCAAAAGGGAGAGAGCAATGGACTACGCAGGCAAGGTGGCATGGATCACCGGTGCTTCATCGGGCATCGGCGCAGCGCTGGCGCAAGAATTGGCGGCACGCGGCGCGCATGTGGTGCTGTCCGGGCGGGACGAGGCCCGGCTGGACGAAGTGGCGGCGACTTGCGGCGAGACGCTAATCCTCGCTTTCGATGTTCGTGACGAAGCCGCGCTCGCCGAAGCCACGGCCAAGGCGATTGCATGGAAGGGCCACGTCGACATTGCGATTGCCAATGCCGGCATCTCGCAACGCAGCCGCGCGCTAAAAACCTCGATGCAGGTGTATCGCGACATCATCGAGGTCGATCTCATCGCGCAGATCGCCTTCACCCAAGGGCTGATCGGCCACATGGCAGAGCGCGGATCGGGGGCTTTGGGCTTTATCTCGTCGATCGCTGGCAAGGTTGGCGTGCCGATGCGCACGGCTTACTCGGCTGCGAAATTTGGCCTTGCGGGCTACGCCGACGCACTTCGGGCCGAGTTGTCGATCAACGGCGTCAGCGTCCACACGATCTACCCCGGCTCGGTCGCTACCGGAGTTTCGCGCAATGCGCTGACCGCCGATGGCACCAAGCGCGGCCGCTCGGACAAGGCCATCGACGAGGGCATCCCGGCCGACATCGCGGCCAAGGCCATGCTTGACGGGATTGCGGAAGGGGCGCGCGAGATCATTGTGGCAGAGGGCGGCGAGAAGGCGATGGGCGAGCTGCGCCGCACGCCTGAAGCGCTGTTCGATCAGGTCGCCGGCATGGTCGCCAAGGGTTACATGGACAAGCTGGAGCAGCAGTGATGAGCTTCGATCTCAAGCGGGTGCAATTGCCCAACGGCATCAGCCTCAACATCGTTGATGAAGGCCCGGTCGATGCGCCGGTGCTGATTTTCCTCCACGGCTTTCCCGAAAGCCACCGCACCTGGCGGCACCAGATCGCGCATTTCAAGGATCGGTTCCGCTGCATCGCACCCGACCAGCGCGGCTATCGCGGGTCTTCGAAGCCGCAGGAGGTTTCCGCCTACACCCCCGACAAGCTGATCGGCGATGTGTTCCTACTGGCCGATGCGCTGGGAATCCCGCATTTCACCATCGTCGGCCACGACTGGGGCGGCGCGATTGCGTGGGGCGTGGCACTTGGCGGGCAGCACGCGCGGGTGAGCCGCGCGGTGATCGCCAATGCGCCGCATCCCGTCACCTTCCAGCGTCTGCTCTACACCCACCCCGGCCAGCGCGAGGCGAGCCAGTACATCCGCGGCTTCCGCGATCCGGCCAACGACGCGCTGGTGAAGGAGCACGGCCTCACTGGTCTGCTGCTGAAGGAGGTTAAGTGGGACCGCCCATCCGCGATGGAGCCCGAGGAACGCGACGCGCTGCTGCTGGACTGGCAGAACCGCGATGCGGCCTTCGGGATGCTCAACTACTACCGCGCCAGCCCGATCGACGTGCCGACAATGGACGCGCCGTTCGAAATCCCCGAAGGCTGGTCGCCGCCAGCCCTGCCCAAGCTGACGATCCCGACATTGGTGATCTGGGGGTTGGATGACCTCGCCCTGCCGCCCGAAAACCTTGACGGGCTGGAGCACATCATCGACCCGCTCACCATCGTCCGGGTGCCCGATTGCGGACATTTCGTCCCGTGGGAAGCGCCGGACGCGGTCAACGCGGCGATGGAGGCGTTTCTGGCGGGGTAGGCTTGGTTCGCGCCAAGCCGCCAAGGGGCCAAGAGGGCGGTTCTGCGCCGCAGGCCCTCTGATCTGAACCGACTGCGCAGCGATGTGCGGGGCGGCTCCGCCGCAAGCGCTACATCTTGGCCTCTTGGCGGCTTGGCGCGAACCCAAATTGGCGCGAACCTAAAGCCACTCCACCCACGCGCCGTGGGGGTGGGCGTGGGAGAGCAGCTGTTCCTCGCCGTGGTGCGCCGCACCATCCCACAGCCGCACCCGCAACTCGTGGCGGAAGGTTGCGGGGTCCGTCTCCAGCGCGATCCAGCCGAGCGGGGTTTCGGGGGTCGCCGAAGCGCCCTTGGCTTCGAAGGCGGATGTGATCCGCTGCTGGGTCACATCCGGCAGATATTGCCACATGATCGAATGGAACATCACCCGCGCGGTGCCCGGCTCCGTGGGACGGGCGAGCATCGCGGCGGCGAAGTCCCCTGCATCGGCGGCGACCAGATCGGGCGGCTGTGCGGCCGCCAGAGCAATCGCCGCATCGATCCGCGCCATGCGTTCCCCCGCATCAGGCCAGACATAGGCCTTGAGCCGCAGCGCGGCGTCAGGATCGGCGAGATTGATGGGGGCAATGTCGCAGCCCTTCACTGATGCAATGCCGAACCCGACAGGCGGCGCGGGTGGTGAGGCTCCGCGCCACTCCGGAATGATCCGCATTGGTGACCCCGAAGGCCCAACCTCGGTTTCGCCCAGCCGGAAGAAATAGCGATCAATCATCGTGTTGACCCCGGCGCTTGCTCCCAGCTCGAACAGGTCGAACCGCGGCGCTCGCACCCGCTGCGCCAGCCACAGCAATCCGGCCATAATGCTGGCGGAGCGGCCCGCCTCGTTGGTCTGCGGCGGGCCATCGAGCCACGGCAGCAGCCGCGCATCAAACTTTCGCGTCAGATCGAGCACCAGTGCATCGACCGCTGTCTGATCGGTGATCGCCCCGGCGTAAACCTCAGCCAACCGGGCATCCGCCCCGGTCAACAACAAGTGGTGAAAGCCCCCGGCCAGCCGCAAGGGCATCGCATCCTTCAGCGTCAGCCCCGTCCAGTCTGCGATCCGTCGTCCCGTGGCCGTATCGCTCGCCCGCACCCCTGCTAGTGCCCGGATGACGCGGGCGGTGGCGGGCGCGCCATTTTCCTCGGCATGACAGGCCTGCCAGTCGAGCGCCGTGGTAAAGTCCTCCAGCCCCATGATTCCAGGCTCACTTGTCGCCATCACCATTGCCCTTTTGCCCGCTCGTCCTTAAGTGCGCGGCCAATCATGGCCACCAATAGAACCCACGACAATCCCGGACAGCTGACCTTCGCTGTCCCCAAGGGGCGCATCCTCGATGAAGCGCTGCCGGTGATGGCGCGCGCCGGGGTGGAGCCGGACACCGAGTTCCACGATCCCAAGAGCCGCGCGCTGGCCTTTGCCACCAACCGCGCCGACATGCGCCTGATCCGCGTGCGCGCCTTCGATGTTGCCACCTTCGTCGCCCATGGCGCGGCGCAGATCGGGATCGTCGGCTCGGACGTGATCGAGGAATTCGACTACGCCGATCTTTACGCGCCGGTCGACCTTGGCATCGGGCTGTGCCGCCTGTCGGTCGCCCGTCTTGCCTCGGACTTAGACGAGCCCGGCAGCGCCAGCCACTTGCGCGTCGCGACCAAGTATCCCAGCCTCACCCGCCGCCATTTCGAGGCCGCCGGGGTGCAGGCCGAATGTGTCAAACTCAACGGTGCGATGGAGCTTGCCCCCTCGCTTGGCCTGGCGCGCCAGATCGTCGATCTTGTTTCAACCGGCAAGACGCTGAAGGAAAACGGGCTGGTCGAAACCGACGTGATCCTCGACATTTCGGCCCGGCTGATCGTCAACCGCACCGCGCTCAAGACCGATGCCCGCGTGGCCGCGCTTGTCGATGCCTTCCGGCGCGAGGCGCAGGACCGCACTGATAAGGCCGCCGCCGCATGACCCCGATCCTTTCCACGCTCCAGCCCGATTTCGCGAAAGTGTTCGACCGCATCGTTGATGCCCGGCGCGAATCCGATAGCGAAGTTGCAGGGCAGGTCGCCGATATTCTCCAGACGGTGAAGCTGCGCGGCGATGCGGCGCTGGCGGAATACACCCAACGCTTTGATGGCTATACGCTGGCTGACGATGGTGACTGGCTCATCACGCGTGAACGCTGCGAGCAGGCCTATCACGAACTCGCCCCCGATCTGCGCGACGCGCTCGAACTCGCGGCGGCGCGCATTCGCGCCTATCACGAGGCGCAGCTGCCCGAGAACCGCGACTATGTGGACGCGGCAGGTGTGCGCCTTGGCGCGATCTGGCGGCCAGTGGATGCGGCGGGGTTGTATGTTCCGGGGGGCCGTGCGGCCTATCCCTCGTCGCTGCTGATGAACGCGATCCCGGCGCGGGTTGCCGGGGTTGAGCGGTTAGTCGTCGTCACGCCGACGCCGAAGGGCCAGTCGAACCCGATGGTGCTCGCCGCTGCCCACATCGCAGGTGTGGACGAGATCTGGCGCGTTGGCGGGGCGCAGGCGGTGGGCGCGCTCGCCTATGGCACCAAGCGCATCCGCCCGGTCGATGTCATCACCGGCCCCGGCAATGCCTGGGTCGCCGAAGCCAAGCGCCAGCTTTACGGCGTCGTCGGGATCGACATGGTGGCCGGGCCGTCCGAAATCCTCGTGATCGCTGACGGCAAGAATGATCCCGACTGGATCGCCGCCGACCTGCTTAGCCAGGCTGAACATGACCCAACCTCGCAATCGATCCTCATCACCGATGATGCCGGGTTTGCGCGGCAGGTGGAGGACTGCATCGACTTGCAGATCGGCCAGCTCTCGACCGCCAAGACCGCGCGCGCCAGTTGGGATGCGCATGGTGTGATGATCGTGGTCAACGACCTTCTCGCGGAGGCTCCTGCGCTGGCCAACCGGCTGGCAGCGGAGCACGTCGAGATCGCGGTCGACGATCCCGAGCCTTACTTGAAGGCGATCCGTCACGCCGGAAGCATCTTCCTTGGCCGGATGACGCCGGAAGCCGTCGGCGATTATGTCGCCGGGCCGAACCACGTGCTGCCCACCGGCCGCCGCGCGCGCTTTTCGAGCGGGCTTTCGGTGCTCGATTTCATGAAGCGCACCAGCTTTCTGGGGCTCGATGCGGCGTCCTTCGCCGCGATCGGCCCCGCCGCCGCAACCCTCGCCCATGCCGAGGGGCTGCCTGCCCACGCCAAGTCCGTGGAACTGAGGATCAAATGAACCACCCCGCCCGCTCAAAAGCCCGCTCGGCTGCGCGGCTCGCCGCCGTCCAGGCGCTCTATCAGCAGCACATGGAAGGCACCGCGCTGGTGCGGCTGCTCGACGAATTCCACCAGCACCGGCTGGGCCGCACCATCGACGATGATGACTTCGACGACGCCGAATATGCCGATGCCGAAGTGCCGTTCTTCGATGATGTGGTGCGCGGTGTGGACGCCCGTAAGGACGAGATCGATGCACTGGTGGCGGGCAAGCTGGCCGCTGGATGGAGTATTGCGCGGCTCGACAAGACCATGCTGCAAGTGCTGCGCGCAGGCACCTATGAACTGATTGCCCGCGTCGATGTGCCCGCAGCGGTAACGATCAACGAATATGTCGAGGTCGCCAAAGCGTTCTTCGATGATGGGCAGGCGAAATTCGTCAATGGCATTCTGGATGCTGTGGCGAGGGATGCGCGCTGACCTGCAAATCTCTCCCCGTGCCCCCGGGATCGGGAGAGATTTGGCGTCCGATCAAAGCAATATTCTCCCCCACCCCGGACTTGATCCGGGCCCCCGCTCGTTTCAGGGCGCCGTGGGGGAAGCGGGGCCCCGGGTCGAGCCCGGGGCGGGGAAAGTGTTGAAATGAACGAGCCAGATTTCATCGCCGCGCTACGCGCTCTCCCGCTTCACCCCGGCGCGCGCGGGCTGGCGGATGATTGCGCGGTTCTGACAATCGGCGGCGAGACACTGGTCATCACCCACGACATGATGGCCGAAGGCACGCATTTCCGGCCTGATGCTGACATGGCCGATGTGGCTTGGAAGCTGGTCGCGTCGAACCTGTCAGACCTTGCCGCCAAGGGGGCGGAGCCGGTCGGCGTATTGCTCGGGCATATGCTGGGCCGCGACGATGCGCGCTTTCTGGCGGGACTGCACGAAGCGCTCGCTGCCTTTGGCGCACCGCTGCTCGGCGGCGATACCGTCGCGGCGCAGGGCCCGCGCAGTTTCGGCATGACCGCGATCGGGCGGGCAACCCATCAGCCGGTGCCGTCGCGATCAGGCGCGCGGCCGGGCGATTCCATCTACCTCTCCGGCCCGGTCGGACGCGCGATGCTCGGCTTCGAGGGCGATGCCGAGCACCTCGCCGCCTTCAATCGCCCACAGCCGCGCCTTGCCGAAGGACAAGCCCTCGCCCCCCATGTCAGCGCGATGATGGATGTGTCGGACGGGCTGCTGCTCGATAGTTGGCGCATGGCGCAAGCGAGCGACGTGACCTTCGCGCTCGAACCAGACGCCATCCCAGTCGCTGATCCGGCTCGGCGCGATGCCTGCATTCGCTGGGGTGACGATTACGAGCTGCTGTTCACCGCCGCGCCCGCTGTTCGCTTGCCGGTTGCAGCGCACCGCATCGGCACCGTCATCGAACGCACAGATGCACCGCTGACGCTAGGTGATGAGCCGCTCACCGAACCCGCATCCCTCGGCTACCAGCACGGCTGACATCCCCCACGCCTGCCAAAACTGCTGAAAGCGGCGCAAAACCGCGCCTCTGGTGGGCGGGAGGCTTGCCAGCACCCTGCGAGTGCCTATGACTGGCACCCCTGCGCCCAAGGGATCAAAACGAGGCGCACGCGCCCCGCAAGGGGAAGAACATAAGACGAGAGGGGATTGCTCGTGAATTTATTGCTCATTTCAATTGGGCTGGGGCTGCTTGCCATTGTGTATGGCTTCATCACCAGCAGGCAGGTGCTCGGCGCGGACGCCGGGAATGCCAAAATGCAGGAAATTGCCGCCGCCATTCAAGAAGGCGCGCAGGCTTACTTGAAGCGCCAATATACCGCGATTGCGATTGTCGGCGTGATTGTCGCGGTGATCGTCGCCGTCACGCTGGGCGCGATCCCGGCGGTCGGCTTCGTGATCGGCGCGGTGCTTTCGGGCGTGGCGGGCTTTATCGGCATGAACGTGTCGGTGCGCTCGAACGTGCGCACCGCCGCTGCCGCGATGAAGGGTCTGCAAGAGGGCCTGACGCTTGCGTTCCGCGCCGGGGCGATCACCGGGATGCTGGTGGCCGGCCTCGCGCTGCTCGCGATTGCATGTTTCTTCTATTACCTCACCGGACCTGCGGGATTGGCTCCTGATAGCCGTCCAGTGGTGATCGGCCTTACCTCGCTGGCGCTGGGCGCTTCGCTGGTTTCGATCTTTGCGCGCCTCGGCGGCGGGATCTTCACCAAGGCGGCAGACGTCGGCGCGGACCTTGTGGGCAAGGTCGAAGCTGGCATCCCCGAAGATGACCCGCGCAACCCTGCCGTGATCGCCGATAACGTCGGCGACAACGTGGGTGACTGCGCCGGGATGGCTGCCGACTTGTTCGAAACCTATGTCGTCACCGTGGGTGCCACGATGGTGCTGACCGCGCTGCTGCTGAGCGGGGCGGAAAACCTCTTCGCGCTGATGGTGCTGCCGCTGCTGATCGGCGGCGTGTGCATCGTCACCTCGATCATCGGCACCTATTTCGTGCGCCTTGGCGGCGGGACCAACATCATGGGCGCGATGTACAAGGGCTTCCTTGTCACCGCCGTGCTCTCGGTTCCGGCGATCTGGTTCGCGATCAGCGCCACGCTGGGCGACATGGAAGGCGCGATTGCAGGCCAGGCCTATAATGGCCGCACCCTGTTCTATTGCGGGTTCCTTGGCCTCGTCATCACCGGCCTCATCATCTGGATCACCGAGTACTACACCGGCACTAACTACCGCCCGGTCCGCTCGATCGCCAAGGCTTCGGAAACGGGCCACGGCACCAATGTGATCCAGGGCTTGGCGATCAGCATGGAATCGACCGCGCTGCCGACGCTGGTGATCTGCGCCGGCATCATCATCGCCTTCCAGCTGGCTGGGCTGATGGGGATTGCCTATGCGGCCACATCGATGCTGGCACTGGCCGGGATGGTCGTGGCGCTCGATGCTTACGGCCCGGTGACCGACAATGCTGGCGGCATCGCCGAAATGGCAGGGCTGGACGATAGCGTGCGCGAGAAGACCGATGCGCTCGACGCGGTAGGCAACACCACCAAGGCCGTGACCAAGGGCTATGCCATCGGTTCGGCCGGTCTTGCCGCACTGGTACTGTTCGCCACATACACCGCCGATCTGCGCGAGCTGTTCGAGGGTGTGACGGTCGATTTCAGCTTGGAAAACCCCTATGTCATCGTCGGGCTGCTGCTCGGCGCCTTGCTGCCTTATCTGTTCGGCGCGATGGGCATGACGGCGGTGGGCCGGGCTGCGGGCGAAGTGGTGAAGGACGTGCGCGACCAGTTCGCCAAGAACCCGGGCATCATGACCTACGAGGTCAAGCCCGACTACGCCCGCACCGTCGATCTCGTCACCAAGGCGGCGATCAAGGAGATGATCATCCCCTCGCTGCTGCCGGTGGCGGCGCCGATCGTGGTGTACTTCGTGATCACCGCTGTGGCGGGGCAGGCCAATGGCTTTGCCGCGCTGGGCGCACTGCTGCTGGGCGTGATCGTGGGCGGGCTGTTCGTCGCGATCTCGATGACCTCGGGCGGCGGCGCATGGGACAATGCCAAGAAGTACATCGAAGACGGCCATCACGGCGGCAAGGGTTCCGACGCTCACAAGGCGGCAGTGACCGGCGATACGGTCGGCGATCCTTACAAGGACACCGCTGGCCCTGCCGTGAACCCGATGATCAAGATCACCAACATCGTCGCCTTGCTGCTGCTCGCGGCTTTGGCGGCGGGCTGAACCTGATCCAGCCTAATCGTTGAACATCATAAACCCCGCCGGGAGCAATTCCGGCGGGGTTTAAATTTGCCCGGCGCCCTGTCCCCGCATCGGACAGCCGCCCCTCGCGCTGAGGCTTTCTTAACGGCCCTGTGGCATGACCCTGCCAAAGCGCCCGGATCGGCGCGGCAAGGCAGGGTTAACGGCGATGGACATGGCACGTGCGGACAGCTTTCGCACCAGCGAAACGGGCTTTGCGCCCGCTGCGCTTCCGCATGGCCGATTGCAACTGCTCACCACCGAGGAATTGGCTGATCCCGCCTTCCTCACCGCGTGGGAGCGCCTCGTCGCCCGCGCCGCCGAGCCCAATCCTTTTTTCGAGCCGTGGTTCCTGCTCCCAGCCCTCCGTCAGTGGGGCGGAACCGACCGGGTCATCACCAAGGCGTGGTTCCACGACGGACGGCTTGCAGGCCTGTTGCCAGTGGTGCGCAGCGCCAAATATTACAGCCACATCATCACCCATGCGACCGGGTGGCTCCACGACAATGCCTTCTGCGGCGTGCCGCTGATCGCTGCCGGGAGCGAGGACGCCTTCTGGCGCGATATGCTCGCCCATTTCGACCGCCGGGCGCGGCGTGCGCTGTTCCTGCACTTGCCGATGATGCCCGCTGATGGCCCTGCGAACGCCGCGCTTGAACGCGTGCTCGCCGCCTGCCCCCGCGCGCATTACACCGTCGCCGAGGAAAATCGCGCGCTCTTGACCGGCGAGAGTTCGGCTGAGGCCTATCTCGAAGCCTCCATGAGCGCCAAGAAGCGCAAGGAACTGCGCCGCCAACACAACCGCCTTGCCGAGGAAGGCGCGCTCGTGTTTGAACGGGTGGAAGACGACGCCGGGCTGGCGGAATGGACCGCCGAATTCCTCGCGCTGGAAGCGGCCGGATGGAAGGGCGAGGCTGGCTCGGCCCTCATCAGCGCGCCCGATACCCGCGCCATGTTCGAACAATCGCTCGCAGGCGCTGCGGCAGCGGGGCGGCTGGAACGGCTGGCGCTCCGGCTCGATGGTCGGGCAATGGCGATGCTGGTGAACTTCGTCACCGCGCCGGGGGCTTACAGCTTCAAGACCGCCTTTAACGAGGATTACGCCCGCTTTTCGCCCGGAATGCTGCTGCAACTCGAAAACCTCGCTTTGCTGGAGCGGCCCGAGATCCAGTGGGCCGATAGCTGTGCGGTCGAAGGCCATCCGATGATCGAACGCCTGTGGCGCGACAAGCGCCGCATGATCAGCCGCAACATCGCCATTGGCGGGCCGATGCGGCGCGGTCTGTTCCGCCTGCTGATGGCTTACGAAACCCGCCCCCGAAACGCCAAAGGGACAAGCACCGCATGAACGCCCCCGCCCACTTTGCCGACGCCCTGTCCGCACCCGTCTTCGCGCAGCCATCGCGCACGCGGTTTGCCGCGCATTATCCCGAACAGCCGCATATCCTCGCCCACAATCTCACCAGCCACCCGCTGCTGGAGATCGAGGCGCTGGCGCAGCTGGCGGAGCGGCTGCCGATCACCTCGGTCGAATATAATCGCGGCGACTTGCCGATTGGCGTCGACGGCAAGCCGGGATCGAACGGCATGACCATCACCGAAACGATCCGCAAAGTGGCCGAGGCGGAAAGCTGGGCGGTGCTCAAGAATATCGAGCAGGTGCCGGCCTATGAAGACCTGCTGCTCGGCCTGCTCGATGAAATCCGCCCCGAAATCGAAGCCGCGACCGGCGCGATGCTGACGCCGCAGGGCTTCATCTTCGTCTCCAGCCCCAATTCGGTCACGCCCTTCCACTTCGATCCGGAACACAATATCCTGCTCCAGATCCGCGGCACCAAGGTGATGACTCAGTTTCAGGCAGGCGACACCCGTTTCGTGCCGGACGAGGCCCATGAGACCTACCACTCGGGCGGCCCGCGCGAATTGAAGTGGGATGACAGCTTCTTGGCGCATGGGCGCGAATTCCCGCTCAGCCCCGGTGAGGCGCTGTTCGTGCCGGTGATGGCGCCGCATTTCGTGAAGAACGGCCCCGCCCCGTCGGTATCGCTGTCGATCACCTGGCGTTCGGAATGGAGCTACCGCGAAAGCGACGCGCGCATCTTCAACGCGATCCTGCGCGAGCGCGGGTTCAAGCCTACGGCGCCGGGTCGTTGGCCGCATCAGAACTATGGCAAGGCCTATGCCTTCCGTATCATGCGCAAGCTTGGCTTGACGGGTTCGTAAGCGCCTCGCATGGCCCTGCGCCATGAGTGAGACACCCACCCCTGAAGAACTGGTCGCCAGCCTGATCCGGCTGCTGACCGTCGAAAAACGCGCCGCCGACGTTTACGCCGGGCCGCCACAGGCTGACGGCATCGGGCGCGTGTTTGGCGGGCAGGTGCTCGCCCAGGCGCTTCAGGCGGCGCAGGCCAGTGTCACTGACGGCAAGCGCGCGCACTCGCTCCACGCCTATTTCCTGCGTGGTGGGCGCGAAGGTGTGCCGATCGAGTATCGGATCGAGCGCGACTTTGACGGGCGCAGCTTCGCCAACCGCCGGGTGGTCGCCGCGCAGGAGAACGAGGACGGCATCGCGGTGCCGATCCTCAACCTCACCGCCAGCTTCCAGCAGCCGGAAGACGGCCTTGAGCACATCGATTCGCCGATGCCAAATGTGCCCTTCCCCGATGATCTGCGCTCCGACATGGAGCAGCGCCGGGAGATTGCCGAGGCTTGGGCTGACCGGTTGAACGATCAGCAACGCCGCATGATGCTGCGCCCGCGTCCGATCGAGATGCGCACCACCGACCGGCTGCACTGGATGAGCAGCGAACCGCGCGAACCGCGCGCGCATAGCTGGTTCCGGGTCTGCGCCCCGATTACCGGCGCGGACGACACGCCCGAACTCCACCGCGCGATCATCACCTATGCCAGCGACTACACCCTGCTCGGCACCAGCGCGCTGCCGCATGGGCTCAGCTGGATGCGCAACGAGCTGGTCGGCGCGAGCCTCGATCACGCGCTGTGGTTCCACCGGGACGCGCGCGCTGACGAATGGCTGCTCTACGCCACCGACGCGCCGTGGAGCGGCGGCGGGCGCGGGTTCAATCGCGGCCGGATCTTCAACCTCGCAGGCGAGCTGGTCGCCAGCGTCGCGCAGGAAGGTATGATGCGGAGAAGGGTCGCGAAGCTGTAAGCCCCTCGGTGGCGCAGCCGCCGCAAGGCCGACCGGCCGCCGCGCCTTATGGCGCGAAAGCCAAGGCGGACGGATGTCCGCCGCCCGGCGCTTGAGGGCGCAACAAACTAATGCGCGAGAAACACCGGCATCTGCGGTTCGCTCAGCATCCGCCGCGTTACCCCGCCCAGCAGCAGCTCGGCGAGGCGCGAGTGGCCATAGGCACCCATCACCATCAGCGAACAGTCGCGCATTTGCGCCGCAGAAAACAGCGTGTCGGCGATGCTGGCCTCCCCGCGCGGAAGTTCGACGATCTCACACTCGATCCCGTGGCGGCTGAGATACTTCGCCCCCTCGGTCGAAGGCAGATCAAAGCGCGCCTTGTCCGATTCCTCGATCACGCTCGCCAGCGTGACCTTGCACGAGCAGGCGAGCAGCGGCACCGCCGCGCGCAGGGCGTGTGCGCCTTCGGACGAACCGTTCCACGCAACCAGCATGGGTGCGCCGATATCGAAGCTCTTGGCGCCCTCCGGCACCACCAGCACCGGCACCGGCGCCTTCATCACCACATCGCCCACCAAGGCCGAAGGCCCGCGCCCATCCGTGCCCGCCTCGGCCGGGCCGAGGATCACGATATCGGCCAGGGGCGAAGCTTCGAGCAGGCGGTGCGGGGCGATGCCATAGACAAAGCGCCAGTCCCACGGCACGCCCTCGTGCTCCAATTCCTTCTCGATCTGCGCGCGCAGGTTCTCGGCGTTTTCCTTGATCACTGGCATCGCGGCCGCGATGGACGAGCCGTAGAAATCGCCCGGCGCGAAGACTTCGTAACTGACAGCCTGAAGGCAGGTGAGGTGACCATTGGTCGCGCGGGCAATATCGAGCGCCACTTGCAGGCGCGCGGTCATGGCGCGGTCATGGTCAATGTGCAGCAAGATCGATTTCATGACGTGTCTCCCATTCATGATGAGGATAATCGCCCCGATTGTCGCGACTGGCTTTGACAGAGATCAAATTCTAGCCCGCGCCCCTGCGGTCTCCATACCATCTTGCCTTCGCCAAGGCGCGCGCTCATTCTGCAGACAGGGAGAGACCATCATGCAGATCACGCGCCATCCGCCGGTGAAAACGTCGCTGGAGCCATCCAACCACCCCTACCTCACCGGGCCGTGGACGCCGCTGCACGAAGAAACCGATGTGGCCGAATTGCGGGTGATTGAAGGCGCAATTCCCTCTGACATCGACGGCATTTACCTGCGCAACACTGAGAATCAGGTGCACCAGCCGCTCGGTCGGCACCACCCGTTCGATGGCGATGCGATGATCCATCAGGTCAATATATCCGGCGGCAAGGCGAGCTATCGCAACCGCTTCGTGCGCACCCACTGCTTCGAGGCCGAGCAGATCGCCGGGCGCAGCCTGTGGGGGGGGCTGATGGACCCGTGGGGCACGTCGTCACGCCCCGGTTTCGGCGCGCATGGCGGATTGAAGGATACCGGCTCGACCGACATCATCGTTCATGCCGGGACGGCCTATGCGACGCTGTATCAGTGCGGCGAGGCGTGGATGCTCGACCCCGTCACGCTTGGCAGCCGGGGCAAGGCGCCGTGGGTGCCGCTGGATGGCATCTCGGCCCATCCCAAGGTGGACGAAGCGACCGGCGAGTTGATGTTCTTCAACTACTCAAAACACGCCCCTTTCATGCATTACGGCGTGGTCGATCGCACCGGGCAGTTGGTGCATTATGTCCCGATCCCCCTGCCCGGCCCGCGCCTGCCGCATGACATGGCGATCACGCCGAACTGGTCGATCCTCAATGATATGCCGCTGTATTGGGACGAGGAATTGCTCGGGCGGAACATTCACGCCGCGCGCATTCACGATGGCGTGCCGACCCGCTTTGCCCTTATCCCGCGCCACGGCCAGCCGCAGGACATCCGCTGGTTCGAAGCCGCGCCGACCTATGTGCTCCACTGGACCAACGCGTATGAAGTTTCTGGGTCAGAAGGCGACGAGGTGATCCTCGAAGGCTATCATCAGGCCAAGCCGATGCCCGATCCGCTGGAGGAAATGGGCCGTTACAGCCACATGATGGCTTACGTGGACGAACACTCGTTCCAGTCCCGCCTCCACCGCTGGCGCTTCAACCTGACAACCGGCGAGACGCGCGAGGAGCGGCTGACCGACCGGATCGTCGAATTCGGGATGATCAACCCGCAATACGCCATGCGCAAGAGCCGCTACGTCTGGTCCACCACCACCCGGCCCGGCTGGTTCCTGTTCAACGGCTATGTCCGACACGACACTGAGACCGACGAGGAGCAGGTCTTCGAGCTTCCCGAGGGTGTCTATGCCAGCGAAAGCCCGATGATCCCCAGAAAGCCCTCAAGTAGCGAAGCGGTAGGGCGCGAAGACTCAGGCTACCTCGTCACCTTCCTGATCGACGAGAACACCGGCACCTCCGAATGTGCAATTATGGACGCGAGCGATGTGACCAAAGGCCCGATCTGCCGCCTCGCTCTGCCGCACAAAATCTGTTCAGGCACCCACTCGGTGTGGGTCGAACACGATCAACTACGCGCCGACGCGGCGTTTCACGCGCAGCGTTTCGCGGTGGCATGACGTCACCGGTCGAGGTGGCTTGAACGCTCGTCACCAGCGCGCTTGCGCCTGACCGCCCCCACGCCTAGCGCCCCGGGCTTGAATTACTGCTTCCGGGGACTCCTCATATGACATTTCGCCTTGCCCTTGCCGCTTCGACCGCACTGTTCCTGACAGCGGCCCCGGCGCTCGCCCAGACGGCGGCTGCGCCTGCCGCAGCCACCGCCTCTGCCGAGCAGTCGGAGCATGACAAGCTGTTCGCCCTGTTCGCAGATGCCGACGCGCGCGAACTGGCGCTCAATCCGCTCAGCCGCCTGTTCCGCGGCGAGGAAGAAAATGCCGGGCGGCTCGGCGATCTGCTGACCGATTCCAGCTTTCTGGCCAGCCGCACCGACATCAAGCTGAACCTTGCTCTGCTGGCCCAGATCGACCGCAGCAAGCTGTCAGAGACCGATCAGCTCGCTTATGACGTGTTCCAGTATTCGCAGCAGCGCGCACTCGACGGTGTGAGTGACGAGATGCGCGCGCTGACCGAAGTGCGCCCGCTCAACCACTTCTTCGGCCTGCACACCTTCTACCCGCAATTCGCCAGCGGCACCGGGGTCGCCCCGTTCAAGTCGCTTGCGAATTACGAGGACAACCTCTCGCGCCACAATGACTATATCGACTTCATCGACCGCGCGATTGCCAAGTTCCGCGAAGGCATGGCGAGCGGCGTGCTGGAAACCAAGCTGACGGTCGGCATCATGGTCACCCAGCTCGACACGCAGCTGAAGACCCCGCTGGCAGACTCGATGTTCATGGCGCCGGTGAAGACCTTCCCCGACACCATCGCCGAGGCGGACCGCGCCCGCCTCGCCGCTGCCTACGAGGCCAAGACCACCGAACTCTACGCCGCCAACACGCGGCTCCGCGATTTCCTGCGCGACGAATATCTCCCCGCCGCGCGCGACAGCATCGGCCTTTCCCAGATGAAGGGCGGCGACAAGCTTTACGCCCGTCTGGTCGAGGATTCGACCACCCTGCCGATGGATCCCGAGACGATCCACCAGCTCGGCCTGTCGGAAGTCGCGCGGATCAAGGCGGATCTGGAAAAGCTCAAGAAGGAAGTGAAGTTCAAGGGCACGCTGACCCAGTTTTTCGACTATGTCCGCACCGACCCCAAGTTCCAGCCCAAGACCCGCGAGGCGCTGACGCAGTCGTATTACGACATCGGCAAGCAGGTTGATGCCAAGATCGGGGACTTCTTCTCGCTGATCCCCAAGTCGCCGCTGGAAATCCGCCCCTATGATCCTTCGACCGAGGAGTTCGAGGCGGGTGGTTCGTACCAGTCCGGATCGGCTGACGGGGCGCGTCCGGGCGTGTTCTATTTCAACGCCTATGACCTGCCGAGCCGCCTGACGCCGGGCAATGTCACGTTGTACCTGCATGAAGGCGCACCGGGCCACCACTTCCAGATCAGCCTGGCGCAGGAGAACGAGGCGCTGCCCGCCTTCATGCGGTACGGCGGCACGACCGCCTATGTCGAAGGCTGGGCACTCTATGCCGAGACGCTGGGTTACGAGATGGGCTTCTACAAGGACCCGTGGAACCGTTACGGGACCTTGCAGGACGAACAGCTGCGCGCGATGCGGTTGGTGGTTGATACCGGCATCCACGCCAAGGGCTGGACCCGCGATCAGGCGATCGACTTCATGATGAACAATTCGGGCATGACCCGCACCGAAGTGGTGGCCGAAGTCGACCGCTACATCGCCATCCCCTCGCAGGCGCTGGCCTACAAGATCGGCGCGCTGACAATCCAGAAACTGCGCCAGCGGGCCGAGACCAAGCTGGGCGGAGAGTTCGACATCAAGGCCTTCCACGAGCAGATTTTGAACACCGGCGGCCTACCGCTGGCGGTGCTCGAAGCGAAGATCGACCGCTGGATCGCATCCCAATCCGGTAGCTGATTGCGCGCGCGAAAGCCCCTCGCGCCTCAACTCACCGCATCCTATCCCCGGTTGCCCGCTCCTGTGGCAGCCGGGGAATTGACGTTAACCTGCGAGCAAGGTGTGGCTGAACAACCACGCCTCGCGCACTCAATTCAACAAGGGCCACCGCACGGGATCGCGGCCCGCACCACAGGAGCAATACCACTGTGACCACCACAAAGCATAAGGCGCGCAACTTCGCGCTGATCGCCCTTTTGGGCGCTGTTTCTGCCACCGGCCTTGCCGCCCAGACGCAGGTTCCCGTCGAAGACCAGGGCGAGGTGCTGACCACCGTCTATGGTTCGCTGCCGCCGCTGGCCGAAATGGCCGAAGGCCCCAAGGTCACCGGCATTATCTCGGCACGCAAAGGCTCGCGCCTCCAGGTGACCACCGAAGACGGCACCACCACCATGATCACGCTCCACCCCGAAACCGAAATCCGCACCCGCGGCGGGTTCCTCGGCATCGGCAACAAGGCGTTTGATCAGAGCGCGCTGATCAACGGCCTGCCGGTGATCGTGAAGACCGGCCAGTACGGCGAAGGTCTGGTTGCCAGCGAAGTCCGCTTCACCAGCGATGACCGCCAGATCGCGGCGATGATCCGCGGCGGCACCCAGCAGCAGTTCGGAGAACAGGGCGCTGCGATCCAGCAGAACGCCGCCGCCACCGAAGCGCTGCGCGGCCGCCTTGGCGATATCGACAAGTATAACCTCAAGAGCACCACCAACGTCTATTTCGACACCGGCAAGTCGGTGCTGACGCCCGGTGCCAAGTCGGAACTCTGTGCCGCAGCACAAACCGCAGGCGCCAACGAAAATTCGCTGATGCTGGTGCTGGGCTACACCGATTCGACCGGGTCGCAGGAAGTAAACCAGACACTGTCGGAAAAGCGCGCGGCGGCAGTGGTCAACCACCTCCAGCAGGTGTGCAAGTGGAAGCCCTACCGGATGCTGACCCCCACCGGCATGGCAACCTCCGATCCGGCCGCCGACAACACCACCGCCGTCGGGCGCGCGCAGAACCGCCGCGTTTCGGTCAATGTGCTGGTGAGCAAGGCGCTCGACGGCCAGTAAGCGATACGGCTGCGGCGGCCCTTCGGGGTTGCCGCAGCCGCCTTACATGACCGGCAAATTTCCGCCGATGGACGTGTTGGGTTCGCCGCCCACCGGGTGCGGCAGGCCCAGCGCATTGTTAACGGCGCGCCGCACTGGATTGGTGCAAATGGACGGCCCGCTCGCGTAGTAGATCCGCCCTTCGAGGGTCCGTTTCTTTGCATTCGGGTTGACGATCACTTGGCCAGCATTGCCGACATCCCCGCCTTCGGCAATCGGATCGCAGCGGCGCAAGCTTATGGTGCCGTCTGCCGAGCGGTCAATCGCAGCGCATAGGAACGGCTCGTAGAATTCGAGGATGCGGACATTGCGCTGGTAGGAACCGGCCTTGTCCGACAGCACATATTGGGAACCGCGCGGTAGCACGGCCAACGCATCCGGCGCGATGCTCACCTGCGCAGGCGATTGGCCGAAATAGCCTGCGACCTGCCGGACGATCCCCTCCTGATAGCTCTGGCTCGCATACCACCGGTCAAATGCGGCGGCGTTGGGGAAGGTCACATCGGATCGCCAGTTCACTGCATTGCGCCAGCAATCTCCCAGCCGCACCGTCTTGTCCCCTTGCCGGTCGACCGTCACGCCTTCCGGCAGGGCAAACGCCGCTTTGACGAGCGCGGTTTCATCATCGAAGTAATCGCCCTGGCTGTCGATCTGCACGATCGCCATCGGCAGGCCGATGCACGACAGGAACGCCAGCGTGGCCAGCACCTGCACCGGAAGTGTCTTCCACACCGCCGTTGGGGTCAGCCGGTGGGCCAGAATCAGCAGAGCGAGCACCGCGGCGGGCACCCCGAACAGGGACAGAATGGCAAAGGTGAAGCCGGTCATTGCGCCATGATAACTGCCGGTTCACCAAGAATTGTAAAGCTCCGGTTGGCCCCTCAGCTGCCGAACAGGAACATGTTGACCGTCAGCCGCCCCTTGGCCGGATCTTCGGACAGGGCCGCGGGATCAGGAATGATACCCGAATGCAGCTGCCGCCCGCGATACAGCGCCATCCGGTCAGGCCGCGCCTCGACCGCGCCGATCTGTTCGAAAGCATCGCTGTCCCCCAGCGGATAGCCAGGCGGCGGCGAACCATATTCGCGCTCGTCCTCGACCAGCGCCGCGGCATAGGCGGCCTCGCGCTCAGGCGTGATCGCTTCGAACCCGGTGCGGCGATGGCGGTAGAACGCCGTACCGCCGCTCTCCGGCCCATCGAGGTAATGCATGATCGCCACTCGCCCCGCGTCCGAATGATCGTGATGCGGGATGCGCTGGCGGGGAGAAAGTTGCTCCGGCGGCAGGGTAACCAGCGAGAATGCCGCGATCTCGCAACTGACCCCGCGCGTCAGGCCGAACACCCGCCCCATGACCTGCATCATCAGCTCGCGCCTGAGGCTGAGATAGGACGGATCGGCCAGCGCGCGTCTGCCCGGATAATCGACCCCGGCGGGATGATATTGCGCCGCCAACCCCATCGCGCGCAGCCGCTCGGGCTGGCCGGTGAAGTTGTCGATGATCACCAGCGGTTCGCCCTCACGGCCCAGCCGTTCGACGGAGATAGAGGCATCGGGCAGGATCATGCCCGCCCCCTAACCGCCCGCATGATAGAAATCATAGACCTTGCGCGCCACCGTGGCGCTCACGCCGGGCGCACGTTGCAGGTCTTCAAGCGAGGCAGCGCGCACCTTTGACGCGGTGCCGAAATGCAGCAGCAGCGCACGCTTGCGCGCCGGGCCGATACCCGCGATTTCATCCAGCGGAGACGCGGTGATCGCCTTTGACCGCTTCGCCCGGTGCGCGCCGATGACATAGCGGTGCACCTCGTCGCGCAGGTTCTGCAAGTGGAACAAGAGCGGCGAATTGACCGGCAACATCTTCTCGCGCCCGTCGGGGAAGTGGAACACCTCGCGCCCATCGCGCCCGTGATGCGGCCCCTTGGCGACACCGACCACCGCGACCTCGTCCGCGATGCCGATGTCGTTCAGCACGCGCATCACACTCGACAGCTGGCCCTTGCCACCGTCGATCAGGATCAGATCGGGAAGCACGGTTTCGTGCCCACCCTGCTTCACCTCCGGGTTCTCCTCGCCTTCGGCAAAGTTGCGGAACCGCCGCGCCATCACCTCGCGCATCATCGCGAAGTCATCATTGGTCTGCGCCTCGCGGATGTTGAACTTGCGGTATTGGCCCTTCTCGAACCCGTCCGGCCCGGCGACCACCATCGCGCCCACCGCCTTGGTGCCCTGAATATGGCTGTTATCGTAGACCTCGATCCGCTGCGGCGCGGCGTCCAGTTCCAGAAACTCGGCCAGCTCGCGATTGAGCTTTGCCTTGGTGCCGGTCTCGGCCAGCCTGCGTTCCAACGCCTCGATCGCGTTGCGCTGCGCCTGTGCCATCAGCTTGCGCCGGTCGCCGCGTTCGGGAACGGAGATGCGCACCTTGCGACCCGCGACTTCGGACAACGCCGCCTCCATCAACTCGGTTTCGGGCAGCTCGCGGTCGACGAGGATCGTCGCCGGTGGCGGGACTTCCTCGTAGAATTGCAGCATCACATCGGCGAGCACCTGCGCCTCTTCCACCTCATTGGTGTGGCGCGGGAACAGCGCGCGGTGGCCCCAATTCTGCCCGCCGCGGATGAAGAAGGACTGGACGCTCATCTGCCCGTTCTTGGCCGCAAGCGCGAAGATATCGGCATCGCCCAGCCCTTGCGCATTGATCGCCTGCGAGCCCTGAATGAAGGTCGCTGCGCGCAGCCGGTCCCGCAACATCGCTGCGGTCTCGAATTGCAGGTTCTCCGCCGCCTCGGCCATCTGCCGCTCAAGATCGGCCTGCACCGCGCCCGATTTGCCCGAGAGGAAGTCCTTCGCCTGCCGGACAAGCGCGTCATAATCCGTCTCGCTGACCCGCCCGACACACGGCGCTGAGCAGCGCTTGATCTGGTAGAGCAGGCACGGCCGGTCGCGATTGTTGAAGAAGCTGTCAGTGCAGGATCGCAGCAGGAACAGCTTTTGCAGCGCGTTCAATGTGGTGTTGACGCTGCCCGCGCTGGCGAACGGGCCGTAGTAATTGCCCTTGGCCCGCCGTGCGCCGCGATGTTTCTGGATGCGCGGGAAGGTGTGATCGGCGCGCAGCAGGATGAAGGGGAAGCTCTTGTCATCACGCAACAGCACGTTGAACGGCGGACGGAACCGCTTGATCAACTGCGCTTCCAGCAGCAGCGCCTCGGCCTCGGAATTGGTGGTGATGATTTCCATGCTGCGGGTCTGGCTGACCATCCGCTGCAACCGGCCCGATAGCCCGGCGATCTGGGTGTAATTCGCCACCCGCGCCTTCAAGCTGCGCGCCTTGCCGACATACAGCACCTCGCCGCGCGTATCGAGCATCCGGTAGACGCCCGGAGAAGGCTTCAGCACCTTTACGACCTCGCGGATCGCCTGCACCCCGCCTTCCAGATCGGGCTTGGCGCTCGACACGGTGTAGGCGGCGCGCTCCTCGTTGAAGCGATCGCCGCCGCGCGGATCATGGGGGGTGCCTGCGGGGGTCTTTGACATCAGGTGCAGATAGGGACTGCGGGGGGCGATTGGCAATTCCCGCAAGCACGCCTATCCGCACCGAGATGGATCAGCATGACGTCATCATCCTCGGCGCGGGCGCGGCCGGGCTGTTTTGCGCAGGCCAGGCGGGGCAACGCGGATTGCGCGTGGCGTTGCTGGAGAAGGCGGAAGCTCCGGGGAAGAAAATTCTGATCTCGGGCGGGGGGCGTTGCAACTTCACCAATCTGGGTGCTGGGCCGGGCAATTACCTCTCGGCCAACCCCCATTTCGCCAAGAGCGCGCTGGCGCGGTACACTCCGGCGGACTTCATCACGCTGGTGGAACGCTACGGGATCGCGTGGCACGAAAAGACGCTGGGTCAGCTGTTCTGCGACGGTTCGGCCAAGCAGATCGTGGCGATGCTGTTAGAGGAATGCCCGTCTGAAAAGGTTACCCTCACCTGCGAGGTTGAAGTGGCGAGCGTTACGCGCGGTGCGGACGGCGTCTTCACTGTCACAGCCGATGATGGCCGCGCGTGGCGCGCTCCCGCGCTGGTAATCGCCACCGGAGGCCCCTCAATCCCCAAGATGGGCGCAAGCGACTTTGCCTACGGTCTGGCGCGGCAGTTCGGGCTTAAGGTGGTCGAACCGCGCCCAGCGCTGGTGCCGCTAACCTTGGGGGGCGAGGATGCTTTGTTCCGCGAGCTCTCCGGCGTGGCAGCGCCCGTGCGCGCTCGGGCTGGCAGCGGCAAAGGCAAAGCCGAGTTCGCCGAGGCGGCGCTGTTCACCCACAAGGGTCTCTCCGGCCCGGCGATCCTGCAAGTCTCGTCCTATTGGCGGCACGGCGAGGAGGTCGGCATCACCTTCCTGCCCGATGCTGCGAGCGACTGGCTGGTCGAGGCCAAGCGCGACCGCCCCCGCACGCACTTACGCACCCTGCTGCGCGAACGCCTGCCCGCGCGGTTGGCTGACGCATTGGCGGATCGGTTGGCGCTGGAGCGCGAGCTTGGCAATGTGTCGGACAAGGACTTGCGCACCGCTCAGACAAAGTTGGGCGATTGGCGCTTTGCCCCCAACGGCACCGAGGGTCTCGCCAAGGCCGAAGTGACCGCTGGCGGCATCGCCACGGCGGAACTTTCCAGCCGGACGATGGAAGCCGCCAAGGTTCCCGGCCTCTACGCCATCGGCGAAGCCGTGGACGTCACCGGCTGGCTCGGCGGCTATAACTTCCAATGGGCCTGGGCGAGCGGCTATGCTTGCGCCGAAGCGCTCGCCGAGGCCCGCGCACTCCGGCCTTGATTGTGCCGGGTCGCGCGTTTTCCTACTCCCGCCGGGCCTGATATGCCGGATCCGGCTCTTTCCCATTGTTGCCCACCGAACCGCACTTCCCCCCTCCCCCCCCCCCCGGGAGGGGCAAAGTGTCAACTTCGATTTTTCGTCGCAAGACTATGTTTGTAAAGCCGAAATTCCCATAAATGGCGCTTGACACCCTGTCAACTTTGTCAACTTCGGTTGCCCGGTTCCGTGCTTGGGGAAGCCATCACTAGAACAGCTTTCTCAGGTCGATACCCAGATACAGCCCCAGCGGGTCGATCACGAAGGGCTGGTAGTTGATCGGCGTCTCACCCGCCGAATCCCGCACCTTGCGCTGTGCGTCGAACACGTTGTCGGCGACCAGGCTGACGCGGAAGTCCTTGAGGATGCCCTCGTTCTTGCCCGTCACTTCGCCGAGGTTGGCGAAAATGCGCAGGTTGAAGGTGGCGATGTCGTCGAAGAACAGATCGCTGGTGCCAACGGCCCCATCTAGGCGGGTCGTGCCGGTGTAGATGCCCGACAGGCGGAAGCCGACGCCCTTGCCGAACAGGCCCGCTTCGAGGCGGCTCGAATGGCGGGGCTGGCCGAACGCGCCGGTTGCCTGACCGTCCAGCTGGTCGAGCGGTTGCAGCCCGGGGGCGATCAGGATCTCATTGGCGAGCTCGATCGTGTGGGTCAGGTTGAAGAAGTACCGCCAGCCCTGGAAGTTGCGTCCTCCGAGCGGGTTGAAAGCAGGCCCGCCCGCAGGCGCACCGCCAGCCGCCGCCGGAGCGCCGCCCGGTGTCTGTGCCGGGGGAGCCGCCGCGCAGAAGCGCTGCTGGAACTGCGCCAGTGCCTCGGGCGGAATAGTGCCATCGGGCAGGCGCGAACGGTCGAGTGCCATCTTGATGAAGGCAGGATCGACGCCCGGCAGCTCGGCCGAGACATCTTCGCCGCGTTCGATCTTGGCGACCAGCTCGGCAATCGCAGCCGTACCATCCGGGCCGCAAGCACGCTCCCGGAAGGCGGCGAGCTGCGGCGGGATGGCAGCGGAAACCGTGCCAGCCGGAGCGCCCGGTGCGCCGCCGCCCATCATGGTAGGATCGATGCTACAGATCCGCGTGCGGAACTGCGCCAGACGGGCCGGATCGACCTTACCGTCTGCGCCGCGGACGCGCGCCAGCATCGGGGCGAGACGCGCCGGGTCAATGCCGGGGAACTCCGCCGAGATATCCGCGCCGCTATCAATCGCAGCCACCAGCTTTTCGAGGAAGGCCTGGCCATCGTCGGCGCACAGGCGCGCACGGAAGGCCATGAACTGCTCGCGCTGTTCGGCTGTCGGCGCAGCGAAGCTGCCCGCCGGGGGAGCGCCCGCACCTGCCTGTGGGGCCGGGCCGGTCGTCGGCGCAGCGGGTGCAGCTGCGGGAGGAGCACCGCCGCCACCGCCAAAGCGACCACCACCGCCACCACGACCGCCTTCGCCCTCAGCCGGAGCACCGATGCTGCCATTGGTCGAGAAGGTGAATTGGATTCGATCCGCCCGCGTCTCGGCAAAGCTCACTGCGCGCCGGTCCACCGCGATCAGGCGGCCTGTGGCATCGCGCGTCACGCGGCCGGGGAACGCCGCCTCGATCTCGGAGGTAATCTGCGGGAAGCCGCTCACCACATTGTCAGACCGGTTGCGGATGTAGTCCACCGCGAGCCGCGAATTCTCCCAGAACGGTAGTTCCCAATTGGCCGAGAACTTCCAGTCGCGCTGGGTTTCTGCCGGGAGATCGGGATTGCCGCCGGTGCGGACATCCGCCAGCACGGTCTCGCCGCGCACGAAATCGAAGACAGGCACGTTGAAATTGGTAATCTGCGGATTGCCAAGCGCCGTCAGGCCCGGTGCAACTTCGCGCCAGATATAGGTCGCCGACAGGTCGAGGCCGTCGAATGGCGTCCAGGTCAGACCTGCGTTCCAGTCGCCCAGAACGCCGAAATCGCTGAGATCCTCGACCCCGGCTTGCAGGTTCAGCGTGAAGCTGCCGAGCGCATCGGCGAATTCCTCGCGGCTGCTGGTGAGCGGCACTACGACATTGGCGCCCGTCGAAAGCTGGCGGCGGGTCAGCGCCGCATCGGTGGCCGAGCGGGTATCGGAGCTTTCGATCCGCTGCCAGTCGAGCCCGATATCAAACGTCGCCAGCACCTCACCCGCAGGCAGCATAGCGAGCGGCCCTTCGAGTGTGGTCAGCGAAGACCCTGTGATCGAGCGACTGCGCGCAACGTCGAAGCCGTTCGCGGTGTCTGTCGGCAGCGGGCCATTGATCGCCAGCGTGCCAGCCAGCGCCGCGTTCTGGAACGCTGCAAGCTGCGCTGGGCTCAGCCGCCGGTCGATCTCGGTTTCGCTTTCGGAGAAGGAGCCATCGAAGGTGCTGGTCAGGCGGAAGCCATTGATCGGCTTGGTCACCGACCCCGCGGTCGAGATCGTGTCGGTCGAAGACCGGCGAGCGAGCGGCGTGTCGGCCCCGAAGGTGCGAACCACGCCTGTATCGGCGGCATTGGCCCGCAGCACGACGGAGTTTAGGCCATCGAGGCTACGGCTTTCGCTACGATCATAGTTGAGGTTGGCGCTCAGCGAAGTGCCACTGTCGATGATCGCCTTGGCCCAAGACAGATTGCCCTCGATCCCGAAGGTATCAGCCAGTAGGCTGCGGAACCGCGCCGGGTCGGGATCGGTGGCAACGCCGGGGGTCGATCCTTCGGTCTGCGCGATGTTACGCTCGGCCTCGGTCAGGATCGAGGTGTCCTGAATTTCGATATTCGCGTTGATCCGCCCGCCATCGGCGATCTTGAGAATGCCGAGCTGCTGTTCGTTGCGGGCATAGCCCCCGCGCGACGGCATCTCATATTCCAGATCGACCTGCCGGTTGGAATAATTGTCCTTGAGGATGAGGTTGATCACCCGGCGATCAGGCGGAAAGCCGAAACGCTGGGCGACTTCCTCGGGGAAGACCTCAACCCTGGCAAGGGCTTCTGGGGGGTAGTTGGCAAACTCACGGAAGGAACCGATGCGGATGCCGTTGACGAGAATCACCGGCTGCCCGCCGCCGCCACGCCCGCGGGCCGAACCGGTGCGCGCGCTGATCTGGGCGATCAGGTCGGTGATCGAGGTGACGCCTTCCGCAGCAATCGCGGTCTCATCCAGCTCGAGCAGCGGGGCCTGATCGACGAACAACTGCCCCCGCAGTCGTCCCGAACGCACAACGATTTCGCCGCCATCCGTGGTGGTGTCGCTCGCGCTGTCGAGGTCTTCCTGTTCAGGCTGAGCGGCCGGTTCGGGCTGCTGCTGCGCGGTCGCCGTTTCCTTGGCTGCCAGCGGCAGGGTCAAGGCAAGGGCAAGAGCGCAGGTACCAGCGCGCAAGCATGCGCGGGAGAGCGGGGAGAGGTTCATGGAGTCCCTTTAATTACAATTCTTGTGACGGGGCGGCTTGTTACCGCTCCCTTGCGGGCAGACAGACTACGCAGTCGAACGGCCCAAGGATGCGCGATGCACCCTGAACCGAACCTGCAAATTCCCGAAGTTCGTGGGCCTAACGCACGAGCCTTCCCTTTTGGTTCCCGCATCGCTAAAGCGCAGCCCCACATCGACGGGCGTATTGTGCGCCGCAACGGACAAAAGGAATTACATGGCCAAGGAAGAACTCCTCGAAATGCGCGGGCGCGTGGTTGAGTTGCTGCCCAATGCGATGTTCCGGGTGGAGCTTGAAAACGGCCATGAAGTGCTCGGCCACACCGCAGGCAAGATGCGCAAGAATCGCATCCGCGTGCTGGTGGGCGACGAAGTGCTGTGCGAGCTGACGCCCTATGATCTCACCAAGGCGCGCATCACCTATCGCTTCATGCCGGGTCGCGGCGGCCCCGGCCCGCAGTAATTGCGGGCGGCCCTGATGGGCACGCTTCACCTCACGCTGGCTTCGGCATCACCCCGGCGGCGCGAGTTGCTCGGGCGGCTCGGGCTTGTGCCTGACGCTGTCACCCCTGCCGATATCGACGAGACCCCGCTTAAGGGCGAACTCCCCCGCGCCTATGCCTTACGTATGGGGCGGGAGAAGGCGCTGGCCGTGGCTGCGCCGGGCCATGTGCTGGCGGGCGATACGGTGGTAGCGGTGGGGCGGCGTATCCTGCCCAAGACCGAAACCGAGAGCGAAGCACGCGCCTGCCTCGATCTGATGAGCGGGCGGCGGCATCAGGTTCTCACCAGCGTAGTGCTGCGTGCGCCCGATGGCTCGATGCGTGAACGGCTGTCCGAGACCGTCGTGCATTTCAAGCGCCTCTCCTCCGAGGAGATCGCCGCCTATCTCGCCGGGGGTGAATGGCAGGGCAAAGCGGGAGGATATGCGATTCAAGGCGCGGCTGAAGGCCTGATCGAGTGGATCAGAGGCAGCCATTCTGGCGTAATGGGCCTGCCGCTCCATGAAACGCGCGCGCTGTTGAAAGCCGCCGGGTTTGCCATTGGCTGAGCGATCCGCGCCTGAATGGCTGATCGAGGACGGCATCGGCGAAACCCGTGCCTTGCTGATCGCCGGCGAGCAGGTGCTGGCAGCGAAAATGATCTGGCCGGGCGAGTTGCAGGCCGGGCAGCCTGCGCGCGGCAAGCTCACAACCAAACTCAAAGGTTCGCGCCGCGGCGTTGCGCTCCTTGAAAGCGGTGTTGAGGCGCTGGTGGATCATTTGCCCCAAACCGTGACCGAGGGTCAGATGCTCGACCTCGTCATTACCCGCGCATCTCTCGCCGAACGGGGCCGGTTGAAGCGCGCGCAGGCCCGGGTGGCGGGAGCGGACAACAGCCCCTTGTCTGCGCCCCTCGCTGAAGGCCGCACTGTGCGCCGACTACCGACTGGGCTGTGGGAAGAGGTGTGGCAGGCGGCTTCATCGGCCAGCCTCGACTTTCCGAACGGCGAGGTGCTCGTCAGCGTCACCCCCGCCATGACCGTGATCGACATCGATGGCATCGGCTCCCCGCGTGACGTGGCACTGGCGGCAGTGCCCGCGATTGCCCGCGCGCTGGCGTGGTTTGAGATCGGCGGGAATATCGGGATCGACTTCCCCACGCTCGCCGCCAAGGCTGATCGCCGCGCGGTCGATGAGGCACTGGAGGCTGCGCTGGCGGGCTGGCCGCATGAACGCACCGCAATGAACGGCTTTGGCTTCGTGCAACTGGTCGCGCGGCTCGAAGGCCCTTCGCTGCTCCACCGCTTTGCAACCGCCCGGATAGGGGCAGCGGCCCGCATGGCACTGCGGCGCGCGGAGCTGGCGGCAGATGACGGCACGGGGCGGGTTCTGCAACTGACCGTGCACCCGGCGCTCAAGGCCAGGCTCAAGCCCGAATGGCTCGACGAACTTGCGCGCCGAACTGGGCGCGTGGTGGAGATTGCGGTCGATCCGGCTCTTGCCATCGAGGCCGCCAATGCCCAGCTTATTGGCCAATGACCTTCTCCGCCAGCAAGCCCTGCCCGATCTGCCGTAAGCCGAGGTCGGAGACTTTCCATCCCTTCTGCTCGCAGCGCTGCAAGGACCGCGATCTGGCGCGCTGGTTCTCCGATTCTTACGCCCTGCCCGGCGCGCCAGCCGACCCGGAAACGCTGGCGTCCGAAGACTGGCGCGAGCAGGACTGACGGCAGCGCAATAATCCTGCGCGGCTTTCACAAAACCTACTTGCCAACCCCCGCCGCCTTCGCCATAGGGCCGCTCTCATTTGCTCGCCGGGGCAGCCACATGGCTTGATCCCGTCGCTCGCAGCGAATGCCCGGGTAGCTCAGGGGTAGAGCAGCGGATTGAAAATCCGCGTGTCGGTGGTTCAAATCCGCCCCCGGGCACCATTCGCTAAAGGCCTAAAGGCGAGCTGGGAGTGCCGACCTGATGTCCCGCCGCACCAAGATTTATGAAGGCAAGGCCAAGATCCTCTATGAGGGTCCCGAGCCGGGCACGCTTATCCAGTATTTCAAGGATGATGCGACCGCCTTCAACGCCGAGAAGAAGGGCACAATCAACGGCAAGGGTGTGATCAACAATCGCATCAGCGAGCATGTGTTCACCCGCCTCGCGCATATCGGCATCCCGACCCATTTCATCCGCCGCCTCAATATGCGCGAGCAGTTGATCCGGCAGGTCGATATCATCCCGCTAGAAGTGGTGCTGCGCAATGTCGCCGCTGGCTCGATCTCCAAGCGCCTCGGCATCGAAGAAGGCGAGCCGCTGCCGCACACGCTGATCGAATATTACTACAAGGACGATGCGCTGGGCGATCCGTTGGTCGCCGAAGAGCATATCGCCTGCTTCAACTGGGCCTCGAACGAGGAGATGCACGACATTTCCTCGATGGCGATCAGGATCAATGATTTCCTGTGCGGAATGTTTGCCGCGATCGACATCCGTCTGGTCGACTTCAAGCTCGAATTCGGGCGGCTTTACGACGGCGATTACAGCCGCGTGATCCTCGCTGACGAGATCAGCCCCGATGGCTGCCGGTTGTGGGACATGGCGACGGGCGAAAAGCTCGACAAGGACCGCTTCCGCCGCGATCTGGGCGGTGAGGAAGAAGCCTACCGCGAAGTTGCGCGCCGCCTTGGCTTGCTGAACGGTGAGGACAACAGCCCGGGCGAAGTGTTCGACCTGTCACACGCCCGCTCGCGCCTGCGTGGGCCGCCCCCGCTCAAGAAATAGGCTGACAGCCCGGATTGACGCGCTAGTCTCGATACCCGTGTAAACGACCCGAGAGAGACGCCTGATATCCATGCGGAATTTCCCCCTTGCTGCCAGCCTGCTGCTGGCGCTGTCGCCGCTTGCCTTCACCACCGCGCTCGCTGCGCAGGATGCCCCCGCTGCTGAAGCGACCACCGAAGCTCCCACACCCGTCTGGGCTTTCGAGGACAGCGACGTCCCGGTTGATACCGGCTACACCTTCGGCCAGCTCCCCAACGGGATACGCTACATCATCCGCCAGAACGCTACGCCCGCAGGCACGGCGCTGGTGCGGATGCGGATCGATTCCGGCGCGCTGGAGGAGACCGATAGCGAGCGTGGCCTGTCGCACTATCTCGAACATATGGCTTTCAATGGATCGAAGGGCATCCCTGAAGGTGAGATGATCAAGCTGCTCGAACGCGATGGCCTTGCCTTCGGTGCTGACACCAATGCCTCGACCGGGTTCGATGCGATCACCTACCTCCTCAACCTGCCCCGCAATGACGAGGCCTTGCTGGGGACCGCACTGATGCTGATGCGCGAAACGGCGAGCGAGTTGACCATTTCGCAGGATGCGGTGGAGCGCGAACGTGGGGTGATCCTCGCCGAGCGACGTGACCGGGCGGGGTTCCAGCAGCGCAATTTTGAGGACAATGTCGCCTTCCTTGCGCCAGATGCGCGCTATGGCGACCGCATCCCAATCGGCACGATCGAGGTGCTGGAAGGCGCGACTGCAAGCCAGATCCGTGCGCTCTACCAGCGCACTTATCGGCCATCAAACACCGTGCTGGTGGTGGTCGGCGACTTCCCTGTGGAGGTCGTCGAAGCGGCCATCCGCTCCCGCTTTGCCGATTGGGCCCCTGCCCCCGCCCCGGCTGAGCCCGAGGCGGGGCCCATCGACGCAACCCGAAAGGGAATTACCGACATCCACCTCGATCGTGCCTTGAGCGAGAGCGTCACCATCAGCCGCCTCGCCCCGTGGCGCGACGAGCCAGACACTGTCGCCAACCGTAAGGCAGCGTTCTTGCGCGGGGTCGGCTACGCCATCGTCAACCGCCGCCTTGCGCGGCTGACCCGCAGCGCCGATGCGCCGTTCCGGGGCGCTAGCTTCAGCTCCGGCGATATCTTCGAAGAAGCGCGGATTACCAGCCTCAGCGTCAGCAGCGTCGATGGCGAGTGGAAGAAAGGCCTGCTCGCCGCCACCCGTGAGGTCAATCAGGCGCTCACTTATGGCTTCACGCAGGCCGAGGTTGACGAGCAACTCGCCAATATCCGCACATCGCTGGAGAACGGCGTAAAGTCGGCTGATACCCGCAGCAATGCCGTGTTCGCAGGTGCTGCTCTGGCGCTTGCCAGCGATGAGCGCGTGCCAACCACGCCCGAATGGCAGCTGACCGAATTTGAGCGGCTTGCCCCCGAAATGACCCCGCAGGCGCTATGGCAAGCGGTGACAGCCGATGCCGCACCGCTGACCGAGCCGTTGATCCGCTTCGAAGGCCGCACCGCGCCCGACGGCGGGGAAGCGGCTTTGCGCATAGCCTTTGACGAAGGGATGGCTCAACCGATCACCGCACCGGTCGACAAGGGCACGCTGGCCTTTGGTTACACCGACTTCGGGCCTGCCGGGACAGTGGTGTCCGATAGCGTCGAGCCGCGCCTTGGCTTGCGGCTCATCCGCTTTGCCAACGGTGTGCGGCTGACACTTAAAAAGACCGATGTGCGCAAGGATCGCATCGCCTTTTCCTTCGCGCTCGACGGCGGCAATCTAATGAACACCAAGGAGGCGCCGCTGCGCACCTATCTGGCCGGATCGCTGGAGGGCGGCGGTCTTGGCAAACACAGCCGGGACGAACTCACCACCATGCTTGCCGGACGTAGCGTCGCGTTCGGACTAGGGCGCGGCGTCGATGCCTTCACAGCGTCCGCCGTCACCACCCCGCGCGACCTCACGCTACAGATGCAGGTGATGGCCGCCCTGATAACCGACCCGGGATACCGGCCCGAGGCAGTCGAGCAGTTCCGCAAGGGCATCGAGAATTTCTACAAGACGCTCGATTCGACTCCGGGCCGCGCGCTTGCGGCAGCGCAGGGCGGCATCATTCACGACAATGACCCGCGCTTCGCACTTCAGCCCAAGGAGGCGTTCTTCGCGCTCGATTTCCCGCAGTTGCGCGACGTGATCGGAGACCGTCTGGCGTCCGGCGCGATCGAGATCGCACTGGTCGGCGATCTGGACGAGGCTGAGGCGATTGCGGCGGTCGCCTCGACCTTCGGCGCGCTCCCCGCCCGCGAGGCTGAATTCAATCCTCGCACCGAGGCGCGGGTGGTGACGTTCACTGCCGAACGCGGTCAGCGGATGCTGACCCACAAGGGTGAGCCCGATCAGGCATTGCTCCACTGGGTCTGGCCGACAACCGATGACAGTGATCTGGCCGAATCGATGCGTCTGAACCTTTTGGCGCGGATCGTTCGGCTCGAGCTCACTGACCGCCTGCGCGAAAAGCTCGGTCAGGCCTATTCGCCCTCGGCCGCGTCCGACACCAGCGATGACTATCCCGGGTTCGGGACGTTTACGATCAGCACATCGGTTGCGGTCGATCAGGTCGAACCCAGCCGGGAAGCGCTGAAGCAGTTGGTCGCCGACCTGCACCAGGCTCCGCTTGATGCCGACATCATCGAACGCGCCCGCAAGCCGTATTTCGAGGCCTATAATAATTACCTGAAAGACCTAGGGGGCTGGCTGGCCTTGGCGGCAGACGCCCAGAGCGAGCCGGATGAGCTGGATGATTACTTCGACGCGCCGGGGATCATGGGGGCCATCACGCCCGAAGACATCCACCAGATGGCGCTGAAATACCTCGTCCCCAATGGCGCGGTCGAGTTCGTCGTAGTTCCCGAAGCATCGGCAGCCACGGAATGAAAAAAGGGGCTGGCAGGTCACCGCCTGCCAGCCCCTTTCTATTTGGCGAAGCCCCCACGCGCGGCGGGACGCAAGGCCTATCAGTACTTCACCCCGATCATCACGCCGATGATACGCGGTTCGTTGACGAAGGCCGTGTTGTTGTTGAAGTCGACCACGCCAAGGACGTTGTCTTCATCGGTGATATTGCGCGCGAAGGCGGCGACTTCCCACTGGCCGTCATCACCCGAATAGCCGACCTTGAGACCGCCTTCGATGCGGCTCTTGGCGTTGAATTCGCGGCTTTCGTAGAGCAGGAAGTTGGTGTCGCCGAGGTAGACCCAATCGGTGAAGATGAAGAACTCGCCCGTATTGCCCACTGGGATGCTGTAGCGGGCGGTGAAATCGCCGCTCCACTCCGGTGCGTTGGGGAAGGGATTGTTGTTGATCAGCGCGCGGGTGCTGCCGCTGATCACGCGGGTGGGATCGGTGACGGTGCACTGCGCGCAGATGCCCACTGCAAGAGTCGAATCCTTGATCGCAGTGTTGTTGTAAGCCACGCCGAGGGTCACAAGGAACTGCGGCGACACTTGGAACGCACCGTCGAATTCAAGCCCCCAGGCCTCGCCCTTGTTTGCGTTGATCAGCTGCACAAGGTTGCCTGCACCGCCGACAGCGGTGAACTGCGGGTCTTCAACCGTGTAGTAATAGGCCGCCCCGTTCAACCGGACGGTGCGATCCGCCAACTCGCTCTTGAAGCCGACTTCGTAGGAGGTGATGTTCTCCGACTGCGCGACCGAGGGCGGGTTGAAGAAGGCGACATCGCGGCCCTGAATCGTCGGCCCGCGGAACGAGTTGGCGATCTTGGCATAGACGCTGGCATCATCCGAAACGTCTCCGAAGATGCTAACATCCCAATCGAACTGCTCGTCACCCACGCTGCGCGGCTGCGGAGCAGCGCCCGAACGGACGAAGAAATCCTTCTGGTCGTCGGTATAGCGCAGCCCGCCGGTGATGCGCAGCTTTTCAGTCAGCTGGTAGCCGACCTGCCCGAACAGCGCCCAGGCTTCGTTGGTGTGGTTGACCGTGACCGGCGGCGGGAAGGTGAAGCCGACGGTAGTGACGTCGAAATCGCTTTCGAAGTAGAAGCCGCCAACCTGCCAGCTCAGCGGACCTTCACCGGTCGAGGCGAGGCGCACTTCCTGCGTGGTCTGCTTCAGATCGATCGAATCCTGCGTGTCCGAGGGGAACGGAATCAGGCCGGGGCCACCCCCGCCCGGCAGAAACACCGCACCAAAGCCGCCATCGACATCGCCCCGGCTTGAGCCTTCGCTCGTCCAGTGGCTGGTGATCGAGGTCAGCGTCGCGCCGTCGAATTCATAGGCTGCGGTCAGCGTCGCACCGAACTGCTGATAGTCAGCCTGGTTGCCGCCGCCTGCATCGTAGAACACCTTGTCGCGGTCGTAGTTGGCATTGAGCTTGTTGTTACCCGGGCCAAGGATATTGGCGCGGAAGAAGGTGGAGGAGCCTTGGAGATCGCGGAAATTGACCGCGGCATTGATGCTCGTCCGGTCGTTTGGCGTGAACAACAACTGGCCGCGCACCGCGAAATCGGCATAGCCGCCCAGTGCGTTTTCCTGATTGGTGAAGCCGTTGCTGATCCAATCGCCCCGTTTCTGCATCTGCGCTGCAACGCGGAAGGCCAGCACGTCCTTGGCAATCGATCCGCCGACCGCGCCATTAAGCGAGATCGTATCGAGGCTGCCGAACGACAGACCGGCAGCGACGCTGGTGTCGTGGCTCGGCTTGATCGAATCGATCTTGACGATGCCCGCCGGGGTATTGCGGCCGAACAGCGTGCCCTGCGGCCCGCGCAGGACTTCGACCCGCTCAACGTCGAAGATCGGGAAGCTTTTGAGCGTCACGTTCTCCAGCACCACATCGTCAAGCAGGACTGAAACGGGCTGCGAGGCGGCGAGATCGAAATCGGTGTTGCCGAGGCCGCGGATATAGAAACGCGGCGCAACGCGGCCGTTGGAGCTTTCGACGTTGAGGCCCGGCGCAGTGCCCGCCAGCGCGGTGATGTCACCCGCTCCGCTGAAGATCGCGCCGATGCGTTCCTGATCCAGAATGTCGGCGGACACCGGCACGTCCTGAAGGTTTTCCTCGCGGCGGTTGGCGGTGACGATAATGGTCGCCAGCTGGCCTTCGGCGGCCTCGGCGGTTTCGCTGTCCTGCGCGGCGGCAGGGGCGGCAATGCCAAAGGCAGCGGCGACCGCAAGCGCGGTCGATCCGGCCCAGACAGCACGAAATGCGGAGTAACGGTGAGACATCGGACGGCCCCCTTTTTTGGTTTGATCGGATGGAGAGTGGGTGACTTGCCCGTGACATTTTTGTCCGATTCGCGCGAGGCGAGTGACCATCAATGTTGCGTCAAAACGGAGCCCGCGAGGCGTTCTTCGGTGAGTTGTTGCACCAAGGTTACAATCCTAGGCTATTGACTACCGGTTTGTGACAAGGATTCACCCCTGCCTGCGGTGCACAAGCTCGATCAGCGTGATTGCGTGTGCGGGCCGGAACGCTATAGCGGCGCCAAGACAGCCCCCAAATTGGAGCATCAGCCATGCAAGTGCGCGTCCTCGTCCGATTGAAGCCCGGCGTGCTCGATCCACAAGGCCGCGCCGTGCACCACGCCCTCGAAGGGCTCGGCTTTGCCGGGGTCGAAGATGTGCGGATCGGCCGGTTGATCGAACTCGATGTGGCCGATGGCACCGATCACGATACGATCAAGGCGATGTGCGAAAAGCTGCTCGCCAATACTGTGATCGAGAGCTTCACGATCGAAACCGCAGGAGCGCAAGGCTGATGGCGTTCCGGGCGGCGGTCATAACCTTCCCCGGCTCCAACTGCGACCGGGATATGGCGAGCGCACTCGAAGCAGTGTCGGGCCAGCCCGCGCTGCGGGTGTGGCATGCCGATGCCGATCTGCCGGACCGGCTCGACCTGATCGCACTGCCGGGCGGTTTTTCCTATGGCGACTATCTGCGTTCAGGCGCGATGGCGGCGACCAGCCCAATCATGCGCGCGGTGATTGCTGCGGCGGAGCGCGGCGTGCCAGTGCTCGGGGTGTGCAACGGTTTTCAGGTGCTCACCGAAGCGGGCCTCCTGCCCGGCGCCCTGCTGCGCAATGCCGGCCAGCGGTTCGTCTGTCGCACTGTGGCATTGACCGTCGAGAACACCGCTTCGCCTTTCACTGCGGGCTTTACCGCGGGCGAGACGATCCGCGTGCCGGTCGCCCATCATGACGGCAATTACTATGCCGATAGCGACACGCTCAATCAATTGGAGAGCGAAGGCCGCGTCGCCTTCCGATATGTCGAGGCTGTCAACGGTTCAGCGCGCGATATTGCCGGGGTGGTCAGCGCCAATGGCCGTGTGCTCGGCATGATGCCGCACCCCGAACGCGCGATCGAACCCGCAGCAGTGGCGGCGCTGGGCGGGGCTGACGGGCGGCGCCTGTTCGAGAATATTCTGGCGAACTTCGCCACCGCGTAACGCCGTTCCTTAGGCGCGGCGCTCGCTGATTTGGCGGAACAGCCCGCGCGCATCGTCGGCGGTCATCGGTCGGCCGAAGTAGAACCCCTGGATCTTGTCGCAGCCCAGATTGCGGATGAGTTCGGCTTCTTCAGCCGTTTCCACGCCTTCCGCAGTCGTGGTCATCTTGAGGCTCTGAGCCATCGCTACCACGGCATTGATAATCGCGAGGCTTTCCGCACTGCCCTGCGCTGCGCCCTGCACAAAGGTGCGATCGACCTTGATGGTCGAGAAGCGCAGCTTCCGCAGATAGCCAAGCGAGGAATAGCCGGTCCCGAAGTCATCAAGCGCGACCGAACAGCCCAGCGCCATCACCTGTTCGAGCGCATTGCGAGCCACGCTGGCATCGCGCAGGAAGATGCTTTCAGTCACTTCGATCTCGAGCCGTTCGGGGCGGAGACCGGTCACCGCAAGCGCCTGCACCACTTCCTCGTGGAAGCCGGGCTCAAGCAGCTGTTCTGGCGAGACGTTGACATTGACCTTGATGTCTTCGGGCCAATTGCGCGCTTCCTGGCAGGCCTGCCGCATCACCCACTGCCCGATGGGCACGATCAGGCGGGTGTCTTCGGCGAGCGGGATGAACTTGCCGGGGCTAACAAAGCCATGCTCGGCACTGTTCCAGCGCACCAGCGCCTCGAAGCCGACCACCTTTTCGCTGCGGGCGTCGACCACAGGCTGATAATGCAGGATCATCTCGTCGCGGCCCAAGGCCTTGCGCAGTGACGCTTCGAGCGAGCGGCGTTCCTCGGCCGAGGCGTGGAGCTCCTGCTCGAACCGGCAATGTTCGCCCCCGCCCATGTCCTTGGCACGGTAGAGCGCAAGGTCGGCGTTGCGCATCATTTCTTCAACGCTGTTGCCATCGCGCGGGCCTTCTGCCGAACCGACGCTGGCGCCGACATAGAGCGTATGGTGGTCGACCTGATAGGGTTCGGACAGGCGATCGATCACCTGACGGGCAAGATTGCGGATCACGCCCGGTGTGCTCGCATCACGGATCACAATCGCGAATTCATCCCCGCCCAAGCGTCCGCACATCTGGTTCTCGCCCATCAGGGCTTGCAAGCGGGCTGAGACCTGGCCGAGCAGCTTGTCGCCGGTCATGTGGCCGAGCGAATCATTGATCGCCTTGAACCGGTCCAAGTCGACCATCAGCAGCGCGCAGCGCGTGCGCCACTGCACTGAGTAACGCAGCGCCTCGCCCAGCGCTTCGGTCAGGTGCAGGCGGTTGGGCAGCTGCGTCAGCGTGTCGTAACGCGCCAGATAGGCGATCTTTTCGGAGGACTTGCGCTGTTCGGTCACGTCTGATCCGACCCCGCGGAAGCCCGTGAAGCGCCCCTGCTCATCGCGCATCGGCGTGCCGGACAGCTCCCACCAGCGCTCTTCGCCAAGGATCAGAACCTGCACCAGTATGTTCGAGAAATTCTCGCGGTTCTTCAGCCGCTCGGCCAGATCATGCAGGCTCGCCGGGAATTGCCCGCTCTCCCAGTTGCGGCCCGAGATCATCTCGAGCAGCGGCTTGCCTTCGATATCGGGCTGCGAGCGGCCCAGCGCGAAAGCGAAGCGCGGCGAAACAGAGCGCAGCCGTCTTGCGGGATCAACTTCCCACAGCCAGTCAGCCTCGTTCTCCTCGAACTCGCGCAGCAGCAGGGAGACCACGGCCTCCTTTTCGATCACGGCCGCTTCGGCCAGCCGCGCCTTGACGAAGGTCGAACGGATCTGAACCGTCGCCACGAGGTTCGCAATCGTGAACAAGATCGCCGCGCAGACCGCCTGCCATTCACCTTGCAAAGCGAGCGAAACAATCGCGCCGAATCCGAGAATGGCGATGTAGATCAGCACGCTCAGCGGCGAGGTTGAAAAAACGAAGGTCGAAGAGACCATCATCACCATCACGACCATCAGCATCGCGGTCGCTTGTGCCCCTCCAGCCAATAGCGGAAAGGCAAGCAGCGCGGCCACCCAGCAGAACGCTGAGGCAATGGCGTTGAAGTTCTGCGTGCGTGCAATGGCTGCGGGACCGGCGCGGTATGTCGGATCAACCAGCAACAGATCGGTCTGCCGCGACCGGTAGAGGATGAAGGCGAGCAGCGCGGCCCAAGGCGTGACAATCAACAACCCGATAAGCGGCGCGAAGATCGAAGCAACGAACGCCCCCACCAGCGCATTGGCCAGCATCCGGTTACGGCTCGCCTGGGCCAGTTCGGCATATTCGTCGCCCCGCAGGCGCGTGGGATCGAACGCCGGATTGCTCGACAGTCCGAGAACATCAGACATCGGCAATTCGACCGCTGGAAGCGGCGATAAGGAGGCGGATTGCTTGGCCACTGACAGCAGGCTTAACGGCCAATGGTTAGATTGCGGTAAAGGAGCGCGAAAAGACGCCGCCCGACAATAGTTAAGCCGTTGCTCGCAAAAGAGCTCTTGTAGGGCGCTATTCGACGGTCACCGATTTGGCGAGGTTGCGGGGCTGGTCGACATCCGTGCCTTTGACCACTGCCACATGGTAGGCGAGCAGCTGCACCGGAACGGCATAGACCATCGGCACGATCAGCGGGTGGACGACAGGCATCTCGATCGTGGCGATGCAGCCCTCGCCCGCCTCGGCAATGCCCTTGGCGTCAGAGATCAGCACCACCTGCCCGCCGCGCGCGCGCACCTCTTCCATGTTGGAGACGGTCTTTTCGAACAGCGGGCCCGAAGGCGCGATCACCACCACGGGCACCGCATCGTCGATCAGCGCGATCGGCCCGTGCTTCATTTCGCCCGCCGCATAGCCTTCAGCATGGATGTAGCTGATTTCCTTGAGCTTCAGCGCGCCTTCCAATGCCAGCGGATAGTCCTGGCCGCGCCCCAGATAGAGCACATCCCGCGCCGGGGCGATCAGGTGCGCCATTGCGGCAATATCGTCATCATGATTTAGCGCCGCATTGAGCGCAGCAGGCGCTTCCAGCAGATGGCGCACGATGTCGGATTCCTGATCACGGCTGAGACGTCCCTTCTTCACCGCCATGTGCGCCGCCAGCGCGGCAAGTACGGCCAACTGGCAGGTGAAGGCCTTGGTCGAGGCGACCCCGATTTCCGGACCGGCGTGGGTCGGCAGCAGCAAGTCAGCCTCGCGCGCCATCGTGCTGGTCGGAACGTTGACGACCACGCCGATGGTCTGCCCATTGGCTTTGCAGTGACGCAACGCGGCCAGCGTGTCCGCCGTTTCTCCGCTCTGCGAGATAAACAGCGCCAGCCCGCCTTCTTCCAGCACCGGGTCACGGTAACGGAATTCAGACGCGACATCGATGTCGACCGGGACGCGGGCAAATTGCTCGAACCAGTACTTCGCCACCATTCCGGCGTAGTAGGATGTGCCGCAGGCCACGATGGTCAGGCGGCGGATGCTCGACAAATCGAAGTCGATCTGCGGCAGCGCCACGGAATTGTCCGAGCGCCGCAGATAGGAAGCGAGCGTTTGCGCCACCACGGTGGGCTGCTCGAAGATCTCCTTCTGCATGAAGTGGCGGTAATTGCCCTTCTCCACCGCCGCCGCCGAAGCGCCCGAGGGGCGGATTTCGCGGGTGACTGGGGTGTTCTGGACGTCATAGATTTGCGCACCGTCGCGCCGCAGCACCACCCAGTCACCTTCTTCGAGATAGGTGATACGCTGCGTCAACGGGGCGAGCGCCAGCGCGTCAGAACCGAGATACATCTCTGCGCCCTCGCCTTCCGGCCCATAGCCCAGCACCAGCGGTGAACCCAATCGCGCGCCGATCAGCAACTCAGGGTGCGCACGGAACGCAATCGCCAAGGCAAAGGCACCGCGCAGGCGCGGCAACACGGCGCGCACCGCGGCGACCGGATCGGCCCCAGCTTCGACTTCTGCCGAAATCAGATGTGCAACGACTTCGCTATCGGTCTCGCTCTCGAACACGCGGCCCTTTGCAGCGAGTTCCGCGCGCAATTCCTTGAAGTTTTCGATGATGCCGTTGTGCACGATCGCGACTTCGGCGGTCGCGTGCGGGTGGGCATTGGCCGCAGTCGGCGCACCGTGAGTTGCCCAGCGGGTGTGCGCTATGCCGACGTCGCCGGGTGCCGGATCGCTAGCGAGCACTTTCACCAGATTACCAAGCCGCCCCTCCGCCCGCCGGCGCACGAGGGCGCCGTCATGCAGTGTGCAAATCCCGGAGCTGTCATAGCCACGGTATTCCATCCGCTTCAGCCCGTCGACCAGCCGGTCAGCGACGCTGGCACTTCCCACGATCCCGATAATGCCGCACATTGCCTGGCTGTTCCCTCGCTGTCGTTTCCGCCGCTCTAGCTGTCCGAAAGTGAACAGCAAGCCCCCCGATTACGCAGTCCGGGCGAGCTTAGGAAAAAAACAACCTTTCCTGCTTATTCACCATTTCTCGAGACGCACCCTTCGCTTCCTTCAGGCGAGGTGCGCAGGGTTTTTAGAGAGCCTCGGGGGCTGAGAATGAGCGCATTCGGAAAAAAGGGCAATGCTGGCGGAATGAAGCCGGGCTCACGGCCCGCCTTCGGTGTCGCGCGGCCTATGAAGGGTGCGGGCGCAGGTCCGCGTGGGGGCGAACAATTCCCGCCCATTCCGGGTGAACCCGCTGCCCCGCGTCCGGCACCGTCGCCTTCGCTTGCCAAACCCACTTCCACCGCTGAGGCGATGGAGCGCCTCAACGAGCGCATGGCGGCCATCAATACAGGCGACTCCGAAGTCGGCGGCTTTGAAGCCAGCGTCCATAAGATCAAGGAGCAGGTGCTGCCGCGCCTGCTCGAACGGGTCGATCCCGAAGCGGCGGCAACCCTCTCGAAGGAGGAGTTGTCCGAAGAATTCCGCCCGATCATTATGGAGGTGCTGGCCGAGCTGAAGGTCACACTCAACCGGCGCGAACAGTTTGCGCTGGAAAAGGTGCTGATCGACGAGTTGCTCGGCTTCGGCCCGCTCGAAGAGCTGTTGAACGATCCCGACGTGACCGACATCATGGTCAATGGCCCGGATCAGACCTACATCGAAAAGAAGGGCAAGCTGACCCTCGCCCCGATCCGGTTCCGCGATGAACAACATCTGTTTCAGATCGCGCAGCGGATCGTGAACCAGGTCGGCCGCCGCGTCGACCAGACCACCCCGCTCGCCGACGCGCGCTTGAAAGACGGTTCGCGTGTGAACGTGATCGTGCCCCCGCTGAGCTTGCGCGGCACCGCGATCTCGATTCGTAAATTCTCCGAAAAGCCGATCACTATCGACATGCTGCGCGATTTCGGCTCGATGTCGGACAAGATGGCAACCGCGCTCAAGATTGCGGGCGCGAGCCGGATGAACATCGTTATCTCGGGCGGTACCGGTTCGGGTAAAACCACGATGCTCAATGCCCTGTCGAAGATGATCGACCCGGGCGAGCGCGTGCTGACGATCGAAGACGCCGCCGAACTCCGCCTGCAACAGCCGCACTGGTTGCCGCTCGAAACCCGCCCGCCAAACCTTGAAGGGCAAGGCGCGATCACCATCGGCGACCTTGTGAAGAACGCCCTGCGTATGCGTCCTGACCGCATCATCCTCGGGGAAATTCGCGGCGCGGAGTGTTTCGATCTCCTCGCGGCGATGAACACCGGTCACGATGGTTCGATGTGTACGCTCCACGCCAACAGCCCGCGCGAATGCCTTGGCCGTATGGAAAACATGATCCTGATGGGCGACATCAAGATCCCCAAGGAAGCCATCAGCCGCCAGATCGCCGAATCGGTCGATCTGATTGTGCAAGTCAAGCGCCTGCGTGACGGTTCGCGCCGCACCACCAACATCACCGAGGTGATCGGGATGGAAGGCGACGTGATCGTGACGCAGGAATTGTTCAAGTTCGAATACTTGGACGAGAGCGAGGACGGGAAAATCCTCGGCGAATTCCGCGCCAGCGGCCTGCGCCCCTACACGCTGGAAAAGGCGCGCCAGTTCGGGTTCGATCAGGCGTATTTGGAGGCGTGTCTCTGACACGCCGCACCGGGCCGTCCGGCCCGGAGCGTTCGGCCTAGCCGGCCGGCGCGCAGTCGCGGTTGCGACGCCTGCGCCGTCGTATAGGTGCTATCGGGGCGGGTCGGCGCTACAGTCCCCCGAGAACAACCGGCAGGCTCATCGCAAGGCATCCGCCGCCCGCGATTGCTGCGAGCATGAACAGGTTGGTCCACGGCACCCAGCCAACCTGCTCCAGCCGCGCGACATCGCGCCGCTTCGCCCGCCGTCGCTCCATCACGGCCGCAATGCCAGCGAGCACCCACAAGGCAGTGCCTGCCCACGCAAGCTGCGCGGCATCGCTCAGCAGTTCGAATTGGGCGACAATGTCCATCGGCGAGCTATGTGGGTGCGCGCACTGCTTGCGCAACCCTCTCGCCTCGGCCAAGCGCTTTGGCGATGGATGGCTCGATCGCCCGCCCCCGCCCCTTGCTTGCGCTCGGCGTCCGATTGCTGGCCGCAGCCGCGCTTGCGACGATGGGTATGCTGGTGAAGCTGGCGGGGACACGCGGCGCGCATCTGATCGAGCTGATCTTCTGGCGGCAATTGCTCACTGTGGTGTTGCTCGGCGCAGGATTGGCGCTGACAGGCAAGCTTGCGCTGCTCAGAACCAAACGCCTACCCGCCCACGCCCGGCGGGCGGCGAGCGGCTTGTTCGGCATGATCTTCACCTATGGCGCGGTCTTGCTGCTGCCACTGACCGAGGCGACGACGCTCGGCTTTACCGCACCGGTGTTTGCCGTGCTGATCGCCATCGTGCTGTTCCGCGAGCGGATTGGCCCTTACCGCTGGGGTGCAGTGGCGATGGGCTTTGCCGGGGTGATCGTGGTGATGCAGCCGTTTTCCGGGCTACACGAAGGCGTAACACTGGCCGGGGTCGCGGTCGGACTGGTCGCGCCCTTCATGGTCGCGTTGATCAGCTTTCAGCTTCAGGACCTCAACACCACCGAGAACCCGTGGAGCATCGTCTTTTGGTTCAGCGCGCTGACCACGCCAATTGCTGCCATTGCACTGCCCTTCGTGATAGCGGGCCATGATCCGGTGACCTGGGCGTTGATCCTCGGCATGGGACTGGTCGGCGCTGGCGCACAGATGCTGCTCACCACCTCGCTCAGGTTCGGTTCCGCCGCCGTGATACTGCTGATGGATTACACCGCGCTGCTGTGGGCGAGCTTCTACGGCTACACCATCTTCGACCGCGCCGCCCCTGCCAGCCTGTGGCTGGGCGCACCGTTGATCATCGCCGCTGGCCTCTTGATCGCCTGGCGCGAACGGCAGCTTGCCCGATCTCGGGTACACTCTGGCGAATAGGATGGAACATTGCGCAGCCGGCGGCGGTAGGCGCGGTAGGGTCAATTCAAAGGAGCACCCCGCCATGACCACCCGTAACCTGATACTTGCGCTCGCCGCTGTCCCTGCATTGCTGGCCGTAACCGCCTGCAACACTGTCGACGGCATGGGTGACGACCTCAAATCGGCATCGAAAGAGGTCGAAGAAGAAATCTGAGCCGACGCGGCGGCGGGATGCTTCATGGAATTGTCAGGAATATTTATGCAGGGTCGCGCGTTGAGCTTCCATGCCTTCGCATAAAGGATGTGATCTGATGATTCGCAATGCACTGACCGCCGCCGCCCTCGCCGCTCTCGCGCTGACTGCCACCGCCTGCAACACGGTTGACGGTATTGGTGATGACATCAAATCGGTCGGCCAAGCCGGCAAGCGCGCGATCGATTAAATCTTGCGATAAACCAGCATGATGTTGTTGGCGGGCAGCGCGTGGCGCGCGGTCCGCATCATGCCGTGCTGCGCGGCGAGCGCATCCAGAGCCTCGGCCTCGCGCAGGCCCCATAGCGGATTGCGGGCTTTCAGGCTGGCATCGAAATCGAGGTTGGAGGGCGCGATTACCACGCCCTGTTCGATATAGGGGCCGTAGAGGATCAGCGGTCCACCGCCGATGCTCAACACGTGGGCAGCACCCCGGAACAGCCCGAGGGTCGCTTCCCAAGGGCTGATGTGGACCATGTTGATGCATACGATTGCAGCAGCTTGACCCACCGGCCACGCGTCAGGCGCGGCCGCATCGAGCAACAACGGGGCGGCGAGATTGTCGCCCGGATAGTCTTCGCGATAGGCTGCGATGGATGCCAACGCCTCAGGCGAAGGGTCGGTCGGCTGCCACGCCAGCGCAGGAAAGCGCTCGGCGAAGAACACCGCGTGTTCCCCTGTCCCTGCCGCTATTTCGAGCACAGTGCCGCTGGCAGGCAGCTCGCGCGCCAGCACTTCGGCAATCGGTGCGCGGTTGCGCTCTGTGGCGGGAGCGTGCTGCTTCATGTCAGGAAACCTGCCGCTCTTGCCCTTCCCAATAAGGCGCGCGCAGCTCGCGGCGCAGGATCTTGCCGCTCGCGTTACGCGGCATCAGCGGGATCACATCGACGCTTTTGGGCGCCTTGAAGGCAGCGATGCGTTCCCGCGTCCAGGCGATCACGTCAGCCTCATCGATTTCGCAGCCGGGCTTGGCGACGACGCAGGCCTTGACCTCCTCGCCCCACTTCGCGCTCGGCACTCCGATGACTGCGACCTCCGCGATGGCGGGGTGGCCGTAGATCGCGCTTTCAACTTCAGCGGGATAGACGTTCTCGCCGCCCGAGATGATCATGTCCTTGATGCGGTCCTGAATATAGACGTAGCCATCGGCATCCATCACGCCCGCGTCCCCGGTGTGGAGCCAGCCGTCAGGGTCGATGGTCTTGGTCGTCGCTTCGGGCAGCTTCCAGTAGCCGGGCGTATTGGTGGGCGAGAGGATGCAGACCTCGCCGATCTCACCGCGCGGCACCTCCACATTGTCCGGCCCGCGCACTTCGATGCTGACGCCGGGGCAGGCCTTGCCCGCTGAGCGCATCCGCTGGTTGCCTTCAAGCGAGTGGTCCTCGGGCGGCAGGATCGAAATCGTGCCGGACGTCTCGGTCATGCCATAGGCTTGCAGGAACCTGGTGGTCGGCATGGTCCGCACCGCTTCCTTGAGCAACTCCAAGGGCATGGGCGCCGCACCATACATCAAATATTTGAGGTTGCTGAAATCCGTGGTCGCCGCGCGCGGGTGCTGCACCACCATCTGGAGCGCGGCGGGCACGATGAACATATGCGTCGCCCCGGCCTCGATCGCTTCGAGCACGCCGACTGGGGAGAATTCCGCCTGCACCAGAGAGCGAACGCCATTGGCAATCGCTATGTTCACCAGTCCTGTGCCGCCAATATGCGCGCAGGGCATGGCGATCAGCATGCAATCACCGGGCTCATAGAACTGCCAGTCCAGCCCCGCTTCATTGCCCGCATTCCTCAGGCCGAGCAGATTGGTATTGGTCAGCATCGCGCCCTTGGGGTTGCCGGTCGTCCCCGACGTATAGAGCTGCAATACCGGGTCATGCGGCCCCGGAGGCGTATAGTCCGCCGGTTCGAAGCCCGCCGCTGCCGTGCGCGCGGCTTCCGCCTCGATCACTTCGGGATTGGCGGGAACTTCGCCTGCGACTGTGTGCGCCGTCTGGATGAATTCCGCGTCGGCGAACAGCAGCTTGGCCTCGGTATCGCCGAGGATATAGGCGATCTCGCGCGGGGCGAGCCGCCAGCCAATCGGCACCATCACCGCACCCATCCGCGCCGCGGCGATATAGAGCAGGAAATAGGTATCGCGGTTCTTGCCGAGCCACGCGATCCGGTCCCCGGCGGCGATCCCGCGGGCGTGCAGCAATGCGATCAGCTGGCGGGTGAGGAGATCAGCCTCGGCATAGCTCGTAACCCGCCCGTCCTGATCGAAGGCGGGCCCGTCAGGCCGTTCCTTGGCCCAGAAGTGCAGGATCGCATCGAAGGTCGAAAAGTCGTGATAGGCGTTTCTCGCCATGGCGCTGCTCTCTCCCAAAAGCTGTGTGGGGAGAGGTTAAGCGCAACGCGGCACAGCGGTCTAGCGAAACCGCCCCTGCCGCCGCGCAATCGGCTCGCGCAAGCCCAGCCACACCAGCAGGCCAAGCGGCCCGGCCATGAAGGTCGCCAGCAAAACCGGTGCCTGAGTATAGCGCGAGATATTCTTCGCATCACCATCGCGAGCGATCCACAGGCCGACGAACAGATCGAAGGCGAGGTAATGCGTCCAGCCGATCGTCACCCCGGCATCCGAACCGAAGATCGAGCGGACACCTTCGATGGACGTGAAATTCGCTCCGCCGCCCTGCGGATTGGGGATCAACCCGCTCAACAAGCCGATCAGCCCGGTGACATAGATCAGGCACAGCAGGCCAATTCCGAGATAGAGGATTCCGGACAGGAGCGCCGGCCAGCGCGGCAGCAGGATCAACCCCGTCCACGCGATCAGCGCCAGCAGGTTGACCATGCTGAACCACGCATTCCAGTCGATCATTGAACCTCTCCCGTCTCGCCCAAGCGGCGCCATTCGCGCGCTGCGCGGCGCATCGCCTCGTTGTCGTGCGTAAAGCGCCCGCCGGCCCGGCGCAGCGCCAGCCCCAGCGCGGCCTCAGCCACCAGCCCCGCATCGATTGAACGAAATCGCTGCCACGACCCCGACAAGAGCGGATCGATTAGCGGTGCGGCGATGATTGCCGCCCGCTCGGCAAAGCGCAGGTCGTCGGTGCGTGTTCCGCGTAGCAGGCCGGGATGGAGGATATCGAGCCGCTTGAACCCGATGCGGGACAGCGCTTCCTCGGTCTCGCCCTTCACGCACATATAGAGGCTCTTGGAACGCGCATCGGCTCCCGCGGCACTGATCACCACCATGTTGGGCACCCCGGCCCGCTTGGCCATTTCCGCGGTGGCGACCACCAGACCGTAATCGACCGCGCGGAACGCCGCTTCATCACGTCCAGCCTTCTTCCAGGTAGTGCCAAGTGCGCAGATCAGCGCGCGCGGGCGGACTGCGTCGAGGACCTCGCCCCATTTGGCGGGCTCTGCCACGAACATCTCCATCCGCGCACCGGGCGGCAGCGGAACCTCGCGCCGGGCGATGCCGACGATCCGCACGTCATCGCCTGCGCTTGCAAGCTCGATCACTCGGCGACCGATCAGTCCGGTGGCCCCGACCAGAGCGATGCGTACCGGACCGATGCTGCGCGGATCAGACATTGATCAATCCCGAGGGACGCTCGCCATAGATTTTGCTCACCGCCTGCATCGCAAACCGGTCGCTCATACCGGCGATGAAATCGGCGATTACCCGCGCGCGGCTCGGATCGCGCTGCGGCAGACGCGCCTGCCAGTCATCCGGCATCAGGCGCGCGTCCTGCGCGTAAGCGGCGTAGAGCCGCGCCACGACATCACGCGCGCGTTCAGCCGCCGCGATTTGTTCGGGGTGGTAGTAGAGCCGTTCGTACATGAAGGACTTCAGCCGCCGTTCCTGTGTGGCCATCGCGGGGGAGAACCCGGCGAGCTGGCGCCCGGCCTCGCGCACATCTGCCACCGAACGCAGGCCCTTCACCTGCGCCGCAGTGTGCTCGATCACATCATTCACCATCAGCCCGATCTGGTCGCGTATCATCTCGCGCAGCAGACGATCACGCGCAGCATGGGGGAAGCGCTTTTCGACGCTACGCCACTGGTCTGCGAGGAAATCGAGGGTGAGCAAATCGTCCAGGCTCAGAAACCCGGCGCGCAGGCCATCATCGATGTCGTGATTGTCATAGGCGATATCGTCCGCCACCGCCGCCACTTGTGCCTCGAGCGAGGGCCAGGTGCCGAGCATCAGCGGGAACGCGTCGTCCAATTCCGCCAGCGCCCAGTTCGGCGCGGTCACCGGGCCGTTGTGCTTGGCCAGACCTTCCAGCAGATCCCAGGTGAGGTTGAGCCCGTCATGTGCGGGATAGGGGCACTCAATCCGCATCACCGTGCGCAGCGCCTGCGCATTGTGATCGAAGCCGCCATGGCGCTCCATCGCAGCCGAAAGCGCCGCTTCCCCTGCATGGCCGAACGGCGGGTGGCCGAGATCATGGGCAAGGCACAGGGCTTCGGTCAGATCCTCGTCCAGCCCAAGAGCGCGCGCGATCACCCGTCCGATCTGCGCGACTTCAAGGCTGTGAGTCAGGCGGGTGCGGTAGTGATCGCCATCGGGGGCGATGAAGACCTGGGTTTTGGATTTCAGCCGCCGGAAGCTCATCGAATGGATGATCCGGTCACGATCACGCTGGAAAGCACTGCGCGGACCGCGCCGCTCGCCATCACCAGCGCCGCCGAATTCGCGCGGCCCGTGGGCCTCTGGGTCGGCAGCATAGGGGGCGCGGGTCATCACAGGTCGAGCGCGTAGGCGAGCCGGACAGGGTTCTCAACCAGAACGGGGCAAGAACACCGCAAAAAAAGCCGAAAAACAGACGGTTGGGTAAGAAAAATTATGGGGCCGCCTTCCGGTGATTGGGGGGGAGGAAAGCGGCCCCAAGGGCCAATCGGTGCGACCCGAAGACCCGGATAATGCCAAGACGTTTCCGCGACAAAATCCGAGCGCGCCATAGGAGTAAAAATTAATCGGTTGCACCCCTTGCAACCCAGCTAATCGACCAACTGCACGTCCAGCCCGATGAGCCGAAGATTATCCCCCGGCTTCCTGATGCAAAATCCAGTCTGCCGCCGCTTCGCAATGGATGCGGGTGCTGTCGAAGATCGGCAGGACGTTGGCATCGACATCGACCACCAAATCCAGTTCGGTGCACGCGAGAACCACTGCGCCAGCGCCTTCTTGGGCCTTGTTGGTGATGATCGTCTTCAGCGTCCGCTCGGCCTCGCGCGTGACCTTGCCGACCATCAACTCGTCATAGATGATCCGGTCGAGCATCTCGACATAGTCCAGGTTGGGCGGCAGCAAATCGATACCGTGCGCGACCAGCCGCTTGCGATAGAAGCTTTCGGTCATCACGTTGCGGGTACCCAGCAGCGCCGCGCTGCTAACCCCTGCGCGCTTCATGGCGAGGCCGACATATTCTGCGATGTGCAGGATCGGGATACTCACGCTGGCCGCCACATCGTCATACAGCCGGTGCATCGAATTGGCGCCGATGATGAGGCCTTCCGCGCCCGCACCTTCGAGCCGCTTTGCACTCTCGATCAGCACGCTGGCCGCACGCTGCCAGTCACGTTCTTCGCGCAAGGCGTAGAGCTGGCAGAAATCCAGGCTCTCGATCAGCAGCGGCGCGCTCGCCATCGGGGCTGCGCGTTTCTGGACGATGCGGTTGATGTGATCGTAATAGGTCGCGGTCGACACCCAGCTCATGCCGCCGATGATCCCGAGTTTGCGCAAAGCCGCCAGCCTTTCGATTCCGTGTGCAAGTGCGAAAGGGTGTAGGGTGCAAGCGACCTTGGCGTCCAGTGGGCGCGGGCGTGTGGGCGGGGGTTACTCCGGTTTTGCAGGCAAGGCGTGCTCGGCAAGCCACGGTTGCAGGTCGCCAAGCGTGGCCTCGGCCGCTTCCTCGTGCGGGAGGTGGCCGATCTTGGGGTAGATCACCAGCGTGTTGTTCGGCATGGTCTTTGCGAGCCACTTGCCCGCTTCAACGGGGATCACGCGATCCTCTTCACCCCACAGGATCAGCGTCGGCGTGGTGACCTTGGCAATATCCGCCTCGGCCAGCGGATCATAGGGGTAGCCGAAACGCTTCAAAGTCGCACGGCGATTGCCGGGGTAGCGCAGCAGCTCCCAGTAACGAGTCACGGCCGCCTCGCTCGCAACGGATTTCACTGAGACCGATTGTTCGAGGCTCTGCTGGATCAGACTGCGGGGCGTGATCTGTTCGACCAGTAGATTGATCCCCGGCGTCTGCGCGATCTTGAACCCGATATTGCCGCTGTCGTCGTCTTTCTTGGTATCGAGCTTGAGCATCGGCCCGCCGCTGCCATCGACCAGCACAAGACCGGTCAGCCGCTCGGGGTGGGAGACCGCAAAGGCCAGCGCGTGCTTCCCGCCCATCGAATTGCCGCCGAGGATGAATTGCTTCAGTCCCAGCGTGTCCGCCACTTCGAGGATATCGGCGACGTAATTGTCGCGGCTGTAATCGTCCTTGGGGTCGGGGCCGGTAAGGCCATGACCAACCTGATCGAAGCGGATCACGCGGTATTGGCCCTTCAGCGCCGCGACCCACGGCTCCCAAGTGTGCAGATCCGCGTTTGAACCGTGGAGCAGCATAATCGCGGGCGCATCTTTCGGCCCCTCGTCGCGCAGGTGCACGGTCACGCCGCCACCGATGGCCACGAATTGCGATGGCGGCCCGCCATATCTGGCGCGCATCTCCGCAGGATCGGTATCGGGCGTGCGGAAAATCAGGAAGGCGATCACAAGGATGCCAAGCAGCGCGAGTAAACCGCGCCAGACCCACTTCATCATTTCATCTCCGCAATCCAGCGCCGCACGACGGCGACGCCTTGCCTGTCAACGCTGGCCTTGCCCAGTTCAGGCATGGCGATACCGGGCTCCGCACTGTCCATTCGGAACAGCAGGATCGAATTATCGGGCTGGCCGGGGAGCACCGAGAAATCATGCCCCCCTGCCCCGCGCCCCGCCGCGACAGGCCGCTTGAGGATGCCGATTGCGTGGGGATCGGTTTGCTCCCAGCGCAGGTCTAGCCCTGAGTTGGACGCGCCCCCGCCGGGCTGGTGGCAATGGGCGCAGTTCACATCGAGATAGGCGCGGGCGAAGCGTTCGGCAGGCGCATTGTCCGTGTAACCCGCCCAGACCGGCATCGTCGCCCCGCCCGGAGGCAGCCTGTCGAGCGCCCCGCCGTCCAGCATCTGCGCCATCCATTTGACCGACAGGTTGCGCGCCTTGGGGCCGATCGGGGTCACCTGCCCGTCCTTGGCGTGACAGCCCTTGCACTGGTTCTTGTTCGGAATGGCATAGGAAATCGTCTCGCCTGCCGGAGTGACCAGATCGAGCCTGCCGCCCGCCAAGGCCAGCGTCGCCTCGGTCTGCTCGGCATTCCAGCGATAGGGCAGTGCCACCCAGCCATCCGTGCGGTGGAGCAGCACACGGGTTTCGATCAACCGCCGCGCCTCGCCTTCGCCGAACGCAAAGGTCTTGATGATCGCTGCGCCGACCGGGAACTTCAGCAGCCCCTCGGCATCAGCCGTAAGCTGCGTGCCTTCGGGCAGATAGATGAAGCGCAGCTTCTCTGCGCCGTCCGACCATAGCGGCGTGTTGAGCGCATAGGGGTACACACGCGCGCTCGGGTGTTGATCGCGGGCATCCTGAAAAAACGCGAACGCGCTCAGCGCCTTGGGAAAAGCAGTGCCGGTGATCGCCGCGTCGTTGACCGGCTCAGGCTCAATCACCGTCGCATGGCTGAGCGCTGCGCCGAACGTGGCGCAGGCGAAAGCCAGTAGGCCGAGACCCTGCCGCTTCACTTCAGCCGCGCCTCCAGCGCTGCGGGGGCGCCGACTTCGGGGAACTCCCAGCTGTCAAGCGGGGTCAGCATCAGCGGCCCGAGCTGCGCTTCAGCAAGGCTCTGCCCCGGCTTTGACAGATTGAGCGACCAGCCGGTCACGCCTTGGGCAATCTTCAGCCCATTATTCTTCTCCACGATCCCGTCCCACAGGACCGGCGGCAAAGCGCCGCCGAAAGCGGCCAGCAATTGCTCCTTGCCGTCAAGCTGCGGATCATCACCGCCACGCCCGAAGGCATTAAAGCCAACGATCACATTGCGGGCATAGGGATTGTAGCGCTCGTCGGTGAAAGGCTGGGTGTAAGCGACCACCATGATGTGCGCGGTCGGGTTGTTCTCGAAGGCGTTTTCCTCGATCAGCACGCCGTCATTCGCCATAACCAGCACACCCGTGCCGCGGCGGACGCTGGCGACGATATTGCCGGGAGGCGCAAAGTTAGGCGTGTCGTTATCTGCCACGACGTTCCGGCGCAGGATCACGTTGCCGCCGTTCATCACTGGCAGTCCGGGAAGGTCGAACACCAGCAGTCCGCCGGTGTTGCGGGTGGCGATGTTTTCGGTCACGAGCGCATTGCGGCTGTTCTCGATCTCGATCCCGGCCACGTTGTATTCGACGATATTCTGGCGAACCGTGATGTCGCGGCTCTGACCGACATAAATGCCCGCATCAGACGCGCCCGACACCTTGGAATTGGTTACCAGCACGCCCGTGCTTTCGACCGGGTAGATGCCGTAGGCACCGTTGGTCGCCTTAGGCCCGCCGGTCCATGTGACCCGGATGCCGCTGTAGATGATGTTGTCCGCGCCCTTGGACTTGATCCCGTCGCCCTTGGGATTCTCAACCGCGAAATCGCGCAAGGTGACGTTGTCGGAGGTGACCAGCAGCCCCTCGCCCGCGCCTTGCTGACCGGTGAAGTCCAGCACGCTGGCGCTCTCCCCATCCATGCCCGCGCCGCGCAGCGTCACACCGTCGACATCGAGGCTGAGGCCATCGGTCAGGACGAAGCGGCCCGCTCCCAACTCGACCACATCGCCTGGCGCGGCGAGGATCAGTGCTTCCTGCAAGCGTTGTGCCCCACCCTCGCCCGGTTCGACCCGGTGGGTTTCGGCGGCGAGCGGCGCTGCTGTGGCCAGCAACACGGCGGCAAGTGCCAGTCGGTTCATAATCTTCTCCCTCTCCGCTGCGCAGTGTTGCGCAGGCGGGGGAGCAATTGCAAGCGGCGCGCGCCTAGCCGATGCCGATCGCGCACAGCCCTGCGCTGGTGGTGAGCACGGCGACAGCCTCGCTATCGTCCACCCGGTCAAGCCGCTTGATAAGCTCACCAAGGCCGTAGCCGCCCGAAGGCTCGCCGTCCTGCGCGGCCATGCCCTGGCGCAACTTCCACAGCTGCGGGATGGTCAGGCGGTCCACCATGCGTTCCGCCATGCATTCGGCGCGGTTTTCGCCGATGCCGGATTCCACCAGCGCGCCTTTGACCTGCATTGCGACCAGAGGGTTGGCGAGGCCGGTAAACACCGCCCTGCCCGCCAGCAAAATAATCAACAGAAGGCCGATGATGAGCTTCTTCATCAATCGAGCGACTTGACGATTTCCTCGACCATCTTCTTGGCGTCAGCCAGCAGCATGACGGTCTGGTTCATGTAGAACACATCGTTATCGACGCCGGCATAGCCCACACCGCCCATCGAACGCTTGATGAAGAACACCTGCTTGGCCTTGTCGACATCGAACACCGGCATCCCGTAGATCGGCGAGGACTTGTCGGTCTTGGCCGCTGGGTTCACCACGTCGTTGGCGCCGATGATGAAGGCGACATCGCACTGGGCGAATTCGGAGTTGATGTCTTCAAGCTCGAAGACCTCATCGTAAGGCACACTGGCTTCGGCGAGCAGCACGTTCATGTGCCCCGGCATACGCCCTGCGACGGGGTGGATGGCGTATTTGACGGAGACGCCCTTTTCCTTGAGCTTGTCGCCCATCTCGCGCAGCGCGTGCTGGGCCTGGGCCACCGCCATACCATAGCCGGGGATGATGATGACGCTTTCCGCCTGCTCGAGCATGTAGGCGGCGTCTTCGGCGCTGCCCTGCTTGTAGGGCCGCTGTTCGCGTGCACCGCCTGCACCCGCCGCTTCCGGGGCCGCGCCGAAGCCGCCTGCGATCACCGAAATGAAACTGCGGTTCATCGCGCGGCACATGATGTAGCTGAGGATCGCTCCCGAGGAGCCAACCAGCGCGCCGGTGATGATCATCGCCGAATTGCCCAGCGTGAAGCCCATCGCCGCTGCCGCCCAGCCGGAGTAGCTGTTCAGCATCGACACAACGACCGGCATATCCGCGCCGCCGATCGGGATGATCAGCAGGAAGCCGATGGCAAAGGCCAGCACGGCGACCGCAATCACCATCCAGCCCTCACCCGCGCCGCCATCTGGCGAGACGGTGTAAAGGCCGATCAAGCCAATGATCGCCGCAAGTGTGCCAAGGTTGATCACGTGCCGCCCCGGCAGCATGATCGGCGAGCCGCTCATCCGGCCCGACAGCTTGAGGAAAGCGATGATTGAACCCGAGAAAGTAATCGCCCCGATGGCAATACCAAGGCCGAGTTCAACGCGGCTGACCGCCATGATCTGGCCCGCGCCATCGACAATCCCGAAGGACTGCGGATCGAGCCATGCGCCAAAGCCCACCACCACGGCGGCCAGGCCGACGAGGCTGTGGAAGCCAGCGACCAGTTCCGGCATTGCGGTCATGGCGATGCGGCGAGCCACAACGACGCCAATCGCGCCGCCGATGCCGACCGCGATCAGGATCTCGACGATATTGGCAATCTTGTGGGTGACCAGCGTGGTGGAGACCGCAATCGCCATCCCGATCATGCCGTTGCGGTTACCCGCTTGGCTGGTGGCCGGGCTCGAAAGCCCGCGCAGCGCGAGGATGAAGAACACGCCCGAAACGAGGTAGGCGAGCATCGCCCAGGCCGGCGTTCCGCCGCCGTGGGCCGCGCCTGCTGCAAGAATGGAGAAGCTCATCTCTTACTTCCCCTTCTTCTTGTACATCGCGAGCATGCGCTGCGTCACAGCGAACCCGCCGAAGATATTGATGCTGGCCAGCACCACGCCGAACAGGCCGAGATATTTGGCAATCGGGCTATTCGCCTCAGCCGCGGCGATCAGCGCGCCGACGATAATCACCGACGAAATCGCATTGGTCACCGCCATCAGCGGGGTGTGCAGCGCCGGGGTCACCGACCAGACAACGTAATAGCCCACGAAGCAGGCCAGTACGAAGATCGAAAGGATCGAAATAAAGTCCATGTTAGCCCCTTGTTGCGGTCCATGGCAGAACGAAGTTGCGCCCTTCCGCCCAGGTCTGGCCCACCATTGTGCCATCCACCAGGCAGGCCGACGTGTGATACAGGCCCGCACCATCGGTGGTGCGGAAGGCAACACAAGTGCGCCCCTGTGCCGATCCGACGCGCCCGGCGAGAATCTCGCTGTTGTAGAAACTACCGGCAATCGTTCCATCTGCGCCAACATTCAGCACCATCGGCTGAGTGTAGGCTGCGTCGGTCAATTCGACCCTAAGATCAACCGTCCACGCGCCGTCTAGCGACGCGACACGGTCCTCGGCCGGGGTCGCGGCAATCAGCGAAATGGCCAGCGGGAGGCAGGCCCAGCGCAGTGCGCGATGCTTGAAGATGCCTGCCATGTGCCCCTATTTCCCCGGCGCAAGATATTCAGTGAGCAACGTCACCAGTCCCGGCACATCCGCACCGCGGCTAACATTGAAAGCAATCGGCGCGCTGCCCGAAACGGTCAGCGTGAGTTCGGTATCAAGATCGAAGTGGCCTGCGCTTTCCAGCGTGAAGGTGGTGATGGCGCGATAAGGGATCGTCAGGAACCGCTTCTTCGATCCCGTCAGCCCCTGAATGTCGATCATCAGGACCCGGCGATCCGTAAAGATGATCGAATCCCGCACCAGCTTGAACGCGAACCGCACCACCTCACCATGCGCCAGCGCATAGGCGAGGTCTTCGGCGGCGTCTTCGACATCCCAGACAGTGGCGTTGATCAGACCCATCGGGTTAACCAAGCAGCCGCTCGTTCACGACCTTGCCGCCCTGCGTCAGGCGGATCGCAGTGCCGATTTCCTCGTCGAGCACGGGCTTGCCCTGCTCCTTGTCCCAGAAGGCGCTGAGGAAGTTGTAGTGGTTGCGCGCAAACAGCGCTGAGGCGTCAGCGGGGAGCTGTGCGGGCGTGTTCGAATAGCCGATGATCTTGACGCCGTGCTTGATCACGACCTCATCCGCCACCGAGCCTTCGACATTCCCGCCCTGCGCCACCGCAAGGTCGAAAATCACGCTGCCGGGCTTCATCGTCGCAATCTGTTCGTCGGTGATCAGACGCGGCGCGGCGCGGCCCGGGATCAGCGCGGTGGTGATGACGATGTCCTGCTTGGCGATGTGGCTGGAGACCAGTTCGGCCTGCGCCTTCTGGTATTCCGGGCTCATCTCGGTGGCATAGCCGCCCGAGCCTTCGCCTTCGATCCCCGCGACATTCTCAACGAAGATCGGCTTGGCACCCAGCGATTGGATCTGTTCCTTGGTGGCCGAGCGCACGTCGGTCGCCGAGACCTGCGCGCCGAGGCGGCGGGCGGTAGCAATGGCTTGCAAGCCCGCAACGCCCACGCCCATGATGAAGGCGCGCGCGGCTTGCACCGTTCCGGCGGCGGTCATCATCATCGGGAAGGCGCGGCCATAGGCATCGGCGGCGGCCAGCACCGCCTTGTAACCGGCAAGGTTCGATTGCGAGGACAATACGTCCATGCTTTGCGCGCGGGTGATGCGCGGCATGAACTCCATGCTCAGCGCTTCGTAACCAGCAGCGGCATAGGCATCGACCACATCACGCTTGGCGAAGGGATCGAACAGTGCCGCTACCCAGGCACCGGGTTTGGCACCAGCAAGCAGGGCCACATCAGGCGCCTGAATGCCGAGGACAATATCGGCATCCTTCACCGTTGCCGCCGCATCGGCAATGGTCGCACCGGCTTCGGCATAGGCAGCGTCGGTGATCGAGGCGATCACCCCCGCGCCGGCCTCAACCGCGACGGAACAGCCCAAGGCTGCGAACTTCTTGACCGTTTCCGGCGAAGCGGCGACGCGCGTCTCGCCTGAGGCGCGCTCTTTCAGGATGGCGATTTTCACGTGGGCGCCGGCTTAGCTGGCGATCGCGGCGACGACGGCAAACGCGATCACCGCGATCACCGGGACAGCCCATTTGAGCGTCGCCATGAACCCGCTGTAGGTGGCCGTGGCCTTATCCATGTCGTGAACAGTCATTGGTCGTATTTCCCCTTGGGCTATCGAACGCACCGAAGTGTGATTGGTTGCCGAATGGTTGCCTTAAAATTGCGTTGGGCCGCAAGACCCCTGCGAAGCTCCCGTATCGGAGCAGCCCCGCTATCTCAAGTCACCTTTAGTGAGAGGCGCGTTTCAGCCTCCACTCCCATCTGTCCCGCCGCGGCACAGTCTTAATCCCGTTTTTACCTCCCCGCCTTATGCAGAGAGCTTGTGTCGGACCGCGCCCAGCAAGGCGCGGCAGGACAAGGGAAAGCGAGCGGCAGGACCGATGGCGGATATTGATTGCCACCCCGAAGCGCAGGAAGACGCGCGAATCGTCATGCTCATCGATGACGAGCCGGCACAGTCGCGCCTCATCACCGCGATTGCCGCGCGTGATGGCTGGCGCACGATCGTCGCTTCGGATGCAGAGACCGCGATTGCGATGCTCGGCACGCGCGAGGGGATGCAGCTCTCCGCGATCCTGCTCGACCAGTGGGTGCCGGGTGACGATGCCTGCCAGCTTATCGCCGAGCTCAAATCGCGCCGACCAGCCCTGCCGATTCTGATGCTGACCACCAGCGCCTCGCCGCTGCTGGCCGTGGAAGCTATGCGGGCTGGCGCGAGCGATTATCTGGTGAAGCCGGTATCGCCCGACCGCCTGATGGAAGCGCTGCGGACGGTCACCACCCGCGAAGCGCCGCGCGATGAACTCGCGCCGCTGACCGAGAAGATGTCCGCCAGCCTCGATTTCGATGCGATGATCGGCACTGCTCCGCAATTCCGCGCTGCGCTGGCGCAGGCCGCGAAGGCCGCGCGCGGGCATGGTCATGTGCTAATCGAGGGCGAAACCGGCACCGGCAAGGAAATGCTGATGCGCGCGATGCACGGTGCGTCACCGCGCTCTAAGGAAGCCCTGCGGACCATCAACCTCGCCTCGGTCCCACCCGGATCCATCGATTCTGTGCTGTTTGGCCATGAACCCGGCAGTTTTCCCGGTGCCTTCGACCGCCAGATCGGCGCGTTCCAGCATTGCGATGGCGGGACGCTGATCCTCGATGAGATCGACCGCCTGACGCCGGTGCTGCAACAACGCCTCGCCGAAGCGCTCGACAGCGGGATCATCCGGCCGGTTGGCGCAAGCTACGGTTTCCGCGTCGATGTGCGGTTGCTGGTGACGAGCAATGTCGGGCTTGAGCGAATGGTGCAGGCCGGACAGTTCGACGCTGGCCTCGCCGCAAAGCTGGGCGTGACCCGCATCGTGTTGCCGCCTTTGCGCGACCGCACCGGTGATATTCCGGCGTTGACCCGCCACTTCCTCGCTCGCATTGGCGAGCAGCCGGGTCTCAACCACCTTTCCGTCTCCGACTCTGCGCTGGCGCTGCTCGCTGCCTACGACTGGCCTGGCAACGTCCGCCAGCTGCAATCGGTTCTGTTCCGTGCCGCGGTCTATTGCGAGAGCAATTCGCTGGGTGCCGACAGCTTCCCGCAATTGTCCGAAATGCTCGGCGAACAGGGCAGCGTCACTGTCGCGAGCGCGCATGAGGGCGTTGGCATCATGCTCTACACCGACGACGGCAATCTGCGTCCGCTGGAAGAGATCGAGGCTGACGTGATCCGCCTCGCCATCGGCCATTATCGCGGACGCATGACCGAAGTCGCTCGGCGCTTGGGCATCGGACGCTCGACGCTCTACCGCAAGCTTTCCGATCTCGGGATTGATAACGCGGCTTGATCAGCGGGGTTTGCGGGACTAGCCGCTGACCCATGACAGCAATTCAGGATTTCGCCGGACGCTCGGCGCTTGTCACCGGTGCCGCATCGGGAATCGGCGCGGCCTGCGCCAAGGCACTGGCTGCGCGCGGTGCAACGACCTTGTTTCTGGTCGATGTCGACGGCACCGGGCTCGACGCGCTCGATCTTCCGGGCGACGTGCATCGCATTGTCGGTAGCGTGGCCGACGAGGCGCTTTGGCAGGACATAGAGCCGCAATTAGCGGGTCTAGACCATGCCATTGTCAACGCAGGGATCGGTTCAGGTGGACCCATCGCGAGCGTCTCTCTGGCCGAATGGCGCAAGGTCATGGCAGTCAATCTCGACGGCGCGTTCATGACCCTCGCCTCCTCGCTACGGGCCATGCAAGCGAAAGGCGGCAGCGCCGTGGTGGTCGCTTCGACAACGGGTCTGAAGCCGATTGCCGGCATCGGTCCCTATGGCGTCGCCAAGGCCGCGGTCGCCCACATGGCGCGGATCGCCGCGCTCGAAAACGCCAGAAACAACATCCGCGTCAACGCGATCGCTCCCGGCGGAGTCGACACCGCGATCTGGGAAAGCGGCGAAGACTTCCAGCGCTCCGTCGCCGCCATCGGGCGAGAAGCGACCCTGAAGGCGATGGCCAAGACCACGCCTTTGGGCCGTTTCGCCTCGTCCGAGGAAATGGCCGACAGCATTCTTTACCTGCTGAGCGATGCCGCTTCCAACATCACCGGCCACGTCATGGTGTCGGACGGCGGATTTACTCTCTGATATCTCACAGTTTCCTACCGCTCACCATGTGAAGCGCTGCTCCGCCAGCGTCGCGCTGGTGCTGTTCTTGAGCGTCATGGTGAGCGCTTTGGCCTTCCAGTCGATATCGACGAGGCCGTAATTCTCCTCCGAGAAGAACTTCGTCACCCGCGCATCATCAGGTTCGCGCGCAGTGCTGCGATCATTGTCGCTGCCAAACGACAGGTTGAGCGAGGAGCTGGTCAGCTCCCACATCGTCTCGCCCTTGTGCGCCGTCTTGTAGATGCCCGCAGCATGGCGATCACCCGACAGGATCACCAGCCCGCTCGCTTCGCGGCCCTTGAGCAGCTCAAGCAGTCGGTTGCGTTCCACCGGCATGTTCGTCCAGCCTTCGAATTGGTGCGCGGTGGTGATCACTTGGGTCGAGGACACCACGATCCGCAGATCGGCCGGCTTGGCCAGCTCCTGCTCCAGCCACGCCCATTGCTCATCGCCCAGCATGGTCTTGTCGAGGCTTTCATCAGGCAGATAGCTGCCGAGCGGCGGCCGGTCCTTGGTCCAGGCGGCGCGCTTCAGGTCAGACCGGAAAAAGCGCGTGTCGAGCAGGATCACCTGCACCCGCTTGCCTTCCGGGCCGGTGATGTTGCTTTCATAAACGCCGGGGCGCGAACGGACGGCATCGGACGATCCCCAGAAGGTCTCGAACAGCGTCTCGCCCCAGCGGCGCATCGGGAAATTGCCGCCAGCGTCATTGAGGCCGAAATCGTGGTCGTCCCACGTCGCCATCATCGGCACCTTCGCGCGGAATCCGGCAAATTCAGGGTGCGAGGCCTGCAAGGCATAGGCCGAACGCAGGCTCTCAAGTCCGGCGTCGGCATCCCAGCCGTTGTCGCCATAGACATTGTCGCCGATCATCAGGAACAGCTGCGGATTGGCCGAGGCGATCTGCGCCCACATATGCTGGGGCGCGTTCTGATGGTTACAGCTGCCGACCGCGATGCGGGTCAGCGTGGTGTTGGCGGCGAGCGCGGGGTTCGGCCCTGCGACCGGCATCACGACCTGCTGACGCAGCGCCTCGTAGTAGGGGGCGAGCAGCTGATCGGGCGTCAGACTGACTGCGACCGGAGCCTTGCTTGACGGTGCAGGCTCGTCATCATGCGCCATCAGCGGCGCAGGCATGATCGCGGCGGCAAGGAGGGCGGTGGTAGCAAGCAGCGACTGGGAACGGCGCATGGAAGGCTCCTGAAATGATACGTCAATCGGGTGTTCTGCTGAAGCCGCTGCGTTACAGCTGTGCGACACAGCTGCCGTCGCCTGCGCTCCGGCCGAAGTTGACAAAGTTGACACCCTGTCAAGCGGCCCTTCAGCAGTTTTTATTCAATAAATCATACGTTTAGTCAGAAAAAGCGAAGTTGACACTTCGCCGGATAGGCCCCCCCGCCCCCGCAAGGCATATTTCCGGCCAATGGAGGCGTTGATGGCGGGTTGGCGGAGAGGCGTGATCATGGCGAGGGGCGATCATACCGGATGTTTGCGCGGTAGGAAATGCGGCTGCCCGCCTGTTTACATCATCGGCAGCGCGCTGAAATCGGTCAGCGCCGCATCCCGCAGCCCGCGCCACACATTGCGAGCCTGCACGGTCTCGGCAACGTCATGGACGCGCAGCAGGTGAACGCCGGCTTCCATGCCCTTCACCGCCAAGGCGATTGATCCGGCGAGGCGCTGGTCTGCACTTTCCTCCACCGACAGCGCGCCAATCATCCGCTTGCGGCTCGCCCCCAGCATCAGCGGGCTGCCGAGCGCGTGGAACAGCGGCAAGGCGTTCAGCAGGGCGAGGTTCTCGGCCAGCGACTTGCCGAAGCCGATGCCGGGGTCGAGGATGATGCGATCCTCGGCGATACCGGCGGCAATGGCGCGGGCGCGGGCGGATTTGAGGAAGTCGAGCACCTCGCTGACCACGTCGACATAGGTGCCGCCAGCGTGGAGGTCCTCACCCGCTCCAGGCGCGTGCATCAGAATGACCGGGCAAGCAGCGCTGGCGACCACTTCGATGCTGCGCGGGTCGTAGCGCAGCGCCGAAACATCGTTCGCCATATGCGCGCCTGCCGCGAGCCCGGCAGCAAGCACGCCTGCGCGGCGGGTATCGAGGCTGATCGCGGCGCCCATGCTGGCGCAGTATTCGACGGCTGGGACGATCCGGCGGATTTCTTCGTCCTCGAACGTCGCTGCGGCGCCGGGACGGGTGCTTTCTCCGCCGATGTCGATGATCGCCGCGCCCGCTTCGAGCATGGCGGCGGCGTGAGCGCGGCCCGCTTCGATGGCGTCGTGTTGGCCGCCGTCGGAGAAGCTATCGGGTGTGACGTTGAGAATGCCCATGATCTGAGGCTGATCCAGCCGGATAGTGCGACTGCCGAGTTGGAGGGGCGCGTGGGCTTTGGTGAGGTTGGCCCACTGCGCCGCCGCATCCTGCGCAAGTGGGCCTGACAGCCGCGCCAGCGCCGCCTCGATCTCTTTGGGCGTGCCGACAATTCGCTCGGCCACCGCCCCGCCGTCGCGCAGCACCAGCGCAAACTCGCGCGCATAGGCCATCGAGCCGCCGAGCCGCATCGCCTCGCCCTCCACGGCCTGCGGGCCGGGGACAAGCGTCAGCGGGTGGAGATAGGCTTTATCCGTCATGCCAAACCGTGCTTCCCCACGCAGGCGGGGACCTCCCGCAACCTGGCTCTGTGCCGAACAAGGTCCCCGCCTTCGCGGGGACTCATGCAAAAATCAATCCTCCGCCGCCAGCAAATAGAGCTGTCGCGCCGCATCGATCGGCTGCACATCGCCGCCGGTTTCATAATGCCAGAACGACCAGCCATTGCAGCTCGGCGCACCTTGCAGGTCTTTGCCCAGCCCGTGGATCGAGCCGGTCTTGCCCCCGCATTCCAGCGAGCCATCGGTGCGCACTGTCGCGATCCAGCGGCGCTTCTTGTCAAACACCTGCGTGCCGGGCGGGATCAGCCCCGCCTCGACCACCGCGCCGAACGCCACCTTGGGCGCCGAGCGCGCAGATTGCATCGTGGTAAGCGCGCTTTCATCCAGCGGCAGTTCCTTTTCGATCCGCTTCATCGCGACCTCGCGGTAGAAGTCCTCCCGCTCGCAGCCGATCCACTCGCGGCCCAACCGCTTGGCAACCGCGCCGGTGGTGCCGGTGCCGAAGAAGGGATCGAGCACCACGTCGCCCTTCTCGGTCGTGGCGAGCAGCACGCGGTAGAGCAGCGCTTCGGGCTTCTGGGTCGGATGGGCTTTCTTGCCATTTTCCTTGAGCCGCTCGCCGCCCGCACAGATCGGCATCACCCAGTCAGAGCGCATCTGAAGCTCGTCATTCAAGGTCTTCATCGCGCGGTAATTGAAATGGTAGCGCGCCTTTTCGCCCATGCTCGCCCAGATCAGCGTTTCATGCGCGTTGGTGAAGCGGGTGCCGCGGAAATTGGGCATCGGGTTGGTCTTGCGCCAGACGATGTCGTTCAGGATCCAGAACCCCAGATCCTGGAGGATGCTGCCGACGCGGAAGATGTTGTGGTAGCTGCCGATCACCCACAAGCCGCCATCGGGCTTCAGCACGCGCCGCGCCTCGGTCAACCATTCGCGGGTGAATGTGTCGTACACCGCAATGCTGGCGAACTGGTCCCAGTGGTCCGTCACCGCATCAACATGGCTGCCATCGGGCCGGTTGAGATCGCCGCCCAGCTGGAGGTTATAGGGCGGATCGGCGAAGACGAGATCGACGCTGTTGGTCGGCAGCGAGCGCATCGCGGCGATGCAATCGCCCGGCAAGATGCGGCCCAGCGGCAAATCGAGGGTGCGCACAGTTTCTGGCGTCTTTACAAGGCTTTTCGCCCGCGACTTTACCTGTTCTATCACACTCACCGATCTTGCCCCGCGTCTTATGCTATCAACTTATCCACAGGCATGAGTCTTTGAAGAGTCCGCGTCAAGCACCTAATTTTGCGCATATTATGGTTGACAGGGGGTTAAGGCCCCACCGGTTGCGCGGAACGAAGCGAGACCGGCACAAGATGTTGAGTCCTGCTGCTGCGAGGGGACTCCAGATGCAGGGGTGTGGCGGGGAGGACTCAGTTTTGCATCAACCTCATCCCCGCCCCGGGCTCGACCCGGGGCCCCGCTTATTTTGGCGAAAGGCGATTGGACCGAAGTTCAGCGGGGCCCCGGATCAGGTCCGGGGCGGGGCAGTCATAATTTCTCGGATCAAATCAACGACAACTGCGCCACCGGCGCGAAGCTGCGGCGGTGCAGCGGGGTCGCGCCGTGGACCCGCAGCGCTTCCATGTGCTCTGCCGTGCCGTAGCCCTTGTTGCGCTCCCACCCATAGTGCGGGTGCGCGGCGGCGGCTTCCAGCATCATCCGGTCGCGCCATTCCTTGGCGATGATCGAGGCGGCGGAGATGCAGGGTTCGATCCCGTCTCCGCCGACGATGGCGCGGGCGGGCCAGCACCAGTCGGCACAGCGGCCGTGGGGCGTCATGTTGCCATCGATCAGCACCATGCCCGGGTCGACGTCCAAAGCGGCGACAAGGCTGCCAACCGCACGGGTCATCGCCAGCATGGTCGCCATGAAGATGTTGACCCGGTCGATCTCCTCGGGCTCGACCACCGCCACCGCCCAGCCGCAGCTCGCCCGGATCGCGGTGTCGAGCACCGCGCGGCGCTTTGCCGAAAGGCGCTTGGAATCATCGAGCCCCGCAGGTATCGCGTGCCCCAGAACCACCGCCGCGGCCACCACCGGCCCGGCCAGCGGTCCGCGGCCAGCCTCGTCAACGCCAATGACGATCGCCTTGCCTGCGTGCCTGAAACCCGGAGTGACCCCTAACATGATCCGTTCTGCCCGTTTGTTCGCTGCTCTTTCCGTCTCCACGCTGGCGCTGGCAAGCTGCGCGAATGCCGAAAGTGGGGAAACCGCCCCGCCCGCCGCCGCTTCGGCCACGCCGTTTGCGGTCACTGAGGTCGCCACCTTCGAAGAACCCTGGGCGATTGCCTTTGCACCCGGCACCGCGACGCTGTTCGTGACCGAAAAGGCCGGGACCCTGAAGTTCATCGACACCGCGAGCGGCCAGATCGGCACGGTCAGCGGCGTTCCGACCGTCGATTACGGCGGTCAGGGCGGCTTGGGCGATGTCGCATTCCTGCCAGCCGAGGCTTCGGACAGCCTGGGCAATCGCACGATCTATCTGAGCTGGGCCGAAGCAGGCGAAGCTGACACCCGCGGCGCTGTCGTGGGCAAGGGAACGCTGGTCTGCTCCGCCGCAACCACCTGCGCCATCGAAGGCCTTTCCGTGATCTGGCGGCAGACGCCCAAGGTCACCGGCCGCGGGCATTATTCCCACCGCCTTGCCGTGTCGCCCGATGGCAAATACCTGTTTGTCGCCAGCGGTGAACGCCAGAAGATGCAGCCTGCGCAGGACACCGGCGTGACGCTGGGCAAGATCGTGCGCCTCAACCTTGATGGCACGCCTGCGGCTGGCAATCCGATGGCCGACAAGGGCGGCGTGACGGCGGAAATCTGGTCTTACGGCCACCGCAATATTCTTGGCATGGATTGGGATGCACAGGGCCGGTTGTGGGAAGTCGAGCATGGCCCGGCGGGCGGTGACGAGCTGAACCTGGTGAAGCCTGCCGCCAATTACGGCTGGCCGATCCGCTCCAACGGCGAACATTACAACGGCGACCCGATCCCCGATCACGCCGCCGATGATGGCTTCGCCCAGCCCGCGACCAGCTGGAACCCGGTGATCGCGCCGGGTGATATGCTGATCTACACCGGCGATATGTTCGCCGCTTGGAAGGGCCATGCGCTGATGGCGGGCCTCGCCTCGCAGGCCATCGTCGATGTCGCGATTGAGGGCGAAGCCGCCCGCGAAGTCACCCGCCATGAATTCGACGCGCGCCTTCGCTCGATCGCGCAAGGGCCGGACGGCGCGCTGTGGGTGGCGCAGGATGGTAAGGGCGCCAAGCTGCTGAAGCTCACCGCGCGCTGATGGCTTCGACCACTGCCACGCTGATCCCGCTTGAGGCGGTCGATCCCGCCATGATCGAGGAGGTGCTGGACCGCGCCTTCGGGCCGGATCGCCATGCGCGCACCGCTTACCGCATCCGCGAAGGGATGGCATGGCTGCCCGGCCTCAGCCTCGCCGCGCTGGACGAGAATGACATGCTGGTCGCCACCATCCAGTGCTGGCCAATCGGCTTGCAGACCAAGCAGGGTCAGGTGCCACTGGTGATGGTCGGCCCGGTCGCCGTGGTGCCCGAACGGCAGGGTGAAGGCTTCGGCGTGGGCCTGATGAGCGCCATGATCGCCGAGGATGCGCGGCTGGCGGCCCAAGGCGGACGCGCGCTTCCGCAAGTGCTGATCGGGGACGCGGAATACTACGGGCGCTGGGGCTTTTCCGCCGCGCTGACGGGTGGTTGGCGCTGCCCCGGCCCCTATGAACAGCACCGCCTGCTGGCGCGCGGCCACGGCCTTGCCGCCATGCCCGCCGAAGGGATGCTGGGGCCATGGGAGGGGTAAGGTAAGGTAACCCCTTCACCTTCCCTCCCGCTTCTGCCATCCGTCACCCAATGCCCTACGAACCGCCTCCCTATCTCGCCAGCCTGACGCTGGCTGAAATCGCCGCGCTGGTCGCGGACCGCAAGCTGCCGCCGGTCGAAGGCTGGGCGCCGAAGGTCATCGGCGAAAGCCATATGGTGATCGCGGCTGACGGCACTTGGTTTCACGAGGGCGGCGTGATCCGGCGCGAGGCGATGGTGCGGGCCTTTGCGGGCCTGCTGACCCGCGATGCGGAGGGGCACCACTGGCTCGTCACCCCGTTCGAGAAGCTCGCCATCGAGGTCGAGGATGCCGCCTTCATCGCGACCGACTGCGTACGGGCGGACGGCGCGCTGGCGTTCCGGCTCAACACTGATGACATCGTGATCGCCGGGCCGGATCATCCCTTGCGCGCAGCCGGGACTTCGGAGGAGCCCGCGCTCTATCTCCACGTCCGGCGCGGGTGCGAGGCGCGCCTCAACCGCTCGACCTGGGCGCAGCTGGCCGAGATCGCATTGGCCGAAGGCGCGCAGGACAATGGCTGGCAGGTCACCAGCCAGGGCGCGACCTTCTCCTTGCTGCCATGAGCCTTTACGAGCCGCTCGCTCAGGCCTTTGCGGCAGGCCATGCGCGCGAGATCCCCGATCTCCTGAGCGATGCGCATTTCGCCCGCGATGGCCGCGCCACGCCCGCTGCTGTGCTGATCGCGATCACCGATGTGCCGCATGATCCGCAAGTGATCCTCACCCAGCGCCCGCGCGCGATGCGCGACCATCCGGGGCAGGTCGCCTTTCCCGGCGGCAAGATCGATCCGGGCGAGGACGCCATCACCGCCGCCCTGCGCGAGGCCGAGGAGGAGCTTTCCCTCCCACGGGAGGCCGTGCGGGTAATCGGCACCAGCGACATCTACCACACCGGCACTGGCTTTCTGGTGACGCCGGTGATCGGCGTAGTGCCGCCGGGCCTACCGCTCGTCCCAAGCCCGACCGAGGTCGAAGCGTGGTTTGAAGCGCCGCTCGCGATGCTGCTCGATCCGGCCAGCTGGACCACCAACGAGGTGTTCTGGCGCGGGGCGAACCGGCGCTATCTTGAGCTCGACTGGCAGGGTTTCCGCATCTGGGGCGTGACGGCGGCAATCATCGCCAACTTGTCACGGCGGATCACGCTGGAGGCTGTGCGCGATGCTGCGTGACCTGGCCGAAGCCGAGTGGACCCGTCGCGCGGGGCTGGCCGCGCTGACCGCAGCGCTGGGGGCCGAGAATATCCGCTGGGTCGGCGGCGCAGTGCGCGACGGCTTGCTTGGCGTTCCCGTCCACGATGTCGATTGCGCCACCACGTTGCTGCCCGAAGAGGTAATCGCCGCCTGCAAGGGCGCAGGGCTGCGCACCGTGCCGACCGGGATCGATCACGGGACTGTCACCGTGATCCTCAAGGACGGCCCCGTCGAAGTCACCACCCTGCGCCGCGATGTCGCCACCGATGGGAGGCGGGCCACCATCGCCTTCGCGCAGGACTGGCCCGAGGATGCCGCGCGGCGCGATTTCACCATCAACGCGCTCTACGCCCATCCCGAAACACTCAAGATCGACGACTGGTTCGGCGGGCTCGACGATCTGGGCGAGGGCCGCGTGCGCTTCATCGGCGATGCGCGCCAACGGATCGCCGAGGATCACCTGCGCATCCTGCGCTACTACCGCTTCCAGACCCGTTTCGGCGCCGCGCTGGACGAGACGGCCGAAGATGCCTGCGCCGACCTTGCCCACACGCTGAAGGGCCTGAGCCGGGAGCGGATCGCGGCGGAGCTCCTGAATCTCCTGGCCCTGCCCGATCCGCACGCCACCATCGCTCGGATGAAGGCGCGAGGCGTGCTAGGCGTGATCCTGCCTGAGGCCTGCGCCGCGCAGCTTGCCGCCCTCGCTCGCCTGATCGCTGCTGAAGCTGTGCAGGGCATCGCGTCCGATCCGGTGCGCAGGCTCGCCGCCTTGCTGCCGCCCTCACCCGAGATTGCCGAGACCGTCGCCGCGCGCCTGCGCCTCTCCAAAGCCCAACGCTCTCGGCTGGTCAGCGCCGCCGAACGCGGGGCGAGCGATGGGGCCGACCCGCAGGCGCTCGCCTATCGCCTGAGCCTGCCGCTGGCGATCGACCGGCTGCTCCTGACCGGCAACGACGCCCGGGTGTTCGAAGGTTGGACGGTGCCGGTCTTCCCGCTCAAAGGCGGCGCCATTGTCGCGCGCGGGATCACCGCCGGGCCGGAGGTCGCAAAGCTGCTCCAGAAAATCGAAGCCCGCTGGGTGGCCGAGGGCTTTCCTTCGACCGACCGGGTGAACCAGATGCTGGCCGAGGAACTGGGGACCAGCGCTTTCCGATTTGATTAGAATGGGTTGATGCCGGATCGGTTACGCAGCGATGCTGCGAGTTCAATCACACGAAGCCACGAATCCACGAAGATGTTGCGCAACCTTCAGGCCTTGAATGCACTCTTCGTGACTTCGTGGCTTCGTGTGTAAAAATCGCCGCAGGCGCAGCAAGTGTGCGTTCTTAGCGTCCTCGCGCGACCTTCCTAACGCCAGCGCGCGATCCCCAACTCAATCAAATCGGCCAGACTTCGGGAAGCCTTGCGGCGGCATCCGACCGGCGGCGCCGCGTGCGACCTTCCACATTCGTATTTCGGTTTCCGTGCGGGTGCGTTCGCCTGATCCGCCCATTTGCCAGCTGAGGCCATCGGCCAGCACAAAGGTGATCGCGTCCGACATTCCGCCGTCACGATACCGCTGCAACTGCACCCCCTGTCCGCGCGTCATCACGGGGAGTTCTTCCAGATTGAACACCACCAGCTTGCGATTGTCACCGACGCAGGCGACGTGGTCGTGGTTGTCGGCAATCTGGCGGATTACTTGCAACTTTGCGCCGTCCTTCAGGTTCACCACCTGTCGCCCCTTGCGGGTTTCGGCCAGCAGCTCGTTCATCTCCGCCACAAAGCCCTTGCCGTGGCTGGAGGCGAGCAGCAGCCGCCCGCCCGGACGGTGCACCATCATCGCGCTGACATTGGCGTCGCTTTCCAGATCGACCATCGTGCGCACCGGCTCGCCAAAGCCGCGCGCGCCGGGCAGCTTGTCGCAGCCGAGCGTATAGAACCGCCCGTCTGACGCGGCCAGCAGCAGTTTGTCGGTGGTTTGCGCGTGGAGGATGAAGGCGAGCGCATCGCCCTCCTTGTATTTGAACTCCTGATCCAGCGGCACATGGCCGCTCGCCGCGCGGATCCAGCCCTTCTGGCTGAGGATCACGGTGACGGGGGCTTTCTCGATCATCGCATCCATGCTGAACACGGCGGTCGGCGCGGCTTCGGCAATCAGCGTGCGGCGCGCGCCAAGCGGGGTGTCCTCGGCATAGGTCTTGCGCAGGGCGCGCAGATCGCGCTTCAGCCGGGTGCGCTGCTTGACCGGGCTTTCCAGCAACGCCTGCAAGTCGGCCTCTTCGGCCAGCAGTGCGTCCTGTTCCTTGCGCAGCTGCATTTCCTCCAGCTTGCGCAAAGACCGCAGCCGCATATTGAGGATCGCTTCGGCCTGCACATCGGTCAGCTCGAATTCGGCGATCAGCACCGGCTTGGGCTCATCCTCGGCGCGGATGATCGCGATCACCCGGTCAAGGTTGAGGTAGGCGATGATATAGCCGCGCACCAGTTCCAGCCGCTTGGCAATCTGTGCGAGCCGGTGGCGCGCGCGGCGCTGCAGGATGTCGATCTGCGCGAAGGTCCAGCTTTCTAGCAGTTCCTTCAGCCCCATCACCATCGGCGTGCGGCCAAAGCCGGGGCGTTCGTCGAGCACGTTGAGGTTGAGGCTGAACCGCGTTTCGAGGTCGGTCAGCTTGTAGAGGCTTTCCTTCAACAGTTCCGGATCGACATTGCGGCTCTTGGGGACGATCACGATGCGGATCGCCTCGTCGCTTTCATCACGCACGTCTTCGAGGATCGGCAGCTTGCGATCGGCGATGGCGGCAGCGATCTGTTCGATCAGCTTGCCCTTGGGCACCTGATAGGGGATTTCCGAGATGACCAGCTGCCACTGCCCGCCGCCCTGCCGTTCGATCCCGGCGGCGATGTCGTCCGCTTCCTTGGCCTCGGGCGCGTGGAAGCGGCCGCGCAGGCGGAAGCTGCCCCGCCCGGTGCGATAGGCTTCGGCGATGGCTGCGGCGCTGTCGACCACCTGCCCGCCGGTGGCGAAATCGGGGCCGTGGAACAGCTCCATCAGCCGTTCATGAGTGACGGACGGATTGTCGATCAGCTCCAGGGTGGCGTCGATGATTTCCGCGACATTGTGGCTGGGGATGCTGGTCGCCATACCGACCGCGATCCCGCTCGCGCCATTGGCGAGCAGATTGGGGAACAGTCCGGGGAAGATGACCGGTTCTTCCTCCTCGTTGTTATAGGTCGGGATGAAATCGACCGTGCCTTCGTCGAGCCCCGACATCAGCTCCATCGCGGTGCGGGTCAGGCGGCATTCGGTGTAGCGATCGGCCGCGGCATTATCGCCGTCGATATTGCCGAAATTGCCCTGCCCCTCGATCAGCGGGTAGCGCAGCATGAACGGCTGGGCGAGGCGGACGAGCGCGTCGTAAAGCGCGAGGTTTCCGTGCGGGTGGTACTTGCCCATCACATCGCCGACCACGCGGGCGCATTTCTTGAAGGCGCTATCGGGCGTCACGCGCAGCTGGCGCATCCCCCACAGCAACCGGCGGTGCACCGGCTTCAGCCCATCGCGCAGATCAGGCAGCGAGCGAGCGGTGATCGTCGACAGCGCATAGACCAGATAGCGCTCGGACAGGGCGGCGTCGAAGGGGGCGTCGACAATGGCGTCGAAGCCGTCATCGGCTGGTTCGGTGGTGACGGGATCGGTCATGCCCCTCGTCTAGCAACCCGCGCGCTGTGCCGGGAGAGGGGTTTCCACAGGGTTGAATTTTGCCGGATTGTGGCGCGCGCGGCAGAATGTGGCGGAATTGCGGTTTAATTATGGCAAAAATAAGGCATCATTGCGGCGAGGCTGACGCGGGCGTCGCGAGTCGCGCCCCGCCGTTCCGCTTCACGAGGAGAGAGAAACATGCGTAAGCCCTTGATTCTTGCCGCCACCGCCACCCTGGCCCTTGCCGCGTGCAGCCGCGCCGATAGTGACCCCGCCGCCAGCGAAGCCGCCGATATTGCCGTAAATGAGGCAATCGTGGCCCAACCCGCACCCGCCGACGCCGCACAGGCAAGCGAAGCCCTGCCCAAGCTCGACTCCATCCCGGTCAACCTGCCGCAGCTCGCCTATGTCTATGATTTCCGCTGGCGCATGGCGGCCGACGCAATCGGCGGGCTCCAGCGTCGCCATGCGACCCTGTGCGAACAGCAGGGTCCGGGCGTCTGCCAGGTCATCGGCATGACCAAGACCGGCGAGCTTGAAGGCGAGGTTGCGGGCCAGCTCGAAATGGCAGTCGCCACACGGCAAGCACGGGCGTTCGGCGCGCTGCTGGAGGACGAGGCGCTGGATGCGGGCGCAGAGCAGGTGGCCGCCGAAATCGCCTCGGAAGAACTCTCCAAGCAATTGGTCGACACCGAAGCGCGACTGGAAGCCCGCACCGAGCTGCGCGACCGGCTCAAGGAGGTGCTGCGCACCCGCAAGGGCAGCGTCGAGGATCTAATCGAAGCCGAACGTAGCGTCGCCGCCGTGAACGAGGAAATCGACCAGGCGCGCAGCTGGCTCAAGGAGATGGAAGGCCGCGTCGCCTACAGCCGCGTCACGGTGCATTACGAGACCGGCACCCCGGTGGCACGCGACTTCCTCGGCCCGGTCAGCGGCGCGCTGGGATCACTGGGGACGATCTTCGGCTGGATCGTGGCCTTGCTGATCCTTGCCGGAGCGGTGGCCCTGCCCGCAGGCGGGGTGTGGTGGGCGAACCGGGCGATCCGCCGCCGCTTCGCCGCGCCTGCGCCCGGCCCGCAATAGGCGCGGATCAACGGCCCACCGCGCGCTGCTGCCGCTTGGCCTTGACCGGCGGAACATGGCGGCGCGCGGGAGGCTAGTCCGGTGGTCATCAACCACAGGAGACCACTATGCAGCGCGTCCTCATCATCGCTACCGACGGTTTCGAACAATCCGAACTGATGGAACCCAAGCGCCTGCTCGAAGCGGCCGGGGCAGAAGTGACCGTCGCCAGCTTGCGACCCGGCGAGATCCGCGGCTGGGACAAGGAAAACTGGGGTGAGAGCGTCGCAGTCGACCTCTTGGTCGGCAACGTCTCGGCCGAAGATTACGATGCGCTGTTGCTCCCCGGCGGGCAGATCAACCCCGATGTCCTGCGCACCCAGCGCCCGGTGATCGAACTGATCTGCGAATTCGACGCAGCCGGCAAGCCGATCGCAGCGATCTGCCACGCGCCGTGGCTGCTGGCCGAAGCCGATTTGATCGAGGGGCGCTCCGTCACCGCTTGGCCTTCGATCCGCACCGATCTTGCCAATGCGGGTGCCGCCGTAGTGGACGAGCCGGTGGTGGTCGACGGCAACCTCATCACCAGCCGCAAGCCGGATGACATTCCCGCGTTTACCGAAGCGCTGATGGCCGCGCTCAACATGGAACCGGCCGAGGCCTAGGCTACATCCGGCGCGCGTCGCTGCTTTCTGATGGGACGCTGACGGTCAACCCGTCCATCTCGCCCGTCAGCTCGATCTGGCACGACAGGCGGGAGGTGCGGCGCGCGCCGGCGGCGAAATCGAGCATATCCTCCTCCTCCTCGGACGCGGGGGGGAGGCGGTCAAACCAGTCGGCAGCGACGATCACGTGGCAGGTCGAACAGGCCATCTGCCCCTCGCATGTGCCTTCGAGCGGCAAGCCCGCCGCCTGGCCTGCGCGCAGCAGATTGTCGCCCGGTTCGGCAGTCACCGCCACCGGACGCCCGCGCGGGTCAATGAAGGTGATGGTGATGCTCACAAGCCCTGCTCCCTGACGGCGGTGTTGATGATGGCGGCGGCGTCTGCAATGTCCTGAAGACTTGTATAGCGTCCGAAACCGAGGCGGATAGAGGACTTTGCCGCGCGGTCGCTCAGCCCGATCGCCTTGAGCACATGGCTAGGTCGGCCCGATCCGCTGGCACAGGCGCTCCCGGCGGAGAACATCACCTTACGGCAATCGCTCATCAACCGGGCGACGTCCAAGCCGTCGCGGCGGATGTTGAGATTGCCGTGCCAGCGGTCGACCGCGCTGCCGTTCAATTCCCAGCCCGCGAACGCCTCGCGCGCGGCGGTCCAGAGGAGCTGGACGTGGAGCATCTGCTCGCTCAACCCCTCCTGCGCGACCTGCGCCGCCGCGCCGAACCCGGCGCACAAGGCGGGCGAGAGTGTGCCTGACCTGACGCCCGCCTCCTGCCCGCCGCCGAGCATCAGCGCTGCGGGGGGCGGCGCTTCGCCTGCGATCCACAGCGCGCCGATGCCCTTGGGGCCGTGGCACTTGTGGGCCGAGACCGCGATGTAATCCGCCGCCACCTCGACAGGCACCCGGCCATAGGCCTGCACAGCATCGACCAGCACCCGCGCGCCTACTTGGTTGGCGATGTCGACCACGGCGCTGAGCGGGTTCCTCACCCCAATTTCGTTATTGATCGCCATCACCGCCACAAGACCGGTCTGCGGCGTGATCGCGGCTTGCAGCGCGTCAAGATCAGCGCGGCCATCGGGGGTGACGGGGAGCACTGTGAAGCGCCGCCCCTGCGCTTCGACCACGCGCGCGCAATCGAGCACGGCGGCGTGTTCGGTGGCGAAGGTGATCACGTCGCCGGGGCTGCCTTGGATGACGGTGTTGATCGCCTCGGTGGCGCCGGAGGTGAAGATGAGCTTGCCGCCGTCAGGCAGCAGCGCCGCGACCCGCTCGCGCGCGGTTTCGACGGCAGCGGCCGCCATGCGGCCCATGCGATGGGGGGAATGGGGGTTGCCAAAGGTGTCGCTGTCCGGCCCGCCGAGCCACCGCAACATCGCCTCCCGCGCTTCAGGCGCGAGCGGGGTTGTGGCTTGGTAGTCGAGGTAGATCATGGCAGTCGAACCAATCTCTTTTCTCCGCCATGCTGAACTTGTTTCAGCATCCATCCTTCGGTTTCGAGCCTCCGCTCCATGCGGAGAAATGGACCCTGAAACAAGTTCAGGGTGACGAAGTGGAAGTCAGGCGAGCGCAGCCCAAGCCTCGCTGAACCGCTCCAACTCCTCGGGCGTGGTCGACCACCCCAAGCTCACCCGAATCGTCCGCGCCGCGACATCATCGGGCACCCCGAACGCATCAAGCACCCGGCTTTTCTTGAGCGTGCCCGAAGAACACGCGCTCCCCGCCGAGACGGCAAAGCCCATGGCGTCGAGACGGATCAGCAGGGCTTGGGCCGACATGGTGGGGTGGGTCAGTGCCGTGATGTAATCGATGTGGGCACCGCTCGCTTGCCAATATCCAGATTCGGCCATGGCAATCTGAAAATTCATACGCTGGTCGGCAGTTGACGCCCAACTTTCCAGCCCACCAGCTTCAAGCGCAGCCGCCATGCCCATTGCTGCCGGGAGGTTTTCGGTCCCTTGGCGATATCCGCGCTCGTGTCCGCCAATCGGCTCCAGCATGGCAAAGTCCCTGACAAGCAATGCGCCAATGCCGATCGGGCCACCGAATTTGTGGCCTGAGACCACGGCCATGTCGGCCCACGGCAACGGAAGTTTTCCAGCGGATTGCGAACAGTCAGCCAGAAGCAGGCTGCCGCTCCTGACCAAGGCGTCGCCGATGTCATTGTCGGCGCCGGTGAGATTGATCACAACCGAACCGGTCTCAGAATTGATCGTTTGCAGGGCCACAACAGCAGAGGGCTTCGCCTCAAGCATATCGATAAGCAGATCGATGTCGGCCATGCCAGATGCGCGAATGGGCACCACCTCTGCATCCGGCGCGGCGCGGAACACCGCGTCATGCTCAACCGCACTGACAATCCGCCGCGTGGCCTTCGCCCGGTTCAGCGCAATCCACAAAGCCTCGCTCGCCCCGCTCGTAAAGATCAGCTCCCCGCTCCACCCCAGCGCCCGCTTCACACGCTCGCGCGCATCTTCCAGCGCGGCGCGCGCCTTGCGGCCCTCGGCGTGCGGGGACGAGGGGTTGGCCCAGAGCCGGAAGCCCTCCTCCATCGCCGCCTTCGCCTCCGGGCGCAGGGGTGAGGTGGCGGCGTGGTCGAGATAGATCCGGTCCGGGATGGGATATCCTCACAATAAATTGCGAAAAATGGTTCGCCGCCTATATAAGCCTCGCTTTCGTGGGCGCCAGCCGGTTGCCCCGACCACTCGATCACAAGGTTTCTCGATGCCCTCAGTCATCTTTCCCGGCCCGGAAGGCCGTCTCGAAGGCCGTTTCTCGCCCCCGCCGCGCCCGCGTGCGCCGGTGGCGATGATCCTGCACCCGCACCCCGAAGGCGGCGGCACCATGAACGACCGGATCGTGCAGCGGCTCTACAAGACCTTCGCCGACCGCGGTTTTGCCACCCTGCGGTTCAATTTCCGCGGCGTGGGCCGCTCGCAAGGCAGCTTCGATTCCGGGATCGGTGAGCTGTCGGATGCGGCGAGCGCGCTCGATTGGGTGCAGTCGATCCATCCCGAAGCGCAGAGCACCTGGATCGCGGGCTACAGCTTCGGCGCGCTGATCGGGATGCAGTTGCTGATGCGCCGCCCCGAAGTGCGCGGCTTCATCTCGGTGGCGCCGCCGGCCAATATGTATGATTTCAGCTTCCTTGCCCCCTGCCCCGCCAGCGGCATCTTCGTGCAGGGCGCGGCTGATACGGTGGTGCAGCCCAACGCGGTGCAGAAGCTGGTCGACAAGCTGCGTACCCAGAAGCACATCACCATCCACCACGAGGAAATCCCCCGCGCCAATCACTTCTTCGAGAACGAGCTCGAAGAGTTGATGAAGTCGGTGGACAATTATCTGGACTTCCGGCTCTCGCCCGATTGCCCGATTAAGTAAGATTGAAGAATTCCCCTCCCCGGGCTTGACCCGGGGCCCCGCTCCCTTCTTCCGGTGAAAGGCAGCTGGGTCCCGGGTCAAGCCAGGGACGGGGTGAAGCAATTCAATTTGCTCACCTTTCTCTACTAATTCAGTTGCAAAAATTACAGTCCTGAAAAACAACGCGAAAGTTCTTCGCCCCTAGCAAAAAGCATAGTACTCTCGCGAGTGAGCAGGGCCGGAGGGTTTGTGCTCACAGCGTTGGTGTCATTCGCACTCCGGCCACTGCTCCCACGTAGATGGAGAGAGGAGCCCCCTTGCGATGAACTATGCTTCTGCCAATCGCCGTCCCAACCCCGCTGCCCTTGTCGGCGCGCTCGGCATTCCCGGTGCCTTTGGCGCGCTGCTGGTGGTGGGCCTTGCGGTGACGGTGGTGACCAAGCCTGCTGGCCCCCGGATCACAGGCGAGATTATCACCGAAACCATTCTGCCCCCACCGCCGCCGCCCACGCCCGACAAGCCGCAGCCGGATCAGAAGACGACATCCACCACCACGACCTCCAACCCCGATACGCCGCGGCCTGCCGATCTGCCGACCGACACCAATCTCGGCGAGACGGTGTTCAACTTTCCCGTCACCGGCACGCCTGCGGGAACCGGCACCGGCACGGGCGAGATCGGCTTCCCCACCCCCGGCCCCAGCGCATCGCCCTTCGATCCGGTCGGCGCTAGGCCGCGCGGCAATCCGGGCAAGTGGGTGACGAATAATGACTACCGCTCGCGCTGGATCATGGAGGAGCTGTCGGGCACCGCGCGCTTCACCCTCGCGATCGACGCCAGCGGGAAGGTGACCGGCTGCACCGTCACCCGCTCAACCGGGCACGCCCCGCTCGATGCAGCGACCTGCGACCTCGTGACCAAGCGCGCCCGGTTCGAAGCCGCGCGTGACGGCAACGGCAAGCCGGTCGCGGGCAGCTACAGCGGCACGATCACCTGGCGAATCCCCGAGTAACCCGACGAACCTCGCCGGGGAGGGTTTCCCTAGCCTTCTCCGGCGGCTTTCAATTGTTCGATCGGGGCCTCGCCCCCCTCGGTCGGGATCGTCCAGATCAGCACGTTGATCACCGCAATCACAGCGAGCAGCACCATCAGCGCCGGGTTCTTCACCTCCCCCGTCCGCCGCCAGAGCACAAAAGCCCCCGCCACGAGCGCAAGCGCGGCCAGCATCACGATGGAAAGCACGATATCGGTCAATCTAATGTCCTTTGGCCGCCACGCAGATGGAACATGCTGCCCCCGGCCGCACTATAGCTCAAGTCAACAACGTGGAGGCTATGATGGGTATTTTTTCTTCGATCAAGAATGCGATCTGGGGTTCTGACAAGGACGAAGCGAAGCCTGCCGCCCCTGCTCCGGCATCAGCGACCCCTGCACCCGCCGCCCCCGCCGCGCCTTTGGCGCCAGAACCGATCAGCGAAGCGCAAATGGCCGCGCGCATCGGTGCCATGCCGGATGCCGAGAAGTTCAACTGGCAGACCTCGATCGTCGATCTGATGAAAATGGTCGGCCTTGATCCCAGCTTTGCCAACCGTAAGGAACTGGCGGGTGAGCTGGGGATGACCGATTACGAAGGCACCGCCGAACAGAACATCGCGCTGCATCACGCGGTTTTGAACCTGCTGGCTATAGAAGGCGGCAAGGCTGGGGGAATCCTCACGGACTGATGCGGCCTGGCTGCGATTGACTCATGTCGGCAGGGCATTATGCCTCGCCGACATGAGAGAGAGATTTGCCCAATTCACCCGCCGCCGGACGCTTGCTGCGCTGGGCGGTGTTTCCACCTTGGCCCTGCTCCCCGCCGCCGCACGCGCGGCGAGCGATGCACCGCCCACCAGCGGCCCTATTGCGGGGCTCGATCCCGATGCCGCGCTGGACCGGATCGCCTACCGGATGCTCGCGCATGAACCGGGCCGTGCGACGGGCGTGGGCGTCGACACCGGCGAATATGCCGCGTGGCGTTCCACATTCGGCACGCCGGGCGAGGCCGGGCGGCAGGCCTATGCCGCCAGCCTCAAAGAGATGGTCGCCGAAGTCCGCGCCTTCCCCAAGGACGGCCTCACCAGCGACCAGCGGATCGGCTTCGAAGTGGTCGAGACCGCCTTCTCCCGCGCGGTCGAGGGCATGGCCATGCCTTACGGCGATGTCGCGGTCGGCAGCTGGCGCAATGCGCCTTACGTGGTGATCCAGAATGTCGGCGGCTATATCGACATGCCGCGCTTCTTCTCCTCGACCCAGCCGCTGGCGACCGCGGATGATGTCGGCCCCTATCTCGACCGGCTGATCGAAGTCCCCGCGATCCTCGATGGCGAACGCGAACGCATCCACGCCGCACGCGCGATGGGCGTGGTGCCGCCCGCCTTCCTGATCGACAAGGCCATCGCCCAGATGGAAGCGAGCATTGCGGGCGCGAACGAGGCCTATGCCGGCCCGCTGGAAGCCTCCGAACTATCGGAGGCCAAAACCGCCGCCGCACAGGCCGCCCGCATTGCCAAGCGTGGGATCGTCCCAGCGCTCGAACGCCAGCTCGCCGAACTCAAGACCCAGCGCGCTTCGGCCAAGGATTCCGCCGGAGTCTGGGCGCAGCCGATGGGCGAGGAATATTACGCCTGGGCCTTGGGCGCATCGACCACCACCAATCTCAAGCCCGACGAAATCCACCGTCAGGGCCTCGCCGAGCTCGACGAACTCCACGGCAAGATGGACCCGATCCTCAAGAAGATCGGCTACTCCAAAGGCAGCGTGGGTGAGCGAATGCGGGCGCTGGCCGATGATCCGCGCTACCAGTTTGCGGAAGGCGATCCCGGCCGCAAGGAGATCTTCGCCTTCATCGAAGAACGCCTCACCTGGATCAAATCGCAGATGCCGCGCGCCTTCACGCAGGTGGTCAATCCGCGCATGGAGGTGGTCCGCCTGCCGCTATCCGAAGAGCCCGGCGCGCCCGGCGCTTACGGCGGGGCGGGCAGCAAGGATGGCAGCATTCCGGGGCGCTTCTGGATCAACCTCAGAACCACCGATCTGCACCGCCGCTATGACCTTGCAGACCTGACCTTCCACGAGGCGATCCCCGGCCACGTTTGGGAGGGCGAGTTCTCCAACCGTCTCCCGCTGATCCGCTCGATCCTCGCGTTTAACGCCTTTTCCGAAGGCTGGGCGCTCTATGCCGAGCAGCTTGCCGACGAACTCGGCGCCTATAAGGGCTTTGAAGTCGGGCGGCTGGGCTTCCTCCAATCCCTCGCCTTCCGCGCCTGCCGGTTGGTGGTCGATACCGGGCTTCACTCGAAGCAATGGACCCGCGAACAGGGCCGCGCCTTCTTTGTCGAACGCAATGGCTCCAAGGTCGAGGAAGTCGCGTCCGAGGTTGATCGCTATTGCAGCTGGCCTGGGCAGGCCTGCGGCTACAAGATCGGCCACAGCCAGATCCTGCGCCAGCGCGAACGCGCCAAGGCAGAATTGGGCGGCAAATACGACATGCGCGAATTCAACACCGCGCTGGTGCTGGGCGGCAATGCCCCGCTTTCGGTGATGGCGAATACGGTCAGCCGCTACATCGCGGGGGCCAAGGGGTAAGCCGAAGGACGAATTGCAATCCCCCACCCCTGACCCCATGTTGCAACGCGCGCGTGGCAGGTAGGCGGACGGGCAGGAGGGCCGCATGGAAACCTTAGGACAAGACCTTGAAACCATGCGCCGGGTGCCGCTCGCGCCTGCGCATGTCGATGCCATCTGCGCAATCGGGGGCGAGGTGTTCTACCCCACCGGTGCGATCGTCATGGACATTGGTGAGCCGATGGACCGGTTCATCTATGTCCTCGAAGGCGATATCGAGGTGGTCGATCCCTATACGGGCGAACGGATGATGCCGTCCTCGCTCGGGCCGACGCAGTTTCTGGGCGAGATCGGGTTCCTAAACCGCGGCACCAACATCATGCGGATGCGCGCCTCGGTCGACACCCGCGTGATCGAGGCACCGCGTGAAGCGATGCTCGAACTGATGAGCCGGGTGCCGGAACTGTCTGACCACCTCATCACCGTGTTCGCGGCGCGGCGGCGCAAGCAATTCGAGGCGCGCAATGACACGATCAAGGTGATCGGCGCGGACCGCGATCCGAAGGTGCAGGCGGTCGAGCGCTTCCTGTCGCGCAACCGCATCCCGTTCCAGAGCTACGATATGGACGCGACCGACCGCGAAACCGCGTCGGTGTGCAGCCTGATCGGGCACACGCCGGGGGTGATCGTCGGCGCGGATACGCGGCTGGATGATCCGACTCCGCGCAAGGTCGCGCAATATCTCGGCATGGACCTCGGCATCTGCGCTGACCGGACCTACGAGCTGCTGATCGTGGGCGGGGGGCCGGCGGGCGTGGCGGCGGCGGTCTATGCGGGCTCTGAGGGGATCCCGGCGCTGGTGGTCGAGGATACCGCCGTCGGCGGGCAGGCCGGCACGTCGAGCCGGATCGAGAATTACATGGGCTTTCCCACCGGCATCAGCGGTACCGATCTCACTTGGCGCGGACAGGTGCAGGCGATGAAGTTCGGCACCCGCTTCGTGATGCCGCGCCGGGTCGAGGCCCTGTCACGGCGCGAGGACGGAGCGTTCTGCGCGACGCTGGACGATGGCGACGAGCTTTGCGCCCGCGCGGTGCTGGTGGCGACCGGCGTGCAATATCGCCGCCTGCCGCTCGACAATCTGGAGGAGCTGGAAGGCGCGGGCATCTTCTACTCGGCGACCGAGATGGAAGCGCGCTTCTGCGGCAAGACCGAAGCGGTGGTGATCGGCGGCGGCAATTCGGCAGGCCAAGCCGCGATGTTCCTCAGCCGCGCGGCGAGCCATGTGCATCTGGTGGTGCGATCGGGCAGTCTGGCAGCGTCGATGTCGAGCTATCTCTCGCAGCGTTTGGAGGCCGATCCGCGCATCACGATCCACTATCACAGCGCCGTCACCGCGCTGCATGGCGATAGCTGGCTCGAAGCGATCACGCTGCGCACCAAGGACACCGAGCAGCGGATCGGCACCCGCGCGCTGTTCATCATGATCGGCGCTGCCCCCAATACCGACTGGCTGTCCGGCATGGCCGAAACCGACGAGAAAGGCTTCGTGCTGACCGGCGCTGTCGCGGGACAGGCGGACGACTACGCCACCACCGCACCGGGCATCTTCGCGGTCGGCGATGTGCGGGCAAACTCGGTCAAACGCGTGGCGAGTGCGGTCGGCGAAGGGTCGGTGGTGGTCAGCCGGATCTGGCAATATCTGGAGGATACGCGGGTGGCTGGCTGAGGCCGCACGCAACTATTCGTCGCAAGCCTCTGGCCAGATGCGGAAATCCCGGTAATCTCAGGCAACTTGCAGTGCAATCGCTGGCACTGTGAACACGGGGGCTTTGCTATGATTACCGCGCTATTCCGCCTTTGCCTTGCCATTGCCGCACTGGTCGGCCTCGCTGCGCCCGCCGCCGCTGAATGGCACAAAGCGGAAAGCGACCGCTTCGTCATCTACGCCGATTCGCGCGCCGAAGACTTGGCCGAATTTGCCCAGATGCTCGAACGCTATCATGTGGCGATGGAGCTTGAGAGCGGGCGGCAGGTGCCGGTGCCCAGCCCTTCTAACCGCCTCACTATCTATCTGGTCGGCTCGATCGAGGAAGTGCGCGCGATCTATGGTGCGCCGCGCTCAAGCGTAGGTGGGTTCTATATCCCGCGCGCCAACGGCTCGGTTGCATTCTCGCCCAATATTCGCATCCGCGCTGCAGATGGCGGGCGCGGCGAGATCGGGACTCGCCGCAAACGCGGCACCGACACAGCCGCTTTGCCACGCGAAATGGGCGTGCTGCTGCACGAATATGGCCACCACTTCCTGATCGGTTCCGCCCGCCACGCCATGCCGCGCTGGCTGAGCGAGGGGGCGGCGGAGTATTTCTCCTCGGCGCGGTTCAACCCCGATGGCTCGGTCGATCTGGGCCTACCGAACAATGAGCGCGCGTGGGAAATCAGCCAGGCCGCGCCGGTTTCGGTGATCGAATTGCTCGACTACGAGACTTACAGCAAGGACCGGAGCAAGCGTTACGACGCCTATTACGGGCGGAGCTGGCTGTTGTTCCACTATCTGCGGTTCAACCCACAGCGCGCCGGCCAACTTGTCCGCTACTGGCAGGCGGTGGCTTCAGGGACGGACAGCCTGACGGCGGGTCAGCAGATTTTCGGCGATCTGGCCGTGCTGGAACGCGAGCTCAACGCTTACAGCCGTCAGCGCAGCATGGCCGGGATGCGGTTTGCTGCTGAGAGTATCCGGACCGGCGCCGTGAAGGTCGCTCCGATCAGCCAAGGCCATACCGCCATGATGCCTGTGATCATGCGCTCGGAACGCGGGGTCGATAAAGAGCAAGCCGCCGGCCTCGTGATCAAGGCGCGCGAGATTGCCGCACGCTTTCCCGGCGATGCAGCAGTGCTGGCCGCGCTAGCCGAGGCGGAATACGACGCCGGCAATGACGAGGCGGCCATCGCGGCTGCCGACGCAGCACTGGCCGCTGACCGCATGATGCGCGATGCCTATGTCCAGAAAGGCTATGCGCTGTTCCGCAAGGCCGAGGTGGCCGATGACAAGGACTCAGCCTTCGTTGCAGCGATGCGCCCGTTCGAGGCGTTGAACGCGATTGAATCCGATCACACCCAGCCGCTGATCCACTACTACCGCAGCTACACCAAGCGCGGCGTTGCGCCTCCAGACGGTGCCCGTCACGCGCTCGAAAGGGCGAGCGAGCTAGCGCCATTTGACCAGATGCTTGCGATCGAGGTGGCTCTGCTCAAGGCTTCGGAAGGTGAAAATTCAGTCGCGCGCTTCATGCTCGCGCCTGTGGCGGCCGATCCGCATGGTGGCAAACGCGCCGCTGCAGCACGGATGCTGATCGACCGGCTAGCAGCGGTGCCGGATGGGCAAAAGATTTCGGTCACCGGTTTGGCCTTCGATGATACCGAAGACGGCGGCGAAGGCGCGGGAGGCGGCGAAGGGGGCGACGCCGATTGAACGCCAGCCCCGCACCGCCGCTACCCTTGCGGTCTGCGCTAGATCAGCTCTTGCCGCCCAGCAGGCCCTTGGCCATGTCCATGATGTCGTCCATCGGGTTGCCATCGCCGTCACGGTCGAGGATCGAGGCAAAGTTGCTCAGCGAGCCTTCACCGCCGACAGCGGCGACGATCTGGTTGAGGATGTCGGGGCTGAGGCCGGTCTTTTCCGCCGCCAGCGTCACCGTATCGCCGTCGAGCTGATGGGTCTTCCCCAGCGCCGCAATCGCCTGTTCGGCCATCTTGGGATCGATCCCGATCTTGGCCGCGAGGTTCACCACATCGTCCGGCGCGCCGCCGATGTTCTTCAGAATACCGTCAAGAATGCTCATGCTGCTTCTCCTTCGAATCGCATGAGGGAGACAGTGCGCCAACTGCGCGGCGATTCAATGAAAAAGCCCCGCTCCGATCTTACGCCGGGCGGGGCTTCTCCCTCTCCAACGGGTAATGCGTGCTCAGGCGGCGACGGGCGCCGGGGCGGCTTGCAGCACGCCTTCATCGACATGGGCTTCGAACTGGGCGAAGTTGTCGATGAACAGCTGCACCAGCTTCTTGGCGGTCGCGTCATACTCGGCCGCGTCCGCCCAGGTGCTGCGCGGATCGAGGATGGTCTGATCGATCCCGGCTGCGGCCAGCACCGGCACATGCACCGGCACGTCGAAGCCGAAATTGGGGTCCTTGCGGAACTCGACATTGTCCATGTCGCCATCGAGCACGGCGTTCAGCAGCGCGCGGGTCGCCTTGATCGGCATCCGCGAGCCAGTGCCGTACTTGCCGCCGGTCCAACCGGTGTTGACCAGCCAGCATTCGACTTTGCCATTCGGCCCGCCCTTGGCGATCCGCTCTTTCAGCAGATTGCCATAGACGCTCGGGTGACGCGGCATGAAGGCCGCGCCGAAGCAGGTCGAGAAGGTCGCTTCCGGTTCGGTCACGCCGATTTCGGTGCCAGCGACCTTGGCGGTGTAGCCCGACAGGAAGTAATACATCGCCTGATCCGCGGTCAGCCGCGCGATCGGGGGCAGCACGCCGAAGGCATCGGCGGTCAGCATGATCACGTTCGACGGCGCCGGGCCGAGGTTTTTCTCGCTCGTGTTGGGGATGAACTCGATGGGGTAAGCGCCGCGCGTGTTCTCGGTCTTCGACGAATCCGTGAAGTCGAGCTCGCGCGTATCTTCGTCCATCGCCACGTTTTCGAGGATCGTGCCGAACATCTGGGTGGTGGCGTAGATCTCCGGCTCGCCTTCAGCGGACAGGTTGATCATCTTGGCGTAGCAGCCGCCTTCGAAGTTGAAGACCGCGGTGTCCGACCAGCCGTGCTCATCATCGCCAATCAAGGTACGGCTGGCGTCGGCCGACAGCGTGGTCTTGCCGGTGCCCGACAGGCCGAAGAAGATCGCGCTTTTGCCGTCCGCGCCGATATTGGCCGAACAGTGCATCGGCATCACGCCCTGCGCCGGCAGGAGATAATTGAGGAGGCCGAACACCCCCTTCTTCATCTCGCCCGAGTATTCGGTGTTGCCGATCAGGATCAGCTTCTCGGTGAAGCTCACCGCGATCACGGTGTCGCTGCGGCAGCCGTGACGTTCCGGGTTCGCCTTGAAGCTGGGCAGGTTGATGATGGTGTATTCGGGAACGAAACTTGCCACTTCTTCCGCCGAGGGACGCACCAGCAACGTGCGCACGAACAGGCTGTGCCATGCCATCTGGGTGATGACACGCACGTTGACGCGATATTCCGGCTGCGAGCCGCCGAACAGGTCGGCGACGTAAAGTTCACCCGAACCTTCGAGTTCTTTAAGAAAATCAGCCTTCAGCGCGGCGAAGTGTTCCGAGCTCATCGGCTGGTTGATCGGGCCCCAGTTGATCGTGTCCTGCGTGGTGTCATCGCGGACGATATACTTGTCCTTGACGCTGCGGCCGGTGAACTTGCCGGTCTCCACCAGCAGCGCGCCTTGCTTGGTCAGCTTGCCCTCGCCCTTGGCCAGCGCGTGCTCAACCAGAGCGGCGGTGCCGAGGTTGGCGTGGAGCGTGGCGCCGGTGTGGAGGTTCTGGGCGGCCAACGGGGTTGCGAGCGAGGTCAACATTCGTCTCCTGGGCAGGACAGCAGCAAGGTCGTGTTCGGCGGGTGACGGACCGGCTGATCCCAGCGAATCCCGCTCCCGTTCGTCACGTCCGTAGCACCTGCCCATTAGCATCTGCGCATACGTATGCAACTACGGGCGGAGTTCGGCGTAATCAGCCGTTCGATCCCTGATCCGGCGCCTTAGGTGGCACAACCCTTGGCGTCAAACGCACTGCGCCATAGCAAATTTGCGGAGCGGCCAAATGCAGCTTTCCCGTCCGTAAGTTAAGGTCGCCCAGCGCCAGCATTGCGATTGGCGCAGCTTGGCGCTACCCCTTCAGCCATGCAATCGCAGGGGCAGAAAGGATAGGCGCCATGTCCGACAGCACCACCGAACAGCTCCCTTTGCCTGCGGCCACCGATCCCGTCAGCGCGGATGCCCGCAAGCTCCAGATCGCGCTGGTCGATGATGATCGCAACATCCTCACCACGGTGGCGATTGCGTTGCAGGCCGAAGGCTTTGCCACGCGGCTCTATTCCGATGGCGAGACCGCGCTGAAGGCGCTGCTCGACAATCCGCCGGACCTCGCCGTGTTCGATATCAAGATGCCCAAGATGGACGGCATGGAGCTGCTGCGCCGCCTGCGCGCCCATTCGCCGCTGCCGGTGATCTTCCTCACCAGTAAGGATGACGAACGCGACGAGGAGGCCGGGCTGGAACTGGGCGCGGATGATTACATCGCCAAACCGTTCAGCCTCCGCCTCCTGATCGCCCGCATCCGCGCGATCCTGCGCCGGGCCGAGCCGCTGGTGGCAGGGGCAAGCCCCGCCGCCTCGCCCGAACCTGCGCCCGCGACCCTCAACCGAGGGCGCCTGTTCATGGACCCGGCGCGCCATCAGGTGATGTGGGATGGCGAGACCGTCAGCCTCACCGTGACCGAATTCCTGATCCTTGAAGCGCTCGCGATCCGCCCCGGCGTGATCAAGAGCCGCAACCAGTTGATGGACGCGGCCTACCCTGATGACGTCTTCGTCGATGATCGCACCGTCGATAGCCATATCAAGCGGATGCGGCGCAAGTTCCGGCTGGTCGATCCCACCTTCGATGGCATCGAAACGCTCTACGGCGCGGGCTACAGCTTCACTGATGGCTAAAGGCGCAAGCGGTGAACAGTTGACTGCCACCGGGCGGTTCGCGCTGACGGGCCGCATTCTGGCGGTCAACATCCTGCCGCTGCTGATCATGGGCGGCGGCCTGCTCTATCTCGATTCGTACCGCACGCAGCTGATCAACGAGCGCTTCAAGCTCGCCCGCATAGAAGCGCAGATCACTGCCGAGGCACTGGCAGGCGCCACCCGCGAGCGGCAGGAGGCGCTGCTGGTGCAGATCGGCAAGGAACAGCGGATGCGGCTGCGGATGTTCGATGCCAAAGGCACGCTGACCGCGGACAGCTTCGCACTGGCCGAGCCATCCTTCCGGTTCAACGACATCAGTGATGACGACTGGGAACAGCGCTTCTCGCGCTGGCTCGACCGCACGGTCGACACCATCGTCAGCGCCGAGGCGGTGCAGGACTATGTCGAGCCCGAGGCGCAAGAAGCCGATGCCTGGCCCGAACTCGCCCGCGCGCGCGAGTTGGGACTGTCGCAGGTCAGGCTCTATGATTGGAGCGATGGCACGCCGGTGATCACCGCCGCCGTGCCGGTCGGCCTGCAAGGCGCGACACTGCTGACGGTGCGCAACGCGGTCGATATCACCGAAAGTGTGCGCGCGGCGCGCACCACGCTGGGCTTTGCGATGGTGCTGCTGCTGGCGACCTCGGCGCTGCTCTCGCTGTTTCTGGCACGCACCATCGTCACCCCCCTGCGGCTGCTGGCGCGCGCAGCGGTGCGGGTGAGGCAGGGCCGCGACCGCGAGGTCGAAGTGCCGCGCCTGCCCCAGCGCAGCGACGAGATCGGGCTGCTCGCCCGTGCGGTTTCGGACATGACGGGCGCGCTCAGGCAGCGGATCGACGCGGTCGATACCTTTGCGGCGGATGTGGCGCATGAAATCAAGAACCCGCTCGCATCGCTGCGCAGTGCGATCGACACTTTGCCGCGCGTGGAAGACCCCGAGCTGCGCTCCGAACTGATCCAGATCGCCACCCATGACGTGCGCCGGATCGACCGCCTCGTGACCGAAATCGCCGCCGCCAGCCGGGTCGATGCCGAAATCAGCCGCGCGACGCTGGAACGGGTCGATCTGGCCGAATTGTTCGCGAACCTGATCCGCAGCCGCGAAGATCGCGGGATGAACGGTGGTCGCCGGATCGTGCTCGACGCGGCACCCGGCAGCCACATCGTGATGGGCGTGCCGACCCAGCTGGAGCGGGTGGCCGAAAACCTGATCGACAACGCCGTGTCCTTCTCACCCGCAGATGGCGTGGTCAGCGTGTCGATCCGCCGGACTGGCGGCCAAAGCATCACCGAGGTCTGCGACGAAGGCCCCGGCATCGCTGCCGACGCCCGCGAGGCGGTGTTCCGGCGGTTCCATTCTGACCGGCCGGAAGGCGAGAGCTTCGGCAATCACTCCGGCCTCGGCCTCGCCATCGGGCGCGCGATTGCCGAGGCGCATGACGGCACGCTCAGCGCCGACGCCCGCCCCGATGGCGCACCCGGCGCGTGCCTGCGGCTGCGTTTGCCCGCCGCGCAATGACCGCTATCGTGCTTCAGGCGAGCGCGGTGGCGATCGCCGGCCGCGCGTTGCTGATCGAAGGCCCTCCCGGCAGCGGGAAATCCAGCCTTGCGCTGGCGCTGATGGATCGTGGCGCGGGGCTGATAGGTGATGATGGCGTAACGCTGACAGTGGAGGGTGATGTTCTTATCGCCAACCCGCCGCCGCATATTGCCGGACTGCTGGAAGTGCGCGGGGTGGGCCTTGTCACTCTCCCCGTCGCGCCGCCCGCGCCGGTTGCGCTGATCCTCTCCCTCGGCGGCCCGGCACCGGAGCGCCTCCCCCAAACACCGCTCCCCCGGCGCATCATCAACGGGGTCGCCGTGCCAGTGCTCGCCTTCGATCCCGGCACCATCGCCCCTGCCCCGCGCGCCGAATGGGCGCTCGCCATGCATGGCCTCGTCATCAAACCCGCTTCCCTTTGCGCCGCAGACGCGCCAGATGACAGCGCATGAGCGAGCCTGAAGTCCCTCCTCTCCAGCGCCAACTGCTGCTGGTCACTGGCCTTGCCGGCGCGGGCAAGTCGACCACGCTGGCGGTGCTGGAGGATCTCGGCTGGGAGACAATCGACAACTTCCCGGTGCGAATGCTCAAGCGCCTCGTCACCATGCCCGACGAGGCGCGCGGGCCGCTCGCCATCGGGTTCGATTCGCGCACGCGCGGCTTTGTCCCGGCCGACATCATCGCGCTGGTCAAAGACCTCGCCGCCCGGCCCGACATCGCGCTCACCTTCCTGTTCCTCGATTGCGCCGGGGGCGAGCTGGAACGCCGCTTCAATGAAACCCGCCGCCGCCACCCGATGGCTGACGGGCGCCCGGTGCAGGAAGGCATTGCCGCCGAGCGCGAGCTGCTCGAACCCCTGCGCCGCTGGGCCGAGGTGATGATCGACACCACCGCGATGACCAGCAACGATCTGCAAACCCGCATTCGCGAACTGTTCGATCCCGCCAGCGAAGAAGCGGGCGTGACGATCACCCTGTCGAGTTTCGGCTTTGCCCGCGGGATGCCGCCGCTTGCCGATCTGGTGTTCGACATGCGCTTCCTCGACAATCCGCATTGGGTGCCAGAGCTGCGCGAACAGACCGGGCAGGACGCCACCGTGGGCGCGCATATCGAGCGTGACCCCGCCTTTGCCGAAGCGTTCGAACGCATCCGTGACCTCTTGCTGATGCTGCTCCCGCGCTATGCCCGGCAAGGCAAACCCTATGTCCATATCGCCTTTGGCTGTACCGGCGGGAGACACAGATCGGTCTTCACCACCGAGCGGATGGCTCAGGCCTTGCGCACCGCCGGGTTTTCGCCCACTGTTCGGCACCGCAATCTGGGCTCGCGGGCGGCCGATACCATTGAACGGGATCGCCGCTAAGACCCGGCACGGTAGAATCCGCCGCAATGCACCCCGCACGCATTGTCGGTTAAGGTAGAAACGCGTAAGGCAGCCCCCTTGGCGGGCAGTTAACGGACCCCTATTCACGCATGATCGGCTTGATCCTGGTAACCCATGGCCGCCTCGCGGACCAGTTTGTCGAGGCAATGGAGCACGTGGTCGGCCCGCAGGACGGGATCGTCACGGTCTGCATCGGCCCCCATGACGATATGGAGCAGCGCCGCGCCGACATCGCGGACGCGATCGCTTCGGTCGACAATGGCAAGGGCGTCATCATCCTCACTGACCTGTTCGGCGGCACCCCGTCGAATCTGGCGATCTCGCTGCTTGATGCGGGCCATGTCGAGGTGATCGCGGGCATCAACCTGCCGATGCTGATCCGCCTCGCCGGTGCGCGCAAGGCGATGGATGTCACCGCTGCGGTCCACGCCGCGCAGACCGCCGGGCGCAATTACATCACCATCGCCAGCGAATTGCTGGGGCAGGACACTGCCCCTGCACGGGCCAAGGCCTGAAGGCTCGCTGCGTGGGGGAAGCACGGCAAAGCGTCACCATCGTCAACCGCCGGGGCCTGCACGCCCGGGCGAGTGCGAAGTTCGTCGGCGCGGTGGCGACCCTGCCCGATGGCGTGAAGGTCACCGTAACCAAGGCCCCGCACAGCGCGGCGGGCGGATCGATCCTCGGGTTGATGATGCTCGGCGCGGCGAAGGGCGACACGGTCGAAGTCGCAGTCGAGGGTGAGAATGCCGAGGCGGTCCTAGCCGATCTGATCGCGCTGGTCGCTGGCGGCTTCGGGGAAGATTAGCGCTTCCACCATGCGCAAGCACATCACCGGTTTCTCTAATCCGACCGTCAAATATCTGCGGTCCTTGCGCGACAAGAAGCATCGCAAGCGTACCGGCCAGTTCCTGGTCGAAGGGCTGCGGCTGCTCGAAGACGCGCGCGCCTCGGGCCGGGTGCCGCAGACGCTTGTCATGGCCGAGGGGCGCGAACACGCGCTGCTCGCGCGGCTTGAGGCTGACGTTGTGGCAGCAGGCGGCGAGGTGATCGAAACCACGCCCGACATCCTCTCCAAGATCACCGGCAAGGACAATGCCCAGAGCGTCACCGGGGTGTTCGACGAATGGGACACGTCGCTGGAGACGCTGGACCGCAGCGCCGCGCCGATCTGGCTGGTGGCGCAAGCGCTGCGCGATCCGGGCAACCTCGGCACGATGCTGCGCACCTGCGACGCGGTGGGCGCAGGCGGGTTGATCCTCATCGACGACTGCGCCGATCCCTTCAGCGCCGAAGCCGTGCGGGCGAGCATGGGGGCGGTGTTCACAGTAGGCGTGGCGCAGGCGCGGTGGGAGGAGTTTCTACCGTGGCTGCGGGGTGGCGCGGGCCAGTTGGTCGCAGCATCCTTGCGCGATGCGGTGCCCTATCGCGGCGCGCCCTACGCGTCGCCGTGCTTCATTCTGGTCGGCAACGAATCGCAGGGGCTCCCTGAGGATTACGAGGCGGAGTGCGACCTGCGGGTGACGATGCCGATGCGGGGCCGCGCGGATTCATTGAACGCGGCAGTGGCAGGCGCAGTGCTGGCTTATGAGGTGCTGGCGGGGTTGGAGCCGCGAAGTTTACAAAGTTGACAGGGTGTCAACTGCGTTTTCCTGACTTTTTTCCTTTCTATTCAATTGATTGTGCCTAGAAAACGAAATTGACACATCGCCCGCTGCCGGGGGGGCACCGGGTAGGAGAGCTGACGCGCGGAGCCTCGCTTGAGGCGGCGGGGTGCGGACGATGTCAAAGGGCCGACGGGATCATGACGCGGGCGGTAGCTGTAGGAAAGGCTGGCCTCACTTTCGTGGGAAAGGCTTCCCGAGCGGCTGCGCTACTCCGCCGCGTCCTTGCGCGGCTCCAGCGCCGGAACGTCGTCCTCCACTCCAGCCGCATCAACTGCGTTATATCGCGGGGCAGATTCGACCAGCGGGACATCCTCGATCTCGCTTTTGCCAATCTCGATGCCCTTCTCGGCAAGCCGTCTGCCTGACGAAAGGACATTACGTTCAAAGCTACCGACGAAATTGTTGTAGTTCTTCACTGCCGATTCAAGCCCACCGCCCACGCGCTTGAGATGTTCAGCCGACTTTCTCAGCCGCTCATAAAGCTCCGCGCCCATCCGGCCGATTTCCGCCGCTTCGCTCGCCATCTTGTCCTGCCGCCACACCTGCGCGACCGTGCGGGCAATTGCAACGAGGTTGGTCGGGGTCGCGAGCAGCACCTTGTTGCGGAAGGCGAAATCCCACAATTCGGGATCATGTTCCAGCGCGGCGGCGACGAAATGCTCGCCCGGCACAAACATCACCACATAGTCCGGCGCGTCATCGAACTGGCTCTGGTAGCTTTTCGAGCCCAGCGTCTGCACATGGTTGCGCATCGATTTGGCGTGGAGGTCGAGGTGGCGTTTGCGCTCGCCCTCATCATCCGCCTCGAAGGCGGCCTGATAGGCGTTCAATGACACCTTGGCGTCAATCACCAGCTTCTTCTGCCCCGGCACATTGACGATCGCATCGGGCCGCAGCCGGCCATCGGCGGTGTCCATCGACTGTTCGAGGTGGAAATCGGTATGTTCGGCCAGCCCGCATTGTTCGAGGACGTTCTGCAAAGCCCGCTCGCCCCAGCGCCCGCGCGCCTTGGGGGCGTTGGTGAGCGAATTGCCGAGCCGCTGCGCTTCGCGCCGCACCTGTTCCTGTCCGTCGCGCATCGACTGGATCAGGCCGGAGAGCTGCCCGAAAGCATCGGTGCGCTTGGCCTCCAGCTCGGCGACCTGTCGTTCGTAGCTGGCCAGCTTGTCGCCCACCGGAGACAGCAGCGCCTTCAGCTTGGCCTCGCCCGCTTCTTCGGACTGGCGGAAGCGCGCGTCGGCGCGTTCCAGGAACGCCTTCTGCGCCTGTTCCAGCACCCGGCTTCCGGCGTTTTCGAACTCCTTGCGCAAGGACTCCTGCGCGGCGAGCAGTCCGGCCTTCTGTTCGGTAAAGGCCTTCTCGCGCTCGGCCGCAGCACTTTCGAGCGCGGCGAGGCGTTCGGCTAGCGCGGCTCGGTCAGCCTGCACGGTGTCGAGCCGCGTCAGCAAGCCATCCGCCTGCCCCGCCCGCTCCTTCAGCCCGGCGACCTCAATCCGCGCTTCGCCCAGCTCGGCAATGGCGCGGGCGAACTTGGCCTCCCCCTCCGCCCCGCTCGCCTCCGCCGCAGTGAGGCGCGCGCGTAGATCGGCGAGCGGGCGCGAGGCAAGGAACCAGCCCACGCCCCCGCCAAGCGCAGCACCGAGAATCAGGGCGAAAAGCGGCAGAATCGAAGCGTCCATGTGGCGATCCTACATAGAACGTATGGAGAACGCTAGGGTTTGCTGTGCGATGTCCGCAAGAAAGCGGGGCCCCGGGTCCCCGGCCTACGCCGGGGCAGGCCAGCTCGGGGAGGCGGGAAGTGGCACTGACAATCGGCGCGCAGCGCCGCAAGGGCGACCGCCCGCCCGCAGGGGCCTGTAGCGCAGCGAAAGAACAGCCCCGAGGACGAGCGCGCGGAGGCGCGCTCGAAAAACAAGCTACGCCGCTCGGCGAATCTTCTCTAGCTTCTTCAACACCATAGCCTTCTTCAGGCGCGACAGGTGGTCGATGAACAGGATGCCCTCCAAGTGGTCCATCTCGTGCTGCAGGCACGTCGCCATCAGCCCTTCAAGCGCCTCTTCATGCGTGTTGCCGTCCAAGTCCTGATAGCGCACCGTGCAGGTCGCCGGGCGGTCGACATCGGCGTAGATTTCGGGGACCGAAAGGCAGCCTTCCTGATAGGTCGACACTTCCTCGGCCGGATCAAGGATCACCGGATTGATGAACACGCGCGGGTCGTTCTTGGTCGCGGGGTGGGTGTGCGAATGGCCGTCATGGCCGCATTCCACCGGCTCGGCGTCCGGGTCTTCGGGCTGGAGGTCGATCACCAGCACGCGCTTGGGCACGCCGACTTGGATCGCAGCCAGACCGATGCCGGGAGCGTCGTACATGGTCTCAAACATGTCTTCGACCAGCGTGCGCAGCTCCTCATTGAACTCTTGCGGTTCAACCGGAGTCGAGATGATCTTCAGCCGGGGGTCCGGCACTTCAAGGATTTCGCGGATAGCCATTTTGGCGATCTAGTGCGCGATCACACAAATCTCAAGTGCGTCCCCGCGCAGGCGGGGATCTCGTGCCGATCTGCGGGAGGCTCCCGCCTTCGCGGGAGCTCACACCTTCGTCACACCGGACGCCGCGCTCGCAGCGCCTGCGCCAAGGTGCCTTCGTCGAGGTAATCGAGCTCTCCCCCCACCGGCAAGCCGTGGGCGAGCTGGGTGACGCGCAGCGGAAAGGCTTCGAGCCGCTCGGCGATGTAATGCGCTGTGGTCTGGCCTTCCAATGTGGCGTTCATGGCGAGCACCACCTCGTCGATCCCGCCGCTTTCCACGCGGGCGAGCAAGCTGGCGATGTTGAGGTTTTCGGGCGCAATGCCGTCCAAGGCCGAGAGCCTGCCACCGAGCACGTGGTAGCGTCCGGGAAACAGCCGTGCGCGGTCGAGCGCCCAGACGTCCGACACTTCCTCTACCACGCACAGCGCGCGGGCATCGCGGCGCGGGTCGGTGCAGATGGCGCAGGGGTCGGACGTGTCGACATTGCCGCAGGTCTGGCATTCGACCAGCGTTTCGGCAACGCCCGCCAACGCTTCGAGCAAGGCGGGCAGCGCGCTCTCGCGGTGCTTGACCAGCCACAGCACCGCCCGCCGCGCGGAACGCGGGCCCAGGCCCGGCAGCCGGGCAAGCGCGGAACTCAGCGCCTCGATCTCTTGCGATGCCATGGGGGGAGAGATAGGGGCTGCGCTTCGCTTCACAAAGGCTTCGGGCACAGCTTATGCGCATCATCTTCATGGGGACGCCGGAATTTGCGGTTCCGGCCCTGCGCGCGCTCCATGTGGCGGGGCATGAGGTGGTGTGGGTTTACACCCAGCCGCCGCGTCCGGCGGGACGGGGCAAGAGGCTGATGCCGTCGCCCGTACAAGTGGCGGCGGAGGGTTTGGGAGTGCCGGTGCGTTCGCCCGTGTCGCTGCGGAACGCCGCAGCGCAGGCGGAGTTCGCGGCGCTGGGTGCCGATGTGGCGGTGGTCGCGGCTTACGGTTTGATCCTGCCGCAAGCGGTGCTCGATGCGCCGGTGCATGGCTGTCTCAATATCCACGCCTCGCTGCTGCCACGCTGGCGCGGGGCGGCGCCGATCCACCGGGCGGTGATGGCGGGGGATGCCGAGACGGGCGTGACGATCATGCAGATGGAAGCGGGGCTCGATACCGGGCCGATGCTGCACAAGGTCGCCGTGCCAGTCGGGCGCAAGACGACGGGCGAGCTGTTCGACGAATTGGGCGCGGTGGGCGCCGCGGCGATGATGGAGGTGCTGGCTGATCTTGCCGCCTTCCCGCCCGAGGTTCAGGACGACGCGGCAGCGATCTACGCGCCCAAGATCGACAAGGCTGAGGCGAAGATCGGTTGGAATGCGCCGGCTGAGGTGATTGAACGCAATGTGCGCGGGCTCGCCCCCTTCCCCGGCGCGTGGTTCGAACTCGGCGAGGAACGGGTGAAGTTGCTGCTTGCCGAAGTGGTAGGCGGCGCGGGCACCCCCGGCGAAGTGCTCGACGATGATTTCACCATCGCCTGCGGTGTCGGCGCGATCCGGCCCCTGCGGCTCCAGCGCGCAGGCAAGCCGGTGCTGAGCAGGGAGGAATTCCTGCGTGGGCGGGCGGTTCCAAGCGGGACGGTGCTTTCGTGAGCAACATCTCCCATCCGTCATCCCAGCGAAAGCTGGGACCCAGGGCGGCACGCGCTGTCCTTTCCGCCCTAGGCCCCAGCTTTCGCTGGGGTGACGGATTGGCGCAATGACCCGCTTCGCCCTCACCCTCGAATTCGACGGCACGCCATTCTTCGGCCTGCAACGCCAGTCCCACGGGCCGAGCGTGCAGCAAAGCATCGAGGATGCCATTGCGCGGATCACCGGCGAGACCGTCACCCTCCACTCCGCCGGGCGCACCGATGCAGGCGTGCACGCGCTGGCGATGCGCAGCCATGTGGACATCGAAAAGCCCTTCGACCCCTTCCGCCTAATGGCCGCGATCAACGCGCAAGTGCGGCCCGATCCCGTCGCAGTGACCGCCTGCGAGGTCGTTCCAGATGATTGGCACGCACGCTTTTCCTGCACCGGGCGGCGCTATCTGTACCGCATCATCAACCGCCGCGCGCCGCTGACCCTCCAGCGCGACCGGGCGTGGCACGTCGCCCAGCCGCTTGACGCAGACGCGATGCACCGCGCGGCGCAGGCGCTGGTCGGGCATCACGATTTCACCACCTTCCGCTCGGTCCATTGTCAGTCAGCCGACCCGGTGAAGTCGCTCGACCTGCTCGACGTGGAGAGGGTCGGCGAGGAAATCCACATCCATGCCGCCGCGCGCAGCTTTCTGCATCATCAGGTGCGCAGCATGGTCGGGTGCCTTAAGCTGGTCGGTGCTGGCACATGGCCGGAAACCCGCATGGCCGAGGCGCTGGCGGCGCGCGACCGCGGCGCTTTGGGGCTGAATGCCCCGCCGCACGGGCTGTATTTCGTCGTAGCGACCTATCCCGAACATTAACGTCGAGCCCCCACCCCCAACCCCTCCCCGAGGGGAGGGGAGCTCGAATGCCGCGCCCATTCTCCCCTCCCTTGAGGGAGGGGTTGGGGGTGGGTGTTCGGCGCTTGTAACCGGCACGCCCCCGGCCTAGGTCGCCAACAAGCGAAATGCAGATCGCAATGAAAGGGACGAGAATGACCACCGGAAAGCAGCTCTTCACCACCCTCACCGCCGACGGCAAGCTGACGCTGGAGGTGGCCGAAAGCACCTTCCCGGCGCCCACCGGCAATCAGGTGCTGGTCCAGATGGAAGCCGCGCCGATTAACCCCTCGGACCTCGCGATCCTTACCAGCGCCGCCGATTTCGAGACCGCGGAATACACCCCCGGCAAGGTCGTCGCGACCATGCCCGAGCCATTCCTCACCGGCAACAAGGGCCGCCACGGTCAGCGCCTGCCTGCGGGCAATGAAGGCGCAGGCACGGTGATCGCCACCGGTGACAGCGACATGGCCAAGGCGCTGATGGGCCAGCGCGTCGCCTGCGTCCCCGGCAATGCCTTCTCGCAATACGCCATTGCCGACGCGATGATGTGCATTCCGCTGGGCGATCACTCGTCGGAAACCGGCGCGTCGAGCTTCGTCAACCCGATGACCGCGCTGGGCTTTGTCGAGACCGCCAAGATGGAAGGCCACTCGGCGATCATCCATCTGGCCGCCGCGTCGAACCTCGGCCAGATGCTCAACCGCATTTGCGTGGAAGATGGGATGAAGCTGGTCAACATCGTGCGCAATGAAAGCCACGTCGAACTGCTCAAGTTGCAGGGCGCGGAATATGTCGTGAACTCCGCGGCACCGACCTACATGGCCGACCTGCGCGCCGCGATTGCCGAGACCGGTGCGTTCCTCGGCTTCGACCCGATCGGTGGCGGGCAGGCCTCTGACGGCGTGCTGAAAGCGATGGAACAGGTCGCCGCGTCCCAGATGGGCGAGTTTTCGCGCTATGGCTCGAACCAGCAGAAGAAGATGTATATCTACGGACGACTGGACCTCAGCCCGACGATCCTGACGCCGTCCTACGGGTTGCAATGGAGCATCGCCGGCTGGCTGCTGACGCCGTTCTTGCAGCGCGCGGGCATGGAAACTGTGGTGCGGATGCGCGGGCGGGTGCAGGCGAACCTCACCACCACCTTTGCCAGCCATTACAAGGCGAAGGTCAGCCTTGAAGGAATGCTGGAGAAGGACGCGATCTGCGATTACCGCCAGATGAAGACCGGCGAGAAGTATCTCGTCACGCCCTGGGGGTGAGGAGCGCGCGTCCCCCCTCCTCTTCAGAGGAGGGGGATAAGCACCCCCTGTCAGCCGCGCCCGACTTCAGACAACGATCCCGACTCAAGATGCCCGAGAATGCGCTTGAGAGCAGCGATGCTGCCTTCATCCTCGGTGGATTCGAGCGCTTCTTCCAGCACTTCGCGCAGGTCATCCGCCTCGACCGGCTCCATATCCCAATGCGGATAAAGGCGCTCGCGCACTTCAACGCTCTGGTCGAGCGTGACGATGTCATGATGCCGCGTATCGCCATGCAGGTTGGCGATCAGAGTCCGCACCTCGGCGGGAGGCCCTTCGATCCACTGGAAGAACACCCCGCTGCCAAACACCAGCACCCCGGTGATCCCGCGTGCGACATTGCGCTTTTGCGAGAACGCGACCAGTCGGCTGACCTCGTCAGCATCGATATCATCGGCGGCAAGACTGCAATACACGAAGGTTTCGAGCATGATGGCAGCCGGATCCAGATCGGCATCGTCTGAGAAACCGGGTTCGTCGAACATGGGGAAGCTCACTTTATTGATGGCGGGCGGAGTGTGCCGCCCGGTTTCGCGCTGGGGTTAGCGCATCTTTCTGAAATTTGTAAGGAAGCGGTGACGCATCCCGCCACGCACTGCTCACGCGCCGTCGAACGCCGCCTGCACCTCTGCTGCAGCGGTGATCCCATTCGCGATCAGCACCATCAGCAGCATCCGCGCCTTGGCCGGGCCGAGCGCGCGTGCGGCTACCAGCCCGAGCGCGTCATCATCGACCTCGACATTGCGGTCGACGATGCCTTCATCGACCCGGCTGGAACGCACCACCGGCACACCGCGCGCCGCTGCTTGCGACAAGGCAGCGATGACGCTGGCAGGCGCATTGCCCTGCCCCATGCCCGCCAGCACCACGCCCTTGCACCCGATCCCGAGCAGGGCGTCGACCGGCTGTTCATCCATGCCTGCACCGGCGGTCAGGATCGCCACGCGCGGCAAGGCCTGAGGGAAGGAATAGCGCGCAGGTGCGCCCGCCCGGTGCGGCGGGCCGAACCAGTCGAGGCTGGCAGGTGTCACGCGCGCCAATGGCCCCCTCGGAAAGCTGCGGAACGCGTCGATTGCGGAGGTCGCCGCCTTGCGCGCGTCGCGGGCCGAGAGCACCGCATCGCCCATCACCAGCATCACCCCGCGTCCGGCTGCGGAAGGATCGCTCGCGACCTTTACCGCATTGGCGAAGTTGCGCATTCCGTCCGCGCCCACCGCATCGGCGGGCCGCATCGCGCCGACCAGCACGATGGGCTTGGGGCTCGGCAGGGTGAGATCGAGCAGGAAGCCGGTCTCCTCCGCCGTATCCGTGCCGTGGGTGATAATCACGGCGTCGACCGCCGGATCGGCAAGCGCCCGCTTGCAAGCCGCATGGAGCGCCTGCCACTCGGCCCAGCCGATATCCTGCGAGCCGATCCGGGCCACATCCTGCGGCACCAGCTCCGCCGCCAGCCCCAGCGCATCAAGGTGCGCAATCAGCGTCTCCAGCGCCAGCCCGCCGGGGCGATAGGCCGCGCCGGTGGCGCCGCTGCCCGCGCCAGCAATCGTGCCGCCGGTGCCTAGAACGAGGATGTGTGGGGGTGTCATGCGCCCGGCCCTAGAGCCTGTCAGTCCGCGGGGGAAGCGTTGAACTGGTCGAACACTGCCGCCAGCCCCGGCACCTCGCTCTCCGCCCGCAGCGACGCGAGCGCTTCGCCGATGTCGATTTCGAGCTGCGTGATCCCGGCCTCGTACCCCGTGCCCTCCGCCCCGAGCGAGCGGGCCAGCGTCAGCGCCGGGCGATTTTCGGGCAGGATATTGACCGACAGATGGCCCAGCCCCTCGCGTTGGCAATCGAGCAGCAGCACCGCGCACAAGAGCCGCGCGAGGCCCCGCCCGTGATATTCGTCGACCACCGCGACCGAGAATTCTGCCGTGCCGGGATCATCCGCCTCACGGAAGGCATGAACCACACCCAGCGCGGGCGCATCCGGCAGGTCGGAGCGCAGCGCGCCCCAGGCGATGTGATCATGCCCGTCGACTGTCACCAGCGCACGCAGCACCTGCGGCGGCGCCTCGCGCATCCCGGAAAAGAACCGCAGATAGCGCGACTGGGGGGATAGCTGGGCGATCCCGTCCTTGATGCGCTGCTCGTCATCCTTGCGCACCCGGCGGATGCAAACCGGGGTTCCGTCATTGAGCTGCGTCTCGATGATCATGCCGTCGGCGTCCTGCTGCGGTTGCGGCGGCATTCTAGCATCTTTGACCGGCTGGGGGCAAAGGCAGCAAAGGCCGCTTGACCCCCGCCCGCTTGTCGCTAAATCGCACCCACCTGCACTGCGCGGGCGGTTAGCTCAGTTGGTAGAGCATCTCGTTTACACCGAGAGGGTCAGCGGTTCGAGCCCGTTACCGCCCACCAGTTTTCACCAGACAAAACCATCCGGGGGATGGTTTTGCGTGAAAACTCCCGAGCGCAAGCGACGGGGTGACGCTGGATAAATCCTTCCGGGGGACGGATTTGCGCAAAAACTCCCGAACGAGGCGAAGGGGTGACACCGCCCCCACCCCGCCCATACTATCAGGCGCGCGCCGCCAACAATTCGGGCAGGCTGGCGCCGAAACCATTTTCACGGAGAACGGCGATGGATCTGCAACTTGACGGCAAGACCGCTCTGGTGCTCGGCGCGAGTAAGGGGTTGGGGCGCGCCATTGCTGTGTCGCTCGCCGATGAAGGCGTGGATGTGATCACCGTAGCACGCTCGGCGGATGGGCCGCAGGGGCTTGCTCACATTGTCGCTGATCTCGATGATCCTGCCGCTCCCGCCCAGATCATCGCCAGCGTGCGCGATACGGGCAAGCCGGTCGATATCCTCGTCCTCAACGCAGGCGGCCCGCCCACCGGGGCGGCGGCGACAACCACGCCGGGCGACTTTGCCGCCGTGATGGACCGGATGTTCAATGCCCAACTGACGCTCGCTCAGGCGTTCCTGCCGGAGATGCGGGCGCGCGGGTTCGGTCGGATTCTCGCGGTCGCCTCAACCAGCCTGATCACGCCGATCCCCGGCCTCGTGCTGTCCAATGCGGTCCGGGCGATGCTGGCGTCGTGGTGCAAGACGCTTGCGGCAGAAGTCGCGGCGGACGGTGTGACGGTTAATCTGCTGCTCCCCGGCCAGATTGCGACAGACCGGCTCACCAGCCTCCACGGCGCGATGGCGGCGGGGAGCGGGATGACGCATGAGCAGATCACCGCCCGCTCGATTGCGGCAATCCCGGCCGGGCGGCTGGGGCGACCCGAGGAGTTTGGCGACATGGCCGCCTTCCTCGCCTCCCCGCGCGCCAGCTTCATCACCGGCTGCGCGATCAAGGTCGATGGCGGGCAAACCGCAACGCTCTGACCCGCATCGCTTGCGCCGCCCGCCGCAGGCCGGTAGCGCGGGGGGCATGTCCTCTGCCTTCATCGCGCTCCAGCATATCGTGCCCCAGCACGCCCTCTCGCGCCTCGCCGGGAGCCTTGCCGCAAGCGAGACGCCGTGGCTGCGTGACCGGCTGATCCGCCGCTTTGTCGCGGCCTACGGCGTCGACCTCAGCGAAGCGGCACGCGGGATCGGGCAGTTTTCGAGCTTCAACGACTTCTTCACCCGCGAGCTGAAACCCGGCGCACGGCCGCTCGCGGATAGCGCGGCATTCATCCTGTCTCCCGCCGATGGTGCGGTCAGCCAGCTTGGCCCGATCAGTGGCGGGCGGATCATTCAGGCGAAGGGGCGCGATTACTCGGTCGCGGAGATCCTCGGCTGCTCCGCCGCAGAGGCCGCGCGGTTCGAGGGCGGGCGGTTCATGACCATTTACCTCAGCCCCAAGGATTACCACCGCGTCCATATGCCCGCCGCCGGCACCTTGCAGGCGACCAGCTACATTCCGGGTGACCTCTACTCGGTCAATGTCGCGACCGCCGCCGGGGTCGACCGATTGTTCGCGCGGAACGAGCGGCTGTCGTGCCGGTTCGACGGCCCGGACGGGCATTTCGCCAGCGTCATGGTCGGCGCGATGATTGTCGCCGGGATCGACACCGTGTGGCCGAACGCCTTCCGTACGCACGCCTCAGCCCCCGTGCACGAGGACTTCGCGGGCAAGGGGCATGGATTCGCCGCCGGGGACGAGATGGGCCGCTTCTACTTGGGCTCAACCGTGGTGCTGTTATTCGAGCCGGGCCGCGTGGAGTGGCTCGAAAGCCTCAAGCCAGGCGACCCCCTGCGCATGGGTCAGGCTATCGCTAATCGGCTGAGCGCCTGACCTACTTCGCAGTCAGGCTCTCGCGAATCAGCGCCGCCGCCTCGGGGCTGTCCCACTCATAGCCGCCCGCCACCCGCAGCACTTCCTTGCCGCTGGCGTCGAACAGGATCGTCAGCGGCAGCGCGCCCTCGGGCGTGAACTGCGCCGACAGCGCGGTTTCGGGATCGAGCCACGGTTCGAGCTGCTTCAGCCCGGCGCGCGCGAAGAACGGCGTCACCACCTCGGCCCCGCGTAAATCCTGACTGACGGTGATGACGCGCACCTCGCCGTCCAGCTCTGCGGCCAGCGCATCGAGCTGCGGCATTTCCTTGACGCAGGGCGCGCACCAGGTCGCCCACAGGTTGAGCAGCACCGGCCCGTCCTGCGCGCCCAGATCAAGGCTCTTGCCGGCCGGATCCGCGACCGTAATCGCCGGGATGGGCGTCCCGGCGAACTGGCGGGTCATCAGACCTGTCGGAGACTTGGCCGCTTCGCCCTGCGCAACCGGTTGCGCCGGGGCCTCGGCAGCCCTATCGCATCCCGCCAGCAGCAGGAACGGTAGTGCCAGAATGAGCGACGAGCGGGACATGACAGGCTCCGATACGGGTGCGACCAACGCCATGTGGGGCGGGCGCTTCGCTGACGGCCCTAGCGCGATCATGCGTGAAATCAATGCCTCGATACCGTTCGACAAGGCGCTGTGGCGGCAGGATATCGCCGCCAGCAAAGCGCACGTTGCAATGCTGGGCGCGGCGGGGATCATCGCGGCTGACGATGCGCTGGTGATCGCCAATGGCCTTGATGCTGTTGCCGCAGAGTATGAAGCCGATGGCGTGCCCGAGGATTGGGACCGCGAAGACATCCACATGACCACCGAAGCGCGGCTGGCCGAGTTGATCGGCCCGGTTGCCGGACGCCTCCACACCGCGCGCAGCCGCAATGACCAGGTGGCGACCGATTTCCGCCTCTGGGTGCGCGATGCCGCCGCGCAGATGGACGAGGGGCTGGCGGCCTTGCAGCGCGCGCTCGTCACCCGCGCGGGAGAGCACGCGGACAGCATCATGCCCGGCTTCACCCATTTGCAGACAGCGCAGCCAGTGACGCTGGGCCACCACCTGATGGCCTATTACGAGATGTTCCGGCGTGACCGGGGGCGAATGGCCGATGCGGCTAAGAGGATGAATGAGTGTCCGCTCGGCTCTGCGGCGCTGGCCGGGACTGGCTTCCCGATTGACCGCGAGGCAACGGCCGCAGCGCTCGGATTCGACCGACCCACCGCCAATTCACTCGACGCTGTCTCCGACCGCGATTTCGCGCTCGATTTCCTGTGGTGCTGTTCCTCCACTGCCCTGCACCTTTCACGCCTCGCTGAGGAACTGATCCTGTGGGCCAGCCAGCCCTTCGGCTTCATCCGCCTGCCCGACAGCCTTTCGACCGGCTCGTCGATCATGCCGCAGAAAAAGAACCCCGATGCCGCCGAACTGGTGCGCGGGCATTCGGGGCGCGTGATCGGGGCGCTCACCAGCCTGATGATCACAATGAAGGGCCTGCCGCTCGCCTATTCCAAGGACATGCAGGACGACAAGCCGCCGGTGTTCGAGGCGGCCAGCCTGATGGCGCTGAGCATCGCGGCGATGACCGGGATGATCGCGGGCGCCACCTTCAACACCGCCCGGATGCGCTCCGCCGCCGAACTCGGCTATGCCACCGCGACCGATCTGGCCGACTGGTTGGTGCGGGCGCGCGGCATTCCGTTCCGCGAGGCGCATCACATCACCGGGGCGGCAGTAAAACTGGCGGAAACGCGCGGAATTGCGCTCGACGCCCTGCCGCTCGATGACCTCAAGGCGATTGATGCGCGGATCGACGAAAGCGTCTATGCTGCGCTGTCGGTCGACGCCTCGGTCGCGGCGCGTGCGTCCTATGGCGGAACCGCGCCCGATCAGGTCCGTTGGCAAGTCGCCCGTGCGCGCGCTGCGCTGGGTATGGAGGAATGATGCGCAAGCTTGCCATATTGGGCCTTGCGGGCCTGCTTTCGGCCTGTGGCACCGTCTCGCCGTTGACCCCGCCCGAAGGCGCGACCCTGCCGGATGCGCCCTATGGCGCGCCCGACAAGCCGTCCGCGCAGGAACTGCTCCGCCGCGATGCCCTTTCCGCGCCCGAACGCTCGGTCGAATTGCGCCGGCGCTCGGAGGAGCGCGAGGACGATCCCTTCGATCTGCCGCCTGAATAGAAGCGAAGACCATGGACCATTTTGCCTATCGTGACGGCGTGATGCACGCCGAAGATGTGCCGCTGCCGCTGATCGCCGAGACGGTCGGCACGCCGGTCTATGTCTATTCGCGCGCCACGCTGGAACGCCATGCGCGGGTGTTCCGTGAGGCGCTGGCGGATGTGCCGGACAAGCTGATCGCCTTTGCGGTGAAATCGAACCCTAACCTCGCGGTGCTCAAGGTGCTGGGCAAGCAGGGCATGGGCGCGGATGTGGTCTCCGTCGGCGAAATGCGCCGCGCGCTGGCGGCGGGCATCGCGCCGGAGATGATCGTGTTCTCGGGCGTGGGCAAGACCGCCGCCGAAATGGTCGCGGCGCTCGACGCCGGGATCGGCCAATTCAATATCGAGAGCGAGGAAGAGGGCATCGAACTCGCCGCGATCGCCGCTGCCAAGGGCATGACCGCGCAATGCACGCTGCGGATCAACCCCGATGTCGACGCAGGCACGCATGACAAGATCTCGACCGGGAAGGCCGACAACAAGTTCGGCGTGCCGATTAGCGAGGCTGGCCAGATTTTCGGTGCGCTGGCAGGCCTGCCGGGGGTTAAGCTGCGCGGCGTGGCGGTGCATATCGGCAGCCAGCTCGCTGATCTCGCACCGCTGGAAACCGCGTTCGAAAAGCTCGGAGCGCTGGTGCAGGCGCTGCGCGGGGCGGGCCATGTCATCACCCATGTCGATCTGGGCGGCGGTCTCGGCGTGCCGTACCGGGTGGGCGAAGTGCTCCCGCCCCCGTCCGAATATGGCGCGATGGTGGCGCGGGTGACGCAGGGTTGGGGCGTGAAGCTGATCTTTGAGCCCGGCCGGGTGATTGCGGGCAACGCCGGCGTGCTCCTGACCCGCGTGGTGCGGGTGAAGCGCGGGATCAATGATCCCTTCGTGATCGTCGATGCGGCGATGAACGATCTCGCCCGTCCCGCCCTCTATGGCGCGTATCACCACTTCGAAGCGGTCGAGCCGACTGGCGCGCAGATGACCGCCAATATCGTCGGCCCGATCTGCGAGACGGGGGACACCTTCGCGATGGGCCGGGATTGCGACAAGTTGGAAGCCGGCGACCTCGCCGTATTCCGCACCGCGGGGGCTTACGGCGCGACGATGGCTTCGTCCTACAACTCGCGTGGGTTTGTGGCCGAGGTGCTGGTCGATGGCGACAAGTTCGCCGTGGTCGCTGACCGGATCGAGGCAGGCGCAATCATGGATGCCGAGCGCGTGCCCGAATGGCTCGCCTGAGGGGGCGATGAGCCAGATCGCCAGCCTGCCGCTGTTTCATCAGATCGCCGGACAGCAAGTGTTGGTGCTGGGCGATGGCGCGGCGGCGGAGCCCAAGCGGCGGCTGGTCGAGCGTGCGGGCGGCGTGATCGTCGATGATCTGGCCCGTGCGGTGGATGAGGGGGTGCGGCTCGCCTTCATCGCCTATGATGATGCCCGCGCCTGCGAAGTGGCGGCGATCAATGCGCGCTGTGCCGGAATGCTGGTCAATGTCGTTGATCGGCCGGAACTGTGCGATTTTACCACGCCTTCGATCCTCGACCGTGATCCACTGCTGGTGGCGATTGGCACCGGCGGAGCGTCTGCGGGACTGGCAAAGCATGTGCGGCTGCGGCTGGAGCGGGTGCTGCCCGAAACGCTTGGGCTGCTCGCCAAAGCGCTGGAGGCCGCACGGCCTGGCCTGCGGTTGAAGTTTCCCGAGGGCCCCGACCGGCGGCGCGCGGTGGATGCGGCGCTGCGCGAGGGCGGCGCGCTTGATCCATTTGATCCTGCGTCTTTTCAGAAGGTTGATGATTGGGTGGAGGGCATGGCCCTTCCCGCGTCCGGTGCGATCTTCGACGTTACCCTCACCAGCGCCGACCCTGAGGACCTGACCTTGCGGCAGGCGCGCCTGCTGGGTGAAGCGGATGTCCTGCTGATCGACGGCGCGGTTCCGTCCGCCATTCTGGCCCGCGCCCGGGCCGATGCAGCGCGCGAGCCTATGCGAGAGGGCAACGCCAACGGGCCGGGCCTCACCCTGATCCTGCGCTGGCGGCCTGCCGCGCCTGAAACGGACTTTTAGGCGGCCTGCAACACCGGTGCAGGCAGGCTGGCGAAATAGGCGGACATCGCGGCGATTGCCTTGTCACCCATCGCAATGAAGGCGCGGCGGCGGTCCGCCGGATCGGGCACGCGCTGGAAGATCCCGCTTTCAACCATCTGGGTCAGCCAGCGCAGCGCCGTCGTCGCCGGAACGCCTGCCGCGATGCACAGCGACGTGACCGAGACCTGCGCGCTTTCTCCATGCGCAGCGGTCAGATCTAGCAGCATGTCCCACGCCGGATCGCCAAACAGCGCTGGATCGAAGAACCGCGCGCGTGCCTGACGGTTGGCGATCATTTGTCGCACCATCTGCGGATCAGGCAGCGGCGGCTGCGCAACCCCAAAACCGCTGACCAAACCAGCCTCGGGCGCGTGATAATCCCGTTTGTGCTCGCCCAGCTTCGGCGCGAGCGCCGCGGCGCCGTGGCCCATCCGGTCGAGCGAATGGGCAATCGCTTCAACCTGCTGCGACAGCCGCAGCAAGGCTACGCGATCTTCCTCACCCATTTCGCGTAAGCGCGCCGCGCCCGCTTCACCCATGACCCGCCCGACCGCGATTAACCGTTCGGCGCGGGTGGGCGCGATCAGGATGTGCGGATTGGACTGATCGAGCACCGCAAACACATCATCGAGCCCAGCGAGCGTGGTCGCCACGATCAGCTTGGCCCCGGACCGCGCCACCCGCATATCCAGCCGCGCAAGGCCCGCCAGCATCATCCCGTCGATCTCGCGCGCGCCAACCCCTGCGCAATCGACCACCACCACATCGCCCAGCAAGGCAATCGGCCCTTCGAGCAGCGACCGCAGCGATCCGCCATCAATGCTCCGAAACCCTGCCCCCCCAAGGTCCGCGCCGATCTGGCGGCGCAAGCCTTCATTCTCGGCAAAGATCGCCACGCGGGCAGGCAGGCCCGATCCGTCGTCAGCGATGTCATAGGAAAAATCGGCCAGATCGGCAGCGTCGTTCAACATCAGGGCGACTCCAACAATGTTGGAACGTGTGTAGAACAAAAACGGATCAGGTCAAGTAAATCGGTGTATTAGGGGCGGATTTCAATCACCGTGCCATCGGGAACGATCCGCCACAGCTCCTCGATTTCATCGTTGGATAAGGCGATGCAGCCGTCAGTCCAGTCGCCCGGCATCCGGCCCATCGGCAAGGCATTGGGCTGGCCGTGAAGGAAGATATCGCCGCCGGGCGAGCGGCCATATTGGCGAGCAAAGGCGCGGTCTGCGGCGTTGGGGTAGGAGACCTTGAGGCTCAGGTGATAGGCGCTGCCGGGATTGCGGCCTTCGATCACATAGCGGCCTTCGGGGGTGCGTTCGTCGCCTTCGAACTGCTTGTGCCCCTGCGGCGCGTCGCCGAATTGCAGGCCGCGCCACGCCTTGACAGGCTGGCCGCCCGCATAGGCGATCATCAGCCGTTCGGACTTGTCGACGATGAGGTAATCGACCGTTGAGAAGCGCCGCTCCGGCACAATCCGCGCCGCCTCGCGCGCCAGCGAGGGCTGCTGCGAGAACGGTGCCTCGGCCTGCTTCACCGGCGGGTTGGCGCAGGCGGCAAGGGCCAGGAGTGGGAGGACGGCGGCGCGCTTCATCACTGCCATTCTATGGCGCTGACCCGTGAACGGCAATGATCGCAATCGCCTTCAGAATGTAGAAGTGTTCGCGGCTGCGCCGCAGATTATGTCACACGAAGACACGAAGAGGGCGTTTCTGGTTGCGGCCTTGCCGAGCATCTTCGTGTCTTCGTGTCTTCGTGTCTTCGTGTGAAGAAAATCAAGACCGCTGCGCGGCGGGACGCTCCTCTGCGCCTCTGCGTGAAACCCGCTTCTCAATCCACAAATGGATCGCGCATCAGGATCGTGTCGTCGCGCTCGGGGCTGGTCGAGACCAGCGCGACGGGGCATTCGATCAGTTCCTGGATGCGCTGGATATACTTGATCGCATTCGCTGGAAGATCGGCATAGGATCGCGCGCCAGCGGTGCTTTCATGCCAGCCGGGCATATCTTCATAGATCGGCTCGCACGCAGCCTGATCAGCGGCGTGGCTGGGGAGGTAGTCGTAAACCTTCCCGTGCAGGCGGTAACCCGTGCAGATGCTCACCCGGTCCAACCCGTCGAGCACGTCGATCTTGGTGAGCGCGATGCCGGTGACGCCGCTGATCGCGCAGGACTGGCGCACCAGCACGGCATCGAACCAGCCGACGCGGCGCTTGCGGCCAGTGACGGTGCCGAATTCATGGCCGCGCTCGCCGAGCCGCTGGCCGATGTCGTCCTCCAGTTCCGTCGGGAACGGGCCGGAACCGACGCGGGTGGTATAGGCCTTGACGATGCCGAGCACAAAGCCGGTCGAATTGGGGCCAAGGCCGGAACCCGATGCCGCCGTGCCGCTGACCGTGTTCGACGAGGTGACGAAGGGATAGGTCCCGTGATCGACATCGAGCAGCACGCCCTGCGCGCCTTCGAACAGGATCTTCGCGCCCGCGCGGCGCACCTTCTTCAACCGCTTCCACACCGGTTGCGCAAATTTCAGCACGAAGGGCGCGATTTCGCGCAGTTCTTCGAGCAGCGCGGCGCGGTCCACCGGGGGCTGGCCGAAGCCCGCCCGCAGCGCGTCGTGGTGGGCGCACAGCCGATCAAGCTGCGGCTCGAGGCTTTCAAGATGCGCCAGATCGCACACGCGGATCGCCCGCCTGCCGACCTTATCCTCGTAAGCCGGGCCGATGCCGCGTCCAGTGGTGCCGATCTTGCCTTTGCCCGCCGCGGTCTCGCGCAGGCCATCCAGATCGCGGTGGAGCGGCAGAATCAGCGGGCAGTTGTCGGCAATCGCGAGGTTCTCGTCCGTGATCGAAACGCCCTGCCCTTCGACCTTGGCGACCTCGTCACGCAAGGCCCAAGGATCAAGCACCACGCCATTGCCGATCACCGATAGCGTGCCCGACACGATGCCCGAAGGCAGCAGGCTGAGCTTGTAGGTCTTGCCGTCGATCACCAGCGTGTGGCCGGCATTGTGCCCGCCCTGGAAGCGCACCACCACATCGGCGCGGCTGGCGAGCCAGTCGACAATCTTGCCCTTGCCCTCATCGCCCCACTGGGCGCCGATCACGGTGACGTTGGCCATGTGTATCCTTGTAAACTGGTGGCGAGAAAAGCCGCGCGGGGCCTAGGCGTTTGGGGCGGGAGTGGCAAGGGTCGGGGCCGGGCGCGAAGGGTTTTGCGGGCGGCGTCGTTGAGCGGACGACAATTCACGAGGATATTGCCCATGAACACCCCAGCCAAAGCCCTGATCGCCGCCGCCGCTGTTGCGGTGCTCGCCAGCCCGATCCTCGCCCAGCAGCGGCGCGGAGGCGAGCGGATCGCGGGCGAATGCCGCGCCGAGATCGCTGCCCTGTGCGGGAGCGATCGGAGCCAGATGCGCAGCTGTCTGCGCGAAAAATATGCCGAGCTGTCGGACGGTTGCCAGTCGGAGCTGCGCGCGCGGATGGAAGCGCGTGGCGGAGAGCAGGGTAAGCGCGGTGGGGGCGCGGCGGCTCAGGCGCTCGCGCCGCAGACGCTGGCCTATGGCAGCGATGCGCTTCAGGGGCTTGACCTATGGGTGCCCGAAGGCGCCAGGCCCGCGCCGCTGGTGCTGTTCGTTCACGGCGGCGGGTGGAAGCGCGGATCCAAGAGCAACGCGGTGGGCCGCGCGCTGCCGGGACACATGCTGGCGCAGGGCTATGCCTTTGCCTCGATCGACTATCGGCTGGTTCCGGCTGCCACGGTGGAGGAGCAGGCGGCGGATGTCGCCGCCGCGCTCGCCTATCTGCTGAAGCGCGCGGACGCGCTCGGCATTGATCGCAGCCGCGTGGTGCTGACCGGCCATAGCGCGGGCGCGCATCTTGTGGCGCTGGTAGGGACGGACGAGCGCTATCTGCGCGCCGTCGGCCTCAGCTTTGCCGATATCGACGGGGTGATGCCCAATGACGGCGCGGCCTATGACGTGGAGAAACAGGTCGCGCAGGCCGGGCGGTTCATGGCTGGCACGTACAAGGAGGCGTTCGGCACCGATCCCGCGCGCCAGCGGGCACTCTCCCCCACCGCCCATGCATCCGCGCCCAATGCGCCTGCATTCTTGCTGATCCACGTCCAGCGCGAGGATGGCGTGGCGCAGAACACAGCGCTCGCCGAAGCCCTGGGGCGCGCTGGCACGGCGGTAGAGGTGGGCAGCTTCCCCGGCGAAGGGTTGCGCGGTCACATGGAGATCAACCGCAAGCTGGGCGAGCCGGACTATCCGGCCACCCCGGTGATGGTTGCGTGGCTGAAAAAGGTGCTGGGGTAAGGACCTCCCCCACCCCATCCCGGGCTTGACCCGGGATGGGGATTGGGAACGGGCCAGCTTACGCCGCCGCGATCACGTCGATTTCGACCATCAGCTCGGGCAAGGCGAGACTGCGCACTTCAACCGTCGTGTCTGCCGGATAGGGCGGCGTGAACCAGCGTTGCCGCGCTTCGACGATCTTGGGGAAGTTCGCCATGTCGGTGAGGTAGATTGTGACCTTGACCACCTTGGACAGATCGCTCCCACCCGCCGCCAGCACGCGCTCGATATTGGCGAAGGTCTGCGCCAGCTGCGCGTCGAAATCGCCTGTCCCTAAGATGCTGCCATCCGCGCCAATGCTCGCCTGCCCGGACAGGAACAGCAGACCGCCGACCTGCCACGCGGGCGAGAAGCAATAGGCCGCGAGGGGATCATTTTCGAGCGTGATGGCCTTGGGCGCGTCGGTCATCACGGCTGCCCCAGTTGGGCGGGGCCAATGGCTGTGAGGATGTAGCCGCAGCCCAGTGCGCGTGCGTCCTCACCCTCGGCCAGCTGCGCCCGCGTGCGCCAGCCTTCTGACCGCAGGCTCGCCGCCGCCGCCCGGTCATGGCCGAGCGGGAGGTAGCAGGTGCGCGCCGCCTCGGGCTGAGGGGCTGCGTCGGCCAGGCGGTCGAGATAGAGCGTGAAGCCCGTTGCCGGCTCGTCACTGCCCGCGATGCGGTAGGTGCCGCCGCGCCCGGCCGCGCGGCGCAGGCCTTCGGCATACAAGGTGAAGCCGAACCATGTCTGATATTCGAACCCGTGCCGCTCGGTCGGGTCGAGCGTAATGCGCGCGGCGTGGCCGATATGGGCCGCGATCTGCTCCAGCCCGTCGAGCCGCGATTTCAGCGCCCCGCCCGCATCGACTTCGCGCAGCGCGGCCAGCGCCTGATCGAACGGCCCGGTGGCATAGAGCAGCGGCAGATAGGCCGCGCCGCCCGCTGCCTTCAACCCACCTGCATCCTTGGTGTCGAGTTCGCGGCGCACCGCTTCGATCTGGTCGTCGGACAGCGGGAAGGCCTTGGCCGACAGCGTATCGACGAGGTCGGGCAGCGTGAAATCGACCGAAATGCCGGTCAGCCCCGCCGCGGTCAGCGCCTCAATCGCGAGCATCACCGCTTCGCTTGCGGCTGCGACCGAATCCGACCCGATCAGTTCAGCGCCCAATTGCAGACGCTCGCGCGCGGGATCGAGCTGGCTCGCCTTGATCACCACGGTGTCGCCGCAATAGGCGAGGCGCAGCGGGCGCGCGGCAGTATTGAGGCTGGTGGCGGCGATCCGTCCGACCTGCGGGGTCATGTCCGAGCGCAGCGCGAGGGTGCGCAGGCTCGCCGGATCGACAAAGCGGAACATCGCCCGCGCCTCGCCCGCGACGGCCCCGGCCATGCGGCCCGCGAGCGACGCTTCGAATTCGAGCAGCGGCGGTCGCACCCGGTCATAGCCATGCGCGTCCAACACATCGAGGCAAGCGCGCATCATCGCCGTGATCCGCGCCGCTTCGAGCGGCAGGCGGTCTTCGAGGCCTTCGGGAAGGAGGTCGTTGGGTTGGGTCATGTCACTCACACGTCATCCCGGACTTGATCCGGGATCGCTATCGTCCGGCACCCGACTGAGCCGACAGCGGCCCCGGGTCAAGCCCGGGGCGACGCCATCATTCTTAAAACGCCAAAGCCTTGACCAGCTTCACGCCTTCGACCTTCTCGGCCTCGGCGATCACCTCAGGCGTCAGGGCTTCGTCGAGGCTCAAGAGCAGCACCGCTTCCCCACCCGCTTCGCGGCGGCCGAGGTTGAAGGTGCCGATATTGATCCCGCGCGCACCCAGCAGTGTGCCGATCCGGCCAATGAAGCCCGGCTTATCGTCATTGACGATGTAGAGCATGTGGCCCGACAGTTCCGCCTCGATCCCGATGCCGAAGATTTCGACCAGACGCGGCGATTCCGTCCCGAACAGCGTGCCCGCGACCGAACGCGGTCCCTGCGCGGTTTCCACCGTCACCCGCACCAGCGTGTTGAACGCACCGTCGCGGTCATGGCGGATTTCGCTCACATCAAGCCCGCGCTCTTTCGCCAGGAACGGCGCGTTGACCATATTCACCGTGTCGGAATAGCGGCGCATGAAGCCCGACAGGACGGCGGCGGTGATCGGCTTGCCGTTGAGGTCAGCCGCCGCGCCTTCACGCTCGATGCTGATGTGGGTGAGGTTGCCGTGCGCCAGCTGGCCGACAAGGCTGCCGAGCTTTTCGGCGAGCGACATATAGGGGCGCAGCTTGGGCGCTTCCTCGGCCGAGAGCGACGGCACGTTCAGCGCATTGGTGACGCCGCCATTGACGAGGTAATCGGCGAGCTGCTCGGCCACTTGCAGCGCGACATTGACCTGCGCTTCGGTGGTCGAAGCGCCAAGGTGCGGCGTGCAGATGAAGTTCGGCGCACCAAACAGCGGGTGATCGGCAGCGGGCGGCTCGGTCTCGAACACGTCGAGCGCCGCGCCTGCCACCTGGCCGCTTTCGAGGCAGTCCTTCAATGCCGCCTCGTCGATCAACCCGCCGCGGGCGCAGTTGATGATGCGGATGCCCTTCTTGGCATTCTCCAGCCGTTCGCGGCTGAGGATGTTGCGGGTTTCCTCGGTCAGCGGGGTGTGCAGCGTGACGAAATCGGCGCGGCTCAAGAGCGTGTCGAGATCGACCTTTTCGACGCCCATTTCGACCGCGCGTTCCTCGGTCAGGAAGGGGTCATAGGCGATCACCTTCATCTTGAGGCCGAGCGCGCGGGTGGCGACGATCGAGCCGATATTGCCCGCACCGATCAGGCCAAGGGTCTTGGCCGTGAGTTCGACGCCCATGAACCCGCTTTTCGGCCACTTGCCCGCCTGCGTCTGCGCATTGGCTTCCGGGATCTGCCGCGCGAGCGCGAACATCAGCGCGATGGCGTGTTCGGCGGTGGTGATCGAGTTGCCGAACGGGGTGTTCATCACCACCACGCCCTTGGACGAGGCATAGGGGATGTCGACGTTATCGACACCAATCCCGGCGCGGCCGATGACCTTGAGGTTGGTCGCGGCATCGAGGATCGCCTTGGTCACCTTGGTCGAGGAGCGGATGGCGAGGCCATCATACTCGCCGATGCGGGCGATCAATTGCTCAGGCGTTTCACCGGTGATGACATCAACATCGCAGCCGCGCTCTTCGAAAATGCGCGCGGCGTTGGGGTCCATCTTGTCGGAAATGAGAACTTTGGGACGGGTCATGTTGGTCTTCCCTGAATTCGTCATGCTGAACTTGTTTCAGCATCCATCGAGCCTCCGAAAGCGGAGCTCGATGGGGAGAAATGGACCCTGAAACAAGTTCAGGGTGACGGGATAAATAAGCGGAAACGGCGAAAATCAGCCGTTCTTGACCTTCTCGTAGGCCCATTCGATCCACGGCAGCAGGCGCTTCAGGTCCTCCTGCTCGACGGTCGAGCCGCACCAGATGCGCAAGGACGGCGGCGCGTCGCGGTAGCCGTTGAAGTCGAAGCCGACATTGCGTTCTTCGAGCAGCTTGACGATCTTCTTGGGCACGCCAGCCTTGTCGTCATCCGATAGCGCGTCGTACCATTCGCCCTGGAACACCATGCAGACGCCGGTGTTGGTCTGCTGCGCCGGATCGGATGCCATATTCCGCAGCCACGGGGTGGCCTCGATCCAATCTTTGACGATGCCCGCATTGGCATTGGCCCGCTCGACCAGCGCCTTGCGCCCACCGATGCTCTTGGCCCATTCCAGCGCCGCGATGTAATCTTCGGTCGCCAGCATCGAAGGCGTGTTGATCGTCTCACCAGCGAAGATGCCGAGATTGATCTTGTTGCCCTTCTTCATGCGGAACAGCTTGGGCATCGGCCACGGCGGATCGTAGCTTTCGATGCGCGCGACCGCCTTCGGGCTGAGGATCAGCATCCCGTGCTGCGCTTCGCTGCCCATTACCTTCTGCCACGAATAGGTGGTCGCATCGAGTTTCGACCAGTCCATTTCCTGCGCGAAGATCGCGCTGGTGGCGTCGTTGATGGTAATGCCCTCGCGGCCCGGCTCCAACCAGTCGGTGTTCGGGATCATGGCGCCAGAGGTCGTGCCGTTCCAGGTGAACACCACGTCATTGCGCTGCGGGATGGTGGTGAGATCGGGAATCTCGCCATAATCGGCGGTGAGGACTTGCAGGTTGGGCAGCTTCAGTTGCTTCACCGCGTCCTGAATCCAGATATTGCCAAAGCTTTCCCACGCCGCGACCGTGACCGGACGCGCGGGATCGAGCATCGCCCACATCGCGGCTTCAATCGCCCCGGTGTCAGACGCGGGCATGATGCCGATCAGGTAATCATCGGGGATGCCGAGCAATTCGCGCGACAGGTCAATCGCGTACTTCAGACGCGCCTTGCCCAGCGCCGAACGGTGCGAGCGGCCGAGAACTTCGGTTTTGAGGGTGTCCAGCGACCAGCCGGGGAATTTCGCAGTCGGGCCCGAGGAAAAGAACGGGCGTTCAGGCTTAAGCGTCGGCTCGTGTGCGAGCCCGCGTGCATACTCAGTCATGTATTCTCTCCTTGCAGAGAGCTCGCGCGGCGTTGGGACCGCGTGGCCCGTGGGCGGCTTTAGGGGCCGCCAGCGAGGAGTCAATCACGAAAGGGGGCGGCGAGCGATTTGATCCCTCCCCGTCCTGAAAGGATGGGAAGGTGGCGCGCGCTGACCGAAAGCCTCACGCTTCCCCTCGCCAAGCGCTGCAAATCTTACTAATCAGGCTGTTCCATGGACATTTCCGATCTGCGCATTGCCCTGTTCAGCGGCAACTACAACTACACCCGCGACGGGGCGAATCAGGCGCTGAACCGTCTGGTCGGCTCGCTGCTGGCCAAGGGCGCCAAGGTGCGCGTCTATTCGCCCAAGGTCGCCAATCCCGATTTTCCGGCGACGGGTGATCTGGTCGGCCTGCCCAATGTGCCGATGCCAGTGAAGGGGCGCGGCGAATACCGGATGCCGACCCATCTGGGCGCTGAGGTGAAGCGTGACCTTGCCGAGTTCGGGCCGAACATCGTCCACCTGTCCTCGCCCGATCCCGCCGCGCATAATGCGCTCCGCTGGGCGCGCGCGCATGGTATTCCGGTGCTGGCCAGCGTCCACACCCGGTTTGAGACCTATCCGCGTTATTACAACATGGCCTTCCTAGAACCGTTGATCGTCAAGGGCCTGCGCCGGTTCTACCATCGCTGCGATGCGCTGGTGGCGCCGTCGCAGTCGATGATCGACGAATTGCTGGCAATGGGAATGCACACCCGCATCGGGCTGTGGAGCCGGGGGGTGGATCGCACGATCTTCTCCTCCGCCCGCCGCGATCCCGAATGGCGCCGCAGTCTCGGCCTGGCCGACGATGACGTCGCCATCGTGTTTCTCGGGCGGCTGGTGATGGAGAAAGGCCTCGATGTCTTCGCAGAAACCATCGTGCGCCTGCGCGCCGCGGGCGCGCCGCACAAGGTGCTGGTGATCGGCGACGGCCCGGCACGCGGCTGGTTCGAAGCGAACTTGCCCGGCGCGATCTTTGCCGGGTTCAAGACTGGCGATGCTTTGGGACAGGCGCTCGCCAGCGGGGACGTGTTCTTCAACCCCAGCGTCACCGAGACGTTCGGGAATGTCACGCTGGAAGCGATGGCGAGCGGGCTTCCCGTGGTTGCCGCCGGGGCCACCGGCAGTGCCAGTCTGGTCGCCGATGGCGTCACCGGCCGCCTCGTCGCGCCGTCAGGTGCCAAGGACAGCGATGCCGCCGCCTTTGCCGCCGCCCTCGCTCCCTATTGCACCGATCCGGCACTGCGGATCGCGCACGGTGCGGCGGGCGAAACGCGGGCCTGCGAATATAGCTGGGAGGCAATCAATCAGGTCGTCGCCGACACTTATGTCCGGCTGGTCGAGGAACGCCGCGCGGGGCAGGTAGCGCGGGCCGCCTGATTAGCGCGCGGGGTTACTTGAGCACTCCGGCAGCCGCCATCCGGCGCACGTACAGCAGCAGCGAAAGCGTCACCGCCCAGATCGCGATGTCGAGCGCAGGCGCTTCCATCGCGGCGGGCACTTCGATCAGGCCGTAGTTGTAAACCGTCGTCCCGACGAGGCCGATGGTCGCCGCCACCATCGCCGGGACCGCAAAGCGCGACCGCAGCAGTAACAGCACCGATCCGGCAAATGCCGCCCACACGCCAAGCGCCCAGAAGGCGCTGGCCCAGGCGGGATAGGCATTCATGAAAGCGATCTGATCCGCCGTCATCCCGGCTTCGGCGAGCATATCGAGCTTGGTCATGGTGTAGCTGATTACACCCATCGCATTGAACAGCAGCGACAATCCGCCAATCAGCCACAGATGCCACGGTGCCTTGGCCGCGCCGAGTGTCGTATCGTTCATGGGTGCCCCTCCCCCGTCCGGCGCGACCCGGTCGGGGGAGAGTGTATTCCTGACTTACTTTAATCGCAATCGCGGCTCCGCAAGCTCACAAGCGTTCGATGCGCTTGGCCATCTCGTCGATCATGTCGACGATTTCATTGATGGTGGCCTCGTCAAGCTTGCCCGCCTTGGCGCGGTTCTTGAGCACCGAGCCGAGGTTGCCCATCGCCCGGAACACATCGTGCGAGCGGACCGTGCTGGTGCGCTCCCCGTGACGTCCCAAGCGGCGCAGCAGTTCGGCAACTTCGACCTTGCGTTCTTCCAGCTCGGCCTCGCCCTGCGGTGTGACCGCGTAAGGCTTTTTCGAGCCTTCGGCGTCGGCCTCGGCAATGGCGCCTTCGTCTTCGAGCAATTGCAGCGTCGGATAGACCGCGCCCGGGCTCGGGGCATAGCCGCCGCCGGTCATCTCTTCGATGCCCTTGATCAGCTCGTAGCCGTGCGAGGGATTTTCCGCGATCAGCGCCAGCAGCGCGAGCCGCAATTCACCGGTGCCGAACATCCGCCCGCGACGCTGACGGCGGCTACGCTCTTCGCCTTCACCGTCACGGTCGCCCTCGTTCTCGCTGTCCCAGCGCCAGCGCGCCTTGAAGGCCGGGCCGCCCATGTTGGCATTGCCGCTCATCGCCATCATCGCGATTGCTTCGCCGAGCTTGTCCCAGCCATTACCGCGACCATATTTGTTCCACGTCATGTCACGCTCCTTTGTGCGTTTCGATGTATCCAAGATATATCTTAGACCTATCTTTGCAAGTCGTGCGCCTGCGGAGATTTCACTTTTCCGCCGACAGGCCTATCACGCCCGATGAATGACTGATCTGTTCGGACAAGATGCATCCCCGCCCCCGTCCGGCGCGCCCGCAGGTGACGCGCCGCTGGCTGACCGTCTGCGCCCGGCATCGCTGGGCGAGGTGGTCGGGCAGGAACACCTGACCGGCCCCGAAGGCGCGATCGGGCGGATGGTGGCGGCGGGCAAGCTCGCCAGCATGATCCTGTGGGGGCCGCCCGGCACTGGCAAGACCAGCATCGCCCGCCTGCTCGCCGATGCGGTGGGGATGCGCTATGTCGCGATCAGCGCGGTGTTTTCGGGCGTGGCGGATTTGAAGAAGGCCTTTGCCGAGGCCGAGAAGATGGCGGGCGCAGGGCGCAAGACGCTGTTGTTCGTGGACGAGATCCACCGCTTCAACCGCGCGCAGCAAGACGGCTTCCTCCCCTATGTCGAGCGCGGGGTGGTGACGCTGGTCGGCGCGACGACGGAGAACCCGAGCTTCGCCCTCAACGCCGCGCTGCTCAGCCGCGCGCAGGTGCTGGTGCTGAACCGGCTGGAAGAAGCCGCGTTGGCGGCGCTGCTCGAAAAGGCGGAGGGTTTGGAAGGCCCCCTCCCCGTCACCCCCGAAGCGCGCACCGCGCTGATCGCCCAGGCCGATGGCGACGGGCGGTTTCTGCTGGGTCAGGCCGAAACGCTCTATGCTGCGGGCCTCACGGAACCGCTCGACCCGGCGGCGCTCGGTAGCTTTCTGCAACGCCGCGTGGCGGTTTACGACAAGGACCGCGATGGGCATTACAACCTCATCAGCGCCTTGCACAAAGCCGTGCGCGGCAGCGATCCGCAGGCGGCGCTCTACTACCTCGCGCGGATGCTGACCGCTGGCGAAGAGCCGCTGTTCCTCGCCCGGCGGCTGGTGCGGATGGCGGTGGAGGACATCGGCCTCGCCGATCCCCACGCCCTGACGCAGTGCATGGCCGCGATGGAGGCCTACCGCTTCCTCGGCAGCCCCGAGGGTGAATTGGCGCTGGCGCAGGCGTGCCTCTATCTGGCGACCGCGCCGAAATCGAACGCCGTCTATCTGGCGCAAAAGGCGGCTTGGAAAAGCGCGAAAGAGACCGGCAGCCTCATGCCGCCGATGAACATAGTCAACCCGGCGACCGGCCTGATGGAGAGCCTCGGCTACGGCAAAGGCTACACCTATGATCACGACACGCCCGAGGGCTTTTCCGGCGACAATTACTGGCCGGAGGAGATGGCACCGCAGACGTTCTACACCCCCGTGGAACGCGGGTTCGAGCGCGAGGTGAAGAAGCGGCTCGACTACTGGGACAAGCTCCGGGCCGAACGGGGGTGACCCGCTTCACTCACTTCCTCGCGGTTGATTGGTCGGGCGCGAAGGGCGCGCGGCAAAAAGGCATCGCGCTGGCCTTCGCACAGGCCGAGGGCGGCGCGCCGGTGCTACTCCCCCCGCCCGATCCGAAAGGCTGGGCGCGGAGCGAGGTGCTGGCGCTGCTGCGCGATCTGCCGGGCGTGACGTTGGTCGGGCTCGACCTCGGCATTTCGCTGCCATTTGCCGATGTTGGGGCGTTCTTTCCTGAATGGGACGCTTCGCCTGCCGATGCGCGCGGATTATGGGCGCTTATCGATGGGTTATGTGCAGGTTATCCGCACCTTGAAGCGGGCGGATTTGTAATCCATCCCGAGGCCTCGCGTTATTTCCGCCACGGCGCGGGGTCGACAGGCGACCGCTTCCTCCTCCCCGGAGCCGCCACCCGCGAAGGCCGCTTCCGTGTGGCCGAGGCGGCCCAACGCCAGCAAGGGGTGCGGCCAGTGAGCAATTTCAACCTTGTCGGCGCAGCCCAAGTCGGCAAGTCGAGCCTCACAGGAATGCGGATGCTCCACCGGCTCAGCAGGACAGTGCCGGTCTGGCCGGTCGATCCGCTGCCGGAGGAAGGCTCAGTCGTGACCGAGATCTACACCTCGATGGCCGCGCGCCTCGGCGGCGTGACAGGGTCGGCGACCAAGATCAGGAGCTACGAGGCACTCAATGACGCACTGGACGCCCTCGGCTCGCCGCCGGTGCAAGGGACGGGCGCAATCGACGACCACTCCTCCGACGCACTGCTAACCGCCGCCTGGCTGCGCCGCGTGCATGGAGAGCGCGATCTATGGCACCCGCCCACCCTCACCCCCGACATCGCGCGCACCGAAGGCTGGACTTTCGGTGCATTCTAGTCGCCCTATCGCTTCGCTACTTGAGGGCGACGGGTTTTGCGATTAAGGCGCGCTCACGGTCAGCCGGCTTAGCTCAGTTGGTAGAGCACCTGATTTGTAATCAGGGGGTCACGAGTTCGAATCTTGTAGCCGGCACCATTTTTCAGTCACTTAGATTATCCGCTCAGACCCATATCTTACTGCGGGGTCCCATCGGGGCATCAGAGAATCGAAAGAATCTGGGCATAGGAAAACGGGGCGGAGGCCTTTTAATCAACGGGTCACTGGTTCGAATCCTGTCAGGTCCACCGTTATTTCAATAACTTAGGCAGGTATAGGCACCTTTGGAACCCAAATTGGGGTACCAATGGGGCATCAGACTTCTTCAAGTTACGAGACGTGAACCTGAACATCATAACCCAGTGATCTCAGGGCTTTCGACGTTCGACCGTTCCTGGGAGGGAATTTGTCAGGCATCGCCCAGCCGACAAGTTCACCATAGGCGCTGATGCCCATACATTCGAGTTTCCACTTCGGGTCGGCGACTGCGTCCCAAAGGCGTTCCGGGAGCAGGTCCTCAGACCCTTCGTATAGGATGTGGTGAATCACATCGGTCACTCCAGACCCGTTTTCAGACCTTGCCTTCCATACGTGCTTGCTCAACGCATCGAGCTTTTCGGGTATCGTGTATTTTACGCCGCTGGTTTGTAGGCCGACGATGCTGTTTCGCACACGACGCGAAAATTCGATCATTGCATGAACGTCGCTCGCTACCTGGTGGAAATCTGTCTGCGACATTTTTCGAAGCGATTCTTCCTTCAACATCTCTTGCAGGCGATTGGCGGTCACATTGATCGCCACATCCTCATTGGTGGGCGCACTCGGTAGGTTACGCCACCACTCGATCGCTTGCTCTAGAGCACCGACTGGATTGCTTTTGTTTAGCTCAAAGAACCGCTCGTAATCGGCGCGCTTTCCATCGAAGGTTCGATGATAATAGTGCGCGTGAAGGAACTGATCGGCCTGGGCGCCGTGTGAAGCGGTTGCATTGACCCACTGCGGTCGATTTTCGGCCTGGCTGACGTTAGATCCAATGTCCCGCAGGATTTGTAGCGTGGAATGCCACTCCGCGAGAAATGCCGATCTTCTCCGGTCTTCGGCCTTCTTTGGCGATGTATGAACAAGGCCCGACCAATGCTTGATGCTCGGATGCTGCCAAAAGCTCTCTGAGGGTACTTTCTTAGCCTCTAAGGCCTTAGCCCTGCTGATCATGAGATCGCGTAGCTCTTCGGTGAGCATCGTCGCGTTTTGGTCAAGCTCAACAAATAGTCGATTGAGATCTCCTTCAAGCTGGCTGTCAAACTCAGATTCATAAAAGAAACATCCGGCCTCGACGTTGGAGTTCCACGCCGAATATGTGAGATTGGCCGATCCAATGTAGACCCCAAAACCACGCCACCAGATAACCTTTGCATGGTGATGCTTTACCAGCTTGCAAACGAATTCTGGTGAACGTTTATTGAGAAATAGATTCAATATTTCAACTCGAACTGGGACCTCTTCATCGAGGCGACCCCAGAACTTGAGAGGAATGCCTTTGTCAAAACACCAACGGATCAGAGATCCAGAGTCTGTGGCGTCAGTCGCATAGGCTACCGCAGCCCAAACAGACTCGGTTGCGATCCCATTTTCGCCAACAGCGCCCGCCTCCTCGATTATATCTCGAAGATAGTTCCCATTGATGCTTCCGAGGATTAGTCGCAACTTCGAGTTCTCCTATGGGCTCTGACGTGACCGATTGATTTTTCTCCGGAAGGCATAGGGTATGCCCACCCCTCTGTAGCCCCTTGAGAGCGGTGTATGTCTTAGCTGATCCTAAATTTCCTTTTACGATAGGCGTGATTTTTGAGTAATTTAAATCCGATGGTAGGATGCGAAAAGGTCGGCTAGCTTGCCTGCATGAGGACGCAATTCTCAAACTTCCAATTTCTGGAAAAAGCCGAGCCGCAGCTTTATCGGCTAGGGGCGCTGGCCGAGACGTATTTTTCGGACGATCCCAACACATGTTTGATCAAGTTGCGTCAGCTTTCGGAACTGACCGCGCAGCTGACGGCCTCCCGCTTCGGCTTGGAGGTTTCTCCGGCCGACAATTTGGCAGACGTGTTGAGGCGCTTGAGATTCGAATGCAGCCTGCCTCGGGAGGTCGGCGATTTGTTTCATTCGCTTCGGATTGCGGGAAATCAGGCGGCGCATGGGACGGCAGACGATTATTCTGGAGCTCTCAACTCGCTAAAGTTGGCGAGGCAGCTTTCGATCTGGTATTTTAGGACTTTCCATCGGCCTGCTGAGAAGGTCGGGCCTTTTGTGCCACCTTCCGCGCCGAGCGATGCCAATGAGCAGCTTACCGAAGAACTGAACCGGTTGAGGGCTGAGCTTTTTGCGACGCAGACAGAGGCTGAACGACTGAAGGCGGAAGCCGAAGCAGCTGCCGAGCAACGAAAATCCGCCGAGGAAATCGCTGCGAGCGAGCGAGAAGAGCGCACAGTCTGGGAGGCGTTGGCAGAGGAAGCGGAGCGTGCGCGGTTGCACCTCTCTGCTCAACTCCAGGCGGCACTTGCTTCTGCACGCAGCGATGATGCGCCAGCGACTGAAATAGTTGCTGAACTCGCGCGTGACGCAGCAGGTCAAATCAGCCTCGATGAGGCGGGGACCCGTGCGATCATCGACCAGCAGCTTCGCGACGCCGGTTGGGAGGCGGACACTCCCATACTGCGGTATTCCAATGGCACCAGACCGGTCAAAGGCCGGAATCGGGCAATAGCCGAGTGGCCAACATTGACCGGGCCAGCGGACTATGCCCTCTTTTGCGGAAAGACGCTTGTCGGGGCGATTGAGGCGAAGCGCCGAAACAAGAATGTTATGGCCGTCCTGCGACAGGCAGAGCGCTACGCTTCAGACATTCACATGCAGGAAGCGGAGTTTGCCGAGGGCGGACCGTGGGACGAGTTCAAGGCTCCATTTGCATTCTCGACTAATGGCCGACCTTACCTCAAACAGATCGAAGCGCTGTCAGGCATCTGGCGGCGGGATTTACGAGATCCAATCAACCCCGCCGAAGTGTTGGCGGGATGGCCGTCGCCGCAAGGCCTCCTCGAGCGTCTTTCAGTCGATTGGAAAGCCGCGACCAATGAGTTGGCCACACGTCCATTCGACTTCGGCTTTCCCCTTCGCCATTATCAGCGCAACGCCATTGAGGCCGTTGAAGAAGGCTTGGCCGAAGGCCGCAAAGCCATGCTTGTCGCAATGGCCACGGGTACCGGCAAAACCAAGTTTGCCATCGCCATGCTCTATCGTCTGATTTCAGCGAAGCGCTTTCGGCGGGTCTGCTTTGTTGTCGACCGCAGCGCGCTAGGGCGTCAGACGAAGGATGAGTTCACCACCACAAAGGTCGTAAATGGCAAAGCCTTCGCCGATATCTTCGGCCTCAAGGGCCTCGCCGATGTCGCGCCGGATGAAGACACCCGCGTTCATATCTGCACGATTCAGGGCTTGGTGCGTCGGGTGCTCTATTCCGAGAGTGCCCAGGATGCGCCACCGATTGATCAATATGATCTGCTGGTGGTCGACGAATGCCATCGTGGCTACCTCCTGGATCGCGAAATGTCGGACAGCGATCTCAGCTTCCGAGACCAATCTGACTACGTGTCGAAGTATCGGCGCGTGCTGGAGCATTTCGATGCCGTCAAAATCGGGCTGACAGCCACCCCCGCGCTCCACACCACTGACATCTTCGGCGAACCGATCTTCACCTATTCCTACCGCGAAGCGGTCGTCGATGGCTTCCTCAACGACCATGAGCCACCAATCCGGATTGCCACCAAGCTGTCAGAGGGCGGTATCCAGTTCGTACGCGACGAAGCCGTAGATTTCGTGCACCCGGGCACGGGCCAGGTGGAAACCGTAACCCTGCCCGATGAAATCGGGTTTGAGGTCGAGCAGTTCAACAAGAGTGTCGTGACGGTTCCGTTCAACCGGGCAATTGCCCGGGAGCTGGTCAAATACATCGACCCTGCCGATCCTGACAAAACCTTGATCTTCGCTGTCTCGAAGGCGCATGCCGACATCCTTGTAAAGGAGCTGCGCGACGCATTCCGCGATGCCTATGGCCCAATGAAGGATGAAACAGTCCAGCGCTTGACCGGCGATGTCGACAAGATCGAAAATCTCATCCTCGCGTTCCGCAATGATCCCCTGCCAAAGGTCGCGGTCACGGTCGATTTGCTCACCACCGGTATCGACGTCCCCAAGATCACCAACCTCGTGTTCATGCGGCGGGTGAACAGCCGCATCCTCTACGAGCAAATGTTGGGGCGCGCGACGCGCCTCTGCCCGGAGATCGGCAAGGAGGGCTTCCGCATTTTCGATGCGGTTGACCTCTATGCGCACCTCCAGAACATGACGGACATGAAGCCGGTCGCGGCTGATCCCGAGTTCACGCTGACCAAACTGTTCGAAGAGCTGCAGGGGCGCGGTGATGCCGAGCACAAGAACCGTGTCCGCGAGCAAATCATCGTCCGCCTGCGCCGCCGGCTCAAAAAGCTGTCGCCTGAGGCGCGGGCCAAGTTTGAGATTGAAGCTGGCGAAACGCCCGAAGCCAGCCTTGATCGCTTTGTCAAAGGCGATCCGATTGATTTGGCAATCTGGGCTGCCGACCGGCCCAATCTGGGCCCGATCCTCGACTGGACGAACGAGGACGGAACCCCTCGCATGCTCCCGATATCGGAGCATCCCGACGAAGTGACCAGCGTGACGCGCGGCTATGGCTCCGCTGACAAGCCGGAAGACTTTCTCGACAAGTTTGCCCAGTTCGTCCGTGACAACGTTAACCGGATTGCCGCGCTGCGAATCATAGTCCAGCGCCCGCAAGAACTAACCCGCGAGGAGTTGCGGCAGCTCAGGCTCGCGCTCGACGCAGAAGGTTTCACCGACAGCAAGATCAAGCGCGCCTGGGTCGATGCCACCAATCAGGACATTGCCGCTTCTATCGTGGGCTACATCCGCCAGGCTGCTATTGGCGACCCGCTCGTTCCCTATGCAGACCGCGTGCGCCTCGCCGTTGATGCGATCTTGCGCAAGCGTGACTGGACGGACGTGCAGCGCAAATGGATCGAACGGATCGGCCGCCAGCTTGAGCTTGAAATCGTGGTGGATCGGTCCGCGTTCGATGCCGAGCCTTTTGCCTCGCTTGGTGGCTGGCCACGCATCGACCGGGTGTTTAATGGCGATCTGGAACAGGTCGTTCGCGACCTCAATGAGAGCATTTGGAAAGAGGCAGGATAATGAACGGACCCAGGGCGCGCGAGACCGTTCAAAAGCTTTGGAACGCCAGCAAGAGCCTGCAGGGCGGTGGCGTCAGCTACTACGAATACGTCACCGAATTGACCTATCTTTTGCTGCTCAAGATGCTGGAGGAGGTTTCTAGGGACGGCAAGAAACTCGAGGAGCGGCTTCCCGCAGAGTACAGGTGGAAGGCGTTGAAGGCCAAGGAAGGGGAAGAGCGTCTACAATTCTACCGGACGCTTCTGGTGACCCTTGGCGACAAATCGAAGGTCAATTTCACATTGGTCAATCAGGTCTTCACTGATGCGAAAACCTCGCTGACCAAGGCCACCGCACTCACCTCTCTCATTACCACGATCGACAATGTGGACTGGTATGCGGCGGAAGAGGACGGGCTAGGCGACCTCTACGAAGGCCTGCTCGAACGGACTACTTCGGAACGCAAATCTAAAGCCGGGCAGTACTTCACGCCGCGCCCGTTGATCGACACCATCATCAAGCTGGTGCAGCCGAAGGCCGGGGAGATTATCCAAGACCCGGCAGCTGGAACCGGCGGCTTCCTGATCTCAGCGCATAGCGCAATCTTGCGCGACACTGATGACCTGATGAAGCTGAGCCCGGAAATGGCTCATTTTCAGCGCAACAACGCCTTCCAGGGCGCGGAGTTGATCACTGGCACGCATCGGCTCAATACGATGAACCTACTGCTGCACGGAATCGACCAACCGATCGACTGCATCGACGCCCTTACGGCGGACGCGGAGAAGTTTGACCCCGCCGATCTGATCCTCACCAATCCGCCGTTCAACAAGTTTCCCGAAAGCACCACACGCAGCGACTTTGTGATCACTGCGGAATCACGCAAAGGTCCGCTGCCGTTCATGGAACATGTCGTGCGGGGCCTGAAGGTCGGTGGCCGCGCAGCCATCGTCATTCCCGACAACATCCTGTTCGAAGACAATATGGGCCGCGATCTGCGCAATTGGCTGATGGACCTGTGCGACCTGCACACCATCCTTCGCCTTCCCACCGGCATTTTCTATGCGCAGGGCGTGAAGACCAATGTGATGTTCCTCACCAAGAAATCCGAGGCACGGATCGGAGCAACCAAGCAGGTCTGGTTCTATGACCTGCGCGCGCAAATGCCGAACTTCGGCAAAAGCCGTGTGTTGACCGCTGAAGATTTTGCACCCTTCATCAAGGCTTATGGCGCTGACCCTCTGGGGGCCGCCAAGCGCGAGGATGAGGGCGAAAACGGGCGTTTTCGGGTCTTTACCCGGGAAGAGATCGCAAAGCGCAATGACAATCTCGATATCAGTTGGCTTCGCGAAGACGAGGAAGTTGTAGAGGAAGGACTGACCGAACCCGACGACATTGCCGCCGCCATCCTTGGCCACCTTCGCGCCGCTCTGGAGGAGATTGAGTCAGTGGCTGATGAGCTGGCCGAGACTGCCGAGGTCGATGCATGACCGCTGAAATCTTCGGCCGCACTATTCAGCTTTTCCTCGTCGATGGCACGCCCACAGGCCTGCGCAAGGCGACCATCCATGGCTGGACCGGGCTCACCTTCGTCGCCACCGGCACCACCTTTGCCGCGCTCACCGCCCGGCCAGAACTGGACCGCACGGGCATCTACATCCTCTCCGGCCCAGATGCCGAAGCGGTGGGCGGCACGCGCGCCTATATCGGCTCAGCCAATAGCGTGCGGGAGCGGATCAAGCAGAGCGCGGCGCAGCGCGAGTTCTGGGAAACTGCAATTGCCGTCACCACCAGCGATGATGATCTTTCCAAGGGCCATGTCGAGTATCTGGAGGCGCGGCTTATTCAGATGGCAACTGAGGCGAACCGCGTCACGCTCGACAACAGCACCAGCCCCGCCGGGCAGCGCCGCCGCCTGCCAGAGGCGGATCAGGCGAATATGGAACAGTTCCTCGCCAATCTGAAAATCATCCTGCCGGTGGTCGGGCTCGACCTGCTCAAGCCGCAGCCGCGCGCGGTGACCCAGGCGGCCACCCCGGTGGCGCAGCGCACCAGCGGCGAGATGACTTTCGAAATCCGCCACAAGTCCGGCGTGCAGGCGCAGGCGGTGGAGGAAGATGGCGAATTCGTAGTGCTGGAGGGCTCCCAGGCGCTGAAGGACACCGGCTATGTTCAGCAGAGCTATGGCGCGTTGAAAGGCAATCTGGTCAAGCAAGGCGTGCTGCAACCTGGTGCAGATGGCCGTTACACCTTCGTCAAGCCTTACAGCTTTTCCAGCCCCTCCGCCGCTGCTGCCGTCGTGCTGGATCGCAACAGCAATGGCCTGTCAGAATGGAAGGTGAAGGGTGAGAAGCGGACCTATAATGACGTGAAGCAGGGTCGGATTGCCGCCGATGGGGTGGGCGCATGACCGACTTGCCAACTGGCTGGGCTGAAGCCACGGTTCTGGAGCTTGCTGGTCACAACAGCGTCGTAACTGACGGTGACTGGGTCGAAAGCAAGGATCAGGATCCTTTGGGACCCGTGCGGCTGATTCAACTAGCGGACATTGGCGATGGGTTCTTCGTCAATAAATCACAGCGGTTCATGAATTCTGAGACGGTTGAGCGTTTGAACTGCACCCACCTTCATGAGGGCGATGTTCTTATCGCTCGAATGCCCGATCCGCTAGGCCGGGCCTGCATCTTCCCTGACATAGGGCAACAAGCGGTAACCGCGGTAGACGTTTTTGTTTGGCGTCCCGATCACAAGTTGGCGGGCGCGGAACCCCGTTGGCTCATGCACACCATTAACTCCCCTGTCGTTCGGTCGGCGATACAGAGCGAAGCGGGCGGAACTACAAGGCAGCGGATTGCAGGCGGCAAGCTGAAGCAGCTTCGATTGCCGGTGCCACCGATCCCCGAACAGCGGAGGATTGTGGCGAAGGTGGATGGATTGACCGCGCGCACCGCCCGCGCCCGCAAAGAGCTGGATCGCATCCCCACCCTCATCGCCCGCTACAAGCGGACATTGTTAGAAGAGACCTTCGAACGCCTTGCCATCGAACACGGCACATTTCCTTTGATCGAGCTAACGACAAAAATTGGTAGTGGAGCCACCCCTAGAGGCGGTTCGAGCGTCTATGTGCCGACCGGAACACCCTTCATTCGCTCTCAGAACGTCTATTTCGAGGGCTTCGATTACGACGGACTGGTCTACATAGACGAGGCAGCCGCAAACGCCCTTTCAAACGTTACGACTGAGGCTGATGATGTCCTCCTTAACATAACTGGGGCATCAATTGGCAGGGCCACGATTCTTCCCAGTGAATTGGTAGGCGCGCGAGTGAACCAGCACGTATCGATTCTTCGCTGCAAACCGAGGTTGCTGAACTCTTTCCTTCTGTATTTTCTGTGGTCGCCGGAAATGCAAAAAATGATCAACGACGAAAACTATGGTGTCACGCGGCAGGCGCTAACTAAGGGCATGATCGAAAATTTTGCTGTTCCTTTGCCGACCCTTGAAGAACAAGCCGAGATCGTCCGCCGCATCGAGGCCGCTTTTGGTTGGCTGGACCGCGTCACTGCAGATCACGCCGCAGCCGTCCACCTCCTGCCAAAATTCGACACTGCCATCCTCGCCAAAGCATTCCGCGGCGAACTCGTTGCCCAGGACCCGAACGATGAACCGGCTAGTGTGCTGCTGGACCGGATCAAGCGAGAGCGGGAGGCCGACGGCAATAAGCCGAAGATCGGGCGTGGACGTAAGCCGAATGGATCGAAAGCAATGACAGAAAAGCCGCTATTGCCGCGGGACCGGCTCCTGAAAGACAGCGAAAAGTGGCCCGCTGTTGGCCTTCCTTTTGAAGACATCGCCATGCGCAACCCAATACCCCACGATGAATTGCGAGATGCCTTGTTTGAGCTGCTATCCGGCTCGTCACCCATTTTGCAGCAGCGCTTCGATGCCGCAGCAGAAGTAATGGTCATCCAACGGGTCGCAGCGTGAGGCTCCGACGGCTTCAAGTTACCCGCGCTTCGACATGCGGTGGTCTGCTTGACGGGGCCGACATTTGGCTGGGCCGAGCAGAGACGGAAACGAACAACGAGCCGCTGGAGCCGCTTTGCCTGCTTGGGCCGAATGGTTCCGGCAAATCCCAGTTTCTACAACTGGTGGCTGAGATATTCCAAGCGGCTTGGCATGCCCATGCCCCTGAGGAAGAGCGAGATTCAGCCAACTCCGATGCGATCTTCGAACTCGAATACCTGATCAAGCCCATTAAGGGCGATCCCCATGCTCTGGTGAAGTTGTCTCGCGGGGTTATGGGCAAGTCCGTCGGGCCTATCGAGCTCCATGTTCAGAAAGATGGCGACTGGGTTTCCATCAAGCCTGGAACCCCAGAGTTTGGTAAGCATTTGCCCTCGCTGATCATCGGTTACACGTCCGGCGACAATGAGACGATGAGCCTGCCGTTCATGGTCAGCCGGGCGGGCTATGCCAAAGATGTGCGGGAAAGCGCTTTGGGGAAAAAGAAAGCTCCAAAGAAGCCCCTCGATAATAGAACTATGCTGATTGACTATGGCACGAACCTAGAGGTTTTGTTCGCCAATTTGACGATGGGCGGATCAGATCTTCGCAAGGATATCTTCAAGCACGCCCGCCTTGAGGATCTTGCCTCGTGCCGGTGCACCATCCGATTAGCGCATTCCGCAGCGCCCAAAGCTCCGGCTTCGGTCAAGAAAATCGGGGGCCGTAAGGGCATCCAGCTCACGGGTGAGCTTGAGGTTATCCTGAAGAAGCTGAAGCGCTCTGCCACCTGTTGGCATTTGGACGAGAAGACGGAGACTTATAAGTTCGATTATCTCGTCGATGGTGCGACGCGGCAAGCATTGTCGCACTTTTTCACCAATGCGCTCGACCTCTATAGATCGTTGCACAAGCTCGCTTTGCTTAATGATCTTGTAATTCCAAAAGCGGCACGAGACCGAATGCGCAAGGCGGTCAACGAACGTAAATTCGCGACCCGGCTGCCCGAGCCGCAGCAGGAGGACATGGTTTTTGCGTTTGAGGAGGTGCAGTTCCATCCGTCATCCGACAAGGCCGACCGCACTCCAGTTGACTATGTCGCATTGTCTGACGGCGAGCATCAGCAGTCCCTGATCCTTGGCCTGTTCTCAATGATCACTGATCATAACGCGCTGTTTTTGCTCGACGAGCCAGAATCGCACTTCAACCCGCAATGGCGCGTGCAGTTCGTGAAGCGCTTGCTCAGTCTGCAGGTCGGCCGGGGGGAGCAGGATGTGTTGCTCACGTCGCATGCGCCATTCGTACCGGCAGACATTTCACGCGAACAGGTGCTGATCTTCAAGCGGCATGGCGACACCATCGAAGTCGGCAATCCGGAAATCGAAACATTCGGAGCGAACTTCGACCGCATCCTGGAGCATTGCTTCGAGATCAGGCCGCCGCTTTCGCAGATGGCGCAGGATAGGATCGAGGAACTCCTCGACAGCAGTGACATTGAAAAGCTTGAAGCCGCACTTCCGCAGCTAGGTGCGTCTGTCGAAAAGTCCTTCGTCGCCGACCATTTAAGGCAGTTGAAGAAGGGGCAGGCGAGCTAGTGCTGTTTTCTTATTCGCCGGTCGGATTTCAGGATAACTGGCTTCATGACACCCTGATCGAAATGCTGACCACCGATATGGCAAGGGTGGACGGGGGACTGGCGCGCTTAGCTTGGCCAGCCTGCATTCCACCAGATCACACGGAAGCGCTCCGGCGAAAGTACGGGCTGAGAAATCGGCGGGCCACATTTCTTGATCGTTATGAGGCCTTGGGTGTGCCTGATCGAACTGATGTCCGTGGTGCGGTGGCTCGACACAATTCGTTTCCGGCAATTTTTGACGACGTACTGCCTTGCGTCTGCCTGGCCGATCTCGCGGCTGCTATTCGTGACCCAATCAAAAGCCTTTTCGAGTTTGCGTTCAACCTCCTGACAGACCTCGGATTGCGCGACACTAACTACAAGCGGCTGTATGATGAGTTGGATTATAAGGTTTGCGGCTTTTGTGGCGTGGAATTGCTCGATGCACCGGGCCAGAAGCGGGAAGCACTGGATCACTATCTTCCTATTGCTGCCTACCCTTTTGCAGGCACGAACTTTCGTAATCTCTCGCCGATGGGTACAAAGTGTAATTCACGCTATAAGCTTCAGCAAAACATCCTTTTCGATCCAGCTACAGGCAATCGCCGCGTGTGTTGCGATCCCTATGATAGCCCAACAATCTCATTATCTTTGAACGGTAGTCGCCCGTTCGACGGCCCGCGCGTCAATCTCGTGACCTGCCCGGAGTGGGCCTTTCAATGGGAAGGCGGCGATCCTGAAAAACTTCGGACCTGGGAATCAGTCTTCTCGATATCCGAGCGCTATCGGGAGTCGTCGCTTAACCCAAATTTCCGAAGCTGGATTGACCATTTTTGCCAATGGGCAGCGCGCCAGCCAAATGAAGCCAACGTTCCTCATTTGATGCGTGATCTACTAGATGAATTTGCTGAAATCATCGTCCCCGAAGGGTTCGCGGAAGCGGCCTTCCTAAAGCGGGCCACATTTCAGATGTTCGCTAACCATTGCAACACAACGGAAGGCGGCACTCGCCTTCATGAACGGTTGTATGGTCAGATCGCCGAGCGTCGAAACTTGGCTGCCTAGGCCTCGTCACCGAAGCACATTTAGCTGGCCGACTTGGGACGTACGCAGACTGCACCTGGCCGTAGGATTTCGGAGAAACAGATTCTCCAGAGACGCACAAACCGGTTGAGCGAGCGTCCGGAGACTGGCCCTGAGATGCGGCTCACCTTGCTGTATGTTACTACCTCAAAGGCAGGAGACTAACGTGGGTGGAATAGGATCGGGAGCTAAGCGATCGGCGCGCGTGGCTGACGTGGAGGAAATGCTGGCGCTCGACGTTCGCACCCTACGGCGATTAGGCGCGCTTCAGGCCGGTGAATGCATCATCTACACGGTGCAGTGGTCACAACGCGGCCTGAGAGGTGCCAGCGTGCGCCTACGCAGCGATTTGAGCGACATGGAGCGTGGCGGGGTCATCACGATCGCTGGGACGATGCCAGATGACCCTATCAGGCAGGATATCGCCATAGAGCCAGTGTCAGCAGGCTTTGGCGGCTACCGCCTCTATTTCATTTGCCCGGTGACCGCCGATCGGTGCGAGGTGCTGTATTATGCCAGAGGCAGGTTCGCGTCCCGCCGCGCCCATCGCCTGAGCTACATGAGCCAGAACCTGACCGACCTCTCCCGCGCGCGACGCAAGGTCGCCAAACTCAGCGCACGCCTTGAAGGTAGGGCAGGGTTTCGCCGCCCACGTGGGGGCAACCGAACCGAAATGGTCGATCGGCTGCATGACGCCGCGCTCGATGCGCACGCGCTGTATGTTGAAAAGCTGAGATCACGCGTTGAAGGGTCTGGTACCCGATTGTGACCCAGCTGAAGGCATAGGGCATCCGAGACCGCGAAAATTTGCGCGGTGGGCGCCGATCCGAGGCTGATTGTATATCAGCGGGTCGCAACAGAGTTTCAAAGCCTTAAGTTTTGGGGACCCACCGCATCATCGTCAAAAATGAAGTCAGAGGATTGTTTTTGCTTCACAAAATACAAGCTTTGCTCCTGATGCCCCATTGGGACCCCGCGACCCTCTTCAATGTTCTTTGAGCGCCACGTTCATCGTGAACTATCGCGCCACTCGCGATATTCCGGAATGCAAGAATAGGCCGCCTCGACGTTCCTCAGGGGAATGCGATGAGTTCGAACCATGAGCCGTTTGATCATGTTTAACTGACTGATCAGCTCCGCAACCGATTGCTCAGCCCACCACGAATAAGACGCGCCATCGGTCATGTGGTACGCCAGCTCTCCAAGGTCGCGCGGTCGAAATATTGCAACTTCTCCCGGTTCTGCGCCGTGCGGAGCACGCGGACAGCATCGAGGTTGCCACGCAACGACAGCTAATTTGATCGGGATGTCGATAAGTGATGACGGAGGTTTCATGATCACAATACTACCCGAATGATTTGAAGAGAAATCTCAGGCTTCCTGGGATTTTGCCTGACAGCCTCTCCGAACCCGTCTTAATGGGTCGGTCGTTCCAACAACCAAGGAGAGAACGACATGACCAATACCTCTACCGACCTTGGCGCCAAGGCGCAGTCCAAGATCAACACTGAGCAAGCCGACAATGGCGCGCCCGATGTGATCACGCTCGAGCAGCTTGCCCACGAGGCTGGGGTTTCGCCACGCGATGCCCGGATGCTGCTTCGCCTCGCGGCCAAGCAAACGAAGCAGTACCCGAACCTAGGCAAGGAACATTCCGCTCGCCAACCTTGGCAATGGGCACAGGGATCAAAGGCATTAGCAGAAGCGCAAAAGGCTCTTGCACCTCAACCGTGATCACAAATGAGCGCCAAGCACATATATACAAATGTTTGGCGCTCATTCGCTCATTTTAATTTCCACTCCGCGCCCGGTCCCTTGCCGGAAATAACGCCCGCAATCTTTTTTGCCCTATCGATGGTTCGATCACTGTACCCCTCAGATAGAAGACGATTAATCGCATCCCGCGCCTTCATCGGAAGTGGTGTGAGAAGTGCAGTAATTCGAGCCGCCGCCATTTCATCAACCTTCAGCTTTTCCGAGCCTTGTCTGATTTGATCGGCTGTTTCGTCGAGTTCGGCGAGCCACTTAATCGTCGGCACAGAGCCGCTAGGGCTTGGGCAGATTTCAAATGTCAGTGATGGCCCTGTCGCTGACCAATTGGCCTTGGGGTGCGCTAAGACCCTTGTGCTTGGGTCTACTGGATGTGGAAAGACTATGAGGCCTGACCGCACAGCCGCGATGAAGTCCATTGAACCCTGACCCGCCTCAATCGCGAGATCACCACTCCCTTTCCGTAAGTGCCGCACAATTAGGATGGCGATGTTCAATTCACGGGCAAGCAGAGCAAGCGGTTGCATAAATCCTCTAACTTCCGTCGCTTTGTAGGAGTTTGTGTCTGGCGCTAAAAAGGGAGGTAAAGGATCAATCACCACTAGCTGTGCCGGATAATCAGTCAGCTCTTTTCTAAGCAGCTCGCGTCCATACTCATCGAGGCAGTGAGGGGTGGCCATGAATCGGATGCCATTGAGTTTGGCCCCATGCGCCTCAAGGCGTGGCCGAAGGACGCGATCAGCATCGTCCTCGGGTGCCATAAAAAGAACACGCCCCTTCCGCACGTTATGCCTTCCAGCAAACTGGCCACCACTTGAGACTGCCGCTGCCAATTGTGTGGTCACCAACGATTTACCTTGGCCGGGGTGACCATCGAGCATCGTCAACGCACCAAGCGGTATAAACGGATCGACCAAAAATTCGGGAGTTTTGCATTCAACTTCGTGAAGGTTCGCAAAATATTCCTCATTGCTATCAGCCTTCACAATCTTCCAAGCTTCTTGGAACGCTTTCCTGAAATCTTCGTCATCAAGTGGCGGTGCGTTGACTTGTTCATCAAGCACGATCGCCATGTTTTGCGCTTGATCCCTGCTCATACCTCGAGCGCCCCAAGCGGAGACAGAGGCCACAAGTTCGCGCGTCCGCCCAGAATCTTTGAGCCGCAAACGCCGACGGCTGCTTTGCCCACTCATTGTCCCGCCTCCAGCTTTGCACGAACGCGAGCGATTTCTTGCTCTGCTACATCAATGTCCGGGCCATGCTTATCGAGAAAATAAACATTGACCAAAAGCACCGCTGCGATTTCGGAATCGGTTGCCTTAGCTTGGACGAGTCCGGATATGATCATGAAAATCGCCTTTGATCGATCTGCCATCATCATCCGTTTCGCGGTCATCAGCGTTCTCGCTGAAAGACCGACCGCACGCCGATATTTTCTCATGACATCGTTCGCGGAAACCCCATCCAGGTTCACGGAAACAACTTCGGGCAGTGCCTTCATCGAGACATGCTTCGATAGAACCGGCGGCAAAGCTTGAGGTTCGCTATTCAAAGCTACCAGCTTGACGAAGGGGTTATCGTAGTCCGGCTTGTGATTTATAGTGCCCGGAAGGCGAAGGAGTTTCGTGACGGACCAACCGCCAAGGTCACCCCCGCATCGGTATACAAGGTTCTTCGAATACTGCTCAGCGATAAGGCCGGGCGCTGTATCGTTCCAAATCCAAATGCCCTGATGCCGACCGGGTGATGTGCGCCAAAGAATGTTGGCTTTCGGACTATAGCCGTTTGGATCAGCGTCATCGATGTCGCAATGAGCATACTTTGTCGGCAGCGCGAATTCCTTACGACGCTCTGGCCTGCTAAAGGCATAGGGACAGAAGTAGACATCGTGCTGCTCTGGAGAGAACTGCTCAAGGATCTCGGCAATCTCAGGCGCACGGTCACCATTGACCGAGTGCGTGTTCCAACCGGCAGCGCCTCGGGTCATCAAAAACGTATAGGCGTCAGATTCATAGTCCCAAAGTGTCGTCAGAAACCTGGTAGCAACCCGAACAGCTGTGTGATTCCAGCGACCCAGAGCGAGTGGGCGATATTGGAAGGGAACCATCACGCCGCCTCCCGCGCAGATGCTAGCGTTTCAACATGCGCCAGAACCTCATGCGCCAGCCATGCGACCGATCGATCCCCAAGGCGCAGGCGCTTGGGAAATTGGCCGTGGGCTTCAAGCCGAAGCAAAGTTGAGGGCGACAGGGTAATGCCGAGGCGCGGGAGGTCGTCCCGCGTCAATAGGATCTTATTTGAATTTAGTGCCGTCATGATCGTAACCTTTCGTCGTCGTTATTGACGGCGAATTATTAGGACCATGGCGCCAAGAGATTCTACAGAGGCAAATGAAAGCGTTACCGTGCAACCTGGTGGCAATTTCATTTACCTGCGGCGTTCGTCGACTTGCTCCTTGATCAATGCATCCAATTGCTCATAGGTGCCTGTAATCTCTTGGAAAATACGGCGCATTACCTCCGGGTAAGGTCCATGGAATCGCTTGGTGTTCGGATCGAATGTCCCTCGGCTTGCTCGAAGTGTAGGGAGATTTTCGTCCAGCACAGCCGCGATGGCAGCGACGATGTTGTACCGGATCATGGGTCCCGGCTGCAGATCGTGGTAGCGGTACTTCGCGAGAATGATCGCGAGATTCTGGCCAAGAAGCTTCATGCTCCGCAATCCCTCAGCAATGTCGTCGTAGTCAGGGATCAGTTCGGGGTCAGGCTCTTCCGGCCACAACGAAAGCAGATGCCGATTCTCGGGGTCAAGCGCTTCGAGCAATCGTTCGATCGGATTCAATACCTGCGCATCTACCCAATCCAATCTTTGAGACAGTGTATGTGTCGAGGGTGCGCCCCGCAAGCTACTGGGTGTGATTGAAATGATCCGGCGATATTCCTCGCCGACCTTTTGAAGTTTGGCTTGCAGAATGGTGATAGCGTCTTGATCGTCGTCGGTCCTCGCCAACTTGGCAATCTCAGCCATTGCAGCATCATCGAACAGTCCACCCGGCTCGTTCGCTGTGTCCTTCAAGCAGTCGTCCCCATTTGTCCAAGGCTTCGCGCTTCTCGTCATCGTACCCATAGCGGTTATAGACCGCTGCCACACCGGAAATCGTGCCGGAGACATGGTTCAAAACTTTTTCCACGACATGAGGAGCGACGCCCGTACGAGCCATGTTGGACGCGGCGGTTCGCCGCAGGTCATGAAGACGCCAATCGAACGTTTCGGATGTTTGGGACAGGCGACGGAGCAGCTTTGAGAACCCGCCAATGGGTGATTTCCGCGTCGTAGTAAAAACGTAATCGCTGTCGAGGAAGCGTGGAACATCGCTGAGGATAGCGAGCGCAAACGCACTGAGCGGAACCACATGCGCTTTTCCATTCTTGCATCGTTCGGCGGGGATTACCCACTGCTTCGTTTCGAAGTCGATTTCGCTCCAACGCATTGCCGCCACTTCACTGCGACGCTGGGCGGTTGCCAACAGCACTGGGACGAATTGGCGGAAAGGATAAGCTTCGTTTCGGCAGGCCCGAAGCAAACGGACTATCTCATCGTCATCTAACACACGGTCGCGCGACGTCTCTTTCGTCGGCGCTTTTAAGCCGACGATTGGGTTCGCGTCGACAATGCCGCGTTCGAGGCACCAGTTCAGGAGCTTTCGAACGTGGGCGAGAATTCTGTTGGCCTGATAGGCTGCCCCTCTCGCGACAGCGGCATCCATGACTTCAAGCACGTCAAAGCGGGTAATATCGCGAATGTCGCGCTGACCGAAAGCGCTAACAAACTCGCTGACGTGCTCCCCTGATTGTTACCATTCAGAGGTAGAGTCTCGCTCCTTCATGATGGTTGTTTGATGGGTTGGCAACGTGTCTGGGGGCATGCCCCCAGACACGTTGGCCGGCGATCTCGGCGGGGGTCTTGCCGCCCAGTTTGGAGTGTGGCCTGACCGTGTTGTAATCGTGCCGCCAGGCAGCGAGCACGAACCGGGCATGGGCCAGCGAGGTGAACAGGGTCTCGTTGAGGCATTCATCCCGCAGGCGGCCATTGAAGCTCTCCACGAAGCCGTTCTGCATCGGCTTGCCCGGCGCGATGTAGTGCCACTCGACCCGCCGCTCCTGCGACCAGCGCAGGATCGCCGACGAGGTCAGTTCGGTGCCGTTGTCGCTGACCACCGTGTGCGGCTTGCCGCGGCTGCCCATCAAGCTGGTCAGTTCCCGGGCAACTCGAGCCCCGGACAGGGACGTATCGGCCACCAGCGCCAAGCACTCCCGCGTGTAGTCATCGACCACGCACAGGATGCGGAAGCGCCTACCGCAGATCAGGCTGTCAGAGACGAAGTCGAGCGACCAACGCTGGTTCGGACCATCGGGCAGCACCATCGGTCTGCGCGTGCCCAACGCCCTCTTGCGCCCGCCACGGCGCCGCACGCGCAGTCCTTCCTCGCGATAGATGCGCAGCAGCTTCTTGTGGTTGGGTGTGATGCCCTCCCGCGCCAGCAGATAGCCCAGGCGGCGATAGCCGAACCGGCGACGCTCCGCCGCCAGCTCGCGCAACCTTTGCCGCAGAGCCCCGTCATCCGGCCTTGTCGGCTCGTAACGGATCACCCTGCGGCTCACACCAACCAATGCACACGCCCGACGCTCGCTCACCCCGTGATGCTCCCGGGCATGGGCGACGGCTTCCCGCTTAGCGCCGGGCGTTACCATTTTTTTGATGCCAGATCCTTCAACACGGCATTGTCCAGCATGGCCTCGGCCAGCAGCTTCTTCAGCCGGGAGTTCTCCTCCTCGAGCGACCGCAGTCGCCGGGCTTCGGACACATCCAGACCGCCGAACTTCGACTTCCACTTGTAGAATGTCGCCGAGCTGATCCCGTGACGGCGGCAGACCTCCGCCGTCGCCATCCCAGCTTCCTGCTCCTTCAAGATCGCAATGATCTGCTCTTCGTTGAACCTGCTTCGCTTCATATCGTCCGACTCCTTGCGTCAGACTCTACCAAAAAGCGGTCACATTTCAGGGGAGCACGTCAGCGGATAAACTCGCTACACACTGTTTCGACCTTCATATCAACTCTGCGCCTGCGCTTGGTGGGATCAATCCCCTCATCAACCTGACGCATGACGTCGAGTGCTTTTTCGCGTGCCGTAGCCAATGAAATACGCGGGTAGGTGCCGAGCTTCATGCGCTTCTGCGCAAGTCCGTACCGAAACTTCACGCTGAAAATTTTCTGTCCTGTTGCCGACACTCGCACGCTCATGCCGGGACAGTAGATGTCGTGAACCTCGTAGCGCTTCGCCTGAGGCTTCAGTGCGTCGAGTGACTTCGATGTAAGTGCCTGTTGCATGTACCATCCCTTCGAATGGCATTCTAATGAACATGAAAACCTTCTGATCTCAAAGGTTTTCTTTGCACCAGCAGCTAATGCATCAGGAAAGTTCAGCATGACGCGATATGATAGGCTTGCCGACGACCGGGGGTCGATCGGTTCGACTTACTTGCCCCTATGTCCGACCATGTCGCGCAACACCGATTCTAGGTTTTAGAGAGGCATTCGATTACGTTAAGCGGAGCATCCGACTGGAACATTATCACAGCATGCTTAGGCATCAAGCGAACGATCCAAAAGGGTTGGTCAATTATTACTACGCCCTCGAACTTTCCGTTGTGAGTGTGCGTAACTTATAGCGGTACCATAGGTAGCCGACGCAAAAAATAAGGTCCATACGATCAGAAATGTCAGCTGCACAACCCTAATGGAGGATGACGTCCAAATCGCTTCGGGTTTATACGCCGCACTTTCTAAAGCTGTGCTTGGCAAAAACGGGCATTCACCTGAAATCTCACCAGCCGATATCAAATATTGTGCTTCAGCGGTACAGGCATAACCACTGACAATTTTTGAGCCCGTCGTTGGCTCTTCGTATACAAAAAAGGCAAATAGAAAAAAATAAGTCAACATGGAAATTATGCAAACAAAAAGTGCAATAACCTGCCTTAATCTCAATTTATATTTTTGAATTATTGGTGTTGAAAAACAAATAAATATAATAAGTCCATCAAGGAAGCCCGCTATATATCCCGGCTCATCTGGCCATGGTGGCTCAAACCCAAAAACCTTTCCTAATGCAAATGGAAAGATAACTGGGATCAATATTGTAGGGATGCTTGCGCGGTCAAAACCCTTCATCTCGGTGTCCATGATCAATCCCGCCCTTTATCGGATCGACTATACCGCACACCTTCTGGAGAGATTTCGACCTTATAAAGACCCTCCCTTCTACCCTCAAATTGAATTTCTCCGGTTTCGCGAGTTCCATCGCTCCAATTCACCACATAATAATAAGAGCCTACTACTTCCGTGGTTGGCACAGCGATCCGTCGCCAACCGTTGCACGCTTGAAAGTCAAAAAGTTCGCGGCCTTGAGCGCGGCAAACCGACGCCCCCCATACTCCGATGAGGCTAAGCGAGGTTGGCTTCGGTCTTGCGGTTATGTCAAATTCGGCAAACCCACTTCCCCCGCACTCGAGGGCGAGTGAGAAGCCGCTAACTCCAGATGGAAGAGGTCCCTTGTTTAAGTTCTGCTTCAGCCTATCCAATTCCTGTAGCGCAAAAGAACTATACTCGTCTAAAATTTGCTCTACATTCGAATCATAATTTGGTAGCAAAAAATGACTTGAGTATTCGATGTTGTTCCTTAGATAATTTCTATCTTTTTTTAGCGTTTCTTCGATAGATTCAAAAAATTTATTAAATAGTAGAGCTTCCGAATTCTTAATTTTCTCTTGAAGTTCAGGTGCTATTTTCCCACCTTCTGGTGTCAGTGCGTACTCAGTTCGCGCGAATACGTTGGCCAGCCAGACAAGATCGTGCCCGCCGATAGACGAAAAGAAGGAAACAAAGGGTGCGCTTGAGTCACACACCACCACCCATATGCGCCCATCTCGTCCAATCTGATTTGACTGGTCACCATCTTCTTTAAGTGTATGGATGAATTGTGATTTCATCCCGTTATATTCGGATAGTAACTCCTGTTTCAACGAAATTTCACTCGATACGATATTCGAATTTACAAGAGTCAATTTCTTAGGATTGCCATCAGTCTCGTCAGATGGACCACAGGAAATAAGGAAAATGCATCCGAAAGCTGTTGCTACACACACTTTCAGCCCAACGGCATTCACAACCATGGCGCATGACCCTCAATGCGAATTTTAGAAAGCCCCATTAAGACGAGCCGAGACATCATCTTTGCCTATCAGGCCCGATGCAGCAATAGTTTTCCGAGCATCTGGTGCCCGAAAATTTATCGGCCTTTCGTGTGGGTACCAAGGGGGTATCGGGCGTCCGAACTTACCTGCTTGGACATGACACGATGTGCTTCGAAATGATGGCGCCGAAAGCTCGGATTTGCATTCCCTAAGAAGTGACCCGACCAATCCAATCTCCGCTGCTAGTCTTAGCCTCAAGGCAGCCGCGCTTGCTGCGTTTTGGCTATGACTGACGGCCTGGGCCTTTTGCCGAAGGCAGGAATATTCAAGTAAACTGGTTCAGTCGGTGTCAGGGCATGTTATGGTCGAGAGGTTCTTTGCGCTGAGGCCTGTTGCCGACTGCGCTTGCCTTGCTGTGCCACCTCGAACATGGGGTTGAATAATGGGTTATTGTAAATATGCACTGGCATTGCTTGGTCGTCGCTCCGAGTGGCGCTTACATTGAAGGTGATGGGCGGCGAAGAAGGCTGACTGCGCTTGCCTTGCTGTGCCACCTCGAACATGGGGTTGAATAACGGACTATTCGCAATGTGCGCTGGGACTGCTTGGTCGTCGCTCTCTTTGGCACTCACATCGAAGGTGATGGGCGGCGAAGAAGGCTGACTGCGCTTGCCTTGCTGTGCCACCTCGAACATGGGGTTGAATAACGGACTATTCGCAATGTGCGCTGGGACTGCTTGGTCGTCGCTCTCTTTGGCACTCACATCGAAGATGTTGGACGGCGAAGAAGGCCTTGGCCGTGGGGCGTTGGCTCGAGCCGGAGCCGCAGTTGCAGGCGGGGCATTCGCAGTGGATGCAAAAGAGGCCCACAATAACTCCTTGGCCTCGGCATCACTAATGGCAAATTCACGTTCGGGTGTCGCAGCCGGAGTCGCGGACGATCGTAGCCGGTCTCGAACTTCAAACATCTTCTCGAGTTGCTTGATCGGGTCGTTGGGCCACGTCTGCACGATGGCATGACAAGCCTTGGCATAGAGGTCGAGATCGAACCAACCTTCCGTTCCTTCCGCATTGATGATGACGTCAGTGCGGGAGGTACCTCGGGAGCGATCCGCCCCGAGCCCGAAGCCAGGAAGTTGCAGATTGACTCCTCCCTGCCTGGTGCTGACGACATCTGCGGTCGGCGGCGGGTCTTCGCACGGGATATTGCGGCTCTGTGGCCCGGAGCGGGCGAATGCCGGAGTCGCACATGCGACTCCGGTCACCGTCGCAATCACGGCCAGAAGCGTAAAAGCGCGTCGCATCAGCGATCATCCCGCTTGCGAAGGCGACGGCCAACACGCTGGATACGTTCGGCACCCGCACGCGACGCCTTTTGGGCCCCCGAGTAAATCGCCTCACCTGCCCGTGCCGCAGGAGCAGCACACCGTGCTCGGCATACGATGTAACCTGTTCCACCGTAGATGGTGCGAATGGCTGTTCGAGCGGCTTTGTCTGCCTGCTGGGCTGCCGGAGAGTTGGACTGGCTCTGGGCTGCAGCTGGGACGGCGAGCAAGGCCAGTCCCATTGCTGCGAAGGTGGAGATTTTAATCATAGTGTGCTTCCTCGAAAAGCTCCGCATCAACATCGCGGAGGGTTGATGCCTCGGCACTGATTGCCTTGGCAGAGGACGAGGTACCGCAGGCCAGTTCCCAACGCATCGGCAAGGTTTCGATGATGGAAAGATCACGAACCCTATCTTTCTCTTTCCGAAAACTTCCGAAATGTTAACTATCACCGATCGGAGCCCTATGAGTAGGCTTTGGTATGCGTTGCGAGGGGGCGGCATGACAGCAGAAGAGAGTATCAAAGCCTATCTCCGCGCGCTCGGTCGGCGTGGATGCAAGGTCGAGTTTGGCCGGAGTACTCCATTCCTAGGTCAACCAAGGAAGCATCGTAAGGTCGATGAGCTATGGACCGCTCTTGACCTAGACAAAGATTACAAGGGTGATTGGCTTAACTTCAAACCAGGATCCCCGTATAGAGGGACCACCTTGGCAGAAGTTGGCGAGGATATTCTGAAATTGCTGCGGAATCAGTGCCAGGAGAGCTGGCGCCGCAAGGCGTATGATGGCTCAATAAGCAAGGGTCAACTTCTCGATGCTATTCACCAGCTCTGGCTGGACGATCCAGATAGCGAATTGTCTGCATGCATCCAACTCGTCGAGCAGGTTCACAAGGCGCGTCTTGCGACTTCGCCATCCCCGAAATCATCTGGCGTTTCCGTCGTTGCGGACCAGAAAAGTGCCGCTGGGCTACCGAGTAAATTTGCCGATCCAGGCCTCATTGCCGAAGGGCGCGATGCAGAATTCATCGCTCGCCAGCTCTTTGATTTGTGCGGGGACTGGGTGCAGGGAGCAAACATACTTGGCTCCAAGAAGCTGTTAGGCATTTTTGCTGTTGCCACCATTGAAATAAAGGCTTCAAATGGCCGCCGCGTTATTTCAGTAAAGATTGCAGATTTATTCGAAAGCTCGCTTGAAATTCATTTGGAAGATTTGATTAAAGGCAGCAATAGCGTCGTTGATATTGAGAGATTATTGCCAGATGGCAAGCCTGAAATGAGCGAAGACGATTTTTCAAAATATATCTTAAGCATCTACGACTTAGACTTCGAGCAGAATATTAATCACGATTTATTAATGAAAATACAGAGTGAATTTCTTCAAAATTGTATCAAAACATTTATAAATATAGTCGACATTTATCTCGATCCCATGGAATCTCAGATGAAGAAATCAATAAAATGTGGGAAATTAACGAGATCTGTAATTGATGTTGAGCACGGAGCAATATTCACAGAGCAGGTTGCTCAAGGGGCGACATGGGTTCTTGCCATAACATCGATTGAGAAGACGGTTTATCCATGTTTTGAGTTATTTAGAGAATCGATCATAAAATCCTATAAGGACCTTTATGAAGTAAACTGATGTCGCGCAGGTTGATGGTCGCGTCGTATAGTCAGGCGAATTAATGGTTCGGCTAAGGCCGTTGCCGTTGCCCGCCATTACGATGAGCGGTCAGGTCATTGACACAGAATGTCCAGGAGGCATTGTTCGATCCTTGTATCGGCGCACGAAGATGAATGAGGGATCGGATGGCAAAGACACGACACGAATGGTGGAACGACCTAGCCAAGCTCAGCACGGTCGTCGCTGAGCTGCCGATGCCTGCCGACGAGGATTATTGGGATACTGGCAAAAACCAGGCGCTAAACGCCGTCGCTTACAACCTGAGCGGGTGCCCAGACCACAACAAGTCGATCGCGCGATGGGTCGACGAGATGAGGAACCAAGGTGTAGCACTTCCGCAAATCGGGAAACTGCTGAGCGACCTAACCAGCCGTAATACATACGGCACCTTCTCCGAGCTCGCCGCATACGGCCTACTCCTCGATGCCGCCATCCCGTTCGAGATGCAGGTCCCGATGCGGGGAACGGCTATCCTCAATTCTAATGGATCCGATCTGGATGGCGTCTTGCAAATCGGCAACCCAGTCTACTTCGATGTGAAAGCGTTCGGACTGCACGAGTATCTCGCGAAGGAACTATCTAGAAAGCTATCGCAACAGTTCCCGTCCGACTTCGTGGCAATCGGCGGCAGCGTGGATGTCAGCGTAACCGAAATGTCGCACCTGCTGAGCAAGGATTTCACGGCGTTATGTGCAGAGCTGGCGAAACTACGCAAGGCGATTCGAGGGGCTCTCGAGATAAGACTGGAAGCAAACCAGCCCGTTCAGCTTGTCATCAACACCGCCAACCCATACGAACTGGCGAAGAATCATGCCGACTATGCGTTCAAATTCGCCAAGCAATTCGTCCGTCGCAAGCCATTTATTCTTGTGTTCGTAATCCACCCGTGGCTGGGTGGATTACGGCTTTCGACAAGCCAATCATACAACACAAAGCAATTCATGCGGAGCTTTGCGCGCCGGACGTTCATGCAGTTCCGTTCGGACCGCACCAAGGTGCTTGGCGTGACACGAGCGACAGCATCCAAGCTCCTGTCCGGCATCATGTTCGTCGATGCCCGGCAGAAGCCGACGACTAAACCACGAAACCATGCGCTATACCTTAACCCCTATGCCAAACACCCGATTTCCGATCTTGACCGTGATTGCCTCATAGCCGGTATAAGTGACATGGAATTAGACGACTTCCAGTATGACGCTTACTAACGCCTGACGTGCTCTCCCGAGAATGTGAACGCTTGCTGTAAGAAACCGACGCCAAGTGCAGTGTTAGCCAACCTCGGACCACTTGAGTCTGAAGTTTTGCGCCTTTTTCAGACTTGGCGGCTGGTTTCACCGGCTAAGTTAGCAAGCCTAATCCAAAGGATACGAAACTGCCTCATCTCAAAGGTTTTCTTTGCTTCCGGACCTTATGCTTCAGAACGGTTTAGGATGACGCAATATAATCGGTTGACCAACGACCGGGGGTCAGCTGGATCGAATTGTCAGCCCTCGCCTTGGACCAGGTGGGTCAAAACGTTTCTAAATTTTGAAGACTCATTCGATTACATGTCGAGTTTGCGTTTTGGGTGATCTACAAGCCGGACTACCGACGCAATCACTGTCCGCCGATAGGTATCCCGGTCTCCTGCATGATGAAGGCGGCGATGGCAGTTGGGACATGCGGCAATGGTGTTGTCAGTGGTGTCTGGCCCACCTTGAAAGAGTGGCCGCATATGGTGAACTTCAAGGTATGAAACGCCACCTTCCTTCTTAAACGGCGCAAGCTGATCACAGGCCTCGCAAACGCCGTTTGCCGCTTTGAGGGTCCAAGCGATAACATTCGGATCGCGGACGAACTGACTTGAGGATCCGGCGACTTTCGTAACGCTCTTCGAACCTGGCGGTGGGGGTTCTGCGTTGCTGAGCCTTTGCAACGCTGACAGCACACGAGTTTCCAGTTTTTCGGGATCGGCTGTGGGCGCTTCCAGCGCGCCTTCCCGGTCCCACTCGCGATTGATAAGTTCAATTATTGTGGCTTTCGGTGCGCCGACATTTTTCCGTGGAAGGTACCCCTGCACTATTGGAAGGCCGAGTTCTTCCATTACCGCCGAGATGTTCTGCATCCGAAACTCGTAAGCGCCCGCGCCGCGTGCCGACAGGTGAACCTCGACAACTTTTCGGCGAAGAGCACTTTTGTTCATCTTTATCCCGGCTTGCTGGGCGAGCCAGAGTTCACGATAGGCCCGAACACAAGCCGAAAGCTCGGCTTCCGTCCAACCCCGGTCTGCATCTGGGCCGCCAAGACCAGTTCGCGTTCCCTCGGCTCGAAATGCCCCAGTCTGTGGGTCATACTCGAGTAAGGTCATAGTCAAATGGTCCTCGGGCCAACGCATGGCCGCTGATCGCGGGGAGGCGTCCACATCATCGGCGCGGAGCATGACGACCCGAAATTGACGGTCACCCTCCCAAACATGCTGCAAATGGCGCTTGCGGGTCGCGTTTCTCTTCTGCTTTACCCAAACTTCGAGTTTCGGATGGTCGAAGAAGTCGGCACGAACGAACCGGCCGTCGTCGTCAATCTCATCTTCCCACAGTGTGACAACCGTCACCGAGCCATCGGCGCTTTGTGCCGACCAAGCGTAGCGATCACCTGAGTGGGCGCCGAGATGTTCAAAGGCGTCGAGTGCCAGCCATTTCTTCACGTGCTTGTCCCTTGGTTCTGTTCGTCCACTTACATGAACTACCGAATGCCGAGGTCTGTAAGGGCGTCCACGAGCTGGGGGCGCAGTTTCCAGCGCCATTCGACGTATTCATCTGAAGGTTCGACCGGACCGTCGTCAGACACTCCCGTAGCAAGCGTGTAAGTCCAAATAGGCTGGCCGCTTGCCGAGTAGCTTTCGGATGGCGTGAATTCCAATTCCTCCGCAAGGTCTCGTGCAAGACGCCCGTACTGAAGATTCGCATACTCATAGCCATTCTTCCCCGCCGCGGATGCTAACTCAGTGGCCGTCAGGACGTAGCCGGGGGCGTTGAGATGCGCTGCCAACATGGCCAACTGTCCGTCGCTTGGGCGAATTCTTGCAAAGGCCTTCTTGACCAACTCAACGGTTGGGAAGCCGTCCTCCCTCCGTTCGCTTCGCTCTTTCAAGGCGTCGCGGTCTAGGTCCGACTTCACCGCAAGGATCGCATCATCTGACGTAGGTCCAAAACGAATTGGCGATGCTGGGGCCTTTTGATCGAAGGCACGGGCTTCCCATTGGTTCGCCAACTTCCTCGCAACGATTTTCATGCGGCGATAGGGCACCGATATTCTATTTGACGCCATCGCCATCATTATGTCCTTTCCGCCAACGCTACACGGAACGAGGCAGCGGTGGTCGTGGTGACCCGACCAATCCAATCTCCGCTGCTAGTCTTAGCCCACTCAATCAACGAAGCCTGTGGGTCGCCGCAGATCGTCCGTGTTCGTTTGGTGATGCCACCCAAAGCGCCGCGCAGCTGCATGCTTGACTTGCCAGTGAGCTTTGAGATGTCGGACATCAGAAGACCACCTTCACTGTCAACAATCGCCTTCAGGATCTCGACCGTCGCATCCGAACAGTTGTTCAAATAGGCTCGCGCTTGAGTGACGCTGAGCGAGGTTGCGTTGGCAGCGTCATCGCTGACGCGATTGTCGTCAGTGATCGCAAAAGAGCGAGTGACGTACTCCAGCAGTTCCTTTTGGAAGCCTGCGCTGAAATTTTGAACTTCCGGAAGTGGGATTGTGATCATCGAGGGCATTGTCGTTCTCCTTGAGAATCGAACTATGCCCCGTTTAGTTCTATGTCAACAGCTTTCGTCATTTTTGGTTCAATATGGTTCTTTCACCCGTCTATGTCCGCTATCGAGTGAACTGATGGGTATAGCCAGTTGCACATCCGCCTGCATCCACGGCAATGGCATAATGGTAAGATCCAAAGAAAATACTCGTTTTCATCCACTGGTATAGTAGGCCGGTACCAGTCGAAGATATCGAAGTCGGTTGTCCAACTTTTTTGATGATATTTTGTATTGGCATTCCTCTGATATCGCCTAATTTCACGAATTTGTTCGCCATTTCATAACCTCCGATTTCTAAATGGTGGCGGACACCTCAGATTAAATTATGTTCAAGTAGCATACTGCGCTTTTGTCTTCTGGTTCTGTCCGCAGGTTGCTTAATTGGATGGAAAACTCGATCATTCTATGAAGCAGCCCGGCCCCACCACGCTGCAGCCGTTTCGACCAGCTTGAACCTGACACCCTCGCCTTGCGATGTTATGAATCACTCAGTCATCGTCGACTGCTGTCTGCTGACTAAGTTCGCCCCACAACCTGATACCCAGAAATCCTGCGATCTTTCGTGTGGGTACCAAGGGGGTATCGGGCGTCTGAACTTACCTGCTTGGACATGACACGATGTGCTTCGAAATGATTGCGCCGAAAGCTCGGATTTACATTCCCTAAGAAGCTATATGATGCCAATTAACGCCATATAATTAGATGCTTAGGACATTTTGTAATCAGGGGGTCACGAGTTCGAATCTTGTAGCCGGCACCGTTTTCCAATGACCTTCTACAATGCCTCTCCCGGCACCAAGACCGGCAAGCTCGCCCGGTCGGGTTCCGCGAGCCCCCTTTTAGCAAAGTAGTAGACGGCGGCTAACCTTATTCGTAAACGTTAATTTGACGCTGCTGCTCCTATTCATAGCGCGAAGGAGTGCGCAGCATGATCGGTTCAGTCGGATTGGTAGTCGCGTCAAGTATGTCACTGGTCGCTGCCGAGCCGACCAGCATCCGGATCAACCTCGTTGCCGAGGTTCCGGTGACCTGCTCGACAGGTGCTGTCTTGCAGTCGCAGACCACGGCTAGCGGATTGCGTGCAGCCTTGGCGGGCACCTGTAACGCCGACCACGTCGTGCGTGTCACCCTTGTCGACCCCGACAACGCCCGCGCTGCGCAGCTTAACGGCGAACGTGGTTTGCGCGAGCAGGGCTCATTTCGGTTCCTTCGACCCGCATATTTTTCGCCCGTCTCTGTGCTCGAAATCGATTTCGCCGACATGCCGCTGGAATCGAGCGATCCCGGCGCCCAAATAGTGGTCGAAATCTCACCGTTCTGAGCCGGCCGGCAACACTCATTCGGGTTGGACGCTGATCGTGAGCACGTCGCTGTATTGACCCGCAGGGACATCGCCGAGCTCGATGATAGTCAGCGTCATCGGCATGTTGATACCATAAAGCCCGGTTGAGAGCAGTCCGTTGAACCTACGCAGGGTCGACGGCATGAAAGTCTGCCCGAGAAGTTGCACGCTGTAGGGGATCCCTGGGGCGCTTCTTATGACCTCATGCCGCAAAAGTCCGGAATTCGCCGACTGAACAGTCATCCGCATCGGCGCATTGCCGCGCAGCTGCACGAACACGCTCTGTTGCTTGCCTGCCTCCAGATTGCCGAAATCGACCGTGTCGATCCCGTAGGTGCTGCCGAAACTGGAGGATGAACCGGCGATGTTGACCTGCGCGATTGCGACGATGTTCGCCGCGAGCCGGGCGTCTTGCTGGCTGATGACGTCATTGCCATTGTCGAGATCGTGCAGCCGCAGGGTAAACACCGCTTCGGTCGGCAGTGGCTGTGCTTGGACCGGACGGCGCACCTGCACGGAAATGTAGATTTCGGTAACTTGGCCGTTCCCGAGCGCCAGTTCGCGGCCCGGTACTGGCGTGTCGAAGTTCGGAATTGGTACGTTATTCCAGATGAGTTCGTAGGGGACCTGCGTGTTTGTGAGCACGCGGGTGCCGAGGGTCCGGTCGGTTGCGCTAAGACCGATACGGCACGGATCGGTTCCGGTGTTGCGCAGGGTGATCCGCAGCGTGCGTTCATAGGGGGACGGGTCGAACGGATCGAGGTCAACCGCGCCCGATGTTTCGGTCAGCGTTTCGAACACGGCCTCGCAGCGCGCGTGAAGCGGCGTGGCAGCCAAAGTCAGGCAGGCAAGTGCCACCAGATTGCGTAGAATCATTTTGCGCCTCCGTTGTCATCCTGCGCCTGCAAGATGAGTTCGCCCAGTTGCACAATGCCCACCTGATCTTCAGCAAGCGTGAAGACAGCTGTCCCTACTCCCGGGATCACCAGGCTGTATTCCCCTGCGACAAGCGCTTCGGCGACAATGCGTCCCGACCGATTTGTAAAGGCTTCGATGGGCGCCCTTGAGCCGTCGATCGGCGATACCGTGCCTGCGAGCAATGCTGCTGGGCTACCGTCCGGATTGCGGACTGTAGCCACCACGATCGCAGTCGCTTCGTCGCCAACGGTGACGATGTAGCCAGTGCGCGCGCCGGGCAGGATGTTCACTGTCTGCGATGCGGATTCGAAGCCTGCCTCTTCGGTGAGCACGTCGGCCGTAATTCGGGTGGGGACATAACCACGAATCCCGCCAAAAACTGCCGGGCCGATACCATCGGACACGGCCTGCGGTCCGATTGGCGAATCGTTCAGCACCACCTTGCCCTCTGTGATGCCGCGGCCCTTTGCCACCGCCACGAAACTTCCTTCGCCAAGTGTCGGCGAGACGAGAACTCTGCCGCCCGCAGTGCCGAAACCCGTTCTTACGCTGTAGCGGGTCACGGCGGTCGCTATCGCGCTCTGTGCATCATTGTAGACGACAATGTTGTCGAGCCCGGCGATGAACCGGTTGTGGCGATATCGCAGCTGCCCGAGGACTTCCTGTCCGTTCTCTTTTGTTTCGACCGCCACCGATCCGGACAGATCGCCTACGGCCCCGCGCGGAAGTCGCTGGACCTCGGCCCGCAAGGCCTGCCGATCGCTGTCATAGGTCACTCGAGCATAGGTCGAGCGATTGCCAAGCGGCATCGAGACCGTGACGAGGAAGCGGTCCTCTGATTCCTGACCTTCTACTTGGCGCCGGTCGAAAGTGACGAACGCGGCGAGATTACCGAACCGACGGGAAGCGGTAAGCGAATAGCGCGAAATGTCGACCGCAGGGTCGCGCGCGAATTGGCGCGAATAACCGAGGCTCACATTGCTGTCTTGGTCGATCGCGAAGCCGCTTCTCACAGCCGTCTCAAGCTTGAAATCGTTGCGTGGGTCGATGATGCCGAGACTGGCGAAGTCGCGGCTGGTCGAGCGTGCATTGCCTTCGAGGAAAAACCCGCTCACGCCGCCCTCGCGCAGCGGGCGAAACTGCGTGTTCACTTCCCAGGAATAGCCCGAGCCGCGGTTCTCTAGATGGCTGAACGCCGCGCGCGCGGAAACGAGCAGGTCGGGCCCTGCATAGATCAGTTCCCCGCCGATCTGACCGAGATTGCGGCTAACCTGTGCATTGGCACCCAATGTGAGGTTCGAAGTGGCGCCGACACGGTAGAAGCCCGATGCCACCGGGTCGCTTGTGTCATAGCTGATGCCGCCGGGCGTGAATTGCGAGGCAAAGCCCGCCACGATGCCGAATTCGGTCAACCCTTCGGCAAGGAGGTTCGCGCTGGAATAGCCACTGAAGTCAAGCCGGCGTTCGACGCCGCTGTCATCCCGGATCAGCAGTTCGACATTGTTGCCTCCTTCGGCATAGGGAATGTCGTTAATGCTGTAGGTTCCCGGATCGAACCGGATGGTTCGAAAAGGAATGCCGTTGACGATGACTTCGACCGTTGCAGACCGGTCCAGCGTAAAGTTCGTTCGCCCCTGAGGACGGATGATGCGCAGCGGATCGAGTTCCTCATAAAGCCTTTGCGCGCCAATCCCGCCGATCCGCGGAGCGCCCTGAAAGCCCTGAGTGAGATAGAGAATGTCCCCGACCGAATATCGGATCGCCTTATCCGGATCGTCCATACTGAGCCGGATGTCGCCGCGACGGACAGTCGATTCGCCTTCGCTCTCGTAAAAGGCTTCGGCATCAAGAAACACGCCATCAACGCCGCCGAGGTTGACCCACGACGCGATCCGGCCTGCTTCGCCGCGGAACCCTGTTGGCTGCCGAAAGGAATAGGCGCCGCCGAAATCGAGTGCCACCGCCATGGCAAAGGATTGCGGCTCGATATATTGAAGGTTGGCGAACCGGTCTTCCGCGAGCGAGACACTGCCCAGCGGCCGTGCGTCAGACGGTATTTCCACAATCACTTCGATCGTCGATTCGTCGAGGCTGAGGCGGAGATCGGGGGCCAACGCGGACGCTACCACCAGACCATTCACGGTCGGCAAAGCGTTCAGCCGTGCCACCACCTCGGGCCGCAGCAGCCGCCCGATAGCTGTCAGGACTGAGTCCAGTCTGACCCGCAACTGGTTGTCGGCTCCAACGATGACATTGACATCGCCGCGGTAGCTGTTGTCGACCAGCAGGGGCAGCTGCAATTCCTGTTCGCGGGGGAGAATGGCAGGTGCGCCGAGGTCCTGGGCGGCACTGGCGCTTGCCGCGAGCGTTTCAACAGGCGCTTCTGCCGAAAAGGTCCACGCCGGTGCGGCAATCGCGGCCGAACCCGGTGAAGTGGGCGCAGCATTATCGCCATAGCCAAGGGCCGGATCACTAAGCTCAAACACCTCACGGATCGGATCATATCTGATCGGGATGCCCGCTTTATGCAGTTCGTTGAGCGGAACATGCGCGTCAAGCGCTGGCCCGCATCCGAGCCGCGCCATCTCGCTCGCTTTGAAGCGATCTTTCAGCAGGTCGAGCAGCGAACCCAATCGGATGTGCAGACCTTCAAGCGTCTGGCGAAAATCGAGCGCCCCAGCCATCTGCGCATTGATCATCGCAGGTAGCCGGGACTCAATGTCAAACGCCGAGCCGAAAGATGCCGACACCGGTTCGGGCCCAAGGGCTAGTCGTGCAGGTTGGGCCGCAACGGTCTCCTCGCGCGTCGCAGCCGTGCCCGACGCAACGGACGATGGCGATGGACGCGGGCCGTTCAGCGCAACAGCGGCGATCCGCCAATCTTCACCGCCACCGCCTTGTGCCTTAGCGACTGGTTTCGCGGGCGATTCCGCCGCACGCGGCATCGTGTCTGAGCTCACCGAGTTCGCCTGCGGTGGCGGCTGCAAAACAACGCGACTGGCCTCGGTCGGCTCAACCGCTACAACCACATCGGTCGGCGTGACGGCGGCAAACAGAATGGCGCTGCCAGGTAAAAGGCTGATCACTGCGCAACGACCGATCGCGAGCGAACTGGCTTCGCTCAACGCCCACCATCGGCGCGTACCTCCCGCCTTCGCCCGGCGATGGCCGGATGTCCTGTGTCTTCCACGCATTTCCGCGCCCCCCTTTCGGCCCGGTTATCCGAATGCCGGGCCTGGAGCGGTCATGATCCACGCCATTCAGGAAGCACCCGGCACGCTCAAGGAAACGGTCACCAGCCCGTCCGCCGACCAGCCTTCGGGTAGCGCCGTCGAAACCCGCCGACTCGCGAGGGCCGGGATCAAAGTGTGCTTGAGCGTCTCCCGCAAGGCGTCGCCTTCGAGAACAAATTCCGCGCCTGCCGCGTTGGTCAGCGTGATCTTGCCAGCCGCCATCCCCTGATGCCGATTGCCTTCATTGGCGAGAACGAAATTGACCATCGGCTTGCCGTCGCTACCGGTAACGATCTCCGCGACAGAGGCGGTCATGTTCGACTTTGCATTGCGCGGTACGACGTGCACCGAGGCGGCGAAGTTGACGAGGATTTGCACACCTGTCTGTTCGACATTCTCGAGCTTGAGCTGCGCGACCGTGACGGCGTAACCGACCGACCGCTCGACCGGCTCGCCGATGTAGCGGACCCGGAAAGTCCCGGTCTGACCCGGTTCGACGCGCATCTGACCGGGAACGAGGATAAAGTCGTCGTCGGCCCGTTTGCGCGTTTCATTGCCGAATTCGTCGATCAGGCGACGCTCGGCATAGATTTCGACCGCGACGGGCACAGCGTCGCGATTGGTCACCCGCATCGTGGCGGTCGCTCCACGGCCGGAAGGCGCCAGATCGATGATCAGCGGCTCCACCTCGTGGGCGCGGGCGGGCGATGCCAGTATCGCCATTGCCCATAGACCCAATGCTGCCATTAACGGGATGAGCTTCATAAATCTCTCTCAGCTGTTCGGAGTGACTGACAGTGTCAGCGTGTCGGAGTATTGACCGGCGGCTAGCAACAGGAAGTTGAGATTGCCGACCGTGATGAACAATTCGCGCCGGACGTTATTGCCGATCTGGTCTTCGACATAACTCGTCTGCGTGGCGGCGTTGGCAACCGGGGTTCCGGCAATCGTTACTGTGAAAGGAATTTCGCGGTTGGGCCCGCCCGCGCCTGTCATCAGGCGAAAACCGTTGTCACTCGCCACAGTGATGGTCGCGCTGCCGCCGTTGCAGTTCACTCCGATCCGTCCGATGGCTTGTGCGCCGGGCTGGTTGAGGTTGACGCGCACCGTTGCTGATCCCCCGGCCGCGATAGTCGACGATGCCGCGCTCTCGCCCGAGGAAGCGTACACATCGCCGGCGATGGTGCAGAGCGTGGGCACCTGCGATGCAAGGCTGTAACCGAGCCCGTCCTGCGCGCTGAGCGGCGCGAGTGACCATCCGCAGGCGACAAGCGCGATTGCCCATCTGGCGAGGCGAGCGCGGGTCATTGGGTCGCCTGAATGGTAACGACGACCTGATCGGTGTAGAAACCGGGCGCGAGGTTAAACAGGTTGAGCGTCCCAACATCGACCAGCAGCACCCGTTCCGTAACGGGCACGTCGGGGCCGGTATCATCGAGATAGGCAGTGGTGACGGTAAACCCTCCCGCAAGCTGCGGCAGCCCGGGAATCTTCAGCAGATATGGTATCTGCGCCGTCGGCCCGCCGGTCGGATTTACCAGCTTGAAATCGTTGAGCGTCGTGATCGTCACCGCCGCCGCCAGAGTGTTACACCGGTACCGATATGTTCCGATCGCCTGATCGCGGCTGTCGGCAAGATTGACGAGGCTTGTTGCGTTTTCCCCGCCCGCAATCGGCTCTCCGGCCGTTGTGATGCCAGCTGTGGGGAAGACCTGCCCGTCAAAGAAGCAGACCGGCGCAACATCAGCGGTGGCGATGATTGAGACGGTGTCGTCGGCCAGAACCGGCGTGCTGAAAGCCAGAGGCAGTCCGAACAGCACAGTGGCGACAGAAAGGCCGCTACGCTGCCGCTGCGGGGTGGATCGCTCGCGTTGTGCTGATCGGGCCGTGGTCATGGATTGGGGGTGATCGTAATGCGGATGGTGTCGTTATAGGTGCCGGGCGCCAGGTTGATTGGATTTGGCGCAGCCGGCAAAGCGAACTGTAACCCGCGCACCTGCTGCTGGGTCGGTCCGGGGCCGGTATTCATGATTATGGTGGTGAAATCGGCGGCGATCCCGGTTGCGCCGCCCGGCCCCAGCAGGTTGAGCCGGAACGGGATCACGTCGCTGGAGCTGCCAGCGGGATTGCGGAGCCGGAAATTGTTGTCGGTCGTCATCTGGAATGTCGCCGAGGGCGTGTTGCAGCGGGCCGTGACATCGGCGATCCGCTGCGGCGCGGTGCTGGCGAGATTCACCTGGCTGGACGCGAAATTCTGCCCGAAGGTTCCGGTGTTGACGTCGTAGCCGATCCCGATCGCAGTGCTGTTATTGTCCGCCACCTGCCGGACGAAAGCGCTCACCTCGCACCGCTCAGCAACGGTGCCGGTGACGGTCACCGAAACGCCATCATCGGCGGTCGCGGGTATCGAACCGATAGCGGCAAAGGCGCAGAGGAGGGCGAGCAGCTTTTTCATAGGATAAGAGGTGGGGGCCAGCTTTCGAGGTGTGATCCTGAGCAGCGACGGCAAACGGGTCGTCGCACTTTTAAAGGCGGTCCCGAGGAGCAAACACGTCGCACCTCGGGAACCGACCCAGACTTAGGTGTTCGGGGTGACGGTCACCGTGATGGTGTCCGAATAGTTACCCGGAGCCAGCAGCAGCGGGTTCACGGCGGAGGCGAGGCGGAAGTTGAGCTGACGCGTCTGTTGCGCGCCGACGCCCGTGCCTGGAATGTTCTGGGTGAAGGGCGCGTTAGCGTCAGTCACAGCACCCGCCGCCGTGGTCGAAAGCAGATATGGGATCGCGCTGGTGCCGGACTGCAACTGGAAGTTGTTCTGGGTTGCGACAGCCATGGTCGCGGCGCCCGTATTGCAGCGAACGGTAAGCGAAGCGAGCAGTTGGTTGGACGTGACACCAAGATTAACTGCGCTTGAAGCGGCAGTGACAGTGGTGGTCTGAGTGGTCGGCTCATAGCCGATCGGAGTGTCACCGGCACCGTTTGCGATTGACCGCACGTTCGCGCTTAGCTCGCAAACCGAAGCAACCGTCGCGGTGGGCGAAATCTGGACGCTGTTCCCAGCCATCGCAGGGGTGGCAGTCAGAGCGGCCGCAGCAACGGCAACCATCAGGAACTTCTTCATGGGACAATACCTCTTTACTTGCGCAAGGCACCATAGCCGAGCGCATTGGGGACATATTCAAGACAGGGACCACCCCTGAATTGGGAACAGCAAAGGACTGAGAGCTTTTACAGCTCCCGTTGCATGAACATTTCTGGGGACAGATTTCTGTGCGACCGTGTTTTGGCGGTTCCCCCCCGCTCTATGTTGAGTTCTAGCTGCGGTGAACGGTGATCTACTTCCCCAATATGGGTGGGTTTCTCTAAGTCGCGTCGGGTCGCCGCGGGATCGGCACAGCGTGGCGCGAGGACGCACAGCCAAGCATCATGGCAGTGTCCCAAAAAGGGAGAGTTTAGCTGACTTAAGTTTCCTTTCAGGGCCTCCGAGTTGACCCGACTGGGCCGAATCAGCACAAAAGTCATTGAAGAATCAGCCAACTTTGGTGGCGTGGACATTAGGCTCGCGTTAACCGTATGCCTTTGCTCCTCGGTGAATGGGGATGATCTATGCTGAAAGGATCAATACGACAAAACGGCGACAATGCGGACGTCAGTCCTGTCCGCGGCAACGATATGGGTCTTGCCTTGGCGATGCCGCTACTGCTGAACGAATGGCTTTCGGCGGGCCGCAATCCCCGCCTCATCTGCGATGCTCAGCAAAGAGTTTTGTGGCAGTGCCCGAACCTCAGCCACTGGCTGGATGGGGCCAGCGCCATCAAGCTGGAACGCGAACAGCTTGTCCTGACCGACAAGCGGGCCCAGAGCGGTTTGTCCGAATTCCTGCACTTTTCGGACAAACCCGATACGGCGATCAGCTTCAATGACGAAAAGCTGTCGCGCCGCGTGGTGTTGCAATGCCGGAGGCTGGAAGTCCCGCGCTTCACCCCCGCATTTGGCGTGCGGATCATTGCCGACGCCGCAGGACTGGAATGCAACTTCCTGCACTTCGAAGAAACCTTCGGGATGACCCGCCAGGAATCGGCAATCTGCCGGATGCTGCTGCAAGGCCGGACCGTGCAGGAAATCGTGGATGCAGGCAGCAAGTCTCCCGACACAATCCGGTTCCACATCCGCAACATCTACCAGAAGATCGGCGTGTCTTCGCGCGAGGCACTGTTTGCCAGCCTGCGCCCGTTCCTGTTCGACTGACGAAGCGGCAGGCTGCGCTCAAGCCATTGCATCGGTATCGGGGTGCCCGTGAAGCCGTTCTACAGTTAGTGAGAACTGCCCCCAATCACCGTAGAATGCTTTGATGAAAGCCATGCCTTTTCGGTGATCTTGAAGCCCCCACGCACGTCCTCAGCATATCCCGGATAGATGAAATTCGACTTGCTCGATTTATGTGCCTTGAGGTTGCGGACGCGCTGCAAAAATTTGGAATCCTTGCGGCTTTCCTTCGTTGCCAAATGGTCGCCTGAGAGCCTGATATTTTCAGGCAGGGCTTCAATCATGGCGGATGTTGTCATCATGCCATCCGGCTGCACGGAAAGAACCAGATGAGCATATTTCCAAAGGTCGTTGGTAGCTTAATGACTGGGATGAGGGCACCTAGCCGAAAGGCCTCTTCCGGGCGGACTTGATCCGCCCGGTTCTGCCAAATGCGGACATTCACGGTGGTTGATCTAACCGACAGTCTCTGCGCGATGTCTGACAATGCCCCGGAGCGAGAAATCGCTCTGAGGCACCGACCTGCAATTACATCGAACGGCGGGCGATCCACTCATCGACGCGGCGTTCAAGGATCGACAAGGGCTGCGAACCCGAAGCAATCAGGAGGTCATGAAAACCTCTGATATCGAACTTACCACCCAGCGCGGCCTCAGCCTTGCGCCGCTGTTCGATGATCTTGATCATGCCGATCTTGTAGCCGGTGGCCTGTCCGGGCAGCGTTATGTAGCGGCGCACCTCTGACCGCGACCGTTGAAGCGGTTGGCGGCCCGTGATGTTCATGTATTCCACCGCTTCATCCTCGGTCCAGCCGAGAGCGTGGATGCCCGTATCGACCACCAGCCGCGCGGCGCGGAACAGTTCGGCATCCAGTCGCATGAAATCGGCAGCAATGTCTGGGAAAGCGCCCATCTCCTTGCACATGGCCTCGGCATAGAGGCCCCAGCCCTCACCGAACGCGACATAGCCGGTGACCGAGCGGAACTTGGGCCCACCGCTCTGGCGCACCTGAATGTCGCCCTGCATGTTGTGGCCGGGGATCGCCTCATGACACATCAGCGTGAACATGGCTGCGGGATCGGGCGTGTTGCCGACAAGGTGGACATAGGTGCGCGCCGGGCGCGAACCATCGGGGCTCGGCGCAGAGGCATGGGCTGCCCCGCCTGCCACTTCCGAAAAGGCCGGTTCGCGCACCACCTCGATGCCATAGGCGGGCAAGGTGCCGAAATAGGGTTCGAGCAAGGTGCGGGTCTTGGTGACGAAGGCGTTGGCTGTGGCGAGATATTCGGCGCGCGCCGCGTCGTCATAAGGACGCGGCGGGAAGAGCCGGGCGCGCTCGTTGTAAAAGGCGTGTCGATCGGCAAATCCCGCGCTCTGCGCCAGCGCATCCTGCTCCGCCTCAATTCGCGCCACTTCCGAACGGCCAATCGCGTGGATCTGTTCCGCCGTCAGGTCGGTGGTGGTGTTGAGCTTCAGCTCGGCGGCATAATAGTCAGCGCCGCCCGGTAGCGTGATCGCCCCGACCTGGCCGCTGGGTGCATCGGGCAGTCGCGCTTCGGCCCAGGCGATCGCCCGCTGGTAAGCTGGTTGCAAGGCCACAATCGCGCTGCGCGCCTCGTCCAGCAGCGCATCGGCATCGCTGCGCGTGAGCTTGCCAGCGGCAACCAATGCCTCGGCCTTGGCCTTAACGTCTGCCCACAACGCTGCGTCCGGGCCGTCTCCGTAAGGCGCGCCGGAAATCAGCTGGCGGCTGCCTGCGATGATGGTCTCGATCTGGAAGCGCGGCACGCGGATGCCCGCCGCCTCGCTCGCCTTGGTGCGTTCGATGGCGAGATCAAGCACAGCCGGAATGCCGCGCAGCCGGGTGATGTAATTCGTCAGATCGGTGCGGTCTGCGACCGTGTGGGTGTTGACCAGAAAGTCGGGCAACTGGCTGTGTGCAGAGTACAGCCGCGAATAGAACGGTGGGCGATAGATCCGAAACGTCTGTGACAGCGCCGCGCGCTCTGCCTCAAGCGCCCAGATGTCGAAATTGACCTGCGCTTCGGGCGACAGCCGCGCGCGGTCGAACGCACTGCGCATCTTGGCCACGCTGGCTTCGCGCCAAGCGACCTGCGCACTGGCTGCCGCATCACCAATGTCATTCCAGCGATCCCCGCCCTCTTGCATCCCCAATCGGGTGGCAAGCTGCGGCTGCAACGTTAGCCACTCGGCAAATTCCGCATCGAGAAACGCGGTCAAGCGTGCATCTTCCTGCGCAAATTCTGCGTCCGGAGCAGTGACAGCGGCGGCACCATCCTGCGCCAGCGCGGCTGCGCTCGGCAGCATCAGCGCGGCGATAACAGTGGCAAGGCTGCAAGAAAATGTGCGCTTCATCTGGGTTCCTGTCGCTGACCGATGTTTGATCGAAGGTAATGTGCGCTTGGCCTAGCTGGCATTGCCAAGCGGGTGAAGGGGCTTTCGCGCCGAGCATAATGGGCGGTGCGCACCCATCGCTCCCTCAAGCTCGCGGGCCTTGGGTGAGAAGCCTTGATGGAGAAATGCGGCCTTTCGCTGGAGCGGGCGTTCGGAGCCGACAGGGCGTCCGATCGAAGATGGGTTGGCAGCGGCCACTGCCTCGCCGCGGCGGCATAGGGCCGCATTCGGAAGTTCGCGCGTTGCTTGCCGAAGCACCGCTCGGCAAGGCCACGACATTCGTCAAAGATCGTCGCGGCGCCATCCGATATCGTGAGGCACCCGGAGAAATCGGCGGTGTCTGCCAGCCGGTCGAGCGCGCCTTCGACGAGGCGCTCAATCTCGTCCTGCGATGCGCCTGCCTTGGGCCAACCTGCCGCTTTCGCGGGCGGCGATCGCCAGCTGCGTCAGGATTGCCTCCTTGGCTGCCGGATCGATCGCGGGCGACAAGATGGTGGGCGCCCACTGCTCAGTCTGCTCCGGGCTACCCGCATTAATCTGCGCGATTACCGCCGCACCGATCCGCCCCGCTTCGGTATCGGGAAGCGTTGTCCTGACCGGCCCAGCAAGAGCTGGCGCGCCAACCAGCAGCAGCGGAAGGAAGGTGGCGCGGTAGAGGAATTTTCGGAATGCTTGTTTCACTGTCGTCTCTCCGTGGAAGGCAAAGCCATGCAGGGTTTCGACAGGTTAGATGCACCGTCAGCCGTTTTTGGATGCAGATGTGTTCACGCAAAATTCAAAGGCCAGCAGCGGGTTCCCCAAAATGGAACGAGGCCACGTGGCCCGCACTGCCCAGCCCGATTCTGGCATCGCGCCGGATGTCATGCTGCCTATCGATCCGGCGCGGATCGGACTGGCCGCCGACCCGGTGATTGAAGCGGCGGCTGGATGGTGCACCAGCGGTCGTTGAAAGGCGACGCATGCTTCTGTTGTGACGGTATCGCGCAATCGGAAATCGCATCAGGCCGTCGGCACGGTGCCGCCATCAATCACATATTCGGTGCCCGCGATCGTGGCGGCGCGTTCGGAAGCCAGGAAGGCGATCAGGCTGGCGATCTCATCAGGTCTTGATGGGCGGCCAATCGGCACACCGCCAAGCGACTGCATGATCATTTGTCTGCCCTCCTCCACACTGACGCCCTGTTCCGCAGCGAGCCGGCGCGCCAGATCGATCGAGGATTCGGTTTCGATCCACCCGGGCGAGACCCGCACCACGCGCACGCCTTGGGCCGCGACTTCCGTCGACAGGCTTTTGCTGTAGGTCGACAGCGCTGCCTTGGCTGCAGCGTAGGCGGTGGTCGCCTCGGGAAGCGGCAATTGGCGCTGGATCGAGGTGACATGGATGACCACGCCCGATCCGCGCGCCGTCATACTGGGCACCAGCGCCCGGTCGAGCCGGACGGCAGGCATCAGGTTGAGATCGAGCTCGCTGCGCCACTGCGCCTCGCCAAGCGCCTGATAGCCGCCCGCTGGGGCCGAAGAACCGCCGAGCATGTGAACAATGATATCGACCCCGCCGAGCCGTTTCTGTACCGCGTCGGCGACAGCGGCGCACCCTTCGGGGGTGGTTAAATCGGCGCTGATGAATTGCTCATCCGGCATCTGCTCGGCCTTACTCCGCGCTGTCGTCAGCACACGCGCGCCAAGTTCTTCGAATAGCGATACCGTGGCTGCACCGGCTCCACGGGTGCCCGAGGTTATGAGCGCGCGCTTTCCCCCCAGCGTGATGAAGGGGATCATGGCACGATCTCCAGCGCCGCGATCCCATCGCCTTCAAGCGCGAAGAGGTAGCGCAGGTCCACCGGGCTGCCGGGGAAATTGCCGGCGAGACGGCTGGAGACGACGATCCGCCCGTCATGCTCTGCCAGCGCAAACGGTTCGACCGTGTAGGTGTATTGGGCCGACGCATTGGCCAACCACTGCCGGATCGCCTCGTGCCCAGTATAGGTGTTGCCTTCGTCGATCACTGTTGCATCGGGGGTGAAGCAGGCGGCGAGCGATGCGGCATCGCTGTGCTTGTCAGCCGCGAAATAGCGGGCGATCGGATCGGGAAGGTTGAGGCTCATGTTCAGTCTCCGGTGGAGTTGCTGTGTCAGACACCCAGATAGGCCTTTGACGCCGTCCGCATAAGCAGGATAAAAGAGGATGTGATATTGCGGAATTGAGGACAATGCGGAGCTACAGCCTTGCCGATTTCGATGCCGTTCTCGCGATCGGACGCAAAGGATCGTTCCGCGCGGCGGCGCTTGATCTCGGGGTGTCGACCACGGCACTCAGCAACACCATCGCCCGGCTTGAGAGCCAGCTTGGCGTCCGCCTGTTCAACCGCACCACGCGCAGCGTCGCGCTGACCGAGGCGGGGCGCCGGTTCATCGAGCAGGTATCACCCGCGCTGGGGGACATTCATCAGGCGCTCGACGCGGTCCGCGCACAGCAGGATACGCCAGCTGGCACGCTGCGGATCAACACTTTCGCCACGGCGGGACGCGAAATTCTCGCGCCGCTGGTGCTCGAATGTCTGCGGCGCTTCCCGCAAATCCGGATCGACCTGGTGACCGAGGGGAGTCTCGTCGACATCGTGGCGGACGGGTTCGATTTCGGCATCCGCAGCCGCAATCTCGTTCCCAGCGATATGATCGCCATCCCGCTCGGCCCAGTGCGGCACCATGTCGTGGTTGCGACCCCTGCCTATCTGGCAGGGCGCGAGTCGCCGCGTGTGCCTGCCGACCTGCTGGGCCACACCTGCATCCGCACGCGGCTGCCCAACGGCGCACTCCTGCGCTGGCAGTTCGAAGCCGAAGGGCAGCCGTTGCAGGTGGATGTCGACGGCCCACTCACACTTGATGAGGCAAGCCTTGCGCGGATCGCGGTGCTCGCCTCGGTCGGGATCGGCTATTTCATGGAATCCGATGTGCGCGAGGATATCGCTGCGGGAAAGCTGGTGCGGTTGCTGGCGGACTGGACGCCGCCGCTTTCACCGCTGTGCCTCTATTATCCCAGCCGCCGCAATCCGCCCGCGGCTTTCAGGGTATTCGTCGATCTTGCGCGCGAACTGGCGCGGGCGGGATCGGCATAAATGGCAAAGGCCCGATCAGCCGCGCGACTGACCGGGCCCTGATTTGCCGAGCATTATGCCTTGGTGGTGACCGCTAGACGGACCTCGATGTTCCCGCGCACCGCATGAGAATAGGGGCAGACAGTATCGGCCTCGGCAACCAGAGCTTCGGCGTCCGCAGCGTCCAGCCCCGGCAGCGCAATGTCGAGCGTGACCGCCAGACCAAAGCCCTTGTCGGCGCGCGGCCCGATGCCGACCGTTGCGCTGACACTGGCATCGGCAGGAACCTTGGCGTGCTTGCCCTGCGAGCCGACGAATTTCATCGCGCTAAGGAAGCAGGCTGCGTAGCCAGCGGCAAACAACTGTTCGGGATTGTTGCCTTGGCCATTGCCGCCCATTTCCTTGGGCGTGGCCAATGCCACTTCGAAAGTGCCGTCATCGGTGCGGGCGCGGCCGTCGCGGCCGCCGGTGGCAGTGGCGCGGGTGGTGTAGAGGATCTTGGTCATGTCGATGGTCCTTTCTGGAAGAGAGGTTTGGCGTATCAGTTGCCAAAGGCAGCATGAAGACGAGCCGCACCTTGTGAAATTGCCGCGCGGGCCGGTTCACTCGCCGCCAGCGGGTTGAGCATCACGAAGTCGTGGATCGTGCCGTTGAAGCGGGTGGTGGCAACCGGCACTCCGGCTTCGATCAGGCGGCGGCTATAGGCCTCGCCCTCGTCGCGCAGCAGGTCGTTCTCGGCAACGATGATCGTCGCCGCAGGCAGGCCCGCAAGCTGCTGCTTCGAGGCACGCAGCGGGAAGGCGAGCACGTCTCTGCGATTTTCGTCCGGGAAGTTCGCTTCTAGGAAGTAATCCATCGCCTTGCGAGTCAGGAACGGACCCTCGCCGAATGCGCGATACGAGGCATTGTCCGACACGTCGTCGGTCACCGGGTAGAACAATAGCTGGTGGCTGATCTCGGGGCCGACGCGGTCCTTGGCCATCATCGTGACGGCGATCGCCATGTTCCCGCCGGCGCTGTCACCCGCCACCGCCAGCCGCGTAGGATCAATGCCCAGCGCCGCGCCGTTTGCCGCGACATGTTCGAGCGCGGCATAGGCCTGCTCGTTGTTGACGGGATAGCGGACTTCGGGGGCGTTGTCGTATTCGACAAAGACCACCGCCGCGCGGGCCTGTACCGCCAGTTCGCGGATCAAGTGGTCATGGGTGTTGCGGTCGCCCATCACCCAGCCACCGCCGTGATAGTAAAGCACCGCGGGAAGATCCCCCTTCGCATTGGCGGGCCGGACAATGCGGATGCGCACCGCGCCGGTCGGGCCGATATTCCAGATCAGATCCTGCGTTGTGGTATGGGCAGAGGCCTCAACCTTCTCGGCTTGGACTCCTGCCAGCACGGCGCGGGCATCAGCATAGGCGAGTTCGTAGATCGGTTTGCCGGCGGCGGCAGCTTCGGCAAAGCCTGCGGCGGCCGGTTCCAGCGTTTGGGCATGGGCGGCGATAGGCGAGAGGGCCAGCAAAGCGCTGGAGGACAGAGCAGAGAGCAGGGTCGATTTGGTCATGGCTTGGTTCCTTTAAGATCGTCCACGATTAGATCGTGTGCGATATAAATACGCCAATCAGGAGATGAGTCAACCCTTGCGATTAAATCGTGTGCGATTTATATTGAGGTGATGACCGAAACCGCTCCCAATGCCTCCGCTGGCAATCCGCTGGACCAGTTCCTGTGCTTTTCCGTCTATGCGGCAGGACTGGCATTCAACCGTGTCTACAAGCCGCTGCTCGATCCCTATGGCATCACTTATCCGCAATACATCGCATTGGTGGCGCTGAGCAGCCAGGCGGGTCAGACAGTCAGCGAGCTAGGAGACAAGCTGCACTTGGAATCAAACACGCTAACCCCGCTCATCAAGCGGCTTGAAGCGGCCGGGCTGGTTACCCGTACGCGGGACAAGCAAGACGAGCGGGTTGTCCGCCTGGGTCTGACATTGGCTGGCAGCAACCTTGCAAAGACTGCTCTGGGCTGTGTCCCGGCCGAAGTTCTCACGGCAACCGGGATGGACCAAGCGGCGCTGGAAAAGCTGAACGGCAATCTTGCTACGCTGGGCGCCGCGCTCCGCGATTCAGCGGGACGATAGGGTCGATCGGCCGTCCGCCCGCCGTGACGCTCCGCAATGGCAGTCCTCACACGCTCGATATTCAGGTGATTGCTTAGCCGCACCATAACATCTGCAACCATCACTATCCCTCGTCGGCGAAGGTCACCTGCGCTGCTTCGGTGACGTGCACCCAGACCTGATAGTATCCCATTTCATGCTGCCCGCGCTTGTTGGCGACCGGGCTGGGTGAGCCGATCGGGGAATCGATCCACTGCCTGCGCACATCGCCCTCAACAATGATGCGCCGGCCGCTCAGCCGCTGCATCATCGTGAACATGTTGAGATCGGGCGGGCCGTCGGTGTAGCAGGCCTTGACGGTGATCTGCCCCTCGACCACGTCAGCCGCGCCGCACACCTGCGCACGGCGCAGCAGCGCTTGCAGCGCCTCCGGCTCGAACGCGATGGTGAGCGTGCCGAGCGTCGCATAATCCTGCCGGGAATTGACGAACATCATGGTGCCCAGTTCGCCCTGAAAGCTCTGCCCTCCTCCGCGGATATCGAGCAGGAAGCGGCCGGGCTGGGCCTCGCCCGCGGCGGCAGAGAGTGCCATCGCCGTCGCCTCGCCCGGCGTGATGCAACCGGGTTCGCAATCGAGGAGTTCGGCGCGCACGGCTTTGAGCGGCAGGTCGGCGTCGTCGAGGTTGGTGCGAAACGAGGATAGCTGCGCCGCGCTCACAGCGTCTTCGGCCACGGCGGCAAAGCCTGGCAACGGCACGACAACCGCCAAGATCAATGCCGCGCGCAGCACGCCGGTTTTCCTAACTTCCTGAATTGCGACGCATGATGGGCGGCATTTGTGGCTATGGGCCATGAACATGGAGTGAATCCGAGAGTCCTGTGGCTTCAGCAGGGTTCCAGCCCGCGCCGAAACGCCCGCCGCCTAGCCCAAGCGCAGGAAGAATTCCTCGCGCTCGCGCCGCAGTTCGGCGGGCGTGAGCGCCGAGAGCGCGTTCAGTTCTGCGCGCAGGGCAAGCGTTAGTCGCTTCACGGTCTCTGCAGCATCCCGGTGCGCGCCGCCTTTGGGTTCATAGACGATACGGTGGATCACGCCCAATTTGAGCAGGTCACCCGCCGTGACCCGCATCGCCTCGGCAGCGGTCGCAGCCTGCGCGGCGCTGCGCCACAAGATTGAGGCGCAGCCTTCAGGCGAGATCACCGAATAGACCGCGTGCTCCATCATCAGCACCCGGTTCGCCGCCGCCAGCGCAACCGCGCCGCCTGACCCGCCCTCGCCGATGATCACCGCGATCAATGGCACGCCAAGCGCAAGGCACGCCTCAGTCGAGCGGGCGATGGCTTCCGCCTGTCCGCGCGCTTCGGCATCGACGCCAGGGAAGGCACCGGGGGTATCCACCAGCGTCACCACCGGCAGGCCGAAACGGTCGGCGAGTTCCATCAGCCGGATCGCCTTGCGATAGCCTTCGGGCCGCGCCATGCCGAAGTTGTGCTTCAGCCGCCCCGGCGTATCCTCGCCCTTCACATGGCCAATCACCACCACCTTGCGACCTTCGAACCGGGCAAAGCCGCCGATGATTGCCTGATCGTCCCCGAACACACGGTCACCCGCGATGGGCAGGAAGTCCTCGAACAGCCCCGCCACCAGCTTCTCGAACCGGGGGCGCTGGGGATGGCGGGCGACCAGCGTGCGCTGCCACGGGGTCAGCCGCGCATAGGTGTCCGCGAGCAGCTTGTCCGCCCGCTCGCGCAGCATCCGGGCTTCCTCGGTGCCTTCGGCATGGGCAGAAAGCTCCGCCACATGCTTGTCGAGCGCCTCGATCGGCTTTTCGAACGGCAGGTACTGGATCATCGCCCCGCGCAGCCCATCACACCGTCATCGACATACCGCGATAGATCCGCGCACGGTAGCGCGAGTCTTCCGCATCGGGCAGCGGCGCGCCGACGAGCAGCACGGCGCGAGCGAAACGGCGAACCTCTTCGAGATGCTCGTCGAGATCGCGCGGTTCTTCGGATTGCACCCGGCGGGTAAGGTTGATCTGGTTGACCGGCACATCATGCACCAAGCGCTCGTTCTCGACCGCCAGCGTGGCAGTGAAGGCGTGGAGCGTGGTCTTGATGAAGTTCGCCAGCGCGAAGGCCGGGGACTTGTCGCCCATCGGCACATCGGGCGAGGTCAGTACCAACTGGCAATCATCATAGAGCGACGCCCGGCGCGAGACGCGGAAGTGGTGGGTGAGGTTGTCAGCCACGACGGTGCGGAATTCCTCCGGAGTGAGCGGATCGTCCTGCCCGAACAGCTTGCCGGGAAGCGCGGCGAAGGGCGTAGACAGGATCGTGGTCGGCTTGCCCCACTCGGTCAGCGCCTCATCCATCGCGGCTTCGATGTCGGTGGTCTTCACCAACGAGGTGAGCGAGGCGGCGGTGTCGGGATCAAGCTGCGCCTTGATCGCCTCGAAGCCCTCAGCGGTGCGGGTGATCAGCACCACGTTGGCGACATGGCAATCCTCGATGAAGGCACGCGCGGTTTCGGCGAGGTAATCGACGAGGTGTTCGCCGATGATCCACACGGTTTTGCCGCGCATCTGGTCGAGCCGCTCCTGCTTGGGGCTGCCGAACAGCTCGCGTTCGGTGGTCGAGCGTTCCACGGAAAGGCCGCCGGAGGGCATGAAGGTTTCGCCCGAAACGGCACGGTCGGCGAGGAAGAACACGGTCGCCTGCGCCACATCATGCTCGGTCGGCATCTTGCCGAGATAGAGCTTGGACAGCACCCCGGTGCCGACCTTCTTGGCCTCCACCGCGATCTTGTCGGCGGGGAGGAAGGGCGTGTCTTCGGGCGGCACGCGCATCAGCCAATCGGCATCGGCCTCAGGCGTGGCCAGGCGATCATTCCATTCTGGCGCGTCGAGGAAGAGGCCCGCCTGCCGCAGCCGCCCGATCAGCGCGGCAGCGATGGTGGGGGTGAGCAGGTACTGATCCCAGGTGCAGGCCCCGTCGCCTTCCCGCGCGCAGGCCAGCGCCAACTCGCGCAATTCGCGCGGGTTGTTGGTGTCGTGGCTCATCTTGGTCGTGTCATTGCGGGCGAGCCGCGCCAGCACCGCCTCGACCCGCACCCCGCGCCGGATCGCCTTGATCGCGGCGGCGTGAACGGCGTTCAAACGCTTGTTTTCAAGGATCAGCTTGCCGCGCCGTTCGAACAGCCCAGGCTTGCCGCCGGTGCCGGACAGGCGGTCGCCATCGACCGGCCCCGGCGCAATCGCATTGAACTGCACCTCCGGCCCGAGATAGCGCGCCATGCTTTCCACCATCGCCCGCTGGCCTGCCTTGGACACGGCGTAATCCGCACGGTTCGGGTAGGCGACCGCGAGATACTTCTCCCCGCCGAAATAGGACGAGACATTGAGGATGTAGCCCGAGCCCTGCGCCTTCATCAGCGGCGCGACGTGGTGCATCAGGAAGTAGTTCGACACGAGGTTCGCATCGAGCGTGTAGTTCCAGGCATCGACCCCCATGTCGACCACCATGTCCTCCGCGCCCGCGACACCTGCGTTGTTGATGAGGTAGTCGATCCGCCCGAAAGCTTTCAGCGTCGCATCGACCGCGCCCTTCAGGCTTTCAAAATTGCTGACATCGACATTGGCGAGGGTCTGGACCCGGCGTTCAACCCCGGCAAAACCGATATCCTCAAGCTCGCTGACGATCCGCGCGCGGGCCACCGCCAGCTCGCTTTCACGCCGGGCGACCATCATCACCTTGCCGCCCGCGAGCGCCAGCAGGCGTGCGACCTGTCCGCCGATCCCGGCCGAACCACCGGTAATCAGCGCGACCTTGCCGAGGTGCAGCCCGGTGATGTTCTCGGAGAAGCCCGGCATCGCCTTGCGCGCACCCGTCGCCTCGCCGATGTTCGACGGGACGTAGAGCGTGATCTCGCCGAGCTTGCTTTCCTTCAGCAGAATGCGCGCGGCGTGACCAGCGGTGAAGCGGATGTTCTCGGCCTCGGTGTTGGTGAAGCGGACGATCTGGTTGCCCCACTCCGCTTGGCGGCGACGCCCGTGCGCGGTGTCGATCTCACTCTCGTCGCGCCAGATGCGGATCAGCTGTTCGGTCGCGGCGCGCAGGATGTGGCCGTAGATATCGCCCTTCCCGTCGCTTGCATGGCTGACGAATACGAAGCGCGGCGGTTGCAGCAAGTTGTCGTGGCGCTTCCAGTAACGGCTGAGCGTCCGCGCCAAGGCCATGTTGCCGGCGAGCTCGGCGTCCATCAGCGCCTCGACCACGCTGTCATCCGCCTCGGTGATCGCCCCGGCCAGCTCACCTGCGCTCAAAGCGGGCAGGAACAGCGCGCCGCTGACCGGCGTGCCGCCCTTGGTGTAATCCTCCAGCGCCTCTTCCATCCCCGCCGGGTCTTTCCGGCTGAAACGGATGATGGCGAGCTTGTCACTGAGGCCGAGCGCCTTGCAGCGCTTCTCGGCAATGGCAACATCAGCCGCGCGCGGCAGGCCGAGGACGACCTCTGCCCCACACGCCAATTGCACTTGCGCAATCTCCAGCGCCTCTTCGAAATTGTCGCCCGCCGCGATCAGCACGGCAAGCCCGGTACCGTCCATCGAGCGCATTGTGGGGCGCGCCAGATAGGTCGAGCGCTGCTCCTTGCGCACGCTCATGCCGTGGGTGACTTCGAAATCGTGGCCGTTGTAGGCCGCGCTCTCGTCAGAGCCGAGGAAGACGCAAGTCGTGGCGATATCGGTCGGCGTGGGGAAGGTCTTGGCTTTGTCGCTCCCGCCGGTGGCGCGTTCTAGGCTCATCATGTCGAAGAATTGCGTGGCGGTAGTGCCCGCTTCGTCGCCGCGCGCGGAGTCCATTGCGGCGAAAACGTTGCGGATGCGCTCGCTCTCGATCGGGCCGGGGTAGACGAGGTTGACGCGGATGCCCTTGGGGCCGAGCTCCAGCGACAATTCGCGGCTCCACGCGTTCATGGCGGCCTTGGGAACGACATAGGCGGCGCGCGCATAGTAAGGCGTGCGGCTGAAGATGGTCGAAACATTGATGATCGACCCGCCTTCAGGGATGTGCGGCGCGGCGGTACGCGCGACATTCCAAGCGACGCCGAAGATATTGCGCAGCGCACCGCTGACGGTTTCGCTATCGGTGCTGCCCTGCTTTTGCAGCGCCGCGAGTTCGTCCGCAGACAACGGCAGGTTCTCAATCGGCTGCTTCGGTCCGGCGCTTCCGGCGTTGTTGACCAGAATGTCGATCCGTCCGAACTTCGCTACCACCTCGGCAATCGCCGCGCGGACCGAGGCGATGTCCCCGCCGTCCAGCGCCACCGTGGCGAGCCGTGCAGGATCGGCGCCGGTGGCCTTGATCAGCGCCTCGGCAGCTGCCTTGGTGCGGTCGGGCGTGCGGCCCGTCATCACGACGGTTGCGCCTTCTGCAAGGTAGTGCGTGACGATATGCCCGCCCAGATTGCCAGCCGCGCCGGTGACGACGGCGATCTTGCCAGCGAGGCGGCCCGTGGTGGTTTCAGCAGGCGCAGCTTTGGTCTTCGGCTTGGACGCGGCCATAGCACTCTCCTCACAAAATTATAGTGCAAGCGCCGTTGGCTTGCCGGATCGTTCAATCTCTGGGGAGGAGAGCGAAGAACGTTTCAATTATCGCAACGCACGCGTCAAGGTTTCGGTTCCCCGGTTCCTTGCGCGGCCCACGCTTCGAGCAGCGCATCGCGGCTTCTGAGGCCCATTTCGGGCAGCGCGTGGTTGACGACATAGGTCGAGCCGGTGTGCCGGTTGTCCCACATCGCTTGGTGCGCTTCGGGCAACCCGTCCCACGGCACAACCTCAGGCTCGGTCACTTCGAGCAACCCTGCGGCGATCATGTCGTTCATCCGCGCCACTTCGTAGGCATTGCACAGGTGCGTGCCGAGGATCCTGGCGGTCGGCATCAGGACTTTACGCTGACGCGTCCAGACCTGCGGGGCGTAGAACGTGAAGCGGCACCCAGTGAGGTCTTCGGCAAAGATCACCCGCCCGGTGAAGGGCTTCACCAGTGAGGTCGAGATGCCGAGCGTGTCTTGCCCGGCGCGTTCGAACACCAGATCGGGGCTGCCGCGCGGATTGTCAGGCGAGCGCAGAATCTTGCCCACCGCCGAGCCGAAGGGCTTCATCACCCGGTCCTGATAGTCGCGCACCGCGGCCTTGAAGACCTCGATATCGGCCTTGGCATCGGGCAGGCGCGGCATGGTGTCGGGCCAGTAGAAATTGGCCCCCTCGCGCCGCCGGATCGCTTCGAGGCTGACAATGCCTTCGATGGCGTCCTCGAGTCCGAGCGATTGCAGGAATTCGCGCTGGCCATCGGTGTTGGTGGCGATGACAGAGCGCGCATTGAAACGGCGCGCGGCCTCGATCATTTCGAGCCCGGTTTCGTCGAGCAATTCGCTCGACCCCGGCCCGTAGAAGATCAGCACCGCCTCGCCGCCCCTAAGGGCTGCGCGCCGGAGCATTTCTTCGGGCGTGGCCGTCCCCGGCTTGCCCATGAAGCTGAAGTGGTAACCGGACGAAGCGCCGTAGAAGGCCAGCGTGCCGCCTTCGGCCAGCAGTTGGAACGAGCGCGGGAACGCCGTCTCGCCCGCATGGCTGACCACGTAATCGGCGAGCTTGCCGCCGTTGAGCGCCTTGAACTCCTCGACAAGCGGAACGCCTGCGGCTTCCCAAGCGATGGCTTCGGCCTTGTCTTCCGGCACCACCGAAAAGAGGCCCGCAAAGCGCGCATCCTTGCGGTTGATCGCCCCGACTGCGCCTTGCACCTGCGTGATGAAGCTAGAGCGTTCCTCGGAGGACACCAGCCCCGTCACCTGCAAGCCCGTGCGCACCGAGGAGCGCAGCGCATCAAGCCCCGTGCCCGTCGCCGCGCCTTCGACGAACAGCGTCCGCCCCGGCGCGATCTGCAAGGTCGTGAACAGGCAGCGCGCAATCGTGCCGAGGTTCAGCACATAGCTTCCGGCCTGCTCCAGCGTCAGATCGGGCGGAACCTTGTGCATCTGCGGCGCCTGCACGGTCAGGAACTGCGCATGGCTGCCAGTCTCGGTCTCGTAGCCCTGGATCGAGAAGTCCGCATACATCGGATCATTGCCGACCAGCGGGCTAAGGAGGTCATTGGTGCCCGAATAGACCGTCACCAGATCTCCGACCTTGATCCGCCCCTGCGCCCGCGTTTCCGAGCCAAGCGCCGCGACCAGCGCGATGCCGCCCGATCCAGTGATCTGAACGTCTTCTTCATGGCTATCGAAGGGCGAAACCGGGATGCCGGTCAGCGCCCAGATGTCGTTAAAGTTGACCTCGCTGGTCAGCATATAAAGCAGCGCTTCGTTGGGCGCGGGCTCTGGCACCGCCACGATCAGCTCCTTCTCATGGCTCGCCGGCGGGCCGAAGCGGGGCTGGCCCGTGTCAGGATCGCGGGCGATGCCGAAGGCATATTGGTGACGCGGGATCGGGGTCACGCCGGGATAAAACGGCGCTCCCACAGGAAGCAGATCGCCTGATGCTTCCAACGCCTGAGCACGCATTTCGTGCTCGGCATCAATCCACACGCCATCGCGCCGCACCGGAAGCGGGGGCGCAATCTTGTCCATAAACTGCTTAATACCGGTCTTGCCGCCTTCGGGGTCAACGATGGCTTCCGAGAACAGCGTGGCTTCACGCGCTGTGCCAGCCGTGATGCCCTGTTCGAGCCCCACGCGTACCGCTTCCAGCGCCCGCGCGCCAGCCTTGCCCCGCCCGGCCCAGGCAAGCTGGCGCAGGATGCGCTGGAGGAAATCGTCCTCTAGCACCGCATCAAGGCTAACATCCGCTGCAGCTTCCCAGCGCGCCGCGGCCGCCTGCCGTTCGGCAAAGGCCTGGCCGAGCGCAGAATCCGCGCCGTGCTTCACGAACTCGCGCACCGCCGCATGGGCGGCCGAGAGCGCATCATCCGCACCGCTCACCAGCTCATCGACCACGCCGACCGCGTGCGCCGCATCGGCATCAATGCTCCGCCCACCAAGGATCAGGTCAAGCGCATCGCGCACGCCCTCTGCCCCGCGCCGGTCGAGCAGCAGGCGCGGCAGGCGCTGGGTGCCGCCGTATCCGGGGAGCAGGCGCAGGCGGATTTCGGGCTGGCCGAACCGCGCGGTCGGTTCGGCGATGCGGTAATGGCACGCCAGCGCGAACTCCATGCCGCCGCCCAGCGCCACGCCCTGAACGGCCGCGACGCAGGGCTTGCCCATCTGCTCAATCGTGCGGAAGGCGAGGTGGGCGTTGTTGGGCAGCACCATCGCTTCTTCAACCGAGTGGATTTCCTCCAGCATCTGGCGGATATCTGCGCCCGCCACGAAGGAGCTGGTGCCTTCGCCGGTGAAGACCACCGCAACCACATTCTCGTCCCGCGCCAGCGTCGACGTGACCAGCACCAGCTCGTCAATCGCGCGCTCGTTGAGCGCATTGACCGGCGGGTTGGTGACGGTGACGGTCGCGACCTGCTTGCCGGGTGCGACCGTGTTGTACTGCACGAGGAAATAGCGGTGCCGGTCGAACAGCGCCTGTTCGTCCGAGAGACGCTGCTTGCGCTGCCAATCGCCGATGACCTTGCGCAATTCGTCCAGCGATTCCGGGTTACGCAGCGTCGTAACGTCGCCGACATCCTCGCCCACCACCAGCGCGCGGACCATGCGGCGCATATACTTGCCCGAGCGGGTTTCGGGGAATTGCGAGACCTCGATAAAGTCCGCCGGCACTGCGACCGCGCCCTTTTCAGTGCGCACAAGGTCGAACAACCGGCGCTTGTCTTCGATGGTGAGCTTTCGCCCCGCAACCGGCACCACGAAGGCCAGCGGGGTCAGCCCCTTCTCGCGGTGCGGCGCGCCGACCACCAGCACGTTGCCGACCGGCGAGTCCGGCGCGAGCGCCTTGTCGCGCAGCACTGCGCCTTCGATTTCCTCGGTTCCCATGCGGTGGCCGGAGACGTTGATGACGTCGTCCGATCGGCCATGCAGCGAGAACGAGCCGTCGTCATGCTGGATCGCGAAGTCGCCTTGGGTATAAGCCCAGGCGCCCTTCCAGCGCTTCCAGTAGCCATCTTCCCACCGGGCGGCATCACCGCGCCAATCGGGATCGACGCGGCCATCGGACACCCTGAAGCCTTCGATATCGCCCCAGATCGTGCGGGCGAGATAGGGATAGGGCGCGGCGATGACGATTTCGCCCTTCTCTCCCATGTCCGCCCGCCGCCACGGCACGCCGCCTTCATCTGCGCGGGTGAAGGGCGCTTCGGTCGGCGCGGCCGCATCGGCATCTTCAACCCAAACATCGCCCACGATCCATGGCAGCGGATAGGCGTGGGCATCGGGGCGGAGCGGGAAATCCTCGTTGCCGAACATATGCGTCCACGCGATCCCGCCGTGTTCGGTCGCCCAGTAGCTATTAATGTAGCGCGGGGTCACGTGCTCCATCCCGAAGGCCTGCACAGACGGGCTGACGGGTTCGGCGCAGAAAGTCGCGACGCGCAGCCCGGTCATGTCATAGCGTTCAAGTTCGGCGAGGTTCGCCGGATCGGACATGATCGCCTTAAGGAAAGTCACGCCCGCCTTGAAGATCGTGACGTTGTGCCGCTCAATCATCGAGGCGAACCGCCCCGCGTGTGGGAACACCGGCGAGCCTTCTGAGACAAGGCTCGTCACCCGCGTCATCAGCGGCGCACAGATCAGGTAGCTCTGACCCGTGATCCAGCCCGGATCGGCGACCACGAACAGCGTATCGCCGGGGCGTGCATCGAAGCTGGCCGCCATCGTCTCGGCCACACCTGCGGCATAGCCGTGGGAATGGACGATCCCCTTGGGCTTGCCGGTGCTGCCCGAGGTGTAGATGAAGAACATCGGATAATCGGCATCGACCGGCAGCGGCTTGGATGAGGCCCAGATTGCGCGGACGAAATCGCTGCCCTCCAGCGCCAGCAAGTCAGCGGCGGTCTCCACCGCAAAGCCAGCGCCCCTCGCCTTCTCCAGCACCGTCCCCAGCGCGGCATCGGTCAGTTCATGGCTCCAGCGGTCACGCTCCTCGCGCCAGATGACATCCGGCTGGTGCGTGTGGCGGCACACGATCACGGCTTCGACACGCGGCGGCAAAGTCACGAGGCTGGAGGCAATCGCGATCCGCACGCGGGCAGCGTCAGCCGTGCTGATCCGGCCTTCCGCGCCCAGATTGATCAACGCCCGGCCCACGCCGCGCATCACGTCCGAACGGTCGACGGTAATCTCGCCGCTCAGCGCCTCGCGCACGGTATCAACGATGGTGGCCGCATCGGCGGCGGGCAAACCCATGTCGAGGGCGGAAAGGATCGCCAGCGCCGTCGTCACCGGCACGAAATTGTCAAGCGCCGGGTCGGTGTAGGCGTTCTTGAACGCCGCGACCTGCGCGTTGCGATAGGAACCATCCGAGGTGACAATCACCCGCGCCCCGGTATCAGCGATGCGGTCCGACAGGGTCTTGTCAGAGAAGCCCCCGAAAACCGCCGTATAGACCACGCCCATGCGCTTGGCAGCTTCGGTCCAGTAAATCTGCGGCACGATGCTCGGCATATTGAGCGCCATGCGGTCGCCCGGCTTCAGGCCCAGCGCCTCCAGCGCGACGGCGCATTTCGCCACTTCGAGCAGCAATTGCTTGCGACTGACGCTGAAGCAATCAATCGGCGCTCCCTTGCCGCCGAGCGCTGACATGTCCCAGCGGTCACCTTCGAAAATCAGCGCGGCTTCATCGCCATGCCCGGCGAGCACGTGGCGATCGAGTTCGGAGAAAGCGGCATTGGTGCGCCCGCCGACAAACCAGCGCCAGTGCGGGGCGTTCGACCCGTCAAAGTCGGCCGTCCACGGAGTGAAGTCAGCGGGCAGATCGGGGCTGACGGGCGCGGCGGAAGCGGCATCCCAACCGCCCCAATGGCCATCTTCACCCTTGGCGATCCACGCGCCCGAAGGGCCAACATCGCCCACGAACCAATGCATGTTGCGGGCCGCAATATCCCCATGGAAGGCGCCAGGATCAGCCAGCGCCGCAGCACGCATCGCCTCCCAGTCGGCACGTGTGCGGACAGGATTGGTCAGCGCCAAGGGCGCATTCGCAAGCAAGGTATTCACAGAAATGACGCAGTCCCCCGATTCGCAAAAAATCCGCAGTGCGCGATCCCCCACGCTCGGCGATAATGCAGCAAAATTACACAAGACAGCCGTCATGAGCAAGAATATGCCACGATAGCCACCTATCCCGATAACGCCGCGTATCGAAAACAGTTCCGCACCCTTTGGCGCGATATTCTCTCGTTTGATCCTTGGGCACCGGCGCTTGGCGTTAGCCGTAACGGTTTATCAATCACGTTTGGTCTATCAGCCGTCCTAAGTGCTGCGCAATCCAGCCCCCAAACAAGGACGAGCGATGCCACTTGGCTTTCTCAAATCCGGGCGTGAGCCCAAGCGCTCCGTGCCAGACGGGCAGACCCCGGTCGTGGAACCTCGCCCCGACCGTGCCATTGTGCTGGGTGAAGTCGAAGAACTCGGCATCGGGATGTTCTGGGCGACCGACGCGGAAGGCCATCTGAGCTTCCTGTCGCAGCGCGCTCTGGTCGATCTCGGCAACGATAGCGAAACGATGATCGGCAAGCCGCTGATTCAGGTGTTTCATGATGTCGACGAGGAAGACGGCGGCCCGTCGCAGCGTAGCCTTGCCTTCAAGCTCAAGGCCCACTCCAAGCTCGACGAGCAGATCGTCGCTGTGCCCAACGGGCGCGGTGCGACGCGGTGGTGGCGGCTCAACGGACGGCCGCTGACCGACGCGGCCGGCACCTTCAAGGGCTACCGCGGCAGCGCGGTCGATATCTCAGCGCAATATGCCTACGAAACGCAGGTCGCGCGGCAATCGCAAGTGGACGAGCTGACCGGGCTCGCCAACCGCCGCAAGCTGAACGAGCGGCTGACTGCCATGTTGTCCGCATTTCGGGTAAGCCAGCGCAGCTGCGCGCTGATGATGCTCGATCTCGACCGCTTCAAGCAGGTCAACGACACCATGGGCCATCCCGCGGGCGACGAATTGCTCAAGCAGGTGGCCCAGCGCCTTTCCTCCATCGTCAAGGACCACGGCGAGGTTGGCCGGCTGGGCGGCGACGAATTTCAGGTGCTGCTGCCCGACATGGATGACCGGGGCACTTTGGGCGAGCTGGCCAATCGCATCGTCCAGTCGATCTCGCAGCCCTATCAGATCAATGGCCGCCGGGCGATCATCGGCACGTCGGTCGGCATCGCGATTGCGCCCTATGACGGGGTCGAGACTGACGAGCTGACCCGTGCGGCCGACATGGCGCTGTATTCCGCCAAGGAAGCCCGCGGCGGCACCTTCTGTTTCTTCACCAGCGAATTGCGCGACGCCGCCTCCAAGACCGCGCTGTTGGGCGAACGGCTGCGCGATGCAGTGGATCGCGGAGAGCTGAAACTTGCCTATCAGCCGCTGGTCGATCCGATCACTAACGAAGTGAAGTGCTTCGAAGCGCTGCTGCGCTGGCACGACGAGGATGAAGGCGACATCAGCCCCGCGCAGTTCATTCCCGTCGCCGAGAACGACGATCTGATCATCCGCATCGGCGAAGTCGCGCTGAAGCAGGCGTGCATGGACGCGCTCGCCTGGCCGGAGACCATCAAGGTTGCGGTCAACGTGTCGGCCAAGCAGTTCGTCCGCCCTGGTTATCGCAAGGCGGTGGCCGCGGCGCTGCAAGCGTCGGGCCTGCCGCCGGGCCGGCTTGAGCTGGAGATCACTGAAAGCGTTTTCGTCGGCGATCTGGAGACGGTCGATGCGATCTTCCGCGATCTGAAGAAGCTGGGCGTGCGCCTGGCGCTCGATGATTTCGGCACCGGCTATTCATCGCTCGGTTACCTCAAGCACGGACATTTCAACAAGATCAAGATCGACCAGAGCTTCGTGCGCGGCTGCACCGAGAATGGTGACACCAACCCTGCGATCATCACCGCCATCGTCGCGCTCGCAAAGGCGCTCGGCATGGAGACCGTGGCCGAAGGCGTCGAGGCGATGGACGAGCTGGAGCTGGTCAAGGCGCGCGGCGCAGATCTGGTACAAGGCTACATTTTCTCGCGTCCGATCACGCAGGATCAGGTGCTGGCGCAGTTTGCCGAAGGATCGGGTATGTTCCGCCCCAGCGGCCCGCCGCGCCACCGCGCTGAACGGATCACCATCTTCCGCAAGGTCGGGCTGATTCACGAGGATCACTATTACGACGTGATCCTGCGCAACCTGTCCAAGACCGGCGCGCGGATTACCGGGCTGGCCGGGGTGCCGGTCGGGACCGACGTGGTGCTCGATCTCGGTCACGGGCAGCTGGTGGTGAGCAAGGTGGTCAACGCGACCGAGAACAGCCAGGGTCTGAAGTTCGAAACCTCGATGATCAGCGACGGCAGCGGCGGGTTCATGACGCGGCACCGCATCTCGCCCTATTCACTGGCCGAAGCGGGGATCCCGCTGGCGGCGCTCGGCGCAGGGGCTTTCCCGCTTGCCAAGTGGCGCGAGGCGAACAAGACCGTGCCCAAGTTCGTGCAACTGGAACTCAGCGCGCCGGGAGCCTGATCGGGGCGCTGCGGTCTTCCACGTAAGACACCGATCAGGCAGGGGTAGCGACGCCCCGAACGTCACCCGCGCCCGCGATAGGTCGGCACGCCCTGATCGGGTAGCCACAGGCCAGCGGGGGGCGCGGCGCTCTGCCAGAACACGTCGATCGGAATGCCGCCGCGCGGATACCAGTAGCCGCCGATCCGCAGCCATTGCGGGCGCATTTCTTCGAACAGGCGCAAGCCGATCCCCACGGTCACATCTTCGTGGAAGCCGTTGTGATTGCGGAAACTCCCGAGGAACAGCTTGAGGCTCTTGCTCTCGACGATGGTTTCGCCCGGCACGTAGTCGATCACCAGATGCGCGAAGTCGGGCTGGTTCGTCACCGGGCACAGCGAGGTGAATTCCGGCGAGACGAACCGCACCAGAAAGGTCAGTCCGGGGCGCGGATTGGGGACGTAGTCGAGCACCGCTTCTTCGGGCGAGGCCGGCAGCGGGGTGTCGCGGCCGAGGAATTGCGGAGCGCGCGCGGGCTTATCAGGTGTGCTTTCCATGCCGCGCTGTTGCCTTGAAGCGCGGATGGACGCAAGCGGGGAACTGGACGCAGCGGCACGCAAATCCCTATGGGGACAGCGCAGGTTCACCCTGCACCGCCCACAATTCCCGGCTTTCCCGACTCAGTTGAGCTCCACCGCGCCATGAACCGCCTGCCTGCCCGCCTTTTCCCCGCTTGCCTCTCCGCCGCCGCGCTGGCGCTAGCCGCGCCGCTTGCGGCCCAGCAGCAGTCCGGCACCTTCACCCTGCCCGAACCGACGCCGACGCCCACCCCTGCCCCCGCGGGCCCAGCGGACGAGCGCGCCGGGGTGGCCATCCCGCCGCGCGCCGCGCCGAGTGCTGCGCCCTCGCCGGTGATCCTGCCGCTACCTTCGCCGAGCGCCGCACGCTCCCCCAGCCCGAGCCCGCGCGACATTCTCACCCCCAGCCCGTCAGCCGCGCCCAGGCCCGCGCCGCAAGCCAGCCCCAGCGCGCCCGCGCCTGCTGCCACGCCTTCGGATAGCGCAACGGGCGATCCGCTAACCCTCCCGCCTGCCGTGTCGCAAGTGGCGCCTGCCGCACCGGCGACCAGCCCGAGCGTGGCCGTCGGCGAACCGCTCTTCGACCTCGCCGATTGGTGGCCGCTTGTCGCAAGCGCGCTCGCTGCGATTGCGGCGCTGGGCGGGCTTGCGGCGTGGCAGCGGCGGCGCAAGCCCAAGGTGGCGCGCCTCGCGCCGCCGGTCGATGCCCGTGACACGGCGGCGCCAGCCAGCATCGATGACGCGCCCCGGCTCGATCTCACGCTCGAGATCATCTCGGCGACCCGCAGCGTGATGATGTTCACCGTGCAATACCGCCTCAACATCGCCAACCGATCAGACCGCGCCGTGACCGACCTTGCCGCCGCCGTGCAGCTCGCCTGCGCGCGGGCGAGTGCGGGCGCTGCGCCCTCCGCCCGAGCCGCGCAGGCAACGTCCGGGATCGCGCGCGTCGGCCCGCAACAGGCGCGCAGCGTCACCGGCACAGTGCAACTCCCGCTCAGCGCCATTGCGCCTTTGCGGCAGGGGCAGACCCCGATGTTCGTGCCGCTGGTCCACGTCACGCTGGAAGGCGAGAGCCTGCCCGCACAGGCCCGCACCTTCGTGATCGGCACGCCCTCCCCAAGCGGGCGCGTCCACCCGATCCTGCTCGATGCGTCGCCGGGCGGGATCGCCGGGCTGGTCGCGCAGGCGGTGTCGCTGCCTCCAGCCTCTGCCGCTGCCTGATTCGCCCGCTGAGTGACGCGGCCTCCCACGCCCGCAATGCGCGGCTGTTGGAGACACATGAGACACTGTCCAGGAAAGAAAAAACTGCCCCCACCCGTAGCCCGATCTGAATGGACGAATAGGCGGATGGGGCGGATCATTCCGGCGATCTTGTCAGCGCAGGCACAAGTAGGAAAGCGCCTATGCTTCTGTCCCGCCGCCGCCCTTCACGCCCCCCTGCCTGCCCCCCTGCCTGCCTATTGCCTGCCCGCGCCCTTTGCGCCGCCGCCCGCGGCACGCTAGGAACCCGCACATGACCAAGCTTCCTTCTGCGCTCGTTTCGACCGAATGGCTCGCCGACAACCTTGGTGCGCCGGGCCTTGCCGTGCTCGATGCCTCATACCACCTGCCCGCCGCTGCGCGCGATGCGGGGGCGGAGTTTACCGCCGGGCACATCCCCGGCGCGCGCTTCCTCGGGCTGGCCAGCCTGTTCGATGCCGGATCGAGCGTGCCTTATGCCTTCCCCACCCCCGACCAACTCGCCGCGCGGCTCGGCCTGCTGGGGGTGCGGGGCGAGGACGCGATCATCCTCTATGACGACAGCGCGATCCGCACGTCGGCGCGGGCTTGGTTCGTGCTGACCGCGATGGGCTGGGACAATGTCGCAATCCTCGATGGGGGTCTGGGCAAGTGGCGTGCAGAAGGCCGCGCGCTCGGCAGCGGCGCGGAGCATGGCGCAACCATCGCGCCGGCCCACCTCGCCCCGCCCCGGCGGGTGCGCAGCAAGGCCGATATGCTCGCCAACATCGCCAGCGGCCGCGAACAGGTGCTCGACGCGCGCGGGGCTGATCGGGTCTATGGCACCGGTATCGACCCGGTGCATGGCGGCCCCAATGGACGCATTCCGGGCGCGCTGAACCTGCCGTTCGGCGGCGTGCTGAACGCGGACGGCACCTACAAATCGCCGGGCGAGATTCGCGCCGCGCTGACCGCCGCCGGGATCGACCTCGACCAGCCGGTCACCACCACCTGCGGCAGCGGCGTCACTGCCAGCGTGCTGATGTTCGCGATGCACCTGATCGGTAAGCACGACACCGCGCTGTATGATGGCAGCTGGAGCGAATGGGGCGCCGACCCCGAAACGCCAAAGCTCCAAGGCCCCGCCGAATGAGCGGCGGCGATAGTGGCAAGCCGTTGAAGCCCGCCACGCGGCTGGTGCGCGGTGGGCGGCGCAAGGAGTGGACGGGGCCGGTGGTGAACCCGCCCGTCTGGCGCGCCTCCACCCACCTTTACGACAAGGACGCCGATCGCCACAGCGCGGGCGGCAATAATGCCGACGGGCAGTTCTTCTATGGCCGCCGCGGCGCGCCGACCCAGTGGGCGCTGGCCGAGGCGCTCACCCAGATTGAGCCGGGCGCTTACGGCACGCAGCTTTACCCGAGCGGCGTGGCAGCGATTGCTGGGTGTATGCTCAGCGTGCTGAAACCGGGTGACCGGCTGCTGATGGCAGACAACGCCTATGACCCCTCGCGTAGCATGGCGACGGGGCTGCTGACGCGGATGGGGGTGACGACGACCTTTTTCGACCCGCGCGATCTTGACGCCTATGCCGCGCTGTTCGCCGATCCAGTGAAAGCGGTGTGGCTGGAAAATCCTGGCAGTCTCACCTTCGAGCTGTGCGATGTCCCAGCGCTTGCCGCCATCGCCCGTCAGCACGGCGCGGTCAGTATGGTCGACAACACCTGGGCCAGCCCCTTGGGCTTCGCTGCGCTGGAACACGGCTGCGATATCGTGATGATGAGCCTGTCGAAGCACGTCGGCGGGCATTCCGATCTGATGATGGGCAGCGCCAGTGCGGGGAAGCGCTGGTACACTGCGCTGCGCCGCACCGCGCAGGAGTTGGGGCAAGTGGTTGCGCCCGACGACGCCGCGCTCGCCGCACGGGGCCTGCGCACAATGGGTCTCAGGCTGGACGCGCAGACCCGTTCGGCGCTCAGGATTGCCGAGTGGTTGGAGGCCCAGCCGCAGGTGGCTGAGGTGCTGTGCCCGATGTTGCCTTCCGCCCCCGGCCATGCCTTGTGGGCGCGCGATTTCACCGGCGGATGCGGGCTATTTGCCTTCGTGCTGGCGAGCGATGATCCGCAAGCCTCGGCCCGCGTGGCAGATGCGCTCGATCTGTTTGGGATCGGCTACAGCTGGGGCGGGTTTGAAAGCCTCGTTTTGCCGATCACGCCCAAGACCTATCGCAGCCTGATGCCCTGCCCGACCGGAGGCAGGCCTGCGCTCCGCCTTTCTATCGGGCTGGAGGATAGTGACGATCTGATCGCCGATCTGGCGCAGGCGCTGGCGCAAGCAGGATGACCGCGCCCGCACCGACGCCGTCTCCGGACTCGTCCGAAATCGTCAGCGGCGCGGACCATCTGCGCGAGGATATTGGCGAACGCAGCGAGACTATCGGCGGGATCCTCAACCGGCTCGATAGCTTCGCGGTTGAAGTCGGTGATTGGCGTATCTCGGCGTTCGACGTGCTGTTTACGGTCGCCGCGATCCTGCTGGTGCTCGCCTTTGCCTGGGGCGCGACCCGGCTCACCCGGAGCGCGCTGCGGCGGTTGACCGCGCTCGACGGCACCCAGCGCGTGCTGGCCGAAAAGGTCGCCACCATCGTGATCTGGATCACGACCTTCCTCGTCGGGGTCGATCTGCTCGGCATTGATCTCACCGCGCTCACGGTCTTTTCGGGCGCCTTTGGTTTGGCGATCGGGTTCGGCCTGCAAAAGACCTTCGGCAACCTCATCTCCGGCATCATCCTGCTGATGGACAAGTCGATCAAGCCGGGGGACGTCATCGCCGTGACCGATCAGGCCGGGGTGCAGACCTTCGGCCAGATCCGCAAGATCGGCATCCGCGCGATCTCGGTCGTTACCCGGGATGAGCGCGAATATCTGATTCCGAACGAAAACCTGATGATCAATCAGGTCGAAAACTGGTCCTATTCCTCCAAGAACGTGCGGGTTCAGGTGCAGGTCGGGGTGAGCTACGATAGTGATATGGCGCTCGCCGAAGAGCTGATGCTGAAGGCGGCGAAGAACGCGCGGCGCGTGCTCGACACCCCGCCGCCGACGGTGTGGTGGGGCGGGTTCGGCGACAATTCGGTCGATTTCACCATCCACTGCTGGATCAACGATCCCGAGGAAGGCGTGGGCAATGTCCGCAGCGAGGTGCTCAAGCATCTGTGGGCGCTGTTCAAGGAGCATGGGGTGGAGATTCCCTACCCCCAGCGCGATCTGCGCCTGCGGCAAAGCGGCGAGCTGGAGCGGCTGATCGGGGCGCTGGAACAGGGCGGCGAACCGCCCAAGCCCAAGGCGCAATAGTTCCGCTTCGCCGCTGCCAAACCATTCTCGCTGGAACGGATCGGCGCGCTGGCCCATTTGCCGTGTCATGCAGCAGACTGGCACCATCTATCTCGTCGGCGCGGGGCCGGGTCCGGTGGACCTCCTGACCTTGCGCGCGGTCCGCCTGATCGAGCGGGCGGAAGTGATCGTCCATGACGGGCTGATCGGCCCGGATATTCTCGGCCTGGCGCGGCCCGATGCGCGGCTGATCTCGGTCGCCAAGCAGCGCGCGCGCCACACCTTGCCGCAGGATGACATCAACGCCCTGCTGGTGCGCGAGGCGCAGGCCGGGCGGGATGTCGTGCGGCTGAAAGGCGGCGATCCGTTCATCTTCGGGCGCGGCGGCGAGGAAGCCGAAACCGCCCGCGCAGCAGGTGTCCGCGTCGAAGTCGTCCCCGGCATTTCTGCTGCCAACGGCGCGGCGGCGGCGAGCGGCATTGCGCTCACCCACCGTGACGCCTCCAGCATCGTCAGCTTCGTCGCGGGCCAATGCAAGGGCCTGGCGGAACAGGACTGGTCGGGCCTCGCGGGCAAGGGCCGCACGCTGGTGATCTACATGGGCGTCTCCACCGCGCCGCAGATCGCCGAGAAGCTGATGGCTGATGGTCTCGCGCCTTCGATGCCGGTCGCCGTGATCGAGAACGCCGCGCGCCCGGAAATGCGGGTGCTGCGCGGGTTGCTGGCAGGGTTGCCCGATCTGGTGGAGCGGGAAGCGGTGCAAAGCCCCGCGCTGATCGTGATCGGCGAGGTTACGGCGCGCAACATCAGCCCCGGCCGTCATCCCAGCGAAAGCTGGGACCTAGAGCGGCAAGCGCAGTTCCTAGAGGCCCTAGGCCCCAGCTTCCGCTGGGGTGACGGAGATATCCAGCCATGAAAATCCTCACCGGCAATGACCTGCGCTCGGGCGCGGTGACCTGGTGGAACGGCACCGGCTGGTCGCTGTTCGTCGACGATGCCGTCGATGTTGGCGACGACGCCGAGGAAATTCTCGCCCGCGAGGAAGCCGCGCGCCGGGTCAACGTGCCTTACGCCATCGAGGCGACCATCGATGCAGGCGGCCACGTGCGCCCCGCGCACATCAAGGACCGCGTGCGCGCGCTCGGCCCGACGGTGCGGCGCGACCTTGCCGTGCCGACTGCCAACAAGACCGGCTGGGACTGGGTGATCTGATGTATAAATATGACCAATACGACCAGGCGATGGTCGATGCCCGCGTTGAGGAATTCCGCGATCAGGCCCGCCGCCGCCTCGAAGGCAAGCTGACCGAGGATCAGTTCAAGCCGCTGCGGCTGATGAACGGGCTGTACTTGCAGCTCCACGCCTACATGCTGCGCGTCGCCATCCCCTATGGCACGCTCGATGCGCGCCAGATGGAGGCGCTGGCCGACATCGCGGAGATGTATGACCGCGGCTATGGCCACTTCACCACGCGTCAGAACATCCAGTACAACTGGATCAAGCTGGAAGACGCCGCCGATATCCTCGCGGATCTGTCGAAGGTCGAGATGCACGCCATCCAGACCAGCGGCAATTGCATCCGCAACATCTCCGCGGATCACTTCGCGGGCGCTGCCGCCGACGAGGTGGTGGACCCCCGCCCCTATGCCGAGTTGATGCGCCAGTGGTCGAGCTTCCACCCGGAGTTCACCTACCTGCCGCGCAAGTTCAAGATTGCGGTGATCGGCTCCGAAATCGACCGCGCGGCGATGCGCTTGCACGATATCGGCATCCGCATCGTCAAGCGGGATGGCGCAATCGGCGCGCAGTTCTATGCCGGCGGCGGCATGGGCCGCACCCCGATGATTGCCCCGCTGATCCGCGACTTCGTGCCGCTCGACCAGCTGATCACCTATGCCGAGGCGTGCCTGCGGGTCTACAACCGCTACGGTCGGCGCGACAACAAGTACAAGGCGCGGATCAAGATCCTCGTCCATGAACTGGGCGCGGCGGAATACACCCGGCAGGTCGAGGAAGAATTTGCCCATATGCTGAGCGTTGGGGTGGAGCCGCCGCGCGAAGAATTGGCGCGGATTGCGGCGCATTTCGCACTCCCCGAACCTCTCCGCCGTCCCGGCCCCCGAGCCGGGACCCCGCTCACTCCCGAGCGGATCAAGGACATCGGGGTCCCGGGTCAAGCCCGGGACGGGGGGTTCGAGGCTTGGGCATTGAACAACACACACCCCCACCGTCACCCCGACTACGTCTCCGCTGTCATCAGCCTCAAGCCCGCAGGCGGCATCCCCGGCGATGCGACCGCCGACCAGATGCGCGTCGTCGCCAAGCTGGCGCGCGACTACAGCTTTGACGAGCTGCGGGTGATGCACACGCAGAACCTGCTGCTCCCCCATGTCGCCATCGCCGATCTGCACGCTGTGTGGAGCGCACTCGACGCGGCGGGCATGGGCTCGCCGAACATGGACACGATCGAGGACATCATCGCCTGCCCGGGGCTCGACTACTGCTCGCTCGCCAACGCCCGCTCGATCCCGCTCGCCCAGCGCATCTCGGAGCGCTTCGCCGCTTCGGGTCGCACCGAAGTGGTCGGCGAATTGAAGCTGAAGATCTCCGGCTGCATCAACGCCTGCGGGCACCACCACGCGGGCCACATCGGCATCCTCGGCGTCGACAAGAAGGGCAAGGAGAACTTCCAGCTCTCGCTCGGCGGGTCGGAGGCCGAAGACGTCAGCCTCGCCAAGATCACCGGCCCCGGCTTTGACGAGGACGGCGTGATTGCCGCGGTCGAGAAGGTCACGGATGTTTATCTCGCCACCCGCGCGGATGGCGAGCGCTTCCTCGATACCTACCGCCGTATCGGCATGGAGCCGTTCAAGGAGGCGCTTTATGGCTAAAGACATCGGCACCAGCCCCGACGAAGTGCAATTCCGCTTCCGTGACGATGAGCCCGTCGATCACGGTACTGTGACAGTCGACGCCTGCTGCGACCAGACCAACGCCGCCGCCGTCCGGATCGAACCGGGCGACGATGCGCGGCTGCTATTGCCCTTCCTTGATCGCCTCGCGCTGGTCGAAGTCAACTTCCCGAGCTTTGGCGACGGGCGTGGCTATTCGGCAGCGCGCATCCTGCGCGAGGCCGGCTATACCGGCGAATTGCGCGCCGTGGGTCAGGTGTTGATCGACCAGCTCAGCCATATGCGCCGCTGCGGGTTCGACAGTTTCGCCCCCGACAAGCGCCTCGATGAAGACGACGCCGCACGTGCCTTTGCGACGTGGGACAACGTGTATCAGCGCGCGGCCGATGCGCGCCGGACCATTGCGGACAAGCGCCATGAAGCCTGACGTTTCCATCGCCAAGATCGGGATGATCGCGCACACGCCCGACATCCTCAACCTCGCCCCCCGCTTTACCGAGCATGATGCGGTGCGCCTCAACAATATGTTCAGGGGCAGCAGCACGCACGAAATGCTCGCGAGCGTGATCCGTGACGGGCTCGCGGGCGACCTCGCGGTGGTCTCCAGTTTCGGCGCGGAGAGCGCGGTGTTGCTGCACCTGATCGCGAGCGTCGATCCGTCGGTGCCGGTGCTGTTCCTCGATACGGGCAAGCATTTCCCTGAAACACTGGAATATCGCGATTTACTGGTGGAGCGGCTCGGCCTCAATCTCGTGGTGCTGACCCCCGACGCTGAAGAGCTCGCCAAGAAGGACGAGACCGGCCTCAGGTGGTCTTACGATCCCGATGGCTGTTGCGAGATCCGCAAGGTGCGCCCGCTCGAAAAGGCGATGGCGCAGTACGACGCCAGCTTCACGGGTCGCAAGGCGTTCCAGGCCGCGACCCGCGCCAACCTGCCGCGCTTTGAGGTGGACACCTCGGACGCGCAGGGGCGGCTCAAGATCAACCCGCTGATCGATTGGGACGCGGGCCAGATCGAAGGCTACTTCATCCAGCACGATCTCCCCCGCCACCCGATGATCGCGCAAGGCTATCCTTCGATCGGCTGCTCGCCCTGCACCTCGCAGGTCGCGCCCGGCGAAGACCCGCGCTCGGGCCGGTGGAAGGGCTGGGACAAGACCGAATGCGGCATCCACAAGCCGGGCGAGGAGCCGTTTCTTTAGAACCGTCGTCCCGGACTTGATCCGGGACCGCTATCAGCCAAGCGCCACGTTTCGAGCGGTCCCGGGTCAAGCCCGGGATGACGATGTAGCGCCTAAAGCCACCCCTCGCGCCGGTACCACTCCGCCGTCGCCTTCAGCCCTTCCTCGCCCTCAATCCGCGGCTGCCACAGCCCCGGCGGCGGCTTGCGGTCGAAGCGTGACACCCAGTTGGGGTGCGCCATATAGCCCACGCGGTCGGCGGTGAGTTTCGCGCGGTCGCCGCGCAGCAGGCGGTCGGCAGTGGCAGTGGCCTCCAGCACAGCGCGCGGCAGGTGCGGGGCGAAGACCGAGCGCTTGCCCACGGCGCGGCCAATCGCTTGCGCCAGTTCTTTGTGGCTCCACCCGCCCTCGCGCCCGTCGTCGGGTTCGTAGGTCTGCTTCTTGGTCGAAGCCGCATTGCCTGCCGCCAGCGCCACCAGCAGGCGGGCCAAGTCATCGGCGTGAATGATCGAACTCGCCCCGCCCGGCGGGAGCGGCACGAAGCCCCACTTCGCGGTGCGGAACATCTCCAGATAATCGACATCGCGCGGGCCATAGACGCCGGGCGGGCGCACCGTGGTCCAGTCGAGGCCCGAAGCTTCCACCAGCGCCTCGGCCCGCGCCTTTGACGCGCCATAGGCCGACAGTTCGGGCTTCCGCGCCGAAAGCGAGGAGACGAACACCAGCCGCCGCCCGCCTGCCTGCTTCATCGCCGCGATAACATTGGCGGTGCCGGTGACGTTGGCGGCTTCGAACTCGGCGGGGTCAGGCGTGTTGGTCAGCCCGGCGACATGGATCACCGCGTCGGCCCCGGCGACCAGCGCCGCAAGCGCCGCCGCATCCCCCAGATCGCCGCGCACCCACTCCACACCCGCGCGCGCCGGTTGCTCGCGCCGGGCGAGCGCACGCACCTGATGCCCCTCGGCCAGCGCCGCATCCAGCACCGCGCTGCCGACAAAGCCGGTCGCGCCGGTGATGGCGATGAGGCTCACAGCAAGACCATGTGATCGCGATGGATCACGCAGGAGCGCGGGGCGTAGCCCAGCCGCTCGGCCTGATCCTCGGCGCGCTTGCCGGCGATCAGCTGCATTTCGGCGGCATCATATTCGGCGAGGCCCTGCGCTAACCGCTCGCCCTTCAGGCTCAGCACGCTGACCAGATCGCCGCGCCGGAACTGCCCGGAAATGCCGACGACGCCCGCTGCCAGCAGGCTCGCGCCGCCCTTCAGCGCCTCGGCACAGCCCTTGTCGACGCGCAATTCGCCCGCAGGCGCGAGCCGCCCGCCGAGCCATGCCTTACGGGCAGAATCGGCGCGCACCGGCAAAAACAGCGTCCCCGTCCCTGCGCCGAGTGCATGGGCAATCGGCGCATCATGCGTGCCATTGAGGATCGCCAGCGCGATGCCTGCGCGCGTGGCGATCTGCGCGGCTTGCAGCTTGGACACCATCCCGCCCGAACCCAAGCCCGAGGACGAAGCCCCGCTCGCCATCGCCATCACTTCCGGCGTCACGGCGTCAACCGTGGGGATTAGCGCCGCGCCAGCCTCATGCGGGTCGCGGTCATACAGCCCGTCGACGTCGGACAGCAGCAGCACCAGATCGGCATTGGCCGCCTGCGCCACCCGCGCGGCCAGCCGGTCGTTGTCGCCGAAACGGATCTCCTCAGTCGCAACCGAATCGTTTTCGTTGATGACGGGGATCACGCCCGCTTCCAGCAGTCGGTCGAGTGTGGCCGAGGCGTTGAGGTACCGCCGCCGGTCTTCCAGATCGCCCAGCGTCAGCAGCATTTGTGCGGCCGTGATGCCCTCTCCGCCCAGCGCCCGCGACCACAAATCCGCCAGTGCAATCTGGCCCACGGCCGCAGCGGCCTGCGCATCGGCGAGGCTTCCGCGCCCGCCTTTCGCCAGCCCCAGCCGCGCCGCGCCCAGCGCAATCGCGCCGGAGCTTACCACGATCACCTGCGCGCCCGCCTGTCGCAGCGCCGCCAAATCGCCCGCCATCCGCGTCAGCCACCCCTCACGCGCCTGCCCGCCGCCAACCAGCAGCGCGCTGCCGATCTTGACCACGATCCGCCGCGCGGCGGTGATGTCTTGCAGGCGGGTCAGCATGAGCCGATCAGAGCGGCGACCAGTCGCTGGCGTCTTCCTCGTGCTCGACCTCGACCGCCTTGGTCTCGGTCGAGGTGCGATCCGGCAGGTAGCCCAGCACCGCGTCGAGCAGTTGCGGGATGCCCGCGCCGGTCACGCCCGACACCGCGAACACCTTGTCCGCGCCTGCGGCCAGCAGTTCCTCGCTATAGGCCTCGACCAGTTCGGCATCGGCCAGATCGAGCTTGTTCAGCACCACCAGCCGCGCCTTGTCCTCAAGGCCCGCGCCGTAGGCGGCCAGTTCATCCTCAACGATGCGCATCGCTTCGGCGGGGTCGGCGTCTTCGGTGCCGGTGATGTCGATCAGGTGAATCAGCACGCGGCAACGCTCGATATGGCCGAGGAACCGGTCGCCGATCCCCACGCCTTCCGCCGCGCCTTCGATCAAGCCGGGGATGTCGGCCAGCACGAATTCGCGGCCCTTGTGACGCACCACGCCCAGCTTGGGAACGAGGGTGGTGAAGGCATAGTCGCCGACCTTAGCGCCCGCGTTCGACACAGCATTGATGAAGGTCGATTTGCCCGCATTGGGCAGGCCAACAAGCCCCACGTCCGCCAGCAGCTTCAGCCGCAGCCACAGCCAAGCCTCCTCACCCGGAATCCCATCCTGGTGCTGACGCGGCGCGCGGTTGGTGGAGGTTTTGTAGCTGGCGTTACCGCGCCCACCGATCCCGCCTTCGAGGAAGACGACGCGCTGTCCGACTTGCGTGAAGTCGGCGAGCACCTCGTCCTTGTCTTCGGAGAGGATCTGCGTGCCGACCGGCACCTTGATGACGAGCGGCTTGGCGCTCGCACCAGTGCGGTCCTTGCCCATACCATGCCCGCCGCGCGGTGCCTTGAAGTGCTGGGAATAACGGAAGTCGATCAGCGTGTTGAGGCCGGCGACGGCTTCGAACACGATATCGCCGCCCTTGCCGCCGTTTCCGCCGTCAGGGCCGCCATATTCGACGTACATCTCACGCCGGAACGAGACGGCCCCGGGGCCGCCTCCGCCGGACTTCACATAGATTTTGGCTTGGTCGAGAAAATGCATCGCGGGCGCATAGGCAATTTTTGCTGCGATTGCGAGAGGAATGGCAAATCAGAGCCTCGCGATGAAGGGGTGGAGCCGTTCGGGCACCGCATCGGGCGTGTGGATCAGGCAGGCGAGCACCTCGGCGCTTTCGACTAGCCGGGGGCCGGGGCGGTTGAACAGGTGGTGGCCGTCGACGGCAAACACTCGCCCATCACGCACGGCGCGCAAGCCCTGCCAACGTGGCTGGGCGAGCAGGGCGCGCGCCTCGGGCAGGGTTTGAGCGAGCTGGTAGCCGCACGGCATCAGCGCGATGATCTCGGGATCAGCGGCGGCGATGCTGCCGAATTCGATCCAATGCGAATGCATGCCCGGATCGGCGAGCAGCGGGTCGGCCCCTGCTGCGGTGATGAGTTCGGGCACCCAATTGCCCGCGACCATCAGCGGCTCCATCCACTCAACCGCGAGCATCTTCGGCCGAGCCCGAGGCGCAGCGGGAAGCGCGCCCAGCCCTGCTTTCATCCGCGCCACGGCTTCCGGGGCGCGCTCCGGCACGCCCGCAGCGACCGCCACCCGGTGGAGATCACCGAACACGTCCGCCAGATCATCGGGCGCCAGCGAAACCAGCACCGGCGGCGCGCCCACCCATGTCGCCAGCGCCTCCTCCAGATCGGCGGGCGTCACCGCGCACACCGCGCATTGCGCCTGCGTCAGGATCACATCAGGGCGCAGCGATTTCAGCAGCGCAGCATCGACATCATAGACCGACAGGCCTTTCTCGACGATTGCCTTCACCCGGTCCTCGATCGCTTGGGACGAAAGGCCCTTTTCCAGCTTGGTGGAGGTGCAAACCGGCAGTGCCTTGACCGCCGAGGGGAAGTCACACTCGTGCGAGCGCCCCACAAGATTGTCCTGCAATCCCAGCGCCACCGCGATTTCGGTGGCGCTGGGAAGCAGCGAGACGATGCGCAAGGGCTCGCTCATGCGGCGTGCTCGCCATTGGCCAGTGCAGGAATGCGCGCCAGCACCTGCCAGCCGAGCCACAGCGCGCCAAACCACAGCGCATCGTTGAGCGCGATCTGAGCAACGATTCCGGGCGTGAACATCGCTGTGTCGCCAAACGGCAGGGCATAGGCGAACAGGCTAACCTCGAAAGCTGCAAACGCGGCGAGGAAGGCCAGCACCGCGTTCGCGCCCCGCCCCGCCCCCTGCCGCGCCAACACGCCGGCTGCGGCGAAGGCGATCAGGCTTGATGCGAGCAGAGACAGCCCTGCGGCAAATGTCGGCCCGTCCCACGGGAAGCCCATCAGCCCGAAGCCAAGCACCTGATTGCCAAGCCAGCACAGCCCCACCGCCGCCAGCCCGCGCCGCGCAGGCATGGCGAGCGCGGCGATGGTGGCGATGGCCGCAAACGGCATCATGCAGGCAAGCACGGTGCTGCCCGACAGCGTGGTCGCCGCAAGCACCGCAGGTAGCGCCAGCGCGGCGAGAGATTTGGTATGATCGGTCATGTCCTATCTCCCCTCAAAACCGCGCCTCGACGCCCACCGCCGCAGAGCGACCGGGGGAGACGAAGCTGAACACCTGCTCGTAGCGCTCGTCCAGCAGGTTATCGACGCGGGCGAAGGCACTAAGCTGATCGGTCAGCCGCAACCGGGCGTTCAAGTTGATGAGGGTGTAGTCATCGAGATTCACCCGCACCGGCACGAAGCTCGGATCGATGAAGGCGACATCGGGCGTTGCGCCATTGTGCCGCACCACCAGCGTCGCCGAGGCGGCGTCGCCCGGTGCGGTCCATGTCAGCGCCGCGCTGGCGATGTGCTGCGGACGGCGCACTTCCTCAACCCCGTTCTCCTCGGCATCGAGATAGGAATAGGCCGCGTCGAGGCTCCATTGCGCGGCCAGCCGGGCATTGAGCGACACCTCAACCCCGCGCTGCTCGCTGACGGTGGTGCGGTTGGCGGGCGTGGCGATGAAGTTCGGCGGCGGGAAGGTGGTGAAGATCTCGCCTTCCAGCTCGCTGTCGAAGTAGGTCACGGCAAGGCTGGCGTTGGAGCCAAGCTGCTGATCGATGCCGACTTCCCACCCGGTCGACTTTTCGGGGCGGAGCGCGGCATTGCCGATGAAACGCCCATCAACGAAGCCGTAAAGCTCGAAGAAGCCGGGGTTCTTGACGCCTGATCCTGCCGCCGCGCGTAGCCGGGTGGTGTCGGTGATCCGATACCCCGCGCCCACACGAAAGGTGGTGGCATCGCGGAACAGGTCGTTGATATCGTGGCGCAGCGCCGCGCTGAGATCGAAAGCCTCGCCGGAATAGCGATATTCGCCGACCAGCCCGACCTGCTCGATCTCGCGCCGCCCGGTGAAGGCGAAGCCGCCGGGGGTGGTATTCCGAAAGCCCTCGACCTCGTAATCGGCGGCGAAGGTGAGGTTGTGCTGATCCGCCAGTGCGAAGGCGCTGACATAGGAAGCCTTCACCCGATCCCCCTCGCTCCCGCTCGACTGACCGAAAGCGCCGAAAGTCTCGCGCGTCACGTCGGCGATCTGGGCGGACAGATCATGCGTCCAGCGCCCGTCCAGCGTCTCCAGCTTCGCGCCGACGAGGGCGTAGATTGCCTCGTTGGTGAAGCGGCTGCCGGGGCTGTCGATGGTGAAGCCGAAGGTGGGGCTGGCGGGGTCGAAATCGCTGTCGTTGAACTGGCCCTCGGTGCGGATGAAGCGGGCGGCGGTGCGCAGGGTGAGGCTATCCGTCACTCCCACGCTGCCCTTGCCCGAGACTGTGTAGCTGTCGCGACCAATGTCGCGCGAGCCGCCCCGTGCGTTGGGCTGGCCATCGGTGCTGACGACAACGGCGCTGAGGGCTGCGTCCCACCATTCCCCCACGGCGCCATAGTGCAGCGCGCCATTGACGGTGGCGTCAGTGCCGCCTTCGACCCGCGCGGCCAAACCGGGGACACTGCGCCCACTTGCGGTTTCATAAGCGATCACGCCGCCGATCGCATCGGGGCCATATAGCGCCGACTGTGGCCCGCGCAGCACTTCAAGCCGCGCGCCGATCTCGGCTTGCAGCGTGCCAATGTCGAACTCGCCCGCGAAGGGATCGGAGACTTCGATCCCGTCGACCAGCACCAGCACATGATTGGCCTCGGCACCGCGCAAGCGGATCTGGGTCTGGCCTGCAATGCCAGCAACGGAGACGCCAGGGACGTCACGCAGGATATCGGCGATGTCGCGCGTCTGGCGCTGGTCAAGCTGGCGAGGGGTGATGACGGTCACCGAGCCAGTGTAGTCCCTTACCGAAGTCCATTCACCGGCACGCGACGCTCTGACGAGGATGTCTTTGTCTTCGATTTGTCCGATCGGAAGGATGACGTTTTCGTCCCGCCGGTCTTCCACAACCGCGTCCGGATCCTGCGCCACAACCGGCACAGCCCAAACCAGCGCCGCCCCAGCGACGCTGCACAACAATTTCAAATTTCTCACGGATTCCTCCCGTCATCAGCAACATGGTGGCCGCGAGGAGTTTGATCCCCCCACAGCCCAGCGATGTCGCTCACAACGAAAGTGTTTTTCCGCGCCTGGCCAATCCCTGAGCCAAGCAAAGAGCGACACGCCCCGGTCGGTCTCCTGGCTCACGGATCAACGCATCCGGTGCTCACCTTCCCAGAGCATTGCTGCTCCAGTGGCTGCCCCTTATGGGGGCGCGCTACCTGATACTCACCGCTTACAGTTGCAGGGACAGCTGCGGAATCAAACCGCATTCCCGTTACCGAAACGCGTTCTTGTGTTAGGCGCTCGCCTCCGCGAGCGCAATACGCGCCATAAGGCGCGGCGGCCGGTCGGCCTTGCGGCGCTACGCGCCGTTACCGCGTCAATTCGCAAAGTTGGTTGGATGAACCTCGGCCCAAAGGGCCGCAAGGCCGACCGGCCGCCCGAGCTTATGCGAGGAAAGCCAAGCAGCGCGGACGCGCTGCGCCCGGCGCTTGAGGGCGAAAACAAGGAATCCAGTTTAGGGGCAACGCCCCGAAACTGGTGGAGCCGAGGGGGATCGAACCCCTGACCTCGTCATTGCGAACGACGCGCTCTCCCATCTGAGCTACGGCCCCGTTCCAGGTTTTCGCGCCCGCCTATCCGATCAGGGAGCGGGCGAGCGCGCGCATTAGCGAGAAGCACGGACCCTTGCAACGCAAGATTTTGCCGCCCGCGCCCGCTCAACCTTGCGATTATTGCCCGGATTTGCGCTCGGCCGGTGGTGCAGCCATCGGTTCGATGATCGGCTGCGAGACCACACCCTCATTGACCGGGATCACGGGCACCGGAAGCCCGGTCACAGGGTCGATCACGGTCTGCACCGCAACAGTCGGCACAGCGACGCCGCTGGCGCGGGCCTGCTGCACGGCGACCCAGCCGGGCTGCGAGGCGCCATAGAGCGTGCCCCACTTGTCGTCCCAGCTTGCCGAGGCTTGCTGATAGGCCTCGTAATCGGTGAAGAACTGATCGAACGGCATCAGCAGGCCATCAAAATTGGCCCGGGCAAAGGCGAGCAGATCTGTCGGCGGTGCGGCCAGCGCGCGGTTCGCCATGTCGAGCGTGGCGCGGCAGAACCCGGCGCGGGCGGCGGGCTCGGCGAAGAAGTTGTAGACCTGAGTGGTGTAGCCATCGCGTGCCACCATCGCATCGCGGCGAACCCGGAAGCGGCTGGTGTAGCTTTTCTCGAGCCGGTCATTGACAGCTTTCAGCGATTTGACGTTCTTGGTCAGGAAGGCGCGATAACCTTCGAGGATCGGATCATATTCGGCTGTGAGGCAATTGAGCGCCGCAACATTCCAGGCCGAGCGCAGGTTCCAGATCAGCTGGTCATCCGACAGGTCGCTGTTGACGGTGACGCGCCGCCCATCAGGCCCGCGCGGGGGGATATCCATCACATAATGCGCGCCGCCGGGCGGAAGCGGGCGGTACGGCACGGCCTCGACCACCACCGGGGCGGGCGGCGGAGGGGGCGGCGGAGGGGGCGGCGGTGCCGGGGTAGCGCAGGCTGCGAGCAACGCGCCGCCTAGGGCCAGAGTGGTGATCGCCAAGCCGAGCGGCGTGCGCGTGCTGGTGCGTTCCTGCGCCAATGAAGGGGACGGGGACGTGTGCGGGGCCGCGCTCATTGAAATAACCTCTCCTGCTGCGGGCTGTGCTGCCACTGGCGGGGCAAGCATATGCGCCCCCGGCTTGCTCCAACCTGAAGCGTCTGGGATAGCCGCCCCGGCGGACAAAGCAAATGCCCGGAGCCTATGGAAGGCCCCGGGCATCCGACATTTCAACACCTGTGTCAGGCATTTGCCTGATGCAGATTAGTTATTCCCGGTTGCCGAGGAAGCTCAGCAGGAACTGGAACATGTTGATGAAGTCCAGATAGAGGCTCAGCGCGCCGAGAACGACGGCCTTGCCAGCAAATTCGGTGCTGCGCAGATACTCATACTCGGTCTTCAAGCGCTGCGTGTCATAGGCGGTCAGACCTGCGAAGATCAGCACGCCGATGAAGCTGATGGCGTAATGGAACGCAGGGCTTTGCAGGAACAGGTTGATAACCATCGCCACGATCAGGCCGATCACGCCCATGATCAGGAAGCTGCCCATGCCGGACAGGCTCCGCTTGGTCGTGTAGCCATAGAGCGACAGGCCGGCAAAGGCCGCCGCGGTGGCGAAGAAGGTCGTCGCGATCGAGCCGCCGGTGTAAACCAGGAAGATCGACGAGAGCGACAGGCCCATCAGCGTGGCGAAGCCCCAGAACATCAGCTGGAGCGTAGCGGTGCTGAAGCGGTTGGCGCCAAAACTCATCGCAAAGACGATGGCGAGCGGCGACAGACCGACGACCCAGCGCAGCGCGGTGAAGTGAATCGTCTCCGCAACCCCGGTGCTGAACGCCAGCAGCGCCACAATCCCCGTCAGCAGGATGCCCGACGTCATGTAATTGTAGATCGAGAGCATATGCTTGCGCAGACCCTCGTCATAGCCCGCGCGGCCGGCGACGTCGCCTCCGGCGCGGGGCACGGAGCCCATACGCTGCGCATTGCGCGAGGTGTCATTCCAGTCAGCCATTGCGAAACCCTTAGCCTTTCCTATCGGAGCGCGGAAACGCCCGCGCTCTCCAATGGAAGGAATATCGGAGTTTCCTCGGCGCATTTCAAGCGAAACCGGATTGCAAAGCGTGCAATCCATTCAGCTTAACCGATGTTAATCTTAACTGCCTTGCGACAGCGCCGCACCTTTGTCGCGGGTGGCCCGCAAAGTGTCGGTCAGCAAGCGGCGCAGGACAGCGTTTTCGTCGAGCACGTTGAGGCCTTCGCGGGTCATCCCGCCGGGGCTGGCGACCCGGTCGGCGAGCGTGGCCGGCCCGACATCCGATGCCGCCGCCAACGCCGCCGCGCCCTCGACCGTGGCGAGCGCAAGGCTGGCTGCGGTGGCCTCGTCCAGCCCGAGGTCGATGGCCGCACCCGCCAACGCGTCAATGAACCGATAGACGAAGCCCGGCCCTGACCCAGCGAGCGCGGTGACGAGATCGAATTGCGCCTCGTCCTCTAGCCACACGGCGCTGCCGAGCGTGTCGAACAGCGCGAAGGCGGCGGTGCGGGCGGCATCGTCAAGTCCGGCCTCGCACAGGATCACCGGTGACTTGTTGATGCGCGCGGCAAGGTTCGGCATCACCCGGACATGGGCGGCGGCGTAGGGGAAGGCTTGGCCGAGCTGGCCGAGCGTGATCCCGGCGAGCAGCGAATAGATCGAAACACCCTCGCCCGTCAGCGCCTGAAGCCCGGGCCCGAGCGTGCCCAATTGCTGCGGCTTGAACCCGAGCAGCACGGCATCATGCCCCGCACCCGCGGCGTCTTCCGCGCTGCGATAGAGCGCCACGCCTTCCGGCGCTGCGGGCAAGGCGGGATCGAGCACCGCAAACCGCGCCGGGCTCTCGCCCGCTGCCAGCCATCCAGCCAGCATCGCTCCGCCCATATTACCGCAACCGATGATGAGGAGCGTCTGTGTCATGCGCGGCAGGCTCTCAGGCCTCGCCCGCCGCGTCAACCATCGCCGCATCCAGTGCCTCGCGCGGGGTCTTGCCGCCCCACAGCACGAACTGGAACGCCGGGTAGAACCGGTCACATTCGTCGATCGCGCATTCGACCAGCGCCTGCGCCATGTCGATGCTCAGCCGCCCGTGATCGCCCAACAGTGCGCCGTGGCGGTAAAGCAGCACGTCGCCGTTCGACCAGATGTCGAAATGACCGAGCCACACCTGTTCATTGACGAGGCACAGCAGCTCATAGGCGGCCCCGCGCTTGTCCTCCGTCACGCGAATATCGGGCAAGCACAGGAACTGAAGCACACCGTCTTCGGCCCGCCAGATCGCGCGCAGCTGGTAATTGGCCCAGCTGCCCTGCACTTCGCCCGTCATCTCGTCATCCGAGACCAGCTCACACGGCCATCCGCGCGCGGCAAACAGGCTGGCGAGCATTTCGACGGGGGCGGCATCGTCCTCGGCGGAATAGTCCATGTCTTGCACTCTCATGGCCGGGGGAACGCGGGGGGGAAGGTCGTCTGCACCATTGGGGCAACGCATGAACGGGTTGGGGTGCGATTGGCAATCACCCAGGTCAGGGCGGCTGGGGAGAACCGGATAGAGCTGTGCAAAGCCTGTGCAAAGATCGTGCACAGATAGCGGGAAACTCTATTTAACTGGCTGAATTTCTTCGCCTTCTGGGCTGACATAGAGGAAGCTGTCGATCCCCTTGGCCTTGAGCTCGCGCAACAGGGCCTGAGCCTTGTCGCGATTGTCGATCGGCCCGGCCAGCAAGCGGTTCGCCTCACCCCAGCGAGTGGTGTGCGGCTTGAGCTTGGCGAGCGGTGCGCCGCCTTCTTTCGCGATGCGCCGCCAGTCGAACCCGAGCGCCTTGACGTTCTTGCCAGTCGCCACCTGCACCCAGACGCGGCTGGGATGGACCGGCTTGGGCGGTTCCTTGGGCTTGGCCTTTTCAGGCGGCGGTGGGGGCAGTTCGCGCTTCACCGTGATTCGCGAAATATCGACCACGTCGCCGCTGGCCCGCGCATCGGGGAGCGGGGCGTTGACGAGGTCGGCAAAGGCATCGGCCACGCGCACTGGCGGTGCGGGTGGCGGTGCAGGCGGCATCAGGGGAGCCGCAACTGAGGTCGGCGCGGGCGGGATGGCGGCGACGGTCGTGACTGTGACCGGAGCAACCGTCGCGACCCGGGTCGGTTCAGGCGCAGGCAAAGGCGCAGGTGCGGGCGTTTGGGCGGCGGGGGGGGGAACGGTCCGCGAATCCAGCAGCGGGCCGGATGGTTCGAGCCGGCTCCCTGCCCGCTCTTCCGCCGCAAAGCGCGCCAGGCGGGGATCATCGCGCCCGATATCGGCCGCGCGCGGGAAGATTCCGAGATTGGCGGCAGCGGCCTGCTGCGGCTTGGTCAGGCGCGGCATATAGCCGAGGTAGGGCACCAGCCGGGTCGCCAGATCGCGCGGCATCACCTGCTCGACAATCAGGGTCGCGCGGTCGCTTTCGCCCATGATCGCAAGGCCGAAGGCGCGCGCGCGTTGTGCAGCCATATCGCGCTTGTCGAGCAAGGGCCGCAGTGTCTCCTCAAACCGCGCGCGGTTGCCTGAGATCGCGAAGCTTACCGCGAGCCTGCGGCGCGCCTCGTCATTGCGGGGATCAAGCGCGAGCGCGCGGGCATAGGCGGTTTGCGCGGTGGCCTGTTCGCCGATGAGATCGAAACTGAGCGCCTGATCGGTCAGCACGGCACGTTCATCCGCCCCGCCCGCCAATGCACGCTCGAATTGCTGTAAGGCCTCACCCGCGCGGCCAGCGCGCAGATAGACCGAGCCCAACCCCAGCGCAGCACCGGGATGCCCTGGATCGACGTCCGCCGCGCGGCCGAAGAATCCGATCGCCGCTTCCAGATCCTCGACGCCGAGGGATGCCTGCCCTGCCTCGATCAAGGCGTCGCGGTCACGCGGCGTCTTGGCCAGTGCCACCAGCGCGCGGTTGAGGCGCTGGACTTCGGGCGCGGGGAGCGCCTGCACGACGGGTCGAGAAATGGTCTCCTGCGCCGCCACGGCAACGGGCACCCCGCCAAGCAGGGCAGCGTTTAAAGCCAGAACGGAAAGGCGCGACACCATGGTCATGCTCTAGCGTGCCTGTTGCCGCCCGCCAGTGGCCCGTTGGCGGCGCGCGACCAACAGCGCCGCACGCGCGCCGGACGGCGTTACGGCCGTGGGTTACTGGTTGTTCTGCCGTCCAAGGAAGCGCGGAATGCTGAGCGCCGGGCTATCGTCGCCGTCATCATCGTCCTCGTCATCGCGCGCGTTGCTGCGCGACAGGTTGGCCATGCGTTCGAACAGCGTGCTGCCGGCGCCCGAACCGCTGCCACCGTCTTCGCTCCCGCCGCCCAGCAGCGACCGGCGACGTCCGCCGCCAAGTTTGGCTTCGACCGGACGGTCCTGCGCCGCCAGACGGTCGGCATTGGCGAGCAGATCGTCTTGCACCGGCTCGTCCTCGTAAGCGGAATAGCTTTCGCCAAGATCGAGCGTGCCTTCATTGTCCGCAGCAGGCGCGGGAGCCGCAGCTTCCGGTTCGCCATAGGGGCTGGCCTCGTCCGCGCTGCGCAACCCGGCGAGCGGATCGACGATGTCATCGACATCGTCGTCATATTCGTTGCTATAGTCGTCACCGGCCTGCATGCCGCTGAGCTCGAACGGCGCGGCCGGCGGGTAATCGGCGTCTTCCGCCTCGTCCGACAGATCGAGCGTCTCTTCTTCATAGCTGGCGGTCGCGGGCGCGGGAGCCGCAGGCGGTTCATAGGCCGCCGGAGCTTCAGGCTCGGGCGCTTCGTCCACCGGCGGCAGTTCGGTGAGGCCTTCATCTTCCGAAAGCTCCAGCACCGGACGCTTGGGCGCACGCGACGCGCCGAGCGAGACTGAATGCGACCGCTCGACATGGCCGATGGCGCTCTGTTCGATCCCGGTGGCAACCACCGAAACGCGGATCTTGCCCTTGAGATCGGGGTTGAAGGCGCTGCCCCAGATGATGTTCGCGTCTTCGTCCACCAGCTCGCGGATGTGATTAGCGGCTTCATCGACTTCGAGCAGACGCATATCTTCGCCGCCGATGATCGAGATGATCACCCCGCGCGCGCCGGCCATGCTCACGCCGTCAAGCAGCGGATTGGCGATGGCCTGTTCGGCCGCGTCGAGCGCGCGGTTTTCACCCTCGCCCTCACCGGTGCCCATCATCGCCTTGCCCATCTCGCTCATGACAGAACGGACATCGGCAAAGTCGAGGTTGATCAGGCCCGGCATCACCATCAGATCGGTGATCGAGCGCACGCCCTGCTGGAGCACTTCGTCAGCCAGCTGGAACGCTTCCTTGAAAGTGGTCTCAGCCTTGGCAACCAGGAACAGGTTCTGGTTGGGGATCACGATCAGCGTGTCGACCTGGCTCTGGAGTTCCTCGATCCCGGCTTCGGCCGCGCGCATCCGGCGGGTGCCTTCGAACAGGAACGGCTTGGTCACAACGCCGACGGTCAGCACGCCCATGCGGCGCGCCGCTTCCGCGATCACAGGCGCAGCGCCGGTGCCGGTGCCGCCGCCCATGCCAGCCGCGATGAAGCACATGTTGACGCCTTCGAGCGCCCGTTCGATTTCGGCGACGGTTTCTTCTGCCGCGGCCTTGCCCACTTCGGGACGAGCGCCCGCGCCGAGGCCGCCGGTGATGTCCGGGCCAAGCTGGATGCGCCGCTCAGCCGGTGACGTGGCGAGCGCCTGCGCATCGGTGTTGGCGACGATGAATTCGACGCCCTCAATCTCGGCAGCAATCATGTTCGCAATCGCGTTGCCGCCGGCCCCGCCGATCCCGATCACGGTGATGCGGGGACGCAGATCGTCAGTCACCGCGGGTCCGATATTGATGCTCATCAGCTTGTCCTCCAGGCGCAGGTGCAGGAATTTCTCATACTACGGCCCGCGGTTAGTGTCTGTGACATAATCATGGTGTATATTTTATACCGACGATGTCCTTATCCACAGTGCAAGGTTTTATCATTCGTCGGCAGAAGCTTGTGCGGCGCGGCTAGAAGTACTCCTTCACGGCCCGCACCAGCCGCGCCAGCAGCGCCATCATTCCGGTTTCGCGTGCGAACGCACGGTACACCCCGCCTCGTCCAGCGCCCACCGCGCGGATATCGACCGGGTCTTCGGCAGCATAGAGGCACAGGCCCGCCAGCGTCGCAAAACCGGGCGCGTGGTGTGCTTCGGGCATCCCGGACAGCTGCGGCGGACGGCCAAGCCGCACGGGTTGCCCCAGCGCGCCCTGCATGAAATCGGCCATCCCGGCGAGCTCTGCCCCGCCGCCGGTCAGCACCACCTGACCCGCGCGGGATCCGGCAAAGCCCATGCTTTTGAGCGCTTTGCCGATCTCCCCGGTCAACACGGAAAGCTGCTGTGTCACCACCGCGACCAGTTCGGCGCGCAGGATGCGGTTCTTGTCGTCCGCGCCGCGGGCGAGCGGACCAACCTGCGCGCCCTCTCCGCCTCCCTCTCCGGGGCCATTGACCGGAATGAGTTCGCGGTGATCGGCCGGGCTGGCGATGGCCGAGCCAGCGACGCATTTGAGGCGCTCAGCCTGCGAGCGGCGGATACCGAAGCTGCTGGCGATGGCATCGGTGATGTCCGCCGATCCCATCGGTACCGCGCGCAAGCCCAGCAGCATCCCGCCCGCAAACACTGCGACATTGGTGATATCCGCGCCGATCTCGACCAGCGCAACGCCGAGTTCGCGTTCTTCGGGGGTGAGGCAGGCATGACCCGCTGCCAGCGGCGCGGCCACCACGCCTTCGACTTCGAGATGCGCGCTCTGCACCGCTTCGGTCAGGTTCCTGACCGGCGCGCCGTCCGCCAGCATCACATGGATATCGACGCCCAGCCGCTCGGCATGGAGCCCGCGCGGGTTCGCGACGCCGTGCGCGCCGTCCAATGTATAATGCGCCGGCTGCGCATGAAGCACCCGGCGGCCATCGGGCTGGATCATGTCCTGCGCCTGGATCAGCAGCTGCTCGACATCCTCATCCTCGATCCGCCGTCCGCCGATCTCGATATCGACCGCGACCACATGGCTGGCGAGGCCAGCTCCGGCGCAGGCGATCCACACGCTTCGGACGGGGGTATTGGCGCTCTTCTCCGCGCGTTCGACCGCATCGCGGATCGCGTGGGCGGCGGCGGTCATGTCGGTGACATAACCGCGCTTGATCCCGGCGCTGGCGCGGTGGCCGGAGCCGAGCACCTGCAATTCACCGTTCTCGGTCTCGCCCATGATCATCGCCGAGATACGGAAGCTCCCGACATTGACGGCGGCATAGGTGCGCGCAAGGCGGCGCGGAGTGGCAGGGCGTGAAGCCATCAGGTGGTCTCCCCTTCGTCCGTCGCGCCCACGACCTTCGGCTGGGTGACGCCTTCCGGCAGGCGCAGATACAGCCGCGGCGGCGTGCGCATATCGAAGGCCAAGACCTTGCCGCCGAGCAGCCGGTTCTGCCCATCGAGCTTCGCAAACTTGACCAACGCGGTCGCGGATTCCACTTCGCCTTCGGGCAGCGCGAGCAATTGCCCGGTGCGGAAGGTGAGGTTCCAACGGCGGTTGCCGACCCATTCGGCGGCTTCGACCTTGGGCGCCAAGGCAGGCGCAGCGGCAAGCAGGGTTTCGAGGCTACGCGCCTGCTTGCCCGCACCCGGCCCGGCGAGCCGCAGCATCCCCTTGGCTTTCTCCGCCGCGACCGGCTCAAGCTCAACCCCGGCGGCGTCAATCAGCATCAGCCGATCCGGCCGTTCGAGCACCGCGTGCGGCTGACGCTCGACGATATCGATCGCCAGCGTATGCGGCAGCTGGATCGAGACCCGCGCGTCCTTGACCCACGGCAGCGCCCGCAGTTCCGCGCGCAGCTTGGCCAAGTCGACGTCTGGCATCGCCTGATTGCGGGTGGCGAGCGCGCGGGCATAGACCTGCTGTTCGTCCATCCGCGAGGTGCCGGTGACGCGCACATGGCGCACTTCGAACCCCGCATCGGCAGCAATCCGCGCCACCTGCGCCTGCGCCAATGCGGGCACACCGGCCAGACTGGCGATTACGAAAGCGACACCCACGCCGGTGCCGATGATCATGGCGAGCCAGATGCGGCTCCACTGTTCTTCGGTGAAAGGCAGCACGCCCATCGCCTTGTCGAGAATGCCGCTCGCCTGCCCCCGCGCGCGCCGGGCGGTCTGGCTTCGGCTCTGCGACTTGGCTGCGCGGCGTACCCCGGTGGTGCCGCTACGCCTGATCTGCTGTGCCATTGCCGCCCCCCTTTGCCTGTTTCGCCGCGTGCACCCGCAAGGCTTCCGCTACCAGCATCTCGACCAGATCGGCATAAGGGATGCCGCTATGGGCCGCCTGTTCGGGCACGAGGCTGAGCGGCGTCATGCCCGGCTGGGTGTTTGTTTCGAGCACGAAGAGCCCATCTTCGCCCGCTTCGTCATCCCAGCGGAAATCGGTGCGGCTGGTGCCGTGGCAACCCAAGACCTGATGCGCCTTGACGGCATAGGCCTCGCACAGAGCAGTGATTTCGGGCGGGAGCTTGGCCGGGAAGACGTGGAGCGTGCGGCCCTCGGTGTATTTGTGCTCGTAATCGTAGAAACCGTTTTCGATCACCAACTCGGTGACGCCCAATGCACGCGGGCCGTCGGGGCCGTCGAGCACGGCAGCGGTCAATTCGCGGCCCTTGATGAAAGGTTCGGCGAGCAACTCGGCGAATTCCTGCCACGGCCCGCGCGCGTCCGGGCTGATCGGGTTGCCGACATTGCTCTCAGCGGTGACGATGGCGACGCCCACGGAGGAACCTTCATTGACCGGCTTCAGCACATAGGGGCGCGGCAACGGATCGCGCTCGTAAAGCTCCTCGCGCGTCACGATCCGTCCGCCGGGCATTGGGATGCCGTGGGGCACCAGCGCCTGCTTTGTCAGCTGCTTGTCAATCGCGATCACCGATGTGGCGAGGCCCGAATGGGTATAAGCGAGGCCCATCAGATCGAGCATCCCCTGCACCGTCCCGTCCTCGCCCGGCACGCCGTGGAGGGCGTTGAAGACGACATCAGGCTTTGCTTCATGGAGGCGCAACGCGACATCGCGGCCCATGTCGATCCGGGTGACGCGGTGGCCCTTGCTCTCAAGCGCATCGGCCACGCCCGCGCCGCTCGTCAGCGAAACGGGGCGTTCGTTGGCCCAGCCGCCCATCAGGACTGCAACGTGGAGGGGGGACTTAAGCACGGGACCAAAACTCCGTTCGCCCTGAGCTTGTCGAAGGGCCGTCCTTCTTCTGAAGCGGGCAAAAAGTGAAGTACGGGGCTTCGACAAGCTCAGCCCGAACGGTGTGGGAAAGAACCATCACGGCCTCCCCACCCGCTGAATTTCCCATTCGAGACTTACGCCCGTCTGGGCATAGACCTTGTCGCGCACCATTTCGCCCAGCCCTTCGATGTCGGCGCTGGTGGCGGTGCCGGTGTTGATGAGGAAATTGGTGTGCTTTTCGCTGACTTGCGCGCCGCCCAGCGTCAGACCACGGCAGCCCGCGCGGTCGACCAACTCCCAAGCCTTGTGGCCTTCGGGGTTTTTGAAGGTCGACCCGCCGGTCTTGGTGCGCAGCGGTTGTGACGCTTCGCGCGCGGCAGCGATGCGGTCCATTTCGGCACCGATTTCGGCCGGATCGCCGGGATGGCCACGGAACCGCGCTGAAACGACAATCGCCCCATCGGGCAGCGCAGAGTGGCGGTAGCCGTAATCGAGTTCGGCGGCCGTCAGCGTCACGAAGGATCCTTCGGGCAGGATCACCGCGCAATCGAGCAGCACATCGGCCACCTCGCGCCCGTACGCTCCGCCGTTCATCCGCACGAAGCCGCCGACCGTGCCGGGGATGCCGCGCAGGAATTCCACGCCCGCAATGCCATTGTCCCGCGCGGTCGAGGCGACCAGAATCCCGCTTGCCCCGCCGCCGCAGGTAATCTCGTTCTCGCCAGTGATGGTGACGCCCGCGAAGGCTTTGCCCAGCCGCACCACCACGCCAGGAACCCCGCCGTCGCGGACGATCATGTTCGAGCCGAGGCCGAGCGCCATGACCGGGATTTCCCCGCCGAGCCGTTCAAGGAAGGTCTTGAGGTCATCCAGATCGGCCGGTTCGAACAGCCAGTCAGCCGGCCCGCCAGTCTTGAACCAGGTATAGGGTGCAAGCGGGGCCTTGCAGGTCAGCTTACCGCGAATGCCTTCGAGCGGCACGGGCGCCGACACGCCGCCTTCGACTGCGCAGGTCGGGGCAGCGCCGTTATCATATTCATAGCTGTCGCCCGGCTGGTTCATGCCGCATCCCGCTTGGCCGCGATGGCAGGCGCGAGGCCCGCCGCCCAGCGGGTGATGTCGCCCGCGCCAAGGCACACGACCATGTCGCCCGGTTGGACTTCGCCTGCCAGCGTCTCCGCCAGCGCGTCCGCCCCGGCGATTTCGCGTGCCGCACGATGCCCGCGCGCCTTCATCCCGGCGACCAACGCGGTGTGATCGACGCCCGGCAAAGGCTCCTCGCCCGCCGGATAGACCGGGGCGACATAGGCGATGTCGGCATCGTCAAAGCAGGACTGAAAGGCGTCCATCAGGTCATTGAGACGCGAATAGCGGTGCGGCTGGGCAACCGCGATCACCCGGCCGTCCGTCCCCGCCACCGCCTCACGCGCCGCGCTGAGCACGGCGCGGATTTCGACCGGGTGGTGGGCGTAATCGTCAATCACCGTCACCGCGCCGCCATCGACCGCCACAGAGCCGACCTTGGTGAACCGCCGCCGCACGCCGCCGAAGCGCGCAAAGCCGGTGCGGATCACCTCGTCCGAACAGCCCATCTCGATCGCCACAGCAATCGCGGCGAGCGCGTTCTGGACATTGTGACGTCCCGGCATGGGCAGGTGCACGCCTTCGATCCGGCGATCCTCGCGGCTGTCCTTCGGCCCGCGCTGGCGCACGATCACATCGAAGCTGTTGCCGCCGTCAAGGCTGCGGATATTGACCCCGCAGATGTCGGCTTGCAGTGAGAAGCCGTAAGTCACGACCTTGCGATCGCGCACCTGCCCGATCACCGCCTGCACTTCGGGGTGGTCCACGCACAGCACCGCCGCTCCGTAGAACGGGACGTTGTGGATGAACTCAACGAACGCCCGTTTCACGCCGTCGAAATCACCGTAGTGATCAAGATGTTCGGGGTCGATGTTCGTAACAACTGCAATGGTGCCGTCGAGGCGCAGGAAAGAGCCGTCGCTTTCGTCCGCTTCGACCACCATCCAGTCGGAATCGCCGAGCCGTGCGTTCGAGCCATATTGTTCGATGATCCCGCCGTTGATGACGGTCGGATCAACCCCGCCCGCATCCAGCAGGGTGGCAATCATGCTGGTCGTCGTGGTCTTGCCATGCGTGCCTGCCACCGCGACGGTAGATTTGAGGCGCATCAATTCGGCCAGCATTTCAGCGCGGCGCACCACGGGGATGCGGGCTTCCAATGCGGCGGCGACTTCGGGGTTGGTGCGGCGCACGGCGGTGGAGGTGACGACCACTGCGACGCCCTCCACATTCTCCTTGGCGTGGCCGATATGCACCGTGATCCCGCGCGCGCGCAGACGCTCGACGCTGGGGCCTTCGGAAATGTCGGAGCCTTGGACGGTGTAGCCCAGATTGCGCATCACCTCGGCGATGCCGGACATCCCGATCCCGCCGATGCCGACGAAGTGGATTGTGCCGATGTCAGTGCCGACGCCCTTCATGCTGCGTTCTGCTCTTCGGTCTTCTCGCCGCCGGCAGCAGCGGTGGAGGCCCGCGCGCGGAGCCGGACCGCGGCAGGCGCAGCCTCGCCGACGCGGATCACGTCCATCAGATCGATACCGCTCATGCTCTCGACCAGATCGGCCAAGTCCTTCGCCGCGTCGGGCCGCCCGCAATTGAAGGCGCAATGCGCCGCGTTGGCGAGGCTGGCGGGGTTCATCGCCATCGCCTGAATCTGCTTGGCCAGTTCCTTGGGCTGGAACGCGTCCTGCCGGATCATGCGCGCGCCGCCGGTCTTCACCATCTCGCGGGTGTTGACCGCCTGATGATCATCGGTCGCTATCGGCAGCGGGACGAGGATCGCCGGGCGGCCCACAGCGGTCAGCTCGGCAATGGTCGAAGCGCCCGCGCGGCCGATGAACAGATGCGCGTCAGCCAGACGTTCATGCATGTCTTCAAAATAGGTGCCGAGTTCGGCGGGGATGTCGTGATTGGCATAGCGCGCCCGCACCGTCTCCAAATCCTCGGCACGGCATTGCTGAGTCACCTGCAAGCGCTGGCGCAGTGCAGGCGGCAGCATGGCGAGGCCATCCGGCACCACCTCCGAAAGCACCCGCGCGCCCTGCGATCCGCCGGTCACCAGAATGCGCAGCAAGCTTTCTTCGGTGAAGGCGGGGAAGTCCTTGTCGCGCAGGGCCAGAACCTCGGCGCGTACCGGATTGCCGGTGAGGCGCACCTTGTGGGCGTGTTTGGGCTTCAAGCGGTCGACCTTGTCATAGGAGGTCGCAATCGCGTCCACCCGGCCCGCGAGCAGGCGGTTCACCCGCCCCAGCACCGCGTTCTGTTCGTGGACGATGCTTGGCAGCTTGGCCGCGGTCGCCGCCAGCAGCGCGGGGAGCGCGGGATAGCCGCCGAAGCCGACGATGGCAGACGGCGCAAAGGCCTCGAACAACCGCAGCGCCATCGCGCGGCCTTCCAGCACGGCGCTGATCCCGGCTGGCCAGCCCAGCGGGTTCTTGCCGAAGCGCCCGGCGGGCAGGACATGGGCGGTGAGGAAATCGGGCTTGCCCGGGATCGCCGCGCCGCGTTCATCGGTGATCAGCGCCACATGATGGCCGCGCGCATGGAGCTCTGCCGCCAGCGCAAAAGCCGGGATCAGGTGCCCGCCGGTGCCGCCTGCGGCCAGCACATAATGGCGAGAAGCGCCGGTCGGGGTATGGCTGGTCATGCGCTGGGATCCTTGCGTTCGATCAGATCGCGCAAACTGCCGCCCTCACGAGCGAGGAACGGATTGCGCCGGGTGATCGCCAGCAATAGCCCAAGCGTGAAGCACACCGCCAGTGTCGATGAACCGCCATAGGAGATCAGCGGCAAAGTCATCCCCTTCGAGGGAAACAGCTTGAGGTTCACCAGCATGTTGATGAAGGCTTGCCCGCCGAACTGGGTGATGAGGCCGGTCGCCGCCAGCAGCGCGAACAGATTGTCCTCGCCCACCAGCCGCACCAGCACCCGCAGCACCAACGCGCAATAGAGCAGCACGATCAGCCCGCAGGTGATGAGGCCGAACTCCTCGCCGATGACCGAGAAGATGTAATCGGTATGCGCCTCGGGCAGGTTCATCTTCCGCACGCCAAGCCACAGGCCGGTGCCGGTCCAGCCGCCCGCCGTGATCGTGCGCTGGGCAAGGTCGACCTGATCGAAGGCCGTGCCGCCGCCCAGAAACCCGTCAATCCGGTGGCGGGCATTGTCGTAGAACACATAGGCTAGCCCCAGCGCGCCTACGGCCGCGCCAATCAGCCCGGCAATGCGCTGCCATGCGACACCCGCCAGCAGCACCATCACCAGCCAGATCCCGCCGAACAGGATCGCATCGCCAAGGTTGGGTTGCAGCATCAAGAGGCCCGCAATCAGCCCCATCAATCCGGTGACATACCACACCACGGGCAAGCCCGGATCGCGCAGGCGCCAGCTGAGGATCCAAGCGCAGATGATCGCAAAGCCGGGCTTCAGGAACTCGGACGGCTGAAGGCTCATGCCGACATTGATCCAGCGCTTGGCGCCGTTCTTTTCCTCGCCGATGATCGGCACCACAAACAACAGCGCCAGCATCACCGCGCCCACCAGAATGCCGAGCCGCCGGGCCTGATCGCGGTTGAGGAACGACAAGCCGATCATCAGCATCAACCCCATCAGCTGAAACACGATGTGCCGTTTGAAGAACATGAAATCGGCCACGCGCTCTTTCGCAGTGGAAAGCTGGTCGGCGCTGGCAGGCGAGGCCGCAGCGACCGCGACGATGCCGATCGCCATCAACAGGCCGATCAGCAGCAACAGCACTTTGTCGATCTCGCGCCACCAGATGCGCAGGGCATCACGCCAGCGGCGCTGCACCGGCACAGGGGGGAGAAAATTGCCAGCGCCGCGTGGGGCAGAGGTATAGGCCGGTGCGGTCATGGCAGAATGCTCCGGCTTGCGGTGTCATCGCAAGGATCGCAGCCGGTGATGACCCCAACCATCTGGCGGAAGTGCGTGCCGCGCTTTTCGTAATCGCGGAACTGGTCGTAACTGGCGCAGGCGGGGGAGAGCAGCACCACTTCGCCCGGACGGGCCGCTTCGGCCGCGCGGCGCACGGCTTCGCTGATCAGCTCGCAGCGGTGGGTCAGGACCTGCCCTTCGAGCAGATCGGCAAACATCGGCCCGGCCTCCCCCACGGTATAGGCAGCCGCGACATTGCCCAGATGGTCGGCGCAGGCGCCAAGCCCATCTTCCTTGGGCAATCCGCCGACAATCCAGTGGATGCGCGGGAGCCCGTCATTGATGGCCGAGTCCGGCGGGAACGCGGCAAGCGCCGGGGCGGCCGAGGCAGCGTTGGTCGCCTTGCTGTCGTTGATATAGGTGACGCCGTCCACCTCGCACACGCGCTCCATCCGGTGGGGAAGACCGCGATAGGTGGCAAGGCCGTTAGCGATCTGCGCATCGCTCAGCCCCAGCTGGCGGCAGATCGCAACCGCGACGGCAGCGTTCTGGGCATTGTGCGGCCCGGCGAGCGAAGGGGAGCGGCCCTCGGCCAGTCCCGCTGCATCGAGATCGGCGGTCTTGATCCGCACCAGCGGCTTGCCCCCAGCGGCCAGCCGGTCGGCGATGGCACGGGTGGGTTCATCTTCGTCGCAAATCAGCGCAGTGCCGGTCTGCTGCATCTCGAACAGGCGTTCCTTGGATTCGGCATAAGCTTCAAAGCTGGCGTAGCGGTCCAAGTGATCGGGCGTGATGTTGGTCAGCGCGGCAATATCGCAATCGAGCGTGAAGGTGAGGTCGATCTGGAAGCTCGACAGCTCCAGCACATAGACCCCGCCTTCCGGCAGGGGGTCCTGCCCCAAGATCGGGTCGCCGATATTGCCGCCCATGACACAAGGCACGCCGGCGCATTCGAGGATGTGGTGCGTCAGCGCGGTGGTGGTCGACTTGCCGTTGGTGCCAGTGATGCCGACCACGCGGTGCGGCGGCAGGTGCGGCCGCGCGGCGGCGAACAGCTCGATATCACCGATCACCGGCAGGCCATATTGCCACACGTGCGGCGCGATCGGGTGTGTGTTCAGCGGCACGCCGGGCGACACCACCACGCCCGCAAAGCCGGTGAGGTCAAGCTCCAGCGGATCGATCAAGCGGCAACGGCCCTCGAACGGCTCACGCGCGACATCCTGCCGGTCCCAGCCGATCACTTCCGCCCCGCTCGCGATCAAGGCCTCAGCCGCCGCCGCGCCCGAGCGCGCGAGGCCGAGCACAGCGTAACGCTTTCCGGCAAAGGCGGGGGAGGTGATCATCCGCGCGGCGCCCTACCGCAGCTTCAGCGTGGAGAGGCCGATCAGCGCCAGCACGATGGCGATGATCCAGAACCGGATCACGACCTTGCTCTCACTCCAGCCCAATTGTTCGAAATGGTGGTGGATCGGGGCCATCTTGAACACCCGCCGTCCGGTGCGCTTGAACCAGAACACCTGCACGATCACGCTGACGGCTTCGAGCACGAACAGCCCGCCGACAATCGCCAGCACGACCTCATGATGCGAAGCGACCGCAATCGCGCCCAGCGCGCCGCCCAAGGCGAGCGAGCCGGTATCGCCCATGAACACCGCCGCCGGAGGCGCGTTGAACCACAGGAAGGCGAGCCCTGCCCCCATGATCGCCGCACAGAAGATCGCCAGCTCCCCCGCACCCGGCACGTGCGGGATGCCGAGATAGGTGGAGAAATCCGCGCGCCCCACCAGATAGGCGATGATGGCGAACGTACCGCTGGCGATAATCACCGGCATGATCGCGAGGCCATCGAGCCCGTCCGTCAGGTTCACGGCATTCCCCGCGCCAACGATGACGAAGGCGGCGAACACGTAATAGGCCGGCCCCAGCGGAATGCTCAGGCCCGCGGTGAAGGGCAGGTAGAGATTGGTGTTGATCTGGCTGACGATCAGGTAGCTCGCCACGCCCGCCACCACGAATTCGCCCAGCAGGCGGACGCGCGCCGGAACGCCCGCGTGGCTGTTTTTGGAGACCTTGTCGTAATCGTCGAGGAACCCGATGATCCCGAAGCCGATGGTGACCGCAAGGCAGGCCCAGACGAACGGGCTCGACAAGTCCATCCACAGCAACAGCGCCGCTGTCAGCGAGGTGAGGATCATCAGCCCGCCCATCGTCGGCGTCCCGCGCTTGGCGAGATGCGACTGCGGGCCGTCTTCGCGGATCGGTTGGCCTTTGCCCTGCCGCACGCGCAGTAGGTTGATGAAGCGCGGGCCGATGATCAGACCGATCACCAGCGCCGTCATCAGCGTCGCGCCCGCACGAAAGCTCTGGTAGCGAACCAGATTGAGGATGCCCTCGAAGCCAAGCCACTCGGCAAGCAGATATAGCATTCAGTCGTCCCTTGGCTCGGCCTCAGCCTCCGGTTGCGCCTGGTGCACGGGCAGTCTCGGTAAGATGTGACACCAGTCTGCCGAGACCCACCGAATTGGACCCCTTGACCAGCACCGCATCGCCTTGCGCAAGACCGAATTGCCCGAGCGCAGCGATAGCCTCGGCAGGCCCTTCGCAATGGGCGAAGGTGACGCTGTTGCCAAGCATTGCGGCGGCGGCTTTCCCCAACTCGTCTTGCAGGGCGCGCATCTCGTCGCCCACGAGGATCACATGGTTGATGCCAGCATCCGCAATCGGTTCGGCCAGCTGGCGATGAAAGCGGTCGGCAAAGTCGCCCAGCTCCTTCATGCTGCCGAGCACCGCGATCCGGCGGGTGGCGGGCGTCTGGCTGAGCGCCTTGAGGGTCGCGCGCATGGAAGCAGGGTTGGCGTTGTAGCTCTCGTCGATCAGCAGCGCGGTGCCGCCGCGCGCCGCGATGGTGTGGCGTGCGCCCCGACCCTTCAGCCCGCCCATCTCGGCCAGCGCCAAGCCAGCGCTCGCGAGATCGCCGCCCGCCGCGCGCACGGCAGCCATGACGCCGAGCGAATTGACGATCCAGTGCTCGCCCGGCTCGGCGATGGTGTAACAGATGCGCCGGTCGCCAAGGTCAGCGGTGACGAGCGAACCGCCGCCCGCCGCCGGGATCGCGTCGAGCAGGCGGACATCGGCGGTCTTGGCGCGCCCGAAGGTGACGACATTCGCACCGCAAGCCTTGGCATGGCCGCTCATCCGGTCAGCAAATTCGCTATCCGCCGGAATGATCGCCACACCGCCTTCGATAAGGCCGGTGAATATCTGCGCCTTTTCGTCCGCGATAGCCTCAAGGCTGCCGAGGTTCTCGATATGCGCAGGCGCGATGGTAGTGATCAGCGCGACATGGGGGCGGGCGTGGGCCGAGAGCGGGGCTATTTCGCCCTGATGGTTCATGCCCATCTCGAACACGCCGAACTTGGCGCGGGCGGGCATCCGCGCCAGCGAGAGCGGAACGCCGACATGGTTGTTGTAGCTGCGCACCGACCGATGCGCTGCGCCGCGGCTCGCGCGGTCGAGGCAGGCGAAGATTGCTTCCTTCACGCCGGTCTTGCCGACCGATCCGGTGATCCCGATCCGCACCGCCTCCACCGCACGGTCGCGCGCAGCGTGGGCAAGCGCGTGGAGCGCGGCGGTGGTATCCTTAACGAGCACGTGCGGAAAATCGACTGGACGGTCGACAATCGCCGTAACCGCGCCCTTGGCGAAGGCCGCCTCGATAAAGCGGTGGCCGTCCATGGCATCGCCTTTCAAGGCCACGAACAGATCGCCCGCCTTCACATCGCGGGAGTCCATCTCGACGCCAGCCACCTGAAAGTCATGGCTGGCAATGCCGCCGGTCGCCGCTTCGATTTCGGCCGCGCTCCACAGGGCAAGCGGCAGCGTGTCGCGGGCGGTGACCGGCCATTGGTGCAGCATCGGGTGAGGGACGGGCGCGTTCATCAGCACGCTCATAGGCTTTGGCCTCCCGCACATTCACGCGCGACTTCGACATCGTCGAAAGCTTCGATCCGCATTGTTTCTCCCGACCCGAATATTTGACCCTGCTCGTGGCCTTTGCCGGCGATGAGCACAATGTCGTTTGCCCCGGCTTCCCCAATTGCGACCGCGATGGCGGCGCGGCGGTCACCCACTTCGCGGGTGTTGGGTCCCGCCCCGGCCATGATCGCGGCGCGGATGGCGGCCGGGTCTTCGCTGCGGGGGTTGTCATCGGTGACAATGGTGATGTCGGCGGCGCGCGCGGCGACTGCGCCCATCTGCGGGCGCTTGCCTGCGTCACGATCACCGCCTGCGCCATAGACCACTATCAGCTTGCCACCGTCCGCCACGTGAGGCCGAAGCGCGGCGATGGCCGCTTCGAGCGCATCAGGCGTGTGGGCATAGTCGACGTAAACGGGCGCGCCCGCCTGGTTGAGCGCGGCGCGCTCCAACCGCCCACGCACCGGCTGAAGCCGGGTCAGCGCTTCGAACACGGTCGAAGGTGCAACCCCGGTCCCTATGGCAAGGCCGGCTGAAACCAGTGCATTGGCCGCCTGATAGGCCCCGATCAGCGGCAGATTGACCTTCCGCGTCCCACCTTCATGTTCGATGTGAAGAATCTGCCCCAACTGTCCGGGTTCACGCGAGAGAAGCCGCAGGAAGGTGCCGCCTTCGCCCACGCTCATGACCTTGAGCCCGCGTGCTTCGGCTTCGGCAATCGCCTTGGCGGTCCATTCCGACCCGTCGCCCGCATCATGGATCACCGCCGGGCTGCCGGGTGCGACAACCTCAGTGAACAGCCGCATCTTGGCGGCGAAATAAGCCTCCATCGTGCCGTGGTAATCGAGGTGGTCGCGGCTGAAATTGGTGAAGGCGCTGGCGGCAACCGTCAGCCCCTCGTTGCGATATTGCGACAGCCCGTGGCTCGAAGCCTCATAGGCAACATGGGTCACGCCTTCACGCGCCAACCCGCTCATATTGGCGAGGAAGGTGACGATGTCGGGGGTGGTCAGCCCGGTCGACACAGAACCGTCCGGCGTGGTCACGCCCAGCGTGCCGATGCTCGCCGCACGTTCGCCCGCCATGCGCCAGATTTGGCGGGTCATCTCGACACAGGAGGTCTTGCCGTTGGTGCCAGTCACCGCGACGAGGGTGGCAGGCACCGGAGAAAAAAAGCCCGCAGCAAGGCGCGCAAATGCGCGCCGGGGGGTGACGTCGGCAATGTGCAGCGCACCTTCGACGCGGGCTTCAGGGCGGGCCACGACGGCAATCGCGCCCGCTGCGATGGCAGAGCGGATGAAGTCCTCGCCATTGACGGTGGCGCCTTCGAAAGCGCCGAATACGGTTCCGGGGGCGACCTTGCGGTGATCGATGGCAAAGCCGGTGACGCTCTCGTCGCCGCCGCCTGCCAGACCCGCCTTAGCCAGAAGCTCACCCAGCTTCATTCGCCCCTATCCACCAGATAGCGCAGATCCGAGATATCGACGTCGCGGTTTTCGTCCGGCTGCACGCCCAGCATCGGGCCGATGCGCGGCACCAGGCGGCCGACAATCGGCGCCGTGGTGAAGGCGGCGGTGCGCTGGAAGCTGCTGGCGACGGTGCCCTTGGGCTCGTCAACCACCACCACCACCACGTAACGCGGCGCGTCCATCGGGAAGGCGGCAGCGAAGGACGAGACGAGCTTGGTCTTGTTATATCCCCCGACCCCGGCCTTTTCCGCCGAACCTGTCTTGCCGCCGACCCGGTATCCGGGTGCATCGGCGTTGCGGCCGGTGCCATAGAGCGAGATCATGCGCAGCAGCTGACGCATCCGCGAGGAGGTCGATTCCTTGAACACGCGGCGCCCGCGCGGCACCTTCGTGGAATCGAGCTTCATCAGCGTCGCCGGACGCCAGATCCCGCCATTGACCATGGCAGCATAGGCGGTGGCAAGGTGCAGCGGCGTGACCGACAAGCCGTGTCCAAACCCGACCGTCATGTTGGTAACGCGGCTCCAGTTGCCCTTCGGCCACAGCGGCCTGCCCTTTCCGGGCAGTTCGATGAACGGACGGCGGTCCATCCCCAGATCGATCATGGCGCGGCGCATCCGTTCCGGGCCGAGTTCGTCGGCCACCCGCGCGGTGACGGTGTTCGACGAATGCACCAGCGCCTGCGGCACGTTGATGGTCGCGCCCATGTCGTGCGAGTCCTTGATCGTACGGCCATTGCCGTATGGCACCGGCGCGGCGTTCCACTGCCGGCCCAGATCGCGCACCACGCCCGCATCAATCGCCGCTGCCACGGTCAGCGGCTTGAAGGTCGACCCGAGTTCGTAAACCCCATTGGTGGCGCGGTTGAAGACATTGGTCGCCCCGGCAGCGCCCGCGGTGTTGGGATCGAATTCGGGGAGCGAGGCCATCGCCATCACCTCACCAGTATCGACATCCAGCACGATGCCCGCCGCGCCGAGCGCGTTAGTCGCCAGCATCCCGCGGCGCAGTTCGTCCTCAAGCGCGCCCTGCGCCCGCACGTCGATCGACAGGGCGACCGGCTCCATGCGGCTGTCGGCGTGGCTGAGATGCTTCTGCAACACCTCTTCCATGCCGATCTTGCCGCCTTCGTCCTCGACCACATAGCCCAAAACGTGCGCCGCCAGCGTGCCTTGCGGATAGTAGCGATCCGTCTCGCGCGGGATCTCCAGCGCGATTTCACCGAGACCGAAGACGCGGTTGGCTTCTTCAGGCAGGATGCGGCGGCGCAGATAACCCGGACGGCCAGAGGCGAGGCGGCTGGTCATGCGCGCTTCGTCGATATCGGGGAAGATCGCCTTCAGATCGCGCGCGACCTCAGCGGGTGAGCGCACCAGCGGCGCGCCGCTATCGCCCATAGCCTTGGGTTCGAACCACAGGGCATAGGCCGGGAAGGCACGGGCCAGCGGGGCACCGTTGCGATCGGTGATCTCACCGCGCGGCGGCAGCAGCGCATCTTCGAGGCTGGTGCGTTGCGGCGCCTGACCGGCCAGACCGAGCGAGGCGATCCGCAGCAGCGCAATCAGCGCGATCAGGGAAAAGCCGCCCAGCAGCCACAGCACCCGCATCCGCGCGGTCCATAGCAATTGCGTGCGCAGGCCCATGCTCGGCAGGCGGCCAGCGGGAATGACAGGGGTGGCGACGCGTGCGGCCAGCGGGGCCGCCAGCGTGTTCATTCGCCCGCACCCGCAACAGCGACCTTCGTCGAAGTCTTCGGCGTTTCAGCACGCGCGGGACGGATCGGCGAGGCCTCGATCAGGAAGTCGCCAAACGCCTCGGCAAACACGGCGCCAGCGTCCTTCTCGCTCGAAGCCGACGCCAGCGTCACCTTGGCGCCCGAAACCGGCGAGCGCATCGGCGCGTCGCTGGCGGCCTCGGCCACATCGGTGCTGTCGGCGCGGGCAAGCCGGATCTGTGCCGGTTGATCCGGGCCAAGCGTCTCACCAAGGCTGGCCAGTTGCCGTTCGGCATCGAGGAACTGCCCGGCGCGCGGCGCGGAATAGCCGAATTCGACCGTGTTCCATTCAGCGAGCTGGCGCTGGCTGGCGCGGGTTTCGAACTCGGTTTCCAGCAGCAGCGTCTCGCGTTCGAGCGCGATCAGCTGGCGTTCGGCGAGCAGCACTTCGCTTTTCACCGCGTGCACCTTGAAGCTGAGCACCACCACCAACGCAAAGCAGACCGCCAGCACGGCGACCCAACCAAGCGAACGGGCCTGAGAGCGGTTCATCATGCGGCTTGGCTCCTGGGCGGTGCGCCGGTGCGGGTGGCATGGCGCAAAGTGGATGAACGGGCGCGCGGGTTGCGGGCGATTTCGGCCTCGGACGGACGAATAGCTTTGGACACCGCCACAAAGGTAGGCGGGGGACCGGGGATTTCCCCAGGCAGATGGCGCGAAACCGAACGGCCCGCGCCGCTGGCGGTGCGCAGAAACTGCTTGGTGATACGGTCTTCGAGACTGTGGAAGCTCACCACCGCGAGCACGCCGCCCTCGGCCAGCAGCGCCTCAGCCGCAGCGAGCCCCGCTTCGAGTTCGCCCAGCTCATCGTTCACATGGATGCGCACGGCTTGGAAGGTGCGGGTCGCCGGGTCTTTCTTGTCGTGGGGCTTGTAGCCCAGCGCGCGGCGCACAACGCGCGCCAACTCGCCCGTGGTCGCCAGCGGACGCGCGGCGACGATGGCGCGGGCGACCCGGCGCGACTGGCGCTCCTCGCCATAGTGGTAGAGGACGTTGGCGATAGCTTCCTCGTCAGCGGTGTTGAGGAAATCGGCGGCGCTTTCGCCGTCCTGACTCATACGCATGTCGAGCGGGCCGTCATGCATGAAGGCAAAGCCGCGCTCGCCCTGATCGAGCTGCATCGATGACACGCCGATATCCATTACCACAGCGTCAACCTGCGTGACGCCAATCGCGGCGAGCTCGGCGCGCATGGCAGAAAAGCGCGCGGGATGGAGCGCCAAGCGGCCGTCGAAGCGGGCGACGAGCGCTTGGCCCGCAGCAATCGCGTCGGGATCGCGGTCGAAGGCGTGGACGCTGGCACCGGCTTCCAGCAGCGCGGTGGTGTACCCGCCCGCACCGAAGGTCGCATCGACAATGGTCATGCCGGGACGCGGGGCCAGCGCGGCGATCACTTCGTCGAGCAGCACGGGGATGTGGGGAGCGGGCTGGGTCATTCCGCAGCCCCCTTCTTGGCGGTGACCATCAGCTTGGCACAGGCAGCCTGCGCGCCCTTCCATTCAGGGCCCATGTGCATCAGCTGATCGGGCGCCCAGACGAAGAAGAAATCACCCGCAGCGTGGAAATAGGCCCCGTCGAGGATCTTGCCGAGATCGCGCAGGTGTTCCGGCATGATGAAGCGGCCGGAATCGTCGAAGGACAGCTGCTCGAACCCGAACAGCTGGGCGGCGCGGACATCGCGGTCAAAGCTGTCGTCGTTGCGGCGGATGGCAGCGTCTTCCTCGCGGTCGAGTTTGGCGTGGAGCTGATCGATCCGGGACAGGCCGAAGCCGATCAGGCAATCGAACTTGTCATGCACTGTGAGGCACAGGGTGCGGCTGCCGCCGGAGCTTTCCTTGACCGCTTTGCGGAAGGCTGGCGGAAGGACAAAACGGCCCTTCTCGCCCGAAGGCGAGTAAGCTTGGCCATTATATCCTCCGAATGCAGACACGTGCCTGCGGCCCCCTTTTACCCCTTGCGTCCCACCCCCGAAGGGCGCTCCGCGTCATGACGAGACATGCCCTCCCCGTCCCGGCCGCGCGCATGCGCAGCCAGTGCGCCGACCCCACCAGTCGGACGCGATGCAAACAGGCATATCTGATGGACCCCGGTAATATCGGGGAAGATGCCGGTTTGGAAGGGTAATTTCCGGGAAAGGGCGGGAAAAGTTGATATTTACATGATTATATTGATATTTTTGGCTTTCCCAAGGGCCGTTTCTTGGGCCTGATGCACCTCAAAAACCCCGCCGAACGCACCGAAATCACACAGCTTCCCGCAGAATCCCCAGTCCGGCCCGACTCCGAGTCCCGCTGTTCCCGCATTTTCCCGCAGCGCGATCATCGCAGCGCCGCCGCGACCACTGCGCGCAAGGTCGCCGCGTTCTCACCAGCGAGCTCCTGATGCTCGAACAGCGCGGCATCGGCGATCAGCGTGACCTCACCCTTGCCCACCCGGCAGCGCGCCGCCGCGCCCTTGGCGAGGAGGGTGCAATCCGCCGCCTTGGGATCAGTGATGGCGACCGCGCCGGACAGCGCCAGCGGCAGCGCGGCTTCGCCAAGGGGAGCGGTCGTGACGGCCGCACCCTGATCCTCGTCAAAGCTGACCGTCAGCCCCCAGCGCGCGACCACGGGCGGGATCAGCGCGGTATCGACCGGGCGGCGCGGATCGCCGAGTGGCAGGTCGTATTCGCCCGTCAACGCCGGATCGAGCACGAGCAGCAACCGGCCACCAGCGCGCACCCAACTATCCAGCGCCACATTGTCCGAGGCTGAAAGCCCGCGCGGCTGGATCACCGCAATCCGGCGCAAACCGGCAAGGGGATCGAGGTCAGGCTGATCCGCGCCGAGCGCGGGAATGGGGGACAGCGTGTCGAGCGGCTCCAAGACATAGCTGCGCGCCAAAGCGGCACGCTGCCACGGCACCTGGCCCTGTCCCTGCGCGATGGCAGCCAGATCGGCACCCAGCGGCCAGTAAAGCGGCAGGCTGCTGACCAGACCCAAGCGTATGGCGGGGGGATCGACGGCTTCGGCGCTGGTGCCGGTGCCAGTGTCCGTCGCAGCCGGAGCGGCGCTGCACGCGCTCACTCCCAGCAACACCGCGCTCAAGGCGGCGCGGATGCTATTGCTCGGGGGCGACATTGCCCGAAGCGGCAGGCGGCAGCGCGGGCATGGGCGAAGCGCTGGGCTCGGCGGCAATATCGGGCACCACGCCCGCATCGGCGAGCGGATTGGCCTGTGCGGGCGCGGCGTTCGGCTCGGTGGTCGGGGCCGCTTCCGGCACGGCGAGGTCTTCGTTAAGCTCCGCCTGCCCACCAATGATGCTCGCCAGCCCAACCAACAGCACCATCGCGCCGATTCCGAACATACCGACTTGCAGACGCTGCACCGCCTCAACGCGCGCCTGGCCTGCGGTGGAGATATCCTCCGGCTCGGCCGGGCCTGGTTTCGTTGACGAGGTGACCATGCGCCGCACGCCCGGGCCGAACAGGCTGCGCTGGTTCATCCGCCGCAACCGCTCGATCAGCGAGGGGCGGCTCATGCGCTCACCGCCTCGGCCGACGCACTGCTGCGGGCGAGCCAGTCGAACACCGGCAGGCCCTTCGCGGCCAACCAGTCGGCATTGTAGAGCGTTGAGAGATAGCGGAAGCCCGTATCGCACAGGATCGTGGCGACCTGCGGATTGGGGCGCCCTTCAGCGACCAATTCGCGACCCAGCGCCACCGCGCCGGCCACATTGATGCCGGACGACAGGCCAAGGCACAGGCCCTCTTCCTTCAGCAACCGCTCGACCCAGACGAGGCCTTCCTCGTCGCTGATGCGATATTGCGTGTCGATTGGCGCGCCTTCAAGGTTGGCGGTGATGCGCCCTTGCCCGATGCCTTCGGCGACCGAGGAGCCCTCGGCGCGCAATTCGCCGTGGGCGTAGTAGTTGTAGAGCGCCGCGCCGTGCGGATCGGTGAGCGCGATGCGGATGTTCTCGTCAAACGCCTTGAGGCCAAGGCCCACGCCCGCAATCGTCCCGCCAGTGCCAGCAGCGCAGGTAAATCCGTCCACTCGGCCGCCGAGCTGTTCCCATATCTCCGGGGCGGTGCCTTCGATGTGGGCGCGGCGGTTGGCGATGTTGTCGAACTGGTTGGCCCAGACAGCGCCGGGGGTTTCTTCGGCCAAGCGGCGCGAGGTGTGGACGAAGTGGCCGGCGTCAGCGAACTTGGTGGGCGGCACCAGCACCAGCTCCGCGCCCAAGGCCCGCAAGGTGTCCATCTTCTCCTTGGACTGGTTGTCAGGCATGACGATGATCGTCTTGTAACCCTTGGCATTGGCGACCAGCGCCACGCCGATGCCGGTGTTGCCTGCCGTGCCTTCGACCACCGTGCCGCCGGGGAGCAGCTCGCCCCGCGCCTCGGCATCGCGGATGATCCACAGCGCCGCGCGGTCTTTCACCGATGATCCGGGGTTGGCGAATTCGCACTTGCCGTAGATGTCGCAGCCAGCCGCCGCACTAGGGCCGGCGAGGCGGATGATGGGGGTATTGCCGATAAGCGCGAGCGTGTCGCCAAAGGGGCGGGTAATGTTCATGGGAATTGAATTAGGCGCTCGGAGCGCTGGGGGCAATGTCGAAGAGGCAAAGTCCCTCCCCGTTCCGTCGGAATGGGGAGGGACGTTATGATGCGAGCGCCAGCCGCGCTTCGACTTCTGTGCCCTCGACGATCTTCTCGGCCTTGCGCACCGCAGCCTTCAGGGGGAGCAGCCAGCCGCCCGCTTGTTTTGACGGAAACAGCGAGGTGCGCCACGTGGTGTTGCCGATGGTTGCCTCGACATAGACAGAGCCCCACGCGGCAGCGTTGGTCACAGCAGCGCGGATTGCGTTCGCAATCTCACCATCAATCGTCAGGAAATACCACGAGCCTTTGGCAGGCGCGCCGTCGCTGCCCTGCCATAGCCATACTGGCCCGCGCACAACCCACGGACCCGGGGAGCCCGTGGATACATGGCCCAACTCGTCACGCAGGAACCGGGCGAGGTCAGCGTCCACTTCGTCCGCTTTGCCCCCGCCCTTCGAAAAACTCAGTCTTCCGGAGCGATCGTGACGTGCAGACCGTCGAGTTCTGCGGTCAGCGGAATCTGGCACGACAGGCGCGAGGTCGGGGCGCGGTGATCGGAGGATTCAAGCAGGTCGTCCTCATCTTCGCTCATCTTCGGCAGCTTGTCGGCGAAGTCCGGATCGACATGGATGTGGCAGGTCGCGCAGGAACAGCACCCGCCGCACAGTGCCAGCAGCTCGTCAAAGCCATTGTCGCGGATCGCTTCCATCACCGTAAGGCCCTCGCCGACGGCAATCTCGCTGGTTTCGCCTTCGCGGTTGGTGACGACCAGTCTGGGCATGGATCGAAGTTCCTTTTCGGCTATTGGGCGCAAGGTGTTGCGCTGTGAGGGTGCACGCGGGCTGCTATGATAGTCTGGCGCGCAAGGCAAGTTAAGGAAAGTGGCAGTGGGGCTAACGGCGAAAAAATTGCGCGAAGATCTGGACGCGCTGGCTTTGCGAGAGCCGCAACTGGCAGCGGCGCTGGAGCGGGTCGGCTATCCCGAAGCGCGCGTCCGCGAGGCCGGATTTGCGACCATGCTGCGCACGATCATCGGCCAGCAGGTCTCGGTCGCGTCGGCCGCATCGGTGTGGAACAAGCTGGAGGCAGAACTGGGCGCGGACTTCACGCCCGGCTGTCTGCTGGCGCGCGATTTCGACGCCTTGCGCGCTTGCGGGCTGTCGCGCCAGAAACAGGGCTATGCCCGGAGCCTGTGTGAATTGGCGCAATCGGGCGAGCTTGATCTGCACAACCTGCCCGCTGACGATGAGGCAGCGATTGCGCTGCTGACCCGGATCAAGGGGATCGGGCGCTGGTCGGCGGAAATCTACCTGCTGTTCGCCGAGGGTCGCCCCGATATCTGGCCCGCCGGCGATCTGGCAGTGCAGGAGGGCGTGAAGCGCTTGCTCGATCTGGAGGAGCGCCCGGGCGAAAACGTCACCCGCAAGCTGGCCGAACCGTGGTCGCCGCAGCGCGGGAGCATGGCGATTTTCACCTGGCATTTCTACGCCACTCCGGCGCTGTGAGTTTGCGTCGGGTATGCGGACTGGCAGCCTGTAAACTGCCATTCGGCTAGCGAACCGATTGCTACCACGCTTCTCTCTCCCCTTGCGGGAGAGATACGAAGACTTGGCAGCTTGCTGCCTAGTCGCAGCTGAGAGGGGGCACGGCCGGAGCTTTGCTCCGGACCCCTCTCGCGGGCCCTCTCCCGCAAGGGGAGAGGGCTAAGGCAGCAATCCACCCGGTAGCAGTCGTTCGAGGCCTCGGGGCGCGGTGTTGAAAGCTGATGGGCAGCGTCACCCCAGCGGTTGCGAAGCTCAACCGAAGGTAGAACGCTGAGATGACGAAGGCTGGCAACCTCCCACCCAATTGCACCCGTTCCCGGTGACCTTGATGGCTCCCGACAGCGGACAGGCAGCTTGCACCGGATTTTCGCCAAAAGCTGAAATTCCGCAACCGACCCCATAGCGGTCATTCCGCTCTCAGACGTGGCCTGCCTGCACAGGGCGGAACTTTCGGTTTGAAGTAGCATGTGCGCCGCGCGTGCGCTGCTCGCCAGTGGCGACTTGCGCGGGGTCTCAGGCGTCGAATGGAAAAGGCGGCAGGGGCGGTAGATAGTCTTGAGCGCTGCTATTCCCTGCCATACGGCGCCTGATCCTAGCGTAGTGCGACTTCATCAACAGGTCGCTCACTGTTGCGGGGTGAAGCGGCTCGCTGAATGTCATGCCTGCTTTGCCGTCTTAACACCAGATTACGTAACCCGATCGCGCATCGAGACCCGTGATCTTGATGGTATAGAGCCTATCACCGACCAGCACTTGCCCCGATGAGATGCGGATCGTGCACCCCTCTTCCGAAATCTCGGTTACCTTTGCGGCATATGTCAAATCCGCGGTATCTTTGAGGTCTGCTTCGAGCTCGACGGTGCGACGGAATGCCCAGCGCCGGTCCCGCTTCATTTCGCCACCATTTTGCGGCGTGTTTATGACTCAGGATCAGTCGAAATTCGCGGCTTCGCTCGCCGATCAACTCCCGAGCGACGCTCCCCCTTTCTGCCATCCTCACCTTCAAAAGGAAGTTGCACCTTCCGTCTATCACCGCTCGGGCGGTCTGTTTCGTTGTTCATACATCCTCCTAGCTGGTGGAAATCATATCAGGCCGAACGAAATCTTCGACACGGTGCAAGACGGTAGCTCAAGTTTTGCTCGAACCTCATTCATTACAATACGTCCGTCATGATCTTTAACCTGAAACATAGCTACGGCTGATGCGTGATGATCATCAATGTGAAACAAGTCAGTCACGACATGCTGGAATTCTTTGTTAATTTCCCGGTCTTTTATTGCAACATTGATCGCATGGATGCTGCCGTCAATGCCCGAGCGGCAACGTCTTATCATCATTTCATAAGTTGGTGCGTCATCCTTTGACATAGTCTCGGATTTGGCGTCGGCTAATGTGAACTGCACTTCATTCAAATGAGCAAACGGTGGTGCCCGTTCGCTCGGCAATGCGTTCGAAACACTCAGGCCAGCAGCGCCAAATACGCAGAAAGCCCGCCTTGCTTTCCTGATGACCTGTTCCCGTCGGCGTCGACGCCTCACGCCGTTAATGGAATTATCCACGGAGCGTCGATACAATGCGATGAACCCATGTGCGCCTAAGGCAAATGCCTCGCAGTCGCGGACGCAGTCCTCGTTTTTGCGCATTGCGTTTGAGTTAGTGACCTCACTCATCAAGCAACTAGTTATACGATTGCCACTAACAACCGATTAACTATGCCGAGTCTTCACCAGCAGCAAGGAACGCACTAATCGGTCGGCCCGTCGTTCGCCGCTAGCGTAGTCAGGACTGACACACATAGGCCGAACGCAAGTTCCGGTTTCCACCCAATTGCAGCCGTTCCCGGTGATCTTGATGGCTCCCATTAGCGGACGGGCAGCTTGCACCGGATTTTCGCCACAAGCTGAAATTGAGCAAGCGACCCCAAAACAACCCCTGTCGTCACCCCGGCGAAGGCCGGGGCCCAGCGCCTCACATTGCAATGCTCGCCCCTCTGGGTCCCGGCCTTCGCCGGGATGACGGGATCGGGCAGCCTCCCACCCACTTCCCCGCCATTCGCACGCTCGGACCGCCTTCCCGAAAGCGGACCAACGCCGATTTCCTACGCGTCCCTGCGATGCTACGGCAGGCGGGTTCTTTCGTATCGTCATCCATCCGCGCGGAGCGGCGCACTGCAGCCCCTCCCCCCCCCGCAGGAGTGAAAGTGTCAACTTCGTGATTTCGGATCAACACTCTCAATTTGCTGAGGACTTTCACAATTTCGCCGCTTGACACCCTGTCAACTTTGTCAACTTCAAACCCAGTGAAGCGGGCCGCTTTCACCCTGACCCTGCGCTGTGCGTTGCGACATTCTTACTGCTGACAAGCGTGTCAGTTCACTCTAAACGGCCCGCAAAACGCAATCGAGAGGGGATCCCAATGACCGTCCAGCGCAGCATCTTCATCACGGGCGGGGGATCGGGCATCGGCCGTGCGACCGCGCAGCACTTTGCCGCGCGCGGATGGTATGTGGGCGTGGCCGACATCAACGAGGCCGGGATGGCCGAAACGCTGGCCGGGATCGCGGGCGAGGCCAAGTGGTCGGGCAAGCTCGACGTCCGCGACCGCAAGGGCTGGGACGAGGCGCTGTCGTCCTTCGCGGCGGCCGCTGGCGGGCGGATCGATGTGCTCGTCAACAATGCCGGGATCGGCACCGGCGGATCTCTGTCCGAACTCGACCCCGAGGAAATCGACCGCTGCCTCGATATCAACCTCAAAGGCGTGCTCTACGGTGCGCAGGCGGTCTATCCCTACCTCAAGGCGAGCGCGCCGCGATCGGCGCTGATCAACATCGCCAGCGCGGCGGGGATTGCAGGCTCAGCGGGCATGAGCGTCTATTGCGCGACCAAGTTCGGCGTGCGCGCGGTCAGCGAAAGCCTTGATGCCGAATGGTCGCCGGACGGGATCACGGTCGCCTCGGTGTGCCCGGCTTTCATCGACACTCCGCTGCTGAACGGCACTGGCAACCGCAAATCGAACGAACAGATTCGCGACCGGGTGACGGCAGCCGGGTTGGAGATCAGCCCCGTGGCGGACGTGGCGCAGGCAATCTGGGACGCGGTCCACGGCGACAAGCTCGACTATTTTGTGGGCGCGACCGCAAAGCGCATGGCCTTTGCCAAGCGCTGGATGCCGGGCAAGGTGCGCAAGGACCTGCGCGCGAGTTCAGGGCCGCTCGGAAGGTAATTAGCGCAAGCTGTCCATCACCGCCCGGCCCTCCGCCGAAAGGAACGGGCGGGCCTCGGCCCACGGCAAGACAACCTCCTCGGTGCAGGCGAAGATCACGTGCGGGAGCTGCGGCACGAGCACCGGGCCTTCGCGGGTGAGGCCAATCTGCCAGCTGGAGCCGCCAAACCCATCGGCAGTCCCGCATTCATCGCCGTCCTCCCGCTCCGGCCAATGCGCCAGCACCGCTTTGCCGAGCGCTTCGGACAGGCCCGCAATCGGACGCTTGGCCGCCTTCGGTTCGGTCTCGCTGTCCCAATCGTAGAACGCCAGCGCGTCCGGCCTGAACCACGCCGCCGGATCAACCTCGACGCCGCTATCGCGGTCATAGACGGCCAGACCACTGTAATGATTGGGATGCGCACCCCCGCAATAGCTGCTGCCGCTATCGCGCACGCCCAGCCAGCGGGCTGTCATCAGGATCGGCACCACCGTCTGTTCGAGGTAGCCTGCCGCGCCGCTGGCATTGGCCATGCTCCAGCCGACGCATTGCCCCGCGACATGCGCCGCGGTGCCATCCGGCAGCGCCGCCCCCAGCGCGCGGTTGACCGCCGCGTCGTCGGGCCGCACCCGATCAAGCGCGAAACTGGTAACGTGGTAATCATCAAGCCCCGAACGCTTGGGCCCGGCATAGGCCAGTTCGGTGTAGTCGGTGCCTGCGAAACTTGCCCGCTTGGCCGTGGTCTCGCCCCCCGCCAGCAGCGGCGCAAGGAACGCCTCGCTTTCGCAAGGCGTGCCGTATTCGGAGAAACCGGCCGGGACAGCGATCAGGCGGATGGGCCGGGTCTGGCCAGCGTCCTGCCAGCCACCCGCAAGGTGATCGCCCGCTTGCGGCGCGAAGGTCCATGTCGCCCCGGTCGCCTCATCGAACCCGCGAACTTCGCGGGCGACCTGCGGCGCGCTATCATCTCCCAGCTCCAGCCGGATCGGCTCCAGCGCAGCATCGGCGTAATAGACCCCGGCGCGGGCATCCTGCTCGAAGAAGCAGGCAGTGATCGCCGTCTCGCCAAGCGTGCCGCGCCAGATGTGCCCCTCCTTCTGAGGCTCCTGCGCTACGACCGGCCCCGCTGTTAGCGCGATCGCGACAAGGGCCCCAACGGCCCGCATCACGCCAGCGCGTCGATCGCTTGAGCCAGCGTCACATCGCGCTGGGACAAGCCGCCGGTCTGGCCGGCGTCGTGGGTGGTCAACGTCACTTCGACCTTGGCGTAGACGTTGAACCATTCGGGGTGGTGATCCTGCGCCTCGGCCAGCAGGGCGATCCGGCTCATAAAGCCCCACGCCTGCGAGAAATCCTTGAACTGGAATGTCCGCGTGATCGCCTTGCCCTCGCGCGCCAGTGCCCAGGCGGGGTGATCGGCGAGCAGCTGGGTGATTTCTTCGCTCGTAAGCTCGGGGACGGACATGGGGCAGGTTCCTTGAAACAGCGTCGCTTGTTTGCGCGGCCCCTTTTCCCTAACGCTGCGCGCCAATGCAAGCGCCCTCACCCGCCCTGTCCGCGCATGATCTCGCCTGCCGCCGGGGAGACCGGCTGCTGTTCCGCCGGCTGTCGTTCGCTCTGAAAGCCGGAGCGGCGTGCCATGTGACGGGCGCGAATGGAGCGGGCAAGACGACGCTGATCCGCGCGGTCGCGGGGCTGACGACGCCCTATGCGGGCGAAGTGCACCGGACAGGCGCGCTGGCGCTGCTCGACGAACGCACTGGGCTTGGCCCTGACCTGCCGCTCGGCCGGGCGCTGGCGTTCTGGGCGAAGATTGACCATGTCGGCCACCTCGCGCTGGAAAGCTGCTGTGACCGGCTTGGCCTCGGCAATTTGCTGGAGGTGCCGGTGCGCTACCTTTCTACCGGCCAGAAGAAACGCGCCGCCCTCGCCCGCGTGCTGGGGCAGCAAGCGTCGGTGTGGCTGCTGGACGAGCCCCTCTCGGGCCTCGACACCGCTTCGCAAAGCCTCGTCAGCGAACTTGTGCGCGAGCATTGCGCAGGCGGTGGGATCGCGCTGATCGCCTCGCACCAGCCGCTTGACGTGCCGGGAATGACCGCCTTCGCGATCGAGGATTTCGCGCCCACGCCAGCCGAGGCGGACGCCTGATGCTGATGCAGCTCCTGCGGCGTGACCTCGCGCAGTTCTTTCCTTTCACCGGTAGCGGAGCCGCCCTACCCGTGGTGTTCTTCGTTGCGGTCGCGATGCTGTTCCCCTTTGCGGTCGGGCCGGATGCCAACATCCTCGCCAAGACCGGTGGCGGGGTGGTGTGGATCGCGGCGCTGCTGGCGGCGATTCTCCCGCTGGAAAAGCTGGTGGCGCGGGATATCGAGCTCGGCTTCTTCGACCAGCTCAAGCTGCGGGGCATGGCGGAAGAGGCGATGATGGCGGTGCGCCTGATCGCTCATTGGCTCAGTTTCGGCCCGCCGCTGGTGCTGGCAACTTTCCCGGCGGCCGCGTTGCTGAAGATCGAGGGCGAGACGTTTCAGATCCTGCTGCTGGGGCTTATCGCTGGCACACCGGGGCTCGCCGCCATCGGGTTGATAATCGCCGCCCTCACCGCTTCCCTACGCGCAGGCGCGGCGCTTTCGGGCCTGCTCTTGATCCCCCTCGCCCTCCCCATCCTGATTTTCGGTGCCGGTGCGCTCGCCCGTCAGGATCAAGTGAGCCTCGGCTTCGTTGGAGCCATAAGCCTCGCACTGGTGGCACTCGCTCCGTTTGCCGCCGGAGCCGCGATCCGGGCGGCAAGGGAGAACTAGTGCGCGCACCTGAGAGCCACGTTCGAGCGAATGAATTGATGGGCAATATCGCGCTGGGGCTGCTGGGCTTCACGCTGTTCGCCTTTGCGCTGAAGGCGGCGGCGCATCCTGAGGTGCAGGCGCGCTACACGCCGATTGTGGTGTTCCATGCGATGAGCATGGTCGCGTGGCTGGGCCTGCTCGCCATCCAAGCTTTTGCCGCCGCACGGTTCAAGCTGGCCGCCCACCGCGCCACAGGCCGCGCCTCGATTGCGCTCGTGGCTGCGATGCTGGTGAGCGGCTCGGTGATTTCGTGGCGGATCGGATTGGAACTCGGCCGCCCCGAGGTGACAGTGGTGAACCTCGCCGCCTTCGCGACCTTCATCCCGCTCTATTTCGCCGCGCTGCACTTCGCGAGGCGGCGCGACATCGCCGCACACCGGCAGGCGATGCTGATTGCAACGCTGGCGCTGATGACCCCCGCCTATGCCCGCGTGGTGCAGGTGCTGGGCCTGCCCGATCCGGTTGCGATTGCGGTGCAGGTGCCGATCACGATTGCGATTGCGGTGGGGTATGATTGGGTGTTGCACGGGCGGGTGACCCGGCCGGTGCTGGCGATGCTGGGGTTTTCGGTTGGGCTGGTGGTGGTGATGGTCGGGGTGTTGGCGGTGTTGTTTTTGTAGCGCTGAGTGAGCGGGGCCCCGGGTCAAGCCCGGGGAGGGGAATGGAAGAGCTGGTAGGCCCCCGTCCCGGGCTTGACCCGGGACCCAGCTTGTTCTTTGTTCCTGAAATGCAAAGAGAAACACGAGGCGGCTGGGTCTACATTATGACCAATCGCTATCGCGGAACATTGTATGTCGGATCGACCAGCGATCTGGCTCAACGCATCTTTGAACACCGTGAAGGGCTTGGGTCGGAGTTCTGCGCCGAGCATGGACTGACGCGACTGGTGTGGGCTGAGCGAGCAGAGTGCATCGTCGATGCCAAGCATCACGAACGACGTTTGAAACGCTGGCGCCGCGAGTGGAAATTCGCGCTGATAGAGAAGGCAAACCCGGATTGGGACGATCTGTTCGAGCAAATGCACTGGTGATCAAGACCCCGCCCCGGACTTGATCCGGGGGCCCGCTACTCTCCGCGAAAAAAGCTGGGTCCCGGGTCAAGCCCGGGACGGGGGAATTACGCGTAAGGCGGGCAATCCCGCCCGGTCGGGCTCTTGGTGAAGATCTCGTTGCCCGTTTCGGTGATCGCAATCGAATGCTCGAACTGCGCGCTCAGCGACTTGTCGCGCGTTACCGCCGTCCAGCCATCGCCCAGCACCTTGGCCCAGGGCTTGCCGAGGTTGATCATCGGTTCGATGGTGAAGAACATCCCCGGCTTTAGCTCCGGCCCCGTCCCAGCCTTGGCGGCGTGGACCACTTCGGGCGCGTCGTGGAACAGGCGGCCGAGGCCATGCCCGCAGAACTCGCGCACCACGCCGTAACGGAACTGGTTCGCGTGCGCCTCGATCGCCGCGCCGATATCGCCCAGCCGCGCGCCGGGCTGCGCTGCCGCGATTCCGAGCATCAGGCATTCATAGGTCACTTCGACCAGCTTCTTGGCCTTCAGCGACGGCTCGCCCGCGTAAAACATCCGGCTCGTGTCACCGTGCCAGCCATCAACCAAAGGCGTGACGTCGATGTTGAGAATGTCGCCATCCTTCAGCACCTTGTCGCCCGGAATACCGTGGCAGATCACATGATTGATCGAAATGCAGGACGAGTGCGCATAGCCGCGATAGCCGAGCGTGGCCGGCACCGCGCCTGCATCCAGCATCATACCCCGCACCGCATCGTCGATGCTGCCGGTGGTGACTCCGGGGCGCACCAGTTCGGCGCAAGCGTCGAGGATTTCGGCGGCGAGCCGCCCGGCCTTGCGCATCGCGTCAAAGCCATCGGGCCCATGCAGTTTGATGGTGCCATCGCGAAGGACGGTCTGGTCGCCGTCGACAAGTTGATATTCGTGCATCGGCCCCACATAGCGAGGGCCGTGCCAAAAAGCTACTTTCCTAGCGCAAAAGCCGCCTTGTAGCGCGGCTTGACCGCGGCGAGCACCTGGGCGGTGACCGGGAAGGTCAGCTCGTAACTTCCCTCGGCATAGGAGCCCGCGACATAGGGATCGGCGATCAGTCCGATGCGGTCGAAGTGGGTCTTGTTTGACGAACCGAGCAACACAGTAAGCTCTGCGACATCCGGACAGGGGAACGTGGAGCTGTCGGCAATCTCCATACCGAGCCGGGTGACGCGGTCGCGCTGCAGCGCCTTGCACCAGCGGGTGTAAAGCGCGTCCTGCAACGCGGCCTCGGAGACGAACAGGTCCTTGGGTGCGAGCGCCGTATTCGCCTCACGGTCCCACACCAGCCCACCCGAGCCGCTGTTGCCATGCGCGCCGCCCGTGTAGGTATAGAGTTCCCATGACAGCGACAGGAAGCGCGGAATGTCCGCGACGACGTCCCACGACTTCAGGAAGTCACGGTTGACGCAGCCAAAGCAATCGCTGTCGGCGAATTCCCGCAGGGACTCCTGCCAATCGGCTTTCTGTTTGGCGAGCAGTTTGTCCCGCTCTGCGGTCAAGCGCTGGGTCAGTGCGGGGATGGCGGAGACCTCGGCGGGCCAGCTGTAGCTGAATTCGCGATTCGCCTCGCCCTCATCGGCGTTGTCGGTGAAGTTGGATGCGCCGGGAGCGGGGGCGGTTGGCGCGGCAGGGGCTGCCGGCGCAGCAGGCGCAGCGACTTGGTCTGCGCGAGCGCTGGCGACCTCATCCTCGGGCGAGGAGCAGGCCGCCAGCACCAATCCCAACACCAGGCTCGCCCCATGACCGATGTGAAACATTGCGGTGGTCATCAGGCCTCTTCCTCCTGTCCGAATCTGCTGGTGACAATAGTGCCGGGGCGATTATGGAACGGGAATGAGCGAACCCAAAGCACTGATCCGGCCCGACCGCGGCGAGGATGCGATTGCCATTCATCTGGTGAACAAGGACGGCTTCGAAGCCTTTGCCAAAGCCCTCACCGCAGGCCAGCGCGCGGCGCTGGCGGCACAGAAATTCGAAGGCGGCGGGTATCAATATGCGATCATTCCCGAGGGGGATTCGTGGTTCGTCGTCAGCGGCGTGGCGAACCCTGAAAGCCTGTCCAGCTGGTGCCTTGCCAAGCTCGCCGAGGAACTGCCCGAGGGGATGTATCGGGTCGCGACCGGAGACCCCGGCCCGGCAATGTTCGGGTGGGTGACGGGGCAATACCGCTTCTCCCGCTACAAAAGCGAAGACGCCTCAGGCGGCAAGGGGGGCCAGGGGCCGCGCGTGCTGCTGACCGGGCAGGTCGGTCAGATCGATGGCTATCTCGCCGAGGCACAGGCCGAGTGCATGGTGCGCGATCTGGTCAATGCCCCGCCTGAAGACATGGGCCCAGCCGCGCTGGAAGCCGAATGCGAGAAGCTCGCCAAAGCGCACAAGGCGGAACTGACCGTGGTGCGCGGCGATGCCTTGGAACGGGGCTATCCGATGGTCCACGCAGTCGGCCGGGCGGCAGCGCGCCACCACGCGCCGCGGCTGATGCACCTAACATGGGGCGATCCTTCGCACCCGGTGCTGGCGGTGGTCGGCAAAGGCGTGTGCTTTGATAGCGGCGGGCTCAACATCAAGCCGGGCGCCGGGATGCGGCTGATGAAAAAGGACATGGGCGGCGCAGCTCACGCGCTGGCGCTGGCCGGGCTGATCATGGGCGCGCGGCTGAAGGTGCGGCTGCATCTGCTGATCCCGGCGGTCGAGAACGCCATCTCCGGCGGCGCTTTCCGCCCGGGTGATGTGCTTGCCAGCCGCAAGGGGCTGACGGTCGAGATCGACAACACCGATGCCGAGGGCCGCTTGATCCTCGGCGATGCGCTGACCCGCGCGTCCGAGGAGAACCCCGATCTGATCGTCGATTTCGCCACGTTGACGGGCGCGGCGCGGGTGGCGCTGGGCCCTGATCTGCCTGCGCTGATGGCGCGGCGTGACGATACGGCGGACGCCTTCCTTGCGGCGGGCAAGGCCAATGATGACGCCGGTTGGCGCCTACCGCTGCACGAGGCTTACCGCGAATACCTCGCTTCCGACGTCGCCGACATGGCGAACTCCGCCGCCAACCCCTTCGCCGGGGCGAGCGTCGCCGGGCTGTTCCTCGACCGCTTCGTAGGAGAAGGGCTGGACTGGGTGCATTTCGACACCTTCGCCTGGACCCCCGCACCCAAGCCCGGGCGCGCACGCGGTGGACGCGGGTTGGGGCTGCGCGCATCGTGGCACGCGCTCCGCGCCCGGTACGGCACCTGAGCTTGCTCCAGAGGCGACTTGCCGCTAACGGCCCTGCCACGCCGAAGCGGGGCAACGCACGGCTCTACCGGCAAAGGCCAACGGAACGCAGATGAACGGCGCGGCTCGCGACAATTCGGAATACACAGTGCCGGCTGGCGTGCTGGGTCTGAAGGGCCCGGTTGAAAAGCCTGCGCCCGGCACGCTGCCGCTGCGCGGCGATCTGGCGCATATGGCGCTGGCGGGGACCCACCTCGCCGCGCATTACGTGATCCCGCATATTCACACCGTGGGCGCAGCCGGAGCCGGTCTCAGGCTGACCCCGCGCAGCGACGCCGAAGTATTCGTGCAACTCGCCCCCGGCACCCGGTTCGAACTGCTCGACGTAGCGGGCGAATGGGTGTGGGGCTGCCCGGGTCCGCAAGGGCCGAGCGGCTGGTGCCGGGCGAGCGACCTCGCTCCCGAAGAAGCCTGAGGCGGTGGCGATCCGCCTGTTCATCGACGGTGCGGCTGGCACCACCGGGTTGGAAATCCGCGAGCGGTTGCAGGGGCGCGATGAATTCGAGCTGCTGGTGCTGGACGACGCCCAGCGCAAGGACGAGAGCGCCCGCCGCGACGCGCTCCACGCCGCCGACATTGCGATCCTGTGCCTGCCGGATGATGCCGCCAAGGACGCGGTGAAGCTGGCCGAAGGGTCGGACACCCGCATCATCGACGCCTCCAGCGCGCACCGCGTGGCGGAGGGGTGGACTTACGGCTTTCCCGAGCTGATCGGGCACACCAAAATCGCCAATGCCCAATTGGTGAGCAATCCGGGGTGCTACCCCACCGGCTTCCTCGCGCTGGTCGCCCCGCTGGTGCGCGCCGGGCTGCTCCCCGCCGACTGGCCCTACACCGTCAACGCGGTCAGCGGCTATTCGGGCGGCGGCAATGCGCTGATCGAGCGGTTCGAGAACAATACCGACATCGCCTTCCGCGCCTATGGCCTCTCGCTTGGTCACAAGCATCTGGCCGAGATGCAAGCCTATGCGGGCCTTACCCAAGCGCCGGTATTCTCACCGAGCGTGATCCCGGCGCACCGGGGCATGGTGGTCGATGTACCGCTGCCTCTTGCCGCGCTTCCCGGTCGCCCATCGCCTGCTGCACTTCACGCGGCGCTGGAGGCGTATTATTCGGACAGCCCGTTTGTCGCAGTCGCGCCGCTCGATCCGCTTCCCGGTGAGTTGCTGTTACTGAAATCTGCTGCGCCGTGGGACGGCTTGACGCTTCACGTCTGCGGTTCGGCCGACGGCACGCAGGCCCGCCTGATCGCCCGGCTCGACAACCTTGGCAAAGGCGCATCGGGGGCCGCGATCCAGAACCTCAACATCATGTGCGGCCTGCCCGAGACCACCGGCCTGCGCCTCTAACGACGCGCACTCTTGCTTAAAATATAGGCAACCCCCGGTCAGATGCTGTGCACCATTGCGCAGTGCACCATAATCTTGCTAACCGCAGGTCATTGGCGAAAGACATCCCTACCCTTGAGTCTTCAAGCGGCAAGGATCGTTCGCAGCCACCACCTTACAGCTTGGCACGGTTCTTGTTAAGAATCTGTCAGCAAATCAGCCAAGCGCGGATGGGGACGACGTGAAAAAGATCGAAGCGATCATCAAACCCTTCAAACTCGATGAAGTGAAGGAGGCGCTGCATGAAATTGGCGTGTCCGGTATCACCGTCACCGAAGCCAAGGGGTTCGGGCGCCAGAAGGGCCATACCGAACTCTATCGCGGCGCCGAATATGTCGTCGACTTCCTGCCCAAGGTGAAGCTCGAAGTGGTCGTCGCCGACGATCAGGCCGAGCGTGTGGTCGAAGCGATTGCCGCCGCCGCGCAGACCGGACGGATCGGTGACGGCAAGATTTTCGTCACCCCGATCGAAAGCGCGCTGCGCATCCGCACCGGCGAAACCAACGACGACGCGATCTGATTTTCCACCCTCTCCTGCCCAGCCAAACCGGCGGGCCGGCCTGAATTTATCTCGGAGGCACTACACAAATGTCGAAAGCAAAAGACGTCCTGAAGCTGATCAAGGACGAGGAAATCGAGTGGGTCGATCTGCGCTTCACCGACCCCAAGGGCAAGTGGCAGCACCTCACCATGGTCGCCAGCATCCTTGGCGAAGACGAGCTTGAAGACGGCCTGATGTTCGACGGTTCGTCGATCGCCGGCTGGAAGGTCATCAACGAATCCGACATGATCCTGAAGCCCGATCTCAGCGAAACCTGGATCGATCCCTTCAGCGCCACGCCGATGTTGATCATCAACTGCGACATCGTCGAGCCTTCGACGGGCGAATGGTACAGCCGCGATCCGCGCACCACGGCCAAGCGCGCCGAAGCCTACCTCCAGTCGACCGGTATCGGTGACACTGTCTATGTCGGCCCCGAAGCCGAGTTCTTCATGTTCGACGATGTGCGCTTCGAAGACGGCTACGCCGGATCGGGCTTCGCGATCGACGATATCGAACTGCCGGGCAACACCAGCAAGGAATACGAAAACGGCAACATGGGCCACCGCCCGCGTGCCAAGGGCGGTTACTTCCCGGTCGCACCGGTCGATTCCGCTGTCGACATCCGGGCCGAGATGGTCTCGACCATGCTCGAAATGGGCCTGCCCTGCGACAAGCACCACCACGAAGTCGCCGCCGCCCAGCACGAGCTGGGCCTGACCTTCGGCAAGCTGGTGCAGACCGCTGACCGGATGCAGATCTACAAGTATGTCGTGCATCAGGTCGCCCATGCTTACGGCAAGACCGCGACCTTCATGCCCAAGCCGATCAAGGCCGATAACGGTTCGGGGATGCATACCCACATCTCGATCTGGAAGGATGGCAAGCCGATGTTTGCCGGCAATGAATATGCCGGTCTGTCGGAAATGTGCCTTTACTTCATCGGCGGCGTGATCAAGCACGCCAAGGCGCTGAACGCCTTCACCAATCCGACCACCAACAGCTACAAGCGGCTGGTGCCGGGCTTTGAAGCGCCGGTACTGCTGGCCTATTCGGCGCGCAACCGTTCGGCCTCGTGCCGCATTCCCTACGGGACGGGCGACAAGGCCAAGCGCGTGGAATTCCGCTTCCCCGACGCGATGGCCAACCCCTACCTGTGCTATTCGGCGCTGCTGATGGCCGGGCTCGACGGGATCGAGAACAAGATCCACCCGGGCGAGGCGATGGACAAGAACCTCTACGATCTGCCGCCGGCCGAACTCGCCGAAGTGCCGACCGTGTGCGGCAGCTTGCGTGAAGCGCTGGACAGCCTCGCGGCTGATTATGAATTCCTGATCAAGGGTGACGTGTTCACCAAGGACCAGATCGACGCCTATGCCGAGCTGAAGTGGGAAGAGGTGATCCGCACCGAAACCACCCCGTGCCCGGTCGAATACGATATGTATTACTCGATGTAATCTGTGGGCGCGGGGCCTTTGGGTTCCTCGCCAGTTGATTGCTTTTCACAGCATGAAGGCCGTCCGGGAAACCGGGCGGCCTTTTGCGTGGCATCATGGGCGCTTAGTTCGTGACGGCTGTTTTCGTCAGCTTTCGGGCGCTGCGCTGCGGAGGCTGAATGACCGGAATTGGGTGGATTGCTGAATGGCAGGTTTGCTTTTCGCCTTGTCGGACCGATCTGTTTCATCCCGGACTGGGGTCCGTGAAATTGCTGCTTGCGCTACAAACTCTACATATGTAGATTAATGCAATGCCGAGACGCCCCAACATTTCGAAACAGACACGAATTGCCTTGCTGGCTTTGCTCGAACGACGTCAGGATTGGTGTTACGGATATGAGTTGATGGAACGGACTGGGATCGCCTCGGGGACCCTTTACCCCATGCTGATCCGGTTGTGTGATCAGGGCAACCTCGAAGCCCGCTGGGTTCCTTCGCCGCACGAAGGCAGGCCGCCACGCCATGCCTATCGCCTGACCCCATCAGGCTTGGCACTCGCCTGTACCAATCAAGCAGACGACGCACCCCATGCCAATCTTGGAAAGGGATTTGCACTATGACCCAGAGACGGAACCCTAAGCTGCACCGCCTAATTGCGCTCGCCTTCAAGATCGCACCGCCAGAGCGAAAGTCCTGGGTCGAGGCCATGGTTGCTGAACTTGATCATGTCCCAGAGGCCAAGCGGATGCATTTCGCTGCCGGCTGTCTCGTCGCTGCCGGCAGAGAACGCTTGGGTTCGCCGCAATTTTTTCAGGCCGCTTCACGCAACGTGTTGATCGTATGCGCGATGCTCTGGGCCGCCCTGAATATCCGCTTTGCTGGGCGCATGTCAGTGTCTGACGCCTTCGCTCTGGAAGCCTATGGATATTGCACGGCGCTGCTGTTTCTCATCGGCGCGGTTGCGACGGCCCGGTTCGGCGTTCGTGCCACAATCAGCCTCATTGCGCCCTTGATCTTAGCGCTGACAGCAACGGCGGCATTCATCCGCCTTGGCAGCGCACCGACGCCAACGTCGCACCTTTACCTTGCGTTGATCGTGGAAAATCTTGCGGTTCTTGTATGCGCGTTGGTGGTCGCAGGTGCCGCTGCGCGTTTCGCTACCGTTCGGAAGGGGCTAAACTGATGCGCGCGCAAACCATGGCACTTGTGTTGGCGGTTGTCGGCGGGCTGCTCGGGTTGGTCCACATCGCACTTACGCCGCTGGCCTATGCCGATTGGACGATTGAAGCACTTTGGTTCGTGGGTTCTGGTTTGGCCATCGTAGTGGCGGCCGCTGCCAACTTCGTCGGATTCCAGTCGTGGGGTGTGAGCAGCCAACGGATTTTGACGGCGATAAACCTCACCATGAGTTGCTTCTTCGCCGCCGCCTGGGTGGTCCTGCCAGGGCCTCAGGTCATCCTCGGCGGACTACTGTTCCTTTGCTTGGCGATATGCTCATTGGTTGCTCCGGGGGCGAAAGCCGCGACGAGCTAGGGATCGTGACCATCGTGATTGTTTATGACTGCATTGGGGTCGGTAGCTGAACGGCAGGTTTTTTCCTGCGGCCCAATGATCGGGCATCAATCCGCAAACCCAGCCACGCCTAGCGCTGCTAAATACGCCACCCCGCAGCCGGGCGGTGCGGGACCGTGCTTCACTGACCGTACCCGAAGCGCTAAGGCACCGGCAGGAAACGTAATCAGAGAACACGATGACCAACTCGATCCTGCTGGTGGCCGGTGGCCTTGTCCTGCTCGCGCTGGGCGGCGAATTGCTGGTGCGCGGCGCGGTGGGCATGGCGGCGCGGCTTGGCATTTCGCCGTTGCTGGCAGGGCTCACCATCGTCGGCTTCGGCACCTCGACCCCGGAACTGGCGACCAGCGTGCAGGCGGCGCTGGCCGGATCGCCGGGCATCGCAATCGGCAATGTCGTGGGATCGAATATCGCGAACATCTTGTTCATCCTCGGCGTTTCGGCCCTGATCCTGCCGCTCAACGTCAATCCGGCCGCATTCCAGCGCGACGCGATTGCACTGGGCGGATCGGCGCTGCTGTGCACCGGCGCGGTGCTGCTCGGCGTGATCGGGCCTGTGGTGGGGATGGCATTGATCGCCTGCCTCGTCGGCTATGTCTGGTGGGCCTACAAATCCGAAAGCGCGGCGCCCTGCCCTGAAGGCGCGCGCCACGAGGCCGAGGCCGAGGACCGCCCCGTCCCGCCCGACACTGGCCCGGTGATCCTTGGCGGCATGATCCTGGCGGGGCTTGCCGCGGCGATTATTGGCGCAGGCCTGCTGGTCGACGGCGCGACCGTGCTGGCGAGCGCTGCGGGCGTTTCAGAGAGCGTCATCGGCCTCACAGTGGTCGCGGTCGGCACCAGCTTGCCCGAACTGATCGCCTGCGTCATCGCCGTCTTGCGCAAGCATGCGGACGTCGCGCTCGGCAATATCGTCGGCTCGAACATCTACAATGTCCTCGGGATCATGGGGATTACTGCCGTGATCAAGCCGATCGACGTGCCAGCCGAGATCGCCAGTTTCGATATCTGGGTGATGCTTGGGGTGACGCTGCTGCTGCTCACACAATTGCGCAGTGGATGGCGGCTGACGCGGATCGAAGGCGGCGTGCTGGTGGTGCTCTATGCCGCCTACACGCTGTTCCTTGCGACCCGTTGAGATATTGGTGCAACGCCTTGCCGTCAGTCGAAAATGCAATTGTAATAATATCTTAATGCGATAACCAAAGTGCATTGGGCGGTTCGGTCTGCCGCTTTGAGGAAACACCCGCTTGAGCGTTCCGATGCCCCTCAACCGCCGACTGCTGACGGGCACGGCCTATGCCGCCGTATCGATGATGGCAGCCACCGCACCCGCGCTGGCTGTCGTTCCGAACGAAGACAAGACCCCCGCCGAAATCGTTGACAACGCGGATGATTACCGCGGGGTCGGTATGTTTTTCCGCGCAGACGGTTTCGTGTGCACGGGCACCCTGATCAACCCGCGCACCGTGCTGTTCGCGGCGCATTGCGTGAATGATACGCCCGAGGAAGAATACAACGTCGACGGTGTTCCGGCCGCATGGTCGTTCAACGTCAACGCGCTGCCGGGCTTCCAGAACTGGTTTGCCAATAACTTCGCCAGCAATCCCGATCTGGCGGTGTTCAACGTCAACCGCATCGTCTGGAATCCGCGTTCGACTCAGGACGTCTTCGGCCTCGGCTTTGTCGAGGCCGACATCGCGCTCGCCAGCCTCGACACGCCGGCGGCTGGCATCCCGACCTGGGCGCTGCTGTTCAGCACCCTGCCCGCGCCGGCGACCAGCGATCCGGCGCGCGGCACCGGTTATCACGTGAACATCGTCGGCTACGGCGCCACCGGCAACGCCGTGCAGGGCGCCGTGCTCGGGATCGACTGGCGCCGCCGCGCGGCCGAGAACCTGCTGGGCGGGTTCTTCTCGCTCGATGATCGCGACGACATCATCAGCGGCCCCAATACGCCGACCTTCCCGCAGAACCTCTACCAGATCGATTTCGATTCGCAGGACCGTGACTTCGTGCGCGACTTCAACGTCTATCGGGACGATGCCCTTCCCAATGAAGGCATCACGGCGGGCGGGGATTCGGGCGGCCCGCTGATCCTCGATGCGGCCAACAATACCCTGTCCAACGAAGATCTGGTGATCGGCCTCCTGTCAGGCGGTTCGCGCTTCTTCGGCGCCAGCCAACCGTTCAGCTCGATCGGCACCCCCAGCTTTTATCAGCCGCTGTCGCTCTACTGGCAATACATCACCGAGAATAACCCCTACCGCTATGTCGCCGCCAAGGCGGGCAGCGGGAACTGGGAAGACGGCAACCACTGGGTCACGCAGCTCGACCCAATGTACCGCGTGATCAATGCGCAGGGTCAGGTGGTGAATGGCCTCCCCACCTCGCCGGAACTCGGCCCTGACGGAACCGACGGCGATTTCGGCGCGATCTGCCGTGCATTTGGCGATCCCGACGACTTGTGCACGGATCTGGCGACGGGCGAGTCCTTCGACGCCGCAGGCACGCTGCCCGCCCCCACGCTGGCCAATGGCCTGCCCGGTGCGAGCGGCTTCGTGCCGACCAATATCGACGCCGTCACCACCTCGGTGCTGCGTGTCGATCCGCGCTACTACGACGTCACGCTCAGCCAGGACGGTACCACCACGCTCAGCAGCGACGTTACCATCGACCGGCTGACCGTGCGCGGCAATGCTGGGCTGACGGTCAATGCGGCGGGCGATCTCACCTCGCTGATCGACATCAACCAGTTCGGCGGGCGCGTGAACGCCAATGGCGGCATCACCTCGGTCGGCGATTACACGCTGTTCGCCGGGATGCTCGAAGGCACCGGCACGGTCACCGCACCGTTCCTGACCAGCGTGACGGGCGTGATTTCGCCCGGCACGACGGGCACCATCGGCACGCTGACGATCGACGGCAATCTGGTGATGTCTTCGGGCGCGCAGTTCAATGTCGACCTCGGCACCGGCGCCGTGTCAGACCGGCTCGCTGTCACCGGCATGGCCAATGTGGGCGGGGTCGTAAGCACCAGCTCCCCTGTGATCGGACGGGTCAACGGCAATGGCGAGCGCTACACCATCGTCACCGGCACTGGCGGCGTGACCGGCACCTTCACTCCCCGTTCGATCTCGGCGATCATCAGCCAGCGCTTCATCTATCAGCCCAATGCGGTGTTGATGGAGTTCAGCGCGGCGAGCTACTCCACGGTAATCGACGGCAATGATCCGGTGCAGGCGGGCTACGCCCTGCTGCTCGACCAGAATCGTGCGAACGCATCTCTGGAGAGCCTGTATGGCCTCGACTTCGCCTCGGTCGATACGATCCGCAGCACCTTCACAGGCCTTGCGCCGGTGAACGAGCAGGCGGTGCGCTCGCTCTCCGCCCAGTCGGTCAACCTGCTCCAGAACGTCAACGCCGCCCGTCTGCGGGAAGCAGACAAGTCGCGGGCGGGTGGCAAGGTCGCTGTCACCGGGCGTCCGCTTGACCTCGCCCAGGTGAGCCTTGCCCCGATGGGCCAACCGCTCGGCGGCGCACTGATGGCGATGCAGGACAGCGCCGAAACCACCGAAATGACCGAGACGAGCCTGCCGGATTATGTCGGCGTGTTCCTTTCGGGCGGTTACGTCACCGCCAATGCCGACAGCCTGCCGGGCTTCACCCAGCAGACCGATATGTCCGGATACTTCATCGCGGGTGGGATCGAGTTCTATCCGGGCGACAACACGATGTTTGGGCTGTCAGGCTCCTACCACGCGCTTGAAGCCATCGTTCCGCTCGGTCAGCGCGTCGAGAGTGAGACCTATGCGGCCTCGCTCTACCTGCGCCATGCCTTCGAAGGCGGGCCGGTGATTGACGGCCAGTTCAGCGTGGGCAGCATGGGCTTCGACACCCGGCGCACCGTGCAGCTCTTGGGCGCAACGCAGACGCTCGATTCCTCTTCGGACGATTTGCTGGTCTCAGGCGCGGTTGGGATCTCTTATGACCTGAAAAGCAGTATCGGCACATTGTCGCCTGGCATTGAGGGCCGCATTGCCAGCGTCAGCCTCGGCACCGTGCGGGAAACAGGCGGGACTATTGGCCTCGCCCTGGCGCGCGAGACGTTCGAGAGCAAGCAGGCGCGCTTCGGCTTCGATTACGAAAAGCGCGGCGAGGGCGTGTCGATCAACGCCAATGCCCAGCTGGTGTGGGAATTCGAGGATGGCCCGCAGCTTTTGGCCGCCAACTTCGCCTCGGGCATCGGGCCCAATGCGGGTTTCGTGCTCGACACGGCTGACCACACCTGGGGTGAAGTCGGGGTCAGCGCGACGGTCGGCAACGGCCCGCTCCAACTGACCATCGGAGCAGACACCACCATCGGCCGCGAGACTGCCGATGCGCAGGTGTTGCGCGGCACGGCGACCTACCGGTTCTGATCCTTAGACAGGCCGAACGAATTGCCCGGCGCGAGGTCAGCGGATGGTCAGCATCCCGCGTCGGCCGACCGCAACAAAGCTCGCCACCAGCACCAGCCCATAGAACAGGCTCAGCAGATCGAGCGGCGCAGGCGCAGCGGTATAGCCGAGGTGCGCCAGCATCGCCCAGCCGCCCACCACCACGAAGACCAGCCCATAGCTGAGGGCCCCGCCTTCGAGATTAACCGCCAGCATCAGCTCGTCCGACGCGCGGTAGACATGGATCGACATCACCGTGCCGATCACCAGCCCGGCCAGCCCAACGGCAAGGGCAACCCCTTGCGGCACCGGCCCATCAGGCGCCGCCAGCGCCAGCGCGACCAGCGCCGCGCCCCACAGCAGCATTGCCACGCCGGACATGCCGAGCACCTTCTTCTGTTCGCGCAGCTCATCGGCATCCTCGACATTGAGGAACTTCGCGCCGACCTGCGGACTGGCGCTGCCAAAGGCGACGCCGAACCCGATCACGACATAGACCATGCCCACCAGCGCCGCGACCGTGGCCGACAAGTCCAACCCGCCGACCGCCGAACTGTCGATGAATTCCATCATCCCCGCGCTCGCCGCAAAGCCTGCGACGCCGCCGATCAGGGCCGGGATCAGCAGCTTTCGCACCCAGCGGGGGGTGGAGGACGTTTGGTTATCGGTCATCACGCTTCAGGCTCCCAGTGATCGATGAACAGCTCCGGCACCGCGACGTCGAACAGCCGCGCCATGCGCAGCGCCAGTGGCAGCGAGGGGTCATATTTGTCGGTCTCGACCGCGTTGATCGTCTGACGCGACACGCCGAGCCGGCGGGCAAGTTCGCCCTGGCTCCAGCCTTGCGCTTCGCGGTAGTGCTTCAGACGATTTTCCACGTGGGTCCTGACCGGCGAGGTGTTGAGGGGCTTTGGCGGTTGCGTGCGATGCGCTGCGACTCGCCTTGGCCCTGACAAGAGCTCTTTACAGACAAGAGCTCTTGTCAGTCAAGAGCTCTTGTCAGGCACTGCGGTCCCTGTCCGGTTTTGCCGTTTTCCTACTCGGCCCGATTGTGCTCAATGCCTGTGCCTCGCTTTTTGGTTCAACCGTCGAGGTATTCTGCCATGCCGCACCAAGCCCCCTCCCCGCTGCTCGCCTTCCTTCGCCGTTTGCTGGACCAGTCCGGCGCACCGGGCACCCGGCCGCCCGCCGCTGCCGTGGCAACCGCGCCCGAGGCACCGGATTTTCTGTCTCTGGACAGTGTCTCATGTGTCTCCAACACGCCGCCATCCCGCTCCATCGGCCCGGCAGGGGTCGCGCTGATCAAGCGGTTCGAAGGCTGCGCGCGGTTGAGGGCTGATGGGATGGTCGAGGCCTATCCCGATCCCGGCACCGGCGGCGCGCCGTGGACCATCGGTTGGGGCGCGACCGGGCGGGACAGCTTTGGCGGCGGCATGATCGCCCCCGGCACTTGCTGGACGCAGGCGCAGTGTGACGCGCGGCTGGAGCAGGATCTCAAGCGCTATGCCGCCGAGGTCGCCGCAGCGATTGGCACCGCCCCAACCACGCAGGCGCAGTTCGATGCGCTGGTCAGTTTCCACTACAACACCGGCGCGATTGCCCGCGCCACGCTGACCCAGCGCCACATCGCTGGCGATCATCAAGGCGCCGCGCGCGAGTTCGCTCGCTGGAACCGCGCGGGAGGCAGGGTGCTCAAAGGCTTGGTGCGGCGCCGCGCGGCAGAGGCCGAACTCTACCGTCAGTAGTCCCGGCTGACCTGCACCAGCACCGAATCGCGCCCGATGGTCGACACGGTGCCCAGCAGCGCGAGCCAACTGGTGATGCGGTACTCGACCTGGGTGGCGCTGTAACCGCGCCCGTCCGTCACCAGTTCGACGTAGATGTTGCGGGTGATGTTCTTGCCAATGGCAATGCCGGTGCCGCGTCCAATCAGCGGGTCAGCGCTGATGATCCGCAGCTGGTCGAGCCCGATCGAACGGCGCAAGCTGCCGATCGGATCGAGCCCGCCGCCCCCGCCTTGCAAGGCCGCCAGTGCTGCCGCCAGCTGCACCGCGTCCGTCGCTGAAAGAGAGGTAACCGAACCGCCGAACAGCAGGCGCGACAGGATCTCCTCCTCCGGCAGCGCGGGATCGCTGGAGAAGGCGATGCTGGGCGACTGGGCGTTACCGGTGATCGCGATGTCGACATTGGTGCCGTTCTTCGCGGTCTCGGCCAGCACGTCGAGCCGCGGGTTGATCGGCTCACCCACGTCGAACAGGATGCGGCCGCGGGTGAGTTCGAAGCGGGTGCCGGCAAAGGTGTAATCGCCGCGCACCAGCTTGGCGGTGCCGCCGATGCGCGGATCATCAACAGTACCGCGTAGCGCGATGTCGATGCCCCACTCGCTCTCGAGCCCTAGGCCTTCGACCGCGACCCGATTGGGCGCGCTGGCGTTGACGAGGTAGCGCCAAGACGCCTCGCGGCCCGAAACCTGCGTGCGGGCGCGGCCGTCCTCGTCGTTGATCTCGCGCGTGGCGATGCGCGGCAGGGCGACATCCTCGGCCGCAATGCCCAGCGCCCAGCGTGCGCGGTTGATGCTGACACGCCCGGCAATCGTCCCGCCCAGCCCGTTGGAGACAATCCGCAAGGGGCCGGTGATCGTCGCCTCAAGCCCGTTGGCATTGAGCAGGCGCGCATCCTTCACCGACGCGCGCAGGTCGAGCTTCGGCCCGCGAGCGGCGCTGATGCCCGCCAGATCGACCGTGCCGCTCCCGCTGATCGTGCCGCCGCCTGCTGTCGCTCCGGAAAAGCGCACCAGCTCCAGCCGCGATCCGGCGAAGCGTCCGCGCGCATTGACGTTGGTGACCCGCGTGCCGGTGAGCGCGCTCTCGACCGTCAGGTCATCGCTGGCGAGCGTGCCGGTGATCCGCGGATCGGCGAGCGTGCCGGTCGCCCGCGCGGCGATGCGCAGCGGGCCGGAGAGATCGAACGCCTCGATTGCGGCGAGGCGCCACAAGGTCTCGGCCGCGCCGTCAAACGCCAACCGCGCGCCAAGCCGTCCGCGCATCAGCCGGTCCGTCAGCGCGCCATCCTGCGCCAAGCCATCGATCCGCAGCGCGACATCGCCGCGACGGGCGTCACCCTCGAACAGCCGCGCGGCGGCCGTCATCCGCTCAGCCGACAAGTCGACCACGCCGAGCACGTTGATCGGCTTGGAGGACAAGACCAGACCAGCCCGGCTAAACCGGTCGATCCGCCCGCGCGCGGTGGCAGTCGGCGGGGCGCGGCCCTGCTGACGGTAGTCGATCACCCCGGTCAGGCGTCCGCCAAGACCCAGATCGGCCCCCACCAGATCGAGCAGCCGCAGCGGCATCCGTGCGAGCTTGACTTGCAGCTCGGTCGCACCAGCGCCGAAGGTGCCTTGCGCAATGGCAAAGCCGCCGCCGAAGCCGACCTGTGAAGGTGCAAGGCTCCACCCGCCGCCATCCAGCGCGGTCAGCACGGCGCGGCGCGGCATGGTGATCTGGGCGTTGCCATATTGCCCGCGCGCTACCGCTGCGATCTGGTTTGACGCGACATCAGCGTCGAAATTGAGCGCAAACCGGTCCGCCCGGCGTCCAGCGACAGTGCCCGTCACCTTGCCGCGTCCATTGGTAATGGCGGCCTTGGCGGTGAGATTGGCGAGGCTCAGCCCGCCATATTCGAGCCCGGCAGCAGAAATGTCAGCGTCCACACTGGTGTTGCCATCGTCATAGCGTCCGGTCGCGGCGATATCGGCCCGGGTGATGCTGATCGGGGTCTCTCCGCCGAAACGCGCATTGCGGGCGGCGAGATCGACGGCAAAGCCGATGGCATCGCCCGGCTGCGGACGGAAGGCGACCGTACCGTTCACACCGCCGCCCGCGAGGCGCAGATCGCCCGAAGGCCCAGCATCGGCCAGCACCACTTCGCCGGTGACGGTGGTGCGATAGACCTCCAGCCGGTCAATCGCGATGCGGGTCGGGGCATTGGCGGGCAGGATCAATTGCAGCGCGCCTTCAAACGGGCCGAGCAGCGATCCGCCCGCAACGTCCAGCCCGAAGCCCTGCTCGCTTGGAACGAGCGCGATGCGGACGTCCTTCAGGCCAGCGGCGGGATAGGGATCGGCCAGCACCAGCACCGCGCGCGGGCCATCCGCTGCGATCTCTGCGTCGAAGCTGAAGGGGCCATACTGCGCTTGCCGTCCGCTACCGGCGAGCACGGTGCGGGTCACGCCGCCGCCGGTCACGACCCTGCTGTCCAGCTTGGCATTGAGACGGGGTGAGGTGATCACAGTGTTGCGCAGCACGATCGGCTGGCCCGCGCCCATGCCCAGCTCACCCTTGAAGCGCACCTGCTCACCCGCAAGGTTAACGATGGTGGCATTGCCGATCCGGCTCAGCACGCCGGCCAGATTGGCACGCAGGCTCCACGGGATGGAGGGGCCGAACTTGGCGAGGATCTTGGCATTGGCGGTAACATCGCCCGCGCCCTCGATGGCGAGGCGGCTGGCGGTGACCGGCCCGGCGATGGCATAAGCTCCCGCGCCAATATCACCGCGCAGGGCGAGCGTTGCCTCAAGCCCCGGGAAGGCGATCTGCGTGCGATCTATCGCGAGCTTCTGGGCGGTAACGTTATAGGTCAACATGCCATTGGCGCGGCCCTTCACAAGGCGGGGATCGGCAAAGGCATTGCCGGTGGTCACGCGCTCGGCGGTGAGCGCCAAGGGCACGCTGAGCACCATTCCGTCAAATCGCGCGGCGCCGTCCTGCGCCAGTCCGGTGGCGACGACGCCGGAGGCGGTGAGTTTTGCGACCGCGATTTCGTGCTTGATCGCAAGATCATCGAAGGCGCCCACGAGGCTCGCGGCGAACCGTCCGCCCTCAATCCGCACGGTCTCACCCAACAGGTCGGGATCGCGCAAGGCGAGGCGCACCCGCGCGCCGTCGACCACATTGTCGGCGAGGTTGACGACGCCTCCCGCCCGCAGATCGAGCGCGGGGGAGACGGCGGCCGCGCGGCCCTCGATCACGCTGCTTTCGAGCTGGAAGCGAGCGGCCAGCGACAGGGTCTCACCCAGCGCGCGGCCGGTGAACGTCTCGTCCCCCAACCCGGCGCGCAATTGCCCGAGCACGCCGTAGGTGCCTGCGTCATTGCTGATGCGGAAGGCGGCGAGCGGCGGCTCGCCTACCGCGCCATTGCGCCGCACCGCTGCCGCGCCGCGCCAGCGTTTCCACGTCCCATCGCCGACGATCCGGCCCACATAGCCCGTCTCCAGCCCCGCCAGCCCGGCCAGCACACCGCCCGCAGGTGCGCGGGCGTCTCCGGCGAGTTCGAAGCGGTCACCATCAGGCTCGGCATCGAGCAGCAGCGTGATCCGATCCTGCGCCCCCAGCCGCGCCTTGGCGTCGATCAGCGCGCGGCCTTGGCGAATGTCGATCTGTGCGGTGAGATTGGCGCGCTCATCCTGCGGCGTGGCGACGCCTTTGGCGATCACCAGATCCTCGACCACCAGCTTGTCCACCCGGATATCGAAATCGGGCAGAAGCGGCGCATCGGGATCGCCCGGCAGCAGCTCAGGCAGCCGTGTCAGCCGCCCACGCTGTGCAGTGAGTTCGCGGATGTCGAGCCCGGTCCACAGCCAGTTCAGCGGCCGCCAGTCGAGCCGCACCACCGGGATCGTCAAGAACGCGCCCTTGGTATCGCTTACCACCACCGTGCGCAGCACCGCCTGCCCGTAGAGATCGCCCTCGATCCGCCCAACCGTAAAGCGCAGGCCCGAGGCGGGGGCCACGGCTGCGATCTGATCGGCGATGAAACGCTTGCCAATCGGGGTCGCGAAGAACAGCGCGGTGAGGAGGAACGGCGCGAGGATAATCGCCAGCGCCCAGCCCAGCCGCTTGCCCCAGCGCCGCGCGCGGGGCCGCTGCGGAGGGGGAGCGGTGTCTGGCGGGATTGTGGTGTCCTCGGCCATCAGAACGCCTGACCCAGACTGACATAGACCACCACCGGGCTGTCAAACTCGGTCGGGTTGATCGGGGTCGCCACGTCGACGCGGATCGGGCCAAAGGTGGTCTTGTAGCGCAGGCCGACGCCCGCGCCGTAGCGGATGAAGCGGAAGTCCGGCGTGCTGCCCAGCCCCACGGTGCCCGCATCGAAGAATGGCACCACTTCGACCGCGCCATCGAACAGCGGCGTTTCGATCCGCGCTTCGAGCGAGAATTCGAGCAACGAGGCCCCGCCGGTGGATTCGCCGCGATCATTGCGCGGGCCGACGCCTTGGAAGCCGTAACCGCGCACTGACCCGCCGCCGCCCCCATAGAGACGGCGTGACGGTGCGATATCATCAAAGGATGCGCCCACAATCGTCGCGGCCCGCACGCGGGTCGCGAGCACTGTCGATCCAATCGACTTGTAGTAACTCGCATCGGCCTGCGACCGCAGATAGAAGGACTGGCTGCCTTCCGAGCGTGATGCTTCGGGCGCGAGGAACAGGGTGGCGCGGTATCCTTCACTGGGATCGAGCAGATCGTCGCTGCCATCCAGCGTGACGCTGCCGAACAGCCCGCCAATGAGGAAGGTGCGGCGTGGCAAGGGGATGCCGGGCGCATCGCGCACCGTGCGGCTGCGTTCATCGGTATAGAGCAGCTCGCCGCCGATCTGCCAGCTGAGCGGCTTCTGGAACAGGATGTTCGACACTTTCTCGAACGTCGCCCGCGTCCCGAAGCCGCGCGAATCGACTGCCTGCGTGGTGATGTCGCTGCCGAAGACATCGACTGTCAGCACCTGATCGCGCCCGCGGAAATTGTTGCGGCGAATGCCGACGCTCGCCAGCGCTTCACGCGTGCCAAGGATGCCGCGAAGCCGCAGCGCGCCTTCGGGCGGGAACAGGTTGCGATGTTCCCACCGGCCCTCCAGCTTGAAACCATCCTCGGTCCCATAACCGATCGCACCCGCGATGGTGCGCAAGGGCGCGCGTTCGAATGCGACGTCGAGCGCGACTTCGCCCGGCTGCCCATCCTGCGGCGCCCGGGTTTCGCGCGGGGTGACGGTGACGCTGGAGACCAAGCCGGTGGCGATGATCGCGCGGCGCAGATCGGTCTCAAGGCTTTGCTGGAACACATCGCCTTCATCGAAGCGGGCGATGCGCGACAGGTGCCGGCCCGAAAGGAAGCCGGGATCGCTGCTGACGACCTCACCGAACACGAATTTGCCGCCCGGCTCGACCAGCAGCGAGAGATCGCCTTCGGTGCGGGCGTGGTCGATCAACAATTCGGGCTCGGCCAATTCGGCGAAGGGATAGCCGCTTTCGCCGAGCGCAACGCGCAGTTCGAGTTCGCGCTCGATGATGCGGTCGGCATAGAGCGGGTCGCCCGGCTTGATCCCGAAAGCGGCAGTCAGGCGGGTGACGTCAGGCTCAGGCAAGGCAGGCAGCGCGCCAAGATCAATCCGGCCGAAGCTGTAACGCGCGCCGGGCAGAATATCGAAGCGGACACTCGGTTCACGGGCGGCATTTTCGGCGGCCCGTTCGGCTTCGTCGGAGTTGTTGCCCGCGCGCCGACCGCCCGAAAGCTGGCGCACCACCTCGCCATCGTAATAGCCATAGGTGCGCAGGATATCGCCCAGCAGTTCCTCGTCAGCGCGCGCGCGGGCGGCGACTTGCGGGCGCGATTCCTCGCCATCGTCGAATTCGCGCAAGGTCGAGAGATCCTTGAAGCGTTCGATGAACGCGTCCTTCTCGGGGAAGGCATCGGCGGCCGCCGGCAGAGCGAGCACCAGAGTATTGCCGATCTTGGTTTCGGCCAGTTCCGGCAATTCGCCCAGCACCGGGGCGGCAATCGACGCCAGCGCCTCAAGCTCGGGATCGGGGGTGAGCGGCTGCGGTTCCTCCAGCGCGAAATCGGCGAAAATGCCGTCGATCGCAGGCTGCAAGGCCGGGTCTGGCGGAGGCAGAAACTCGGCTAACACGTCATCTGAGAGCGGACTGCCGGCATCGGCCAACGCGCTATCGGGCACCACGACCGGCGAGGGATCGGCCACCCCGGCGGCGGCCCAGACATCGGGGTTGGTGACAGCGTCAGCCGGGATCAGATCGTCGAGCGATTGCGGTACAGGTTCGGGCTGAGGCGCAGGATCGAGGATCGAAGGGAGCGCGGGTGCAGGGGTGGCGTCCGCCTCTTCTTCGGGTGGTTGAGCGGGTAGCGCGCGCGGTTCGTCATCCGGGGCAGCCTGCTGCGCGGCCGCCGGACAGGCGCTTAACGCCAGCGCTCCCTGACCCAATCCGGCAACAATGGCGAGACCGAGTTTGAGAAGCCGCTGGGCTTCAACTGGCCGAGAACTTGACAGGTTGGCCATCCTTGCCCCGAACGCCCGCGCCCATTTCGACAGGGCTTTCGTCCTGCGCCTGCCGCGGCGCTGTGGCAGCCGCGATCAGCCGGTGCTGCTCTCCCGGCTCCATCAGCAGCCAGCCCTCACGCGTCAGGCGTTCAAGGGGGCGGTAGCGAACCTTGTATTGCATGCGCGGACTGCCTTCGACCCAATATCCGAGATACACGTAAGGCAATGCCTCAGCCGCGGCCCGCCGAATATGATCGAGGATAATAAAATTGCCGAGGCCCGCGCGCGCCGGGTAATCGGGTTCGTAGAACGAATAGATCATCGACAGCCCATCGCCCTGCCGGTCGGTCAGGCAGGCACCCACCAGCCGTCCGGGCTTCCCGTTGGGCAGCGGCTCGCGATATTCGGTCACCACGGTCGAGACCGGGGTGTGTTCGATCATGTCGGCATAATCGAGTTCGTCCATCGCCGACATCCCGCCATCGGGGTGACGGTGGCCAAGATAGCGGGCCAGCAATTCGAACTGTTCGTCGGTCGCCCAAGGGCGGCATTCGGTGACGATGAGATCGGAATTGCGCTTCAAATCGCGCTTCTGCGTGCCCGAGGGCTGGAACTTGGTCGCCAGCACGCGCACCGAGACGCAGGCCTGGCAATCGAGGCATGACGGGCGATACGCGACCGTCTGGCTGCGCCGGAACCCGATCCGCCCGAGTGCTTCATTGAGCTGATCGGCGTGCGGCCCCTTAAGTTCGGTGAAGACCTTGCGCTCGCTCCGACCCGGAAGATAGGGACACGGCGCGGGGCTGGTCACGAAGAACCGGGGAAAGCGGATTGGTGCCGTCACGTGTGGGGCCAGTCCTTCTTGCGCTGAATCGCGGGATCGAAATCGTTAAGAAAATCTTATGCCCGCACCCGTGCTCCGGTAAAAGTCCTTTAACCATGAAAATATCGCGAATTATGCAGGCACACGCGAAACCCGCCGCAAAAGTGCGGATATGCAGGCGCAAAGCGGGACGATCGCGCGTCCCGTCCTTCCGTTCTGGCCCGGATTTTCAGCCCAGTTCGACGAGCTGGACGGTGTAGCCCTTGGCGCGCAGGCCTTCGACCAGCCGTTCGACCTGCTCGGCATCGCGCGCTTCGCATTCGATATCGGTGATCAGGCCCTTGGCCGGCAGCGTCGTGAAGATGCGCTGGTGATAGATTTCGATGATGTTGACGTTGTGCTCGTCAAACAGGCGCATCACCTTGAACAGCGCGCCGGGACGATCCTGCAAGGTGATCCGCAGCCGTGCCAGACGCCCTTGCCGCGCCAGATCGCGCAGCAGCACATTGGCGAGCAGACGCGTATCGATATTGCCGCCGCACAGCGCCAGACCGATGGACTTGCCCTTGAAGCGCTTGGGGCTGCCCAGCACCGCCGCGAGGCCCGCAGCGCCCGCGCCTTCGACCACGGTCTTTTCGATCTGGAGCAGCAGCGCCACCGCCTTTTCCAGCGCGGGTTCATCAACCAGCAGAATATCGTCGACCTTTTCGGCGATCACCTTGGCGGTGAAATCGCCCGGCACCTTGACCGCGATGCCTTCAGCCAGCGTGTCCCCGCCGCACGGCAGGTTCGCGCCCTTGATCCGGTCGAACATGCTGGGGAACAGTGCCGCCTGTACGCCAACGACCTCGATATTGGGGTTCAATGCCTTGGCGACTGTCGCCATCCCCGAAATCAGCCCGCCACCGCCGATTGGCGTGACAATGCAATCGAGATCGGGCTTCACTTCCAGCATTTCGAGCGCGACCGTGCCTGCACCGGCGGCCACATCGGGATCATCGAACGGATGGACGAAGGTCAGGCCAAGCTCGCCTTCCAGCTTACGTGCAAAGGCATAGGCCTCATCGAAGGTCTCGCCTTCGAGCAGCACTTTGCCGCCGACGCTTTCGGTCTGCATCACCTTCACCGTCGGTGTGGGTTTCGGCATGACGATGGTGACGGGCACGCCCAGCCGGGTGCCGTGATAGCTGAGGCCCTGCGAGTGGTTCCCCGCCGAAGCCGCAATCACGCCGCGCGATCGCTGTTCTTCGGTCAGCAGCAGCAGCGCGTTAAGCGCCCCGCGTTCCTTGTAAGCGGCGGTGAATTGCAGGTTCTCGAACTTCAGCCAGATATCCGCGCCGGTAATCTCCGACAGCGTGATCGAGCGCATCATCGGCGTTTCGACCACCGCGCCGCGAATGCGGGCCGCAGCGGCGCGCACGTGATCGAGGGTCAGGTCGGCCGGCGAAGCGGCGGCACCCTTGGGGCTGGCAGAGGCTGTTTGTGTCGACATAGCGTCCGGGCGATTAGAGGCTTGGAGCCGTAAGGGCAATCGGGCCTGCGCGGATTTCGTATGCGCCCCGTCTTGGCAAGCCCCGTTGGCAAGCGCGCGGCAAAGCGATAGGCACCGCTGCCTTACGTGTTTTCCTGAAAGTTCAAGGACCGCCATGCTCCGCACCGTTTCCGCCGCTCTTGCCGCCGTATCCGCTCTGGCGCTGGCCGCGCCTGCCTGGGCCGATACGCTGGTCGACAATGTCGATGGGATCACCATCGACGAAGCGGGCAAGGTCAAGCGCTTCAACGGCCTCGTGTTCGATGAGGATGGCAAGATCACGCAGGTCCTGACCCGCAGCGACAAACGCCCGCAGGTCGATTACCGCTTGGATGGCGAAGGGCGCGTGATGATCCCCGGCATGATCGACGCGCATGTCCACGTGATGGACATCGGCTTTGCCGCGCTGACGCTCGATCTGTCGAACACAACTTCGCTCGAAGATGCGCTGGCCAAGATCAAGGCCTTCGCCGAAGCCAATCCCGGCCGCCCCTGGATTATCGGGCGCGGGTGGAATCAGGAGAAGTGGGGATTGGGCCGCTTCCCCACGGCTGCGGAACTCGACGCGGTGGTTTCAGACCGACCGGTCTGGCTCGAACGGGCGGATAATCACGCCAATTGGGGCAACACTCTCGCCATCACCACGGCAGGCGTGACCGCCAAGACGCCGGACCCGGAAGGCGGCAAGATCATCCGCGATGCCAAGGGCGCCCCGGCGGGCGTGTTTGTGGACTATGCGGTGCAGCTGGTCGGCAAGGTTGTCCCCCCGCCCCGCCCGGAAGACCGCGACCTCGCCTTTGCCAAGGCGCAAGAAGTGCTGCTGGGCTACGGGGTCACAGCGGTTGCCGACATGGGCACCAAGATGCCGGACTGGACGACCTACCGCCGCGCGGGCGATGCGGGCCGCTTGCAAATCCGCATCATGTCCTATGCCAATTCGTTCGAGACGCTGGAGACCGTTGCCGGGCCGGAGCCGACCGTGTGGCTTTATGACGACAAGCTGCGCATGGGCGGGATCAAGCTCTATCTCGACGGTGCGCTGGGATCGCGCGGGGCGAGCCTGAAGGCACCCTATCACGACGATCCGGGGGCCAAGGGCCTGCCACTGCTGACCCCTGCTCAGCTGCGCAACCTGATGAGCCGCGCGGCGATGGACAATTTCCAGACCGCCGTTCACGCGATCGGCGATGCCGCCAATGCCGAGGTGCTCGCCGCGGTCGAGGAATTGTCGGAAAGCTATACCGGCGACCGGCGCTGGCGGATTGAACACGCACAGATCATCGACCCGGCCGACATCGCGCGGCTGGGCAAGCATGGGGTGATCGCCTCGATGCAGCCGCTCCACCAGACCTCCGACCGGCTGATGGCCGAAGCGCGGCTCGGGCCGGACCGGCTGGATGGTGCTTATCCGTGGCGCTCCGTGGTCACCGTTGGCGGCAAGCTCGCCTTCGGGTCGGACGCGCCGGTCGAGCCAGCCGATCCCTTCGCGGGCATGGCCGCCGCGATCAGCCGCGTGGATGCCAATGGTCAGCCCTTCGGCGGGTGGTTCCCCGAGGAAACCGTGAACCGCGAACAGGCATTGGCCGGGTACACCTCGGACGCCGCCTTTGCCGGGTTTGCGGAAGGCCGCTTCGGGCGCCTCCTCCCCGGAGAGCGCGCAGATTTCCTGCTGGTCGACCGCGACCCGCTCTTCGCCTCGCCCGAGGCTTTGCGGGAGACCAAAGTGCTTCAGGTGTGGATCGGCGGCGTAAAGGTGCGCGGCGGGGAGTAGTTACTCCGCCGCTTGCTGCGCTGCCAGTTCCGCCTCACGCGCGGCCTTGTCCGCTGCGACGGCTTTCTCCTGGAAGCGCATCAGCAGCAGCGAGGCTTCGAACAGCAGCCACAGCGGGATCGCCAGAATGATCTGCGAGCCCGGATCGGGCGGCGTCACCACTGCAGCGATGATGAAAATCCCGACGATCACATAACGCCGCGCGGCCACCATTTGCGCGCGGGTGATGATCCCGGCGCGGTGGAGCAGCAACAGCAGCACCGGCAGCAGGAAGGTCAGCCCGAAGGCGAGGATGAACTGCATCACGAGGTTGAGATAGTCGCCCGCGCTCGGCAGCGCCTGCACATCCAGCCCGCCTGCTGTCCCTCCGAACCCAAGGAAGAAGGTGAAGGCGGTCGGCATCACCACGAAATAGGCGAGCGACGCGCCCGCCCCGAACAACACCGGGGTGGCGAACAGGAACGGCAGAAACGCCTTCTTCTCGCGCGCATAGAGCCCCGGCGCTACAAACGCCCAGAGCTGGTTGGCGATGATCGGGAAGCTGACCATGAAGCCCGCGAACAGCGCGACCTTCAGCTCGACGAAGAACACTTCGGGCAGCTTGGTGAAGATCAGCTGGCCCTCACCCTCCGGGAAAGCCTGTTTCAGCGGCCAGACCAGAATGCCCAAAATCTCGTCCGCGAAATAGAGGCAGATCGCAAACCCTACCGCCAGCGCCAGCAGCGCGCGGATCACGCGGTTGCGCAGCTCGATCAGGTGGTCGAGCAGCGGCGCGCGGGTATCGTCGAGATCCTCGACCTTAAACATCGGCGCTACCCTTGGCGGCGGGTTCGGGCGTGGGCATCTGCGCCAACGGCTGGGCGGCAGTTTCGGGGGCCGGTTCGGCGGCGGGCACATCGACCGGCGCTGTCTCGGCTGGCACCTTTTCCAGCGACGGGGCTTCGACCGGCGGCGTCTCCAGCGGCGGGGGGCCAGTCATGACCGGTGCGCCAGCCTCAGCCTCGGTCAGGGCGGCGGAACGGCGCATGATTTCCTCATTCTGCGCCTTCCACTTCTTTTCCATGTCCTCAAGCTCGGCTTCGCGCACCATGGTGTCGATGCCGGAGCGGAAATGGGCGGAGATCCGGCGCATCTTGCCGATCCAGCGCCCCGCCGTGCGCATGGCAAGCGGCAGGTCTTTCGGCCCGATCACCACGACCGCGACGATCAGGATGACCAGCAGTTCTCCAATGCCGATGTCGAACATGTCAGATGCGGCCGCGCCGCCTCCTCAGAAGGGAGAAATCAGGCGCCGGTGGTGTCGGTCTTGTCAGCCGGGGCGGGAGCCGGGGCTTCGGTTGGGGCAGGCGCTGCTGCAGGCGGCTCGATCCGCACGGCCTTGGCGGCGGTGTCCTCGGTTTCGTTCAGGCCCTTCTTGAAGCTGGAAATGCCCTTGCCGAAATCGCCCATCATTTCGGCAATGCGGCCGCGTCCGAACAGGATCAGCACGATCAGCAGGACAATGACCCAGTGCCAAATCGACGAAAAACCCATGGTCTCAACTCCTGAACTGCGGCGGGGGTGCGTGGGTGCCGCTTGGCCGGATCGCTGTCCGGCGTTCGCTAGAGGTCCATTTAGGGCAAGCCTTCGGCAATTGCGAGTCAGTCCGCCAGATTCTCGTCGTCTGCCGCGTCGCTTTCGTCGGCATCATCGGGATCGAAGCGCATGGCGGCCTCCATCGCCTCGTCCACCGGATCGAGCAGCCCAGCGGCGCGCAATTCGTCGATCCCGGGCAGATCGCGGCGGCTGGCGAGGCCGAAATGGTCGAGAAAATCAGGCGTGGTGGCGTAGATTACTGGACGGCCCGGCACTTCGCGGCGGCCCGCCAGCTTGATCCAGCCCGCCTCCATAAGCACGTCCAATGTGCCCGCGCTGGTCTGCACCCCGCGGATCGATTCGATTTCGGCGCGGCTGACGGGCTCGTGATAAGCGATGATCGCCAGCACCTCGGTCGCCGCGCGGCTGAGGCGGCGAACCTGCTCCTTCTCGCGGCGGAGTAGGTGGGCAAGATCGGGCGCGGTTTCGAAATGCCAGCGCTTGCCGCGCTCGACCAGATGTACGCCACGCAGGCGGTAGTGCGCTTCGAGCGTTGCCAGCGCATCCTGCACATCGCCGGGCGCAATGCCGCCAAGATGGGCAGCGAGCGCATCAACGCTCAGCGGCTCCTCCGAAGCGAACAGCGTGGCTTCCACAGCGCGTTCGAGGGTGCCGGGCTCGTCGCTCATGCAGCGGCTGCGCCTTCTTTCAACCGGCGGATGCGCAATGGGGTGAAGGCGCCATCCTGTGCGATCTCGGCCCGGCCCCGCTTGGCGAGTTCCAGCGCCGCAACGAAGCTGGAAGCGAGCGCCGAACGCTTCAATTCGGGCGAAGCATGGGGCGGCAGGAAGTCGCGGATTTCCATCCATTCGAGCGTGACGCCGAGCATCGCAGAGACCCGCTCCAAGGCGCTGTCGAGGGTCATCACCGGGCGGTTGGCGACGTGATAGATGCGCGGCGCAGTGCGGGCCTTCACCTGCCCATAGGCCTGAATCAGCGAGAAGATATCGCTGCGCCACACGGTCTTGCGGTCGGTGCGCAGGCCCTCGGGGAGCCCTCGCAGAAACACATCGCGCCCGATCCGGTCACGCCCCATCAACCGCGCCGCCGCCTCACGCATCGCGCCAAGCCGTTGCAGCCGCAGTTGCAGGCGCAGGGCGAGTTCTTCGGGCGATGGGTCTTCCTGCTCGGCCTTGGGCAACAGCATCGCGGATTTGAGGTAGGCGAGCCATGCTGCCATCACGAGGTAATCGGCGGCCAGCTCCAACTTCATCGCCCCGGCGCGCTCGATATAGGTCAGGTATTGATCGACCAGAGCGAGGATCGAAATCTGGCGCAGGTCGACCTTTTGCCGCCGCGCGAGATCAAGCAGCAGGTCGAGCGGGCCTTCCCAGCCATCAAGCTCCAGATAGAGCGCGTCGGCATCGGCGCGGCCAGCGTCGGGCGGGAACATAAAGGGTTCATCAGCGCTCATGCCGCAGTTCCGGTGAGGACCAGCAGCGCATCGCGTTTCGCCAGAAAATCAGCAGCTTCGGGCGCGATGCTCGAAGCAATGTGAGTGCCTGCCAGCGCCCGGTCGAGCCGTGCGGCGGTGGCCTCAGACATGACGGGAAGCACCTCGCAGATGCCCTGCATATCGTCCATTTTCGCCCAGCAATTGAGCACGATATCGCACCCCGCCGCATGAGCGCGGGCGGCGCGTTCGGGAATGCTGCCGCCTAATGCCTCCATATCGATATCGTCGGTCAGCAGCAGGCCGTCGAATCCGATCGAACCCCGGATCACGTCGCGGATCACGGTTTCAGAGAGGGTTGCCGGGTTCTCCGCGTCCCAAGCGGTGAAGACGAGGTGTCCAGTCATGCCGATAAGCGCATGATTGAGCGTGCGAAACGGGATGAGGTCATCTTCCAATTCCTCCACCGACGCCGTCACGGTCGGGAGCGCCTTGTGGGTGTCGACATCGGTGCGGCCGTGGCCGGGCATATGCTTGATGCACCCCGTTACACCGCCTGCCGCGAGCCCTTCGAGCACCGCCCTGCCCAGCGCCGCCACCTGCATCGGATCAGCCCCGAACGCCCGGTCACCGATAACGTCATGCGCGCCGGGCACCCGCAGGTCGAGCGGGGGGTGGTAGTCGACCGTGATGCCCATCGCCGACAGTTCGAGGCCCATCGCGGTAGCATTGGCGCGGGCCGCCTCGATCGCGCTGGCCGGCGCGATTTCGTACAATTTCTCAAAGGCTTGACCCGCAGGATAGCCCGCCCATAGCGGCGGTCTGAGCCGTGCAACGCGGCCACCTTCCTGATCGATCGAGACCAGCAGGCGGTCTCTCCCGTGGATGCTGCGCAGGTCGTCCGTCAGCGCGCGCAGCTGCTCAGGATCGACGCAATTGCGCCCGAACAGGATGTAGCCCGCCGGGTCCGCATCACGGAAGAAGGCGCGTTCGTCCGCTGTCAGATGCGGGCCGCTGAGGCCGAAGATTGCCGGAATCATAAGACGCGCAAAATCGCAGGCTAGCAGGGGTCTAGCAAGGGCAAGAGGGGGTTAAGAGCGGGGAAAAGCCGCGCAAACACCCGTCTTACTTCACCTGGCAATCGACCCCGTCAGCTTTTAGCGCCGCGCACAGCCGGTCCGCTTCGGCGCGGCTGCCAGCCACGGCTTGCAAGCGATAGACCGTGCCGATATCAACCTTGCCTTCAACGATCCGGTACTTGACCCCGGTCAGCGCATCGGTGCGGCGGGTCACGTCGCTCCAACCCTGTTCGGCGCGGGCGCGGGTGCCGTAGGCGGCGAGCTGCACGCCGACGCCGGGGATATCGCCCGCGGTCGGAACCGCCATCGGGACAGTCGAGACGCTCGGCTTGGGCACAGCGCTCGGTGTCGGAGCGGGGCCATCGGCCACCACCGCCGGACGCGAGCCGCCTTCACCCACCACGGGCGCGACATTGCCGGTGCCCGCGAATTCCTTGCCGCCCGGATCATCGGGGCGCTGCTTGACCGGGCCTTCGGGCGCAGGGATCACGCTGCCATCGGCAACCACATCGCCGCCTGCGGCCCGGTTCGAGATGAACCACACCCCGCCGACCACCGCGCCGAGCAATAGCACCAGCGCGGCGGCGAACAGCATGATCTGCCCCGGATCCAGCCCACCGGCTTCGCTCTCATCCTCATCGGATTCGAGCCACGGCAGACTGTCCGTGTTGGCAAGATCCAGCTCGCCGCCATCGTCGTTCAGTTCTTCGTACTCAGCCTCGATCATGGCGATCTTTCGCTTCCCCCCCGAAGAGCCAAAAACTCCCGGTCACATGCTCTCGACAGCCTCGACGCCTAACACGGCGAGCCCGCCCTTGATCACTTGCCCGATTGCGCTGCCGAGGAAAAGCCTTGCCGCGGTGAGCTCTGGATCCTGTTCCACGATGAAGCGTTTTTCCGGCCGGTCGTTACCCAGGTTCCAGTAGGAATGGAGATCAGCCGCCAGATCATAGAGATAAAAGGCAATCCGGTGCGGTTCGCGGGCGCGGGCAGCGGCCTCGATCTCGCGCGGGAACTGCGCTGCACGGGCGATCAGCGCCATTTCCTCAGCGCCGAGCCGCGCGATATCTGCGTCAGACGGTGATAGCCCGGCGTCAGCTGCCTTGCGTAACGTCGAACGGATCCGGGCGTGGGCATATTGCACATAGAACACCGGATTATCCTTCGAGGCTTCGACCACCTTGTCGAAGTCGAAGTCCATCTGCGCATCGGGCTTGCGGGTGAGCATGGTGAAACGCACCACGTCCTTGCCGACCATATCGACCACGTCCGCCAGCGTGACGAAATTGCCCGACCGCTTGGACATCTTGAACGGCTGGCCGCCCTTCAAGAGCTGCACCATCTGGACCAGCTTGACCTCAAACGGCTTGGGCGGTGCGCCATCGGCGCTGGTCAGTGCGGCGACAGCGGCCTTGATCCGCTTCACCGTCCCCGCATGGTCCGCACCCCAGATGTCGACGAGCGCGTCGGCGGTCTGGGCTTTCTGGAAGTGGTAGGCCAAGTCCGCGCCAAAATAGGTCCACGCGCCGTTCGACTTCTTGATCGGGCGATCCTGATCGTCGCCGAACTTGGTCGAGCGGAACAGCGGGAGCTGGACCGGTTCCCAGTCTTCCGGCGGGGCCTTGCCCTTGGGGGCGTCGAGCACGCCGTCATAGACAAGGTCATGTTCGCGCAGCCAATGCTCTGCTGCATCGACCTTCCCCGAGGCCTGCAATTCGGCTTCCGACGAGAACAGGTCGTGCTTGATGCCGAGCGTGGCCAGATCCTCGCGGATCATGTCCATCATCGCCGCGACCGCGCGGGTGCGGAACAGGATCAGCCATTCGCCCTCAGGTGTGGCGGCGTATTTGTCGCCAAACTCGGCGGCGAGTTGCTGGCCGACCGGAACGAGGTAATCGCCCGGATAGAGCCCCTCGGGGATGGTGATGGTCTGCCCCAGCGCCTCACAATACCGCATATGCACCGAGCGGGCGAGCACATCGACCTGCGCGCCAGCGTCATTGACGTAGTATTCGCGGATCACTTCATGCCCGGCGAATTCAAGCAAGCTGCCCAGCGCATCGCCCACCACCGCGCCGCGGCAATGGCCCATGTGCATCGGGCCGGTCGGGTTGGCCGAGACATATTCGACATTGACCACCCGGCCCTCGCCCATCGCGGAGCGGCCGTAATCATCGCCGAGCTGCATAATCGCCTGCAATTCTTCGAGCCAGGCTTGCGGTGCGAGCCGGAGGTTGATGAAGCCGGGACCGGCGATGTCGGTGCTGGTGATGGTGGGATGCGCGGCGAGCTTGGCCGTGATCGCCTCGGCCAACGCGCGCGGGTTCATACCCGCTCCCTTGGCCAGCACCATCGCGGCGTTGGTCGCCAGATCGCCATGCGACGCATCGCGGGGGGGTTCGAGCGTGACATTGGCGAAGGAGGTGCCCGCAGGCAGCACGCCATCGGCGACCAGATCGGTCAGCACGGTTTCGATCAGTGCCGCATAGGCGGCATAAAGGGTCTTGGGTTGGGTCATCGGGTTCTCGTGCGAATGGCGCGGAATATCGCGCGTGCAAGATAGGAAGCGGGGTCCCGGGTCAAGCCCGGGACGGGGGAAGTGTGACGCGGCAAACGGTCACAAAGTGACCGCAAGGCCGACCGGCCGCCCGCAGGTGCTCCGGCGCGCAGCGACGGAAACGCACCGAGGACGCGGGCGCGGAGGCGCCCGCGCAAAACCTACCTCGTCACATTATACGCCAGCTGGGCCTCGGTCAGCTGGAAGCCGACGAGCATTTCGAAGCGCGTGCGAGCGATGGCGGCCTTCACTTCAGGATCAGCCAACGGATCGAGCGCCGCTTCGGTGTCGCCGGCGCGGCGTCGTCGGGTGATCTTTTCGCGGATATCCTCGGGCAGCGCGGCATCGGCGCGGTTGATGTAGCTGCCGGCCTTGGCGCTTGCGGTGGCGCGTTCCTGCCCATCGGCGAAGGCGAGGGTGACGGTGCCGATCCGCTTGGTCACCACCGCGCTGCCGCCGCGCAGGACGGTGACGAAGTAGGGCAGCTCGACGGTGCGTGCGCCGCGGGTGTCGTTGCGGCGCGCGTTCACGGTGAAGGTCGCCTCGGAATAGACCTGTTCGGCGGTGTCGTTGCAGGTGGCGCGCAGATTGGTCATCGCCGCGCTCACATCCAGGCTAGCCGTGGTCGTGTCCGCTGCGTTGCGGAAGGTGGTGACATCGCCGGTGTAGTCGGGAATGCCGACCGACGGGCACAGGGTCAGCACGCTGGCAATGCCCACGCCCTGATCGATCACCAGCTCGCCCTCGTTCGAACAGGCGGCGAGCGCCGCCACGGCGGAAAGAGCAAAAAAGGCGCGTGCGCGAAGCATCATCAAAGCCGTCCTCGAATTTACGATCCCGTGCGCCCTAGCGAGGACGTGATGAAAGCGCTAGAGGGAGCGATATGAACGCGCCCTTTCAAGCTTCCGATTCCGCCACCGCAGATACCACTGCCGAGCGCCCGCCCCTGAACCTGCTGATCGCCGCTCCGCGCGGGTTTTGTGCCGGGGTCGACCGGGCGATCGAGATCGTCGAGAAGGCGCTCGAACGCTATGGCTCGCCAGTCTTTGTCCGCCACGAAATCGTCCACAACAAGTATGTCGTGGAGCAATTGAAGGCCAAGGGCGCAATCTTCGTCAAGGAACTGGACGAAGTGCCCGACGATGCGCCGGTTGTGTTCAGCGCCCACGGCGTACCCAAGGCGATCCCGGCCGAGGCCCGGCGCCGCAAGCTGCTCTATGTCGATGCCACCTGCCCGCTGGTCAGCAAGATCCACCGTCAGGCCGAACGCCAGATCGAGAAGGGTCGGCACATCATTTTCATCGGCCATGAAGGCCACCCCGAAGTGATCGGCACGATGGGTCAGGTCGAACCGGGTCAGATGACGCTGGTCGAGACGATCGAGGATGTGGACAAGCTGCCCTTCGATTCGGACGAGGCGCTGTCCTACCTCACCCAGACCACGCTGTCGGTCGACGATACCCGCGAAGTGATCGAGGCGCTCGAATGGCGTTATCCCAACATCTCGGGGCCGAAGGCGGAGGACATCTGCTATGCCACCTCCAACCGCCAGGCGGCGGTCAAGGAACTGGCCCACGATTGCGATCTGGTGCTGGTGATCGGCGCGCCCAATTCGTCGAATTCTCTGCGCCTCGTCGAGGTGTCGGAGCGGCTCGGGACGCCGGCGAAGCTGATCCAGCGGGCGAGCGAGATCGACTTCGCCTGGCTCGAAGGGGTGAAGACGCTGGGCCTCACCGCCGGAGCCTCTGCGCCCGAAATCCTCGTGCGCGAGGTGGTCACAGCGCTCCGCCAGCACCGCCACATTACCGAGCGCGAGATTACCGCAACGGTCGAGAAGATGATCTTCAAGCTCCCCCGCCAGCTGACCGAATAGGCTTCGGGGCGCGCGGGCATGGCGGTCTATACCCATCTCGGGGCGGAGGATCTCGCCCGGCTGATCGCGCAATATGACGTGGGCGATCTGGTCTCGGCCAAGGGCATTGCTGAGGGCGTGTCCAATTCCAACTGGCTGGTGGAGACCACGGGCCGCGATGGTGGCGGCACCCGCTTCATCCTGACGCTGTACGAACGGCGGATCGATTATGCCGATCTGCCCTATTTCCTCGATCTGCTCGACCATCTCGCGGGCAAAGGCTGTCCCGTGCCACGCACCATGCACGACCGCGAGGGTGCGTCTTTCCGTATGGTGGAGGGTAAGGCTGCCGCACTGATCGAGTTTCTCCCCGGCGTCTCCCCCACCCGCCCCACGCCCACGCAGGCGCGCGCGGTAGGCGAGGTGCTGGCGCGGCTGCATTTGGCGGCTGAGGATTTCCCCCGCACCCGCGCCAACGCGATGGACTTTGCCGCGACCGCCGCGATTCTGGAGGCTTGCGGGACAGAGCGGTTGGCGACCATCGACCCTGCCCTGCCCGCGATGCTGGATCACGCCCGCACCGCCGCCGCGCTCGATCTCACGGAGCTGCCGCAGTCGCAGACCCATACCGACTTGTTCCCCGACAATGTGCTGATGCTGGGCGACCGAGTGACGGGACTGATCGATTTCTACTTCGCCTGCACCGGGCCGATGGTGCTCGACCTTGCAGTGACCCATGCCGCGTGGTGCTTCGATGCGGCGAACGCCTACCGCCCCGATTGCGGCGCGGCGCTGGTGCAGGGCTATCAAAGCGTCCGCCCGCTCGAAGCGGCGGAACGCGCGCTGTTCGCTGACGTCGCCAAGGGGGCGTGCCTGCGTTTCGTCGCCAGCCGCGCCGAGGACTGGCTCGATACCCCGGACGACGCGCTCGTCACCCGCAAAGACCCGATGCAATTCGCGCGCCGCTGGCAGTTTTACGACCAAGCGGGCGCCGGCCTGCTTGCGTGATCGCCCTTAGCCGCCATAGGGGACTGGCATGAAACAGGTCGAAATCTTCACCGACGGCGCCTGCAAGGGCAATCCCGGCCCGGGCGGCTGGGGCGCCTTGCTGCGGATGGGCGCGCATGAAAAGGAACTGTCGGGCGGAGAGCCGGACACGACCAACAACCGCATGGAGATGACTGCCGCGATCAAAGGGCTGAATGCCCTGATCGAGCCGTGCCGGGTCGATCTCTATTCCGACAGCAAATATGTGCTCGACGGGATGAGCAAGTGGATTCACGGCTGGCAGCGCAATGGCTGGGTCAATGCCAGCAAGAAACCGGTGCGCAATGCGGATCTATGGCATGAACTGATTGAGGCCGCGCGCCCTCATCAGATTACCTGGCACTGGGTCAAGGGCCATAACGGCCACCCGGAGAACGAGCGGGTCGATGCGCTGGCCAGCGCGGAAGCCGCAAGGTTTGCAGCGGGGGGCAGCTGACCCCCGCCACAAGGCCGCAAAAATCAGCTGTTGTCTTCGACCTCGGCGCCGGGACCGTTCTTCTTGATCGAATCGATCGCGTTCTGCGCGCTCGCCTTGCTCGAATAGCCCTGGGTCGAGAACATCACTTCCGAGTTGTACTTGAACCGCACCCGGAACTCGCCTGCGTTATCTTTGTAGATTTCAAACGTGTGCGCCATCGGCTTTCCCTCCCTTGTGGTTGATCGAGATTAGGGAAATGCCAGAAGGCCAGCGGCTTGGCTAGACGGTTAACGCCTCGGCCTGCGCTGGCAATCGCGCCGGGGCATACATGGCCGGATCAATCGCCGCGGTCATGGCGTCGGCGCCATGCCCCAGCAGCAATTGCGCCCCCAGCCGCGCGGCAGCAGGCGCGGTCTGGATGCCGAAGCCGCCCTGGCCCGCGAACCAGAAGAAACCCTCGGCATTGGCATCGAAGCCGTAGACCGGCAGCCGGTCGGGCGCGAAGCTGCGCAGGCCCGCCCAGCGCCGCTCAACCGCTTCGATCCGCCAGTCGGTGACCTGCTGGAAGCGGTCGATGGCGATGGCGACGTCGAGTTCCTCAGGCGCGGCGTCGCAGGGCTCGCTTGGGATTTCGTCATGCGGGCTGAGCCACAAGCGCCCGGCGTCCGGCTTGAAATAGAAGCCGCCATTGATGTCGAGCACCAGCGGCAGATCGGCAGGCGCTTGGGGTGCAACGCGCAAAACTGCGACGGTGCGGCGGAACGGGGCGATGCCGATGGGTCGCACGCCAGCGAGACGCGCGATCCCGTCCGCCCAAGCCCCGGCAGCATTGACGATCGTGGCCGCCCGCCACGTCTCCCCGCGCTCAGACGTGATGGTCCAAGCCCCGCCCTCGCGCACAAGGCCTCCGACCTGCGCCCGGCACGCGATCTCCACGCCAAGCCGCCGGCACGCGCCGAGATAATGCTGATGGAGCCCCGCTACGTCGATATCGGCGCAGGCGGGCTGGTGCAGTGCTTCGGTCCAGTCCGGGCGGATATGCGGCACCTTGTCCGCCAGTTCTGTGGGACTGAGCCGCTCAATGGTGACGCCGGTTCCAGCGAAGGTTGCGACATGGTCATCCATCTTCGCCCGGTCTTCCCCGCGCCCGACATAAAGCGCGCCGCGCGAGGCAAGGAAACCATGTTCGCCAAGATAGGTGCCCGAGGCCAGCGTCAGCGGCACCACGCCGGGGCCGCCGTAGCATTCCTCCCAGAACGCGGCCGAGCGCCCCGTGGCGTGATACCCCGGCGCATCCTCCGCTTCGAGGAGCAGCACGCTGGCGTGCGGCGCAAGTTCCGCCGCAAGGCTTGCGCCCGCCATGCCGGCCCCGATAATGGCGATATCGTAGATCATGCAGGTGGCGCTGTCCGGTCGAGGAAGTCGGCGATTCTCGCCATGATTGGATCGCGCACCGCGTCTTCTTCGCGCAGCACTTCGTGGTGAGCTTCGGCGCCCAAGGCCATTATCTCGCCCTTGGGCAGCCGCTTGGCAGCCTTGAGGTTGGCGGCGTGGCTGACCAGCTTGTCGGACGCGGTGGAGATAATCAGCACTGGCACGTCCACCGCTTCCAGCGCGCCGGGGGCGTCGAGCACCCGCCACGAGGCATAGGCCCGCTCGACCCAGCGCCAGCTCGCTGGCCCCATGACCAGCTGCGGGCGGTGGTCACGCCACCATTGCTCATCGGCATAGCGCACCGGATCATGGGTGAGCAGATGCGAGCGGGCGGCGGGAAGCTCGCCCGGCTTTTCGCTCCATTTCCACGCCTGCCGCAGCGGATCGCCGATCCGGCACATGGTCTGCGCGACCCGGTGGAGCATGGGGAGCGGCAGCGGCGGGCCGTTCATGCCGGTCATCGGCGCGCTCAGCACCGCCGCGTCCGGCTTGACCCGCCCAGCCGCTAACGCGCGCAGCACGATATGGCCGCCCATCGAATGCGCGGCGAGCACATGCGGCCCCGGCGTTTCGGCGACCCAGCGCTCCCACAGCTGCGCTAGATCATCGACCCAGATGCTGAAGTCCTCGATATGGCCGGTCACCGCATCCTTGCCGAGCCGCCCTGATGCGCCCTGCCCGCGCCAGTCCGATGCGGTCACCCGCCACCCGGCGCGGTGCCATTCATCCAGCGTCTCGAGATATTTTTCGTAGAAATCGCCACGCCCAGGAAGGAACAGGATGGAGCCACGCGGGTGCGAGCTGCTGGGCCAGTCGATCCGGCGCACGGCATGACCGTCTGCCGCAGCCCACGTGCTTTCCTGCGCGTGGGACGGGATTGCCCGGCGATCAATCACGGCCGCGCTCCTGCAAGGTCAGGTTGCAGGCCGTTTAGCGTGGTTACTATTTGGTAAGTCATAACCTGTAGCAGTGTCCCAATGAAGGACGGCCCCCGCATCTCGCGAGGGCTCGCGCCGGGGGCACGAAGTCGATGAATTCCATTTCCTACGGTCTGCTGATCGCCTTGGCAATTGCGCTGGTCTTTGCCGCGTTCACGGACATGAAGCGCCGCCAGATCGACAATTGGCTGAACGCCGCCATCGCGCTCGGCGCGCCGGTGTTCTGGTGGTCGAGCGGCTTGTCGCTCTGGCCCGATGTCGCGATCCAGCTGGGTGTGGCGCTCGCCGCCTTTGCGGTGTTTGCCGGGATGTTCGCACTCCGCATGATGGGCGGCGGCGATGTGAAGCTGCTGACCGTGCTGGCGCTGTGGGTCAGCCCGCAAGCCTTCCTGCAATTGCTGCTGGTGATGGCATTGGCAGGCGGCGCGCTGACGATCGTGATGGTCGGCTGGCACACCATCCGCCGCGAACGCGACAAGCTCAAGATTCCCTACGGTGTGGCCATCGCATTTGGCGGGTTGTGGGTGCTGGCGGTCAATTACCTGCCGGGCGGTGCGATCGCAGCTCAGGCCGCGTGAACCCGATTTTAACCAGTCAAGACTTACGTATCGCAACCATACCCGCCCGCTAACCAAACCTAGGGCATTTACGAGGGGGCTATTTGAGCCATGGATAGGAAGAAACTGTTTCTGCTGCTCGGAGCGCTGATCATCGCGATCGGGACGGCCATTGCTGCACGCAGCATGTTCACCGGAGGCGGTGCCCCCAATGCCGAAGCCGCTGTGCCCACCGGGCCGCGCGTGCTGGTCGCCAAGCGGGCGCTGACTGCGGGCACCATCATCACCGCCGACGCTCTGGGCTTCCAGCCCTGGCCCAAGGAACTGGTGCAGGATGCTTACTTCATCGACGGCGAAGCCGACATGAACAAGCTGCTGGGCACAGTGGTGCGCTATCCGATCACCGCAGGTGAGCCGGTTACGCAAGGCTCGCTGGTGGCTCCGGGCGATCGCGGCTTCCTCGCAGCGGCGCTTGGCCCGGGGATGCGGGCAGTCACTGTTCCGGTGTCGGCAACGACCGGCGTGGCAGGCTTCGTCTTTGCCGGCGACCGGGTTGACCTCGTGCTGACCCAGCAGGTTTCTGGCGATTGCACCGATTGTACTCTCAACACCGCAGAAACCGTTCTGCGTAACCTTCGCGTGCTGGCCACCGACCAGACGGTTGAAAAGACCACCGACGAGAACGGCAAGACCGTGGTGAGCGAATTCCGCACTGTCACGCTCGAAGTGACGCCGAAGATCGCGGAGAAGGTTGCGGTCGCGCAGACCATCGGCACGATCAGCCTGGTGCTGCGCTCGCTCGCCGATAGCCCGGCGGAACTTGAGCGCGCTGTGGCCTCTGGCGATGTCCAGCTGCCGGCCAATGCGACGCCTGAGCAGGAAGAAAAGATGCTCAAGGCCGCGATGGGGCGTCCGCTCGACAAGGGCACGACCTTTGTCACCGGCGGCGATGTCTCGCGCTTCCAACGTTCGACCGTGCCGCCCAAGAACCAGCAAGGTGCACAGCAGCAGTCGGCACCCGCCGCTGCTCCGGCTCCGGCCCGTTCGGGTGGCTCGGATGGCAACGCCGCACCAGTCTATCGTGGCCCCAGCGTCCGCGTGACCCGCGGCAAGGAATCCGAAGACACGGCCGTGAGCGCCAAGGGTAACAGCACCGCGATCCTCTCCAGCCAATCGAGCGGTGTGCGCCGCGCCGGGCAAAGGCTGCCCGCCGCTGGTGCGACCGTGATCAACTGAGAGGCATCAGGACCATGTTGAAGACCATGACCCATCGCTTGCCTGCTTTCCAGGCAACCCGTGGCAAACCCGAAGGGGGGCAACCCATGACACGCAATTTCAAGATCAAGCTGCTGGTGGCTGCGATTGCCGCAGTGCCGATGGCAGCGATGCCGGCGGCGACTGCCACCGCGCAGCAGGTCGTCAGCCCGGCGCAGGAAATCGTCCTGTCGATCGGCAAGGGCGAACTGGTGACGGTGCCGGGCAATATGGCCGACGTATTTGTCGCCAATGATGCGGTCGCCGATGTACAGGTGAAGTCGCAGCGTCAGCTCTACGTGTTCGGCAAGGCAGGCGGTGAAACGACCATCTACGCCAGCAACGAGCGCGGCGACGTGATCTTCTCGGCCAACATCCGCGTCGGATCCAACATCGGCAGCATCGACCAGATGCTGGCGATGGCGATGCCCGATGCCAAGGTCAGCGTGTCGACCATGGGCACCAACACTGTGCTGTTGACCGGCACCGTAGGTGCACCGGAAGATGCTGCCGAGGCCGAACGCCTCGTCACCGCCTTCCTCGGCGAAGAGGCCAACGTTATCAGCCGCCTGAAGACCGCGACCCCGTTGCAGGTCAACCTGCACGTCAAGTTCGCCGAAGTCAGCCGCAGCCTCGTCCGCGAAATCGGCGGCAACCTCACCTCGATCGACGGTTCGAGCGGCTTCCGCTTCGGCCTCGGCACGGGCCGAGCGCTGGGCGGCACCGAAGCTTGGAGCCCGAGCGGCCCGCTTGGCGTCGGGAATGGTGTCGCGCAGTCGGCTTTCGTCCTGCCTGACGGGACCGAAATAACGGGCCCGGCAGTGGATTCGCAAGGCGGATCGACGCTTTCGGGTCTGGGCCGTCTGTTCGGTATCGACATGCTCGGCGCACTTGACCTGTCGGAGCGGCTGGGTCTGGTGACCACCATTACCGAGCCCAACCTCACGGCGCTTTCCGGTGAAACCGCCACCTTCCTTGCGGGCGGCGAATTCCCGATCCCGATCTCACAGGGCCTCGGCCAGGTGACGGTGCAGTTCCGCCAGTTCGGCGTGAGCCTCGCCTACACCCCGACAGTGCTGTCGAGCGGCCGCATCTCGATGCGCGTGCGCCCGGAAGTCTCGGAGCTCTCGACTCAGGGCGCGATCACGCTCAACGGCTTCCAGGTTCCCGCGATCACCACTCGCCGCACCGAAACCACGGTCGAGCTGGGCTCGGGCCAGAGCTTCATGATCGCTGGCCTGATGAGCGCAAACTCGCAGAACCAGCTCGAAAAGGCGCCAGGTCTGGGCGACGTGCCGATCCTTGGTAACCTGTTCCGCAGCCGTCAGTTTCGCAAGGGCGAGACCGAGCTGGTGATCATCGTCACCCCCTATCTGGTCCAGCCGGTCAACGCCGCGGACATCAAACTGCCGACCGATGGCTATCGTTCGGCGAACGAGCTGGAGCAGTTCCTCGGTTACAAGAACAACGCGGGTGTCTCGGGCGAACAGCGTCCCGGCCCGGTTGCTGGCGGCCAGGATGCGCCGCAGCCCAAGGTGAGCGCAGCCGATCCGGCCGCAATCGTCCCGACGCAGCCGGAGAAGCCGCGCCGCGCCGACAAGAAGAACCGCCGTGAGGAACGCGAAGCCAGCTCCGCGACCCCGGGCTTCAGCCTCTAACGTGAGAAAGGTGACCACGATGCCGATTGCACGACACACCACGCGCCCCCAATATCATGTGGCCAATCTCGCGCTTGCGCTGACACTGGGCCTCGGCCTTGCCGGCTGCGGCGGAATGCCCGCCAACACCGCCCTCTACAGCACTAAGGTGCCGGTGGTGGAACGCACCAACATGACGCTCGACGTCACGACCACAACAGCTGGCCTGCCGATCTCGGAACAGCAGCGCCTCAACGGGTGGTTCGAGACAATGGACCTGCGCTACGGGGATCGCATCGCGATCGAAAACCCGAGCCAGAACCCGGCTGTCACCAATGCAATCCGCGATCTGGCGGCGCGCTATGGCCTGTTGCTCAGCGAAACCGCGCCGGTGACGGCTGGCTATGTCCAGCCCGGTCAGGCCCGCGTGGTTATCACCCGCACCACCGCCGCCGTGCCGGGTTGCCCGGACTGGTCGGCCCAGTCGGACATGAACTACACCAACGGTCTCAGCCCGAACTACGGCTGCGCGATCAACAGCAACCTGGCTGCCATGGTCGCCGATCCGCAGGATCTGCTCGAAGGCAAGAAGGGTGACGGCGAAACCGTGATCGCTACCTCGAACAAGGCGATCTCGACCTATCGTGAAATGGAGCCGACCGGCAAGTCGGGTCTGAAGGACGCAGGCACGGCTGCCGGCGGCGGAGGAGGTAACTAAGCCATGAATGCTCCTTGGAAATCGGGCTTGCCCGGTAATCGTGATCCCTTCGCGGCCTATATCTGCGATGACAGCGCGCTCGATGTGTTGCGTCCGGTGGTCATCGAACTCGGCTGGCAGCCGGAAAAGTGCAACAAGGGCGGCCTGCGCAATGCAGTGCAATCGCTCTCGGTCAGCGCCAGCCCGGCTATCCTCATCGTCGATCTGTCGGAAAGCGGCGACCCGCTCAACGACATCAACGCGCTCGCCGAAGTCTGCGAGCCGGGCACGGTGGTGATCGCCATCGGCCAGGTCAACGACGTGCGCCTCTATCGTGATCTGCTTTCAAGCGGGATCCACGATTACCTGCTCAAGCCGTTGTCGGCGCAGCAGGTGCATGATGCGCTCAATCAGGCGCTGGCAGTGTTCATGTCGCCCAAGGCGGGCGATGCCGATGCGGCCAAGCGTCACATCTCGACCGCCGTGGTCGGGACGCGCGGCGGCGTAGGTGCTTCGACGCTGGCGACGTCGCTGGCGTGGCTGTTCGCCGAACAGCACAAGGCGGCGACCGCCCTGCTAGACCTCGACGTCCACTTCGGCACCGGCGCGCTGGCGCTGGATCTGGAGCCGGGCCGGGGCCTGACCGATGCGATCGAAAACCCGAGCCGCATCGACCCCCTTTTCATTGAACGTGCGATGGTGCGGGCCGGCGATAACCTCTCGATCCTGTCGGCCGAAGCGCCGATCAATCAGCCGCTGATGACCGATGGTTCGGCGTTCGTGCAACTGGAGGACGAATTCCGCCAAGCGTTCGAAATGACCGTGATCGATCTGCCGCGTAACATGCTCATCAACTTCCCGCAGCTTTTGGCTGACGTGAATCTGGTAGTGCTGACCTGCGAGCTGACGCTGGCCTCGGCGCGCGACACGATCCGCATTCTTTCGTGGCTCAAGGCCAACGCGAGCCATGCGCATCCGATGATCGTCGCCAACAAGGTTCAGACCGCTCTCGCCGAGATCAGCAAAGCCGATTTCGAGGCTTCGATCGAACGCAAGGTCGACTTTGTGGTGCCTTACGACATCAAGGCAGCCTCGAACGCGGCCAAGCTGGGTCAGGTGTTCGTCGACGCCAACCGTTCGAGCAAGGCGACCGCCGCGATCCGGCAAATCGCCGAGCGCGTGATGGGTGTGAGCACGGAAGACACCCTTGCGGCGGGCGGAGAAAAGAAGTCGCTGCTCGGCAACTTCGATTTCAAGGCAATGCTCGCAAAGAAGCCGAAGGTCGACCTCACCAAGGCCGATTGACCGATATCTGCGCGCACGGCGCGGGGCGCTCAGGTGCCCCGCCGCCGACGCAGTGACACAGGATTTGCGCCGCCGCAGACCGGCGGAACCAGGCAGGAAGCACAGACATGGCCATTATCCAAACCCTGCTCATCACGCTGGTGATCTTTTCCGTGCTGGTCATGGGCTACGCGGTGGTCGCCGGTTCGGGAGTGGCCAAGGCGCAGAAGCGGCGGGTTCAGGCGGTGCGCTACCGCCACTCGGAAAGCCTCGATGCCAAGGTTGATGCGCAGTTCAAGCGCGCTGTCGCTGCCCGCAAGCCCAAGACCTATCGGGTCGCAGGCTCGGGCTCGCGCACCGAAGCGCTGGCCATGCGCCTGAGCCGCACCGGCAAGGACTGGACTGTATCGCAATATGCCTACGCGTCGCTCGGCCTCGCGCTCGGGATCGCGGTGGTGATGTTCGTTTTCAGCCGCGCGCCGCTGCTGTCGCTTGGCATGGGCATGTTGATTGGCGCGGGCCTGCCGCACATGGTGGTCGGCCACCTCATCAACAAGCGCACCAACGCCTTCATCACCAAGTTCCCGGACGGGATCGAACTCCTGGTCCGCGGCCTGCGCTCCGGCCTGCCGGTGACCGAGACGCTCGGCATCGTCTCAACCGAAGTGCCCGGCCCGGTCGGCTATGAGTTCAAGACGGTGATCGACCGCATCAAGGTCGGCAAGACGATGGAAGACGCCCTCCAGGATACCGCTGACAAGCTGGGCATTGCGGAATTCAACTTCTTCACCATTACCCTGGCGATCCAGCGCGAGACGGGGGGCAACCTGGCCGAGACCCTGTCGAACCTCGCCAACGTGCTGCGCCAGCGCGCGCAGATGAAGCTCAAGATCCGGGCGATGAGCTCGGAATCCAAGGCCTCGGCCTATATCGTCGGTTCGCTGCCGTTCCTGGTGTTCGGCGCGATTTTCATGATCAACCCGGACTACATGGGCACCTTCTTCACCGATGATCGCCTGATCGCAACCGGCCTGGGTGCCGGTGTGTGGATGGGCATTGGCGTGATGATGATGGCCAAAATGGTCAATTTCGAAATCTGATGGCGGGGGGCAAAACATCATGATCAACCAACCCACCGGGCCGACCCTGCTTGGCTTCGACGTCATCCTTGTCGGCACGCTGCTGGCTGGCCTTGCCGCCTTTGCCGTGATGCTGGCGATCTATGCTGCGCTCACGATCCGTGACCCGATGGCCAAGCGCGTCAAGGCGCTCGAGGCGCGGCGCGAACAACTGAAGGCAGGGATCGTCACTTCGTCCTCGAAGAAGCGCACCAGCCTCGTGCGCCGCACCGACACGACCGACAAGATGAAGGACAGCCTCGGCCGTCTCAACGTGTTGCAGGAAAGCCAGATCCAGGCGATTCAGCAGAAGATGGCGCACGCCGGTTATCGCAACAAGGAATGGGCGGTGCTGATCATCGTCGCGCGCGCCATTCTGCCGATCGTCATCGGCCTTGTGATGGGCTTGCTGATCTACTGGGTCGACTTCTGGCCCGACTGGGGCCCGGTCAAGCGCCTCGCGGCGTTCGGCGGCAGCGTGCTCATGTCCTACAAAGGACCGGAAATCTTCCTCAAGAACAAGGCCGACAAGCGCACCAAGGAAATCCAGAAGGGCCTGCCTGATGCGCTCGACTTGCTGGTGATCTGCGCCGAGGCCGGTCTGACCGTGGACGCCGCCTTCAACCGTGTCGCCAAGGAACTGGGCCGCGCCTATCCCGAACTGGGTGACGAATTCGCCCTGACAGCGATCGAGTTGAGCTTCCTCAACGAGCGCAAGATGGCGTTCAATAACTTCGCCTACCGCGTCAATCTGGACGCGGTGAAGGGCGTGGTGACGACCATGATCCAGACCGAACGCTACGGCACCCCGCTCGCGTCCGCACTGCGCGTGCTATCGGCCGAGTTCCGGAACGAGCGCATGATGCGCGCCGAAGAAAAGGCCGCGCGTCTGCCTGCGATCATGACCGTACCGCTGATCGTGTTCATTCTGCCGACGCTGTTTGTGGTTATTCTCGGCCCGGCAGCCTGTTCGATCTCGGACAACCTGATCAAATAGCAACCAGACAAACGAGCCAACCCCCGAAGGGCCGGAGTGGGATTATCCCTACTCCGGCCCTTCACCCGTATAGCGGCCAAGTCGCATGGCGCGGGCCCGCAGACCCGCAAGCAGGCGGCGCAGCGCCTCCTCCTCGCCGGGCGCCAGATCGGCCAGCAGCTCACGCTCGGTCGCGCGGGCGAGCGGCATCACTTCGGCATGGATCGCCCGCCCCTCGCCCGTCAGCGCCAAAAGGTGCGAGCGGCCATCCTCGGGATTGGGCAACCGCGCGATCAGCCCGCGCTCTTCCAGGACCCCGGCCGCGCGGTTGACCGCGACCTTGTCCATCACGGTCGCGGCGGTCAGTGCGCGCTGGGTCATCTGGCCCGCATCGCCTAGAACCGCCATCACCCGCCATTCGGGAATCTTCAGCCCGAAGCGCTTGCGATACCGCTCGGCAATCAGGCTGCTGACCGCGTTGGAGGCGACAGAAAGCTGGTACGGCAGGAACCCGGCCAGATCGCCAGCCGCCTCACTCATAAGGGCGCGCATCCCACCAAGGGTAGAAATCGGGCATGTCGGCGCTGACCTTGCCGGGATAGCTGGGGCTGCGCTTTTCGAGGAAGCTGGCGATCCCCTCCTTGGCGTCGCCCGCGCGGCTCAGGCGATAGATCGCGCGGCTATCGATCTTGTGCGCTTCCATCGGGTGATCGGCGCTGGACAGGCGCCACATCATCGCGCGCGTCATGGCGACCGAAATCGCCGAGGTGTTGTCCGCAATCTCGCGGGCGAGCGCATGGGCGGCAGGCAGCAGATCGGCAGGTGCGTGGATGGATCGCACCAGTCCGCCCGTCTTGGCTTCCTCGGCATCGAAGATGCGCCCGGTGTAGCACCACTCCAGCGCCTGCGCGATGCCGACAAGGCGCGGCAGGAACCAGCTCGATGCGGCCTCCGGCACGATCCCCCGCCGCGCGAACACGAAGCCGTAACGCGCGGTGCTGCTGGCAAGGCGGATGTCCATCGCGAGCTGCATCGTCGCCCCCACGCCCACCGCAACCCCGTTGCAGGCGGAGATCAGCGGCTTCTTCGATTCAAACAGCCTGAGCGTCAGCAGCCCCCCGCCATCACGCACGCGGGCATCGGACAGGTCATCGACCTGCGTGGGATCGGAAAACACCTGCCCCCCGCCTTCAGGCGTGAGGTCAGCGCCCGCACAGAACGCCCGCTCGCCGCTGCCGGTGAAGACCACCGCCCGCACCGTATCATCGGCGTCGATATCGTCCATCGCCGCGATGATCTCCTCACCCATAGTGCGGGTGTAGGCGTTCATCTTTTCCGGGCGGTTTAGGGTAATGGTGGCGATGCCATCGGCCTTGGTGACGATGATCTGGGTGTAGTCGCTCATGGTATCCTCTCCTCGCCGTTCATCTTCGGCCCTGTTGGAGACACATGAGACACTGTCCAGAACACGAAAACAAGCCTCGCACCCTTGCACGATTTTGACAGGCGGACGGGAGGAAAGGGCAGCGTGCAAGACATAGCAGCGAGACTATGCGGACCGCGGGGAGTAGGAAAGCGGCTGTGTGGTTGGCGGCGTCGTCGCCGTCGTCACCCTCTCTCCCCTTGCGGGAGAGATACGAAGACTTGGCAGCTTGCTGCCTAGTCGCAGTTGAGAGGGGGTAAGGGCCGGAGCTTCGCTCCGGACCCCTCTCCCAACCCTCTCCCGCAAGGGGAGAGGGCTATAGCATCATCAGCGCGGGGCCATCCGGATCGCACCATCCAACCGCACGTCCTCGCCGTTGAAATAGCCGGTTTCGATCATGGTCATCGCGAGCTTGGCATATTCCACCGGCATCCCGAGCCGCTTGGGGAACGGCACGCTGGCGGCCAGTGCATCGCGCACGTTTTGCGGCGCGGCGGCCAGCAGCGGAGTGTCGAAGATGCCCGGCAGGATGGTGTTAACCCGGATGCCCTCGTTCATCAGGTCGCGCGCGATGGGGAGCGTCATGCCAATCACGCCAGCCTTCGATGCCGAGTAGGCGGCTTGGCCGATCTGGCCGTCCTCGCCCGCCACCGACGCGGTGTTGACGATCGCACCGCGCTCACCGAATTCATCGAGCGGATCGAGGCTCATCATGCCCGCAGCCGACTTGGCGATGCAGCGGAAGGTGCCGATCAGATTGACCTGAATGACGAAATCGAACGCTGACACGGGGAAATGCTTGATCGAGCCGTCTTCCTTCGAGCGGCTGGCGGTCTTGATCGCGTTACCGATCCCGGCGCAGTTCACCAGAATCCGCTCCTGCCCGTGTGCGGCGCGGGCCTTGGCGAAACCGGCGTCGACGTCTTCATCGCTGGTCACATTCACCTTGCAGAACACGCCGCCGATTTCCGCGGCGAGCGCTTCGCCCTTTTCCTCGTTCATGTCGAAGATCGCGACCTTCGCGCCCTTGGCGGCCAGCGCACGGGCGGTGGCAGCACCGAGGCCCGAGGCACCGCCGGTGACAACGGCGGGGGTGTTGGCTGAAACTTCCATTCTACGTTTCCCTTGTTGGTGCACCCCCGCGCAGGCGGGGGCCTCAGTCGAATTGGCATGAGGTCCCCGCCTGCGCGGGGACTCACGTCTATGTCAAAGCGCCTCGATGATCGTGACGTTGGCGACGCCGCCGCCTTCGCACATCGTCTGGAGGCCGTACTTCTTGCCCTGCGCGCGCAAGGCGTGAACCAGCGTCGCCATCAGCTTGGTGCCGCTCGCGCCCAGCGGGTGACCCAGCGCAATCGCGCCGCCGTTGACGTTGAGCTTGGCCGGGTCAGCTCCGGTGTGCTTGAGCCAGGCGAGCGGGACGGAGGCGAAGGCTTCGTTGACCTCGTAAAGGTCGATGTCGTCGATGGTCAGGCCGGCGCGCTGAAGTGCACGGTCGGTCGCGAACAGTGGTTCTTCGAGCATGATCACCGGATCGCCCGCCGTCACAGTCAGGTTGTGGATGCGGGCCAGCGGGGTGAGGCCGTGAGCCTTGAGCGCCGCTTCTGACACCACGAGCACAGCCGAGGAACCATCGCAGATCTGGCTCGCCGAGGCCGCCGTCAGCGCGCCATCCGGGCTGATCAGCTTGACGCCTGCGATGCCTTCCAGCGTCGCGTCGAAACGGATACCTTCGTCGATGGCGTGGAACTGGGTGCCTTCGGCGGTCTCAACCTCGATCACCACGATCTCACGCTCGAACGCGCCAGCCTTGGTCGCCGCAATGGCCTTCTGGTGGCTGCTATAGGCAAACCGGTCGAGATCGTCCTTGGTGAAGCCGTGCTTCTTGACGATCATCTCGGCGCCGACGAACTGGCTGAAGTTGATGCCGGGGAACTTTTCCTCGAGGCCCGCGGCCTTGGCAAACAGGCCTTCTTTCATGTGCAGCGTCACGTTGGAGCCCATCGGCACGCGGGTCATGCTTTCGACTCCGCTGGCGATCACCACGTCCTGCGTTCCGCTCATCACGGCCTGCGCGGCGAACTGGATCGCCTGCTGGCTGGAGCCGCACTGGCGGTCGATCGTCACCGCCGGGGTCGATTGCGGGAGCAGCTTCGAGGCGAGCACGCCCATGCGGCCAACCTGCATTGCCTGCTCACCCGCCTGGGAGACGCACCCGGTCACGACGTCATCGATTGCGGCCGGATCAATTCCGCTGCGCTCAACGATCGCGTCCAGTGATTTCGCCAGCAGGTCAACCGGGTGCACCCCGGCCAAACGCCCGCCGCGGCGCCCACCGGCGGTGCGAACGGCTTCGACAATATAAGCAGTTGTCATGTCTCTCTCCTTGGGCAGGCTCCCGCGAAGGGGCCGGGCGCGCGGCGCTTAATCAGTTTCGCTTCGCCACTCGCTTGTGAGAATGCGCCTATTGGAGGCCCATGCGCAAATCAAGCGGACAAAAGTGACAGAATGCCCGGCTCCCCCGCGCGATTGCTTAGCTTCCAACTGTTGCAGATGCGTAACACGCGGCGCGCAAGCGGGCGGGTCTGGGCGAATTGCGTTTGCACTGCGCAAAGGCAAGGAGCATTCGGCAGGTCGGAGAGGGCCGCAGCTCCGTTTTGTCGCGCGCCCTTGACGTTTGAAGTGTAAATTGACTTGGTCAAACCTAGAGGAGGAAGACCACCATGAAGAAGCACGCGCTTCTCAAGGCTGGTGCGGCAACTGCCGTCATCGCCCTGACTGTCGCCGCTCCTGCCTACGCGCAGGATGCCGACGTTACCACGAACAGCACCGCAGAGGCTGAAGAGCAGGGCCAGGCGATTGTCGTCACCGGCACCCGTCTGCGTTCGCCGAACCTGGAATCGGCTAGCCCCGTGACCGTCGTGACCGCCGAGGAATTCGCCCTCACCGGTACGACCCGCGTGGAAGATCTCATCAACTCGCTGCCGCAGGTGTTCGCTGCTCAGGGCGGTAACATCGCCAACGGTGCAAGCGGTATCGCCACGCTCGACCTTCGCGGTCTCGGGCCAGAGCGTACGCTGGTCCTGATCAACGGCCGCCGCATGGCGCCGGGCACGCCGACCACTTCGGCTGCCGACATCAACTTCATCCCCGCCGCTCTGATCGAGCGCGTCGATGTGCTGACCGGCGGTGCTTCGTCGGTGTATGGTGCGGACGCTGTCGCGGGCGTTGTGAACTTTGTCCTCGATACCGACTTCGAAGGTTTCAAGGTCAACCTCAACTACGGCGTATACAACCACAACAACCGTTCTTCGAACGACATTCGCGGTGCGAATGACGCGCGTGGCTTCGGCTACCCGACCGGCATGGTCACCGATGGCGGCACCTTCGATGGTACCGTTGCCTTCGGCAGCAGCTTCGACGATGGCCGCGGCCGCGTCACCGCCTATGCTGGCTACCGTAAGATCGATCCGGTGCTTCAGGCTCGCCGCGATTACTCGGCTTGCTCGCTCTCGGCGAACACCGCTGCCCAAACGACCACCCTTGGTCGCGAATACAGCTGCGGCGGCTCGGCCACCTCGGCCACCGGCACCGTGTTCTTCAACTCCGGCACCGGCGCTGATTTCACCTCCAGCACCGCGCAGTTCGGCCCGAACCGCACGCTGCTCCCCGGCTTCACGCCGTACAACTTCGGTCCGCTGAACTACTTCCAGCGTCCCGACGAACGCTACACCGCCGGTGTGTTCGCTGATTACGAAATCTCGAGCGCGATCAAGCCGTACATGGAGTTCATGTTCATGGACGACCGTACGGTCGCCCAGATCGCTCCGTCGGGTAACTTCGGCAACACGTTGTCGATCAACTGCGACAACCCGTTGCTTTCGGCCGGTCAGCGCACCAGCTTCTGCAACGCCGGCAATCTGCTCGTCAGCCCGCTGCCGGGTGATGCCTTCACTGTGACCGGCAACGTCGCCACGGAAAACCAAGCGCGTATCGATCGCGGCCTCGGCGAGCCCCTGCTCCCGACCACGCCGTTCAACTTCATCGATCCGCTGACCGGCACCACCTACAACCGTGCCTTCGCGCAGATCCTTCGTCGTAACGTCGAAGGTGGCGGTCGTCAGGACGACCTGCAGCACGTCAGCTATCGCGCCGTCATCGGTGTGAAGGGTGAACTGTCGCCGGCTTGGTCGTATGATGCGTTCTACCAGTATGGCCGTAACAACTACGCCCAGACCTACCTGAACGACTTCTCGGTCGCCCGTCTCGGCCGCGCTCTCGATGTCGTCACCGGCCCCGGCGGTACCCCCGTCTGCCGTTCGACGCTCGATGGTACGGATCCGAACTGCGTGCCCTGGGACATCTTCTCGCCGGGCACTGTTGCTCCGTCGCAGGCTTCGGTCCAGTACCTCGCAACTCCGGGCTTCTCGCGCGGCGTCGTGAGCCAGCAGGTCGCCAACGCGTTCCTGTCGGGTTCGCTGGGTGAATACGGCCTCAAGACCCCCTGGGCTGACCAGGGCGTCGATGTCGTGTTCGGTGCGGAATACCGCAAGGAAAGCCTCGATTTCAGCTCGGACTCTGCCTTCAGCACCGGCGACCTCGCCGGTCAGGGCGCGGCGACCCTTCCGGTCAGCGGCAGCTTCAACGTGAAGGAATTCTTCACCGAAGTCCGTATCCCGATCGCGCAGGACAGCTGGGTGTATGACTTCACCATCACCGGCGGTTACCGTTATTCGGATTACAGCACCGGCGTGAACACCGACACCTACAAGATCGAAGGTGAGTTCGCTCCGACCCGCGACATCCGCATCCGCGGTGGCTACAACCGTGCGGTGCGTGCGCCGACGGTGCAGGATCTGTTCGCTCCGAACCTCGTCGCGCTTGACGGCTCGTCGGACCCCTGTGCTGGCTTCGTCATCACTGCTGCGAACACCGGCTGTCTGGCCCAAGGCCTGACCGTTGGTCAGTTCGTGGCTCCGAACCCGGCTGACCAGTACAACGGCTTCGTCGGTGGTAACATCAGCCTCAACCCTGAAGTTGCCGACACCTACACCGCCGGTCTGGTGCTGACCCCGACCTTCCTGCCGGGCTTCACTGCCAGCGTCGATTACTTCAACATCGACATTGCGCAGGCGATCGGCGGAATCGGTTCGGACACCATCCTGGCGGCCTGTACCGCTACGGCTGATCCGTTCTTCTGCGGCCTCATCAACCGCGATCCCTCGGGCTCGCTGTGGCGCTCGGCGGCTGGTTTCACGACCAACGTCACGCAGAACATCGGTGGCTTCTCGACCTCGGGTATCGACGCCCAGGTCAACTACAGCACCGAAATCGGCGATCTCGGCACTCTGACCTTCAACTTCCTCGGCACCTACCTCGATGAGCTGGTGACCGACACGGGGGTCAGCATTCCGGGTCTCGACCAGACCTTCGATTGCGTTGGTCTGTACGGCAACGTTTGCGGTCAGCCGAGCCCCGAGTGGCGCCACCAGGCCCGTCTTGGCTTCAACTTCCGCGGCGGCTTCGGTGCCTCGGTGCGTTGGCGCTACTTCGACGGCGTCACGCTGGACGCTCTCGATCCGAACACCAACCTCAACAACCCGAGCGGCACTGGTCCGGCTCCGGGTGGGGTTGCGCGTCCGGGTGCTGCCGGCTTCGACGCCGTCAACTACTTCGACCTGACCTTCACCTTCGCTGCAGGGGACAACTTCAACTTCGTCCTCGGTGCGAACAACGTGCTCGACAAGGCACCGCCGACGACCGGCTCGCAGGCTTGCCCGGCGGGTTCGTGCAACGGCAACGTCTACGCGCAGCAGTATGATGCGCTTGGTCGCTACCTGTTCGCGGGCGTGACGCTTGATTTCTAAGCGTCCGAATCGTTAGACACGAGATGGCGGGCCGAAAGGCCCGCCATTTTCGTTTCAGGGAACCAGTCACCTTGCAGCACGCCGAAGCCCTCGCCCGGATTGCGCAATTCCCGCTGGCCGATCCTGCTGCCGCGCTGGGTGCGGGCCTTGCCCTCATCAACGCCGATTTTCCCGAATTGCTGCTGCCCCACGCGCGCCAGCTCGCCGCGCGCCACCCGGACAATGCGCAGGCCCAGCAATTGCTCGGCCTTACCGCCCGCGCCTGCGGGGAGAGCCTCGCCGCTTTCGAAGCCTTCCGCGCCGCCGCTGCTCTGGCCCCCCGCGATGGCTTGATCGCCCATTCGCGCGCGCGCACCGCGCTTGAAGCCGGACTGCCCGCCGCTGACCTGTTCGCCGCCGCTGCCCCGCTCGCGCTGCGGGACGGGGGTATCCCGCTGGGCCAGGCCGCCGCCCTGTTGGCCGAGGGCCGTCCCGACGAGGGCATCGCGCTCCTGACCGGCATCCTCGCCGCCAACCCTCTGTGGATCGACGGGCATCGCAGCCTTGCCGCTTTGCGCGGACAAATGGGCGAAGACCCGCTCGCCAGCGTTGGTGCGGCGCTAACCCAGCACCCGCGCGCAGCCGAGCTGCACCACCTCGCCATTTCCCTCGCCTTGCAAGCCCGCGATCTCCCGCGCGCCGCCGCCGCGGCATCGCAGGCGCAGACGGTGCTGGGGTCGCAACGCTGGCTCAGCCTGATCACCGGACATATCGCTTCGGAAAGCGGCGAGCTGGACGCTGCCGATCCGCATTTCGCAGCCGCTGGGCCGCCCGCTGACCCGGACGAGGCGTGGATGTATGCCCGCCACCTGATCCGCCGGAACCAACCAGAGCGCGCCGCTGCGTTGCTCGAACCCCGCGTCAGCCAACCCGGAGCCTTGGCGCTGTGGCCCTATCTGTCGCTGGCATGGCGCATGACAGACGATCCCCGTGCGCAGTGGCTCGAAAGCGATCCGCGACTGGTCGGGGTCTATGACATCGGCCTTACGCCCGAAGAACTCGCCGCGCTGGCCGCGCATCTGCGCGGGTTGCATCATGCCAAGGCCGCCCCGCTCGACCAATCGGTGCGCGGCGGAACGCAGACCGACGGCAACCTGCTGCTGCGCATTGAGCCGCCGATCCGCGATCTCAAGGCACGGCTGCTTGCCATCGTCGCGCAGCATATCACCCAACTCCCCCCCCCTGATGCCGGGCACCCTACCCTGCTCGCCAATCGCGCTCCGGTCCGGATTGCAGGATCTTGGTCGGTCAGACTGGAGAACGCCGGGTTTCACACTGATCACGTCCACCCGCAGGGCTGGTTCAGTTCGGCGCTATACCTCGCGCTGCCCGAAACGCTTGGCGCTGGTCGGCATGGGGGGGCGGATGATTACGCGGGTTGGCTCTCGCTCGGCGAGGCACGCGATTTGGCTCCGGGCCTCGCGCCGCTCCAATTGATTCAACCCAAACCGGGGCGTCTGGTGCTGTTCCCATCCACCATGTGGCATGGTACGCGCCCCTTCCCCCAAGGCGAGCGGCTGACGGTCGCCTTCGATATTGCCCGACCCCGACAGGCCAAAGCTCTACAGGATTGACGCGAAATGTTTCAGGCCACCCCTACCGCGGCGCTCCCCCCGGCTCTGACCGAGGCGATCCGCCTGCGCCAAGCTGGCGATGCCGCCGGTACGCTGGCGCTGGCCGAGCGCCATGCTGCGGCAACCGAAGCAGGTGCGCCCTTCCTCGCGATTGCTGGCCTCGCCGCGCTCGAATTGGGCGATGCGGCGCGCGCGGTGACGCATCTCGAAATGCTCGCGCGCCTGCGTCCCGATGATATCGAAATTCGCGGCGATCTGGCCCGCGCGCTTCTGGCGGCGGGCCGTGAGGACGAGGCGCTGGTGCTGGCGCAGGGGTCAGACCTGCCCGCCCTCGCCCGGATCGAAGCCTGGGTGCGCCAGCAACGCGGAGAGATGGCGCTGGCCGTGCAGGCCTATGGCCGGGTGCTTCAGGGTGAACCGGGGGATGCCGCCAGCTGGAACAATCTCGGCAATATCCACGCCGCCGCTGGGCATTTCGATCAGGCGATCAACGCCTTTGAACAGGCGATCACCTATCAGCCGCATGAGGTGGGAATGTATCTCAACCTCGCCGATGTGCTGCGTCAGGCCGATCTGGGCGAGCCGCGCCTCAAGGTGGCGCGCGATGCGGTCGCGGTCGCGCCGGACAGTCGTGCCGCACAGACCGAGCTTGGCATGGCGCTGGCGCATAATGAACTGCTCGACGAAGCGATCACGGTGCTGGAAGCGGCAGTCCAGCGCTGGCCCGACTTTGGCGAAGCGCAACTGGAACTCGGCCGGCTTTACGAAGCGACCAACCGCACCGAGGCGTTGGCAGCTTTCCTTGCCAGCCTCGACCCAGCAGCCTGCCCGCCCGAGGTCGCGTTCTTGCACGCGTGGCTCGCCCAGCGTGAGGGGCGGTTCGAGGATGCGGCAAGCCACGCAGAGGCGATCCCTGCCACGATCCACCCGATGCGGCGCGCGGCACTGATCGGCAACATCGCCGAGCGGCTCGGCGATGCCCCCCGCGCCTTTGCTGCGTTCGAGACCATGAACGCCGCCGCCATCGCCGAAGCGCCGCCGCGCCACGGGCCGACATACCGCGAAAGTGTCGAGGCTGATCTCGTCCGGTGGAGCCCCGATTGGGCCGCCCGCTGGGCTCCGCCGCTTGCGAGTGATCCGGCGCGGCGCGATCCAGTGTTCCTCGTCGGCTTCCCCCGTTCGGGCACGACCCTGCTCGACACGATGCTGATGGGCCTGCCCGAACTGCACGTGCTGGAAGAACGCCCGATGATGGCGGAAATCCTGCGGATGCTGGGAGACTTCGATCTCGCCGCGCTCAACCCCCAGCAATGCGGTCAGCTGCGCGAGGCCTATTTCGCCAGCGCAACGGCCCACGGTTGGGACGGGCAGCGCTGGCTGGTCGACAAGCACCCGCTCAATATGGCGCGCGCGGTGCAGGTCCACCGGATGTTCCCGAACGCGCGCTTCATCCTCGCCGAGCGTCACCCGGCTGACGTGGTGCTGAGCTGCTTCATGGCCAATTTCACGCTCAATTTCGCAATGCGCAGCTTCACCGATCTTGAGGAAGCCGCGCTGACCTATGATGCGGTGTTCCGCGCTTGGCACCGCGCCAACGATCTGTTCCCGATCGCCGCCCACGCGGTGCGATACGAGCGGCTGGTTGAAGATTCGCGCGGCGAATTGCAGCCTTTGGTGTCGTGGCTTGGGCTCGACTGGAACGACCGCCTGCTCGCCCATGAGGAAACCGCGAAGGAACGTGGCCGGGTGAAGACCGCGAGCTACGCCCAGATCGGCGAGAAGCTCTATACCCGCGCAAGTGGGCGCTGGCTGCGCTATGCTGATCAACTCGCGCCTGTGATGCCGATCCTTGCACCGTGGGCGGAGCGGATGGGCTACGACGCCTGACACGGCTCGCCGTTTGCCTTGGGCCGCGCGCAGGGGTAATCAGGGCCGCAAATGACAGGGCTTGAACGGCCCTTGCTGGGAGAGACCACCATGACCCGTATCCGTGCCGCCGCCGTCGCCTGCACGGCGCTTGCGATTGCCGCAGGTGCCGCCGCGCCGCTCGCCGCCCAAGACAAGGTCGCCTCGGACGAGAGCAGCTATGTCACCGCGCTGCGCGAGTGCCAGTCCAAGACCGACCCGGCCCAGCGCCTCGCCTGCTATGACACCGCGGTGTCAGCGATGGTTGCCGCCAGCAGCGACGGCGAAGTCCGGGTCGTGGACCGTGAGGATGTGCGCGAGGCGCGGCGCAAGCTGTTTGGCTTCACCCTCCCCGATCTCGGCATCTTCGGCGGCAAGAGCGACAAGGAAGACCCGGAGCAGGCCGAGGAATTCGCCACACTCAGCACCACCATTGCAGCAGTTCGCAGTGTCAACGGTCGCTACGTTATCACCACGGCCGAAGGCGCGGAATGGCAGCTCGACGAGATGCCGTCAGGCCTGATGCGCCTCAAGATCGGCAGGTCACTGGAGATCAAGAGCGGCGCCTTCAGCAGTTACTTCCTGCGGATCGACGGCCAGAAGGGCGTCAAGGGACGGCGCGTGCGGTGACACGGACGTGACGATGTAATCAGGACAACATGAAGACCCTTTTCGAACTCAATCCGGCGCTCGACATACCAGCCTACGCCGCGCGCTTCGCAGCGACGGGTCGGGTCCAGCTGCGCGATGTGCTGACGCCCGAAAGCGCGAGCGAACTCCAGATGGTGCTGGCGCGGGGTACGGATTGGGGCATCGCGATTGGCGCCGGGACCGAAAAGCCCACCAGCATCGGCGGCGCCCGCAGCCGCACGCCCGAAGGGCAGCAGGCGCTCCGGCACGCCATGCAAAATGCCGAACAGCATTCCGCCCGCGGCGAATATGGCTTCCGCTTCGCGCATTACCCGATCCTGGAGGCGATCCGCGAAGGCTGGGACCCGGGCGGCGCACACGAGATATTGCTCGAACACCTCAACACTCCCGACTTCCTTGATCTGGTTCGCAAGGTCACCGGCGTTGAAGGCCTCGTCAAGGCCGATGGTCAGGCGACCCTGTTCGCGCCCGGCCACTACCTTGGCCGCCACAACGACAGTCATGTCGCGGAAGGTTGGGAGGTCGCCTACGTGCTGAACCTTGCGCGTGACGACTGGCATCCGGACTGGGGCGGCTACCTGCTGTTTCTGGATGACGAGGGCGATGTGATCGAGGGTTTCCGTCCCCGCTTCAACGCACTCAACCTGTTTCGCGTGCCGCAATCGCACCTTGTCAGCTACGTCCCGCCATTCGCTCCGATTGGGCGGATGGCGGTGACGGGGTGGCTGCGCAGCCTGTGACCTTGAGAGGCGCACGATGACGGGAAGCGCGCAAAGCGTGGCACTGGCAGCAAGCCAGCTCGCCGCGCAGGGCCGCGATGCCGAGGCGGAGGCCCTTTACGCGCGCGGACTGGCGGACTTTCCTCACGATGCACGGCTCGCCAATAGTGCGGGCAATTTTCATTTCAAAGCGGGACGGCTTGATCGCGCTTTGACGCTGTTCGAACGGGCGCTTTCGCTCGCACCGGATTTGGTCGAGGCGGGGATCAACGCTGCCATCACGCTCGGCCGCATGGAGCAGCCCGCCCGCGCCGCCGCGCTGCTCGCTCCGCTTGAAGCGGTAGCGGCGCATAATCCGGGCTATTGGCGGGTGCGTGCCGATAGCGAGCGGCAAGCCATGCGTTACCGTGAGGCCGAAGCCAGCATGGCGCGCACGGTGGCGCTCGATCCCAGCGGAGCCAAGACCGCACGCAGTCGCGCCCGGCTTGCGCTCGAACGCAGCGCGCCCAATGCGATCCCCCTGCTAGAGACCGCCTTGACCCTCAACCGCGGCGATCCCAACCTGCTGTTTGATTACGCGCAGGCACTCGCAGTTGCCGGCAGGCTGGACGAGGCGTTGGAGTGCACGACGACGCTCATCACGCATCTGCCCGGCTGGACCGCAGCGCTCAAGCTTCATTCCGAGCTGCGCTGGGCAGCGGGGGAGCAGGCGAACTTCGCCGATCACTTCGCGCGCGTTGCAGCGCAGCAGGGCGCGGGACCAGACGTGTGGCTTGCGTGGTCCGAGACGCTCGAAGGGGTCGACCGGCCAGCGGAGAGCGCCGCGATTCTTGCTCGCGCGCGCGCAATCTGGCCCGATAGCGCCGTTCTTGCGCTGGCTCAGGCGGTGGCGCTGGGCGAAGCCGGGGCCGCAAACGAGGCGCAGGGCGTGCTCGATCTTTTCGCAGGGATGGCGACTCCCGAATGGTCGACCGCGCGTGGGCGCAACTGGTTGCGGCTTGGCGAGATCGCGCGGGCCGAGGCTGAACTGGCAACGGTCTGCGCCGCCCAACCCGGCGATGTTGCCGCGTGGGCGCTCACAGACCTGTGCTGGCGGCTCGGCGGCGACGCGCGGCATGAATGGCTCCACGGCCAGCCAGGGCTGGTACGGCAACTGCCGCTCTCGCTGGACGAAGGCGAACGCGAAGGGCTGACCGCGCTCCTGACCGAGCTGCACCGCCATTCGGCCATGCCGATCGGGCAGTCGGTCAAACGCGGCAGCCAGACCAAGGGGGCGCTGTTCGCACGCGCCGAGCCAGAACTCGCACGGCTCGAAGCGGCCCTTCACGAGGCAATGGCCGAATATCGCGCCGGGTTGCCCCCCACCGATCCGCGCCACCCGCTGCTTGCGCACAGAGACGATCCGTGGACGATTGTCGGTAGCTGGTCGATCCTGCTCAACGGGCAAGGTCACCATGCAGCCCATATCCACCCGCGCGGGCTATTGTCTTCGGCGAGTTACTGGCTGGTGCCGGACGAAGTGGACGCCGACGGCCAGCCCGGCTGGCTTGAGCTCGGCAATCCGCCGCAAGGCCTCGCCGAGGGGCTGGGCAGCCTGCACACCGTCCGCCCGCAACCCGGTACGCTCGTGCTGTTTCCCAGCACGCTCTACCACGGCACCCGCCCGATCTCCCAAGGCACGCGCATGACCGTGGCGTTCGACGTCAGCGCCGTTACCTGACGCACCGGGCTTCGGGCAAAAAGAAGGGGCGGCGGATCGTGTGATCCGCCGCCCCTCTTTATGTGTCGGTTCTGACCGGGATCAGAAGCGGAAGTTCACACCCACGAAGAAGTCGCGGCCGAGAACATCGAAGAAGCTCGGCAGAGTGTTGGCCTGTTCCTGCGCAGTGCCGAGGATCGGCGGCTGCTTATCGAACAGGTTGTTCACGCCCGCGTTGATCTGCAGCGTTTCGCTGATATCGGCGCTCAGAGCGAGGTCGATGTAGTTGTACGCATCGATGTACGGAGTCGGGATCAGCGCAGGATCAAGACCGGTACGGGTGGTGCCCGTGAAGGTGTTATTGATCCGGAAGTCCTGCGTGCTGCCTTCGTAGCGCCAGCGCACCGACGCGGTGAGCGGGCCGCCCGAGTAGCTCACGCGAACATTGTGACGATACTCGGGTGCACCGAAGGTACCTTCGTTGATGTTCACGCGCTCCGGGACGAGAAGCAGCGGGGTGTTGCGCAGCTTGTCGAGCCAGGTGCCGAGGTAGAAGAACGACAGATCACCACCGAACAGCGGAACCGAGTAATCGACCTGGAAGTCGATACCCGAGGTTTCCAGACGCCCGACGTTGGCCGAACCGATCAGCGGGTTGCGACCGCCGGCGGTTTCACCCAGCGCCCCGTTGACGGGGTTGCGGGTCCCGAAGAACGGCTGGCAAAGCTGATCGGCGGGGTCGCGGATGGTGTTGAAGCAGAAGTCGATCGAGTTGGCGAAACCGCCACCAAGAACGCCGATGGTGCCGTCGATCACGATGTTGAAGTAGTCGACAGTCACGTTCAGACGCGGAATGAAGGTCGGCTGGATCACCGCACCAACCGTCCAGGTGTCCGACGTTTCCTCAAGCACGTTCGGGTTGCCACCGAAGTTCGCCTGGATCTGCGCTGCCGGCTGGACGCTACGCTGGAACACGTTCGCTGCGGGCACGCCCGACTGGATGCAGAAGGCCCGGAGTTCAGCGGTCTGCTGAGCCACCGGTCCACGATCCGAGCAGGGGTCGATCGCACCGGGGAAGCCGGTCGAAGCACCGCCGAACAGATCCTGCGTGTTCGGCGCGCGCACCGCACGAGCGTAGGTGCCGCGGAAACGCAGGCCTTCGAAGGGAGCGAGATCCCCACCCAGGTTGTAGGTGAAAGTACCTGCGATGGCCGGGAGCGAGTAGTCCGAGTAACGGAACGCGCCGTTGAGTTCGAGACGGTGGATGATGCTGTCTTCGAGGATCGGCACACGAACTTCGCCGAACACTTCGCGCACATCATACGAACCAGCGGTCGGCTGGCCGGCGTTGAACCCGAGCACGTCGCCTGACGACAGGAATTCGTCAGGAATGAACTCAGCGCGAACCTTACGGTATTCCACACCAGCCGCGAAAGCCACATCTTCAGCGCCCAGGCCAAGGCTGAACAGTTCGCCGTTGATCGAAGCAACGCCGTTGATCAGTTCCGAAGTGGTCACGTTGGTGGCGTTGACCGAGATGTAGTCAATCGCACCCTGGCTCGCGAGACTGAGACCGAACGGGTTGACCGGAACACACCCGGCACTGCGAGCTGCCGCGCTCTGGCAACGCAGTTCGGTGGTGCTGCCCGGCACGAACTCAACGGTCAGCGCGTTGATATAACGGCTGCGCGAGATGTTGCCGCGCTGAAGCACGGTGTTCGTGGTGCGCGAGTAGTTGTAGTACGCGTCGAACCGCAGGCTGTCGGTGATGTCGCCGCGAACACCGCCGAGGACGCGGAAGGCATCACGGTCAAAGTTCGAGATACGACCCGACAGCTGGTTGAAGCGGAAGCTCACCTGCGTGTCGCGATAGTTGGGACCGAGCGCCGCGTTGGCCGGGTTCGTGTTGAGAACGGCGCGGGTCTGGTCGTTGAAGAACGGGCTGTTAACGAACAGCGGAGCGCTGACACCAGCCGGGGTGGGCGCGAGCTGGGTCGGGACTTCGTTACGAACGAAGCTGACTTCGGCGTAAGCTTCGATCCCGTCCGTGAACTCGTAACGACCATAGGCACCACCAAGGTAACGTTCCTGGCCGAGCTGGAGGTAGTTGTCGGGAGCGAAGTTGTAGAGATCAGCCGGATCCTGGAACGTGCGCGAGCCGCCACCAGTGGGGTTGAAGATGAAGGTGCCAGCCGGCGCCACGAAGGTTGCGATCGGGCCGGTCGGCGAACCGCCGGGCAGGTAGCCAAGCTCACCACCGCGAGTCGCACAGTTAGCCGCCGCAATACCGCCCGAGAACGGACGACCAATGCCCTGCGCATCGGCGCTGCCGGGAGCGATACAACCGTCAGCAGCCGCACGACGCGAGAACTCTCGCGCGCCCTGGAAGACCGGGTCACGACGGCTGTACGAGCTGTACAGGGTCACCGCACCGCGGCCATCGTCGAACGCCGAACCGATTGCGGCATTGAACTGGTAACGCGCGCCGTCACCCTCGCCAGTCAGCGAGTAAGTGCCGTTCAGCTCGAGGCCTTCGATTTCACGCAGGTTGAAGTTCACAACACCCGAAACAGCGTCGGTACCGTAAATCGCCGAAGCGCCGCCGGTCAGAACTTCGACGTTGCTGAGCAGGAACTGCGGAATGGTGTTGGCATCAACCAGCTGGTTGGTGTCAGCCAACATCCAGCGGCGGCCGTTAACCAGCACCAGGGTGCGGGTGGCGCCAAGGTTGCGCAGGTTCAGGGTGACGTTACCGTTGCCCGGGTTGTTCGAGAAGCCCGTGACGCCGGGAAGGACCTGCGGCAGGGTGTTGAGCACCTGCTCAACGTTGACGGCGCCGGTCAGGCGGAATTCTTCAGACGAAACCACGGCGACCGGGTTGGTCGACTGGAGATCGGTGCGCTGAATGCGCGAACCGGTCACGACAATGGCGGTGGATTCGGTTGTTTCTTCAGCCGAGCCCGAAACAGTCTCGGTCTGAGCGTAGGCCGGTGCGGCGAACACGGCGCCAGCCATGATCGTCCCGGCGAGCAGCGATGCCTTGTGGAAGCGTTGCATTTTGCAGGTCCCCTGATTGCACGCGGACAAGGTGCCCGCGTTGTAGTGTTAGCCGCTTAAGACAATCGCGTTCCTGCCTGCAATTGGGCGGATGCCAGCCAGCCACAGTTGCTTGCAGACTGTGGCAGATCGGCTACAGTCTGATTACATTACTGTGGATGTTCAGTAGATCGTACCTGCAATAGTTTGCAGATTGGCCATGCCGTTGCTGTGCCTTGGACATCGCAAGGTCGCTAAGGAGATTCGCGCATGATCGGCAAGTCAGAGAAACGTTCGGGTGCGAAGCGTCGCGTTGCGCGCGGCGGCGCAGCAATCGCCCTTCTGTTGGCCGGCGGCGTGGCTGTGGTCGCGCAGGTTCCCGGTGTCCAAGGGGCTGCTGCTCTGCTCGACGGCTTACGCGGCTGCCGCAGCATCGCGGGCGTGCCCGAGCGCTCGTCCTGCTATGACGACAAGGTTGGTGCGCTGCTCGGTGCGGTGGAAGCGGGCGAAGTCCGCCTCATTGATCAGGAGGAAGTGCGCAAGACACGGCGCCAACTGTTCGGCTTCACCTTGCCCGCGATCGACATGTTGAAGGCCGAACCCACAGAAGAGGCCGAGCCATCGGATCTGTTCGAGACTACGATCGCCAGCGGTCGCCAGACGGGGCCCCGCACTTGGCGCTTCACCACCGCCGAGGGCGCGGTCTGGGAAATCAACAGCCCGCCCCGCAAGATCGCCCCGATCATGCCGGGCGACAAGGTGGTCTTCAAGAAGGCATCGCTCGGCTATTACTTCATCCGCATAAACGGGCAGATCGGGGTCAAGGGCCGGCGGGTCATGTGATGCCAGCCATCCGTCCGGCGCCCTCGGAAAAGCAAAGGGCCCGGACATTGCTGCCCGAGCCCCCTGTGTTCTATGTTCCGCGCGTCCCTTACAAGCCGCCCGGCCCGCAATCGTTCGCGAGGTAATCTAGCATCTTCGTGTAGAACTGCTGCTGGTGGGTATACATCAGCGTATTGTAAAAGTGGTCGGCACCTTCGAGGGTTATAAATTCGCCAGTCTTGCCGGCAGCCTCGAACTTTTTCTTATAGTCGACCAGATGGTAATACAGCACGCGGCGATCATCCTCACCGTGGACCATCAGCACCGGGATATTGACCTTGTCGACTTCATTGATCGGATTGACCCCGATAGTGCCGCGCCGTCTTGACCATTCATCCAGCGCCTTGAGATCGGGATCGCGACGGCCGAAATACTGCTTTTCAGCGTCGGCCACCGCCGCCCCTGCAATCACACACTGGTAAATCTGCGGATCGCGACTGGCCGCAACAAGCGCAGCATAGCCGCCGTAAGACCATCCAAACATCGCCATCCGGTTGGGATCAACCAAGCCTTGTTCAACAAGGTAAAGCGCCCCGTCATCCTTGTCGTCCTGCATCTTGCCGCCATGTTCGCCATAGGCAGAATCGAAGTGATCCTGGCCCCAGCCAACAGACATTCGGTATTGCGGCTGAAGCACCATGTAACCGGCATTGGCCAGCAGCTGGCCCCACTCGTCATAGGTGATGATTTCGTTCACCTGCGGGCCGCCGTGCGGCAGAACGATCAGCGGGAAGGGGCCGGTGCCCTTGGGCTTGGTGACATAAGCCGGGATCACCCTGCCATCGCGCGCCTTGTAACGAATATACTCAACATCCGCCAATTGGTCCGGGTTTATAAGCGGATTACGGCTCCCCAGCTTGGCCAGCTTCCCATCCTTGACCAGCCAGAATGAACCCGGATCGTGCGGGCCGCGGTTGGTGACAATCATCGATTTGCCATCAATCGACCGGCTCGCAATATTGATCTGGTAGGCGTTGGGGATCTGCTTTTCCAACGCCTCGTAAAGAGCCTTTTCCTCTTCATCAAACCAGTGGCGTTCCAATGTCCGGCCCGAATAGCGAGCAGCCACCAGCTTGTCGTTACCCGGGATCGAGTGAAGCTGGATATCCATCACGTCGGCATCTTCAGCTTGGAACAGCTTCTTGCCGACCTTGCCCGTGGTGAAGTCGAATTCGTAAAGCGCGGCCTTGTCTTCGCCCTCTTGGTTGTCGATCAAGTAGCCGATGTTCGGGTTGTCCGGATCAAAGCCAGCAATCCCCTGGAACCCGCCAAGAATGCGGTAGAGGTTTTTGGGATCGTTGAGATCGAATTCCTGAAACTTCTTCCACTCACTATCACCCGGCAAGCGATAATAGGACGCCACCGTCCCGGAATCGCGATCCTGCACCTGTGTGAAGCGAGGGTTGCCATCACTGTCCCAGCGGTCAACCACCGGGAACTTGCCCCCGCCGCGCAGCACCAGCTGGCGGGCGCCGGTCTTAAGGTTGAACTTGTAGTAAGAACGTGGGCGGAACGCGGCCAAGGGATCGACCCCGGTGCCGTCACCAACCGTAGCTCCGGTACTAACCAGAACGTGGTCCGGCTCTTTGGGTAGCAGGCTGACGATGCCGAAGTTACCATCGACACTGGTAAACTTATTGGATTCAAGACTGTAGGAGTAAGTCTTGTAGTCGCGGACGTCCTCTTCAGGGCCCTTCACCGTCTTGCGGTTGACCTGCCACGCGGTGCCGAAAATGACATCATTGCTGACCCACTGTGCCGCGATGATTTCCATCGGATCGGCGTTGAGGCGGCGCAGCGGCTTTGACAGATCATCGGTGCTATAGATTTCGAGGATATAGTCGGTTTCGCGACCTTCCACCTTATGAACAAGCAGGTGCTTGCCATCGGGCGAAATCTGCACGGCATTTACGACATCGCGAAGCGCCCAGACATCTACGGGGACTGCGCCTTGCGCCTGCGTGGGAGCAGGCATGGCGGTGACGAGACCAAGAGCAGAAGCGCCGATCAGGGCGGCGGCAAATGTGGCTTTGACGAGTTTCATAATCAGTTCTTTCTCGGGGACAGATTGTTGAACCGAACAGGCGAGGCAAGGTTTCGGACGCCAAGGGGCAGCGCCGGATGAATGCCTGCCATTAAACGAGAAATGCGGCCTCTCGACAAGTGCCGAGAGGCCGCATTTTCGTGGTCATTCAAGTCATTCGTCGATTAGAAGCGATACAGCAACTGAGCGAAGAACTCGCGGCCGTCGAGGTTGTAGCCGTTACCGATCGCAGCGTTGGCGATCGACAGCACTTCGCTGCCATCCACCAGCGGCGGATTGCGGTCGAACAGGTTCGTCACACCGGCGATGATGCGAAGATCGCCGTTGTCCCAACGCACCGACGCGGCGTGCTCGAAGTATTCACCGGTGAAGCCAACGTCACGGCACAGGATGCCGTCACCCGGAACCACATTGTTCGGCGTGGTCCCAGTGCGCGACCCACCGCCAAGGCAGGTGTCACCGAAGAAGCCCGTGGTGGGTGTGTTGTTCTCACCAAAGCTGAAGGCGTCCGAGAACGGGTCAACACCAACCGGATCCTGCGCCACCGACCCGATGTAACGCGTCTGCCAGGTGAAGGTGAAGTCATCCAAGCCGACGTTGAAGGTCGCACGGCCGATCCAGCTCGGGAAGCCAAATTCGCCCGCGAAGTCTTCGGTGTCGATATCGCCATTGTCGTTGGTGAACGTGCTTGAACGTTCGATCAGGTGGTTGGCGGTCAGGTTGAGCGACAAGTCGATCTCCTTCTCGCCAATGGTCACCGGGTAGCCGAAGTTCGCGTTCAGATCGATCCCGCGGACCGACTCCTGATCGAGATTGAGGAAGCCCGAAAACACGTCCGAAACCAGACGCCGTTCAACTGTAGAAGAACTGATCCGGTCGCAGAACGGGCTGCGAGTGTCATCGTCACGAGTGTAGCAGTCATTGATGATGAACTGCGCGCTCGGCTCGATGATCGACTGCTTCAACTTGATGTCGTAGTAGTTGAAGTTGAACGAGAATTCGAACCCGCTCGCCCAGTCTTCTTCGAATGCGAAACCGGTCGTGATCGAGCGCGAGGTTTCCGGATCAATGTCAAGCGAACCGCCCGAGGTGATTTCGACGCCCGAGTTCGACTGGGTGTTCAAGCCCTGCGAATCGATACCTACGCGGGTCGGATCACGTCCTTCGCGGCGGCAGTTTGCCAACACTTGCGGTTCGCGGGTTTCGTTGCCCGCGACATAGCCCAGCGCCGGGTCGAACGCCGCGGCAGGAACCGCGCAGGGATCGAACAGCGTCAAGAAGCCCGACTGTGCCAGCAGGAAGTTCTCACGCAGGTTCGGCGCACGGAACGAGGTACCATAGTTGAACTTCACAAGCAGCGGAGACACCGGACGCCAGCCCGCGCCCACCGAGAAGGTGCCGTTCGTGCCATAAAACTCTTCGTCGGTGATACGGCCGGCCGCCTTGACCGTCAGTTCCTCGACCAGAGTTTCGCCAGCCATTAGCGGCGCTTCGATTTCGCCGTAAAGTTCGCGGATCCACTTCGAACCAGCCGCACCGCTATCGGCGAAGAAGGCGAAGTACAGACCGTTGGCCGCCGCGACATTCGGATCCGACTGGATCTTGTCCTCGCGCCATTCGCCGCCAAGCACGACGCCGACCGGGCCCGCAGGCAACTCGAACAGGTCGCCGGTCACGTAGGCCGAGAGCATGGTCTGTTCATAAGTCGTGTCGAAACGACGTTCATCGAACAGGTAATTCCGCTCAGCCGCCGAGGCAAAATCACCGACGAAGGTGTTGAGCAGGCTGGGAGCGAACAAGTTCACCGGGACACAGCCCTCGGTGAGGTCGGACGCAGCTTGACCGGGGTTGGCGAGGCCAGCCGTGTTGCAAACGCCGATCCACTGGGGATCACCGAAGGCACCGAAGATGGAGATTGCGTCATTGTAGTCGTCGGCAACACCGTCGCCATTATTGTCGCTAATGCCGTCGCCATCATAGTCAGCGGTGGGGTCAAGACCGAGCGCGAGCGCGAGGCGGTCTTCGCGAATACCATTGCGGGTCGATACGCCGACCGAGCGCGAATAGGTGCCCGCGACTTCAAAGGTCCAGGTCGAACCGATGAAAGGCAAGTCACCGCGCACACCGATTACGCCGCGATACTGCTCCTGCGTAACTTCGTTGTTATTGCGATCCCCACGGATCGCAATGATCGGCGAAACAGGCAGCGAGAAGCCGGTCGAAAGCGGACGGGTCGCTCCGTTGAAAACCGCCGGGTTGAGGCGGCGCTGGAAGGCATTGTCCGCCGCGCGGCAGTCTTGGCCGTTCGGGTTGGTATCGATGTTGCAGGGGTTGAACGGGTTAAGGTCAGGCACAAACGGGAAAATCTGCGCCTGGAACTGGTTCGGAGCCGAAATTTCCGCACGGGTGAACTGCGCTTCGAAGAACGGCGTAATATTGGCTTCGCCTTCGAAGGTGTATTCACCATAGGCAAAGCCGTTGAACAGTTCCTGCCCGGAGATGAAGGTCGTATCGAGTGTCTCGGGGTTGTTGTTCGAGTTGTTGTTGTAGTCCTGGAAGTCGACATCGCGGATGCCGTCACCATTGAAGTCGACTTCGCGGTTACCAAGGCCGGTGTTTTCCGAGAAGTCGGCAATCACGTTGCCTGCGCCCGGCTTGTAGTAAACCGAACCCACGCGGGTCGCGTCGATGAAGATACGGCCCGAAAGCGCGCCAACCTTACAATCGCTGTCGCGGACGGTGACTGCACCGCCAGAGTTGCGGCGAACGAGCGCGCTGTCACGAATGCCGAGCGTGCGAATGTTGCCATTCTGATCGATTTCACGGTTCGCGTCGCAGCCCGTGAGGAAGTTACGGTCCGCGAAGCGCACGAGATCGCGCTTCTGATATTCGAGACCGACGCCAAACACGGCACGGTCAGTGTTGAAGCCCCACGCGGCGGAAACCGTGTAGTCTTCCCCCGCACCCTGCGGGTTGATGTTGCCGTTGGCCTGGATTTCGAGCCCGTCGAAGTCCTTGCGCAGAATGACGTTCACCACGCCCGCGACCGCGTCCGAACCATACACCGACGAAGCACCGTCCGTGAGAATGTCGTAACGGTCGACCAGCGAGGCCGGGATCAGGTTGATCGACGGGTTGGAGGGAGCACCTTCCACGCCAGCAGGCGCGAGACGGCGGCCATTGACGAGGATCAGGGTACGGTCAGCACCAAGACCGCGCAGGTTCAGCGTTTGCGAACCCGGGCCGTTGTTGAGCACGAAGCCGTTGAAGGTCGCATCGATCTGCTGACCGGCGGCCGCTTCCGAGCGCTGGAGAATCTGTGAAGGATCGAACGCACCAACCGCCTGCTGATTTTCGGTGGTGAGCACCTGAAGCGGCGAAATCGAGCTGTATGTGTCGCGCACGATGCGCGAACCGGTCACGGTGATGTTGCTGGCCTTGTCTTCAGCTTGGGCCGCCTCACCCTCAGTTACATCGACCTGCTCCTCTTCTTCCGCCGGCTGTTCCTCGGTGGCCTGCGCATAGGCAGGGCCCGCGATCACAAACGCGATGGCTGATGCGGAAAAGGCCAGAGCCTTGATCGAATTGCTGTGAAATTTCTTCATGATCACTCCAGTTGCCCGAACCGGAGACGTCACGACAACCTTGCTCACCCACCACATAATTACCCCATGTGGTGGGAAAGCGCTTCAAAGGTTGTCCAATTCAGTCCCCGCAGTGACTGTTTTGTGCAATGGCATAGGTAGGTTGTCAAAGCGCCCGCTCGCCGCCCCGAACTTTTCCGGGCGGTGTTGCGTTAATCCCACATTCAGGGGGCCATCAGCGAAAACGCCGCAACATTGTTCGATTGTGGCTTTGCGAAAATTAAAAGCTAGGCAGGTTTGCACGCAACAAACCGCCTTGCTTATCAAATCGAACGAAGCATGCTTACAATCTTGCGCGCCGCCGGAATTGGCCTGAAATCGTCGAAAGTGGATTTTTCGACGTCAAATCAGCGAATCATCATGCTGAGTTGCCCGTCTCCTTCATCGATCATCAGCGTAGCGCCATCGGGCAATTTTCCTTCGAGCAGCATTTCGGCGAGCGGGTCCTGCAAATAGCGCTGCACTGCGCGCTTCAGCGGCCGCGCGCCGTAGACCGGATCATACCCCACCCGCCCGAGCCAGCGCAGCGCCGCATCGGTCAGATCAAGCGTGATCTTGCGATCGGCGAGAAGTTTCTGCACGCGGCCAACCTGGATCTCGACAATCGGCGCCATGTGTTCCTGCGCGAGGCGGTGGAACAGGATGATCTCATCGAGACGGTTGAGGAACTCGGGCCGGAAATGCCCGCGTACCACGTCCATCACATCCTTCTCGACCGTCGCGGGCTCCGCGCCGTCGGGCAGGTTGGCGAGATATTGGCTACCGAGGTTCGAGGTCAGGATGATCAGCGTGTTGGCAAAGTCGACCACGCGGCCCTGCCCATCGGTCAGTCGGCCATCGTCGAGCACTTGCAGCAGCACGTTGAACACATCGGAATGCGCCTTCTCGACCTCGTCGAACAGCACCACCTGATAGGGACGGCGGCGCACCGCCTCGGTCAATACGCCGCCTTCCTCATAACCGACATAGCCCGGAGGCGCACCGATCAGGCGGGCGACGGCGTGCTTCTCCATGAATTCGCTCATGTCGATCCGCACCATCGCAGAATCATCGTCGAACAGGAACCCGGCGAGCGCCTTGGTCAGTTCGGTCTTGCCGACGCCCGTGGGGCCGAGGAACAGGAAGCTGCCGAGTGGGCGGCCCGGATCCTGAAGACCGGCACGCGCGCGGCGCACGGCCTTGGACACCGCAGCAATGGCCTGCGACTGGCCGATCACCCGCTTGCCGAGGATGCTCTCCATCGCCAGCAGCTTTTCGCGCTCGCCCGCCATCATCCGGTCGACCGGAATCCCGGTCCAGCGGCTGACGACGCCGGCGATGTCTTCTTCGGTCACTTCCTCGCGCAGCATGGCGTTGGCGGCCTGCCCTTGGGCTTCGGCGAGCTGCTTTTCGAGCGCGGGGATCGTGCCGTAAGAAAGCTCGCCAGCCTTGGCCAAATCGCCTTCGCGCTGCGCCTGCTCAAGTTCCAGCCGGGCGTGATCGAGCTTTTCCTTGATCTTGCCCTCGGCCTCGATCTTGTCACGCTCGTTCTGCCAGCGGGTGGTGAGTTCGGCACTTTGCTGCTCAAGATTGGCCAGTTCCTCGCGCAGAGCGACGAGGCGATCCTTGGAATTCTGGTCGGTCTCCTTCTGGAGCGCCGATTCCTCGATCTTCAGCTGAATGATCCGCCGGTCAAGCGCCTCGATTTCCTCGGGCTTGGACTCCACCTCCATGCGGATGCGGCTCGCGGCCTCGTCCATCAGGTCGATGGCCTTGTCGGGGAGGAAGCGGTTCTGGATGTAGCGGTCAGACAGCTTCGCCGCTGCGACAATCGCGCCATCGGTGATGCGCACGCCGTGGTGGAGTTCGTACTTGTCCTTGATGCCGCGCAGGATCGAGATGGTGTCCTCAACCGTCGGCTCGGCGATGAACACCGGCTGGAAGCGCCGCTGGAGCGCGGGGTCTTTCTCGACATACTTCTGGTATTCGTCGAGCGTGGTGGCGCCGATGCAGTGGAGTTCGCCGCGCGACAGGGCGGGTTTCAAGAGGTTCGAGGCATCCATCGAGCCTTCGCTCGCACCCGCGCCAATCAGGGTGTGCATCTCGTCGATGAACAGGATGATCTGGCCATCCGCATTCTTCACCTCATCGAGCACGGATTTGAGGCGTTCCTCAAACTCGCCGCGATACTTGGCGCCCGCGATCAGCGAGCCCATGTCGAGGCTCATCAGGGTGCGGCCCTTTAGGCTGTCGGGCACGTCGCCATTGGCAATGCGCAGCGCGAGGCCTTCGGCAATCGCGGTTTTCCCGGTGCCGGGTTCGCCGATCAGGGCCGGGTTGTTCTTGGTGCGGCGGGCGAGAATCTGGATGGTGCGGCGGATTTCCTCGTCGCGGCCGATGACCGGATCGAGCTTACCGTCGCGCGCCGCCTGCGTCAGGTCGCGGGCGAATTTCTGCATAGCGTCATAGGTGTTCTCGGCGCTGGCGCTGTCCGCACGCTTGCCGCCGCGCAGCTGTTCGATCGCGGTGTTCAGGCTTTGCGGTGTGACCCCTGCGGCTTTCAGGCCCTCCCCTGCGGCACCCGGCGACAAGGCGAGCGCGGTCAACATCCGCTCAACCGTGACGTAGCTGTCGCCCGCCTTGTCGGCGAGCTGTTCGGCCTGGTCGAGCACCCGCACGGCATCATTATCCAGCCCCGGCGTCGCCTGCGCGCCGCTACCGGTCACGGCCGGAACCTTGGAAAGACCCACATCAATCGCAGTCACAGCCAGCGGCGCCTGCCCGCCCGCGCGCTGGATCAGCCCGGCGGCCATGCCCTCGCTATCCTCCAGCAAGGCCTTGGCGATGTGCAGCGGGGTGATGCGCTGGTGGTTCATGCGGATGGCGACGGTTTGCGCGGCTTGCAGGAAGCCCTTGGCCCGGTCGGTGAACTTTTCGAGATTCATGTCGTCTAACCCCTCCAAAGGTTACCACCTCGAGATAGTGTTGCACATTGGCCACACAAGACCCCAAGGGCAAAAATCACTCACGCAGGTGTGTTACTTGAATAGGTGGGTTCATTGCCCGCCCATGGCAAGAGGCCGCGCGAGCCTTGACCTCGTTCGAGCGCCAAGCGATGGAGCCTACATACGGTTTGGGAGAGAAATCCGACATGATCTGGGTCAAGCGCGGCGCATTTGCGCTGGTGGGCGTGTTGTTGCTGGCGGTGGTGGCGCTTGCCACGTGGGAGCCGTTCTTCGCCAGCGCTGCCAACCCCGCACCCGGCCGCACCTACACGGCCGAGATCATCCGCGACGAATTCGGCGTGCCGCATATCTATGGCAAGACCGATGCCGACACGGCTTACGGCGTGGCCATCGCCCATGCCGAGGATGACTTCTTCACTCTGCAAGATGTCGTCGCGATGGCGCGCGGGCGTTATGGCGCGATTGCGGGCGAGGAAGGCGCGCAGATCGATTATGCCTACCACCTGATCGACGCGCGCGGCACGGCGGAGCGGGAATATCCCAAGCTCCCCGCCGATACCCGCGCGCTGTTCGAAGCCTATGCTGCGGGCCTCAACCAATATGCCGCCGAGCATTCGGGCGAGGTCAAGCTCGGCAACCTGTTCCCCGTCAACGGCATGGACGTTGCCGCCGGTTTCGCGCTGCGCCAGCCGTTCTTCTTCGGGCTGGATGGCGTGATCGGCCCGCTGGTGGCAGGCGAGGAGTTGCGCCGCGAGCATGGCCCCGACATCCCCGGCTTCCCGCGCCCGCCGCTGCCAGGTGCAGAGCCTGCCGAGCCTGCGCCCTCAGCCCCGAAAACCGATCAGGCGCGGCGCATGGTGTTGCCGCTGGGCGAGGATGCCGAACACCTCGGCTCCAACGCCTTTGCCGTCGCGCCGAAGAAGTCCGGCGGGCCGACAACGCTGATATCAAACTCGCACCAGCCCCTGCGCGGCGGCGTGGCGTGGTATGAACTCGTGGTCGAGAGCGGCGAAGGCTGGCACTTTGCCGGCGCGAATTTCCCCGGATCGCCCTTCCCCTTCCTCGGCCACAACGAGCACTTGGGTTGGACTAACACGGTCAACACGCCCGACATGATCGACATCTACCAACTGGAGCTCGACGAGACCGGCACCCGCTACAAGCTCGATGGCGAATGGCGCAATCTGGAGAGCAAGTGGGTGACGCTGCCGGTCAAGATTGGCCCCGTAGTGCTGCCGATCCGTAAGGAAGTGCTGCGCTCGGCGCATGGCCCGGTGATCAAAAACGCCAAGGGCGCCTTCGCCATCCGCTATGGCGGGATCGGCCAGCTTGGCCAGCTCGACGCCTATTACCGCATCAACAAGGCGACCAATTTCGCTGAGTGGGAAGCGCAATTGTCGCGCCTCGCGATCCCCTCGACCAACTTCATCTATGCCGATGAGGCGGGCACCATTGCCTATGTCTATAACGCCGCGATCCCCCGCCGGCCCGAGGGGGTGAACGCCGACTGGCGCAATGTCCTGCCCGGCAACCGGTCAGACCTGATCTGGCAAGGGGCAGTCGATTATGCGAGCCTGCCCAAGATCGTGAACCCGGCGAGCGGATGGCTCTACAATTCGAACAACACCCCCTTCACTGCCGCAGGAGCCGGGAGCGATCTTGATGCCCAAGCGTTTGCGCCGCTGATGGGTATCGAACTCAAGCAGACCAACCGCTCATGGCGTGCCTATAAGCTGCTGTCGGAGGCGAGCGTGCTCGACCGTGCAGCGCTGGAGCGGATCAAGTATGACACCGGCTATGAGCGCCTCGGCTATGTCGACCGTCTGTTCGACACGCTGGAGGGACTGAAGGCAGAAGGGAAGCTGGCTGAGGCACGCGATCTGCTGCTCAGCTGGGATTTCACCGCCGACAACAAGGGCGCTGCTGATGCCATCGCGCTGCTGATCATCCGCGATTTCATGTCCGCCGATTACAACAACAAGCCCTTCCCCGATGTGGCCGAGAAGCTGCAAGCCGCCGCCGACCACCTCACCACCCATTTCGGCAGGCTTGATCCGCCGATGGGCGATCTGCTGCGCCTGCGTCAGGGCGAGCTTGACCTACCACTCGACGGCGGGTCGGACACCCTGCGCGCCTCGACCACTTGGGACGTGGCCGAGGATGGTCGCCTCAGCCTCAAGCATGGGGACAGCTTCATCATGTGGATCGAATGGCAGCCCGGTGAGCGGGTTACCTCACGCTCAATCCAGCCCTTCGGCGCGGCCACCACTCGGCCTGCCAGCCCGCATTACACCGACCAGATGCAGCTGTTCGTCGATCACAAACTGAAGCCTGTGCACTTTTGGCGCGATGATTTGCTGGCGAAAGCCAGCAATCGGCGCGCCGTGGCAACCACTGTCACCAACGCGCGCTGACTGGCGCTTTCCTCTCGCATAATGTTTCACCGGAGCTTTCTTCCATGACCCACCGTTTTGCCGCCGCCAGTCTTTCGGCGCTCGCCCTTGCGCTTGCCGTGCCGTTCGCCCCCGCGCTCGCCCAGACCAAGCCCGCCGCCAGCGCCGCCCCGCAGGCGACCGCCGATCTGCCGACCCTCGTGAGCCAGGTGACGATCCCCTATCAGCAGTTCGAGCTGCCCAACGGCCTCACCGTGCTGGTGCATGAAGACCGCAAGGCCCCGATTGTGAACGTGACGGTGTGGTACAATGTCGGCTCCAAGGACGAGCCCGAAGGCAAGACCGGCTTTGCCCACCTGTTCGAACACCTGATGTTCAACGGCTCGGAAAACGCGCCGGATGACTACTTCAAGTATCTCGCGGAAATGGGCGCGACCGATTACAACGGCACCACCTGGTTCGACCGCACCAACTACTTCCAGACCGTTCCCCGCCCCGCACTGGAGCGCGCGCTGTGGCTGGAAAGTGACCGCATGGGCTACCTGCTCGGCGCCGTGACGCAGGGCAAGCTCGATAACCAGCGCGGCGTCGTGCAGAACGAAAAGCGTCAGGGCGATAATGAGCCGGGCGGTCTGGTGTTCTACGACGTGCTCAAGACCCTGTTCCCCGATGGCCACCCCTACCAGCACGAAGCGATCGGATCGATGGCCGACCTCGACTCCGCCTCGATGGAGGATGTGAAGGCGTGGTTCACTGAGAATTACGGCCCGAACAACGCCACGCTGGTGATCGCGGGCGACATTTCCGCCGCCGAAGCCAAGCCGCTGGTCGAGAAGTATTTCGGCACCATCGCGCGCGGCCCGGTCAATGATCCGGCCAAGGCGGATGTGCCGACCCTCAAGGAAGCCGTGCGCAAGACCTTCAAGGATCAGGTCGCAGCAACCAGCGTAACCCGCTACTGGCCGGTCGAAGGGCTGACCGGCAAGGATCGCATCGCGCTTGACGTGGGTGCCTCAATCCTCGGCGGCCTCGCCTCAAGCCGGCTCGACAATGTGCTGGTACGCGACGAGCAGCTGGCTGTGAGCGTATCGTCGAGCAATTCTGCGTTCCAGCGCATCGGCATCCTCAGCGTCGAAGCGACCGCCAAGGCGGGCGTTGATCTTGCAGTGCTGGAAAAGCGGATGGACGAAGTGGTCGCCAAGCTGATCGCGGAAGGCCCGACCGATGACGAAGTACGCCGCGCAGTCACCAGCAACCTCGCCCGCACGATCCGCGGGCTGGAGCAAGTTGGCGGCTTCAGCGGCAAGGCGCAGACCCTGGCCGAAGGCGAAGTACTGGCGGGTGATCCGCAGTTCTACGCGCGCGAGTTCGAAGCTCTCGCCAAGCTCACCCCAGCTGACGTCAAGGCGGCGCTGGGAAGCTGGATGACCCGCCCGGCGATGACCGTGGTGCTGGAGCCCGGCGCACGCGATGCGACTTATGAGGAAGCCGCATCGGTGGCCGCCGAAGGTGAAAACGCCTCCGAACGGGACCGCGCCGCCGAGACAATCAGCGTCTCGGCCGTCCGTCCGGCCCCGCCGATTGATTCGATTGCGCAGCTCGATTTCCCCGATGTCGAGCGCGCGACCCTGAAGAACGGCATGAAGGTTACCTATGCCCGCCGCACGGCGGTGCCGGCGACCTATGTGTCGATGGCCTTCAACGCGGGCGGCGCGGCCGATCCGGAAGGCAAGACCGGGCTCGACGGCCTCACCCTGTCGCTGTTCGATGAAGGCACGAAGAACCTGTCGGCGCAGCAGATCGCCGAGGCGGGGGAACGGCTCGGCGCGACTGTTTCGGTTGGCGGCGGCGATGACCGGTCAACCTTCACGCTCTCGTCTCTCACGGCCAACCTTGCCCCGAGCCTCGATCTGATGCGTCAGATCATGCGCGAACCGGCCTTCAATCCTGATGACCTTGAGCGGGTGCGCAACCAGACCATCACCGGTCTCCGCCAGGCGATGAAGTCGCCGCAGGGCATCGCCCAGCTGACGCTGACCCCGGAACTGTTCGGTGCCAACAGCCCCTATGGCAGCGTGCCGACTGTGGCGAGCGTCAGCAGCATCACCCGCGATGACCTGATCGCTCACAAGGACAGCTGGATTCGCCCGGATAATGGCGAGGTCTTCGTCATCTCTGACAAGCCGCTGGCCGAGATCGTGACCGCGCTCAACGCCGCCTTCGGCGACTGGACTGCGCCTGCCACGCCCAAGGGCACCAAGCAGTTCGCCGCCAACATGGGCGCTAACGGCAACCGGATCATCCTCGTCAACCGCCCCAATTCGCCGCAGAGCTTCATCCTCGGCTCGCAGATCACGCCGCTGGATGCGGGCGATCCGGCGTTTGTCGCCTTTGGCAGCGCCAACAAGTCGCTGGGCGGCGATTTCCTCGCGCGGCTCAACATGAACCTGCGGGAGACCAAGGGCTGGAGCTACGGCGTGCGCGGCGGGGCGCAGGCGCGTGAGAATGCGGTGGTCTATTCGATCTCCGGCGGCGTGCAGGCGGATCGCACCGGAGATTCGCTCGCTGAAATGCTGCGGGAGACCAAGGAGTTCCTGACCATCAAGGGCGTCACCCCGGAAGAGCTGGAGCGCAATGTCGCCTCGGACGTTGGCTCGCTGCCGGGCCGGTTCGAAACCTCCCCCGCCGTGCTCGGCGCGATGCAGAGCAATGCGCTGTTCGGGCGGCCGGACAATTATCAGGAAACCCTCGCCAGCATCTACACCGCGCAGACCCCCGCAACCCTCGATGCCATCGCCCGCGCGAGCATTGACGCTGACAAGTTCGTCTGGGTGGTGGTCGGCGATGCCAGCGTGGTCCGCGCACAGCTCGAACCGCTCGGCCTGCCGATTGAGCAGCGCGAGATGGAAGGGGAATAAGCCAGACCGCAGCGCGCTTCAGCCGGAAAGCGGTTGAAGCGCGCTGACATCAGTGTAAATAACGAGACCACAAGTGCCGGGTCGCCAAAGGTCCGCACGCTCACCGGAGGAGTTGAATATGTCTGTTGCAGGTACCTACAAGACCGTCGTCAAGAGCCCGATGGGCGACCAGACCGGCACCCTCACCGTGGTTCCCGATGGCGACACCTTCAGCGGCTCGCTGGTGGGCAGCCTCGGCTCGATGGACATTGCTGGCGGCACTGTCAGCGGCAACACCATCTCGTGGAAGATGAACATGGTCGTGCCGATGCCGATGACGCTCGATTGCGAAGCGACCATCGACGGCGACACGCTGACCGGTTCGGTCAATGCGGGCGCGTTCGGCGCGATGCCGCTGTCGGGCACCCGCGAAGCCTAATCGCTTCGGCCTGAGTTACGAAAAGCCGCCGGAGCCTAGCGCTCCGGCGGCTTTTTCGTGCCAGCCCGCCTCGCCGGATTGGCTGCATTCAGGATCCTGCGCTATGGAAGCGGGGTCACGACTTGGGAGCATCAGGGATGTCTTTTCGCGCCGCCATTATCGCCACTGCCGCCACGCTTGCCTTGGGAGGCTGCATGACCCTTCCCGATAGCCACCCGCTCGCCGGGACCGAATGGCAGCTGACCGCGATCGACACGTCGGGCAGCACCACCTCGCTCACCCCCACCTTGCAGCGCCGCCACACCCTCGCCTTCATCGATGGCGGTGAGGTGCAGCTTCAGCTCGATTGCAACCGTGGCCGGTCGACCTGGACTGCGGGCCAACCGTCAAACGGCGCTGGCAGTATCAGCTTCGGCCCGGTGGCGGGCACGCGCATGGCCTGCCCCGCCCCCAGCTTCGGCAATGATCTGGCGGGCGCGCTGGAACAGGCCCAGCGCTACACCACTACGCTCGACGGTCGTCAGCTGGTGCTGGAAACGCCCGAGCTACGCCTGACTTTCGCCGCCGCCGAGTAAACGCTCCCCGGCTACGACGATGGTCTAGCTATCGCTGCTGCCCGTAACGCGCGACTTTGCATTCCTCGGCAGGACCGGCATGATGCAGGCGCATGGCCTGCCTGCCGGTCAGGGGATCGAGCGGACAAGCGGGAGACGGACTATGGCGACGGCATATGATGGCGCCCTGCCCAAGCATCACGTGGCGAGCGCGACGGAAAGACGCGTCATCCTCGCCTCGTCGCTGGGCACGGTTTTCGAATGGTATGATTTTTACCTCTATGGCCTGCTGGCCACGATCATCTCGGCGCAGTTCTTCTCCGGCGTAAACGAGACCACCGGCTTCATCTTCGCGCTGGCGGCCTTCGCGGCGGGCTTTGCGGTCCGCCCGTTTGGCGCGCTGGTGTTCGGGCGGCTAGGCGACATGGTCGGGCGCAAATACACCTTCCTTGTCACTATGGGCCTGATGGGCTTTGCGACCTTCACCGTCGGCCTGCTGCCCAACTACACCAGCATCGGGGTGGCCGCTCCGATCATGCTGGTGGTGCTGCGGCTGGTGCAAGGCCTGGCGCTGGGCGGCGAGTATGGCGGCGCTGCGACTTACGTGGCCGAACACGCCCCCAACAACAAGCGCGGGCTCTACACCAGCTTCATCCAGACCACCGCGACGCTCGGCCTGTTCGCGGCCCTGCTGGTGGTGATCGGCACCCGCACCATGATCGGCGAGGAAGCCTTCAAGGAATGGGGCTGGCGCGTGCCGTTCCTGATCTCCGCATTGCTGCTCGGCGTGTCGCTGTGGATCCGGATGCAGCTTCAGGAAAGCCCGGTGTTCCAGAAGATGAAGGACGAAGGCACCAATTCTAAGGCGCCGATTTCGGAAGCCTTCGGCAATTGGAAAAACGGCCGCTGGGCGCTGATCGCGCTGCTGGGCGCGGTCGCGGGGCAAGCAGTGGTGTGGTACACCGGCCAGTTCTATGCGCTGTTCTTCCTTGAGAAAGTCCTGATGGTGGACGGGGCGACGACCAATATCCTGATTGCCGTCGCGCTCGCCATCGGGACGCCGTTCTTTATCTTCTTCGGCTGGCTGTCGGACAAGATCGGCCGCAAGCCAATCATTCTGTCCGGCTGCGCTCTGGCGGCGGTGACGTTCTTCCCGGCCTTCCACGCGCTGACCGAAGCGGCCAATCCGGCGCTGGCACAAGCACAGGCGACGGCACCGGTCAGTGTGATCGTCAACGATGCCGATTGCTCGGTCCAGTTCGACCCCATCGGCAAGAACAAGTTCGACGCAAAAAGCTGCGACATCGCCAAATCCTTCCTGGCGAAGAGCGGCGTCAGCTACTCCAAGGTCGAGGCAGAAGCAGGGGCCATCGCGCAGATCACAATCGGGGCGCAAACCTTCGTCGCGCCCGATCCCGCGCTGGTCACGGGCGACGAACGGAAAGCCGCCATCACCGCCTATCAGGACGAATTGAAGGCGGCGCTGGCCACCGCGGGCTATCCGGCCAAGGCTGATCCGGATGCCATCAACACGCCGGTGGTGATCGCCATCCTCACCTATCTCGTGCTGCTGGTGACGATGGTTTACGGCCCGATCGCGGCGCTGCTGGTAGAGCTGTTCCCCACCCGTATCCGCTACACCGCGATGAGCCTGCCCTACCACATCGGCAATGGCTGGTTCGGCGGGTTCCTGCCCACCACCGCCTTCGCGATGGTGGCAGCGACGGGGAATATCTACTTCGGGCTGTGGTATCCGGTGGCCATCTGCGCGGCCACCGTGGTGATCGGGCTGCTGTTCCTGCCCGAAACCTTCCGCCGCAATATCGACGACTAAGCCCGCGAGCCAGCGGATCGCAGGAGGGGCGGTGCCGCACGGTGCCGCCCCTTTGCTTTGCGCCTCGCTTGCCGTAGTTTGTGTGCCGGGAAAGAGGGGAGCGGGAGATGATGCTGGGCGCGGCGCTGGTCGCCGCCATGATCTACCTTGGCGCATTGTTCTGGCTCGCGGCATGGCGAGACCGCACGCCAGCGCCCGCGCTGCTGCGCCATTCCGGCAGCGTCTATGGCCTCAGCCTTGCGGTTTACTGCACCAGCTGGACGTTCTTTGGCGGGGTCGGCACAGCGGCGGCATCGGGCCTTGATTACCTGCCGATCTATCTCGGGCCGATCCTTGTCTTCACGCTGGGCTTCGGGCTGGTGCGCCGGATCCTGGCGCAGGCCAAAGCGCAGCATTCGACCTCGATCGCGGACTTCCTCTCGGCGCGCTACGGCAAAAGCGCCAGCCTCGCTGCGCTGGTGACGATAATCGCGACGTGCGGGACGCTGCCCTATATGGCGCTCCAGCTGGACTCCGTCGGCACCACGCTGCTGGTGCTCGACCCGGAGCTGCGCACGCAGGTCGCAACGGACGAGCTGGTGCTGATTGTCGCGGCCCTGATGGGGCTGTTCGCGATCCTGTTCGGATCACGCCGCGCGGACCGGGCGGGCGAGAATGCCGGGCTGGTGCTGACGATTGCGGTGGAAGCGCTGGTCAAGCTCGCCGCCTTGCTCGCGGTCGGCGCGCTGGGTGTGTGGTGGCTGGTGACGGGCGACGGGCCAGCGGTCCCCGCCACCCCGGCCCTGTTCGCCCCCGACCCGATTGACGCGCGGTTTGTGGTGCTGACGCTGATTGCGGCGGCCGCAGCCCTGTGCCTGCCGCGCCAGTTCCACATGAGCTTCATCGAAGCGCCGGGAGAACGCGCCAGCCGGTCGATGCGCTGGGTGTTCCCGGCCTATCTCGCGCTCACCGCAGCCGTGATCGTGCCGATTGTGCTGGCAGGACAGGCGGTGCTGCCCGCCGGGACCGATCCCGACACCATCGTGCTCGCCCTCCCCTTGGCGAGCGGGACGCCAATGCTCGCCGTGCTGGTGTTCATCGGCGGGTTTTCGGCGGCGACCGGCATGATCGTGGTGGCCAGCGTCGCGCTGTCGATCATGATCACCAATGACCTCATCGCCCCCATGCTACTGCGTCGCGCATTAGCCGGACGGGGCGACCGCAGCCGCGTGCCGGGGCGGCTGTTGCTGATCCGCCGCATGGTGATCGCCGCGCTGCTGGGCGCGGCTTATGTGTTCTATCGCGGCTTTGCCGGGATCACCGATCTGGCGGGCCTCGGCACCCTTGCCTTCGCGGCGGCCGCGCAATTCGCGCCGGGTCTGGTGCTGGGGATGCTGAGCCAGCACGGCAACCGCGCCGGGATGCTGACCGGCCTGACGGCGGGCTTCATGCTGTGGCTCGCACTGCTGATCGTCCCGGCGGCAAGCGGCACCGCGCCCTTCCTCAGCATCCACCCCGATCCGCTGGTCTCGGGCGTGATCCTGAGCCTTGGGGTCAATACCGCACTCTACTGGCTGGTCTCGACTCTGGTGCGGCCCTCGCTGCTCGATCAGGCGCAGGCCGCCGCTTTTGTCGGAACGCATATGCCCGGAGAGCTGCCGCGCCACGCCACCGCCAAACGTGCGGGCGATGTCCGCGCGCTGCTGACCCAGTTTGTCGGGCGCGAGCGAGCCGATGCGGCGCTTGCGCCCTTGCATTTGCGCAATGGCGACCCGGCAGGCGCGGCGGTGCTGGAACTGGCCGAGCGGGTGATTTCAGGCGTGATCGGCACATCGTCCGCGCGGATGCTGGTGGGGTCATGGGCGGGCGGCGATCCCATCCCGCTCCCCGAAGTCGTCGCCATGTTCGACGAGACGCACCGCCGCCTCTCTTTCTCCGCCGACCTGCTCCAGACCGCGATCGAATCCATCGATCAGGGCATTGCGCTGGTGGACGCCGAGATGCGGCTGGTGGCGTGGAACACCCGCTATCAGGAGATCTTCGACCTGCCCGACCGGCTGGTGAGCGTCGGCACACCCATCGCCGATCTGATCCGCTTCAACCTTGCGCGCGGGGCCTTGTCCGACGCTGCCATCACCGAGCAGGTCGAGCGCCGCCTCGCCTATATGCGGGCGGGCACCGAGCACCGGATCGAGCGGGTGCAGCACGATGGCCGCGTGCTCAGGATCGTCGGCGCGCCGACACCCGGCGGCGGCTACACCACCTCATACACCGACATCACCGCTGACCGGCTGGCCGAACAGGCGCTGGAGGACAAGGTCGCCGTCCGCACCCGCCAGCTGAGCGCCGCGAACGAGGCCTGGGCGCAGGCGACAAAGTCCAAGACCCGTTTCCTCGCCGCCGCCAGCCACGACCTGATCCAGCCGCTCAACGCCGCGCGCCTGTTTGCTTCGGCACTAGGCGAGGAGGTTGAGGGGCGCCCCGCACTGGAACGGCTGGTGGCCGATCTGGATGGCTCGATTGTCTCGGCAGACCGGCTGATCCGAGTGCTGCTGGAGATTTCCAAACTCGACAGCGGCGGGGTAGTGCCGGTGCCGGAGCCCGTGGCGCTCGACCAATTGTTCGAGGATGTGGCGCGCGAATTCATGCTGCAAGCGCAGGCCAAGGGATTGCGGCTGCGGAGGGTGCGGACCGATGCGTGGGTTCTGGCCGACCGGGCATTGCTGACAGCGGTGCTGCGCAATCTGATGAGCAACGCAGTACGCTATACGGCCAAGGGCGGCGTGCTGATCGGGGTGCGGCGGCGCGGGCCGGAGGTGCTGATCTGCATCCACGACACCGGGCGCGGGATCGCACCTGATGATATCGAGCGCATCTTCGGCGAGTTCGAACGCGGCGCTTCGACCGACCGGGATGGACTGGGATTGGGCCTCGCCATCGTCCGGCGGGCAGCGCGGCTACTCGGGGTCGACGTGGAGACCACCTCGTCGCTTGGCCGCGGGAGCCGCTTTGCGCTGGCCTTCCCCGTGCTGCGACGCGAGGCGTCACCCGCGCCGCGTCTTGCTCCTGTTCGCGCCGCCGCAGGGCTCGGCGACGGCCGAGTGCTGGTGGTCGACAATGATCCCGCCGTCCTTGCCGCAACCGCCGCCTTGCTCGGCAAGTGGGGGCTGACTGTGACCTGCGCTGGCAACGGCGCCGAGGCGGCTGCCGCCATGCCGCAAGCACCCGACGTTGCGATCATGGATTACCGCCTCGACGGGGACGAACGCGGCGATGACACCTATGCGATGCTGTGCGAAGGCTGGGGCCAACGCCCGCCTGCCATCCTGTTGACGGCAGAAAGCTCTGAGGAAACCGAAGCCGCCGCCGCGCGGATGGGGGCAAATCGCTTGCTCAAGCCCGCATCTCCCGCGGCCTTGCGCGCGCTGATTGCCACGGCGCTGGCACAGGGCCGCGCGGCGAAGGTTCAGGCCCTCGCGGAATCCGCCACCGGCTGATCGACGTCGAGCTTGGCGGCGAGCAATACCGCCTGCGTCCGGCTGTTGACGCCGAGCTTGCGCAGGATCGCGGTGATGTGCGCCTTCACAGTCGCCTCGGAAATGGCGAGTTCATAGGCGATCTGCTTGTTGAGCAAGCCTTGCCGGATCGCGGCGAGGATGCGCCTTTGGGCAGGCGTCAGGCTGGCAATGCGGGCGAGATCGTCGTCCGCATCCGCGCAGGCTTCAGGGAACCACGCGTCCCCGTTCCGCACCGCTGACAACCCTTCGCGCATCGCATCGAGGCTGGAGGATTTGGGGATGAACCCTGCCGCTCCCAATTGCGCGGCCGCTGCCGCGACACGCGGTTCCTCGGAGGCCGAGACGATCACGATGGGCAGCGCGGGGTAATCCTGTCGTAGGTCCATCAGCACCGACAGGCCGGTGGAGTCCGCCATGTGCAGATCGAGCAGCAGGGCTTCCGCCGCACCTTCCGCCAAAGCCGCGCGCGCTGCGGCAGCGGAGCTGGCCTCGATAATCGCCGCCTCGGGCCACACCTTGTTCACCGCATGGGCGAGCGCGCTGCGGAACAACGGGTGGTCATCGGCGATGATGATCCTTGCGGTCATCGCGTCAGCCGTTCTGCCGCCCCTCGATCAGTCGCTCGACCAGCGAGGGGTCAGCCAGGGTCGAAGTATCGCCGAGCGCGCCGAAGTCGTTCTCGGCGATCTTGCGCAGGATGCGGCGCATGATCTTGCCGGAACGGGTCTTGGGCAGGCCATCGGTGAAGTGGATGATATCGGGCGTGGCGATCGGGCCGATTTCCTTGCGGACGTGGGCCTTCAGTTCCCCAAGGAGCGCGTCAGAGCCCTCCTCCCCGACGTTGAGGGTAACGTAGCAATAGATTCCCTGGCCCTTGATGTCGTGCGGGTATCCGACCACCGCAGCCTCGGCGACCTTGGGGTGCAGCACCAGCGCGCTTTCGACCTCGGCAGTGCCCATGCGGTGGCCCGAGACGTTGATGACATCGTCCACGCGGCCGGTGATCCAGTAATAGCCATCGCTATCGCGCTTGCACCCGTCGCCGGTGAAGTATTTCCCGGCATAGGTGCTGAAATAGGTCTGCCCAAAGCGTTCGTGATCGCCATAGATGCTGCGTGCCTGACCGGGCCATGAGTGCGTGATGCACAGGTTGCCTTCTGCCGCGCCGTCGAGCACCCCGCCCTCGCTGTCGACCAGCTGCGGACGGATGCCGAAGAACGGCAGGCCCGCGCTGCCCGGCTTCATGTCATGCGCGCCGGGCAGCGTGGTGATCATGCAGCCGCCGGTTTCGGTTTGCCACCAGGTGTCGATGATCGGGCAGCGGCCCTCGCCCACCACGTCGAAATACCAGCGCCATGCCTCGGGATTGATCGGTTCGCCGACAGAGCCGAGCAGCCGCAGCGACGACCGCGAGCGGCTGGTGACGTGCGCGTCACCCTCGCGCATCAGGGCGCGGATCGCGGTGGGGGCGGTGTAGATGATGTTGACCTGGTGCTTGTCCACCACGTCCCAGAAGCGTCCGTGATCGGGGTAGTTGGGCACGCCTTCGAACACCACGGCGGTCGCCGCGTTCATCAGCGGGCCGTAGACCACGTAGCTGTGCCCCGTGACCCAGCCGATATCGGCGGTGCACCAGAACACCTCGCCCGGTTGGTAATCGAAGATGTAGTGGAAGGTCGCCGCGGTCCACACGCCGTAGCCGCCGGTGGTGTGGAGCACGCCCTTGGGCTTGCCGGTCGAACCCGAGGTGTAGAGGATGAACAGCGGGTCCTCCGCTCCCATCACCTCGCAGGGGCAATCATCTTCGCTGGCAAGGTCGGCGAGCCAATGGTCACGGCCCTCCTGCATCGCGATTGCGCCGCCGGTGTGGCGGATCACCAGCACGCCGTCGACCGGCGTCGCGTGCGCGGTGAGCGCCAGCGCCGCATCGACATTCGCCTTCAGCGGCACCCGCTTGCCCCCGCGTAGGCCTTCATCGGCGGTGATGACGAAGCGACTGCCGCAATCCTCGATCCGCCCCGCCAGCGCCTCGGGCGAGAAGCCGCCGAACACCACGGAATGCACCGCGCCGAGCCTTGCGCAGGCGAGCATCGCCGTAACGCCTTCAAGGATCATCGGCAGGTAGAGCGTCACCCGGTCACCCCGCCGGACACCCAGCTTTTTCAGCGCATTGGCCATCCGAACCACTTCTGTGTGCAATTCGCCATAGGTGAGGCTGCGGCCGGGCAAGGCCGGATCGTCCGGTTCAAAGATCAGCGCCGTGCGGTCGGCGTGCTGTGGGAGATGCCGGTCGACCGCATTGTGGCACAGGTTCAGCTGGCCATCCGCAAACCAGCTGATCCCGACCGGATCGTAAGACCACTCACCGCCCTTGGTCGGCGGTGTGACCCAATCGAGCCGCTGCGCCTGTTCCAGCCAGAAGGCGTCCGGCGTTTCCACCGACGCGCGGTACATCTCGGCATATTGCTCAGCGGTGCAATGGGTCGGCGTGTGGGCCTGGGGCCGCTCAACGGCGTGGATCATCTCGACTCTCCCTCATTCTGCGCCTGCTTTTACATCAGGCTACACGCCCCGCCCCATGAGACAAAGGTCTTACGACCATCCGCTAGCTGTCCGTCATCCAACCAAGCGCGCATTCTTACGGGGATAAGAACGGGTCGGGAGGGTTTCATGGATCACAAGAGGGCGGCCCGCAGCTTGCGGGCAATGCTGCTGACGGCGAGCGTGCTGACCGCCGCGCCGGTGCTGGCGCAGGAGCAAAGCACGGAGGCTCGGCTCGACCGGCTGGAGCGGCTGGTCGAAGGCCTGATCGCGCGGCTGGATGCCGAGGCGACGACCGACCAGGTAGAAGAGGCGGAAATCCGCGAACAGAGCGCCGCGCTGCTCGCCGCCACCCGCGACCTGAAAGACCGCCAGACCGAACTTGCCCAGCAGATCGCCGTCCCCAAGGGGCAGGAGGACAAGGGCTTCCGCGTCGGCAAGACCACGGTGGCCTATGCAGGCTATGTGAAGCTCGATACGCTGGTGCAGCGCACCAGCGGCGGGCAGATGCCGGACAATTCCATCGGACGCGATTTCCTTATTCCGGCGCTGATCCCGGTCGGCGGCACAGCGTCGGGTTATGACACCGATTACAGCGCCCGGCAGACCCGCTTCATCCTCAAAACCGCGACCGATGTGGGCGCGGCGCATACGCTCAATTCGCATATCGAGCTGGATTTCAACGTCACCGATGGCGGGGACGAACGGACCACCAACAGCTACACCCCGCGCCTGCGGCAGGCCTTCATCACCTATGACAGTTGGCTGTTCGGGCAGGCGTGGTCGACCTTCCAGAACATCGCCGCCCTGCCCGACAGCCTCGACTTTATCGGGGTGACACCGGGCACCGTGTTCGATCGCCAGCCGCAGATCCGCTGGAGCAAGAACGGCTGGCAGATCGCGCTCGAACAGCCTGAGACGACCGTCACCACCCGCACCGGCGCGCGGATCATGGCGGGGGACGACACCATCCCCGACGTGGTCGCCCGCTACAATCTGACCCGCCCTTGGGGTTCACTGACGGCTGCGGGCATTGTGCGCACGCTGCGGATTTCCGACGATGATTTCGGTACCGGCACGGATAGCGCGATGGCTTACGGCCTGAGCGTTTCGGGCAAGATCAAGGTGGGCGCAAAGGACGACATTCGCTTCATGGCGACCGCAGGGGACGGGTTGGGGCGCTATATCGGGCTCAATATCGTCAATGATGCGGCGCTGGATGCGGCGGGCAATCTTGATCTGATCTTCACGTGGTCGGGCTTCGCCGCCTACCAGCACCACTGGGGCGGCCGCCTGCGGTCGAGCATCGCCGGGGCCTATTTCAAGGCGGACAATCCGGTGGTGCTGACCACCCGTCAGGTGACGGACGAAAGCTGGAACGGGTTTGCGAACCTCATCTGGAACCCGGTCGATCCGCTCGATATCGGGATCGAGCTGCTCTATGCGACCCGCACGCTTGAGGATGGCCGCACGGGCGATCTGCGGCGGCTGATGATCTCCACCCGCTACAACTTCTAGCACATCCCAAACGAAACCCCGCCAGCCGCTAACGGCCAACGGGGTCTCTCTTGATCGTGAGCGCTTCAGAAGCGGTAGGACAGCCCCGCGCTGATCACCCACGGATCGAGCTTGTGCTCGGTCTCGATTGCCAGCGTGTTGCCGACGTACCAGCGCGCGGTGGTGTCGATGAAGTAGCGTTTCACATCGACGCTGATCCCCAGACCCTGGTCGTTGACCGGCAGATCGAAGCCCGCTTGCAGTGCGAGGCCGAGCTCGTTCGACAGATTGGTCTCCGTCACGCCCAGCGGCAAGGTAGCCGCGCCCGGATCATCGGCGACCCACAGGAAGTAGGCCGGGCCAGCGCCCACATAGGGCTTCAACCCGCCCAGATCGAAGTGATACTTCGCGGTCACCGTCGCGGGGATCAGCTTGGCGTTCGACACCAGCTCGGCCCCGGCGAGAAGCCCGGCAGTGGTGTCGACATCGTGCTGGGTCATGCCCGCGATCGTCTCAATCGAGATATTGTTGGTCACGAAATATTCGATCGCGATGGTCGGCGTCACATTGTCGTTGGCCTTGGTCTGCAAACTCGCAGGCAGGCCGGGCAGGTTGACGTTGATGTCCGTGATCTTGCCATCGGGCAGAACCGCCGTGGCGAGCAGCTTGACCTGGATGTCGCCAGCGCGATCCCCGGCCTTGGCATCATCCTGCGCCATCGCAGGCGTTGCGGCCAACATCATGGCTGCGCCGCCAAACATCAGAAGAGTCTTCATTTTACGCGTCCTCATCGGCAGCAGTGGCCACGCTACGTGGCCCAGGTTGTTTGCTGCCTGTGAGGGCCGGATAGAACCTGAACGGCCTTGCGCTCATTGATCCGGATCAAAGACCTTTGCTTTGCTGTGTTTCATTGCCGCACCATCATGGCGACGATCAGCCCCTCACCGCCCGACCTTGGGCTGCCCCACTATCTGGCCGCATTCCGCGCTGCGCTGCCTGCGGGAACGGGCGACGCGGTCACCGCTGATCGGCTCTGCGCGCTGGGCGAGGCCGCGCATCTGGCGCGCGGGGCGCAGCTCTGGCCCGATCCGAATAACGACCGGCTGGTGTGGATTGCCGAGGGCGCGGTCAAACTGGTCGCGCCTGCTGTGGCAGGAACGCCGGGCGGGCAAGTGCTGGCGTTTCACTTCGCGGGCGATCTCGTTTCGGTGCTGCGGCAGAGCGCGCAGGAATCCTGGGGCGATTTGCGGCTGGCGGCGCTGACAGACAGCGATCTGGTGATCTTCCCCGCCGACCGCTTCCTCGACGTGGCCCAGGGCGATCCCGCCGTGCTGCGGTCTGTGTTGACACGCTCACTGCAAGCCCTACACCGCAGTCGCACCCGCATGATGCAGATGGGGCACAAATCCGCCGGAGCGCGGATCGCTGACTTCCTAGTCTCAATGGCCGAACGCTTGGCGGACTGCACAGCAGGCGCCTGCGCCTTTTCCTTGCCGATGAGCCGCCGCGATATCGGCGACAGCCTGGGTCTTACCATCGAGACGGTGAGCCGCCAGCTGACCGAACTGCGCGAGGCCGGCCTCGTGGCGACCGAGGGTCGTTCAAAAGTCTGCCTGTCCGATGTGACAGCGCTCGCCCGGATTGCCGGGCGGCAATCGCGCCATCCCACCGAGGTTTTGGCAAAAACGCATCAAATTTGATTTCGCTCAAACACAAGCACTGCGGGGGCCGGGTATAAGCCGGGCCGACGGAAGGGATAATTCAAAATGGAAACAGTCGTTAGGCGGCTGGGGGTATGGGCGCTTGTCCTGCTCGCCAGCATCGCTGCCATTGCGCTCACCCCTGATAGCGGGTTTGCCATTCATATGGGGATCGTGGCGTTGGTCGCTGTGATCCTGATCGCGGTCACGGCTTCACGCTATGACCCGATGGCCAAGGCTCAGGGCATCTTCAAGATGCCTCCCGGCCCGTCGCGCTATGACGATGACGTGATCCGCTGGGGCGTGATCGCGACGATGTTCTGGGGGCTGGCAGGGTTGCTGGCAGGCGTGTTTATCGCCGCCCAGCTCGCCTTCCCGCAGCTAAACTTTGAACCCTATCTCAACTTTGGCCGGGTGCGCCCGCTGCACACCAGCGCGGTGATCTTCGCGTTTGGCGGCAACGCGCTGCTCGCGACGAGCTTCTACGTGGTGCAGCGCACCTGCCGCACCACGCTAGCCTTCCCCGGCATGGCCCGCTTCGTGTTCTGGGGTTACCAGCTGTTCATCGTGCTGGCCGCGACCGGCTACCTGCTCGGCATCAGCCAGGGCAAGGAATATGCCGAGCCGGAATGGTATGTCGATCTGTGGCTGACAGTGGTGTGGCTGTGCTATCTCGCCGTGTTCGTCGGCACGCTGCTGCGCCGCCATGAACCGCATATCTATGTCGCCAACTGGTTCTACCTCGCCTTCATCGTGACCATCGCGATGCTGCACGTGGTCAACAATCTGGCGATGCCGGTGAGCCTGCTGGGCGGCAAGAGCTACTCTGCCTTTGCCGGTGTGCAGGATGCGCTGACGCAGTGGTGGTACGGCCACAACGCGGTCGGGTTCTTCCTCACTGCCGGGTTCCTCGCCATGATGTATTACTTCGTGCCGAAGCAGGCCGGGCGGCCGGTGTACTCCTACCGCCTGTCGATCATCCACTTCTGGTCGCTGATCTTCCTGTATATCTGGGCCGGCCCGCACCACCTCCACTACACCGCCCTGCCCGACTGGGCGCAGACGCTCGGGATGGTGTTCAGCGTGATGCTGTGGATGCCCAGCTGGGGCGGGATGATCAACGGGTTGATGACGCTGAACGGCGCATGGGACAAGGTCCGCACCGATCCGATCATTCGCATGATGGTTCTCGCGCTCGCCTTCTACGGGATGAGCACCTTCGAAGGCCCGATGCTATCGATCAAGGCGGTCAATAGCCTGTCGCACTACACCGACTGGACCATCGGCCACGTCCATTCCGGCGCGCTGGGGTGGAACGGGATGATCACCTTCGCCTGCGTCTACTACCTCGTGCCGCGCCTGTGGCAGAAGGAGCGGCTTTATAGCCTGCGGATGATCAACTGGCACTTCTGGCTCGCGACGCTGGGGATCGTTTTCTACGCCTCCTCGATGTGGGTCGCCGGGATCACGCAGGGCCTGATGTGGCGCGAATATGGGTCTGACGGATACCTGGTGAACAGCTTCGTCGACACCGTCGCAGCGCTCCACCCGATGTACATCCTGCGGGCTGTCGGCGGGCTGATGTACCTCACAGGTGCGATCATCATGGCCTACAACATCTGGATGACCATCGCAGGCAAGAGCCGCGTCGAGGCTCCGATGGGCGACACCGCCCATGATGAAGCCGCTGATCGCCCCCTCCCCATGCCCGCCGCCGCCCAGCCCGCTGAATAAGCGCTCATCGTAGGAACACAGCCATGAGCAAGAATGCACCCCACAGCGACGTTTTCGAGGGCCACAAGAAGCTTGAGAAGAACGTCACCCTCCTCGCCGCCGCCACTCTGCTGGTGGTCGCCATCGGCGGGATCGTCGAAATCGCGCCCCTGTTCTGGATCGACAACACGATCGAGAAGGTGGAGGGGATGCGACCCTACACCCCGCTCGAACAGGCAGGGCGCGACATCTATGTCCGCGAAGGCTGCTACACTTGCCACAGCCAGATGATCCGGCCGTTCCGGGACGAGGTCGAACGCTACGGCCATTACAGCCTCGCAGCCGAGAGTATGTATGATCACCCCTTCCAATGGGGATCGAAGCGCACCGGGCCTGACCTTGCGCGGGTCGGCGGCAAGTATTCGGATGACTGGCACGTCCAGCACCTGAAAGCGCCGCGTTCTGTCGTGCCCGAAAGCATCATGCCCAATTACAGCTTCCTCGCCGAAGCCGAATTGCGTGTGGCCGATCCAGCAGCAAACCTCACCGCCCTGCGCCGCGTCGGCGTGCCTTACTCCGACACCGACATTGCGCAGGCCAGCACCGATCTGATGGCGCAGGCCAACCCCGATGCCGACGCGGGCGATCTCGCCACCCGTTACCCCAAGGCGCAGGTCCGCGACTTCGACGGCGACCCCAAGCGCGTGACCGAGATGGATGCGCTGGTCGCCTACCTCCAGATGCTCGGCACGTTGGTCGATGTGAACAGCGCCGCCGCACAGGAAGTGCTCACCAAAGGGGAGCAAGGCCGATGACCCTCTACACCGCCCTTCGCCACTTTGCCGACAGCTACGGGCTGGCGGTGATTGTCGCGCTCTATCTGACGCTGTGCCTGTGGCACTTCCGCCCGGGGGCAGGTGTGCATGTGGACACCGCCAAGCACTCGATCTTCAGGGATGACGACCATGACTAAGCGCATCGACCAACCCACCGGCACCGAAACCGTCGGCCATGAATGGGACGGGATCGAGGAGCTCAACACCCCGCTGCCGCGCTGGTGGCTGTGGACCTTCTATGCGACCATCGTCTTTGCTGCGGTCTATGTCGTGCTCTACCCGGCCTGGCCGATGATCGACAAGGCGACCGCCGGAACGCTCGGCTGGTCGAGCCGCGGCGATCTCGCCAAGGAAATGACCGCGGCAGACATGGCCCGCCAAAGCGTGTTCGAAAAGATCGCCGCGACCGATATCGAAAAGCTCCCCGGCTCGCCCGAGCTGATGCAGGCGGCGGTGTCCGGCGGGGCAGCGGCGTTCAAGGTCAATTGCGTCCAGTGCCACGGCGCGGGTGCGGCGGGGTATCAGCAGTTCGGCTACCCCAACCTCAATGATGATGACTGGATCTGGGGCGGCACGCTGACCGAGATCGAATACACCCTGACCCACGGCATCCGCTGGCAGAACGCTGACGATACCCGCGTCAACTATATGCCCGCGTTCGAAGGCGTGCTGGATGCTGGCCAGACCACGGCTGTGGCGAAGCACGTCCTCTCGCTCAGCGGCAAGGCCAAGGGCAACCCGGTCGGCGCGCAGCTGTTCACCGAAAACTGCGCCGCCTGCCACGGCCCTGCTGGGGCCGGGATGCCCATGATGGGCGCGCCTGCCCTGAATGACGCGATCTGGCTCTATGGCGGGACCGAGGCGGCGGTGCGAAAGCAGATCCTCGCCCCGCGTCACGGCGTGATGCCCGCATGGAAAGACCGGCTCGATCCGGTGACGATCAAGATGCTCGCGGCCTATGTCCACTCGCGCGGCGGCGGGCAGAAGGCAGCTCCGGCCCAGCCTGACACCGCACCTGCGGGCGATGTGGCTCAGACCCCCGCCAAGGCCAAAACCGATGGCTGATCCCCGCGATTGGGGCGGCGCCCTAGGCTCCCCCGCGCCTGTTGCCGAACCCGATCTGCTGCACACCGAACTCTACGCCAAGGGCAAGACAGTCCATAACAAGCGGATCGACGGCCCCTTTCGCCGCTTCAAGTGGCTGGTGATGCTCGTGACGCTGGCGATCTATTACATCACCCCGTGGATTCGCTGGGATCGTGGTCCTTACGCGCCCGACCAAGCGGTGCTGATCGACCTCGCCAATCGCCGCTTCTACATGTTCGATATCGAGATCTGGCCGCACGAATTCTACTTCGTCGCGGGGTTGCTGATCATGGCCGGGATCGGGCTGTTCATCGTTACCTCGGCGGTGGGCCGCGCATGGTGCGGCTATGCCTGCCCGCAAACGGTGTGGACCGATGTGTTCCAGCACGTTGACCGCTTCTTCGACGGCGACCGCAACGCCCGCGCCCGTCTGGACAAGGCGCCGTGGGGCGTCTCCAAGACCACCCGCCGCCTCGCCAAATGGGCGGTCTACCTCGCCATAGCCTTCTGGACCGGCGGGGCGTGGATCATGTACTTCGCCGACGCCCCCACCCTCACAGTTGATTTCTGGACCGGCAACGCCGCGCCGGTCGCCTATGCCACTGTCGCGATCCTGACTGGCACCACCTTCTGGCTCGGCGGGTTCATGCGCGAACAGGTGTGCGTCTATATGTGCCCCTGGCCGCGCATCCAGACCGCGATGCTCGACGAAAAATCGCTGATCGTCACCTACAAGGACTGGCGCGGCGAACAGCGCGGCAGCCTCAAGAAGGCGGCCAAGAACCCCGACGAATACGGCGACTGCATCGACTGCAATATGTGCGTCGCGGTCTGCCCGACCGGGGTCGATATCCGCGAAGGCCAGCAGATCGGCTGCATCACCTGCGGGCTGTGCATCGATGCCTGTGACAAGGTGATGGCAGAAGTCGGCCGCCCACGGGGCCTGATCGACTATGCCACGCTCGACCAGTGCAAGGCCGAAGCGGCGGGCGCGCCTGCCACGCCCGCATGGAAAGCGCTGCTGCGCCCGCGCATCTTCATCTATTTCGGCGTCTGGGGCGCGATTGGCGCAGGCCTGCTGTTCGCGCTCGGCACCCGCACGCACACTGACCTCACGGTCTCGCCTGACCGGAACCCGCCGTTCATGCTGCTGAAGGACGGATCGGTCCGCAACGCCTACACCTTGCGCCTGCGCAACATGGAGGCCCGGCCGCGCGAGATGGAAGTGGCGATGGTGGGCCTGCCGCGCGGCGCGGTGATGTGGACCGATGCCGTCAGCGTTGAAAACGCCGCGCCGGTGCAGGTCATCGCCGTGCCCGCCAACGAGACCAAGATCGTGCGCGCCTATGTGATGCTGCCGCCGGGAACGGATGAGGATGACAGCGAACACTTCGCCTTCCGCCTGACCTCGCTCGACGAACAGGGCGAGACCGACATCACCGAAACCACCTTTGCCCAACCCATTCCTGCCACGCCCGAGGACGACGAATGACCCGCAGATCCAGCGCCTTCACCGGCAAGCACATGGCCGCAGTCTTCATCGGCGGGTTCGGCGTGGTGATCGCGGTCAACCTCGTCATGGCGAGCTATGCGGTGGGCAGCTTCCACGGCACCGTGGTCGACAATTCCTATGTCGCCAGCCAGAACTACAACGGCTGGATCGCCAAGGCCGAAGCCTCCAAAGCCTTGGGCTGGCAGGCGATCCCGCAGCGCCGCGCGGATGGGCGGGTGGTGCTCGAAACCCTCGCTGTGCCCGCCGAAGCGGCCATCACGGCCGAGGCCGAACGCCCGCTGGGTGCGCGCGAGGCTGCCCGCCTGACCTTTGCACCGCAGGGCCAGGGACGCTGGCTCTCCAACGAAACGCTGGGCGCAGGCCGCTGGCAAGTGCACATCGCAATCCGGGCATCGGGCCAAGAATGGGCCGGGGAAGGCAAACTGCGATGAACGCCCCTGCTCTCCTCACCCCGGACGACGCCCGCCCGCTGATCTCGACCCGCTTTACTGTGCCGGGGATGAAATGCGCCGGGTGCATCGGCAAGATTGAGCGCGAATTGCCCAAACTCGCAGGCATCGCCGCCGCGCGGGCGAATTTCTCGGCCAAGCGGGTGGCGATCAGCCATGATCCGGCGCTGGGCGAGGATGCGCTGACGGCAGCGCTGCTGGCGCTGGGCTTCGAAGCGCAGCCGGTCGCGGACGCTGATTTGCTTGGGCCGATGGGCGTCGAGGTTGAGGAGCGCAAACGCCTGAACCGCGCGCTCGGCGTGGCGGGCTTTGGCATGATGAATGTCATGCTGCTCTCGGTCAGCGTCTGGTCGGGCGCGGACGGGGCGACGCGCGAGCTGTTCCACTGGCTCTCGGCACTGATCGCGCTGCCGGTGATCGCCTATGCGGGCCGCCCGTTCTTCGCCTCGGCGTGGATGGCGCTGAGGCACAAGCGCACCAATATGGACGTGCCGATCAGCATCGGCGTGATCCTCGCGACCTGCCTCAGCCTCTACGAGACCATCACCGGCGGCGCGCACGCCTATTTCGACAGCGCGGTGATGCTATTGTTCTTCCTGCTGGCAGGCCGCGCGCTCGATGCCGAGATGCGCACCCGCACGCGCGCCGGGATCGGTGCCTTGCTCGGACGGATGGGCAAGAGCGCCTCGGTGATCGCGCTGGACGGCACCACCCGCCGCGTCGCCGCCAAAGACCTCGAGCCCGGAATGCTGGTGCTGGTCGCCGCTGGCGAAGCGCTCGCGGCCGATGGCGAGGTGGTGGACGGAATCAGCGCCATCGACAACGCCATGCTGACCGGCGAAAGCGCGCCCGAGCCGGTCGGGCCGGGGAGCGCGGTCGATGCTGGCGCAATCAACCTCTCCTCACCGCTCCGCGTGACGCTGACCCGCGTGGCCGAGCATACCGCGATTGCCGAAATCGCGCGGCTGATGGACGAGGCGGGGCAATCGCGCAGCCACTACGTCCGCATCGCCGACCGCGCCTCGCGGCTCTATGCGCCGGTCGTGCACAGTCTCGCTGCGCTGGCCTTCGTCGGATGGATGATTGCAGGCGCGGGCGTGCACCAGTCGCTCACCATCGCGATTGCAGTGCTGATCATCACCTGCCCCTGCGCGATGGGCCTCGCCGTCCCCGCCGCGCAGGTGGTGGCGAGCGGCGCGCTGCTGCGCCGGGGGTTGCTGGTGAAGGACGGGAGCGCGCTGGAACGCCTGGCCGAGGTGGACATCGCGCTGCTCGACAAGACCGGCACGCTGACGCTGGGCGAACCGCGCGCGGATGTGAGCGCGCTAGGCGCCGAGGCTCGCGCCATCGCGCTGGGTCTGGCGCAGGCGAGCCGCCATCCCTTGAGCCGCGGTCTTGCCGCTGCGCTGCTCCGCGAAAAGGTGCCGCCCGCCACCATTGACAACATCCGCGAAGAAAGCGGCATCGGCCTAACCGGCACATGGCAGGGCGTGGCGGTCGCGCTGGAGAAGCCCGAAGGCGAGGCGCAGGCCCTCGCCACCACTTTGCGCATCGGGGACACAGCGCAAACCATCACCTTTGCCGACCCCATGCGCAGCGATGCCGCAGCCACCCTCGCCGCCCTTCGCGCCGAGGGGATCACGGCCAGCATCCTCTCGGGCGACCGCGCCGCGCCGGTCGACGCGATGGGCCGCACGCTCGGCCTGACCGCACTGGCAGAGGCCAGCCCACAAGCGAAACTGGCTGCGCTGGAAGCCCTCAAGGCCCAAGGCCGCCGCCCGCTGATGGTGGGGGACGGGCTGAACGATGGCCCCGCGCTGGCCGCCGCGCACGCCTCGATCGCGCCCGGCACCGCATCCGATGCCAGCCAGCAGGCCGCCGACGCGGTGTTCATCGGCGAGGGGCTGCTGCCGGTCGCGCTCGCGGTGCGGGTTGCCAAGGCGACGATGCGGATCGTGCGGCAGAACTTCGGCTTTTCGATTGCCTATAACTTGCTCGCTGTGCCGCTGGCGGTGTTCGGCCTCGTCACCCCGCTGATCGCGGCGATTGCCATGTCGGTGAGCTCGCTGGTGGTGGTCGCCAATTCGCTGCGGCTGGCCGGTGCCGCCAAATGACCGGCCTCGCCTTCCTCATCCCCATCGCGCTGGGCATGGGATTGCTCGGGCTCGCCGCCTTCCTGTGGTCGATGCGGGAGGGGCAGTATGACGACATGGACGGCGCGGCCAACCGCATCCTGATCGACGATGACGAGCCGCTGGAGGAGGACGCATGAGCATCGCCCTCCCCTTGGCGCTCGCCACGCTGGTGCCGGTGATGCTCGGCCCGCATCCGGCCGAGCACACGGCGATCACCGCGACCCTGTGCAATGGCGGCACGATCACCATCCCGCTCAGCGATGATGCGCCCGCGGACGATAGCGGCAACTGCCACCCCAAAGGCTGCCATGCAGGAACCTGCCGCGAAAAGAGCGAACAAAAAGGCCCGAAACGGACGATTTGATCTCGCGCAAAGACGGGCGACTGCCGCCGCGCTTTAAGCGCATTATGTGGACCTATCACCCAGAACTCCTCGCCACGCCGGTGCCGCGCTACACCAGCTACCCCACCGCCGCCGATTTCGGCCCACTGGAGGGCGGCCATATCGAGCGCGCCATTGCCCAGGCATCGGGCGATATCTCGCTCTACCTCCACATCCGTTCTGCGAGAAGATCTGCTACTATTGCGGGTGCAATACAGCCGCTTCAGGCAAGGCTGCGAGGGTCGAGAACTACCTCGCCGCCCTGCATCAGGAAATCGCCACGGTCGCCAGCCTGCTCCCGCAAGGCACGCGGGTGCGGCGGATCGCCTTTGGCGGCGGGAGCCCCAATGCCATCGAACCGGGCGAATTCCTGAGCCTTGTGGATGCGATCCACGCGCACTTCCCGCTGTCCGCGCCGTCTTGGTCGATTGAACTCGATCCGCGCAGCCTCACCCCCGAATGGGCGCCGGTGCTGGGCGAAGTCGGCATCACCCGCGCCAGCATGGGCGTGCAGACCTTCGCCGCGCATTGCCAGAAGGCCATCGGGCGCGAACAATCGCTCACCATGATTGGCCGCAGCGTTGACCTGCTGCGCGGCGCGGGCGTCACCAGCCTCAACTTCGATCTGATGTACGGGTTGCCACATCAAACCGAGGCGGACCTTGAAGACAGCCTCGAATACACCCGCAAGCTCGGCGCGGACCGGGTTGCGGTGTTTGGCTATGCCCATGTCCCGCATCTGGTGCCGCGTCAGGCGATGATCCCCGAGGACGCTCTGCCCGGCGCGGCGGCGCGTTTCGCGATGGCGAGCCAAGCGCACGCGATGCTGACCGGGCACGGCTATGACGCAATCGGGTTCGATCACTTCGCGCTGCCGCATGATCCGATGGCCCGCGCGGTGCGCGAAGGGACGCTGCGGCGCAATTTCCAGGGCTTCACGGATGACCCATCCGATGTGCTGATCGGCATGGGCGCGAGCGCGGTCAGCGGCTTTCCGGGCCTCCTCGCCCAGAACGAGAAACACACAGGCCGCTATCGCCAGCTTTCGGGCGAGGGGCGCTTGTCGGCAAACCAAGGAATCTTGCGCAAACCGCAAGATCGTCTGCGTGGCGGCGTGATCGAGGCGCTGCTGTGCCAAGGCGAGGCGGAGCTTTCGCCGTGCCTGCTGGCCGAGGTGCAGGACCGGCTGGGCCCCTTCACCGAAACCGGGCTGGCACGACTCAGTGGCAACCGGCTCGCCATTCTGCCCGGCGGACTGCCCTATGCCCGCGTGATCGCCGCTATGTTCGACAGCTACCGCGCTGCCAATCAACGCAGTTTCAGCTCGGCGATCTGACCACCATCCGACTGCACGCCTCACTCCTTGCATGAATTGCAATTTGCCCTGATAGTTTGCCGCAAAACGACAAGCGGAGTCTCTATCGGGCGCATACACGCAATATTGGGGGGGAATATCATGGCAGTCACCGATCACGTCGACCTGAATGGCTTCATGGAGGGCGTGAAGAAGCGCAATCCGCATCAGCCGGAGTTTGTGCAAGCGGTCCAAGAAGTGGCCGAAGACATCTTCGAATTCATGGAGGACAAAGAGGAGTATCACTCCCAGCAGATCCTCCGCCGCATTGCCGAGCCGGATCGCGTGGTGTCCTTCCGGGTGTGCTGGGAAGATGATGCCGGCAACATCCGCGTGCAGCGCGGCTGGCGCGTCCAGAACAACAACGCCATCGGCCCCTACAAGGGCGGCATCCGCTTCCACCCTTCGGTGACCGAAAGCGTGCTGAAATTCCTCGCCTTTGAACAGACCTTCAAAAACGCGCTCACCGGCCTGCCGATGGGCGGCGGCAAGGGCGGATCGAACTTCAACCCCAAGGGCAAAAGCGTGCGTGAGATCATGCGCTTCTGCCAGAGCTTCATGACCGAACTTTACCGCCACATTGGCGCAGACATCGACGTCCCGGCGGGCGATATCGGCGTGGGCGGGCGCGAGATCGGCTTCATGTTCGGCCAGTACAAGCGCATCACCAACAACTTCACCGGCGTGCTGACCGGCAAGGGCCTCGAATGGGGCGGCAGCCTGATCCGCACCGAGGCGACCGGCTACGGCGCGGTCTATTTCCTCGAGAACATGCTCGCGACCAAGGGCGAGAATCTTGAGGGCAAGACGGCGGTGATTTCCGGCTCGGGCAATGTGGCAACCCACGCGGCAGAGAAGATCGTGCAACTGGGCGGAAAGGTGCTCACCCTGTCCGACAGCGGCGGCTTCATCCACGATCCCGACGGCATCACGCAGGACAAGATCGACTGGGTCAAAACCCACAAGACCCACCGCCGCGGGCGGATCGAAGAATATGTCGAGGCCTTCCCCAAGGCGACCTTCCACGCCGGCAAGACGCCGTGGGGCGTGCCCTGCGACATGGCCCTGCCCTGCGCGACGCAGAACGAATTGCTGGGTGAAGACGCCAAAATGCTGGTCGCCAATGGCTGCCGCGCGGTCTCTGAAGGCGCGAATATGCCGACCGATCTGGACGGCGTGCACATCTTCAAGGCCGCCAAGCTACTCTACGCGCCGGGCAAGGCGTCCAACGCGGGCGGGGTTGCGGTCTCGGGTCTGGAAATGAGCCAGAATTCCGAGCGCCGGTCATGGAAGGAAGACGAGCTTCAGCAGATGCTGAAAGACATCATGGCCGGCATCCACAATTCCTGCATCCGCTACGGCGATCAGGGCGGCGGGTACATCGACTATGTGAAGGGCGCGAACATCGCAGGCTTCAAGAAGGTTGCTGATGCGATGCTGGCGTTCGGGGTGGTGTAAGGCGCACAGGTTCATCCCGCCTTCCCGGGCTTGACCCGGGACCCCGCTTACTTTGGGTTGGCGCACGATGGAAGGCAGCGGGGCCCCGGATCAAGTCCGGGGAGGGGAGATTGCTGGCTTTGGGCTGGTGCGGCGAACACCTGTCTTTCGGTCAGCGACCTCCTTTCTGCCCTCACCGTCACCCCAGCGAAGGCTGGGGCCTAGGGCTACAAAAATCAGCGCTTGCCGCCCTAGGTCCCAGCGTTCGCTGGGATGACGAAGAGTGGCAGGAGTTCGCCCAATTCCGGTCTTGTGCGCTGGCCCAGTGCGATCCCGGACCTGCCAGACAGCTTCGGCAGGATTCAATTGGGAAACCGAAACACGCGCATCGGCCCTCTTGCAGCCGAGCTCCTCTCTCCCCTTGCGGGAGAGATACGAAGACTTGGCAGCTTGCTGCCTAGTCGCAGTTGAGAGGGGGCAGGGCCGGAGCTTTGCTCCGGACCCCTCTCGCGGGCCCTCTCCCGCAAGGGGAGAGGGCTAAGGCGACAATCCCCCGATCACCGATCATGGGTGCCAGCCTCGCCCCGTCCCGAAAGCTGCCCCTGCACGATTTCCTACACCTGCATGAGCCTCTACAAAGGGCAGGCTCTTTCCCATCGTTGTCCCGCGCACCGACCGGTGCACGACCCTCCCCCCCCGCAGCCTGCGAAGTGTCAACTTCGATTTTTCAGCTTACTAATCTGATTTAAAACGAAAAATCCTGAAATCCGGCGCTTGACAGGGTGTCAACTTTGTCAACTTCAACAGGCTCGGGCCTAAACGCGATGGCTACTTAACCCCCAGCCCCGCTGCCTGCGCGCGCAAATCCGCCGCTGCACCGGGGTTCGCCTTCACCGCCGCTTCCAGCGCGGCCTTGGCCTTGGCCGGTTCGCCCAGCGTCATGCGGCTGCGCATCAGCATCACCCAGCCATCGACGTTTTTGGGCTCGCTCTGAAGCCGCGCCTCTAGCTGCGCGACCATGCCTTCGGCCATCTGGAGTTGTTCGCTCGGCTTCATCGCGCCTGCCGCCGCGACATCCGCCGCGCTCGGCCCACGTAGCGCTGGCGAGGCGGCCTCGCCCGCGACGCTGCCCGATCCCGGCGCGAGCAGCGCGGGCTTGCGTGTCGCTTGCGCCTTGGAGATGCGGGCGGAGACGTCGATGCTGTTCATCTTGCCGACCTGTTCGATGGTTCGCACCAGATCGGCCTCCCACGGCGCACCCGGAGGGCTATCGGCGAGCAGATCGAGCCACGCGGCCAGCGCGCCTTCATGATCCTTGTCGAGATCCTTTTTCGCCGCGAGGAAATACCGCGCGCGCGGATCGGTGGCGTCCAGCGCGACCGCTTTCTGGAACGCGGCCAAAGCCTCGGCTGGCAGCGGATCACGCTCGCTCGCCAGCACCAGCGTCTCGCCCAACGCCGACCACAGCACCGCCTCATCCGGCGCAATTTCAAGCGCGCGGCGATAGGCGGCGGCGGCCTCGGCATATTGGCCCTGCCCGAAATAGGCGAAGGCGAGGTCGCCCCACGGGCCGGCATCGTCCTTCGATGCCTCTGCCGCAGCGCGCAATTGTTCGATCGTGGCGGTCCCGTCCGCCGGGGCCGCAGGCGCGTTCTCGCCCCCTGATCCCTGATACACATTGAACCCGATCGAGCCTGCCGCCAGCAGCAAAGCCGCTCCCAGCAGAACCCAGCCCGCCTTGGACGCTCCGCCCGCTGCCTGTTGTGTGTCTGACGCCATGGCAAAGCGGCTAGCACCAGTGGCCGAGCGGGGCAATTCGCTCTGGTGTCAGGGGCGGTTTTGGGTATGGTGCCGCTTGGGGTGCGCGCTATCCAAGGGGGAGGATAGGTGGGCGATGTTTACACAGTCGCGATCATCGGGTCTGGCCCTGCCGGACTAAGCGCAGCCGCGCGTGCAGCGGCCCTCGGGCTGAGCCATGTGCTGCTCGAAAAGACCGACCACCTCTCGGACACGATCTACAAATACCAGAAGGGCAAGCACGTCATGGCGACGCCCAGCAATCTGGTGCTGCGCTCCGACATCGATTTCGAGGCTGGCAAGCGCGAGGTGATCCTCGGATTGTGGGACGAACAGATCGCGGGCCACAAAGTCAATGTGAAGTACCACGCCGAAGCCAAGGCGATCCGCGGCACCGGCGCGGCGATCCCCGGCAGCGTGCAGCAACTCGTCACCCGCGCGAGGGACGGCACCAAGTCCGTGCGCGAGATTCAGCGCCACGCTCCGCCCTATGCGATCGAGTTGACAAGCGGCGAGGTCGTGATGGCGCAAAACATCATCCTCGCCATCGGCACGCAGGGCAATCCCAATCGGATGCGCTGCCCCGGAGCGGACCTGCCGCACGTGCAATACCAACTCGACGATCCGGCGGAGTATGTCGACGAGCATATCATCATCGTCGGCACCGGAGACGCCGGGATCGAGAACGCGCGCGGCCTCGCCGAAGACCCGGCGCAGCGCAACACCGTCTCGATCCTCAACCGTGGCACGGAGTTTCCGACCGCCAAGGACGCCAACGTCAAGGCGCTGAACGCCGACCACGAAGCCGGCAAGCTGATGATCCGCACCGAGAGCGAGACCAAGTCGATTGAGCCGGGCTGGATCACACTAACCACCCGCGATGGCGAAATTCGCATTCCGTGTGACCGGATCATCGCCCGCATCGGTTCGGCCCCGCCGCGCGCCTTCGTCGAGGAATGCGGGATCGAATTTTCGAGTGAGGACCGCAGCGCCTTCCCCAAGCTGTCCCCGGTGTTCGAAAGCACCGCGCCGGGCATCTTCGTGATCGGGGCGCTGGCAGGCTATCCGCTGATCAAGCACTGCATGAACCAGGGCCACGATGTCATCGAGTTCATCAACGGCAACACCGAACTAAAACCCGCCGACGAGCCGATCATCGCCGCCAAGTTTGCAGGGCTTCCCGGCAACCGCAGCACCGGCGAATGGCTCGAATTCCTGCGGACCAATGTGTCGATCCTGGGCGGCATGAACCCGCTGCAGATGCGCGAATTCATGCTCGACAGCGAAGCGAAGTTCTTCGCGCCCGGCGAGGTGATCTTTGAACGCAATGCCCCCGGATCATCGCTGTTCGGCATCGCCAGCGGATCGGTCGCGGTCGAGGTCAATCCGGCTGACCCGTCGATCACCATTCCCATCGAAGCCGGATCGATCTTTGGCGAAGTCGGCCTGATCTCGGGACGCCGTCGGGGTGCGACGATCCGCGCGGCGGAAGACACCATCGTGGTCGAAATCTCGCGCCTCGCCGCGCTCAAGCTGCAATCGCAGGTGCCCTCGGCCAAAGCGGAGATCCAGCGCATCTCGATCGAGCGGCAATTGCTCCAGATGTTCGGATCGGGCCTGACCCGCGAGGATGTCGCGCCGCTGGTCGATGCGGCGCAGGTGATGGAAAAGCGCGCAGGCGAGGTGGTGGTCACCGAAGGCGCGGACGACAAGGACGTCTTTATCATCCGGCGCGGGTCGATGATCGTCGAAAAGCAGATCGGCGACCGGCCGGTGTTCCTGTCCTACCTCCCCGCAGGCTCATACTTCGGCGAGATGGCGGTGATCGACGGCAGCTTGCGCACTGCCACCGTCAAGGCCGCGATCAAATCCGAAGTCATCCGTCTGCCGGGCGAAGGCTTCCTCGAATTGCTCGAGCGCAACCCCAAGCTGCGTGAGCGGGCGATGACTGACATGGCCACGCGCCGCGCCACCAACGCCTTTATCGAAGGGCAGAAAGACAGCTTTTCCGGCGCAGTCGATCTCTATTCCAAAACCGCGCAGTTCCTCGTCGACAACGGGATCGGCGAGGCGACCGATGTACTGCTGATCGACGAGCAACTGTGCATCGGCTGCGACAATTGCGAGAAAGCCTGCGCTGACAGCCATGACGGCCTCTCGCGCTTGGACCGAGAGGCGGGCAAGACCTACGCGCACCTCCACGTCCCGACATCGTGCCGCCACTGCGAACACCCGCACTGCATGGCCGATTGCCCGCCCAACGCAATCAAGCGCGGCCCCGATGGCGAGGTGTTCATCGATGAAACCTGCATCGGCTGCGGCAATTGCCAGCGCAACTGCCCCTATGGCGTGATCCGCATGGACGCCAAACCGCCCAAGAAGCCCAGCCTGCTCCAGTGGATGCTGTTCGGCAAAGGCCCTGGCCCGGGCGAAGCGTCCTATAGCTGGCGCAAGAAGGCGGCCGAGAAAGAAGGCCCGGCCAAGCCCAAGCAGGCGATCAAGTGCGATATGTGCTCCGGCATCGATGGCGGCCCTGCCTGCGTGCGCGCCTGCCCGACGGGCGCTGCGATTCGTGTCAGCCCTGATAAGTTCCTGACCTTCACCAAGCTGACCGAGGACGCCGAGTAATGGCGAGCCGGGCGAAGTCTGGGGCAGGCGGCACGGGCCGGTTCTCGCAGGACGAGAAGCGGCGCGATTCCGATCATGTCAGCTTCCTCAAGCATCGCGGCTACCGCTGGCTATGGATCGCGCTGGCGCTCAGCGCGGCGAGTATTGCGGGCTATGCTTTGATCGATCAGGAGCCGCGCCCCAATGGCGGCACGTGGTATGGCTACACGCTCGGCACCATCGGGGTTGGGCTTATCGTTTGGCTTTCGCTGCTGGGCGTGAGGAAGCGGCGGATCAATCCGGGCGCGTGGAGCCTCAAGGCATGGACTTCCGCCCACGTCTATCTCGGCCTGTCGCTGGTGGTGGTGGGGACGCTGCACACCGGCTTCCAGATCGGGTGGAACGTCCACACGCTCGCCTATGTGCTGATGCTGCTGGTGATTGCGACGGGGATTTACGGCGTGGTGGTCTATGCGACCCTCCCCGCCAGCCTCAGCGCCAACCGCAAGGAAATGACCCGCGCGCAGATGCTCGACGCGCTGACCGCGATTGACCGCCAGCTGGAAAGCGCCGCGCAGCCGCTGGGGCGGGCCGAGGCCGACTTGGTGATCGCAGCCTTGGCGCAGGATGTGTTCTATGGCGGGCCGATTGCGCGACTGACGGGGCGTTATCCCGGCTGCGCGACGGCGCGCGCCTTGCAGGGCATGGGCGGCGGCTCGGATGCGACGGCGCGGGTGGCCGCGCTGCTGGAGCGGCGGCGTGAGCAGCTTGCCCAGATTCGCGGAGCCTTGCGCATTCGCGCGATGCTGGAAATCTGGCTGTTCATCCATATCCCGCTCACCATCGCCTTGATCGCTGCGCTGACCGCGCATGTGATCTCCGTGTTCTACTATTGGTGACGGAGCGAAGATGGCGTTCCTGATCCGCACCATCGATTTCACCGCTGCGGGGCGTGAGATTATCCGCGACCGTGTGCTGGAGCAGACCAGCCTCACCGTAGGCCGCGCGGCTGAGAACGACATCCACCTCCCTGATCTGGCGGTGGAACAGAACCATGTGCGGATTGATTTGCAAGGCGATGGCACGCTCGGCGTCGCTGCGCTCGGAACACTCGGCTTTGCACTAGATGGCAGGGTGGTCATGGAAGGCACCATCGACCCGCGCACCGGGGGTGAAATTGCGCTCGGCGCAGCGCGGTTGGCGGTTGCCAGCGAGGCGGACGGCAACACCTCCATCACCATCCGCCAGGTCGCCGCTGACGAGGGGAAAGGCGACGCCTTGCGCGGCTTCGCGCTCGCCAGCGTGCTGCCGTCCAAGCGCGCGATGAGCTGGGCCTTCGCGGGCGCAATCCTGCTATTGCTCCTGCTGGTGCCGGTCGCCAGCCACCTGCTGCGCTCGCCTGCCAAGCCTGACCCCACCGGCAAGACCCCAGGTCAGGTGGTGCTGGACGCAGCATGGTCGTCTGGCGAGCTATCGCTGAAGCACCACAGCCTCGAGGATAATTGCGAAAGCTGCCACGTCGATGCCTTCGAGAGCGTACAGGATCAAACCTGCGTCTCGTGCCACAAGGACACCGGCGATCACGCCCCGATGCCGCGCCTTGCCAAAGGCAGGCCTGCGCTGACACCGGGCGACGCGCTGCAATGGCGCATCGCGGAAGGCTTCGGCAAGGAAGGCCCGCTCGGCTGCGTGTCGTGCCATTCGGAACACGAAGGCCCCAAGCGCCAAGCGGCGGGCGGCGAGGCGTTCTGTTCGGACTGCCACAATAAACTCGACACCCGGCTGACCGATACGGCGCTGGCGAACGCCCATGATTTCGGCAAGGGCCACCCGCAGTTCCGCCCGGTCTATTTCGCCAGCTTCGGCGCGGCCAAGCCCGTGCGCGCGGCGCCGGGGGCGAAACCGGTTGAACGCTCCGGCCTCGTCTTCCCGCACGATGTCCACATCAACGCGCGCGGCGGTGCGGCGCGTATGGCGGTCAGCCTTTCACAATATGGTAAGCCCTTGGAATGCAATGATTGTCATACCCTGACAGCCGACCGAATGTCGTTCAAGGAGGTGAAGATGGAGGACTCCTGCGAGGGCTGCCACAGTCTGGTCTCCGGGCGCACGGCGGCGGGCGGGTTCAGCAAGCTGCGCCACGGCGATATCAAGGATCTGGCCGAGGATCTCGCGCGGATCTCGTCCGGCCCGCGCCCGCGCGTCGGCCCCGCCCGCCAGCGGCCCGGACAGATTGGCAGCGCCTCTCCCTATCGCGCGGATTTCGGCCGCCCAGTGCGCGCCTATATCGGGCTATCGAACGCGTTGTCGGCGGGCGGGGTCTGCACCGAATGCCACTTGCCGACCCGCGGCCCGACCGGGCAGGCCGATCTCATGCCGGTCAACCTGCCCGACCGCTTCCTCACCAGCGGCTATTTCAACCACGAGGCGCACAAACGCGAGAAGTGCACCGATTGCCACGCGGCGGACACCTCCAAGGTGGCGAGCGATCTGCTGATCCCTAATCTGACAAGCTGCCGTGAGTGTCACCTCGGAGCGACTGCGGTGAGGACCAAAAAGATCGTGCCGAGCGATTGCGCGATGTGCCACGCCTATCACCTGCCCGCAGGACAATGGCAGGGCTTGAGGCCGCCCAAAGGCCCCGCGCCGCATTACAAGCCGCCGCCCGCTCCTCCCAAGACGAAGGTTGCAGCGGTCTCGGCCAAGGCTAGGCAAAAGCCATGAGCGGGGCGGCCCTTTCCGCCGGGCGTGCTGTGCTGATCGCACAAATGACCGACATTCACGTCGGCTTTGCCCCTGACGAACAGCCCGAGGAGCTGAACCTCACCCGCTTCCGCGCGACTTTGGCGCGGCTGCTCAATGGCCCCAACCGGCCCGATCTGCTGGTGCTATCGGGCGACATTACCGATCACGGCGATCCGGAGAGCTTCGCCAAGACCGCTGAACTGCTGAAGGACTGCCCCTGCCCGATCATCCCGCTGGTCGGCAATCACGATAGCCGCGCTGGCCTGCTCAGCGCTTTCCCGCAGGTCGTTCCGGCTGAGGGCGGGTTTCTGCACTATGTGGTCGAAGCGCCGCTGGGCTTGCGGATCATCTGCCTCGATACGCTGGAGGACGGCCGACACGGCGGCGCCTTCTGCGAAATGCGCGCCGCGTGGCTGGCGGCGCGGCTGGCCGAGGCTCCCGACACGCCGACGCTGATTTTCATGCATCACCCCCCGGTGGTCGCCGGGATCGACTGGATGGACCCCGCGCCGGACGAGCCTTGGATTATGCGGCTGCGCAGCGTGCTGGAAGGGCAGCATCATGTGCAGGCAATCCATTGCGGGCACTTGCACCGCCCGATCACCACGCGCTTTGCCGGCATCCCGCTCGGCGTGACGCCGTCGGTCGCGCCGCTGGTGGCGATGGATCTGAACCCGATCAACAAGGACGTGCCCGACAACCGCGAACTCATCACCACCGAGCCGCCGACCTATGCGCTGCACCGCTGGGACGGGGCTGCGCTGGTGTCCCACTACGAGCGCGTCGGTGATTGGGAAGTACTGGCGCGGTTCCATGCCGGGCTGCAACCGATGATCGAAGGAATGTTTGCGGAAAGAGATTAGTTCTTTCCCCCGCCCCGGGCTTGACCCGGGGCCCTGCTCCCTTGCCGATCACCACTCTCTCATAAAGAAAAGCTAGGCCCCGGGTCAGGCCCGGGGCGGGGTGTGTGGTATTACTTCCCCACTGCCGCCCGCTGCGCTCCCGTCGGCGCCACCCCAACCCAGCGCCTCATGTCGACATCATCGCTGACCTTCCACGGCACGCCGCTGCGGGTCATGAACAGGCGCTCCATCTCGGGCCGGGTGAAGGGCCGCGAGCCCAATCGCCCGAACACCGCCATCTGCCCGCCGGTCTCGTCCACCGCACGGTCGCGGTCGAGGCCCTTGGAAAGCGCAATCGCAGGCGAAGGCGTCTTGGCCCAGGCGATCAGCTCCGGCACCGGCGCGGGGCTGAAGCCGTAGAAATTGCGCTGGCTGTCCGGGCTGGTGAGTTGCAGCACCTTCATCCCGTTCCGCCCATCCGCCACGTAAGCGAACAGCGAGGCGTTGGTGGTGCCGACGATCACGTCCTCGGCGTCGTTGAGGGTGCCGTCCAACGTCACCTTCTGGAAAATGCGGGGGCTGCGCGGGTTTGTCACGTCGAGGATCACCAACCCCTCACCCTTGGCGGCGACATAGGCATAGGTGCGCGCGATATACATCCGCCGCGCGTTGGCGAGCGGCACGGTTCCCTCTGGCACCGCAACCGGCGCGCGGAGCGAGGTGATGTCGAACAGCTTTACCCCGTCCGCGTCCGTGACCCAGAGGTAGCGGAACTGCACGGCCGAAGCGCGCGCATTGCGAAGCTCGCGCACGGCAGCGACCTTGGGCGCATCGGGGTTGGCGAGATCGACTACTACCAGCCCCTTGTCGGCTGTGATGAAGGCAACCTCGCCCGCCAGCGTGATGTGCTGCGCCCCGGTCAGCACCCCGCCGGGGTTCCACGCGTCCGAGCCATCGGTGAACACCTTGCGGGTCAACTTGTTGTTGCGGAATTCTCCGTCCGCCAGCGTGTTGACGTTGACGAGGATCAGGCCCTCGACCGCATCGGTCACGACCGCATAGTTGTAGATCGGCAGGAAGGCCTGCTCCTGATTGATCACGCGCATCTCCGGCGTGCTGCGGGTCGGCGCGATAGGCTGGTTGGTGGGCAGCGCCATGCAGGTGGCGTTGGCGGTCTTGACGTTGGTGTCATGCCCGAGCGCCGAGAACGGCCCCTTCAGGATCCGCTCCGAGGTGCCCTTGTTGGCGATGCTCGCCACGTCATAGGCGGTGAACCCGCCCTTGCCGCTCGCGACGAACATATACTCGCCGCGCAGTTGCAGGCAGCCGACCCGGTCGCTGGTGCCTTCGTGGACGTTGACGAATTCCTCAAGCGGCTGAGTCTCACCGCTCATCTTGGCATCGAAAGTCTTGCCCCGCACCCAGTTCTTCAGCTCGCGCCCATTCTGGTCGACATGCAGCCCCCACCAATCGGGATAGGCATAGCGGTGGAGGTAGGAGCCGATCACCGCCTGCGGCTCGTCATATTCGGTGACGCGGGTGGCTTGGAACCCGCCTTCGAGGCCAGTCCATGCGTTTAGCCCGACGAAGTTGACGTAGTTGGTGCCCAGCAGGAAGAGCTGCGCCATGATCGCGTTGTTATCGTCCTTGGCCGACAGGTGGCAATCGGTGCAGGTCTTGGTCTCGGTCTTGCGCACAGTGTGAGGGAAGTGCGGCGCGAAGGCTTGGCTGGAGAACCCGATGGCCGAAATCGGCGGCTGCTGCACATAGATCCGCTCGCGGTTGATATTGGTCGAGGACAACACCAGCGCCGAGGATGACCGCACCGGCGCGACCTGATTGCCCTTGGTGGTCTGGTGCTTGCCGAGCTGGAACATCTCGTCACGCGCGACCTGCGGGTTATAGGTGGCGAAGTTGCGCATCTCCCCGCCTTCGTATTTGTGCGATTTGGTCTTCCAGTTGGCCTCAATCGGCAGGTGGCATCCGCCACAACTCGTCGTCCACGAAAGGTGGCAGGTGAAGCACGCCATCTCCGGATCGCGGTGCGCACGGTCGTCGATCCCGATGCCGGTGCCGAATTCGAAATTGCCGGTTTCCGCGCCGTAACGGCTGACGAGCTTCGCCCGCGCGGCCTTGGCGTTGAACACCGGAGTGGCAGGATCGACCGAGTCCTTGACGAGGCTCATCTCCCATTCGAGCTTGGGATCGACGATTGATCGCTGGACCAGCTTTCGCCTGCCGTCTGCGCCTTCCATCCATTCGAACCGGCGCTTGCCATCGGGGTTGCGCAGCAGGCTGAGGTCGTGGCCTTCGGGCGGCGCGGCGGGGCCGCTGGTGCGCAGGGTGGGATAGGCATCGGGCGTGCCGTGGCAATCCTTGCAGGTGATCTCGATCGCGTTGGCAACTTCGCCATAGATCAGGCCATTGCCGTGGCTGTCCTGCTCGAAATGGCAATCGGCGCATTGCAGGCCGACTTCGGCGTGGATGTCCATCATGTGGACCGCCTTGCCGGGGTTCACACCGGCGGGGACGAACTTGCCCTCGCCTTCCTTGCGCCACTTATCCGGATCGTCGGGGTCGACGATCTTGCCGTCCGCATCGAGCAGATTGCCTTCGCGGTCGCGCTTAAAGATCGCGCGGAAGTTCCAGCCGTGGCCGTGATAATCGGCGAACTGGGTGTCCTTGAGTTTGGGGTTGAGGTCATAGACGTTGCGCACGAATTCCAGATCGCCCCACTTCCCGCGCGCCGCTGCGGCTTCCGGGTTGCGGTCGTTGATCGCGCGCACTTCCTCGGCCGTGGGGTATTTCTGCTGTTCGGGCCACATTGATTGGGCGTCGCTCTCGTAATCCCACATGGTGTAGCCGAGGAACGAGTTCAGGAAGATGTTGGGCTGGTGCATGTGGCAGTTCATGCACTGGCTGGTCGGGATCGCGCGGGTGAAGACGTGTTGGAGCGGGTGGCCCTTCTCCTTCAGCTGACCGCCCACCGTCAGCCCGTCATCGGCGCGCTTACCCGGAGCCGCTTCGTGATCGTGATCGTCATGGCCCGGCTGCTTCACCGCGCCGTGCTTCGTCTCACCATGGCCCGCTGCCGCGTGCTCGATCTTTTCCGCGATGGTCGGATCGGCGGTGATGCTCTGCCCGTCACGCCCGTATTGCGCATAGATCAGCGAGTGGCGTGGCTCGCGGTCATTGGCATAGACCACGTGGCAGCTCGCACAGCCTGAATGGCGGTAATCGCCCGGCTGGTCATTGGTGCCAAGGAACCACGTGAAAGGATCATTGAGGCGGGTCTTGTGAATGTTAAGCGCCGGGATCGCCACGCGCAGACCCGTGCCGGGGCCGCGATTGGATTGCTTGAGGTCGGGCCGACCGGGCTCTTCGAGCCGCTGGATCGCGCCGCTCGGGTTAGGCAGGCCGATCTCGGGGAACTGCGAGTTGATCGTGCGACCGCCGCGTTCGAACACGCGGAACACATCGCCTGGCGGGATCACCTGCCAGGTGGGGAGCGGATACATCTCGGCCAAAACGCCGCGAGCGACTTGATCTTCCGACAACACGCCCCCTGGACCCGCGCCGGGCGAGGTGATCTTCGCGGGCAACCCATCGCGGGTGTAGGCCTCGCCCAGCAGGTAATTCTTGAACGGCAGAATCCCGTTATTGTAGCTCGCCCCGCCCCACAGCATCGCGCCTGACGCCATGATCGAGCGTTCCGCCGCCTCGATCGACTGAATGTGACACGACCCGCAGGCCTCGCGCGCCACGCGGTAGTCGGAGGGGTTCACGAACTTCACGAACTCCGGCGCTTCCTTGTTGAGCAAGGTGTAGGACCGCTTCGGGTTGGCCGAGGAGGGGAAGTGCCAGCTGTCAGGATATGTCGGCAGCACGTGGGCGGTGTCGCGGGCGGCGACGTAATCGGGGTGATCGTGGGGAAGCTCGGAATTGCCGCGCACCTTGGGGTTGCCGCCGTGGCAATCGGTGCAACCCAGCCGCACTGCGGGTGAGACGTGCATGGTCGGCGCGTCGGTCTTGACGTGGCAGGTGTTGCAGCCTTCGGACTTGGCATTCATCTCGGCGACTGATTGCCGCTGCGGCGCGGGCGGCGCGAAGACGGCGGTGTAATCGCGCTTGACCGGCTTTTCCTTGTCCGCCGCCTGCGGAGCGCCTGCGAACAGTGACACAGCGAGCACCAGCGCCGCAGCCAGTAGCGCGAAGTGTCGGGTGAGAGATTGGCCAAGCTTCAACATCAGTAGGTCAGCACCACGTTGGCGAGGATCGAAACAAACTCCTGTCCGCCGCCGCGCGCGGTGAACAGGTCCTTGAAGCCGTCGCCTGCAACAAGTGTCGCGGCAGACAGGCGAAAAACGAGGTTCTGATTGGCCTTGGGCCGCCAGATCGCGGCGGCCGATAGGTCGAAGCCGATCTCGCGCGGGATCGAGCCTTCGTTGCGCAGCACTTGCAGCGTCGCGGTGTTCTCGAACCACAGGTGATTGGCGTTGGCCGACAGGCGAAACTGCGGCGTCAGATCGAAATCCGCCCCGACTCCGGCGAGGATCAGGCCGGGGTTGTTGAAATTGCTCTGCCCCTGCTCCTTGGAACTGCGCAGCGAATTCAGCAGGCCATTTCTGCCGTTGATGCTGACCGCCCTGCCCCCGCCCGCAAAGGGGATGGTCTGGCGGATCCAGTAGGACGTATCCGCGCCCGCAAAGACCGGGTTTTCAAAGATCGCGTCGAACCCGCCTTCGGTGTCGTCATAGGGATCGCTGTCCCCGCTGGCATAGGCGGCAGACAGGCGGAAACGCATCCAGTTGCGGTCGTAACTCGCCTCAACCGCCGCAAACTGCGCGTTGATATTGGCGGGGCGATCGGTGAAGAAACTGTTCCGGTCCTCCCCCAGCGCCCAGTAGAAACTGCCGGTGAGGTTTACCCGCCCCAGCCGCCCGTCAACATTGTAGCCGAGATAGACCGCGTCATATTCCCGGCCCCGCAGTGTGCCGAGCAAGGCCGGGCGGACTGGGAAGCCGTTGGTGTCGATCTGGATGTCGTCCGCCTCGCGGTTCATGTTGTAGACCACGGTGATCTGGCTGGTCAGCGCCGGGATCAGGAAGTCCTGACGATAGGCATTGGCGACGAACACGAAATCATCCCGCGGGCTGCGCAGGATCGCGTTGAGGCCGGAATTGGTGTCCTTCTCTAGCCGCCAGAACGCGCCGAGATTGAACTGGAAGCGGTTGTTGTCGCGCGAGCCGAACAGGCGCACGCCTAGCTGCTGATCGTTGAACAGGAAGCCGCGGAAATCCGACTGGAACGGCTGGATGCCCGCGCGCAGTGAGATGAAGTCGAACCGGTCATTGTCGAACTGGCTGAAGTGGTAATCGACGAAGGCTTCCTGCACCCCGAGGAAATGGTCGAGCCGGTGCGACGGGCGCGAGGGTTCCACAAACAGCACGCGCCTTTCGGGCACGTCGACATAGTTGACGTTGTAAGCCAGCGTGACGCGGTATTCGATGCTCGGCGGCTTGAAGGTGGTCGAGCCTTTTAGCAGCGCGAAACCGGCGATGAAGGTCTGGCTGAAGACCTGGCTGAAGTCGTTCCCGAACACGTCATTGCGGTCAGGGTCTTCGGTGGTTTGAACGCCGACGGGGATGGGGAAGGTGCGCGGTTCGTACACGCTATCGCTGATGAGGTTGGCGACGAAGAACCAGTCGTCTTCCTTGATCGGCAGCCACGGCACCTTGGCACGGTTGATCGGCCGGTCGCCCTTGTAGGTGTTCTGGTTGTAAGGATCGAGCAGGTTCTCTTTGACCAGCCCAAGGCTCTCGATCAGTCGCCAGCGATCGGGGATGGGCAGTTGGTCGGTCGGAAAGGCGCTGGGCGGCGGTGCGCGGATGGCACCTTCGTTGCTTTGCTCGATCCGCTCGGGCAGCGCAGGCGTGTAGCCGGGGCGCTGGCGGCCATCGATGATGTCGGGATCGACCGGGGGGACATCTTGCTCCCAGTCCTGCGACGGTTCTTCGCCGGGCGGCGCGGGCGGTGGCTTCATGTCCTCAGGCGGCGGGGCTGCCTGAAGCAGCAGCAGAGCGGGCAGCAGCGAGCCCATCTAGAGCCCCTCGCACACGTTCTGCGCGGCCGTATCGAGGAACGGCGCAAACGGGCAATTGACGTAGCGCAGCCGCACTTGCCGAGAGCCGACCGCGACCACGATCCGGTCCGCGCGAATGGCGTTCGGTGCGTTGCTCAGCCCGCCACCGGCCCGCAGCGCGCCATTGTTGAGGCCGAGAAAGCTGATCATGTCGTCTTGATCGATCCCGTCGCCCGAAACCCCGATGCCTCCAACCAGCACATTGCCGCGATAGACCGGCACCGATCCGGGGAAGATCTGGATGCCATTGTCGAGCCGCGTCGCGCCCGCCGTGACTTGCGGCAGGCTAGTGCAAATACGCGGGGTGTCCTGCGCGCTGGCTCCGGTGACGAATGCGAGATGCTGCGCGAGATTGCCCACGATCAACGCGCTTTGCAGCCCGGTCGAGAACGGGTTGAACTGCGCAATCGGGCGTGACAGCGGGCCGTTGGGCTGCCCTACCTCGCCATCGGGGAAGTAGGGCCGCGACAGGTTGCCGCCCGCGCGGTCGGAGAAGGCGAAGCCGCCGGTCAGCGCCGTAGGATCGCCGAGGAACGAGCGCGTTCGGGCAACGAACTGCGGCACTTCTCCGCCAGCCGCCAGCAATTCATTGGCGGCGAATGCGCCCGAGAAGAAATTGGCCGTCCGCGCCTTCTGCAAGCTCACATCGATGCCGAAGATCGGCGCATCGGGGGAGCGCACAAGGCCCAGCACCTGCCCCCGCGTATCGACCAGACTGATGGTCACCTGCGCGCGGCTGTCGAGCGGCTGGCGGATCTGCGCCCGCGCGCGGCTCATCACAGTGAAGGCTTCTTCGAGGATCACCCGCGCCTCTGCGGCGGTCAGCGGGCTCGCCACATCGCCCACGTCCGTTCCGCCGCGCACCGGAAAACGGTTCGCCCCCGCGCCGTTCGACAGCACGAAGGCATCGCGGTTGGCGAACTCCGCTGACGTCGAGGCGCGCACGCCCGAAGCCTCACTGCCATAGGTCGCGCCCGCCAGCAGCGCCGTGCCCATGTAATAGCCGGTCACCGGCACCAATGCGCCCGCCGTTCCTGCAAAGCTGGCACCTGCGACATTGCTGATCTGATTATACTCGACGTCGGTGTAACGCAGCGATGTGCCGTCGGCGGTGATGCGGTCGGCGCGGATGTTGATCGGGGCTTCGAAGCCCACCGTCCCGGCGAGCGCAATCGCCTCGTCCAGATCGACATCGCGGTCGAGCACGTTGGGGTCGAAGCTGTAGCTGCCGTCAGCGATCACCCCGATGCCGCCGACCACCACGCCGTTCTGGTAGAGCGGGAAGCCGCCGGGGTCGGCTGCGAGGCCCAGCGGCGAACGCTTGGGACCAATGAAGCCGTCGCTCGCCCGCGCGGCGAGGTCGGAACAGGGCAGCTGGCTGAACTGCACCCCGAACAGCGGGCCGCTTTCCAAGCCTGCGGTGGTCGGCGCAGGTGGGAAATGTTCCTGCACGATGAAGCTCGCCGTGCGGCTGGAAAAGGCATTGCCGCCGCTCGAAAGATAGGCGCCGGTGATCGCCTTGGCGATGGCCGCTCCGGCGCTCGGGATGGTGAGGCCCTGCGCGTCCTGATTGGTGCCATCGGGCGCGGAGGGAATGCGCGCGGTGGGTGCGGCTCCCGGCATGGCGAAGACGCCTAGCACATTGCCCACCCGATCCGTCACCGCAATGGTCGCCGCCACTCCGCGCGCCCGCGCTTCGGCGGCGGCCTGAGCGATAATCGTGCCGACCTCCGCGCTGGTGAGACTTTCGGCGGCAGGGACGGAAAACACCTGCCCGGCAGGCGGCGGCGTGGGAGTCGGCGCGGGCCCACCGCCGGTCGCGCCGCCTCCACCCGAGCTGCTGCCCCCACCCCCGCAGGAGGCGAGCACCAAGGCGCTTGCCGCAACCCAGAATGTCCCACCCTTGCGCATGGCTATTGCAGCCTGCCAATCGCGCCGCTGGCCGATTTGAGCGCAGCGCGGAAATCGGCCGGGCGATAGGCGTTGGGTTCTTCCACCGCCTTGTATGCCCGGGCGATATCGCCGCGGATGCCTGCCGCTGCGCCCTGTGTCACCCGGCCTTCGCGCACCAGCGCATTGAGCAGCGTGTCGACCGCCATCACCGCCTGCACCGATCCGGCATAGTCGGTAAAGCGCGGCGTCGTCGCCTCACCTGCAATGATCGCGATCACCTTGAAAGCGTCTGCATCGGCGTAGGCACGAGCCGACAATGCATCGGCCAAGACCCCCGCATGGGCCGACAAGGCCTGCGCAGCGGCACGCGCCTCGCCCGGCCCTTGCCCCATCGCTGCGTGGAAGCCGCGCGCGGCATTTTGGAACTTCGCCGCCTCGCCCGGCACCAGCGCGCCTGCGACCGCTTGGAGCATGATCATGTTCTCATCATTAAACGGCGGGTTGCCAAATGGGATCGGCCGCGCGGGATTGGTCTCGAAGGTGAGCTTGCGCTGCGGGCCATCGGTGATCGTCCGGTGGCACGAATGGCAATCGTAGAAATAGAACTGCGGGAAGGCGCCCTCGTAAGCGAATTTGGGCTGCGCGAAGAGGCTTGTCGCGCGGCGCACCGCCTCGGCCTGCCCCACGGCCCAGAACCGCACTGAATTGGGCGTAGCCTTTCGCGCGGTGTAATCGCCGTCGATATTGTGGTGCTGCTGAAGCGCGCTGAACAGATCAAGCTCGAACGAGACGCGCGGGTGGCCCGCGGCCATCATCGCATGGGTGACGAACTGGCCCGGCTTGGATGATCCGTAATGGCAATCGAGGCAGACGTTGGCCCGCGCCTTGGGGTTGTCGAGCGGCGTCAGCCCGGCCGCGACGTTCGAGGCATGGGTGGCGGGCAGCGCATAGTGCTCTGCCAGCCATGTCCCGCCCGAAGGCCCATGGCAGCTTTCGCACCCGACCCCGTCGGTGACAGTGAACTTCGCACCGCGCTGACCGGCGGGGACATTGGTGGAATGGCATCCGAGGCACGCCGGGGCCGATTGCGCATTACCCAGCCCGAGGCTCGCTGCAATTTGCTGGCCGCGCCGGCCGCCGAGCACGGCATAGGCGCGGGAATGGGCGCCGCTGGGGGATGAAGGTTCCTGCCAGGTCGCGATCTCGTCCTGCTGGACAACCGCGCCATTGCCTTCGGCCCGGCCGTGGCAGGTCGATCCGGCGCAGCTGGCGACGCCTTCGAATGTGCCGTTACCGATAGCGACAGAGGCAGGGTAGAGCGCGGCGATTGCGAACACCGCCGCGACGCGCAAGGCTCCCCGCCGCTGCGCAAGGCCTGTGATCACATCCGCCCAAAATCGCCTCATCCCATCCCCCTGAGATGCCCGAGAGCCGGATTGCCCTAAACCGTAACAGGCTAGCACTCGCCCCGATGCGATGCTTGTAACCCTGCGTCTGGTTTGATCGTCCGCCTACCGATTCCCCCGTATGGCCGACCCCTGCCCCCCTTGTCCCAAGCTTGGGGCCGGGATGCAACAGGCAATGCGGTTTCAGCCCCCGCTGGCTTCGGCCGACGCCTCTAGGCTGGAGGCCAGCGCTTCGAGCTGCACCGTGCAGCCCTTGGCGATCAGCGCTTCAGCGAGCGCATCGGGCGCCTCGTAATCTTCGGGCAGCAGCACGAAATCGATCTGCGCGCTGGTGGCGTTGTCCGGCCCGGTGATGGTGTAGGGCGCGCCCTCGACGATCGGCAGGCGCGCCGGATCAAGCGCAGCGATCATAACCGTGTCGTCGAATGTGACATCGACGGCTGCACCATTCTCGCGGTTGAACATCCGGTAGGTGCTGGTGCCGGGCGTGCCGGGCCGCCACAGGCGCACGGTGGCAAGGTCGTAAAGGCAGATCGTGCCCGAACGGGTAACGTCGACATACCACAGGCTGGGATTGGTCGGGTTCTCGTCAGTCTCGCCGCGCACGGCCCCGGTCCGCACGCGGGTGGCGGCGCGCTTGCGGGTGAGGGAGGCGAAGCGGTCAGCAGCGACCTGCGGACGGTCGCCCACGCGGAAAGTGCCAGCCCCCTTGATGACGCGCGTGCCGTCTGCGGTGAGCACGGTGATCACATCCCCCGCCTTCAGCGTGATCGAGGCATTGTCATCAACCTTGGTGCCAACCGGGTACTTGGTCGAGGAGGGGCCGGTGGATTTCACCACCACCCCGGCCATCGCCGCAACCGGCAGCGCCAGCGCCGCTCCCGCCAAAGCGAGCGCCGTCAGCCGCGATTTCATGTTATCCGAGAACATAGGTTCCTCCCTCGTCCATTGCTTCCATGCGCCTTGCAAGATTGCTCAACGCTGTATCGTCAGGGTGGCGCGCCGCCACCTGCTGCGCCAACCGCAGCGCAACAGCGCGGTCCGTCGCGGCGAGCTTGCAAGCCTCAGCCAGCAGCGTGCGATCTTCGGCCGGGAAATCGGGCGCGGGTTCAAACAGATCCACCGCCCGCGCCCGCCCGCGCAATTGCACCCGCCCCATCGGCCGCCACCAGTCGAGCCCCGAAGCCTCAGCGAATTCGCGGCTTGCCATCACCGCTGAATCGAGCGCCTTGTTGGCCGCCTCAAGCCGCGCAGCCGTGTTCATTGAGTCGCCGAGCGCAGTATACTGGATGCGGGTCGCTCCGCCAAAGTTCCCGATCACCGCCTCCCCGAAGTGGAGACCGACGCGGGTCTTGCCGATGGGAGGCAGGCTGGCATCCATCGCTGCCACCTCACGCCGGAACGCCTCGCCCGCTTGCCACATCGCATAGCCCGCGCGCGCGGCCCGTGTGCCATCGTCCGGACGGCTGATCGGCGCACCCCAGAAAGCCACCACCGCATCGCCCACGAACTTATCGATCACGCCGCCATGATCGAGCACCACCTGGCTCAGCAGATCAAGATAG